>NZ_CP128986.1:1293630-2587260 GCF_032711245.1 Gordonia abscondita
TCGCCTCGACCATATCGGCGATCGGCCGACCGCACAGGCAGACCCGCGTGTTCCCCCGTTCGGGTCAATCCTCGGCCAGACCGATACGGACCTGGGCAGATCGGCGATAGGCATTCGAGAAGAGAACCTCACGCGCGGACGAGGAGCACCATGACCTACCCATACGGCCCGGACCCGGCAACGGCCGCGTTCAACGCGGCGCAGCGCAAGAGTCGACGCCGACTGACCGTCGTCCTGTCGGCGATCGTCGCTATCCTCGCCGTCGTGGTGGGCCTCGGCGCCGTGAAGCTATACCAGGACGAGACCGGCGACATCCTGATCCCGGCATTGAGTCTGCGGTCGGCCGACGATCCTGGCCCCGACCCGTTCACCCGGTCGGTGGCCCTCACCAACCGACTCGACCTGCCGACCATTGCGCCGCGCGGTGTGAATGATCGCGGAGTTCGAGCGGTCGACGGCGCCGCGCCCGGGCTCTACGGAACGACGGGGACCGCGTCATGCGACACGGCGGCCCTCGCCGACCTCCTCGCCGGCGACCCGGCAGCGGGTGCCGCGTGGGCAAGCGTCTTCGGCATCCGACGCGGCGATATCCCGTGGTATCTGAATACGCTCACCCCGGTAGTTCTGACCGCGGACACCTGGGTGACGAACCACGCCTACCGTGGCGGCGTCGCCCAACCGTTCCAATCGGTACTTCAGACGGGCACCGCCGTCTACGTCGACGGCGCGGGCGTCCCGCGCGCCGTGTGCACCTGCGGCAACCCGCTGCTGCCGCCGGCGTCCGCCCCGGTCGGCGGATACCGCGTGGTCGGGCAGCCGTGGCCGAGCTATCGGACGACGAACATCGAGCGCGTCTCGTACACGGTGAACAACACGACAGTGAACAACACACGGGTCGTCAACACGCCCGCACCACTGACCCAGCTGACGCTCGTCGACGTCACGCGCGGAGTGAACGTCGTCACCGAGGTCGGCAACACACTCGCTAATCTCGGTCCGGCTCCCGCGGGCATGAAGCTTCCCGATCCGATGGCAAGTAACGCGCCGCCGACGTTCACCGAGCAGGCGGAGGTCAACGAACCGAGCGCGGTGGAGAGCTCCGAGACCACCGGGACCTCGGCAAGTCGCGCGTCGCAGATCCCGACGGACTTCGGCTCACTGACCGGTGACGCGATCGGCTCGCTGACGTTCAGCTCCGGCGATCGCGACGTCACCTGCACTCTGCCGTCGACGTTCGTCTCCACCGACGTCGACGCCGACTGCACCGACGGCTCGACGCGCACCTTCGCCGCCGCTGACCTGCTGTCCGATGCCGTGGCGAGCGTGGTGAACGCGTCGTCCGACCGGGTGTGGACGGTCGACACCGTCGACGGCCGGACGCTGACGGTGACCAGCGCAGCGTGGCAGACGCTGGTGACGCCGACCACGCCGGCCACCGAGGCAACGGAGACGACCGAGACCACGCAGGCTCCGGAGCCGACCACCACCGAGTCGACTACCACCACCGAAGAGTCCGCCACCACGACCGAGCCGGGGACCACCACCGAGACGGAGGCAAGCGGCGCTCCGGCCGAATAGGACGGTGACTGAGACTGTTCGTGATTACCGTCTCAAAGTCCTTGACCGCAGCACCATACACGGTGAGAGTCGATGGAGAACACGTTTTCCATCGATTCTCCGGAGGCGACCATGAGCACGACTGCCACTTCCTGGCTGGTTCCCGTCCGCCACCCGTCGCCCGACGACCTCGAGCTGTGGCTGGAAGAGAAAGCCGCCCGCGGCGAAGTCCTCAACCGCGTAGACGCGTGGAGCCCGCTCCGCATGACGTTCAACAAGGGCGAGGCCGGACGCTACCGGTACGCGCTCGAACGTCGCGACAAGCCAGTGCCCTCGCTCTACTTCACCGCTCGCCAAGACATGGGCTGGGAGAGCGTCGGCAGCCTGTCGAACATTCACGTGTGGCGTCGCGCCTACGCAGGTGAGCGGCCCGCAGGCTTCATCGGTGAGGACCTCGGACGCCGCGCCGCCCTCGTCGGCATCGGGTTGAGCGTCGTCGCCACCATCGCATTAGTCGGCGCGGTGGCACTGGGCGTCGTCGCCGGGCTCACCGACCTCGCTGAACCCCGTGACCTCTGGATTCCGGCCGCCGTGCTCGGCATCATCGCCGTCGGCACCGGGATCACCGCAGTGATCGTCGGCGCGTCTCGCCGCTCGGCGACCTCCGCGGCGGCTGAGGAACGCGAACTCGTCCGCTCGTGACATCCCGTCACGGCGTGAAGAACCGCGCCGTCTGGTCCTCTTCGCCCGCCAGGTAGGCGGGGTCGGGGACATCCCAAACCTGTCGGAAGGCGTACTCGACGGCGACGGCTGCCGCGTCGACGTGACGACGGTCAAAGCCGACGACGATGGTGTCGTCTCCGTGCACCTCCCAGCCCGCCTCGCGCAAGAGCGCGGTGCGGGCCGCTCGGTCGGCATCAGAGTCCGCGAGCCTACCGCTCGCAACAACCAATTCGAGGCGGTCGTCGGCGACCGCGACGGCTTCCGCGTGCGCGGTGGCTTCTTCGTGATCGGTCACGAGGTCGTAGACGGTGAACCGGTGTCCGACGGACAGCTCGGCGAGATAGTCCGCGAATCGCAGCCGGAAGTCACGCCACCGTGCATCGAGTTCGGCGTCGTAGGCCGACTCGTCGAATCCGTTGACATCTTCGGTGATCGGATCAGTCACAACACACTCCCGCTTCGGCGAACGTGGCTTGTGGTTCAACCGTAGCCTCGCCCGACGCGTTATGGGCGGATTCTCGCATCACCCGGCGCGCTCGGTTCCTTGTGTGCAGCTGTCGATTTCGCCGCGAACGTCGGCGAAGTGTGGGTACGGTCACTTCACCCGAAGAATTACGACGATGAACATACGGAACATGGGCACCGCGGTCGGCGCCCAGCAGGGAGAACGCGACCATGAGAATGAAGAGTGCTGCCGTCCTGACCGCCGCGGTCCTCGCGGTCACCGCAATGGCTGGCTGTACCAAGACCGACTCCGACGAAGCCACCACCCTCGAGAGCCTTCGCGAGGCGGGCACCGTCACCGTCGCGTATGCCAACGAAGCTCCGTACTCGTTCGAGAAGGACGGCGAGGTCACCGGGGCGACGATCGCGCTGCACCGCGAAGTGTTCAAGCGGCTCGGGGTCGGCGAGTTGAAAGCCGTCAAGACCGACTGGGGCGGGTTGATCCCCGGATTGAACGCGAAACGGTACGACCTGGTGAGCGCCGGAATGTCGATCACTCCGGAGCGGTGCGGCCAAGCCGCGTTCAGCGTCCCGGAGATCAATTACACGACCGCCCTCATGGTGAAGCCCGGCAACCCGATGGACCTGTCGAACATGGACTCCATCAAGTCCCGCGGCGCCAAGATGGCCGCGATCACCGGAGCCATCGAATCCAACTACGCGCAAGAGCTGTCGATCCCC
Source organism: Gordonia abscondita (assembly GCF_032711245.1). Lineage (GTDB taxonomy): Bacteria > Actinomycetota > Actinomycetes > Mycobacteriales > Mycobacteriaceae > Gordonia. The sequence continues at coordinate 1,297,096 of NZ_CP128986.1, forward strand.
GACCCGCTGCTGGTCAAGGATCAGCAGGCAGGCATCGACGCGGTGACGACAGGACGCGCCGACGCGTTCGCACTCACCGCGGTGTCGTTGAAGTACGCGAAGGACAATGACCCGAGCCTCGGCGTCGAGGTGACGAAGCCGTTCATCGCGGTCATCAACGGCAAGGAACAGAATCCTGCCGGTGCGACAGTCTTCCGGAAGGCGGATACCGAACTGCGGGACGCGTACAACGCGGAGGTCAAAAAGATCCTGTCGGATAAAGCCGAATACCTACGGATCCTGGGGCCGTTCGGATTCACCGAAGAGAACATCCCCAACCCGTCCTTGACCACCGAACAGCTGTGCGCCGGAGAGTAGTCGCGCCGCGGCGAGCATTCGGCCTCGCGAGACGGTGAACACCAATATCGACGACCTCGTCGACGCTCTTCCACGGATCGGCGAGGGCATCCTCGTCACCCTCGAATTGACGGCAGGCGGCGGCCTGCTCGCGTTCGCCATCGCGATCGCCCTCGGCACCGTGGTGCGCGTACGTTTCCTTCCGGTCCGGTTCGTCGCGCGTGTCTTGATCGAGTTCTTCCGGGGGACATCGCTCGTCGTGCAGCTGTTCTGGCTGTTCTACGTGCTGCCGCTGCTCGGCTACCAGCTCGATCCGCTGTTCTGCGGGGTCCTGGCCCTCGGATTGAACTACGGCGCATACGGCGCCGAAGTGGTCCGCGGCGCGCTGAACTCGGTGCCCGCAAGCCAGGTCGAGGCGGCTGTCGCGCTCAACTTCACTGCGGGGCAGCGGTTGCGGCGAGTGGTGTTCCCACAGGCGTGGGCGATGATGGTCCCGTCGCTGGGCAACTTGCTCATCCATCTACTCAAAGGCACCGCGTTCGCGTCGTTCATCATGCTCCAGGACTTGACGTCCCGCATCGTCGACTTGCAGAAGTCGACCGGCGACACGTTGTTCTCGTTCGGCGTCGGGCTGCTGATCTACCTCGTTCTCGCCTACGTGGTGACAGTGGTCATCAATCTTGTCGAGGCCCGAGCCAAACACAGGCTCGGCCGGGGGCCGTCGTTGCGTGAAGTGTTGAGCTTCCGTCCGACGACGGACGCCACCGTCGGAGGTGGCCTGTGATCGACTGGAGTTGGCAGCGCGCCGAAGAGGCGATGCCGGTCCTGTGGGACGGATTCAAGATCACCCTGCTGGCGACCGCCATCGGTTTCCTCGTGGCTGCCGTGCTCGGCCTGTTCATCGCGGTGGTCCGCCGGTCGGGTCCGCGCTGGCTGGCGTGGCCGGTACACGCGGTCTCGGAGTTCGTGCGATTGACGCCTATCGTCGTGCAATTGTTGTTCGTATACGCGCTACTTCCACAGTTCTCCGGACTGTCGATCGGCATCACCGTCCTCGGTATCCACTATTCGAGCTATATGGCCGAGGTATACCGGGCGGGCATCGAAGCCGTGCCGAAAGGCCAATGGGAGGCCGGGCACGCATTGTCGTTGCCGCAGTCCCGGATGTGGCGCGCGGTGATCCTTCCGCAGGTGATGCGGAACAGCCTTCCCGCGCTGGGCAACAACCTCGTCGCCATGTTCAAGGACACCCCGTATCTGTTCACGATCAGTGTCGTCGAGCTGGTGACGTCGGCACAGACCTACGGCGCGTCGGAGTTCGCCTACCTGGAGGCGTTCACGCTCGCGGGCGCCTTCTTCCTGGTCGCCAGCTACCCGACCTCGGTTCTAATCCGACGACTGGAGAAACGCCTTGCCCACTGATCTGGAGAAACAGCAGCCCGCCGAACCAGACGAGATGATCCGATTCGACAATGTGGTGAAGAAGTTCGGCGACAACGTAGTCCTCGACGAACTCGACTTCACCGTCGACCGCGGCGAGAAGGTGACGTTGATCGGACCGAGCGGATCCGGCAAGACGACGATCCTGCGCCTACTCATGACGTTGGAGAAGGCGACGGCAGGCGACATCCTGGTGGCGGGCGAGTCACTGAACCAGCGCGAACGCAGCCTCCGCGAAGTCCGCAAACGCATCGGAATGGTGTTCCAGCAGTTCAACTTGTTCCCGAACATGGATGTGCTCGGCAACATCACTGAGGCGCCGATCCATGTTCTCGGGCAGTCGCGCGACGAGGCGCAGACTCGCGCTCGTGAGCTCCTCGACATGGTCGGCTTGAGCGGTCGGGAGAAGGCGCATCCGAGCCAGTTGTCGGGCGGACAGCAGCAACGCGTGGCGATCGCCCGGTGCCTGGCGATGAATCCGCAGGTGATGTTGCTCGACGAGGTGACGTCGGCCCTCGACCCCGAACTGGTCGACGACGTGCTGTCCGTGCTCCGGGACATCGCGATCAGCACCGACATCACGATGCTGATCGTCACGCACGAGATGCGTTTCGCCCGCGAGGTATCCGATCGGGTGATGATGTTCGACGCCGGACGGATCGCCGAGTCGGGCCCGCCGGAGCAGATCTTCGGCGACCCACACAACGACCGGACCAGAGAGTTCCTCCGGGCCGTCCTGTAGTTAGCACCCGTCGTCGCCGGACCCGATCCGGTAGGTTCGCCGTTCCGCATCGGTCATCGAGTCGGTGGTGGCGCACACCCAGGCACGCCCGTCGCCCGGGTCGATCGACTGCGAGTACAACTGGCCAGTTCCGTCTCCGCCGGTGATGAAGCGCTTGCCGTCGTTCAGAGTCGGCGGCAGTTCCCAGCGGGAGGTCGTGGTGCGCGGCCCGCCGAGCACCGGTGTGACGAGCCGTCGGTCAGTGAGCCGTCCATCGTCTCCGATGGTGAAACCGACGATGTCGCGCGTCATTGTCCCGGTCAGGAGGACCGGTTCACCGCCTGCCATCACCGAGAGAGTGTCGGGGCGGTCGGACGTCACCCGGTCGACGAGCGTGCCGTCGTCGACGCGCCACGCCGACAAGTCGTCGCCGGCCACGAAGAGGTATCGCCCGGACGGGTCGAACACCGCGTCGGTGCCCGGGCCGCCGACGTCGAGAGTGTGCACGAGCCGCCGGTCGTCGAGCGAATACAGGTACGTGCGCGAGTCGTCGGATGTGACGGCGAGGTGTCGTCCGTCGTGATCGGCGACGATCTGACGGATCAAGTCGGTCGGACCGTCGAGAGGTCGGCCGAGAGCCCGCGGCGTCGACGGGTCGGCAACGTCCCAAAGTTGCACGGACCGGTCGGATGCACCCGTGACGAGGATCCGCTTGCCGGGTACGAAGGCGACCTCAGACGTATACCGGGTGTCGACGGGCAGCCGGAACGCGGCCCGCGGACGATCAGGGTCCGCGGTGTCCCACAGTTCTACGGCCCCGCCGTTATTGTTGGCGGTCGCGGTCACGGCGCCGTCGTCGCTCATCGCGACACGTGGCCGGTCGTTGACTCGTTGTTCGACTGCTGTGGTTCCGCGTTTGCGCCACCACTCACCATCGCGAGTCCACAGGTCGAGGCTGGTGTCGCTGCCGACCGTTGCGGCTGTCGTCCCGTCCGTGCTCTGTGCGACACCGCTGATGACCCCGCCGCGGTCGGGACGTACGCCGGGCGGGAACCGCCACACGTCGACTCCGCCGTCGGACCGGCCGACGGCGAGTTCGCCGCCCCTCGGATCGAACGCCGCGCTGAACATGCGGACCGCGCCCCGCGCGGTCGACTTCTCGAGGTCCCACACGGGCGGCGGATCGGTGCGCGAGAGCGTGCTCCACACGCGAACAGTGCCGTCGATGCCCGCCTGTGCCATCAACGGCGACGCCGGATCGGCGGCGACCGACCAGGATCCGCCGGTCACCCCGGACAGTGAGCTGCTCTCGACCCTGGGCGCCGCGGGATCGCTCACGTCCCACAGCTGGACGTTGGGTCCGTCGCCGCCGACGACGATCGTCTCGGAGTTCGGAAGGAACGCGACGGAGTGGGTGATGTTGCCGAAGCCGCGGATCGGTTGGCCCGCGGCCGTGCCTGCCCCGTCGCCGACGCGCCACAACCGGACGGTCTGATCGTCGCCGCCGGACGCGAGGAGGGTGCCCGCCGTGTTGAAAGCCAGGGTGCGGACGGCGCCCGCGTGCCCACGCAGAACGGTCGGTGCGGTCGGCGCCACCGTCGCTCCGGCCACCCGGTACAGGGTGAGGCTCCCGTCGTCGGACGAGGTGGCCAATGTGTTCCCGTCTGGACTGAACCGAGTGAGGTACGCGGTGCCGGACCCTGGCCGCAGTTCGGCGATGCGTTTCGGCGACGACGGGTCGGCGATGTTCCACACGCGGACGGTGCCGTCACCGCTGGCGGCGGCGAGCAGTGGCCGAGTGGCGTTGAACGTCACTGAGGTGACGTAGTCGCCGAACCCGCCGATGGCCGCCACCGGGACGAGTGGGGTCGACGTGTCGTCGTGATGCCGCCACAGGCGGACCGTGCGATCGTTGCTCGCCGTCGCGACCAGTGATCCGTCGGCGGAGTACGACACGTCGTAGACGGGCCCGTCGTGTCCGGCAACAGTTCGGGCCATGGGCGCCGACGCGGCTGCCGTGAGCGGTGCGGCGACCTCCGGGTCGTCGTCGAACCGCTGGTCGGCGGCGAGGAGTAGTCGCGCCGCGAGGGACGGATCGGATGTGACGAGGCGGTCGATGCTCGACAACAGTGCGGTCCGTTCGGCACTGTTGCGCTGCCGTTCGAGGTCGCCAGCCTGTCGGCTGATGGTGATCGCGAATATCGCGGCGACGAGGGCGAGGACCGTGATGACGGCGACGCCTCCAACGAGCGCGGTACGACGCCCTCGGCGTCGGCGGACCGATGCGTCGAGGAACTCTTGTCCTCCGGTCGGGAGGACGTGCCGCCGGAGCTCGCCGAGTCCGTCGAGATTGTCGAGCGCGTGCTCGAGGCGGCCCCCGCTGTAGAGGAGTTCGCTGCTGTGGTCGGCATCGATCCAGGCTTGTGAGTCGGTGGCGAGCTGCTGTCTCCACTGCAGTGTCTCGGCGTCGTCGGCGATGCTCTTGCGCAGTCTGGGCCATGACGTGAGAACGGCGTCGTGGATGTAGGTGACCTTCTGGCCAGCGGTGAGCAGACGTGCGTCGGCGAAGCGGTCGACGATCCGGTCCGCTCGATCGGGGAACCGCCGGTGCAACTCGTCCGTGTCGACCGACGCGCGCATCGGCATGCTCCGCGGGCCGAACTGGACGAGCGACAGAAGCAGCGCTCGGGCGGCCGGCTGGTCATCGGCGTCGAGAGCGCCCCACGCGGCTTCGGCGCTGTCGGCGATGGCGGAGGCGATCCCGCCAACCGCACGATACGTTCCGACGGAGACGGTGTTCCCGGATCTGTTGTCCCACAGTCGTTCCAGCGTGTGTGCCAGTAGCGGGAGCCGTCCGGCGCGCTCATCAGACGGCGTGGCCTCGTGCAGGTCCCGAACGAGGAGCTCGGCGAGGCCGGAGTCTATGCGGCCGCCGGCCAGCTTGATGGGCTCCCGGATGACGGCACCGAGTTGGTCGTCCGTCATCTCGCCGACGATCACCGAGTGTTCCTGCCATGCGCGAGCGAGGAACGGGATCTCGAGGCAGGCGTCGAAGAAGTCGGCACGAACGGCGAGGACGACCGGCGTCCGGCGTGCGATTTCTTCGACTGCGCGGAGCACCCGGTCGCGGTCGTCGCTATCGAGCGAGAAGACCTCTTCGAACTGGTCGATAGCCACGAGCGACTGTTCGTGCTCGGGCGGAGCGTCCCATGCGGCGATGTCGGCGACTCTGATGCGGTACGGGCGGTCCCACGGTTCGGGCGCGCCCGCTAGTCCGGCTCCGAGCACCGACGACTTGCCCGAGCCGGACACCCCGGTGACGACCACGACCTGCGACTCGCCGGTTTCGGCGACGGCGTCGAGATGCGACACGAGTGCGTCGACGGTTGGTGCGCGACCGAAGAACAGATCGGTGTCGTCTTCGGTGAGCACGTCGAGGCCGCGGAACGGTGACCGGATGAGCGCCGTCTCGGAATCCGCCGTGCTTCGCACTTGCACTGCCGCCCACAGCTTCTTCCACCGTGGCAGCGGGACGACGCCGACAGCTCCCATGTCGATGGCACGCCAGGTCAGCCAGGTAATGAGGGGCTCGACGACGGTGTACTCGCGCGGGATGTGACGTCCAGATCGCCAGTCGCTGATCCGCTGACGGCTGACGGTCGCATTGGGTCCTGACGCTGCGCGTGCGGCAGCCGCCAGCGTCGGCTGTCCGGCCTGACGGAACAGCTTGCGCAGGGCTTCCCCGAACGCATCCCCCGACTGCGTAGCACTCACCTGACGAGGATAGCTCGACCGACACCTGTGACCTGCACCGGAAGTGCCTGTCGACGGTCATCCCGCCGGGGCGGCGCCTGCGGTCACGTGCTGTTCGCGTACGAGTGGATCGGTCCGCGGTGGTTTGGCCCCCGAATGTCGACATCATGCCACCGGAATAGACGCGTAAACCTTGATCGCATTTCTGATGCGTCTCGCATTTGTTTCAGCCCCGTGTCTAATCCCACATTCCAAGAGTGAAGTTTCACGTGATCGTTACACAGGGCTAGAGTGACACGCGGAATCGCCCGGCGGCCACCACGTGTTACCTGGGGTCCGCCGAGGCCGAGGGACGTCGCAATGGCGGGACGTCGCTCAATTTCGAGTAGAGAGAGTTGCGTATGAATGCCTGGGATCCCCAGCTTCAGGAGATCTTCGACGTCGTCGAACGCCGTAACCCGGGCGAGCCCGAGTTCCAGCAAGCCGTCCGCGAGGTCTTCGATTCGCTGAGCCCGGTCGTGGCGAAGCACCCCGAGTACGTCGATGTGCTCACCCGGATGTGTGAGCCGGAACGCCAGATCATCTTCCGTGTGCCGTGGACCGACGACGCCGGAAACGTCCGCATCAATCGCGGTTTCCGCGTCGAGTTCAACTCGGCGCTCGGACCGTACAAGGGTGGTTTGCGCTTCCACCCGTCCGTGAACCTGTCGATCGTCAAGTTCCTCGGCTTCGAGCAGATCTTCAAGAATTCGCTGACCGGTCTGCCGATCGGTGGCGGCAAGGGCGGCTCGGATTTCGACCCGAAGGGCCTGTCCGACCTCGAGATCATGCGTTTCTGTCAGTCGTTCATGACCGAGCTGTACCGCCACATCGGTGAGTACACCGACGTCCCAGCAGGCGACATCGGTGTCGGCGGCCGAGAGATCGGCTTCCTGTTCGGCCAGTACAAGCGCATCACCAACCGTTACGAGTCCGGCGTTCTCACCGGCAAGGGCATGTCGTGGGGCGGCTCGCAGGTGCGCCCGGAGGCCACCGGCTACGGCGCCGTCTTCTTCGTCGACGAGATGCTCAAGGCCAAGGGCGAGACCTTCGACGGCAAGAAGGTCCTCGTCTCCGGTTCGGGCAACGTCGCGACCTACGCGATCGAGAAGATCCACCAGCTCGGCGGCACCGTGATCGGCTGCTCCGACTCGTCCGGCTACGTCATCGACGAAAAGGGCATCGACCTCGAACTCCTCAAGGAGGTCAAGGAGGTTCGTCGCGCACGCCTGTCGGAGTACGTCGAGCTCCGCGGCAACGGCACCAAGGTCGGCACCGACGGCTCGCTGTGGCAGGTACCCGCCGACATCGCGCTCCCCTGCGCGACGCAGAACGAGCTCGATGCGACCGACGCCGAAACACTCGTGAAGAACGGCTGCAAGATCGTCGGCGAAGGCGCGAACATGCCGACGACGCCGGCCGCGATCAAGGTGCTGCAGGCCGCCGGCGTCGGCTACGCACCGGGCAAGGCCGCGAACGCTGGCGGTGTGGCCACCTCCGCTTTGGAGATGCAGCAGAACGCATCGCGCGACTCGTGGAGCTTCGGCTACGCCGAGGAGCGTCTCAACGCGATCATGCGCGACATCCACAACAACTGCCTCACGACCGCCGACGAGTACGGCGATCCGGGCAACTACGTGACCGGAGCCAATATCGCGGGCTTCGTGAAGGTAGCCGACGCTATGCAGTCGCTGGGCGTCATCTGATCTGACGTCGCCCTGAGCGACGACGTGTGAACACACGTGGCCGCCGCACCCTCGCAATGGCGCGAGGGTGCGGCGGCTTTTTCGTCGTCCGGGTCCGTTCGACTTCGACGCATTCGCCGCCTCCCGAGATGGCTGTCGACCGCTCTTCTTGTCCGGACCGGACAACTCACATCACCCGTTGACCTGCTTGAACAACGCACTACGCGGAATAGAAATTGCTGCGGGCTTGCTAATGCTGGTGGAATCAAGTTCGGGGAGATGCTCCACCGGCGAGACTGCCGGTAGAACCAGGGGGAATCATGGAAGGACATTCGCAGCGACAACGGGACCGACTGGCGTCGGAGGTGTCGGCGACAGCCACAGCGATCTACGGATCGCCGTCGCTCCGTCTCGCGATCCTGCAGACGGGTGTCGTCATCGCGGTCGCCGTGGCGATCGTGCTGGCGGTGGTCGCGGCGCCGTCGTCACGAACCGACAGGGCGGTCGGGTCCGGGACCGGCTCCACCGCGGTGTCGGTCCGCACCGCGGCGGGGGCCGCGCATGGGCTCTGACGCCGCGCGCGGGCTCGCCATCGCGCTCCGCGTTCTCATGCTGCTGACGACGGTCTTGATGCTCTGCATCGTGGTCTTCATCGGTCGGTGACGGGTCTCGACCAACGGCAGGGTCAGGCCTTGGCCGCGACCTGGTCGACGGCCGCGACGAACGCTTCGTCGAACGCGGTGCGGTCGGCTTTCGCGCCGGGCGCCAACGGAGCGAACTGGACGCGGACGACATAACCGTCGACGGTCGCGACACCGGTCAGCGACTGTGTCTTAGACGTCTGGCCGGACGAACGCGACACCGCGTCCTGACGGTAGACGATCGCCTGGTCGCCCGCCTTCGTCTCGGGCGCTTCGAGCACAGTGTTCTTGACCGTGGCCTTCAGCCCGGCCATCGGGCCGCTCGCGAGAACAGTCGTGACCGTCGCGCACTCGCCTGTCACGGCGGCACGGAAGTCGGCGATACTCCGGTCGAGCACTGTGACCGACTCGATCAGGGTGCCTTCGCTGCCCTTCATCGCCGCTGCCACACCCACCTCGTCGGCGGCGACGTTGTCGGGCAGCACTGCGCTCTTACCGCACGCCGCGGGCGAGACCTTGCCCGAGGCGGCCGAGTCGGCTGCCTTCGCGAGATCGAGCATCTGATCCTTCTCAACGTCGAGGATCTCGTAGCCGTCGGGGAACGCGTCGCCCGCCAACACCAGCGACTGCGCCTTCGACGCCTCCGAACTCCCGGAGCCCGACGTACCGGAGGCCGCCGCGTCGTCGTCGGATCCGCAGCCGGCGACGAGCGCGATCACGGCGCCGCCTGCGGCCAGAACGATTCCGTACTTCGCGAGATTCACGCTTTGTTTACCGCCTTGTCGATCGCTTTGGTGAACACATCGTCGAATCCGGCCCGGTCCGGGTTCCCCGACGGATTCATCGACGACGCCTGAACAGACAGCATGTACCCGTCGACTTCCGCGTAGCCGATGATCATCCGCTGGGTGACCGACTGCGACCCCACCTGCGAGACGGTCGTTACCTCGACGACCACCGAGTCATCGGCCCGCGTCGTCGGGCCGTCGACGACCTTCTGCTCCGCCTTCGCCTTCACGGCCTGTCCTTCGACCGTCATATCCATCGTCAAATGCTCGCAATCGCCGCTGACCTGGGTCCGGTACTCGTCGATGGACGTCGTGGCGACGATCGCCGACTCGGCGAGCGACGACTCGGTTCCCTTGGTGGCGATGACCAACCCGATGTCGTTCACGTCCACCGAGGACGGGATCGCGCTGAGCTGTACACAGTGTGACGGCGAGATGTCGGCCGACCGGGTGCTCTCCAGGACCGTGTCCAGCATCTGCTGCATCTGGTCGCTCGGCACGACTTGCCCGGTGTATCCCGCCGGGAAGTCGGCGGCGTCCAGCACGAGTTCGTGGACCCGGGCCGGGTCTGCGGTCGACGCCCCGTCGGCCTTAGTCGCCCCGCCCGCCACGACCGGGGACCCGTCGACGCCGCAACCGGCGGCGAACCCGACCAGTCCGGCGCTCGCAACAAACGTGCCCAGCACTCGCCTCAACCTCACACTCACGACAGACTCCCTGATCCACACCGATACATGCCGAGAACACTACGATGCGCGGCCAGCCGCACGACGCAGGTGTCAGCGCGCGTCGGCGACCTTCCGCACTGCGGCAGCGAGCATCGCGTCGAACGCTCCGCGGTCCGGTGCGGATCCGTCGGCGTTCACCGCCTGCACGGTGACGAGATAGCCGTCGACGGGCACTCGGCCGATAAGGAGTTCGCGCCGGTCATTGTTGTCGCCGGACACCGTCGAGACCTCCCGGAACACCAACCCTGGATGGCCGTCGATGGTCGGCGTCGTGACATCGGCGTGCGTGATGTCGACTGTCGTCCCGCGCGCGGCGCCGGTGGTCACCTCGACGCGTACCTGCGCACACTCGCCGGTGACTGCGGCCGTGAGCGTCCCGGCGTCGACGCTCGATGCGACGACCGACTGGCTGAGTACCGACTCGCCGTCGGAGGCTACGACGCTGCCCGCGTCGGCGGAGTCCGGAACGTCGTCGTCGGATTTGCATGCGGCCGGCGTGACTTCAGCGTCTTTGCGGCTGTCGTCGAGTTGCTCGGTGATGGCGCTCTCGTCGTCCTTGCCGAGCTTGACGACGTGGTACCCGGACGGAAAGTCGCCATCGGACAGCACCGCGTCGAGGGCCCGCTGTGTCGCAGAGTCGACCGACTCCGACTGTCCGCACGCCGCAGCGGCGCCGGCGAGAGTGGCGGCTGCGAGGATCGATCCGACTACCCGGAGAGTCTGGGACATGCCGTTCAATGTACTGGCCCGCGAGATCCACCGGCCTGTCAGATCTACCGGCCTGTTCAGACCTATTGGGACACGTCCTTGTAGTAGACGAGTTGGTGGGTCGTGGCGAGCAGGATGTCGCCGTCGCCCCAGATCTGGCCGTATTGGTCGAAGTGGCCGTTGCCGAACCGAGTGCCGCGCGCTGTCGCCCGTACGTGGTCCGCACCCTGCGCGGCCAATTCGTCGGGGGTCGCGTGAAAGTACGTGGTCAGCGAGATGGTTCCGGCCGGCATGTATGTGCCGTGACGTAGGAACACCCGAGGGAAGAAGGCGTCGGTCATCGACGTGAGCGACGGATAGTCGATGGCGCGGGCGGGTTCGTCACGCAACCACAGGGTGGTCGTCGAGTCGTCGCTCGCCGAACCGAGCCCGCCGACGACGAATCGCTTGTCGTAGTTGCGGGCCCACGCGATGAAGTCGGGAAAGTCGGAGGAAGGCACCTGGTCGATCGGCGGCAGGTCGGGAGCGTGGTCCTCGGTGTCGGCCCAGGTGTCGCGGCGCACGCCGAAGACTGCGGTACCGGTGGCGACGACGACGCCGTTCTGGTCGATGGTGAACGTCCAGTGTTGATTGGTCCGGTTGGTCCGGACCAACACGAGCGCGAGATCCCATTCGCCTTCGGCGATCGGCGCCGCGTAGTTGATGGTGAGCGCGAGCGGTTCACCGAGCGCTTCGGGATCATCTTGCAGCGCACGGACGACGGTGGCCGCGGTGATCCCGCCGAACGGCCCGACCATGTTGTTGTAGGCGGGGTGAGTGGTGGCGCGGACGACGCGGCCGTCGTGTTCGTCGATCCGGGCGACGGCGGTAGCTTCATCGAAGACGTGGGTCATGCCTGAAAACCATACAGACCGATCGTTCTACTGCGCTAGAGTGTGGCCATGCCCACCCCTTCCGTGCACGAGCGACTGGTGTCGTCCGCGGTCACCATGCTGCGCACGCACGGTGCCGACGGATTCGGGATGGCTGCCCTCCTCGAACACAGCAGCGTCGCGAGACGTTCCATGTACCAACACTTTCCGGCGGGAAAGTCCGAGCTTCTGCGCGAGGCGACCGTCGTCGCAGGCAAGGGTGTGTGCAATCACCTCGCAGCACTCCTCGTCGAGCACGACGCGATGGCCACGCTCGACCTGTGGGCCGATCACTGGAAGTCAGTACTAGCCGACAGCGACTACGCGCTCGGCTGCCCGCTCGCCGCGGCATCGTTGAGCGCTACCGAGTATCCCGACGCTGCCGCCGAGGCCGCAACGGCCTTCGATCGCCTGGCGACGATCATCGGCGACGCGCTCGAGCGCGAAGGCCACGACGCCGCGCAAGCACGTGCGGCGGGAAGTGTGATCGTGTCGGGGATCGAAGGGGCGATCATCGTCGCGCGTGCCACGAAGTCCGTCGAACCGTTCGACGCCTTCGTCGCGCACACTCGCGCCACCTGGGGTCGCGGCCTGCCGCACTGACCGACCCAGTGCCCAGCCGTCAGTGCGCGCCGGGCTCCAAGGTGGTTCCCTTCGGCACAACGCACCACACGAGCACGGCGACCGCCAGCATGAAGACGCCGCCAACGAGGCTCGTGGTTTGCATCGACACGGTGAACGCCCGGCCCGCCGTCTCGGCGAGCTCCGGGATACCCGCCTCGCCCGCGACGTCGACGGCGGCCCCGATGGACTCGCGTGCAGGCCCCGCGACATCAGCCGGAAGGCGTGCGAACGAGTCGACGCCGTCGAGGTCTGCTCGATACATCACGGACGCGATGCTGCCGAGCACCGCGACGCCCAACACACTGCCGACTTCGTACGACGTTTCCTCCATCGCGGCGGCGCTGCCCGCCCGATGTTCGGGGCTGCCGGACATAATCAGCACCGACCCGACAGCTAGCGACCCGATTCCCGCACCCACCAGGCACAATGAGACGATGACTGCCCGATAGTGGAGTTCACCGGGTGTCAGGTAAATGGCCGTCATACCGATTCCGGAGATCGCGATGGACGCGGCGAGCACCGCGCGCGGCCCGATCCGTTCGGCGAGCTTCGGCGCAGCCAGCGACGCCGCCGCGGCGGCGAGAGCCAGCGGGATTAGTTGCACCCCGGTGCGGATCGGCGAGCTCCCCTCGACGCTCTGCAGCCACTGCGCGAGGAGCAGCAGAGCCGCAGCCATCGCAAACATCGACCCGAGTGCGGCAGCGATGCCACCGGTGAATGGCCTGCTCCGGAACAGCCCGACGTCGAGCATCGGGTCGTCCTGCCGGAGACCGCGTCGGACGAACACCGTCAGGGCGACGACGGCGAAGGCGAGCACGATCCACGCGGACGGCACGAGCAGGCTCGACTCCTTGCCGAACTTCTTGATCGACCACATCAACGCAACCATGCCGCTGAACGAGAGTCCGATGGTCGGCCAGTCCCACGCGCCTGGCTTGTCCGAGCGCGACTCCGGCAGCAAGAACGCTCCCGCGATCACCGCGATCACCATTAGTGGGACGTTGACGAGGAAAGCGGCGTGCCAGGACAGATGCTCCAGGAGTAGCCCGCCGACGAGCGGTCCGACAGCGGCGCCGAGGCCTGCGATGGCCGACCAGACTGCGAGCGCCATGGCCCGCTGCTTCGCGTCGGTGAAGATGGTGCGGATCATCGACAGCGTGGTGGGCATGACCATCGCGCCGCCGACGCCGAGAGCCGCGCGGATCGCGATGACCATGGCCGCCGAATCGGCGAACAACACCAGAATCGACGCGACCGCGAAGACAACGTACCCGGTGAGCAGGAGCTTCTTCCGCCCCCACCGATCGGCGACGGCGCTGGCCCCGACCAGCAGTCCGGCCAGGACCAACGAGTAGACGTCAACAATCCACAGGAGCTGTTCACCGGACGGCCTCAGGTCCCGCGACATCGTCGGCAACGCGATGTTGAGGATCGTCATGTCCATCGTGATGACGAGCAGACTCGCGGACAGCACTGCCGTACCCGCCCATGCGCGCCGCGTCGACATCGTGGACTGCGTTGAGGGGTCGGTCATTTCGAGTCTCCGTCGAGGGGCGTGAGCGAGGCGGGGATGAACGGCGAGAGAGCCCGACTCAGCTGATCGCGGCTGAGCGCCTCACCGCGGATGGCGGCGTGCACGCCCGCTCCCTCGGTGATCATCGCGACGGCGTGCGCGTTGTCGGCGCCGAGGTACTCGCGCAGAATGGCGACGAGGCCGTCCGCCCAGGCAAGAGCTAGTTCGCGAACCTGGTCGTCGAAGGTTGCGGTGGCCGACAGGGCGACGTCAGCGACGACGTTGCGCCGCTCGGACAGGTACTCGTGCAGCATGCCGACCAGGTAGTCCGGCGCAGTCGACGGATCGCTCTCGAACACCTGCCGGATCTGCGTCAACGCGTCGTCGATCTCGCGGACGAGCACGCCCAACGCCTCCTGTCGCAGTTCGTCGAGTGACGCGAAATACGCGGTAGTCGAGCCGAGCGGCACCTCGGCGCGTTTCGCGACGAGGCGGTGCGTCAATTTGCTCGGCCCGACCTCCACAATCAGGTCGGCGGCGGCGTCCACGATCGCGTCGCGACGGGCCACTGGGTCATGTTTTGCCATACCGGAAACTCGTTTCTGTACGTTTGTACATGTACATGTGTACAGAAATGGTTCGGAGGCGTCAAACAGGCCGGTCAGGACGTTGCTTCGTCGACCTCCCCCACCCGGCCATCGACCACTTCGACCGTGCGATGCGCGATGTCGGCGGCGACACCGCGATCGTGCGTCACGAAGACGAACGCCGTGTCGTGCGTCGCCTGCAGGCCCGCCAGAATGTCGAGGACCCGAGCCTGCGACACGACGTCGAGCGCCGACACCGCCTCGTCGAGCACGACGACCGCAGGCCGAGGTGCGAGGGCCCGCGCTATCGCCACACGCTGGCTCTGCCCACCGGACAACTCGTTCGGCCGACGATCGGCGAACGACTCGCCGAGGCCCACCTCATCGAGGACCTGCGTCACCCGGGCGGCGCGCTGGGCGACCGACAACCCGAATGAAGGGTGCAACGACTCCTCGATGATCCGAGCCACCGACCACCTCGGCTCCAACGCCGAGAACGGGTTCTGCGACACGAGCTGGGTCCGCGCGCCGTCGACTGCTTCGACGTAACCCGCATCCGGCGAGGTCAACCCGACCAGCACGCGAGCCAGCGTCGACTTCCCCGATCCCGACGGTCCGACGACGGCGACCGTCTCCCCGCGATACACGGTGAGATTGACGTCGGCGAGCGCGGTCGTACCGCCGAACCGCTTGGTCACCGACCGCACGCCCAGTACCGGTTCACGCGGCGTCGCAGCCCGGGGCGGCCGCCTGCCACCCGGCAAAGAGTCCTTCAACGCGCGAGCGGCAGCACTACTCGGGGAGTCGAGCACACTCGCCGAGGATGCGGTCTCGACCACTCGGCCGTCATCGAATACCACGATGCGATCGGCTCGCTCGGCAGCCACGGCGAGATCGTGGGTGATCAGCAGCAGGCCCGCACCGTCGGCGACGCCCGCTGTGAGCGCGTCGAGAACCTGATCGGCGACGTCGGCGTCGAGTGCGCTCGTCGGCTCGTCGGCGACGACGAGCCCAGGGCGGCCAGCCAGCGCCATCGCGATCAGGACGCGCTGTCGTTGACCACCCGACAGTTCGTGCGGATACCGTCGCGCGAGCGACCCGTCCGGCAGGCCCACCTCGGCGAGCCGCTCGGGGACCGCCGCACCGCCGGTCGGGCGGCCAGCCAATCGCAGCGCCTCACGGACCTGGCTGTCGATGCGCCGCACCGGATTCAACGAGTTGCCCGGGTCCTGCGGTACGTAGCCGACCCGCCTGCCGCGCACCGATCGCCACGCTGCGGAGCCGGGAGTCGGGAGATCGTCTCCCGCGAGCCGCAACCGTCCAGCCGACAGCCGGGTGCGCGGCCCGTGCAACCCGAGCACGGTGCGCGCGAGCGTCGACTTGCCGCTGCCGGACGCACCGACCACCGCGACGACCTCCCCCGCCCCGACGGTCAGATCGATGTCGCGGAGGATCACGGTGCTCCCGACGGACACCTTCAGTCGCTCGATCTCAAGCACGACGGCCTCCGTCCACGATGCGGGACAGTCGATACGCCGCGAGCACGACGAGCGTAATGACCACCGCTGGGACGACGGTCAGCCACCACGACGCGGCGAGGAACGCTCGACCGTCGGCGACCATCGCACCCCATTCGGGGGCGGGCGGCGGGGGCCCGAACCCGAGGAATCCGAGTGCCGCGACGGCGAGGACCGCCTGACCGAATTCGACGGATGCAACAGCCGCCGCTGTCGGCCACAGATGCGGCAGCACGTGCCGGGCGACGACGGTCGGCTTCCGCCAACCGCTGACCAATGCCGCTTCGACGAACGGCGACGCCCGCAACTGGAGGGTTCTGGACCGGACCACGCGTGCGGCACCCGCCACCCCGGCGATACCGACCGCGACACCGAGTTCGACCGTTCCGCCACCGGTCGCCGCAACCACCGTCATCGACAGCAGGAGGCCGGGCACGGCGAGCAGCACGTCGACCAGACGCATGCCGACCTGGTCCGTCCATCCGCCAAGATAGCCGGTGGCGACGCCGATCAGCGACCCACCGATGACCGCGATCGCGACGGCGATGAGCGCCGCCGACAGCGACGCTCCGGTCCCGTGGACGATTCTGGCGAACACGTCGCGCCCGAGTTGGTCGGTGCCGAACACGTGGCTGACACTCGGTGCCCTCAGTCGGTCACTGGGCGCCACCGCCACCGGGTCGGTGCGGGTCAGCAACCCGGGTACGGCGGCAGCGGCAAGTACCGCCACGAGGACTCCAACCGCGGCGACCGCCCCGAGTGGCGGCATCGGATGCTTCCCGAACCTGATCCGCCCCTTTCGAAGCGTGAGCAGTCCATCTCCGACGAGGTCGATCATGCCGCGCCCCTCGCCCTTGGGTCGACGAGCGGCCCGATGAGGTCGACGATCAAGGTCACCACCACGAAGACCACCGCCGACACGACGACCACGGCGAGCATCACGGGTCCGTCGTGCGCGGTGAGCGCTTGTTGGGTGAGCCGGCCGAGGCCGACCCGGGAGAACACAGTCTCGACGACGACCGCACCCGCGAGCGCGGACCCGACGAGCACGCCCAACGCCGACAGTGCGGGCAGCGCCGCAGCGGGCGCAACGTGCCGCAGGTGCACCATGGCGTCCGACGCGCCCTTCGCCCGGGCGACCTCGACGAACGGCTGGGCGGCGGCCTCCCTCATTCCGGCCGCCATCACCTGGCCGAGGTACCCGGCCACCGGCACCGCCAATGTCACCGCGGGCAGTACGAGCGCCGCGAATCCATCGTCGCCGAATCCCGGCAGAAGACGGAGACCGAACGCGAACACCTGAATCAACACCAGACCGACGGCGAAGGTCGGCATCGAGACCAGCACCGACGGGATCTGGCCGACGACTCGGGCGAGGACACCGTCGGGTCGGTAGGTCGCGACGTACGCGAGCGCGAACGCCGCCAGCGCGCCGAGCACCAGCGCTGCGGCGGCGAGCGTCGCGGTAGATGGCAGAGCTTCGAGCAATGACGTCGTGACCGGCCGACCGGTGACGACCGACGTCCCCCAGTCGCCGCGGACGAAGTCGCCCAACGCCGCGAAGTACTGCTGCCACAGCGGCCGGTCGAGGCCGTACTGTGCGCGCAGCGCGGCGATCGCCGCGGGCGACGGCGGTGCGCCCGATGCGTCCGCGTTCGCCGCCAACGACACCGGGTCGCCCGGCAGTACCCGCAGGATCCCGAAGACCAGGGTGAACACGGCCCACACCACCGCGACGCCGACGGCGAGACGCCCGCCGACCCGGAGCGCTAGTCGCCTGCTCGCCGGCCCTGGGCTCACGACGCACCGTTCGGGAATTGCAGACGCAGGACGCCCGACGCGTCGAATCCGACGCCGCCGAAACCGGATGCGACCGCCGCAACCTGCGACAGTTCGACAACGGGAATCGCATAGCCCGCATCGACGAGGCGAGTCTGCAGGGTGTCGACGATCTTGAGTCGCTGTGCACGATCGGCGGTCCCCGCCTGCTGCGACAGCAGCGGATCGATCTGTGGGTCGAAGCCCCGCTGCGAGTAGTTGGTGCCGTCGGCGCCCAGGCGTGAACGAAGGATGTCCGGGTCGGCCCTCGTCACGTTGTAGTAGACGGCGTCGAAGTCGCCTGCGCTGCGCCGCGAGAGGAAGTCGTCGTTCGACAAGGCGGTGATCGACAGGTCGATACCGACGGCGGCGAGTTGACGCTGCACGAGTTCTAGGATCGGCTTGTTGCCGTAGAACTCCGGTGAGTAAATCACGTCGAACGCCAGACGCTTGCCGTCCTTCTCGCGAATCCCGTCGCCCGTCGACCGCCAGCCTGCGGCATCGAGAGTCTTCTTCGCCGCCGCGGCGTCGTACCGGACTCGCGGGTCCGCCCGATAGCCGGGCGTCGTCGAGGCGAGCACGCTGGTCGCCGGGGTGAACCCGTCACCGAGCGCGGTCTCGACCAACTCGGGCCGATTCAATGCAGCGGTGACGGCCTGCCGCACCTCGCGGTCGGCGAGCACCCCGCGCGACACATTCGACTGTAAGACGTACGGCAGTCCCGGATTCGGTCGGGAGGTCAGCGTCGCACCGGCTGCTTCGAGCACTTCCCGATCTTGTGGCTGAGGATCGGCGACGGCATCCAACTGGCCCGATCCGATACTCCCCGCCCGGACCCCGGATTCGGGGACGACGCTGAACTCGACGGTCCGATAGCGCGCCGTCGTGAGACCGACGTCGGGTGCCCACCCGTAGCCGTCCCGACGGGTCAGCGTCGCCGAACGATCCTGCTCCCACCCGGAGTACGTGTACGGCCCGCTGCCGATCACGGCGGTGCCGGAGCAGCGTTCGTCGAATGATCGCGCGACGGTAGACGGTGCGAGAATCCCCAGCTGGGTGGTGGCGGCCGCCTGCAGGAACTGCACGTTAGGGTCGGCGAATCGGACGATGGCGGTCCTCGGATCCGGAGTGTCGGTCCGCTGGTAGCCAAGCAGGAATCCGGACGCCTGCAACGTCCGCGTCGACGTCGACTCGTCAGAGGTGAGCGCGTCGAAGTTCTTCTTCACGACGTCGGAGGTGAGCGGCGTGCCGTCGCTGAACGTCACGTCGTCACGCAGCGTGAAGGTGAAGCTCCGGCCGTCCGGGGACGCCGCGTAGCGTTCGGCGAGCCACGGCTTCAACTCGCCGGTCCGTCGATCCTGGTCGAGGAGCGAGTCGGTTACTTGGCGCGCGACGTTCACCGTCTGGTTGGTGCTCGCCTGGGCCGGGTCGGCGCAGCTCGGCGCGGACGACAGCCCGTAGCGGAGGGTGTCGGAGTCGGCTGTGTCGTCCGCACAGGCGGCGAGCCCGACCGCGGTCGAGACGGCGAGGACGGCGGCCGCCACCCGAGTAATGGTCTTCATTTGATCGAATTCTCTTCTCGTGGAAGGCCTTCAGCGCCAGGCGTCGGCGATGAGGCGGTGGGATTGCACGCGGTCGTCGTGTCGGTGCGTCAGGGTCGTGAGGACGAGCTCGTCGGCCGCGGTCAACGCGGCCAACGCGCGTAGCCGGCCGACGACGTAGTCGGGGTCCCCGACGAAACGGGTCGCCACACGGGCCGAGTGCCGCGCGGTGAGCGTCGCCGAGTCGGCGTCCGACACCGAGGCGGGATCGGGCACCGGCATCGCTCCGCGTCCGCGGGCAACCGCGTCGACCCATGGCAGGAACGAGCGAGCCTGTCGCTGAGCATCGTCGGTCGTCGGCGCGGCGAGAACGTCGGCCGACACCGCGAGATACGGCTCGTCGAGGACCCCGGGCGTGAATGCCTCACGGTAGGCGCGGGCGGTCTCGACCGTCTGGCCGGGCGCGAGGTGGTAGTTGGCAGCGAACGGCAGCCCGAGCCGACCGGCGAGCCGTGCGCTGACTCCGGGCGAGTTGCCCAGGATCCACGGCTGTAGATCGGTCCCCTCGCCCGGCGTCAGATGCAGCGGCTCGTCGAGTCCTTCGGGGGTGAACGTCCCCGCGATCAGATGCAGGACACTACGCACCTGCGTCTCGTAGTCCGGCACGTCGCCGGGCGGTGAGATCGCCGCGAGCGCGCTCGCCGTTCGCGGCGAGTCGACCAGTCCGCGCAGGTCGCGCGGTTCCGGGAGGACGACTCCGTCGACCACCGGGTGGTCGACCTTCGCAGGTGTGTCCGCCGTGCCCTGCCTGCGCAGCGCGTCGCGGTACTGTCCGGCGCGTCCTGCGCTGCGACCGAGCCCGACGTCCACGCGACCGGGGTGCAGTACCGCGAGGGTGCCCCATTCCTCCGCGACACGCGCGGCGACACGTTGGCTGAGTTGGACGGCTCCGGCCCCGACCCGGATCGACGACGTCGCGGCGAGCACGTGTGCCGCGACGACTGCCGGCGCCGACGAGGCGAGCGCCGCGAAGTGGTGTTCGGCGAGCCAGTAGCGCCGATAGCCGAACTCCTCGGTGCGGCGAGCCAGGTCGACGGCGTCATCGAGCGCCTCCCGCGCGGTGCCCCCCGCGCGGATCGGGACGAGATCCAAGACTCCGAGTTCCGTCATGCCGGGGCTCCTTCGCCTCGTCCGATCACCAGGTTGGCCACCCACGCGATCAGTGCGCCGACCAGCAGGAACACTCCCGCGTAGAGGAGTCCCCGATCGGCGTCCGATGACGCGTAGAGCGCAGCCGCGACGGCCGCGCCGAGCGCGCCGCCGAGATTGTGGAATGTCCAGGACGCACCGATGGCGAACCCGGACTCGGCGGTGGGCACCGCGGACAGGGCGGCGAGAGTCGCGGGCGCGAGGATCAACGCCCACCCCAGTCCGAAGAACACGAAGCCGACAAGGAGCACGGCCAGCGAGCCGGTCGACGCGCCGATCAGGACGGCGCCCGCGGTGATCGCCAGCGCCGCGAAGCCGTACCGCAGCGGTCCTGCCGGTCCTGCCTTGTCGACCCACCGCCCGACGCGTGGCGACGTCACCGCCATCGTGCCGCTCACCAGCAGCAGCGATCCGCCGATGGCCGGGTCACTCAGATCGTGTCGGTCGGCCAGATACGGCGGAAGCACCAGGAGCGCCGATGCGTAGAACGCGGCCAGGAAGAAGTCCGACAGCAGTGCCGCGCGGAAGCGCGGATGCGCGAACAGGTCGATGCGCAATAGCGGATCGTCCGCCTGGCGTTCGACGGCGACCAGTGCGATCGCGCCGACCACGGCGACCGCCGCGGCGACCAGAACGGGAGCGCTGACCCACCCGATGGTCTCCGGCAACGAGACGAACGCGACCGCTGCCGCGACTGTCACAGCAAGGAGCGCTTGGCCCGGTGCGTCGAGACCGGTTCCCGACCGCGGGGCGGGCGACGGGACGGCCGCCACGATCAAGCCGATCGCCGCGAGCCCGAACGGGACGTTGATCCAGAACACCGACCCCCAGCCGAAGGCGGGCACGAGGAGTCCGCCAAGCACCGGCCCGATCGCGAGCCCCACTCCGTTCACCGCGTACAGCCAGCCGACGGCACGTCCACGCTCTCCCTCCGGGAACAACTGTTCCACCAGCGTGGACGTGCCGGTATAGAGCACCGCGCATGCCGCGCCCTGGACGAACCGCGCGGCGATGAGCCACCCGATGCCCGGCGCCAGCGCGGCACCGACGGACGCGACGACGAACACTGCGAGCCCGACGAGCAGCACCGGGCGGCGTCCGCGCCGGTCACCGAGACGGCCTGCGGTCACCATGAACATCGCGAGCGCGGTGAGGAACCCACTCAGCACTAGTTGGCTAGTCCCGATCGTGGTCCCGAGTTCCCGGGTGATTGACGGCAGGGCCGTCGACACGATCGTCAGATCGATGCACCCGAGGAATGACGCCGTCGCCAGACCGATGAAGCCCGCGGTGCGGCGTCCGGTGCTCACATCGGTCGCTGCCACGCTCATCGTGCCGACCGTCGCTTCTTGAACCGCAACGGCAGCCACTGAGCGCCGCGGTCGACGAACAGGTCTCGAGTTGCTTGCATCGCGGTCGAGATCTGTTGCGGGTACACAACGAAGTCGTATCCCTGTGCCGCCCACAACGGTTGGATGATCGGAACTTCTTCGAGGAGATAAGTGCGGCACCCGGTGCGGATACGCTCCTCGTCGGGGAGACCGTCGCCGCGCCGCGCGACGAACCGGTCGATGGTGGTGTCGATCGCCGACGCGTATGCGTCGTCGGACGCGTATGCGTCCCGCACCCGGTTGAGTGCCCGCGGATAGTCCGGGTCGCTGAGTGCGGCGTCCCAGCGCAGAATGTCGACGTCGGCGGTGAGAAGGCCGAGCAACCGGCGATTGCGGTCCAGCCATTGGTCGCCGCGGCGGCGCGAGAGTCGGTACGCGCTGCCGGGGTCCGCGTCGAGGTTGTGCCGTTGCAGTGTGTCGGCGACGGCGACGGTGACGCGCCCGAAGCCGCTGCGGTTGAGTAAGTCGATCGTCGCACCGAGCTTCTCACCCTCGTGATAATCGGCTCCGACACTGACCAGCAGGATCGTCGAACGGCCCGGGTAGTCGTACTGCAGCCCTTTGAGGTCGAACGCCGCCTTGTGCGACACCGACCCGACGGGTGGGTTAGCGGTGGCGAGGGCCATCAGCTCCACACCGCCAGCGGCTGCTCGTCGGCGCGCACACCGATGAAGAGTCCAATTGTCACGCGAGGCCGATCACCGGACGGCGCGACCGCGTGGACTCGGCGGGGATCGATGAAGATCGTCTCTCCCACACCGGGCCGGACCGTCACTGCTGGCTCACCGACGACGCTCCGGTCGACACCCCAAGCACGGTCACCAGACAGCTCGCGGTAGTCGTCCTCGGTCGGGAACGAATCCCAGATCTCGAGTTCGCCGCCGGCGTCCGGCACGTCGAGGTACACGTTCACCGACAGTTGCCTGCGGATTCCGAGATCGCCGTCGGGTAGGTTGCGTTGGACGTTGTCGGTATGAGGCTCCAGGTCGACGCCCGCCTTCTGGTACCGGACGACGCCTGCGAAGAACTTCCGACTCTCGGATTCCAGGAGCGTGGCTCCGGACGGCCACGTCTCGTCGAGCAGGAGCCGGACGCTGTCCGACGGATACGGGTGGGGCGCGGCGATCGAGCGCAAGGAGCGACGGTGGCTTGCCGCCTCGTCGAAGTACTCAGCCTCCCGTCCGGGACCGGTCTCTGAGAACGCATGGCCGATACGCCGGAACTGCGGGTCGGTGGCGAGCGGCCCGTGATCGGACCGTCCGACGAACGCCGTACGAAGCCCGTCCAGTGCGTCGGCGTCGATCAGCCCCGTGACGCGCACGGCGTAGACGTCGCCTTTGAGTAGCCGGAGCAGATGGTCGGCGGAGAAGTCGTCCGCCGTCGT
Source organism: Gordonia abscondita (assembly GCF_032711245.1). Classification (GTDB taxonomy): domain Bacteria; phylum Actinomycetota; class Actinomycetes; order Mycobacteriales; family Mycobacteriaceae; genus Gordonia. The sequence continues at coordinate 1,320,430 of NZ_CP128986.1, forward strand.
GGTCGCGACGAGCGGGTGCTCGCCAGTGGTCTCGCCCGGGTTGTCTTCCCGGTGGTCGAATATCGTGGTCATCGTGCGCCCTCCCCTGTCCGGACCGTAACCGGACTTTGGTCAATCTCGTTCGGCCCAGACGCCCTGGACCGGCACACTTCGATCGATCACGAGCGACGAAGAACCGGCGGAGTCGCCGACGGCGAGGTTCATCGTCTCTGGCATTAGCACCTTGTGGAGGATCCACGGTTGCTGCGGCGTCAAAGAGCCAGTCTCTCGGCCGCTCGTGATGAATGTCTGTGTAGTGCGAACGTATGCGCCGCACCGCTTCGGCATCAATGGCCGACACCGGGGCCGTGAGCTTGCGGCGCAGGTCGGAGGCTATTAATCGGCGCGCACCTAATCATCGACCTTCTCCCAACCGAGGCAAGATGCTACGTTCATGTAGGAATTGGTCCTACACGACTGTAGGAATGTGAGAAGGGCATCATGCAGATCTTCAATCCGACCACCCACACGTTCGACGAGTTCGACGCGGCTACACAGCGCATACTGCGCAAGACGGTCGACTACTTCGAAGACCTCGGAAAGGCACGGCTGCTCGCCGACAACCGGGATCGGATCTGGTACCAGGACTTCCTCGACTTCAATCGACGCGAGCGGGTGTTCGCTACATTCCTGACGCCGAAGGCGCTCGCCGACGGCGATCGCGACAAGCGGTGGGACACCGCCCGCAACGCCCGAATGAGTCAGATCCTCGGCTTCTATGGCATGCAGTACTGGTACGTCTGGCAGGTCACCGTGCTCGGTCTGATGCCGATCTGGCAGAGCACCAACACGGTCGCGAAGAAGCGTGCAGCAGCTCTCCTCGACGACGGCGACATCTTCGCGTTCGGGCTGTCGGAGAAGGAACACGGCGCGGACGTCTACTCCACCGACATGCTGCTCGAACCTGGCGACAACGGATTCACCGCGAACGGCGGCAAGTACTACATCGGCAACGGCAACCAGGCACGGATGGTCTCAGTGTTCGGTCGACGGTCCGACACACCCGTCATCGACTCGGCGGATGCCTCGCGTCGGATCTCCGACGACGAGTACGCCGGCTACATGTTCTTCGCCGCCGACTCGCAGCATGCGAATTATCGGCTTCACAAGAACGTCGTCGACTCGCAGATGTACGTCGCGGCATTCGATCTGCACGACTACCCGGTCGCTGACGACGACGTACTCCACACCGGACGCGCCGCGTTCGACGCGGCGATGAACACGGTGAACGTCGGAAAGTTCAACCTGGGCTTCGGGGCGGTCGGCGCATGCGAGAACGCAATGTACGAGGCCCTGACGCACGCCGACAACCGCATTCTCTTCGGCCATCGGGTGACCGAATTCCCTCAAGTGAAGGCCCTCGTATCCGACAGTTACGCGCGTCTGGCCGGGATGAAGCTGTTCAGTGAGCGCGCCGTCGACTACATGCGTTCGGCCAACCGCGATGATCGTCGCTACCTGTTGATCAGCGCGATCGAGAAGATGTCGGTGACCCGCACCGGGCAGAAGGTGTACGAGGACATCGCGGACGTGATCGCCGCTCGCGGCTTCGAGAACGACATGATGTTCCCGAGTGGTCTCACCTCGATGTTCGGGCTGCCTCGTCTCGAGGGCACCGTTCACGTGAACATGGCGTTGTCGCTGAAGTTCATGCCCGCCTATATGTTCAGCCCGGCCGACGTCGGGCTGCTCGCCCTCAAGCATGTTCCGAGTGCCGCGCCGCTGACCGGGGTATTGCGGTGGGCGGGACAGCGGGCCGCGGGCATGGTGCCCCGGCTGCGCGCCGAGACGGCCAAGGTCACGGTGCGTCAAGTCCCGGTGCGCCGCGACACCGCCGACGACTCGTTCCTGTTCCACCAGGGGCCGAGCTCGGGGCTCGGCGCGATCACGTTCCCCGATTGGCGACCGGTGTTCACCGAGTTCGCGCACATTCCGAATGTCGCGGTGTTCACCGAGCAGGCGCTCGCCTTCCAGGCGCTGCTCGCGGCTGCCGAGCCGACGCCCGCCCAGCGCGGCGACGTCGACTTCTTGTTGGCGATCGGCGAGTTGTTCACGTTGATCCCGTACGCGCAACTCGTGTTGGAGCAGTCTCGGATCGAGGGCGCGGACACTGACGTGCTCGACCACCTCTTCGACGTCTTCGTCCGCGAGTTCTCCCGGCACGCGGTGACCCTGCACAGTAAGCCGACGGCGACCGAGTTGCAGCAGACCCGGGCGCTCGACCTCGTCCGGCGCCCGGTGGCCGACCTCGACCGCGCCGACCGAGTTTTGGAACGGGCGCGCGCACTCGCCGGCGCCTACACGATGAAGCCCTGAGCCAGTCGGCCCCACTGACAACCGGAGGAACCATGACTACACAGAGTTCGTCACGCCCCGCGTTCAGCGACCCGACGATGGCGCTGCGGGAAACCGATTACGGTTTCTTCGGGCCCGGCTCTCCGACCTGGAAGGTGTGGACGTCGCCGACTGCGCTGATCGGATTCCAGCGCGCCGTCACGCTCGAGCACTTCGACGCAGATCTGACGGCGTCGGTCGCCGACGTCGGCGGCATCTACAGCGACCCGCACGGGAGGCTGGACCACACGTTCGCGTACTTCCTCATCGCCGCGGTCGGCGACGGCCGGATGGCGGTCACCGCCGCCGACCATCTGATGAAGGTGCACATGATGTCTACCGGGATAGAACCGATCGCCGGAAAGCGGTACAGCGCGAACAATCCCGCGTCCCAGCTGTGGATCCACGTGACCGGCTGGCATTCGGTCCTCAAATGCTACGAGATGTACGGGCCGGGCAAGCTGACACCCGACGAGGAGCAGCGGTTCTGGGCCGACTGCGTGGTGGCCGCCGAACTTCAGACGTGCCGTCCGTCGGACGTGCCGACGTCGCGTGCGGAGGTGCACGACTACTTCGAGTCGGTCCGGCCGCAGCTCTGCGTCTCCGAACGTGCACGCCGCGGAATGCACTACCTGCTGCACACGCCGCTCGACCGTGGCCCACGGGTGTGGGCGTCGAGTCGTCTCGTCGCACCGGCGGCGATCGCGACTCTCCCGAAGTGGATGCGGACGCTCGGCGGGTTCGACCAGCCCGCCGCCGTAGATGTCGCCTATCGGGCGGCGACACGGGCGGCCGTCGGCAGGCTCTCACGCAGTCCGGAACTGGTGGACCGTGTCGTGTCGAAGGCGATCGGACCGATGACCGGCAGGCTGTACCACCAGCATCTGAACGCGGCAACGCCGACATTCCCGCACACGGTGACGGTGGCCGACGCGCGCGCGAAGTATCTCGCCACATCGAGCCCGTCGGACCATCTCGCTACCCCGACGGGCTCGGAACTTCTCACTAAACCGTAGGGTTAGAGACTGCTTCGACGAATCGAACGGGAAGTGGGTATGGCTGTAGTTTCGCGCACGTCACGGACGCGCGCACCTCATCTCGGTCCCGGACGGCGTCGCCCGCAGATCCTGGACGCAGCGTTGGCGATCGCCAGCCGCGACGGCATCTCGGCGGTGACGATGGCCGCCGTCGCGTCGGCTCTCGACGTGACCCGGCCGGTGGTATACGCCGCCTACCCGAGCCGGTCGGAGATTCTCGGCGCGTTGATCGCACGGGAGGAGACATATCTCGGCGAAGCGCTGTCGAGTATTCTCCGCGACCGCCGCGTGAATGCGACCGAATCAGTGTTCGTCGAAGGATTCCAGTCGCTGCTCGAAGCGGTCGACGCACGGCCGGAGTCATGGCAACTTCTGTACGGGAACCCGGATGCGGAGGTGACCGATCTGTTCGGTCGGGGCCGAACATTCGTGCTCGCCCGCTGCTGCGATCTTCTCCGACCGACGCTTGCCGCGTGGGAGACGCAGGACGCCGACCGAAAGCTGCCCGCACTCGTCGAGTTCTGGGTGTCGGCGGGCGAGGGGGCAGTGAGAACACTCCTCGCCTCGCAGGAGGCGGGCGACGGCGCGTGGACGCCCTACGACCTGGGCGCGTTCGTCGGCGCGTCGGTGTACCGCGGACTCCGCGGAGCCTGACTAGTCGACGCGTCACCGTGGACACCGGGGTCACTGAATCGAGGGTCACGCGGATGGCGCTCCCTCACACTGCATGTGATCGTAGGGGACGTTGTTCTGTATCGGGCGATCATTCACAGCCTGGGTTGTACCGACGTGGACGACCTCGACGCCTTTCGCTTCCGAGTTGTCAGGACTGTGCCGGCTAGGATCGCGGACGCGGTCGATGCGATCAGAACCGCCGTCTTGCCGTGTTCCAGAGCTGTGATGTCACCGCCGATGCTTAGTTCGGCGACCAGCAGCGACACGGTGAATCCGATACCGGCGAGCGCTCCGACGCAAGCGAGATCGCCCCACCTCACTGATGGGTCAAGCTCACTGCTCGTGTAGCGAACCGTCAGCCACGTCGCGGCCACAATACCGACGGGCTTACCGACGACGAGCCCGAGCAGGACGCCGATCGCGATCGGGTCTGTGAACATGTTCGCCAAACCTGTGAGACCGCCGACCGTCACACCCGCGGACAAGAATGCGAACGCAGGCAACGCGAATCCCGTCGAGATCGGGCGGAACCGATGCTCGAACTCCGCGGCGAGACCGGTCCCGCCCCGTCGAACCGGGACCATGAACCCGAGGACAACTCCGGCGATCGTGGCGTGGATCCCGGAGCCGTGCACTAGCGCCCAGGCAACCACCCCGAGCGGTAGCAATGCCACCCACGCCGCCCAGCGCCGTTCAGAGAACCAGTCCGCCCCGTGGTGCGCAAGCACCGCGAATATCACAATCGGCACGATAGCGATCAACAACGGGATCAGCTTCACCTGCTCGGTGTAAACAACTGCGATGATCGCGATAGCGATCAGGTCATCCACCACAGCGAGCGTCAGCAGAAACAGTCGAAGCGCAGCCGGCAGCCCGCGCCCCACGACGGCGAGCACGGCGACAGCGAAAGCGATGTCGGTGGCGGTTGGAATCGCCCAGCCGTGGACACCTTCACGGCCCCAGTTGACCGCCAGATAGATGGAGGCGGGAACAACCACGCCTCCGATGGCGGCGAACACCGGGACGATCGCGGTACGTGTCGACCGTAGTTGCCCGGCGACGATCTCCCGCTTCAACTCCAGGCCGACGAGGAAGAAGAAGATCGCGAGCAGACCGTCCGACGCCCACTGCCCGACTGTCAGATCTAGATGCCAAGGCGCATAACCGATCTTGGTGTCGCGAAGAGTCTCGTAGACATCAGCGAGCGGGGTGTTCGCCATGACGATAGCGACGATCGCCGCGGCGACGAGCAAGAGTCCGCCGATCGTCTCGCGGCGAAGTAGCTCAATGACTCGTCGAGTCTCGGCAATGGGGCCACGCTGGAAGACGCGGCCGAACACGTGGCTGTCGGTGTGGGGCATCTGGATCCTCGAATCGGTACGACGACATAGACGCCGACCAGACTTCCCGGCACACCAGACTTCATCCTACGGACCACGTGAAGCACCTCGAACAGCGCCTTGGGGCCAGCAGCCGGCGATGTGCTGCAGCGGCCCTTCCTGCGTGGCGCAAATCCGTGGACGCCGTACGACGTCGGGGCGTCCGCGGAGCCTGACTACGCTGACCACCATGCGATACGGAATCTGCATCCTCCCTGACATGCCGTGGCGTACGGCCCGCCCGTTGTGGCGACGCGCCGAGGAGATGGGATTTCACCATGCGTGGACGTACGACCACCTGGTGTGGGGCGGCCTCCCCGATTCCCAGTGGTTCTCCTGTATGCCGACGTTGACGGCGGCGGCCGCTGTTACGTCCCGCATGCGACTCGGCACGTATGTGGCGTCGCCCAACTTCCGACATCCGGCGGCGTTCGCGCGCGAGGTCCAGACCGTCGCCGACATATCTGAGCACCGACTGCTCGTCGGACTGGGTGTCGGCGGATCACCCGACTCCGGGCTCCTGGGGCAGCCCGAGCTGCCCGTGCGCCGACGCGTCGACCGCTTCCAGGAGTTCGTCGGCATCCTCGACCGCACCCTGAGCGACGACCACGTCACCGTCGACGGTGATTTCTTCGCCACACGCGACATGCGTCTGGTCGGTGGCGAGACCCGTTCGCGAGTTCCGCTCATCCTCGCGGGCAACGGGCCTCGTTCGGTCCGGTTCGCCGCCCGGAACGGCGACGGCTGGGTGACGACGGGTTCGCCCGCGGACACCCTCGACGCGTGGTTCGCCGGCGTCGCCGCCAATCGCGAACTACTCGGCGAGACCGCCGCTGGGCGACCTCTCGACACGTACTTGTCGCTCGATTTCGCGCCCGTCTCCCCGCTCGCCTCGGTCGGCGCGTTCGACGATCTCGTCGGGCGCGCCGCCGCGGTTGGGTTCAGCGACGTGATCGTCCACTGGCCGCGCGAGGACGCACCCTATCGCGGCGACGTCACGGTACTCGACGAAGTGGCGTCACGTCTGAGCACGAATCCGTGAGCTCAGTTCCCTGAACGAACCTTCACGAGGTTGACTGCTAGGTAGGCGCCGTAGAGGCCGAGACCGACGAAGCCGATCTTGCGCGTCTGCGGAACCGCAATGGCCGCGCCTATCGCCGTCTCGAGTCCGCCGTTGATCTTCAGTGCGGTCTCGGTGTCGTCCGGGAACGCCGCCTCGGTGATTCCCCGGAAGGCGTCGGGTACGGCGAAGTGCGCGATTCCGGTGGCGGCGAGGCCGACCCCGGCCAGGGTGACAAGACGGTTCGACTCAGGCATGGTGCTCTCTCCTCATGGCGCCGTCGACGACGGCAGTTGTGTCATGTCTACCCGTCCCCCCGACCCGACATCGGGTTCGACACGAATCGACGTGCCCCGCTGTCGATTCCGGAATTGTTCGGATATCTCGCGTTCCCGAACCGGCCCATCGCCGGACGCACACATCCGTGATAGACCGGAAGTCGTAATTAGTTAGGCATTCGAATTAATTCGCGGCACGGCGACGTGCTCGACAAAGCGAGATAGGGGGTCTGTACATGTGCGGAATCGTCGGCTGGGTCGGCTTCGACCGGGACATCTCACGACAACGCGAGATCGTCGAGGCCATGACCGACACGATGCGATACCGAGGTCCGGACGATGCGGGAACTTACATCGCCGACCACGTCGGGCTGGGTCATCGCCGTCTCGCCATCATCGACCTACCGCTGGGCCGACAGCCGATGACCCTGTCCACTCCGGCAGGCGAACTCGCCATCGTCTACAGCGGTGAGACCTACAATTTCCGCGAGCTGCGCGCCGAGCTCACCGGACTCGGCCACCAGTTCACAACCGAGAGCGACACCGAGGTGGTCTTGCACGGCTACCTCCAGTGGGGGCCTGCCGTCGCCGAACGCCTGAACGGCATGTACGCGTTCGCTGTGTGGGACGCCCGAACCGATCGGCTCGTCATGGTCCGCGATCGCCTCGGTATCAAGCCGTTCTACTACTCGGCGACCGACGACGGCGTCGTGTTCGGGTCCGAACCCAAAGCGCTGCTCGCCAACCCGCTCGTACCCGGCGACGTCGACGCCGACGGCCTCCGCGAACTGTTCGCGATGACCAAGAAGCCCGGATGGTCACTGTGGAAGCACATCCGCGAGGTGGAGCCGGGGACCATCGTCACCGTCGACCGCGGCGGATGCTCCACCCGCACCTACTGGCAGCTTCCAACGCACGCGCACACCGACGATCTGGACACCACCGTCGAGCATGTCAGCGAACTCATGACCGACATCGTGGACCGTCAGCTGATCGCTGACGTCCCCCGCTGTGTCCTGCTGTCCGGCGGCCTGGACTCGAGCGCGCTCACCGGCCTCGCCGCAGCGAAGCTGCACACCGAAGGCGAACGCGTACACAGTTATTCGGTCGACTTCACCGACCAAGAGGCCAACTTCACGCCCGACGGAATGCGCGACACCCCCGACTCGCCGTTCATCCGCGACGTCGCAGGCCGCGTCGAATCAGTACACCGGGACGTCGTACTTGACGCCGCCGAGCTCACCGACCCCGACGTCCGCCGCGCCGTCGTCGCCGCACGCGACATCCCGGCCGGTCTCGGCGACATGGACAACTCACTGCTACTGCTGTTCAAGGCGATCCGGGAGCAGTCGACGGTCGCCCTGTCGGGCGAGTCCGCTGACGAGGTGTTCGGCGGCTACCGCTGGTTCTTCGACGACACGTCGCGCAACGCCGAGACCTTCCCGTGGCTGGCGTTCTCCGGCACCCAGATGGACTCCCGAAGCGCCATGCTGACCTCGCAGGTCCGCGACGTCCTGGATCTGGACCGGTACATCGCCGACGAGTATTCGACGGCCCTCGCCGGAATCCCCGCCGTCGCAGGCGAATCAGACGTCGAGCGACGCATGCGGGTAATCTGCCATCTCCATCTGACCCGGTTCGTGCGCATGCTCCTCGATCGCAAGGACCGCACGTCGATGGCAGTCGGCCTCGAGGTGCGCGTCCCGTTCTGCGACCACCGGCTCGTCGAATACGTGTACAACACGCCGTGGGCGTTCAAGACGTTTGACGGTCGCGAGAAGAGTCTGCTGCGCGCCGCAACCCGAAAAGTCCTCCCCCAGTCGGTGATCGACCGCACGAAGAGCCCCTACCCGTCGACGCAGGACCTCGGGTACACCGAAGCGCTGCAGAACCAGTTGTCCGACATCGTCGGGGACGACAGCGACCTGTTCGGCATCGTCGAACGCGACGCCGTGCGCGCCATGTGTCGCGCCGACGCTGCCAGCGTGTCCGGAGAACTGCGCAACCAGATGGACCGCGTGCTCGACCTCTACCACTGGTTCGACATCTACAAGCCGACGGTCGACGTGGCGTGACGCCGTGCCGCAGGATCGGCCGATTCCCCCTCATTTTCCGGGCTGTGGAGTCGTATCGGGGCAGTTATGCGGGGGGGGCGGTCGCCCGCGCGGGACTGACGCTGACCGGACGCGCTACCTCGTGCGCTAACGTCTGCGCGGATCGCGGCCGCACACGACCAGCGCGACGACGAACAGCAGTTCGAGGACGTTGGCGAACCAGGCGCGGGACAGTGCGACTGACCAGACCGTCTCCGTCGCCCCCTGCCCTCTCTTGGCAGCCTTCGACGGTATGGTCTGGCACCGGTCGTCGAGCCACGCGATCGATCGCGGTGCGGCGAGCGGATGCAGGAGGATGTGTTCGCTGAGTCGGTCGCGGAGATAGGTGACGTCGGCGCCTTTCTCCCGGTATCTGTCCACCTGAGCTGTGACGTCGTCGACGCTGATCACCGGATCGTGCACGGACTGGGTGACCAGGACCGGCATGGCAGGAGCCCGTCCGCCGAGTCGGATGTCGTCGAAGACTGTCTGCAGCCTGGGGTCGGTGAGGATCTCCTGCATCGTCAGATCGGTGAACTCGGAGATCTCGTGACGCGCGAACGCCCCGATCGCCTGCACTGTCGACATGCCGGCTGCTCGCTCGAGTTCGTCCTTGCCGCGGTCAGTGCCATGCACCTCGATCAACATACGCACTTCGGGATAATTGCGGGTGAGCGCGGCGATCACGAGTACCGGAAGGCCGGCGAAGACGGTTCCGTTGAGCCGACGGAACGTCTCGCCGGGGTCGCCGACCGGCGATCCCAAGACGGCACCGACCACGTTGAGCTCCGGGGCGTACTCGGCCGCCACCTCGGCCGCCCACGATGATGCGAGACCGCCACCGGAGTATCCCCACAGCCCGACCGGAATCGCGTCGTCGATGTCGTCTTCATTGTTCAGAACTGCTCGGACACCGTCGAGAATGTGGTACCCGGGCTCCCTGGCGACTCCCCAATTTCCCTGCAACCCTTCATGGTCGGGGATCGACACGGTCCAGCCGCGGCGTACGGCAGCGGCGACGAGCAGATACTCCAGGCGTGGCACCGAAACGGCGAAGCGGCTGCCCCGCTGGAGTTCGTACGACGGGAACTGAGAGCTGTCGATCGCGTCGATCGCGCACTGGTACGACAGGACGCGAGTCGAGGGGGTGCGGCCCTTGCCTCGCACTACGGTGGTGACGGCGACTGTCGGCTCGCCGTTCATCGTTGTCGAGTGATACAGCAGCTGTGTCGCGTCGACTGGTTGGGGAACGACGCTGAGGAACCCGATCTCGACGGGTCGAGTCCTGATGATCGTGCCCGGTACGTCAGGCTCGAACTCGGTCGGCAACGCGTAGAACGGGTCGTCCGCAGGGATCAGCGGTACCTGACGCTTCGGCATGTGAACTCCCCAGTCAGATACGCGTTAAGCGCCCGGCATGAACGCAGTGGACGTTCGTCGAGTGTAGGTCACATGGCCGGTTGATCAGCTTTCACCGACCCATACATTCGGCACTAACCATTCGGGGATGCCCGGCCTGTACCGTCTCGGGCTGCTGCGACGCGGAGATCGTGGAACGGTGACGACCGCGACCTAACTCCCGGCAGGGCGGCCGTCGCACGAGGCGAACTAGAGCCGTCGTCGCGATCACATGGAACACGCTCGAGGATCTCCGATAAGAACTATCGATCGAATCTGGCTACCAGACACGACGACGGCCTCCAGAATCTCGCTCCGATGCCGTCACAGACGCCACCAGGTCCGACGAGGAAATGTGTTCGTCAAAGCAGACAATGAAAAGCGCCAGGGATCGTAATGAAGATTATATGTCCGCATACTTGCTCGCTAATTTCGTTCGATTACGACCGCGTTTCCATTCGCAGTAACGGCGAACAGGAAGGGAAGGTACACAGTCCCTCCCCCATTGGTCGCAGTCTCAGGATCTAACGTCAGGTAGTCGAAATCGACTCCGATTACGGCATTACAACCCAGCGCGTATGCGGCCTCTTTTAGTTCCGCTAGCGCCTTCCGCCTGATGCTCGCGAGGGCCAACAATAATTCTTCGCCGACGTCCCCATTCACCCCACCCATCCAGCCGTGCGTGGGACGATCCATAGAAAGAGCGTCATCGCCTGATATGTACCCCGAGTATTTTGTGATCGTGTAGCCGTCGAAATTGAACCCGGATGTGATGAGCATGCCCGCCAGCGCCTGCTGTTTCACCGCATCGGCCCTGCGGGCTACCTCCTCCTCCTGGGCGCGTCGGAGCTGATCCTGCTCGGACCTCTCACGCTCGGCCGTTAGGGCCAATCTAAAACCGTTGACCAGCTCGTCTGCGTTCGCGTTGTCGTCGACACTGAGGCCCGTCATGCCTGAACGGTACTGATGACCCGAGGACCTCAGCCACGTGTCGAAGACTCCGAGCTCCAGGCCGTAGTGCCTAGCGATATCTTTGGTCTTCATGGCTGCTCCCTATGTGAGGTATTTCATCGCTTCACTGTTCGTCGGGTCGATGTCCAATATCAAGCCCGCATACCTTCGACTGTTCACTGGATCGTCCTCGCACTTCCGAAGAAGTTGCTGAACATCAGAAAGAAGATTGATCACGGTGTTACTCGGAACAGACCTGTCAGGAAGTGGAGAGAACGGAGAATGGCAGTACACGCACGTGACGTACCGACCTTCATCCCTGAACTCCCGGCTTCCACATCGGGTGCATTCAATAGTCTTCATATTTCACGACCTCCCGCGCCAAGCCGTTAAGTCACCGGTTTGACGAACTGACGTGCCACCACAGCGACTCCGACGAGCGGGATTCACGCACTGACAACTGCACGAAGTCCATGTGCTCACAGTCTCACGTCATCGCTGTGCATCACCCGCATAAGGTGCGGAACCGTACAACTGGACTACAGTGGACGTGTCCCTGGTATTCGGTGACTATCGCCCGGCTGATGCCGAGGACCCGATCTCGACCGACCCCGGAGACGGTGCTCTGTCACCGTCTCCGAACGACTTACCCCGGTTGCACGGCCGTCTCCGCCGGGCGTCCGCGTACCAGCAGCAGGTTGCCCACGGTGGCGACGAGCCCGATCGCGACGACGATTCCCAGCGCCCCCGCGAATCCGGGAGCTCCGTTGAATGCACTAATCATGCCCTCGCGGACGTAGGTCATTGGCATCAGCGGCCGCATCCAGCTGAGTGCCCCGGGCATGGTCTCGATCATCCAGACTCCGCCGAAGGTAAACAGCTGCAACATGATTCCCGCAAGCGCTGTCAGTGTGCCCACCACGTAGCCGCCGATCGCGAACATGACGGCGATAACCGCGGCGTGCATCAGGGTGGCAGCCGCGACGAGGAGCAGTACCTGACCGAGATGGGCGGGGTCGGGCGACGGGCTGAGGACTCCCCACACGATCGCGGTGCACGCGGCCGCCGCGGCGAGGCTCACCGCGCAGACGAATGCGACGCGACGAAGCCAGGAGCCCAGGCCGACGCGGCGGGGATGACTGATCGCCGCGCGCAGCGGTCGACAACACATGAACACGACCAGTGGGATGAGTGCGGTGATCAGCATGAGCAGCAACGGTGCGCCACCGGGGCCGTTCAGGCGCGCCGCCGCGAGGTTCACCCCGTTAGTCTCGACGGGTGTGGCGAGCAGGTCAGCGAGCGATTGCTGTTGCGCGTCGTCACCCATCGCGGGCACCTCGCGAGCGCCGTCGGTCAGACCGGTCGATAACTCTCCCGCACCGTCGTTCACCTGACGCGCGCCCTTTGCGAGCTCGCCGGCGCCGGTCGCAGCCTGCTGGGTGCCTGCCCTCAGTTCGCCGAGGCCGGTCGCGAGCTCGGTTGCTCCTGTGCTCAGTTCGCCTGAACCAGTCACGAGTTGCTCGACGCCCGAACGGTATTCGGCCTTCGGATCGGTCAACTGACGCGCGAGCTCCCGACTGCCTTCCTTGAGTTGAGTGAGTCCGTCGGCCACTCCAAGGAGCTCGTCGGCGATGCCGCGGATCGACGGATCATTCGGCAGCACACGTTTCAGCGCGGCGAGCTGACCAGTCAATCTTTGGACGTCGACTCCGCCCACCAACTCGTCGATACCGTCGGCCAGTTCTGTGGCGCCGGAGCCGAGTTCGGCGGTGCCCGCACGCAGTTCGGCGAGACCCGAGGAGAGCTGACCGGCGCCGTCGGCCAGCTGGCGCCCTCCACCGGCTGCCTCGGCGGCACCGGGGGCGAGTTCACTACGCAACCCCGTCGCGAGCTCGTCGGCGCCTGCCGCGAGTTCACCGGTGCCGTCGTGGAGCTGTCCGGAACCAGTCGCGGCCTCCTTGATCCCGGTTCCCAATTCGTCGACGCCTTCAAGGACCGTCTTCACGCTCTGTCCAGCAGTGCCAGATACCACTTCAGCGCGTATCGCAGACATCACGCTGTCGCCGATGCTCGACGCCAACAAAGTGTTGTTGTCGTTGTAGGTGACGGTGATCATGGCCGGAGCCTTCGTCGTCGCGCCGATGCCCGACAGCGTCTTGCTGAAGTTGGGCGGGATACTGACGATGAAGTAGTAGTCGCCCGCCGATAGGCCGGCTGCGGCGGCGGACGAGTCGACCGGGTCGAACGCAAGTGCCCCGGAGTCGAGGAGCGTCTGCGTGATCTCGTCGCCTGCGGCGAGTCGGTCCGCACCGCTGCCGGCCGGCCGGTCATTGTTGACCAGGGCCACCGGCAGCCGGTCGATGGTCTCCGTCGGGTCCCACATGGCCCACATGTAGACGGCCGCGGCAGCAAGCGGGATCGTGACGATCACCGCGATGAGCGCCCGCCAGACACGGCTGTCGTGCCACAGACGTTTGCTCGTCGGCCCTGCCGACTCTGCCTCGATCGGCGGATCCGGCAATGGTTGATCGTTCGTCACCCATGCTCCCAAGTTGATCGTTTGATCAAGAACTGTCTTGAGGCACTGTATACAGATGGCGGGCCGCTCCATCTGGCGATTCGCGAAACCGTTTATCCTGAGTCGCCTGCCACCGTGCGCGAGTAGCTGATCGAGAGCGTTGAGACGGCGGCCATCGATCGGGCGACAGCAAACTGCGCACCCGCGGATGTCCTTACGGCGGAGCGGCGCTCGGAACACCTCACGGAATTGCACCGTCGACTTCGTCCCGGGCCGTTGAAGTCCGTCCGGCCCGCGCTCGGTCAGTTGTGGAATACCGATTGCGTCTGTTGGTACGCGGCGAGACCTTCTGGCCCGAGCTCCCGGCCGACACCACTGTCTTTGACACCGCCGAACGGCGAGTTCCAGTCCAGACTGAACCCGTTGATACCGACCGATCCCGAGTCCATTCGATCGGCGATCGCGTCGGCGTGCGCGACATCCGCCGACCACACTGTGCCGCCGAGTCCATATGCCGAGTCGTTCGCGATGGCGATCGCATCGTCCTCGCCGTCGTACGCGAGCAGCACCACCACGGGACCGAAGATCTCCTCTCGCGCGATCTCGCTGTCTGGTGTGACATCGCCGAATACTGTCGGTTCGACGAAAAACCCGCGGTCCTGACTGTCGGGCGTCCCGCCACCGGTCAGCACTCGGGCACCGCCACTGCGGCCCAAGTCGATATAAGACAGCACCCGTTCTCGTTGCTTGTCACTGGCGAGTGGGCCGATCACGGTGGACGGATCCATCGGATCACCGACCGGCAGGCTCGCGGCCATGCTCGCAATCGCTTCGCTGAACTCGTCGTATCTCCCGGACGGAAGCAGAATTCGGGTCGAGGCGTAGCAGGTCTGCCCGCAATTGATGAACGACGCCGCAGCCAAGCCCTGCACGGTCGCGTCGACGTCGGCATCGTCGAGTACTACGGCGGCCGACTTGCCACCTAGCTCCAGGGTCACCGGGCGGATCAGCTCCCCGCACTGTTTTCCGATCTCGCGGCCGGCCCGGGTGGACCCGGTGAACGCCACTTTTGCGACACCAGGATGGGAAACGAGGTATCGGCCGAGTTCGGCGTCCCCCGGCACTACGCTCAGCAGCCCTGCCGGAAGTCCTGCCTCTACAGACGCTTCCGCCAAGACGTACGAGTCCAGACTGGTCTCGGGCGATGGTTTGAGCACCACCGCGCAGCCCGCCGCGAGCGCCGGAGCAATCTTGAACATGGACAGGATTGCCGGGAAATTCCAGGGCGCGATGGCCGCGACCACGCCGACGGGTTTGCGGGTGATTCTGGTGACACCGGGGAAGGGCTGGCTCTGCCGCACTTCCTGGTCGGCGGCACCACTGGCGACTAGATCGGCGTAATAGCGGAGCAGTTGGACGGGCGCGACGCCCTCAGCGAACCGCGCCAGCTCAATTGCCATGCCGTTCTCCTGGGAGACCAATTGGGCTCGCTCCTCGGCACGGTTCTCCAGTGTCTCGGCGAATCTGTGGAGCGTTGCGGCGCGTTCTGCGGCAGGAGTGTCCCGCCACGAGGCGAACGCCGACTGCGCCGCGGCTACGGCAGTGTCAACGTCGCGCTCGGACGCGGCAGGCAAGGATCCGAAGACTTCTTCGGTGAAGGGGTTGACCCAACTGATATTCGCTGCCGATGTCGGCTGCTGCCACTGTCCGCCAATGAACAGGGAGTCACGTTTTCTCACGATGCCACTCATGGTCGTCCTCAGGTCTAAAAGTGCAGGCTAACTGCCCACACTGGGAGTTTGATCGCTGCTTGCAATGGCGCCGTGGATGCCAAGCGCCGCAAGGCGATTATAGAAATTTGACCGACTCATCCCGAGTTCTCGGGCAGCCTGTGATTTGTTTCCTTCGGCTTCCCGGAGGGCGCGAATGATCTCATCACGTTCCGCTTCGTGCATCCGCTGATCACGGGGAGCAAGGATGCGTATCTGACGAGATCTTGCTCGGTACTCGTCTGGTAGGTCGGCCGCGGCGATATCGCCGGCAGATCGTTTACCGGCGACTATTTCTAACGCCCGCCGCAGTTCCCGAATATTGCCGGGCCACGGCTGCCTCGTCAGTATTTCGATGGCTTCACGGGTCAGCCGGACCGAGTCACTCTGCCGGACTTCTGCCAGAATTGCGTTCGCGATGCGCCCGATCTCGTCGCGGCGCATCCGCAACGGTGTCAACTCGTAACGGTGGTCGAACAATTCGACGAGTGGACCTGCGATCCCGTCGCCGTACTGACTGATCAGATCTGGTGTCGCCGTCGCGACAACCTGCCTCGGCCAACCACTGTTGGTCGCGGCCAGTGCACGGGTTATCAAACGCAATTGCGACTCGCCCAACAAGTCGATGTCTTCGAGCAAGATCGGCCGTCGGTCCGTCCGCAGATCGGCGATCACCCGCCGGATCCACAGGTTGCCACCCAGCGCGGTCGCGTCGACCGCGTTGTGGACGACGTAGTCGGTCCCGTCGAGCAGACTCAAGGCCATCCTACTTTTGCCTGTGCCTAGCTCTCCGAAGATCAGAACCGTATCGCCAGTGTTCTCGAAGACTCGGGTGTCGCCTTCGACGAAGCGCCGGAGGTCGGACTCAACCGCGCCGCGCACCATGTCCCGCAACAAGCGGAGATACGACATCGGCACGTCATCGGCGGAGCAGATTTGTACCAGGCCACGGCTATTGCCGAGGCTGATCGGCGCGGCTGAGCACGACATTCCTTTGAGAGCGTTGAGGTAGTGGTCCGGTCCGCGTGTGTCGACGGCCAGCTTGTAGCGATGCGACAAGCCGACGCCCGTCGTTCCGAAGAGTTCCTCGGAGCAGACCACCCCTGGCACGATGCCCAGACTCTCGAAGGTTTCCCGCATCGCGGAATTGGTGAACGAAGTCGCGAGCATACGGCAGCGACTGTCGGCAACGGAGAGTGCTACCGACACACTTTCATCGAGTTCGGTCAGCCCATCCAGGGCCGAGCGCGATCGGCTGACCAACTCGGCGCCCGGGTCGAAATCACCCGGTATCTGGATAGTCGGCGAGGCGTCGTCTACAGCGAGTGTTGTTGCACAGCGACCCCAGGAATCCTCGATGATGCGTTGCAGGGAATCGTCTCTCCGCCCCTTTTCCACCACCACAAACCTCTTTTCTCTAGAGGTACTTCTGCGTTTCCACGCCGAACATCTTGATGTCCGAATCATCGGCCCACAAACCTAGATCGCCGACTCCCTCTGTGAACTCTGGCGAACTCAGCATTTCTACGAACGCCTTTTCGCTGTCGAACGTTAGGGCCGCGATCCCGATATATTCATTAGACCCTCCACCGGGGACACCGGTAGAGCGGTATTGAGTGTACGCCTTGAGTCCTGGAAGCCGGAGTCCGACTTCCGCGTGCTCGTTAGCCCAGTGCCGCAACGCTTCCGCGCGATCGACTCCCTGCTTGTCGGTCAAAACGACGAACACCTCGTACATGATACTCCTCAGCCTTTGTATAATTCTTCGTTTTCGATGGTCGCTGCTTGACTGTCAGCGGACGCCAAATCCGGCGTCCACCGGAAGGAGAATTCCGGTGACATATTTAGCGGCAGGTGAAGCCAGCCAAGCGACTGCTTCCGAGACGTCTTCCGGCTGCATTATCTCGACGTCCAGAAGGTTGCTCAATGCGCCGGCGTTAGAGGCATCTCCGGTGATCCAGGCAGCGACCGCGTCATTGTTGATGAAGGTGGTGTCCACACCGGTCGGCTGGATGACATTGACTCTGATATTGTGCTTGGCGAGCCAATTGGCGTAGGCGCGCATGAGACCGACAACGCCGTGCTTGCTCGAACAATATCCTTCCATCGCTGCAGATCCATCGGCTCCGCGGCCGCTGGTTCCTTGCGTTGAACTGGTCATCAGGATCGATCCGCCGTCGCCCTGCTCGATCATCTTGTCGACGGCCACATGAACGGTGTTTCGTACACCGAGAAGGTTGACCCGGATTGTCTCCATGAAGATTGCGACAGGATCTTTTTCTTCGCCGATGGCGACCGCATAAACACCGGCATTCGCCATAATGATGTCGACCCGGCCGAGTTTATCGTAACCATCGTCGAAGGCAGCCTTAAGCTGATCGAAATTACCGACATCAGCCTTGTTGAAAACAATCTTGCGGCCCTGCTCCTCGACCAGTCGAATGGTCTCGGCGCGATCCTCGTCGTTCGACTGCGGGTAGTTGACAAGGTCTAGTGGGCCGAGGACGTCGACCGCGATAATGTCTGCGCCTTCTGCGGCTAGTCGGACAGCGTGACTACGTCCCTGCCCGCGTCCCGCGCCGGTGATGAAGGCGACCTTTCCGTCTAGTGAACCCATTGTGTGCATTCCTTTCGCCCTGAACCCCGACGCTCTGCCGGTTTGTATGATGTGCCCCTCATTGGCGCCAATTGAGTGTCACACGACACTTCGGCGCTGAACTGTCCTGATTTGTGGACAGCTCGGTAAGGCAACGGGTTCATGGGGCGTACGGCGCGATCGATGGGGTCAGTCTCGCCACCGATATCGCCTCTGCCCAGGCGGACTGACAATCTCGCACATCTGCACTCGACCTAGCCTTGGACGACCTCGCGATCACATGGAGGCGCGGCACCGAGTGAGCATCCGCGCACTCGAGAAGGTCGGTTCGATTCATCGAGATGCGCGAGCATAAGAGCGTCACCTGCGTCTACTCTCAGCCTCGTACGCGCAACTGCCCCAACGGATGTATGTTCCGCGCTTGCTAGGAGCGTTGTGGATGCCGCATGATCTGCCGCGGTAGCGGACGGCCGGGCCGGGACATCCGGGGCAGAGCCAGGTCAGGACTTGGGGCTAGTCGCAAAGGACGGACGCACACAGCGCGCGCACCTCACTCACCGTCGGCGACAACTCGTACGCATGCTGGTGGCAGCATTCACTGAGCCGATTCCAGGCGTAGATCAGGGTCGGCCCGACATCGTCGTGGTCCAAGGATTTGAGAATCGAGATTTTCGACCGTGCTGTGCCTCCGGGACACGGGGCACCTAACTCTTCGCACCGATCGACGATGAGGATCTCGACGGCATGCCGCCCGAGGAAAGCTGCGAGGCGTCCGGAGTTCCCCGATTCCACGCGCGCACGCCCGGACAGCAGTGCGTCGGCGTGAGCGAGCAGTGCGAGAGCGGTCGGGTTCATCGGCGTTCCAGGATGTCGTCGACGGTCGCGCGTAGGTCGTTCACCGCGGCCGTGTCGAGCTCAGCTCCGTTGTGAACTCCTGCGGTGCAGATCTTCATGGTCGCACCGCGATGCGGCCGATAGTGCCCCCAGCCACCGAGGCTCCGTTTCTCGTCCCCGTGCACGGCGAGCGCAACCCGTGGGCCTGTGTTGTTGACTTGCGACCACAGGGATTCGGCCTCCGCATGGCTGCATCCGCTCTTGCCGCTGTCGTCGAAGTACCGTTCGCGCGCGGCTGATTCGATGGCGAGACGGAACAGCCCCGGAGCGGCCTTCGCCTTCACCACCGGGTCCACGCCGTCGTCGACGATGAGCGCGTACGCGTCGTCGATGTACCGGCGCGCCGGCGATCCAGCGCGCTTGGCAATGACACGCGACCCCGGCTCGCGGCTGACTTCGACGAGGTTCGCATCCACCGACAGCCGGCGGATCGCGGCGGGCAGCCGATCGTCGTGCGAAAAGACGATCACTTGGCGTGTCTTCGCCAGATCTTGCAGGACGCTGAGGAATCCGTCGATCTTCGCTGGGTCCATCGCCTGGATCGGATCGTCGAGCACGAGGAACCCGAACGGGCTCGCCGGTACCGTCGCCCGCGGTATGAACAGCGCGAGGGCGAGAGCGTGAAGCTCACCCTGACTCATCACCGAGAGGACTCCAGTGTCTTCGCCGTCAACGGTGCCTTGCACACTCACGCGGCGGCTGGTGTTCCGGCCTTCCAGCGTGATCGAGCCGAGGTCGACGTCGCTCTCCTGCCGCAGGCTCGCCCAGATCTGGCGGGCTTGCTCCGCGATCGGTGCGAGGCGTCGGTCGCGGAGCTTGTTGCCGTGTTCCTTGAGCCAGGCGTTGGCGGCAGCCAGGCGCGCCAACGTCGCGTCGTCCTCCCGCGCCTCCGACTCATCGCGCGTCCATGCCGCGATCTCGGCCGCGACCGGCGTCCACGCGTCTTCGAGTTGTTCGGCGCGCGTGGCTGCGGCCGCTGCTGCCCGCGCTGCCGTGTCGACGACGCCTGGCATCGTCGATTCGAGGTGCGCTGCCCAATCGCCTTCCGTGGCGGGCAGTGCTCGGGCTGTCGCGATGGCCCGAACGTAGTCGTCTACTGCGTCGAGCCCTGTGGCAGTGGGCGGGTCGGCCAGGCCGGCGAGCATGGTCGTGATGTCGCCGCGAGCGACGTGCAGCGCGGTGAGAGCCTGTTGATGCTCGACGAGCTGGGCGTCGGCATCCGTGATGGCCTGGGCGATGTCCGCGCGCCATTCCGGACGCAGCGGTGTCTCGCAGACAGGACAGTCGTCGGAGTCTGCGGCATCTACGTACTGCAGCGCTGTCCGAAGCAGATCTGTGCGCTGTGCGAGGAGTTGGAAGGCGTCCGCCGATCCGGTGACGACGGCGTCGACCGCTGAGCGCATCTCTCCTATCCGTGCGAGGACACTGTCGAGGCTGACGTGGTCGGCCGCGGCAAATCTGCGTAGTGCGGCGATCATCTCGGCTTGTGACGATTGACCGCCTGTCGCCACAGCGGCGACCTGCGCGAGGTCAATGGGTTTGGCTTTCAACAGCTTCACCGCGTCGGCGGCCCGCGCATCGTCGGTAGCCGCGAGTGTCTTCTTCAGTACGCGCAGGCTCGCGTTCGCAGCCTTCCTCTTCTCGCCGAACGCCTTGTGTTCTCGAGCGATCCGCTTCTCGGCGTCGCCGATCTCGTCGAGCCCCAAGATCATGTTGAGCGCGTCGTAGAGCGCTGACTGGCCTTCCTCGAACAGGCCGCCTAGTTCGTCATAGCTGAGAATCGGACGGTAGATCTCGGCGGGTCGATCCCAGCCCAGGTCGGCTACATCCGTCTTGTCGCCACCGTCGACTTTCGCCCACGTCCGTGCGCCGTCAAGCTCCGCGTCGGCAGCCCACGAGACGCCGAGCTGCACGGTGAACGCGGAGTCTGAAGATTTGGCAGCGGGCTGTCCGGAGAAGGCGACCCTGATGCCGGTTGGATGGCCGGCGTGCTTGTTCCGCCACGCTTCCTTCCACAGTCTGCTGCTGCTCTTGCGCTCCCATCGGTAGCTTTGACCGGTCACCGCGAACTCGAGTGCCTCGGCGAAGCTCGACTTGCCCGAGCCGTTACGCCCGCTGACCACCGTCAAACCTGGACGTGGCGGCACGTTCAAGACCGCCTGCGGACCGATGCCGCGGAACCCTTCCACTGTCAACGACCGGACGTATGCCTTCACCGGGTCACCGATCCGCGTTCGATCGGCAGGCCGGTCGACAGTCGCGTCGGCATCGCCGAGGATCGTGGCGAGTTCGTCATCGCTCTTTAGTGCCGCACCCACGAGGTATGCGACGTCGTCGGGCGCATCGGTCTGGATGAGGAGCGTCCAGACCTCCTCCTCGGTCGTGCTCGCTTGCTGACCCGTCGCGCTTGCCTCTGTCACCGATTCAGTCACAGGATCACTGTGGCACGGCCCACTGACAAAACGCGCATGTCGCTCAATCGGCGGACAACGTCAGCGGCTGACCCCGGGCCCGTACCGCTCGACCATGCCGGTCAACCATTCGATGCCGACGGGGTTCGCGGAATGCACCCGCACTATGGCGGGCCAACCGCCGTATTCGGCCAGGTACAGCACGACCGGCCGGGACGTGTCGTCACCGCCCAGGTCGTGATCCAGGCTCAAATCAGTGACGAGAACACCGCTCCGGAGAATCTCAAGGGCTTCCGCGCTCGTGCGCACCACCGTCCAGGTCGTGTCGGGCGGATCGCGGAGATCGTCGACGAACAGCTTCATGGGCGGTGACAGTACGGGGACGGGCGCGGAGCGGCCACTGAATTTCAGACGGTTGCCGACGACGTCCGGGGCCACGACCTAGTTCTCGAAGAGCGCGGCCATCGTGGTCTGTCCGTCGAGGGATTCCCGAATAATGTCGGCGTGGCCGCTGTGATGCGCGGTCTCCCGCAACAAGTGCAGTACCAGCTTCCGGACACTCCACCACGTCAGTTCAGGCTGCCAAGGCGCCCTCGCTTGCGGAATCAACTCGTCGAGGCTGTCGATACCCGCGATGAGACGGTCGAACTCGTCGGCAGACTTCTCGTACTGCTCAAGGCATCCGGCGAGGGTCTCGTCGTCGCGCAAGTCGTAGGCGTCGCCCAGCGCCTCCATATCGAGCTCTGCGTTCTCGTCACGTTCGATGATCTGACTCGTAATGTCCCGCTCGACGCGAGAGACGTGCTTGATCAGACCTCCCACAGTCAGCGCGCTCACCGTGGAAGCGGTCCGGGCCTGCTCGTCGGAGAGCCCGCGCGCTGTGATTTTGAGCAGTGCGCGCTGGTCTCGGAGCAGCGTCAGCAGATCCGTTCGCTCTGCGTCGACATCGAGATCAACAGTAACTGGGGTGTACGTGCCGGCCATGAGGTGCCTTTCGACGGTGCTCTGATTGGTTCCGTCACCCACGTTAATTCGAATTCCGGTCAGTTATTGTCCTCTATGAAATCGGGTGCGAACGTCCTGTCACGGCCGCTCCTCATGCGCCGATAGCGGGTCGGGACCGCCCCGCGGCGCTGAGCGAAGTGAACGAATGGATCGAGATACAGATCTCTGTCCGGCTCGGTGCACTGCGATCGTGTCGACCCGCTTTCACCGCCAAGCTCTCATCGAACTCTCGACAGGCTGCGAGGACTGATATGCCAAACACTGAACCTGCTCAGCGTAGGTATTCCGAAGACCTCGACGACGTCGACCTCTACCCGTCGGTGGTCGCCCCCGTGTGGCTCTCCAGCAAGCGACACAAGCGCGGGCCCTGCGCGGTGATCCCGGACCACGCGCCAGTCGCGTTGGCGAGGCAGGTCGACACCAGCTGCTATGAACGGAGTCTTCCCGCCTGACCGGTCGGCCCCGCTGAGCGCTATCGTTCGGACGTAGCTCGGCCACTCAAGATTGTCTAGTAACAGGCGTCGCAGGCCTCAAAGCGAACGCGCCCGCGACTTCGGCCGCACCGTGCTTGTCAGCGTGGTTCGAGCGAAGGTCCTTCAGCGGACAAGAGTAACCGGCGGGCAGCCGCCCATGCGTACGCTACTGAGAACATCGCAACAACGAGAACGAACCAACCTCCCGGTAGAAACGAGGATAGAATTTCTTCCTTCTCAGAAAACAGCGCGGCTTGCCACGAGTCACTCGCCGGGTGCGGATTGCTCACCGCGAGCATTTCGAAGAGCGACTCCATCGCGCGAGGTGGGGACATAACGAGCGAGGTCATTGTCGCGCAAATAGTAACAACTATCGGCGAGAGGATGACCGTGAGCGCCGGGCGTTTCGATTCGCGCGCCGTGTCTATAACTACGAGAAATAGCCCTAGGGTAAATCCTAATGCGGCACCAAGTGCCGGCAGTGTCACGAATAGTCCTGTGTCATACGCAGCTGGCTCACGAACCACTCGCTCCCCGCTTCCACCTGAATTGATCAGACTTGCGTAGTAGAATGCCACGACCGCAAGGAGGAAACCGCCGGCTGTCCCTGTGCCTGCAGAAGTTCCTAGTCGCGTCAGCCTTCGCATTGCGTCGAGCCTTCGGGAGGATGCAACAAGAAGAAGCCAGGCAATGAATAGCGGTCCGGTCACCGCAAAAGCCAACGATATCCCCGCCACCAGCGCATAGTTAAGAACGAGCTCACGGTTGGGCGACGGGCTTGCCGTAACGACCACGAAAGACGACGGGGCGACGAGCAGAATTCCAATTCCCAGCACTCTCCAGAGCAGCGATTTTGCTGGCCGAGCCGGGCTAACATCATTCTCCCGGCTTCCCGCCGTAGCGTCGAATTCACGCACCTTTCTCGTCCACTCTTTTAAAATCCCAACTGCCATCATCCGAAGCGAAATCGGAAGATCCGACACTCGGAGTCCATTATGTCCTTTTAGTGCCTTAATTCTGAGGTGAGACCAACCCGCGACTACGGAAGGCACGAGAAGGACAGTCCATAGCGCATACACATCAATTTCGGACTTCACCAGACTAGTCGCCAGTCCTAGCCATATGAGACCTGCGAATACGCTCGGAAACCACAGGGCCTGAAGCGACAAGTAGCGTTCGTGCCAAGTTTCGGCACGGACTGCTGATCGCACAATTACAAGTCCCCACCAGGTGAGTCCAATTCCCATCGCGACGACAACAAGAATCCCCACCCACGACGTGGGTGTTGTCGAGCCTGTAGAGGCAATAGATCCTTCGGGGGTCCAGTTTATACGTTCTAGCATTCGAGGTCTTTCAAGTTCCTTGGGCGACGTCGAGGTCGCCTGTGATCGTCGCGGAATTCGACTATCTAGTGCGGTGATACCGATCCAGCTGATCGGGGGCACCTCTTCTAATCGGGAGGATCACTGCTTCAAAGCGCGTAAGAGTCGCACCGTGGAGTTGCCCGGTGTACGCAGGACGTGGGCACAGGTGGCAGATCATGCGCCCGTGCCGGCCCGTCGCGCAGAGAGTCGGGAAGCGTGCAACAGGTCGAACGGCTGTCCGAAAGTTTGATGGGCGATGGAGAAGTGCCTGTTCGTGGGACGTCGCATTTGAGCGGTACTGCGAACACGCCTTGGCGAACTCTCCACGGCCTCCGGCACCAGCTGGGTTCCAGGTTCCACGAAGTTTCGACGTCGCGATTAATCCTTCGATCGGCCGCACGATGCCTGGAGGTGTCGCCATGGCAGTCGTTGTGAAGCGATGCCCCCAGAAGCTGGGCACGTTGTACGTGCGTGCATCCCAGCTGAGGTCGTCGACGACGAGGCCTCCGTAGCCGAGTTCGATTTGGAATCACCACCGGCGGAGGAAACACTCTCGCGTTTCATTCAGACGCAGAGGGTTCAACGGCATACTTGAGTGAAATCGGCGACCTCTTTCGGAATTATCCTGCAATCAGTGAGTCCGGCAAGAACCTTAGGGCGGAGCACTTCCGGGCCCCACCTGTTGGCATCGATGGTGATTGCCAATCATTTCCTATTCCCGCTCCGTCGAACTTAAGCCGCCCTGAAGCCGGAATCGACGAGCGAGCTACTGGCGGAGAAGTGCTTCCCATTCACCAGACTCGTGATGCTCTAGGTAGACGGCAAGAAGATGGTTCAGGGTATCGCCTAAACGAATCCATTCGCTGCGCGGCGCGATCGAGTCATGGATCATCCAGCCTTCGTCGGGCGAATACAGAAAACGATGGTCATACCCTTGCATGTCGCCGACCACCACGTCATCGCTATGAAAACTATCGTCCTCAATCCGGAAGTCGCTCGAAAGAGCATCTGTTTGCTCGCGGCTTGTCATTGGATCATAGAAGATGATCCCTTCTGATCCTTTTGCATAAAGTAGGACGATCTCTCGCGAAATCGACCAGTGCGCGAGCAACGCCGGAGGAAGCGTTCGGCCGGACCACGCGTCGTTGATCTCACTTATTTGAGCAGGCGGCTCAACATGGGTTACTGACACATACTGAACCCCTCCAAGTTCGGTGAAACTCTCTCGAGGGTAGGTGTCGATAATTTTCAGGATCGAGCTAGGGTCGTATGCCAAAGTACCGGAACCAATCTGTGAAAAGGTAGTGTATTTCCCTGGGCAGGGGAACCAGGTTATTAAACTCATTTGTTCCCCCAAACTCGCGTGGGATGATGTGGTGAATTTCCCAACCCTCAAACAGCCTTCCTGGGCCCGGGCACCGGGTAGCCTCGCCGGATCCACTCGTTGATGAACGGGTTCCGCCAGTTTGTCGGAACAGTTGACGGCCCGGCCCGCAGGTCCGGTGCAGGAGGATGAGGGATTGGCGCGCCCGTTCTTGGATCAATGATCTGGGGGGGGTAGAGCCTACCCTCGCCGTTGCGTGGTGGATACGGCGTGTCTGGCGTGTTCGGCCACTTGACGGTCGGCAGCGGGTCGAACTCGGGAGCTCCGGGTTTCGGCTGCAACTTTCCGGTACCTGGCCATGTCGAGTCGAGGTGCGGGTTCGGTGCGGAGCTCTTTGGTGTTGGGTGCAGACCGGGGATTCCGCCGGGTGGTGGCAGTGGGTCGGGATCTGCTCCGGGGACACGCTTGGGCATCGGCCCAGGGGCGGTCCCCAACGGTGCCTGCCGGGGTTTCGGTATATGCAGCTTTTCGGCAATCTTGGGAATTGCCTTGTTGAGTCCGGGTATCTTGCCAGCGAGCTTCGAAGCACCTTTCATGGCGAGGCCGGCACCTGGGATTGGCATGAACCACCACAGGGCATCAGTGAACGCACCGCTGTCGATCTGATTGATGGGACGTTCTTGAAGCTCTCCGTCAATGTCGGCCGACCAGTACCGTCGAAAGGACCCGTCCGGAGTTACCTCGACCTTCCGATGGCCGACAATCCTGTCGTCCCAGTCTGGGTCGCGCATGATCGTTTCTTCAACACGCGTTCCATCTGGAAGAATCGTGACGTCGGTCTTTAAGTCGAAATGGCTTAGGAAGTCACCGCTACCTTGAGCCCACTCGCCTGGCAGGAAGATTGATCCGTCGGGACGGAAGTAGGCGTCGTGCCATTTTCCGTCTTCCCCAATCATTCGGCCCTTGCCAGAACCGTCGGGGGCGAACTCGCCAAACTGGATGAGACGGCCATTCTTGTCTCGGACTTCGAGGCGGTACCGGCCGCCCTCGCGCGGAATCATCGTCCACTTGTGGCCGTCCCGGTCCATCTCCCAGTTCTGCTGGCCGTCCTTCCGCGTCCCCCTAGTGAGTTGAGTTACACGCGGTATGGGTTCAAACCCTGCCACGTGGCGCTATCGAGCGTCCGCCCCTTCGCGAATGCACCCGCGGCGGCCACGTAGGAACGTTCCTACAGACATTTGCCGGGCGCAACCATACCGTCACTCGGGGCCCGTGCAAAACAACCACATCAACCGCCGGAAGGCGTTCGGCGCACGGTTGCGGGCACTTCGCACTACTGCCGGACTGACGCAGGAACGGCTAGCCGAGCGAGCAGGATTCGATCGCTCGTTCTACGTCGAAGTCGAGCACGGCAAACACTCTCTACTGCTGGATCGCGTGTTTGACCTTGCCGACGCGCTCGATGTCGACATCGTCGAACTCTTCAGTTCTCCCGAACACAACTGAGTAGGTACCGCAGCTCCTGAATGTCGCTCGTCATGAACTCCACACCACTCGCATAAGCTGTGTCGACGACGTTGGAAACTTCCGAGCGGGGCCCCGTCGCTCAGCCGCCTGAACCCTGGGACCGCAGGCGCTCAGGCAAGAAAGCCGTAACCGTTCCGTTCACTGGTCTCGCCGTGCTGACAGCGCAACGACGAAGACTACGCGCGCTGCGATGGCACCCAGCCGTGTCTCGCCAGCTCGCCGAACATGGTCCGGTAACCGTCTTCATCCAGCCGAGCAGCACGTCCACGGCGGGATCAGAAGATTACGTGTCCCGGATAGCAGATCCGCAAACACGCATTCCAAATAGAAAGAATCCCCAGTTCATAGGCTACTTGCGTAGCTCCCAAACCGGGGACCCGATTTCAAGCAAACTGCTCTGAGTGGGCGAAGGGGGACTTGAACCCCCACGTCCCGAAGGACACTGGCACCTGAAGCCAGCGCGTCTGCCATTCCGCCACTCGCCCGTGGCGTCGAGTAATCGACATATGTCCGCGTGGACTCGAAAACGATAGCACGCAGTCGGCATCGAAGGTAAATCCCACTTCTATAACTACGTTGACCTGCGGATATCATTGCAACAGTTGGCTGGCCACACCGCCGCGCAGGTGTGACGTCAGTTGCGCATGTGACGCACAAGCGGCGACGGGCTTGCCTGGCCGGTAACATCGACAAGCACGGTATGCACGCCGACACGCCAAAGACCACGGAAGGAGTCGGGACGGGTGGGATTTCTCGACCGCTTCGAGCGCAAGATCGAGTCCGCCGTCGACGGCGGTTTCGCCCGAGTCTTCGGTGGCAAAGTGGCACCCCAAGAGATAGAACAGAGCCTTCAACGCGAAGCCGAAGGCACCCTCGAAAACCTTGGCGACGGTGCGAGCCTCGTCGCCAACAGTTACGTCATAACGCTCAGTCCGTCCGACCTGGAGCACGTCTCCACGGAGTACGAACTGAACCGGAAGATCTTCTCCCGCCATTTGGAGGACTTCATCCGGGACAATGGGTGGCAGACTTATGGGCCAGTGGTCGTAGAGTTCGATCAGATACCGTCACTGCACACCGGACAGTTCCATACCGACGGCGTCGTTAACCCCGACGCCACACCACGCCCGGTCCCCGCGTCCGCCGCGGCCCCGGGACCAGCTAGTCACCGAGGAGCCCCAGCCATGACCAATCCACCCGGAAACGATCAGGGCGGCCAGTACCCCGGCTACCCGCAACAGGGCGGACAGTACCCGCAGTACGACTACGACCAGCAGCAGTACGACCCGCAGCAGGGCTACGCACCGCAACCTGGCTACGAGCAGCAGCAACAGCCGTACGACCAGCAGGGCTACGCACCGCAGCAGGGCGGCTACGACCAGCAGTACGCTGCCCCCGTCGATCCAGGGCAGCAGCAGCCTGCCTACGATTACGGCAACCAGGGCTACGGGCAGCAGCAGCCAGCGTACGACGCACCGCAGCAGCAAGGCGGATACGACCAGGGCTATGCACCGCAGCAAGGCGGATACGACCCCGGCTACGCACCGCAGCAAGGCGGCTACGAGCAGCAGGGCTACGACCAGGGATACGGGGCGCCGCAGCAGGGCTACGACCAGGGTTACGCCGCACCTCCCGCCGACCAGGGTTACGGCCAGCAGCCGGGCTACGACCAGGGCTATGCACCACAGCCCGGCTACGACCAAGGTTACGGAGCACCCGCCGACCAAGGTTACGTTCAGCAGCCCGCCTACGACCAGGGATACGCGGCTCCGGCCGGCGGCGGTTACGCGCCCGCAGGCATCACCCTCGTCCTCGAAGACGGCAGCAACCGCACGTTCGCCCTCCGGCAGGGATCGAACGTTCTCGGCCGCGGGCAAGACGCACAATTCCGTCTCCCCGACACCGGCGTCTCGCGTCGCCACGCCGAGATTCGCTGGGACGGACAGACCGCCATGCTGACCGATCTGAATTCGACGAACGGCACCACCGTCAACGACCTGCAGGTCAGCGCGTGGGAGCTCGCCAATGGCGACCGTATCCGTCTGGGACATTCCGACATCACGGTCCGTTTCCAGTAGACCGAATCCGCATAAGATGCTGTCGGGGGATCATCGCGTCCCCCGACAGTTGACTGCATCCAGGCAACCGCCCGGATGTCGATGTTCTTCGTGAGGGAGGTGACGCACAGGTGCAGGGCATCCTGTTGCAGGTGACCCGTTTCGGGTTCCTCATCTTGTTATGGCTGTTCGTCTACGCCATCATCCGCACCATGCGCAGCGACCTCTCGGCTGCCACCAGCGGTCGGATCCCCATCGGCACGAGCCGATCCGGCCGGAAGGCACGCAGCACCCGCGGACGCGGCTCCGCGAAATACCTCGTCGTCACGGCAGGCGC
Organism: Gordonia abscondita; assembly: GCF_032711245.1. Taxonomy (GTDB): domain Bacteria; phylum Actinomycetota; class Actinomycetes; order Mycobacteriales; family Mycobacteriaceae; genus Gordonia. The sequence continues at coordinate 1,349,949 of NZ_CP128986.1, forward strand.
GCTGGCAAACACACGCATCACGCTCGGCACACAACCCGTCCTCATCGGCCGCGCCGACGACTCAACGCTCGTCCTCACCGACGACTACGCGTCCGAACGACACGCTCGACTGTCACCGCGCGGCGACGACTGGTACGTCGAAGACCTCGGCTCCACCAACGGCACCTACCTCGACCGCTCCAAAGTGACGACCGCCGTCCGCGCTCCGATCAACACACCGATCCGGGTCGGCAAGACAGTGATTGAGCTACGCCCGTGACTCTCGTGCTGCGCTACATCGCGCGAAGTGACCGCGGCCTCGTCCGGTCGAACAACGAAGACTCCGTCTATGCGGGTGCCCGCCTGCTTGCTCTCGCCGACGGAATGGGCGGCCACGCGGCAGGCGAAGTCGCCAGCCAACTCGTGATCCAAGCCCTACGCGCCCTCGACGACGACGAGCCCGGCGGCGACCTACTCGACGCCCTCGGACGCGCCACCGCGGCAGGCAATACCGCGATCGCCCACCAGGTGGAGCAAACACCCGAACTCGAAGGCATGGGCACCACGCTCACCGCCATCCTGTTCGCCGGCAGCCGCCTCGGCCTGTGCCATGTCGGCGACTCACGTGGCTACCTGCACCGCGACGGCGTCCTCACCCAGATCACACGCGACGACACATTCGTCCAAAGCCTCGTCGACGAAGGCCGCATCACCGCCGAACAGGCGCACTCCCATCCGCAACGATCCCTGATCATGCGCGCCCTCACCGGCCAAGAAGTCGAACCGACGCTCATCATGCGTGAAGCGCGCGCAGGCGACCGCTACCTGCTGTGCAGCGACGGACTCTCCGACGTCGTCAGCGAAGAAACCCTCGCCGACACTCTCGGCGGCATCGCCGACCACAAAGAATGCGCCGACCGCCTCATCGAGTTGGCGTTGCGCAGCGGCGGCCCCGACAACGTCACGGTCGTCGTCGCCGACGTCGTCGACGACCAGTACGGCGAATCACGGCCCATCCTCGGCGGCGCCGCGGGCGACGACGACCAAGACGGCTACGTCCCCGACCCGAAGACCGCAGCAGGCCGCGCAGCCGCACTGCGTCCACCGGCGCCCGCGACCGCGCGCCCGACCATCACGATGGCCGACGAACCCGTACATCGCCGACGGTGGGGCTGGCCGCTAGCCATCATCGTCGTACTCGTCGTGATCGCTGCACTCGTCACCGCGTTCTTCGTCATCCGATCCCAGGCGTTGAACAGCAACTTCGTCACCGTAAACGACGACGGTGCCGTCGAAATCCACCACGGGACACCCGACAAGCTGCTGTTCTTTGCCGTCGAATCACCCAACCAACGAGCATGCGTCAACAATCCGGACGACGAGTCGCCCGGCATCACGTTCGTCGACGCCGACAGCTCCTGCACTCCGATGCTCGTCGACGACCTCACCGAGATCAGCCGCAGCGCCGTCGAATCCCAAAGCATCAAAAACCTGTCGCTCGATGCAGCGCAAGAACGCATCCGCAACGAATTGACGTTCCTGCCGTTGTGCGCCGCCCCCGACACGCCGAAGCCTCCGGAGGACAACAAGCCTGGTGGCCACAAGCCCTCCACCACGACGCAGGCGCCCGCCCCGACCACCGACTCGGACGGCGCACGCCGCTGCCGGGAGGTCGGATGACGTCGGCTCCTGCCGGGCACGCCCCCGCGACCACACCTCCGGTGAACACCGGCCGCACCACTGAAGTGGTACTGCTCGGCTTCGCCGTTGTACTCGTCGGCGTCGCCCTGGTGATCGTCGAACTCGCACAAGGCGACCCGCTGACCTGGGAAGTTGCCAAGTTCGTCGCCGCGTTCGCCGCCCTCTGCGCCGTCGCGCACATCGCCGTCCGCTACTTCGCGCCGTACGCGGACCCGCTACTGCTGCCCGCCGTCGCGACCCTCAACGGGCTCGGACTGGTAATGATCCACCGCCTCGACCTCGGTTCGGCGCGCGCCGACGAACTCCTGAAAGAGTCCGAGCGCACCCACAACGCCGACCAGCAGCTGCTGTGGATGATCATCGCGATCGTCTTGTTCACCGTCATGCTGGCCCTCCTCCGCGATCACCGCTCGCTGTCGCGGTACGCGTACACGCTCGGTCTCGGCGGTCTGATCTTCCTCGCGATCCCAGCAATCCTGCCGTCGTCGATGTCGGAGATCAACGGTTCGAAGATCTGGATTCGCGCGGGATTCTTCAACATCCAGCCCGGCGAGTTCTCGAAGATCCTCATCATCGTCTTCACCGCATCGTTTCTGGTGTCCCGACGCGACTTGTTCACCACCGCGGGCAAACAGTTCGCCGGGATCGACTTCCCGCGTGCCCGCGATCTCGGCCCGCTGATCGCGGCGTGGGCGATCGCCGTCGGAGTCCTCGCCTTCGAATCGGATCTCGGCACCTCGCTGCTGATCTTCGTGACCGTGCTGACCATGCTCTACATCGCCAGCGGCCGCGTCAGCTGGCTGATGCTCGGACTGACCTTGTTCGCGCTCGCCGCCGTGATCGCCTACCAATTGTTCTTCCACCTGCAGATGCGGGTGGCTGTGTGGCGTGACCCGTTCGAGCAATACGACACGTACGGCTACCAGGTCGCACAGAGCCTGTTCGGGTTCGCGACAGGCGGCATGTTCGGGACCGGGCTGGGATCCGGCCGCCCCAACATCGTGCCGTTCGCCAACACTGACTTCATTCTCACCAGCTTCGGCGAAGAAGTCGGTCTCGTCGGCCTCACCGCGATCACCATGATCTACCTGATCCTCGTCGTCCGCGGACTCCGCACCGCCATCGCCGTCCGCGACAGCTTCGGGAAGCTGCTCGCGGCTGGCCTCTCGTTCACCATCGTGTTCCAGCTGTTCGTGGTGTTCGGCGGAGTGTCGAAGCTGATCCCGCTGACCGGATTGACCACGCCGTTCCTCGCGTACGGCGGATCGTCTCTGCTCGCGAACTATCTGCTGCTCGCACTGCTCATCCGCATCTCGAACGCCGCCCGCGAACCCGATGCGCCCAAACCGAAGCCGAAACGCAAGGTCGACGCGATGGCCACCCAGGTGGTGACGCGCCGATGAACAAACCCATCCAACGCGTCGCGGTCGCCGCCATCGTCCTCGTCGTCGCGCTGCTCGCCAACGCAACCTACCTGCAGGTGTTCAAAGCGGACTCGCTGCGCAGCGACACCCGCAACTCGCGCGTGCTCCTCGACGAATACTCTCGTGAGCGCGGCGTCATCGTCGCCGCCGACGGCACGGTGATCGCCCAGTCGGTCGCCACCGATAACAAGTTCAAATATCTCCGGAAGTATCCGACCAATCCAAAGGCATTCGCGCCGGTCACCGGCTACTTCTCGTTCGTGTACCGCGCCGACCGCGGCATCGAAGCCGCCGAGGACTCCGTCCTCAACGGCAACGATGATCGCCTGTTCACCCAGCGATTCATGGACATGTTCTCCGGACGCGACCCGCGCGGGGGCAACGTCGTCACAACGATCGATCCGGGACTACAACGCACCGCGTACCAAGAGCTCGCGGGCGCCGACTGCGACGGCCCGTGCCGCGGAGCCGTCGTCGCCATCGAGCCGGGCACCGGCAAGATCCTGGCGATGGCGTCGACACCGAGCTACAACCCGAACGACATCGCCACCCAAGACTTCGGCCAAGCCGAGAAGGCCTGGACATCGATGACCGACGAGTCGGCCGATTCGCCACTCGTCAATCGGGCGACCTCAGCGCTGTACCCGCCCGGGTCGACGTTCAAGGTGGTCTCGACCGCCACCGCATTGGACGCCGGGCTCGGTGCCGACACCCGACTCACCGCGGCGCCCCGCTGGCAATTGCCGGACAGCGACACGTTCCTGTCCAACGACTCCGGCTCGACATGCCCGGACTCGTCGAACGGAAGCGTCACCTTGACGCAGGCGTTCGAGCACTCCTGCAACACCGCTTTCGCGCAGCTCGTCACCGAGAAGGTCCCCGGTGACAAACCGGAGAAGTTCACGTCGACCGCGAAGTCGTTCGGCGTCGGCGAAGACCCGGCAGGCATCCCGATGCCGGTCGCGAAGAGTTCCGTCGGCGACATCGGCGACGACCTCGCCGCTCTCGGCCAGTCGGCGATCGGCCAGCGCGACGTCCGGCTCACCGTGTTGGAGAACGCGGTGATCGCGGCGACCGTCGCCAACGGTGGCTCGCGAATGCGGCCCTACCTCGTCGACAAGTTGCAGACCGCCGACCTGCGCACCATCTCGACTACGTCGCCGACAACCCTCAACCGCCCGCTGACCGCCGACCGAGCGAACATCCTGACCGACATGATGATCAAGTCGGAGCAGAGCACGGCGGGCTCGCAGCCGGGCATCGCGTCGAAGACCGGTACCGCCGAGCACTCGGACACCGCGCAGGGAGGCGAGACCCCGTACGCCTGGTACATCGCGTTCTCGCCGGGAACCAATAAACGCATCGCGGTGGCCGTCATGCTCGAGAACGGCGCACAGGGACAGAACTCCTACGGCGGCGTTGTTGCCGCCCCGATTGGACGAGCAGTGATGAACGCATATACGGGAGGTGGCCGATGAGCCTGCAGAACGGGACCATCATCGCCGACCGGTACCGCCTGGTCCGGTTGATCGCGACCGGCGGCATGGGACAAGTGTGGGAAGCCCTCGACACCCGGCTGGGACGCCGGGTGGCCGTCAAAGTCCTCAAAGCCGAATACTCGAACGACTCCGAGTTCCTCGGGCGTTTCCGTACCGAAGCGCAGACGACGGCCCGGTTGAACGACCCGGGCATCGCGAATGTCTTCGACTACGGTGAGACGCCCGACCGCAACGGCGGCGACCCACTCGCCTACCTCGTCATGGAACTCGTCGACGGTGAACCGCTCAACTCGGTGATCTCCCGGATGGGTCAGCTCGCGCTCAGCCACACCCTCGACATGCTCGAGCAGACAGGCCGCGCACTACAGGCCGCGCACACCGCTGGTCTCGTGCACCGCGACGTCAAACCCGGCAACATCCTGATCACGCCGACCGGCCAGGTCAAGATCACCGACTTCGGCATCGCGAAAGCCGTTGATTCGGCACCGGTCACGCAGACCGGCATGGTGATGGGCACCGCCCAATACATCTCACCCGAGCAGGCGATGGGCGGCGAGGCGACGGCCGCGTCGGACGTGTATGCACTCGGCGTCGTCGGCTACGAGGCGCTCACCGGACGACGACCGTTCCTCGGCGACGGTGCGATCACCGTCGCGATGAAGCACATCCAGGAGACGCCGCCGCCGTTGCCGTCGTCGATTCCGGCTCCGGTCCGCGAACTCATCGACATCACGCTCTCGAAGGATCCGGCTCAGCGGTACGCGACGGGCGGCGAGTTCGCCGACGCCGTCGCTGCCGTTCGGGCGGGCCATCGTCCGCCGCGCCCGCGCACCGCGGGCGGCGTCGCGCCGGTCGCCGCGGCGACCGGCACCCGCGCGATGACATCCCCGACTCCCGCACCAATATCGCGCCCCAGCACGGCACCGTCGACCGCTGCTGCGCCGGCGAACATCGACAACGGTGGCTGGACGACGACCCACAAGGTGTTGACAGCGGTCGCGGCGCTTCTACTCATCGCGGCGATCGGCCTGGTCGCGTGGTGGATCAGCAGCAGCCCGAAGGATCCTGTCGAACCGACGACCTCGACCCCGGTCACCGTCACTCAAACGCAGGAGCCGGAGGAACCGACCACTACGGAGGAGGAGACTACGCGCTCCACTACCGAGTCGACGACCACGTCCGACGACGAGACCACGCCAACCACGACGGACGAGGATACGACGACGGGCGAGGAGACGACCACCGGCAGCGACGGCATAGAGGTGCTGCCCGGAGTCACGATCCCGACTAGATGAGGCAGACGATGTGAGCGACTTCGATCCGCACTACCTCTCCGAGCGTTACGAACTCGGCGAGACACTCGGCTTCGGCGGCATGTCCGAAGTCCAGTACGCGCGTGACCTCCTGCTGCACCGGGACGTCGCGATCAAAGTGCTGCGCGCTGATCTAGCTCGCGATCCGTCGTTCTATCTGCGTTTCCGGCGTGAAGCCCAGAACGCAGCCAAACTGACCCACCCGTCGATCGTCCAAGTCTTCGACACCGGTGAGGCCGAGACATCCGAGGGACCACTCCCGTTCATCGTGATGGAGTACGTCGACGGCGACACACTCCGCGACATACTGCGAGCGAGCGAGTCGGGGGTCATCGCGCCCAAGCAGGCGATGACGTGGATGGCCGACGTCGCTGCCGCGATGGACTTCTCCCACCGCGCGAACATCGTCCACCGCGACATGAAACCCGCCAACGTGATGATCGACCGGACGGGCGCGGTCAAGGTGATGGACTTCGGCATCGCCCGCGCCATGGACGACACGTCGGCGACCATGACGCAGACCTCCGCCGTGATGGGCACCGCACAATACCTGTCGCCGGAGCAGGCGCGCGGCATCAAAGTGGATCCGCGCAGCGACATCTATTCGATGGGCTGCGTCCTATTCGAGCTGGTGACCGGTGAGCCGCCGTTCACCGGCGACTCTCCGATCGCCGTCGCCCACCAACACGTCCACGAGGATCCGCGCCGCCCATCGACGGTCCGGCCCGATTTGTCTCCGGAACTCGATTCGATCGTCATGCAGGCGATGAGCAAGAACCCGGCCAACCGGTACCAGACGGCAGCCGACTTCCGCTCCGACCTCATCAAGGTTCTCGCAGGCGGCAAACCGTCTGCACCGATGTTGTTGACCGACCAGGAGCAGACCGACCTCATCGAGTCGACGCGGGCGCCCGCCCGCAGCGACTCGCAGCCGTCGCGACGCGACAGCCGCCGTCACGCCGAAGTGATCGACGACGAGCCGACGCCACTCCACCGGCGCAAGCCGGTGATCGTGGCCGTCGCGCTGCTGTTGATCGCGGTCCTCGTCGGAGGCCTCTTCGCGTGGGCTCCGTGGACCAGCGAGGAGCCGTCAATCGCCGTCCCGAAAGTCGCCGGTCTCACCGCCGAAGCCGCGAAAGCCAACCTGGAACAAGCCGGCTTCAGTGTCAAAGAGCAACACGAGTCGAGCTCGGACATGACCGAAGGCCTCGCCACGCGCACAGTGCCGGGCGACGACGTCCCGACCCCCGAAGGGTCGGAAGTGACGTTGTACATCTCGACCGGCCCCCAACGATCCGGGGTGCCCGATCTCCGAGGAAAGTCCGAGAAGGACGCTCGCAAACTGCTCGAAGCACGCGGCTTCGAAACGGTGAAGACCGAGACGATCGAGTCGACGACCGCCCTCAAAGACAAGGTGGTCCGAACGACCCCGCAGACCAATGCGACGGTCGCCGTCACCAGCACCATCGTCCTGTACATCGGTACCGGCCCGAGCGAAGTGACCGTCCCCGACCTGCGCGGACAGACCGAGGACGAGGCCAAGACGGCGCTCGAACAGATGGCCTTGGACGTCGTGACCGTGCAAGCCGACTCCGATCTTCCTGAAGGCCAAGTGGTCAGCACGTCACCCAACGCTGGCACTTCCGTCCGGGTCGGCAGCACCGTCCAAGTCACGATCTCGCGCGGCAACCAGTTCACCATCCCCGACCTGCACGGCAAGACGCCAGACCAGGCACAAGACGCCCTCGTCAAGGCCGGATGGGATCCCAACACGATCAATATCACCGAACGCAAGGTGCGGCTCGGCAGCCGCGACGACGGCAGAGTCATCTCCCAGCGGCCGTCCCCGGGCAGCAAACTCCGCAAGAACGAGTCGGTGTCCGTCGTCGTCGGCAAGGAAGCATTGTTCTAAGGGGATCTCGTCCCCGCCCGACCAGCCGAAGGCGACCTAGACGCCGAGGGCTTTCGCCATATCGCTTTCGAGACGGGCGACGACGTTCTCGGAGACGTCGAAGCCGCAGACACGCAGCCAGTTCGCAAGCATCCGGTGGCCACCCTGCGTGAGGACGCTCTCCGGGTGGAATTGGACGCCATGGATCGGCAGGTCGCGATGCTTGAACGCCATGACGATGCCCGTATCGGTGGTCCCGGTGACGATCAGCTCGTCGGGGATGGTCTCGGGCGCGACAGTCAGCGAGTGGTAGCGGGTGGCGACGAACGGGTCGGGCAGTCCAGCGAGGACTCCGGTCCCGTCGTGATTCACCAGCGACGTCTTGCCGTGCAAGAGTTCCGGGGCCCGTTCGACGGTGGCGCCGAACGCTTCACCGATCGCCTGATGGCCGAGGCACACTCCGAGCAGCGGGGTACCCGCGGCTGCGGCCACTGAGATGATCGGCTCGGTGGCACCCGCACGATCAGGGGTCCCGGGTCCGGGGCTCAGCAGAATCCCGTCGAACTCGGCGACCACGGCTTCGAGGTCGTTCAGATGATCGTCGTCGTTGCGCCAAACCACGGCGTCGACTCCGAGCTGACCCAAGTATTGGACCAGGTTGTAGACGAAGCTGTCGTAGTTGTCGATGACGAGGATGCGCACCGGTAAAGGTTAGCGTTTTGGCTGCTGGCCGTGCAGCTGGGATACCGTGGTGGGTATGCCGAAGTCAAAAGTCCGGAAGAAGACCGACTACACGGTCAACAGTGCGAGCCGCACCCCGGTGAAGGTGAAAGCCGGCCCGTCGGGCGTCCTCTACCAGTCCGTCATGTTCGGCCTGATGCTCATCGGCCTCCTGTGGCTGCTCGTCTACTACTTGGGCGCCACACAGGACACCTTCGGTTCCGAAGGAAAGTTCCTGCACTGGATGTCCGAGCTGGGTCCGTGGAACATGCTGATCGGTTTCGGAATCATGGTGGTCGGTCTGCTCATGACAATGGGCTGGCGCTGACCGGGAGCGTTGTCCCCAGCGGGGGAATTACATGTGTGTAATTCATCCCCACTGTGTATAACTCCTGTGGATAACTCTGTGGAACCTACTCACAAGGAATGGGCGCCGCCGGTTTTGGCCGGTGTCGCCCTCGTCGTCGGCGGCGTCGCGTTGGCCGCTGCAGCAGTAGCGTCGTACACCGATCCGCCCGCGACGGCGTTCCTCGCCGTCGCGGCGCTCGGTCTGATCGCGGCGGGGGCAGTCATGCTCCTGCGTCGCCCGCGTCTGGCCCTCGACACAGGGCCGACCCTGACCGTCCGCACCCTGACCGGGCGGATCACATTGACGACCGACGACGTGCAACGCGTGTCGACGCTGCGGACACGCAGGCTCGCCGCGCACAGCAGACAGCTGCTCATCGACCTGCCGGACGACAAACTGTTGATCTTCGGACGCTGGGATCTAGGTACGGCCCCGGGAGCCGTCGCAGAAGAACTACGCGACGCCGGATTCCGCGTCGACGAGCGCTGACGGCCTTACAGGCTCTCGCCGAGTCCGATACCGCTGCCGATCGCAATGGCGATGACAGCGAGCGCGAAGAGGCCGTACCAGCCGACCCGGTCGACGGCGGCCTGGGTGCGCTTGGCCGGCGGCAGCACCGCGGTCGGCAACCAGATGACGGCCGCAGCCGACGCCGCGCCGAACACCAGACCGCCGAGGTGGCCGAACAGCGAGATGTTCGGCAGGCTCACCGAGAACACTATGTTGACCACGATGATGACGACCACCGTGGTGACCGGCGCCTTCAGTTTCAACAGCAGCACGAACAACGCGCCCATCAACCCGTAGATCGCACCCGACGCACCCGCGGTCAGCGTGGTGCCGTCCTGGAACGCCATGACGGCCGCACTGCCGCCGAGGAGACCGACCAGATAGATCGCCAGGTAGCGGGCGCGACCGAGGACCCGTTCGAGGTCAGCCCCGATGATGTACAGCGAAAACATGTTGATCGCCAGATGCGGCACACTCTGGTGCAGGAACCCCGACGTCAGCAGCCGCCAGTATTCGTTCTCAAATCCCGCGCCGTTGACGAGTACGCCGTGACTGTAGATCGACGACGTCACGAGGTCGCGCAGATCCGTTCCGCCCGCCTGCACCAGCACAGCGCCGAACACCAGCACATTGATGGCGATCAGCGCGTACGTGACGACCGGCTGCACGGAGCGACGGGCGAGAGTCGGCGCCGTCGCACGTTGCGCGGCGCTCGCCTGCGCCACACAGTCGACGCAATGCTGTCCGACCGAGGCCGGACGAAGGCATTCCGGACAAGCCGACCGCCCGCACCGGGTACACGAGAGCGCGGTGGGGCGGTCGGGATGCCGGTAGCAGACCTGGTTCAACAGGTGCTCCCGTGTTGTTTCAGGAGAGCTCGACGCTCTCGATGACGACGTCTTCCACCGGGCGGTCGCCCGGTGCGGTCTTGGTGGCTCCGATGGCATCGACGACGGCCTGCGACGCAGCGTCCTTGACCTCGCCGAAGATGGTGTGGCGACGGTTCAGGTGCGGCGTCGGGCCGACGGTGATGAAGAACTGCGAGCCATTGGTGCCCGGCCCGGCGTTGGCCATCGCGAGCAGGTACGGACGGTCGAACTGCAGCTCGGGGTGGAACTCGTCCTCGAACTGGTAGCCCGGGCCGCCGCGGCCGGTGCCGGTCGGGTCGCCGCCCTGGAGCATGAAGCCCGCGATGACGCGGTGGAAGATCGCCCCGTCATAGAACGGGCCGCTGGACTCGCCCTTCGCGTTCGTGGTGGAGTACTCCTTCGAGCCGTCGGCGAGGCCGACGAAGTTCGCCACGGTCTTCGGAGCGTGGTTCGGAAAGAGTTCGATGACGATGTCGCCGCGATTGGTGTGCAGGGTCGCGGTCTTGTTCTGCTCACTCACAGTGTCCATACAACCATGTCCGACCGACATCGTGCCGCCGCTGTTCGCGATGAGCGGATGTCTGCGGGGCGAGCGGCCGCACCGGTTGGCGTCTCCCGGTTTCACCTGGCAACCTGGAACAATGCGCCAGAAACTTCTCGTCGCCGTCGGCTCCGTCCTGCTGCTCCTACTGACGGCCGTCGTCATCGTGCTGCGGCGCGCGCGCACCGAACATCCGCCAGTCTCGCAGACCATTCCGCGCATCGACGCGGCGTCGTCCACTGCGGACGACGCCGGAGCAGGTAGTTTGTAGGCGTGACGACCGACGACCCCCGCCCCGACACACCGAACCCGCAAGGTTCGCCGACGCCTGCGCACCGCCCCGCGCCGCGTCCCACGGCTTCGTCGTCTCCCGGTCCCCGACCCCCGAACACGCCAGCACCGGGTCCACGTGCGCCCCAGGGGCCGCCCCCGCAGCAGCCGCCCCGCCCGGCCTCATCAACGCCTCCCGCCGCGACGCCTCCCGCTGCGGCGCCTCGCCCCACAACGCCTCCCCCCGTGACGCCGCCGCGTCCACCGAGTGCCGCCCCCGCGAATACATCCGCCTCCGAATCTCCTCGCCGCCTGGCCTATTCGGCGGTCCCCGAGCCGAGCCCGCTGTCCGGCCGCCCCCAGCCGCCCACCGGGCCGAACCCGCCTCGGCCAGCCGCGGGCCGACCGTCGGTGCCGGCGAGTCCAGCCGTGACCAGCCCCCGTCCCGAGACCGACCGCGCCGCGAAGGAGAACCCTGTGGCCGCCTCCACTGCGACCCCGCCCCGCGCTACGTCGTCGTCCGACTCGGTGAACGTCATCGCGATCGTCGCCCTCGTTTTGTCCGGCCTCGGCATCACGTCGCCGTTCGGCATCTGGCTCGGCTACCGCTCACGCAATCAGATCGACCGTGACGGCGGTATCGGCCGCGAATTCTCGTCGGCGGCGATCATCGTCGGCTGGCTGTGGATCATCTGCATCGTGCTCGGCCTCATCGCGTTCCTCTGGATCCTGATCTGAGGGGTCTCGGCTCCGCTCGACCCGCGTGAGCTCAGCTGAGATGCCGGGTAAAGAAGCGGTCGAACGCCGACCACTGCGCGGCGTCCATCTCGGTGTGCGAACCATTGCCGACAACTGTGGTGAACGGTACGCGGTTCAGTGCCAGATCAGCGGCGAGTTTGGCGTGCAGCGGCGACGGCACAGTCGTGTCCAACGTGTTGAGCAGCAGTAGGATCGGCGCGTCATATCCGCGCACCGGCACCGCCATATATCGGTTCAACGCCGACGTCATCTGCGGAGTGGTGAGTGGTCGCGACAGAAGTGAGCCGAACGCGAGGTCCTTCGGCAGCGTCGGAGTGCCGCACCTCTGGCCGACCTGGTCGACGAGCCGTCGGCCGTACGGGGTGAGATACGAGTTCACGTGGGCGCTTGGATCCGCTTGACGCAGACCCGCGAGGGTCGCGAGGAGAAATCCGTATGAGTGGTCGATCGGCGAGGGCATCGCCGGGACGTACGGGCCGAGCAGCGGCATGATCTTCTCGACATCCGACTCCGGGTCGATCGCAACGGTGCCACGGAAGTCGGTCTTCGGGCCGTAAGTCTGCTGGCGGTGCGCGGTGGCGAGCGCGGCCTGTCCGCCCTGGGAGTCGCCGGTCACCGCCCACCGGTTAGACAGCGTGCTGTCGACGGTCCGGGCGGCCGTCAGCAGGTCGATGGTCGCGGACGATTCGCTGCGCGTGTTCAGGTAGGGATGGACGCCGACGTCGTCGTGTCCGAGCCCGACATAGTCGGGTGCGACCACCGCGTACCCGTGCTCAACGAGACGAGAGATGTACCGACTCGGCTCCGCGTCGACGAAGCTCTGTCCGCCGCAACCGGTTCCGTATCCCGACGTGCCGTGCGTGTAGGCGACGACGGGCCATCCGCCCGCCGGGGCTTTACCCGGCGGGCGGACGAGGGCACCGCTGGCCCGTACGGGACGGCCACGCGGATCCTGCGTCCAGTAGTCGATGGCGCGACCGTTCTCGATGCCGCGCCAACCGTCCGGCCGCACGGTGACCGAGATAGGCGAACCGTGACCAGCGGTGTCCGCCGTGGCGATGGGTGCCGTCGGCGCTACCACCGCCGCGGCAACCACCGCTCCGACTACTCCTCGTCGAACTCTGAACACGCCACAGCCTCCTCCTGTCGTACGTACGAAGGACGTTACGCCGCCGCACGGACGAGTCCGGGGAGTTCGCAGGCTCGGTCGTGTTCTCAGACGCCGATCGCACCTCCGCCGTCGCGCCACACGGCGACGACAGACGGGCGGGGCTGGGAGTTTCCGCCGGCCGGCCAGTGCGAGAACGGCCGGTCGGCGGAGTAGCCGTCCTCTTCGCCCGGATGCTGGACGCAGACGATGACGCGCTTCGAGTCGATGATCGGACCGCAGGTCTCGGCCCCGCGCGGGACCGTGAGGAACTGTTTGGTCTCGCCGCGGCGCTCGCCATCGAGGGCGACGGCGAACAGTCCGTCGTTGCTCTTGAGCGCATTCCCGTCGGTGGAGATCCACAGGTTGCCGTGCGGATCGAACGCCACGTTGTCCGGGCACGAGATCGGGCTGACCTTCGTCTTGTCGAAACCGCCGTAATACGTGTCGGCCGCCTTCGGGTCGCCCGCGACGAGCAGGAGATCCCAGGTGAACGATTCGCCCGCGTGGTCGTCGGTCATCTCAAGGATCTGACCGTTCTTGTTCTCATTGCGCGGGTTGGGTGCGGTCGGCCCCTCTTCGCCGTCGACGCCGCGGTCGTCGTTGTTGGTGAGCGCGCAGTACACCTTGCCGGTGATCGGGTGCGGCTCGATGTCTTCGGGACGGTCCATCTTGGTCGCACCCGCCTTATCGGCGGCCTCACGGGTGAAGACCGCGACCTCGGCGGCGGTCATGCCCTTGATGTGCGACTGGGCCGACCCGTCCGCATTGACGGTCATCAGCTTGTGCCATCGTCCGCTGCCCGCCGCGTCGTCAGTGGTGACGGGCTTGTCGCTGGAGAACGACGCGACGTACAGGGTGCCCTCGGTGAGGATGCCCATGTTGTGGCGCTTGTCGCCATCCTTGACCTTGCGGCTCGACACGAACTTGTAGATGTATTCGAACTTCTCGTCGTCGCCCGTGTAGGCGACGACGGTGCCCGCGGCGGGGCCGTCCTTCACGATGTGAATGTTGGCCGACTCGTGCTTGAGGCGGCCGAGCGCCGAATGCTTGAGCGGAGTGGAGTTCGGGTCGGTCGGGTCGACCTCGACGACGTAGCCGAATCGATTGGCCTCGTTGGGGTCCTTCTCCAGGTCGAAGCGGGTTTCGAACCGACCCCACTGGTGATAGTCGGCGTCGTCTTCGAAACCGTAGCGCTCCAAGTGAGCGGCGGCCGCCTTATCTTTCACCTTGCTCGCGTTCGAGAAGTAGTTGTTGTAGTTCTCTTCGCCGGACAACATGGTGCCCCACGGCGTGATGCCCCCGGAGCAGTTGGCGATGGTGCCCGCAATAGTGTTGCCTGCCCGGTCGGCGGCGGTCTTCACGAAGTCCGTACCCGCGGCCGGTCCGGTGAGACGGAACGGTGTGCTCGCAGTGATGCGGCGGTTGCGCGGACCGACGACCGGGGTCAGCGACCCGTCCCGGTTCGAGGCTTTCACTTCGAGCACAGTGATCCCGTGAGCGGCCATCGCGATGCGGGCCTGCTCCTCGGTCGGCTCCTTCTCCTTGAACCCGCGGAACATGAACTCTTCGGTCGTGTACTCCTGGTTGACGACGAGGTAGAACGCGCCGTCCCGGCCGTCGATCGGGAGGAGGCCCGCGAAGTCGTTGTTGAAGCCGAATTGCTTCGACTGTGCGTCCGCCGTCTGATTCTCGAAGTCGAACTCGGGAGCACCGGGCAGCACCGGATCACCCCAGGAGATGACGACCTTCTGGCGGTAGCCGTCCGGGATCCGCAGGGTGTCGTCGGTGTTGGGTTTCACGATGTCGAACTTCATGCCGTCGACGGGACCGCCGCCGCTCGACGGGGCGCCGGTCGAGCTTGCCCCGTCGTCGCCGCATGCCGCGAGAAGCGACGTCGCACCGACTGCCAGCACGGCGCCCGCGCTGCCGCGCAAAATGGTGCGCCGCGACAGTGCTGTGCGCGCGACGTCGCGGAAGTACTCGTTGTCGCTGCTGTTGCCCGGCTCATGCCAGCACGCCTCGCCGCACTTATAGCGGCACGTGACCCGCGACCGTGCCGAACGACCCACGTCGTCTCCCCCGATGGTGAACAGCTGCAACGGAATACGCATGGAATCGCCTTCAAGTCTCGATGTCTCGTCCGCACTGGGCTGAGCGGATACGCCGACGACGTTAAGGAGACTTCTCCACGATTCGTCATCGGGGGAATGAACGAGAGACGAACAGGCGGCTGCGAGCGGGTGGTCGCCGCTGGGCACAATCCTCACGTATATGGCCCCAGGACCCGAAATACGGCCGATCCGGGTCGAAATTGTGAGAACTGTGCCCGAACTCCGTGCAAGACTGGCGTGGAGGACGTGACCTGTGACGCGAGGCGCGCACCCGAGGGAGGGAACGCTGAGAGTGAAACGCGTAGTGAGCGGACAGTCAACCGACACCGAGAAGCAGTTCACCACCTGCCCCATCGCGGTCGACACGTCGAGTGCTCGACGCGGCGCCTACAGCTATGACGCGTCGAACTATCGCATCCCGCCAGCCGGGATCGCCTTCCCGCGAACCGCCGAGGAGGTCAGCGCAGCTTTAGCGTGGTGTCACACGGAAAAGATCACGGTGACCGTGCGCGGCGGCGGCACCTCGATGGCCGGCAACGCCGTCGGAGCCGGCCTCGTCCTAGACCTGTCCCGACACATGGACACGATCGTCGACATCGACGCGCGCACGCAGACCGCGACGGTGCAGCCCGGCGTGGTACTCGCTCATCTCGCGAGCGCCGTTGAACGCCACACCGACGGCGCGATGACGTTCGCTCCCGACCCGTCGTCGAAGTCGCGCGCCACGGTCGGCGGGTCGATCGCCAACGACGCGTGCGGCAACCATTCGGTGCGCTACGGCCGGACCACCGACCACGTCGTCGCCCTCGACCTCGTCCTAGTGGACGGAACGCGTGTCACCGCGACACGATCCGGGATCCGGGCGAGCGACCCGTCCGACACCGCGGCCGTCGACCGAGCCGCCCGGATGACCGCCGACCTCACCGACCTCACGCGCGATACGATGGCGGCGCTACGCACCGAACTGGGCCGTATCCCCCGGCAGGTGTCCGGTTACCACTTGTCGCATCTGTTGCCCGAGTACGGCTTCGACGTCGCGCGCGCCCTCGTCGGGAGCGAAGGGACGTGTGCGGTGGTAGTCGCCGCGACCGTGTCGATCGTGCACGTTCCGCCGTCGGCCCTCCTGTTGATCCTCGGCTACCAGAACGTCGTCGACGCGGCCCGCGACGTCCCCAAGATCCTGACGTTCTCACCGTCGGCCGTGGAGGGCATCGACGAGCAGATCGTCGCGACGATGCGGGCACGACGCGGCGCCGACTCGGTCACCGCGCTGCCTCCCGGACACGCCTGGTTGTACGTGGAGCTCGACGGCGACAGCCCCGACCAGGTGGCGGCCGACGCGCAACGTCTACTCACCGGGCTGCACGGTGCGGGGCGAGTGCTCGACGGTGCCGTCGTCACCGATCAGACGCTCCGCAAGAACCTGTGGCGGGTCCGCGAGGACGGCGCCGGGCTGTCGTCCCGGCTCCCCCTCCCCGGCGGCGGTTCGATCACATCGTGGCCGGGGTGGGAAGACTCGGCGGTGGCGCCGGAGAACCTCGCGGACTATCTCGCGGACTTCACCGACCTACTCGCCGACCACGATCTGATCGGCGTCATGTACGGCCATTTCGGTGCGGGATGCATGCACATCCGCATCACGTTCGACCAGGCCACCGAGGCCGGCCGCGCCGTCATGACGCGCTTCCTTGACGCTGCGGCTCGACTCGTGGTGCGGCACGGCGGCACGCTGTCGGGCGAACACGGTGACGGCCGCGCCCGATCGGGTCTGCTGCCAATCATGTACTCCCCCACGATGCTGGCGGCGTTCTCCCGGTTCAAGGCAGTATTCGATCCGGACGGTCTGCTCAATCCCGGGATCATGGTGTCGCCCGCCGAACCCGTCGCCGATCTCGCGTTGGCGGGAGTTCAGGTGCTGGAGTGGCAGACCAGCTTCGCGTTGGGCGATACCGCAGCCTCCCCGCCCGGCCAGGGGCTCGTCGACGCGGTGCAGTCGTGCATCGGTGTGGGGCGGTGCCGATCACACGCCGGCGGGGTGATGTGCCCGAGCTACCGGGCGACCGGCGACGAGAAAGACTCCACCCGCGGCCGGGCGCGTGTGCTGCAGGAGATGATCCGCGGCGCGGCGACCGTCGACGACGGGTGGCGTTCGGAGGATGTGCGCGATGTGCTCGACCTGTGTCTGTCCTGTAAGGCGTGTGCGTCCGACTGTCCGACGGGCGTCGACATGGCGACGTACAAGTCGGAGTTCTTCGACCACTACTACCGTCGGCGGCTCCGTCCGGCCGCCCACTACTCGCTAGGCTGGCTGCCTCGTTGGCTGCCGATCATGTCGCGGGCCGCGCCCGCGGTGAACGCGGTATTGGCGTCGCCGCTCAAGAATGCGGCTCTACGGATGGCCGGACTGACCACCGAACGGGATCTGCCGCGATTCGCGTCCCGTCGCACCCTGCGGCGGCTGCTCGCGCGCCCCACGCCGGCCGGCGACGCCGACGTCGTGTTGATGGTCGACTCGTTCACCCAGGGATTCCGTCCGGACGTCGCGGCCGCCGCGTGTCGCGTCGTCGAAGACGCCGGACACCACCCGCAGGTCCGCACCGACGTGTGCTGCGGGCTCACCTGGATCTCTACCGGCCAGCTCTCCCAGGCGAAGAAGAAGCTCAACCATGCGGCCGAGACGCTCGACGACGGCACCGACCGTCCGATCGTGGTCGTCGAGCCGAGCTGTGCGGCCGCGTTGCGGAAGGATCTGCCCGAACTCGTGCACACGGACGCCGCCGAACGGGTGTCGAAGCGGATCAGGAGCTTCGCCGAGCAGGTCACTGCGCAAGCCTCGGCAGGGTGGACGCCGGCCCCGGGAGTTCCCGGCGAGGTCGTCGTGCAGACGCACTGCCACGAATACTCGGTGTTCGGTTCGGCCGTCCAGCAGCGCGCACTCCGAGCGGTCGGCGTACGCGACGTCCGGGAGGCGACCGGGTGCTGCGGTGTGGCCGGGAACTTCGGTTTCGAAGCCGACCACTACGAGACGAGCATGGCCGTCGCCGAACAGGCGTTGGCGCCTGCACTGCGTGATAGCGACGGCGCGACGGTCCTCACCGACGGCTTCAGTTGTCACATGCAGGTGCGGCAGTTGACCGGCGATCGGTCGTCGGACGCGTCCGCACACCTCGCCCAGATTCTCGATCCGGCCCCCGAACGACGACGAGGGCGGGACGACATATAGCCGTCCCGCCCTACCCCTCGACATGCATCCCCCCGACAGACGCATGTCAGGTCTTCATCGGTTCACGCTCAGATGCGCGTGGTCTTTCCGTAGTCGTAGTAGACGTAGACGCCGGTCTCGGTGGTGACCGAGATCTTCGCGAACGGCTGCACCGAGATGGGGCCGACTGCGTTGGAGACATTGAGCTCGACACCGGACAGGACGACGTCGGCGGTCGGCTTCGTCATCGCGAACTCGGCGAGCGGGACAGTCGTGATCTTGCCTGCGCCCACCTCGAACTCGAGGTCTGCGGCGGGGATGACCGTCGACTCCGCGCCGGCCTCCAGGCCGATGTCACCGAGCGAGCCGCCGCCACCGGTGCCGGAGATCGTCACGTTCGGCGAGACCTTCGCGTTGACGCCGCCCGACAGCTTCAGGTCCGGGGTGTGCGCGGTGATCTTGACGCCGGTCGGCGCGACGGAGACCGGGTACCCGATCTTGTAGCCGAGTTCGACGGTCGCCTGCACCTTCTTGTCGCCGATTCCCGCGATCGCGGCATGGACGTCGGACGTCAGCAGTGCTTGACCGGAGAACGGCGACGAGTCGAGGGGCGCGACCTTACGGGCCTTTAGTCGACTCGAGTCGAGCGTGATGTTGACACCCTCACGGGTGTGATGGGTCTGGGCGACTGCCGGGCCGGCGACCAATGCCGACACCATCGTGAAAGCCGCAACTACGGCCAAGAGCAGCAGGGTGGTGGTTCGTCGCAACACGACGATCTCCTTACAGTGACGCGGACCGTGCGGTCCGAGGCGAGAACTGAGCGGCGGCAGGCCCGCGTTTCAGGGGAGGTTTCTCCTGCCATCGATCTCACGCCCTCTGCCGCAGTTCTCCACATCGAGAAACCGAAAAGTGGACGAACTAGCTGGTCAGAGCGCCAAAGAATTTGTCCGGTCCGGACAAGTCCGGACCTCCGGAGGGTCCGGACGAGCAACCGCGACCCCCGATTCGCCATCCGAATCGGGGGTCGCGGCTCCGCTGGGTTCCGGCTAGAGGGTGGCCGTGTCGATGACGAACCGGTAGCGGACGTCGCTGGCGAGGACGCGCTCGTAGGCGTCGTTGATCTCGGCGGCCGAGATCAGTTCGGTCTCCGGGGCGATGCCGTGCGCGGCGCAGAAGTCGAGCATCTCCTGAGTCTCGGCGATGCCGCCGATGTTCGAGCCGGCGAACGACCGGCGGTTGGCGAACAGTGAGAAGACGCGCATCGAGACGGGTTCTGCGGGGGCACCGACGTTCACCCACACGCCGTCCAACCGGAGCAGCCTGACGTAGCGGTCGAAGTCGAGCGACGCGCTCACCGTGTTGATGACGAGATCGAAAGTGTTGCGCAGGGTTTTGAATGTCTCTTTGTCGCTCGTCGCGTAGTAGTCCGTCGCACCAAACGCGAGACCGTCGTCCTTCTTCGACAAGGTCTGCGAGAGGACGGTCACTTCGGCGCCCATCGCGGACGCGATCTTGACGGCCATATGACCGAGGCCGCCCATGCCGATGACGGCGACACGCTTGCCAGGTCCGGCGTTCCAGTGCGCGAGCGGCGAATACGTGGTGATGCCCGCGCACAGCAGCGGGGCGGCAGCCTCGTACGGGATGGCTTCGGGGACGCGCAGCACAAAGTCTTGGTCGACGACGACGTGAGTCGAGTACCCGCCCTGCGTGATGGTTCCGTCGCGATCGACCGACGCGTACGTGCCGGTGTTGCCCGCGAGGCAGTACTGCTCCATGCCCGCCACGCAGTTCTCGCATTCGCGGCACGAATTCACCATGCAGCCGACGCCGACGCGGTCGCCGACGGCGAACTTGGTGACGTCGCCGCCGACCTCGGTGACTTCACCGACGATCTCGTGGCCGACTACCTGCGGAAAGGTGATCGGACCCCAGTCCTCGCGGACGGTATGGATGTCCGAGTGGCAGACACCGGCGTACGCGATGGCGATCAGAACGTCGTTCGCGCCGACATCGCGTCGTTCGATGGTGGTGGGGACGAGCGGTTCGGTGGCGGACGGTGCAGCGTATGCCTTGACAGTCAGCAAGAGTGTCTCCTGAATCAGCTGTAGACCTGGGTCTGGTCGTGGACGGCGTCGCGCCGGGATATGGCGTCCGCACACGAGAACCGGCCCCGGTGCGGCGGCGACGCTATCCTCCGATCGTACGCATGCGTGAGCGCGCATGCGAGACCCGCAAGTCTGCGTCAGGTAATCAGGCGGCCCGAAGGGTACGGCTGCCTCCGTGCCGCCGTGGCGGCAGACACCTGCGCTCAGTCGTGCGCTGCGTAGATCGCTTCCGCCAGTTCGGTTCTCAGTCGCTGAAACTCGGTGGTCGCCGTCACTGACCGGTCCCGCACCACGCCGGGACCGTCGCCGGGAAGGGCTATCTCGCTGTCGACCACGATGCGGCCCGGTCGGGCCGACATAACGATCACCCGGGTGCTCAGAAAGACGGCCTCGTCGACCGAGTGGGTGACGAAGACGATGGTCTTGCCGGCCTCGCGCCACAGCTTGAGCAGATCCACTTGCAGCCGTTCGCGGGTCAATGCGTCGAGGGCGCCGTAAGGCTCGTCCATCAGGACGATCCCGGGATCGTTCACCAGTACCCGCGCGATCTGCGCGCGTTGCTGCATTCCGCCGGACAGTTCGTATGGGCGTTTGTCACCGAAGTCGCCGAGGCCGACCTGTTCCAACAGGCGTTCGGCCTGCTCGCGTCGCTGCGTTTTGCTGACGCCGCGGACCTTCGGTCCGAATTCGACATTGCCGCGTACGGTGAGCCACGGATAGAGCGTTGGCGCCTGGAATACGACCCCGCGATCGGCGGACGGTGCGGTGACCCGCGACCCGCCCACTTCGACGACTCCCTCGGTGGCGTCCTCGAATCCGGCGATGAGCCGGAGAAGGGTCGATTTGCCGCAGCCCGACGGGCCGACGATCGACACGAATTCGCCCGGTTCGATCGCCAGGTCGGTCGGTTCCAAAGCCAGCGTCGCACCGCTCGACGTCTGGTACGTCTTGCTGACGCCTGTCAGGTCGACGCGTTCAGTGCCGCTCATCTTGTTCCCTCATCTCGTCGCGCCCGCATAGACGCCGTCGGTGTAATGCTGCGCCGGTCCAACGCCCTGGACCTCACCCTGTTGGAGTAGGAACTCCGCTGTCCTGCGGATGTCTCCAGCGACCTGTCCGCCGAGGTAGTCCGGCCCTGCCTGGGTGGCGGCGTCGAAGTAGTCGTAGCCCTTGATCTGGTCGGCGATGCGTTCGACCGGCACACCCAGCTGGCCTGCGATGTGTTCGGCGGCCTTTGTCGGATCCGTGTTGATCAGGTTCGCTGCCCACCCCTGCACCGTCGTCCACATCTTCACGAATGCCGGGTTGTCCCGCACGAACCCGCCGCGCGCCCCTTCGAGGTCGTAGGTGGCGGCACCGAGTTCACCAACGTCGGCGCTGGTGGTGATGATTTTTCCGCCGTCGGCGGTCAGTTCGCTCAGGGTCGGCTCCCAAATGTATGCGGCATCGATCTGTCCACCGCTGAAGGCACCGCGGATGGCGTCGGGGCTCAGGTTGATCACTTGCGTTTGAGAACCGATTCCGGCCTTGTCGAGCGCGGTCAGCAGACTGTAATGACCGGTCGACGCAAAAGGTACACCGATTCGTTTGCCGCGCAGTTCGGCCACCTTGGTGATCGACGGGTCGCGGACGACGAGCGATTCCGCTGCCCCGATTCGGTCCTGGATCCAGATCACTTTCATATCGATGTCCAGCGGCGCCGACAGGGCCTTCGCTGCCGGTGCACTGCCGAGCAAACCGATGTCGAGCGAGTCGGCGCCGAATGCCTGGACCACGTCGCCGCCGGAGGCGAATTTGCTCCATTCGGTTTTGACATTGGGCAGGCAGGTGTTGAGCAGGCCGGTGTCTTTGACGATCAGGTCACCGTTCGGAATCTCCTGCCAGCCGATCCGTACGGTGCCGGTGACTGACTCGTCGGGTTCGACGGGGCATGGCGTGGCGGCGCCGATAGAGCGGGCTTGTTCGGGCCGTCCGGATTCGACGATGCAGCCGGACAGGGTCAGCCCGATCGCGACGAGGGTCACGACCTGCGCCGCGAATCGGCGACCGGTGCGGAAGACGGGTCTCATGCCTTTCCCTTCCACGGAACCAGCAGCACGCCGATCCATTTGATGAGTGAATCGAGGAGCAGTGCGGTGATGCCAATGACGATGATGCAGGCGATGGTCAGCGGTGCGTTCAGCTGCTGACCTGCCAGGTACGCCAGGCCGCCGATGCCGGGGATGCCGTTGTTGAGTTCCGCGGCGACGACTGTGGTCCAGGCGAAGCCGACGGCGATACGAATGCCGTTGATCACCTCGGGCAGGCTCGCGGGCATCACCACACCGGTCAGCACCTGCAGGCGGTTCGCACCGAGCGCGCGGGCGGCGTTGATCTGGTCGCGGCTGACGCCCTGCACACCGCTGACCGTGGAGATCGCGATGGCCGGAAAGGCTGCGAGAAACAGTAGCCAGACCTTTGAGGTGTCGCCGATCCCGAACCACACGATGAGTAGGCCGATGTAGCCGAGCGGCGGTAGCGCGCGAAGGAAGTTCAGGTACGGCTCGGTGATCGTGTTGAACGTCTTCGACATACCCATCGCGAAGCCCACGATCGGCCCGAGGACGATCGCGACGCCCACGCCTGCGAAGATCCGCTGCAGGCTCGCCACCAGGTGTTCCCACAGAAGATAGTTTTGTTCGCCGAGCACTTCGCGCGGTACGCCCGGCGCTACCTGATGCCAGGTGCTGGCGCGGACGGCGGCGTCCCAGACAGCGTTGGGCGCGGGCAGGAACTTCTGGTCCACCAGGTGCAGGCTGGTGATCAGCCACCACACGGCGACGAATACAACAAGTGCGACCAGCCGGACCAGCCACGACCGGACGGCGTCTGGCAGCGATTGTTCGACGGCGTTCTTTACCCGCAGTAGCGGGGGTTCTCCGGCCATGGGTTCCTCTCTCTCACCGCCCCGTGGGCGGCCCGAGCGGGAACTATGCCCGGTACCGGCACGAGAAGGTAGAGATTCGCGCGCAGTGATCTTTTCAGTTGCGCGCCGACTGCTTCGACCGCGGCCGCCACAGCCTGCGCCTTAAGGCCGCCGATGTTGAGCCGATGCCGTATTCGAAGCGTGGTTCGGCGGGACCGGCGAAGGCAGCGGGCACTGCGGAGCGCGACTCTGCGCCGCGTCTCACCGCGTTCAGGTTGACAGCCTTGACATCTCAATTAAGGTTAGCCTAACTTCAATGGTGGTCAACTTGACCAGCGTTCAAGCAAAGGAAGGCGTACTCCATGGGCGTACTGCCGAAGATCCAGCGCCCCGCTTCACGGAGAATGACCGAGCTGGTGGTAAGTCGCACCGAGGATCTCAGTTCGAGCTTCCGCCGGATCACTCTGGCCGGAGAGGGCTTAGAGTCGTTCGACTACCTAGGCTTCGATCAAATGGTCCGACTGTTCTTTCCGCGGGACGATCAGCGCCAGCTACGGATGCCGACCGTCTCCAACGACGCATGGCTGGCGCAGTTCCTGTTACAGCCCAAATCCCGACGTCCATGGGTTCGCAACTACACCGTGCGGCGATTCCGTCGAGATTCGCTGGAACTCGATATCGACTTCGTTCGCCACCGCGATGGCGGCCCCGCCTCCGCATGGGCTGAGCGCGTGCAACCGGGTACGCCCGCAGGGATCTTCGATGAGGGCATGTGCTTTCTACCGCCAGACGATATTCAGTGGCAGTTGCTCATCGGCGATGAGAGCGCGGTGCCCGCGGTCTTGGCCATCCTGGAGACCGCGCCGGACGACATGCCGGCTGCGGTCTATCTCGAGGTTCCGCACGCCGACGATGTCGTCACCGATGTGAGCGCGCCCGCTGGCACTGAAATGCACTGGGTGGTCCGCGACAACGATGATGAAGTCCCTGGAACCCAACTTGCGGAACGAATCCGCGACGCACGACTACGCGATGGCAAGTTCTACACCTGGGTAGCCGGTGAGCAGAAGTTGGCGACCGGCGTACGACGGCACCTTGTCAATGACCGGTCGGTCCCGAAGTCCGACATCTACTTCAGCGGCTACTGGCGGTACGGCAAGAGCGCACCGGGCTGACCTCGAAGAAGCCCGCCCGTCTTCCTCGCCACCCGGTAGCCGAGAACCCTTACGCAACAATAGGACTCGTGCCAGTCCGAGGGGTCATTCATGGTCAGTACGGATCACGTGCGACCGGTTAGGCTCACTCCCTGAGCGCGGTTTTCTCGTCCACGGTGTTTGCCGTCGCCGTGGCACCGCCTCGTTGAGAAGATAGGTACTGCATGCGTACACGCAGAATTACCCTCGCGGCGTTGGCTGCCACCGCCGCGGGCGCAGGGATACTGGCCGGGACGCCCGGCCAGGCGCACGCCTCCTACATCAACGGTTGGACTGACATCGTCAACTGTGATCAGGCGCCGGCGGTCGGCGCGATCGTCCCGATCACCGACACCTTCAATCACAAGACCAAGTCGTCGCCGTGGGTCCAGGTCAACCAAGACAGCGCCGGATACTTCAAGGGCTACCGCTCCTACGAGGTCCAATTCGATCAGGCTCGCGTCGTCAAAGCAGACTGCGACAGCTCCGGACACGCCAACGTCGAAAAGACCTACGAGGCGGGAGAAATGACCATCACCAACCGTGTGGACTGGTCTAACGGCAACGGCACAGCGCCGATTGTCCCGAACCAGCTCCACGAGCGCGTCAACATCTCCGACCTGCGCTGCGAAGCATCCTTGAACGTCTGCCTGCCCGCCTCCGTCGCCAACGGCGGCTAACACGGCATCGGGTACTGCGGTGTCTCGCGCCGTGCCGCCGTAGGCTCGGCGCGAGACCAGCTTCCGCTATGGCGTGAGCCTCTCCTGCTGAGGGGTAGCCACCGCTGACCAATCCAAACGTCTCGGTCTGGTCATAGCAGCAATCCAAGTTGGACCGGAGGTAACCCACTCACGATCTCATCGTTCTGCATCTCACAGGGAGTCGGACGTTCTGCGACAAGACCGCCACATCGGCACGACGTCGTCGCCACCGTGGCGTGACATTCCCCACCGATGATCGATTTATGCACATCAACGCCGGAAACAGTGTTTATCCACTTCCCCCACGCGTATTGAGTTCCCGTGTTCGATCGTCATCCGACCGGCATCCACAGTCCCGTGCGGCGATACTCGGCGGGATCGTCGCCCTTCTGGCCATCGTGGCGACTGTAGGCATCGCCCTCGCCACCCACCGGCCGAACATAGCGTCTATGCTCCATCCGTCGTCGACCTCGGGCGACGTCGACGGCTATATCCCGGACGACAACCCGATATCGCCATTCGCGGATGTTCCCGCCATGTCGCGCCTCGATCCTGATCTGCGAGCCGCCACCGAGGCCGCTGCACGCGCAGCTCGGTCCGACGGGATCAACATCGGAGTCACCTCCGGCTGGCGGAGCGTCGAACTTCAGAAAACGTTGCAGGAGCAGACCACTCGGGAAAAGGGACATGAGTACGCCGCTACGCATGTCTTGCCTGCCGACCGGTCCAAACATGTGCTCGGCCTCGCCGTCGATATCGGCCCGACCGACGCCGCTGACTGGATGAGTCGTAGTAGCGCCCAGTTCGGGCTGTGCCAGGTGTACGCGAACGAACTGTGGCATTACGAGCTCACTGCGGAGGACGGCAATTGTCCGCCGATGCGCGCAGACTCCACCGCGTGATCCCGCCGCCATAGTCGTGCCCCAGGGGCTCTCCCACCCCGCATTCACACGAGCGCAGCCAATTCACCGGATTCTCATCAGACGTGGTGATTTTGCGACACAACTGCGACACTGTCCGCCACAAGCGATGATCTTACGAGACATAGGACAAGCAGAGTGGTCTGTACGCCGTCGCAGCAACCTACCGGGTCGGTACATCGGCGGTACCGTCGACCAGTCCAGGTCAAGCCATCGTACCGTCGTACGCAGCCGAGACATGGGAGTGTCTAGCCGTGACCGGCCACGACGTCACCACTAGATGGGCCACGATGATAAAGGTACTTCTGATCGAAGACGACACACAGATAGTCGAAGCGCGCCGGCTGAGTCTTGAGCGGCTCGACTACTCGGTGGCGGCCGTAGCGACCGCTCCGGGAGACGAGTTGCCTGCGATACTCGACGGCGTGGACGCAGTGGTCCTCGACATCGGTTTGCCTGGAACGGACGGGTTCAGCGCATGTGGGACCATTCGGGCGATCAGCGATGTCCCGATCGTCCGCGGGTTCGGTTACCGCGTCGTCCCGTGATCTCGCGCCTTCTTCCGAGTCTGCGGTCCCGAGTAATGCTCGGGACGGTGATCGTCGTCTGCGCAACCGCCCTAGGCGCGGGCGGTGCACTCGCTCTGTCTGCGAGGTCCTGGGTCTACAACAGTGCCCAGCAGGATGCATACAAAGAATTCAGTCGCGAGATCGACGCACAGGTCAAACTCGCCGACGGCGACCTACCGACACCTGCGAACATGGTCGTGACGCGCGACGGCCGGGACGTCAGCGGCTCGCACGCCCTCGCCTCAGAGATTCCCGACTCCCTACGTGAGTCGGTGGACAGTGCGGGCCCGGATTTGTACAAGTTCGAGCGGCTGTCGAATGACTGGGTTGCGATAGGTTACAAGGCTCGCGATCGGCCATCCTCGCCTCATGACGTCGCGTACTTTACGGTGCGTCCGTTGGAAGGTGTCCAAGCCAAGCTGGATCGTCTGATGATCCTGCTCGCGCTGTCGGTGGGAGGCTCGGTAGTCCTCGGTGTCGCGTTCGGCGCGCTCGTAGTGCGTGCGGTGGTGCGGCCCCTTCGCGTCGTGGAGTCGACTGCTGAAAAGATCGCCGATGGAGGCGACTCGTCTATCCGCATGCCCTCCACCGGGGTACGGGAGTTGCACCGGATGACGGAATCGCTCAATGACATGCTTGAGAAGAACGTCGCCGTCGTATCACTACTGCGAGACGAAGAGCAGCGCGCCAAACGGTTCGTCGCCGACGTCTCCCACGAGTTGCGTTCCCCGCTCGCCGCTCTCGTACCCACTGCCGAAGTACTCGGCGAAGAACTCGCCGACGACCCGGGAGTGCGAGGCCGAGCGGCTCGTATCCTGTCGCAAGAGATCACTGCGCTGGCGTCTCTGGTCGAGGATCTCCTCGAGATGACGCGACGCGACGCCGGCTTAGCGTCGATCGCAGTCGAATCGGTCGACGTTACCGCGCTGATCACTGAGGAACTGCGCCGTCGCGGCTGGCAGCATGTGACCGTGTGCGGTGAAGCGTCTGTGTTCGTGACCGACCCGCGCCGACTGACCGCTGTCGTCACCAACCTGGTCGGTAACGCGCTCCGCCACGGTGCCGAGCCTGTCGCGGTCCGTCTGGATCAGCGCGAGGAAACACTGACAGTGACCGTCTCTGACCACGGTCCAGGCGTCCCAGCCGACCATGTGACGCGAATCTTCGAACGGCTCTACAAGGCATCCGATGCCCGAACCCGTACCGGCGGCGCGGGCCTCGGTCTTGCGATTGCCCGAGAGAATGCGCAGTTACTCGGCGGTGACGTCTCATACCAGCGCGTCGGCGACGTCACCGAGTTCGTCGTGCGGATCGCCGCCCCGGTGAGGTCCAGCTCGATCAGGCCCGAGTCGTCAACGACCCGTGGCGGCCGGAACTTTGACGGTTCGTTCTAATCGATGACACGTCACGGTCAGAACGAACCGAAGGTAACTCCGGTGAGTTCTTCAGACACAGTCCACAGTCGAGCAGCATCGTCGAGCCGCCGCATCGGTGTCCACAGTTTCTGCTCTCCGGGAGGTCCGCCGAGCCCTCTGAGTCCGGTCGGGCCGTAGAACCCGCCGTCTTTCGCTGAGGGTAGTGCCGCAGCCATCACCGCTGGAAGCGCCGCGGACTCCACGGTGCCGACGAGTAGCCCGTGACGCGACAGCCATCGGATGGCGCGCACACTCATCGTGTCCGCGTCGCGGCCGACCTCAGGGCGCGCCGCCAGCAAACTGCTCGGGGCAACACCGGGATGGGAGATGTTGCTGGTGACGCCCCAGCCTTGGAGTCGGCTGCGGCGACTCAGTTCCAGTCCGAACAGAGCGCAGGCGATCTTCGACTGCGCATAGGAGCGGCCGTCGTCGTAGGAGGCATTCCAGTTCAGATCATCCCAGTTGATGGCGGCTCGCCGGGCGGCGATACTCGTCTGCGAAGTCACCCGACCGTTGCCCGCGCGTAACAGCGGTAGCAGGTGGCCGGTCAGTGCGAAGTGACCGAGATGATTGGTTCCGAACTGGATCTCGAATCCGTCTGCCGTCGTCTGCCTGTTCGGCGGAGTCATCAACCCCGCGTTGTTGATGAGCAGGTGGATGGGAGTTCCGTCACCCCGCAGCTTCTCACCGAGTCTCGCGACCGACTCGAGCGATGACAGGTCGAGCTTCTCTAGCGTGAGCCGGGCACTCGGCTGTGCGGCCAGAATCTCTGCGACCACATGCTCGCCCTTCGTCTGATTCCGCACCGGCATGATCACTTCGGCGCCTGCCGCAGCCAGCCGAGTCGCGATTCTCCGTCCGATTCCGTCACTCGCTCCGGTCACGATCGCCCGTTGATCGGAAAGGTCAGGGACGGGAACGGCGGTTTCCGGGTTCGTGCGTGACATGAGTGATCTCCTCACCTGGGTCTTCCGTTGATGCCGGTAGTCGGCGTGTCTTCGAGTGTTCCCGGCCCCTACCGGTCTATCCAGGGCTTGACGATCAGTGGATAGTCCGTGCAATGGCGAAGGCGCTGAACTCGTTGTTGAAAGCCGAGTGCATCAGCGACCCGGCGTTGCGGCCAAGGGCGGCGGGAAGAACGCGGAGACGTCGAGATTGCCGTCGCCGAAACGTCGACTGGTACAACCACTGGTGCCTTCACGGCGAAATCGGGCTCGCCCCGCCCGTCGAGTACGAGACGAATCACCGGGCAACCTAGCCCCACGAGCACTACCGTAAGAACCCGGCCCTCACCGAGGCCGGATCCAACTAACCGAGCCTCCACGAAACCCGGGGCGAATCAGGGAGTGGTCTGTGTCCGCCAAACATTCCGCGGTAGTCAGCGTGTGCGGCGACGCGGAGTCGATTGCGATGCTGCGCTGGGAGTGGGCTCGCGAGGACGATCCAAGCATTGGCCCGTGGCGTCGCGATCAGGTGTTCGCCGACTCTGTCGACGAGTGGATGAGCGCCCCTTGCAGGACAGTGTTGGTCGCCTGTCTGGGGGCGGCCCCTGTCGGGATGGTGTGCTTGACCGAGCACACGAGGTTGCCGAGCCCGCGTGAACAGGCAGCAGGGGTATGGGGATATCTGGGGCACCTGTTCGTTCTGGAGGACTATCGGCGTCGTCAGGTAGGGCAGCGACTGATTACTGAGGCAATCGCGCACGCGGACCGATCAGGACATTCAAAAGTTGTTCTCTCCCCCACTCGGAAGTCAGTCCCGTTGTACGTGCGCTGCGGCTTTGTGGCAGAAAACAATCTCATGACCAGGCGTAAAGGGGTAGGCCGCTAAGGTCGTTACCAGGCAAGACAGGAGGTGCGGCGAATCGCCGGCGGTAGTCCTGCGGCTTCTCTAGTTGCTGCGCGCTTCGATCCGTCACCTCGCCGACGAGACGAGGAAACGGAGTCGTGAATGACTGAGGTGATCATCGTGTCGGGCCCTCCTGGGGCGGGGAAGACTACGGTCGCGCACCGTCTCGCACGGAGCTACAGCCGGGCGGTCCACCTACACACTGATGATTTCTGGCACGCAATAGTCTCGGGTGCGATCGCCCCCTACCTCCCCGAGTCTGACGTCCAGAACCAAACCGTCGTCAGCGTGACCGCGACAGCCTCGTTCGGCTACGCCAGCGGAGGCTACATAACGGTCGTCGACGGCATCGTCGGCCCATGGATGCTCCACCACTACCGCGCGTGCGCTTCCCAGCACCCCTCGGTAGGCCTCCATTATGTAGTCCTCCGGCCGGACCGCCAGACCACGTTGAAGCGGGCACAAGACCGGACCGCTCCGGGAGCGCTGGTCGACCGCGACCCGATCCTTGACCTCTGGGATCAATTCTCAGACCTAGATCGGTACGACAACCACGCCATCGATACAAGCGACCTCGACATAGACGCCAGCGTGGCAGCCGTCCGCGAGTCGATTGACAATCGAAAGTGCGTGCTTTCCGGAGACGTGACGTAGATCCGGCGAATTCGTGCGCGACAAGACATCTGAATTCGAAAAGGCCAGGCGACCTTAGCGAGAGGAGGTGGCCCTGAGATACCCCGAGAACGCTTCGCCCAGCTACCGACAAGGAGAGCAGAATGCTGGACATGATCGATCGTGAGGGCCTCGCCGGATTCTTGCGCCGACGTCGAGCGGCGCTACAGCCGATCGATGTCGGCCTGCGTGCCGGTGCACGTCGTCGGACACCGGGCCTGCGCCGTGAGGAGGTCGCAGCGTTGTGCCACATGTCGGTCGACTATTACGCCCGATTGGAGCGACAGGCTGGACCGACACCTTCGGTACAGATGATCGGGTCGATCGCCCAGGGCATGCGCCTGTCGCGAGACGAACGCGATCACCTTTTTCGACTCGCCGGACATGAGCCGCCGACGCGGGAAGCCGACCGGGAGCACGTCAGCCCGGGCATGCTGCGGATCTTCGACCGGCTCCGCGAGGACACCATCGCCGAGATCGTCACCGAGCTAGGCGAGACGCTCCATCAGACTCGCTTGAGTGTGGCGCTCGTCGGCGACCTATGCCGCTTCACCGGACCCGCCCGAAGCATCGGCTACCGCTGGTTCACCGACGAATCCACTCGGGACCTCTACCCGGAAGCCGATCACGATCACTACTCACGGATGTATGCGGCAGGACTGCGAGCAGTCCGGGCACGGAGAGGGCCAGACTCGACCGCAGAATCGTTCGTCACCATGCTCTCCGCACAAAGTGGGGAGTTCCGGCGAGTGTGGGCCGAGCACGAAATCGGTATCGCGCCCAAGTCCGAGAAACGCTTCGTAAACCCGCTCGTGGGCACGGTCGACCTGCAATGCCAGACCCTTCACGACCCTGATCAGGCCAACATGCTCCTCGTCTACACAGCGGTTCCCGGATCCGACAGTTACGAGAAGATCCAGCTTCTCGCAGCGGACCTCGATGCGACCGCCGCCGAGCTCCCTCCTGGCAGCGACGGCTGGACCGCCCGCGACCGAATCCGAGATGCGCGAGCGTGATCGCAGTGTCGATAGCCGACGGACGCTCGGTCAGCCGAAGGTGAACGTGTAGAAGGCCACTCCGGTCGGCACGTCAAAGGTGAGTGTGCGGTCCCGGTCGCCGCCGTCAGCGACGCGGTAGAGCCTCGGCACCCCCGCCACGTCGACGCTGCGGTCGGGCATCCCTTCCTGGTGGACGATCACCCTCCCCTGCCCGCCGAGAACCGCGTTGACTCTGTCGGCAGAGCTGATCAGTCGGACACGCGCATTGGATCGGGCGATCACCGACTCGTCGGTTACCTCGAAACGCCCAGACAGACCGTACGAGTCTGCTGGCTGGGAGGCGCCGAACATGAAGTCTCGGGTGCCTATCTCGAGCCTCGTCGGCGCCCCGGCGTAGGCTCCCTCCGACCGAGCGGGCGACAGGTACATCTCCGGAGACTGGGGGCCGCTGGGGATCGCATCGTCAGAAGCTCCGTCGACTGGCGCGGGCAGTTTCACCGCCGGGTTCGCCTCGCGCAGCAGTGTGCGGATGTTCGACTCGACGTTGCCGTAGCGGCCTTCCCCGAAGCTGGCCGCGCGGATCTGACCTTTGGCGTCGACAAGGTACTTCGCTGGCCAGTAGCGGTTCGCGAACCCCGTCCAGATCCGATAGTCGTTGTCCTGCACCACCGGGTAGGTGATCTTCTCGTCGCGGATCGCCGACGCCACATTGCCGCTGTCCTTCTCGAACGCGAACTCCGGCGTGTGCACGCCGACGACTACCAGACCCGCGTCGCGATACGCGTCGTACCAGCGCCGCACATGCGGCCCGTCACGCAGGCAGTTGACGCACGAATACGTCCAGAAATCGACGAGCACCACCTTGCCTGCCAAGTCGTTTGCGCTGATAGGTGACCCGTCAGCCGTGTTGAACCACGTGCCACCACCATTGAAGCCCGGCGAAGCACCGCAGTCGGCCAACCCGTCGCCCTCCCCCTGGCACACAGCGGCGCCGCCGGTGTCACGCCCGAGTGCCGAGTTCACCGCATCCGACTGGGACAGTCCACGTTCGGCCGACGCCGTATAACCAGGCAACGCGGTCTGCAACCGTGCCGGAGCGTCGAAGACCAATGCGACGGCTAGCCCAATCAGCACGATGCCGCCAACGATCCGGAACGTCCGCTGCCGGCTGCGGTACGCGGCCAGCCTCCGGCCCAGCGACTCGCCCGCGACCGCGAAGACGGCCAGAGGCAGTGCCGCTCCGACCGCGAATGCGACGGTCAACACCACAGTGCGCCAACCGATCTGGCCGGTCGCTCCGGCGATTGAAATGGCAGCGAGCACGGGGCCCGCACACGGGACGTACAGGGTTCCCAACCCGATCCCGAGGATGTACGGGCCGCCGCGCCGAGTAACCTTCGTCCATGCGGGCACTCGCGCGAACGGACGCTCCAACAGCTCGGAGACCTTCGGGACGACGAGACCGACGCCGATCAACACCAGCAGGATGATTCCAGTCCAGCGCAGAAACGCGTCCGGCAGGCCAAGGGCGCTCAGAATCAGAGTCCCCAGCAGGGTGATGGCACTGAAGCTGGTGACGATGCCGGCAATGATCGCGGGAGTCCGCCACCTACTGCTCTTTCGTTCCGTGTCGCTCTTGCCCCCGGAACCGCCGGTCACGAACACGATCGGCAGCATCGGCAGGACGCACGGCGACACACCGGTCACCAGACCCCCTGCCAGACCCACCAAAATCACCGACAGCACAACATGTCTCCTCGCTCGGGCGTCGCCCACGGACCCGCTGCCCGTGATTCGACCTGCCCGTGATTCGACGTCGAGGACCCGATGGATTGGCCCGAGCACCAATTGTCAGCGGATCGGGAACGAGACCACCATCGGTGATGTCGGTTCCGATGAACCGGTCATCGGCTCCACTGAGAGTCCGACGTCGACGGGACGCTCCATGTCGGTCATCACCACCGATGACGAGTTCCCCGGCGACACCACCCCCGCGCTCTTCATCGCGCCGCCGACGGTGATCCAGACCTGATAGCCCATCGACGGTTCCACCCCTGGCAACCCGTCGACGGAGACGACCGTCGCCCGGTGGGACGGCGAGTACATCGCCGCGACGCTCCCGTCGCCGACCGCGCCGCTCGCCTTGCGCATGTCCGGGGCGGCTAGCACCTGGTCCATCGTGTGATCGTGCGACACTGCGGGCCGGTCACCGCGTTGCGTCGTCCACACCGCTCCCCCGACACCGGCAGCAACGACGATGCACGCGGCTGCGGCCGCTATCCGCGTTCGCGTCCAGGATCGTCGTCTCGGTTCGTCGACCGCAGCCAATACTCGCCGCCGCAGGTCGTCGGGCACCGGTTCCTCGTCGGTCGACAACAGCGCGGAGGCTTGTCGGAGGGTGTCGAGCTCGTCGCGGCAGGCGGCGCATCTGGCGAGATGGTGTTCGAGGCGTCGTCGTTCGACGTCGTCGACCGCGTTCACCGCGAGTGCCGCCAACTCGCCTACCGGGTGGTACTGGTTGTCACCGTCCATGTCTGTCACAGAGCTCCCATGCAGGTGCGCAGGCGTTGCAAGCCGTCGCGGATACGCGTCTTGACCGTCGCGGGGTTGACCGCGAGGTCGGTCGCGACCTCGCCATACGTTCGTCCGGCGAAGTATGCGAGGTCGATCGCCTCGCGCTGTTTGCCGGTCAATGTGTCGAGGCACCGTCGCACACGTCGTGCTTCGTCGCGTTCGACGGCCGACTCGCTCACATTGTCGAACTCGACGGGACGTCGCGCCTCATAGACCACGTCGCGCCGCGCGGCGGCAATGTCGTGCCGCACTGTATCGACCGCGCGACGGTGCACCTTTGTCATGATCCAGGTGGTCGCCGAGCCACGTGCCTTGTCGAACGCGCCCGCTTCCCGCCACACCTGCAGCCACGCGTCCTGCACTACTTCCTCAGCGAGCGCCCCGCTCGCGACCACCCGCCGCGCGAGCCCGAGACAGCGCGGCCCCAACGCGTCGAAAAGGTCCGCGTACGACTCCGGGTCACCGTCGGCGACCCGCTCCAGCAGCGCGTCGAGGCGAATGGTCATCGCAATCTCGTCCACAGACTTCACACCCTCCATTCGAGACCGACACGACGGCGGATGGGTTTCATTCTGGACCAATCTGTTCGAGTCACTGCTTCGAATTGCGGGCAAGAAGGCACGACCGTCGCGCCTTCACGACTGAAAGGCAGCCATGACGAATACCTCTGCGCGCGCTCCCCGAATGCTCCGCCCCGTGGCAGGCACCGTGCTCGCCGCGACCGCAGCACTAGCCTTCCTGACCGCCTGCGGCGACAACGACGACGACTCGTCACCTGCATCGAACGATATGTCGCCTACGAGCGAGATGATGGCCCCCGACTCCTCGTCAATGATGACTCCGTCGGAGAAGTCGATGATGACCCCGTCCGAGAAGAAGATGTCCCCCGACGGCATGACCCCGACGCAAATGGCACCTACACCGATGTCCCCCAACTAGTTGAAGCGCTGGACGTGACTGATTCGGCCTGATTTCTCGTTTCGTTCGTGAAGGCGAGCGCCGAGCTTCGACGAGCGATCGAGATCCTTCAAGCTGCGAGCGTGCCGTCGCGCTGCTACGTCTGTCGGCCAGGTAGCCACGCATACTTTGTTGTTCGTGGGCCGAATTTCGCGTAGCGGTTGATCGACTCTTTGCTCACCGCGCCCAGGCGCCCGGAAATGAACAACCGCCGCGGGGTGTCGTCGCGTCGGCATAATTGCAGTACTCCGTTGCGACGACCCAGGCTGAGTGCTTGGCCTGTGTAACCCATGGAGAATGGCTTCATCTTGCGGCCCTTCACTATTCGGATCAGAGTGTTGGCGGCATGAGCACCTTGCGGTGTGGCGGTGGCGCAGGCGAAACGCGCACCTGGGACGGCTGCACAGTCCCCGACGACGAATACTCGCGGATCGGTGACGCTGCGCAGGTATTCGTCGACCAGCGCGCGGCCTTCGCCGTCGGCTGCCAAGTCACTGGCGGCGATCAGGTCGGGAACGTCGGCGATGATTGCCCACAATGTCAGGTCGGTGCGGAGTTCTTGCCCGGACTCGAGGACGACGACGCCTCCCCTGTCTGAGGCGCGGACGTCTGTGGCCGTGCCTTCGGTCACCTGCACGTTCAAACGCTCGAGTTCGGTGCGCACTCGTTGCTGCGCGCCTGGCGAGAGGCTGGCCCCGATTGAGGGGGCGATGAGCTGAGTCTGGAGGTCGGGGCGGGCTTCGGCGACTTCGGCCGCGGTCTCGATTCCCGTTGGGCCGCCGCCGACGACAGTGACAACCGCGCCTGCAGGCAGGTCGGCGAGACTGGTGCGTGCGCGCTCGGCGGATTCCAAGACGCCGGCGGCCACTGTGCCCGGTGGCGGCGCGACTGTGCTTCCGACGGCGACAATGAGATAGTCGAAATCGAGCGACGTGCCGTCGTCGATCCGAACAGTCCCGTCACCAACTGCTTCGACCGATCCCACCGTGACCGACACGTTGTCCCGGAGCATCTGGTCCAAGGGAGTCGTCGCCGATTCGGTGCCCGCGATGTGCTGGTGAAGTCGCACGCGTTCGACGAAGTCTGGGCGGGGATTCACCATAACGATCTCGGCGTCTTTTAGCTTCTTGGCGAGTTTGTTCGCCGCTATCGTTCCTGCGTATCCGGCACCTACAACTATGATCTTCACGATCGTCTCCTCTGGTTGCGTTGACGTGGATTGAGCATGTGGTCGCAGGCGTCGCTCAGCCGAGGCGTCGACGAGCACGGTCGCAGCGACGGCACTGATGCGGACATTCAGTCGGTC
This sequence comes from Gordonia abscondita, assembly GCF_032711245.1. Classification (GTDB taxonomy): domain Bacteria; phylum Actinomycetota; class Actinomycetes; order Mycobacteriales; family Mycobacteriaceae; genus Gordonia. Next base: position 1,386,406 of record NZ_CP128986.1, read on the forward strand.
CGCAATACGGTGGCCGCGATGTCTTCGAGTCCAGCGCGAACGATCTGGGGGTCCTGGCCGGATGCCGATGCAGCGCGTAGGAGGCCGAGGTAGCCGTAGTAGAGGGCCCGTGCCGCAGCCGGGGCCGCCTCGTCCGGCCTCGCGACGCGCGCGATCTGTTCGAACTCGCCCTTCAGCGTCGTCGCCAACGCGCCGAACACCTCGGTCCGATGTGCACCGCGAGCAAGAATGGCTCCGTACTCGCGCGACAGCCCCGGATTGGCGGAGAACAGGTCGAGGAACGGCTGAACGGCCTCGCCGACTGCTTGCACCGGGGAGCCGATTGGGCGGGGTTCTTCGGCAGCCCGCTGCGCGTGGACGGCGCCGATCCACCGGTCGAATGTCATGAGCAACAGCGAGTCCTTGTCACCGACCGCCATAACACTGCCGACGCTCACCGCCGCCGCTTGTGCGATCTTGCGGATTGTCGTCGCTTGGAAACCCTCGGAGACGAACAGACGCTGCGCGGTTTCGACGATTCGGGCGCGCGTCTGCTCTCGCTGTTGATCTCGCCTCGTCTGAACACGTTCATCGAACATGTTCATTACCGTATGTGGAGCCGCCGCCGACGTCAACCGCCAAGCCACTTCAGCCATTTGACCGCAGTCGCGCCCATCGATATCTATGCGAGGTCACTCTGGTACACACCGCGACGGCGATCGGAGCCGAGCCCCGATACTGAGCTAGCGGCAAGCGGCACGATTAGCTCACCACCGAAAGCAGAAATGCGGCCCTCCAGGGGCCGCATTTCTCTGACAGATATCTGTCCGAATCAACGCATCGACATAGGTCAATATGCCTTTCTTGTGGAGCCTAGGAGATTCGAACTCCTGACATCCGCCTTGCAAAGGCGGCGCTCTACCAACTGAGCTAAGGCCCCGGATCCGACCGAGGTCGGGGGTGGTCATGGTGGGCCTAGGAGGACTTGAACCTCCGACCTCTTCGTTATCAGCGAAGCGCTCTAACCGCCTGAGCTATAGGCCCGTGAACCGAGATGGAACATTACCCGACGAGTCCGGAACTAACAAAACGGGTGGTCAACCGCGACTCAGTCGAGATCGGAGAGCGTGACTTCGACGCCGCCGACCATGTCTGCACACACGTTGTAGATGTACGCAGAGATGGTAGCCAGACCGGTCACGAGGATCGCGGCGATGACGCCGAACGCAGCTGAGAAGCCGAACACCATGCCGGTACCGATCAGATCGCCGGTGCTTTGCCCCTCACCTTCGACGAGGTTGCCGAACGAGCTGTTGATCTGGTCCCACACGCCCATTCCGCCGAGCACGCCGTACAAGATGGCGATAGCGATCATCCAGATGAAGAAGCCGACGATCGCCAGAACACCCGTCACCTTGAACACTGACCACGGGTCGACGCGCCGAATCTGGACGGCCGCACGCAACGGAACACCGATCGACCGTGACGGGATCGTCTGACTCTGCGCGCGAGCCGCAGCCTTCGCCTCCTTCGACGCCTCGACATGATGGATCGCATCGAGATCGGGAAGCTCATCCTTCTTCGCCAACTCGTTACGTGGGATGTTCCGCGTATCGGACTCGACGAACGCCTTCTGCTCGGCCGGAGCCTTCACCGTCGGGTTCGACTGGGCCTGCGGCTGCGGAGGCTTAGGGCCTTGCGGCTGCGCAGAGTTGGGTCCCTGTGGCTGCGCCGGCTTAGGGCCTTGTGGCTGCGCCGGCTTGGGTCCCTGTGGCTGCGAAGACTCAGGAGCCGACTGCGGTGCCTGGGGCGCCTGCTTAGGGCCCTGCGCGGGCCCAGTCGGCCCCGCGGGACCTGACGACGCACCGCCCACGGCCGACGGCGAACCAGCGCCTCCGGACGCCGGAGTCGACGGACTAGCACCTGACGGATTGGGGCTCGACGAGCCAGACCCGGAGCTTGCACTCCCCTGAGACGACGCGGCAGGCCGCGCCGTACTGGACGACGTGCCCGATACGACTCCACGCGGCGCCGGACCGGCAGCAGGTCTGCTGCCGGTATCGACGCCGGCAGCCTTCGCCATCTCGCCGGCCGTCAGGCCGGTCGACGCAGTCTTCTCGCCGCGCTTCCACGGCGGAACGACCTGGCCGCGTTCGACGTTCTGGTCGTCAGGTGTGCTCACAAGCGGATCCTTACTGGACGGGTGATGACACCCACCCTAAACGCTGCCGGCCGTCATTCCTGGTCTGCCGCGCCCTCTTCAGGTTCATCGGCGTTACGTGCGATCGCCAACAGGCTGTCGCCGTCGGAGAGGTTCATCAAGCGGACGCCCTTCGTCTGGCGTCCAGCCTTGCGAACCTGCTTGGCGAGCGTGCGGATCACGCCGCCGCCCGACGTGATCGCGTACACCTCAGAATCGAGATCGACGATGATCGCGCCGACCAGGTCGCCGCGCTTGCGGTCGTACTGAATCGTCAGCACACCCTTGCCGCCGCGTCCCTGCGCCGTGTACTCGTCGATCTCCGTGCGCTTGGCGTAACCGCCCGACGTCGCGACCAGCAAGAACGTGTCGTCCTGAACGACATTGAGGGAAAGCAGTTCGTCCTCGTCGTTGAACCGCATGCCCTGCACACCGGACGTCTGACGTCCCATCGGCCGCAACGTCTCATCGTCCGCAGTGAAACGGATCGACTGCCCCTTCCTCGAGACGAGCAGAAGATCATCGTCGCCGCTGCACAGCTGCGCGCCGACGAGCTCGTCCTCGCCGCGCAAGTTGATCGCGGCGATACCGCCGGAACGGTTCGAGTCGAACGCGTCCAGGCGCGACTTCTTGACCAGGCCGTTGCGGGTCGCGAGCACCAGATACGACGCATCGTCGTAGCCGGAGATCCGAATGACCTGTGCGATCTTCTCCTCCGGCTGGAACGCCAACAGGTTCGCGACGTGCTGGCCCCGCGCCGTGCGGTTCGCTTCCGGCAGCTCGTACGCCTTCGCCCGGTAGACGCGGCCCTTCGTGGTGAAGAACAACAGCCAGTCGTGCGTACTCGACACGAAGAAGTGGGCGACGATGTCGTCCTGCTTGAGTCCCGCGCCCTGCACGCCCTTGCCGCCGCGCTTCTGGCTGCGGTAGAGGTCGGTCTTGGTCCGCTTGGCGTATCCAGTCTCGGTGATCGTGACGACCACGTCCTCGCGGGCGATCAAATCCTCGTCCGCCACATCGCCTTCGGCCGCCACGATCCGAGTACGACGGTCGTCGCCGTACTTGTCGACGACCTCCTTGAGTTCGTTGTGGACGATCTCGCGCTGCCGCTCCGGACGCTCCAGAATGTCCTTCAGATCGGCGATCTCGCGCTCGATCTCCGCCAACTCGTCGACGATCTTCTGACGTTCCAAAGCCGACAGGCGACGCAGCTGCATCGCCAGGATCGCGTCGGCCTGCAACTCGTCGATATCGAGCATGTCCATCAGTCCGGTCCGCGCGGCATCGGTGTTCGCCGACGCGCGGATCAGGGCGATGACATCGTCGAGAGCATCGAGTGCCTTGACCAAACCACGCAGAATGTGCGCGCGCTCCTCGGCCTTGCGCAGCCGGTACCTGGTCCGACGCACGATGACGTCGATCTGGTGCGCGACGTAGAAGCGGATCATCTGATCCAAGCGAAGAGTGCGCGGCACACCGTCGACGATCGACAGCATGTTGACACCAAAGTTCGTCTGCAACTGGCTGTGCTTGTACAGGTTGTTCAACACGACCTTCGCGACAGCGTCGCGGCGCAGCGTGACAACGATGCGGAGACCGGCACGATCGGACGACTCGTCGTCGATCTTGCTGATGCCCTTAAGCTTGCCGTCGTTGACCTGTTCGGCGATCGAGCTGATCAGGTTGTCCGGGTTCACCTGGAATGGGAGCTCAGTCACCACCAGTGTGGTGGTGCCCTTGTTCTCCTCGATATCGACGACGCTGCGCATACGGATGCTGCCGCGGCCCGTCATATAGGCGTCCTTGATGCCCTGCGTGCCGACGATCAGGCTGGCCGTCGGGAAGTCCGGACCCTTCACCGCGTCCATGCAGGCGGCGAGCATCGTCTCGTCGTCCGCCTCCGGGTTCGCCAACGCCCAGAACACTGCGTCGGCGACCTCGCGCAGATTGTGCGGCGGAATGTTCGTCGCCATACCGACCGCGATACCGCCCGAACCGTTGATCAGCAGGTTCGGGACACGTGACGGGAGAACCGTCGGCTCCTGAGTCTTGCCGTCATAGTTCGGGATGAAGTCGACGGTCTCCTCGGTGATGTCGCGCAGCATCTCCATCGCGAGCGGCGTAAGGCGGGCCTCCGTGTAACGCATAGCGGCGGCACCGTCGTTGCCTCGGGAACCGAAGTTGCCCTGGCCGTCAATCAACGGGTAGCGCATCGACCACGGCTGTGCGAGACGAACCAGCGCGTCATAGATCGAGCTGTCGCCGTGCGGGTGGTAGTTGCCCATCGTCTCCGACACGGGACGAGCCGACTTCACATAGCCGCGCTCCGGCCGGAAGCCCGCATCGAACGACGCATACAGCAGACGACGGTGCACCGGCTTGAGCCCGTCACGGACCTCAGGGAGGGCACGGCCGACGATCACGCTCATCGCGTAGTCGATGTAAGAGTTCTGCATCTCCTGGCCGAGGTCGACCGGGTCGATGCGGTCGCCGCCGCCGTCGCCGTTCAGCGGTGACAGATCGGATTCGTCGCTCATCAGATCACTTTCTTGGGTCTCGACTCCGCTCGACCAGCGAGAGTTGGCCGCTCAGTCGGCGAAGCGAAGTGGGTGTCAATCAGGCAGGACTGTCTTAGACGTCGAGGAAACGGACGTCCTTGGCGTTACGCGCGATGAAGCTGCGGCGCGCCGCGACGTCCTCGCCCATGAGGATCGAGAAAAGTTCGTCCGCTGCTGCCGCGTCGTCGAGGGTGACACGCTTGAGAACTCGAACGTCCGGGTCCATCGTGGTCTCCCACAGCTCGCTGGCGTTCATCTCGCCGAGACCCTTGTAGCGCTGGATTCCGTCGGCCATGTTGATCTTCTTGCCCGAGTCGAGACCCGCCTGCAGCAGCGCGTCGCGTTCGCGGTCGCTGTACGCGAAGTCCGGCGCGGAACCCTTCTGCCACTTCAGCTTGTACAACGGCGGCTGCGCCAAGAAGACGTGGCCCTGTTCGATGAGCGGACGCATGAAACGGAACAAGAGCGTCAACAGCAGGGTCGCGATGTGCTGGCCGTCGACGTCGGCGTCGGCCATCAGCACGATCTTGTGGTACCGCAGCTTCGAGATGTCGAATTCGTCGTGGATACCGGTGCCGAACGCGGTGATGATCGACTGGACTTCGGTGTTCTTGAGGACACGATCAATGCGCGCCTTCTCGACGTTGATGATCTTGCCTCGCAATGGCAGGATCGCCTGATACATCGAATCGCGACCGGACTTGGCGGAGCCGCCTGCCGAGTCGCCCTCCACGATGTAGACCTCGCACTTCTCCGGGTCCTTGCTGCGGCAGTCGGCGAGCTTACCGGGCAGTCCGCCGATGTCCGTTGCGGTCTTGCGGCGGACGAGGTCCTTGGCGCGACGGGCCGCCATCCGTGCCTGCTGCGAATCGGACGCCTTACGGATGATGGTCTTCGCTTCGGCCGGGTTGGCCTCGAACCAGTGCGCGAGATGCTCGTTGCACGCCTTCTGCACAAAGCTGCGAACCTCGGTGTTACCGAGCTTGGTCTTGGTCTGGCCCTCGAACTGCGGATCGCTGACCTTCACCGAGATGACGGCGGCGAGGCCCTCACGGATGTCCGTGCCTTCGAGCTTGCCGTCCTTGTCCTTGATGAGCTTCTTCTCGGACGCGTACCTGTTCACGGTGCTCGTCAACGCCGAACGGAAACCCTCTTCGTGGGTACCGCCCTCGTGTGTGTTGATGGTGTTCGCGAACGTGTGGACCGATTCGGAGTAGCCCTCGTTCCATTGCATCGCGATCTCGACCTCGTGACCGGTACCCTTCGCGGTGAAGCCGATGACAGTCCGATGGATGGGCGACTTGCTGCGGCCGTTGAGATGCTTGACGTAGTCGACGATGCCGTCCGCGTAGTGGTAGGTCCGAGTCTTGACCTTCGCGATCTTCTCGGCCTTGTCCTGGGTGGTCGTCGAAATCGCCTCGGCGCCGTCGACGTCTCCGTCAGCCTCCACCTCAGCTTCCGCCTCGGAGTCGGTGATCCGCTCGTCGGTGAGCGTGATGGTCAGCCCCTTGTTCAGGAATGCCATCTCCTGTAGGCGACGAGCAACGGTCTCGGCGTCGAACTTCGTGGACTCGAAGATCTCGGCGTCCGGCCAGAACGTGACGCTGGTGCCGGTCTTAGAGGTCTTGGCGCCTTCGACGAGCGCACCAGGCTTGGCGTACGTGTATGTCTGGTTCCAGTACGAGCCGAGGTTCTGGATTTCCAGGTCGACCCGCGTCGACAGCGCGTTGACCACAGAGATGCCGACACCGTGTAGACCACCGGACACGGCGTACGAGTCGGAGTCGAACTTGCCGCCCGCGTGCAATTGCGTCATCACGACCTCGACGGTCGGGACGCCGGTGGCGTGCAAGCCGACGGGGATGCCGCGACCGTCGTCGACCACGTTGACGCCGCCGTCGTCGCGCAGCGTGACGTCCACACGTGACGCGTAGCCAGCCATCGCCTCGTCGACTGAGTTATCGACAACTTCCCAGATCAGATGGTGCAGGCCGCGTTCACCGGTGGAACCGATGTACATGCCGGGACGCTTGCGGACGGCTTCCAGGCCCTCCAGGATGGAGATGGAGTCGGCGCCGTATTCACTGGACTTCTTCGGCTCTTTGCTACTGCTGTCGGCCACGGAGTGTCCGCTCCTGTTCATCTAGAGGGCAGGTTGCCTCCAGTGTACTGCCTCAAGCGAATTAGCTGACGGCTCGCCACGGCCTGTCGTCCTCACAGCGCGATTTTTTCGGATGGGCGCGTCTCGGTTGGCATCGGTCCCCGATTAATCGCGCTCACGCGCGAATTGACGGCCGATACGGCTCCCGGTCACGTCGCCTACCCGTACGTGTCCCGCGGGCCACGGCCGGAAACGTGCCGCGGACCCTTCCGCCAGGACGGCGCCTGCGGCCCTACGATGCGCAGACTCGTCACCACGTTGTGTCCGACAGCGGCGGCAATCTTCTTGAGTATCTGAGTCTGCATGTACCGCAGCTGCGTCGCCCACGCCGTCGACTCGGCACGTACGTGCAGCACGCTCTCGTTGAGCTTTTCGGGTTCGGCGTGCGCCGCGATGTCCTCGCCCACGATCGACGGCCAGAGCGCGAACAGCGTGCCCTCCGAGATCTTCGACTCCCACCCGTGATCCTTCGCCAACCGGCCGGTCAACCTGCCCAGCGGCTGCGGGTCACGCGAATCGGGTCCCGCCCCCGACCACGACCTGCGTGATCGGTCTCCGCCGCGACGCCGGGACCGGATGGGCGCAGAGCGGCCCATGCCCACTGACTTCCCCGCAGCCCGCGCTTCCGCTCGGGCTTCTTCGAGCGCCTTGCGCGCCATCTCGTATCCGCTGCGTCCGCTCAGCGGATCCGGCGTCTCCTCAGTCATGCGTCTCCCCATCCGCGTCAGCCGATCCGTCCCGCTGGTCAGTGACCGTTGAGACGCCCTGTCGCTCGAGCGGAGTCGAGACCCGCTCATCCCCCACCACCAGTGAGCTGCGCGGACCGTCGTCGTCCGACACTCCGATCGAGATTCGGCGCCCGCCGACGCGGGCGGGAATGTCGTCGGCGACGGCAGCGGTCACGAGAAGTTGCTCTGCGCCCTCGGTGAACTCGGCGAGCTTCTCGCGGCGTCGGACGTCGAGTTCGGCGAACACGTCGTCGAGCATGATGACGGGATCCACTCCGTCGGCGCGCAGGAGATCGACGCTGGCGAGCCGTAGGGCCAGCGCGAACGACCAGGACTCGCCGTGGCTCGCGAATCCCTTCGCCGGTTCGTCGCCGAGCACCAGTTCGAGGTCGTCACGGTGCGGGCCGACGAGGCTGACGCCCCGTTCGATCTCCTTGTCGCGGAGATCGACGAGCCGTGACGCCAATATGTCGCGGAGATCGTCGACCGCACCGTCGCCGCCGGGTGACAGGTCGACGTCGGGGCCGGCCGCGGACCGGTAGGCGATCGTCGCGGGCCGTGAGTGCGGGGCGATCGACGCGTACGCCGCAGTGACCAGCGGCGCCAGGTGGCGAACGATCGCGATCCGCGACGCCGTCACCTGGGCGCCGAACTCGGCCAGCTGGGAGTCCCACACGTCGAGAGTGGTGATGACCGAATCCGTCTCGCCGCGACGCATCGCCGCGCCCGCCGTCTTGAGCAGCGCGGACCGCTGTCGGAGTACCCGGTCGTAATCGGCTTTCGCGCCGGCTGCGATCGGCCGGATCTGGGCGACGAGTTCGTCGACGAAACGTCGACGTTCACTCGGGTCGCCGCGGACCAGCGCGAGGTCTTCGGGCGCGAACAGCACCGTCCGCAGGATGCCGAGGACTTCCCTGGTGCGCCGCACCGGCCGCGTGTTGATCGCCGCTTTGTTCGAACCGGATGCCGCGATCGTCAGGTCGACAGTCAGTTCGCGGCCGTCGTTCTCGACGGTTGCCGACACTTTCGCTGTATCGGCCCCCGATCGCACGAGCGGGGCGTCGTTAGACACTCGGTGCGAACGCAGCGTCGCGACGTAGAACAGCGATTCGAGAAGATTCGTCTTACCGAATCCGTTGCGGCCCACGAAGATTGTGGTCTCCGGAGCCAACGTGAACTCTGCGCTCGGCCATGAGCGGTAATCGCGCAGCGTCAGATCTCGAACGAACACGTCGCGGCGCGGATCAGCCCGGCAGACGCACAGGCATCAGCAGGTAGCTGAACTCGCTGTCGGGAGCGGCGTACAAACCAGACTCATCGGCCACCGGGTCATTTCCTGACGCTGGACGCAAGACGGCGGGACGGATCGCGGCACGCTGCTGGCCACTGCCGTCCGGTTCTGGGTTCGTGAAACCGAACTCGACTGTCTCCGAACCGATCGCAGCCAAGCCGTCGAGCAGATAGGTCGGGTTGAACGCGATGATGATCGGCTCGCCGTAGAAGGCGACCGGCAGTTCCTCTTCGGCCTTCCCAGCCTCATCGCCGCCCGCAGTGAGCATCACAGCGTCGCGGGTGAAGTCCAACCGAACTTGGGCTCCGCGTTCGGCGACGAGCGCGACACGCTTGATCGCCTCAATGAGCGGAGCGCTGTCGACGGAAGCGACCGACGTGTGTCCGGCGGGGAACAGCTGGCGGAACTTCGGGAACTCGGCGTCGAGCAGACGCGTCGTGGTCTTCTTCGCGTTGTTCGTGATGCCGAGGATGCCGTCGGAGCCGATGGCGTGCGCCGAACCGAATGCGAGGTCGACGGTGCCGGTGCCGTCCGAACCGGCAGATTTGGCGGCTTCGGAGAGCGTTTTAGCAGGGACGAGCGCAGCACCCGCGGTACCTGCCTCGGATGGATTCCATTCGAGTTCACGAACCGCGAGACGGAAGCGGTCGGTGGCGGCGAGCACAACCTTGTCGCCGTCGATCTCCACGCGGACACCGGTCAGCATCGGCAGTGTGTCGTCGCGACCTGCGGCGACGGCGACCTGCGACACGGCCTGAGCGAAGAGACCAGCCGGGACGGTGCCCGTGGTCTGGGGGACGTCAGGCAGATCCGGGTAGTCCTCGGCGGGCATCGTCGGCAGCGAGAACCGCGCACTGCCGCAAGTGATCGCGACGCGGGTGCCGTCGATGGTCACGTCAACGGGCTTGTTCGGAAGGGACTTGGTGATGTCTGCGAGCAGACGGCCGGAGACCAGCGCAGTGCCGTCGTCGGACACCTCGGCCGAGATCGTCTGAATCGCCGAGACCTCGTAGTCGAAGCCTGCGACCTTCAGGCCGTCATCGCCTGCGGTCAGGACGACGCAACCGAGAACTGGAACAGGCGGACGCGACGGCAGGCTCCTGGCAACCCATGCGACGGCATCGGCGAACTCGTCACGCACGACACGAAACTTCATCTGCGGTGATTGCCCTTCTGCTGGTTGACGGCCGTGCGCAGTGATGCGCTCGACTCAAGCGACACGACCGTGTCACCGGGTTCCACTCTAGAGCGAGCACCGTGGTGTATCGCAACAGCGGTTGTGATTCGACGGACCGGAGCGACGTGCTTCGGCGTCGCTGGGCTGTGTATGCACACAGCTACTTTTAAAAGAAGTTCTTTTTAGAGAAATTCTTAATAGAAGTAGGGCCTGTGCAATCTGTGGACAACTGGCTTTCCCGCAGGTCACGTTGCCAGCGAGCCTGGGGACCGAGGTGGAACCAAGCCTGTGCACAACTCGGTGCGCTTGTGGACCGAGATAGTTATCCACATTGTGCACAACCCCTGTGCACAGCTTCGCGGCGAGTCGTCACCAAGTTGTCCACAGGCAAACGCGAACATGGACCTGGCGTTTTGTCATCGCGACACGCCGGTGGCGACACGAGGAGTTCGACGTTCGTGTCGCCCGAACCTGACGTCGCGGTGACTGTCGAGTGCCCGGACGCAGCAGAATGCCCGGACGCACCAACGGTGCATCAGCGGTTTGCCCGCTGCTTGATCCGTGCGGTCAGCTCCTGCACATGGTCGTAGACCTTGCGCCGTTCGGGCATCTCTTTGTTGATCTTCTTCACCGCGTACATGACCGTCGTGTGGTCGCGATCGAACGCTTCGCCGATCTTCGGGAGTGAAAGATCAGTGAGCTCGCGGCACAGGTACATCGAGATCTGACGTGCCTGCGTCACCGGACGCATTTTGCTCGGGCCGCGTAGGTCTTCGATGGAGATGTCGAAGTACTCGGCGGTGATAGCCAGAATGCTCGCGGCGCTGATCTCGATGGCCCGATCGTCCGGGATCAGTGCTTTGAGGACGACTTCGGCGAGCGACCGGTCGAGTTCGGCGTTCTGCAGGGACGCGAACGCCGTGACCCGGATCAACGCACCTTCGAGCTCGCGGATGTTGCGTTCGATCTTGGATGCGATGAGCTCCAGGACGTCGTCCGGGGCCGCCAGCTTGTCCATCTGCGCCTTCTTACGAAGGATCGCGATCCGGGTCTCGAGGTCGGGCGGCTGGACGTCAGTGATGAGCCCCCATTCGAACCGGGTCCGCAACCGGTCTTCAAGGGTCGCCAGCTGCTTCGGCGGGCGGTCAGACGATACGACGATCTGCTTGTTCGCGTTGTGCAGCGTGTTGAAGGTGTGGAAGAACTCCTCCTGGATACCTTCCTTGCCTTCCAAGAACTGGATGTCGTCGATCAATAGCATGTCGATATCGCGGTACCGGCGTTTGAACGCGACGCGACGGTCATCACGCAGCGAGTTGATGAAGTCGTTCGTAAACTCTTCGGTCGAGACGTATTTGACGCGCATCCCCGGATAGAGGCGTTGTGCGTAGTGGCCCGCCGCATGCAGCAGGTGGGTCTTGCCCAAGCCAGACTCCCCCCAGATGAACAGCGGGTTGTACGCGCGCGCCGGATTCTCGGCGACCGCGACCGCCGACGCGTGGGCGAACCGATTCGACGCACCGATGACGAACGAGTCGAACGTGTACCGCGGGTGCAGCGACGTCGTGCTGCTCTCCGCGGGGGTCGCGACGTCGCGGTCGGCGAAGTACGACGTCCACTCGCGGGGTCCGGGCTGGGGTCCCTGCGGCGCGTCGGAGTAGTTCAACGCCGAGAACTCGTTCGGTACCGGATCGGCCCGGTGTTGGCGTGCGTCGTGGAGGGCGCTCTGAGGCGTCGGCGTGGGAGCCGGCTCGGGGGGCGCGGCCGCGATCTCTTCTGGTTCGGCGACGCGGACCGCGATGTCGACGGTCTGATCGAGGTGGGTGCTGAGCGCCGTGCGGATCACTTCCCGGAGATTGCGCTCGATCTGTTCTTGGACCAGTGGCGTCGGAACCGCAAGGAGAGCGAAACCCTCGATCAGCGTCAACGGTTGGACGAGCGACAGCCACGCCTTCTGCTGCCGCGAGAGAGGTTGCCCGCTCGGCGTGGCGGATTCGCCGGTGAGTTCAATGACGACCTGCTTCCAGACGTCGCTGAACGACTCGCGATCGCTCGCCATGCCGGTGCCCCCTTCAACAGTCAATCCACAAACGTGCGCCCTAGAGGTTGCCACGAAATGCCACGCCAACGCGAGTTGTCCACACAGTTATCCACATCTGTGGAGAAAGCTGTGAACAAATTCCACGCATGTAATTCAGTGCTCTCTGATCCAGGCAGGTCGGAGCGGGTTTGATCGGGCAGCAGCGGTCCAGTAGTCTCGACAGGTCGCCCAAGCACGTGTGCAGGTCATCTATTCGTGAGATGAGACCGGTACCCAGCGTTGGGCAGAGGACCACCTGCTGTATCGACTCAAGGAGCACCCAGTGGCTAAGGGGAAGCGTACTTTCCAGCCGAACAACCGTCGTCGTGCCCGCGTGCATGGCTTTCGTCTGCGCATGCGTACCCGCGCCGGCCGCGCAATTGTGAACGGTCGCCGTTCCAAGGGCCGCGCCAAGCTGACCGCCTGAGTCGGCGCGTATCCGATCGCAGCGATCGGTGACCGCCGCCTCCAGGCGGATCTCGCGGAGATCCGATTTTACCCGCACACTTGCCAAAGGTGTGCGGGTTTCGGCGCGTGACCTGGTAATTCACTTGGCACCGGTCTCCGCGACGTGGCCCGATCCGTCCGGCCTGCGCAGGGATGTCGCGACTGTCGGCGGCCCGTGGCTCGGCCTCATCGTTTCGAAGAAAGTCGGCGACGCCGTCACCCGTCATCGGGTCGCACGGCGTCTTCGTCATGCCTTCGCCCAAGTGCGCGACGAGCTGCCGGTGGCGGAGACTTTCGTGGTACTTCGTGCGTATCCGTCCACCGCCGAGCTCTCCACCGGTGAGCTCGCCGACCAGCTGAGGACCGGTTTCGCGCATCGGAAGGCGCTGGCGGCGTTCGCGGGGGCTCGATGAGTCTCGCCCACCGCCTCCACGCGTTCCCGCGTCAAGCTCTCGTGTTCCTGATCGAGCTGTATCGAACGTGGATCTCACCGACTCGCATGCCGACCTGTCGGTTCGAGCCCACCTGCAGTGGGTACGCGGTCGAAGCACTGGGCAGGCACGGATTCCTCTGGGGTTCGGTGCTGTCGGTGTGGCGACTTCTCAAATGCGGACCTTGGCATCGCCCCGGTTACGACCCGGTGCCCGAAAACGGTCCGCGACAATGGCTCGCCGCGATGGTCGGCAAGCAGCAGACTTTAGAAAGCGGCGCTCACGCGCCAACTTCAGATAGGGGTCAGTGAGCCGTGCTCAACTTCATCTACTACCCGGTGTCCTGGATCATGTGGGTCTGGCACTGGCTGTTCGACAAGATCATGCCGGACTCGCCGGGTGGTTCGGGCGTCGCCTGGGCGCTGTCCGTGGTGTTCCTCGTCTTTACTCTGCGCGCGATCCTGTACAAGCCGTTCGTCAAGCAGATCCGGACGACGAAGCAGATGCAGGAAATCAACCCGCAGATGCAGGCGATCCGTAAGAAGTATGCCAACGACCGAGTCAAGATGACCGAGGAGATGCAGAAGCTCCAGAAGGAGCACGGGTTCAATCCGCTCCTCGGCTGTCTCCCGATGTTCATGCAGATCCCGGTGTTCATCGGTCTGTTCCACGTGCTGCGCTCGTTCAACCGGATGGGCACCGGCACCGCCATGCCGATCGGCGGAACCAGCGAGGCGATGACCGCCGAGCAGACGCGGTCCATCGGCAACTATGCGTTCAGCGCGGATCAAGTGCAGAACTTCCTCGACGCCCGTCTGTTCGGTGTTCCGTTGTCGTCGTTCATCACGGAGCCCGTCGAACAGTTCAAGGCGTTCGTTGAGCCGGGTCAGGCCATCGACTTCACGCGTTGGCAGATCGCCGTCGTCGTCGTGCCGCTGATGATCGTGGCGTCCATCGCGACGCACATGAACTCGCGTGCCTCGGTGGCCCGCCAGACGGCTGCCGCATCGGACAACCCCCAGACGCGCATCATGAACAAGCTCGCGCTCTACGTGTTCCCGCTCGGCATTCTCGTCACCGGTCCGTTCTTCCCGGTCGCGATCCTGCTCTACTGGGTCAGCAATAACCTCTGGACCTATGGTCAGCAGCACCTCGTCTTTGGCCGTATCGCCAAGGAGGAGGAAGAAGCCAAGGCTGCCAAGGACGAACGGCTCCGAGCCAACGCTCCGAAACCCGGCGCGAAGCCCGGCAGTCCCAAGCGTGGTGCGACCGCGGTCGCCGACGCCGCAACTGACGTCGAAGAGGACGGCTCCGACGAGGCACCCAAGACCTCGTTGAAGAAGGGCGGCGGAGCGTCGAACGAGCCGGCTTCCGGTGAGAAGCCTTCGGGCGAGGCGGCCAAGCAGGCCGCTCCCGGGAAGAAGCCGTCCCCCGGGCAGCGACCGAGCAGGCCGGGCGGCGCCAAGCAGTCGGGCAACAAACGGAACAAGAAGAACAGGCAAGGCCGCAAGCGCTGATGCGGTTCTCCTCACGCAACGAACTTTTCCGCAGAAGATACAGAGGTACGAATCATGACAGGTGACGCTGTGCAGGCCCCCGTCGAATCCGACGAGGCCATTGCCGAGGATGCTCCGGAAGCAGTGAGTGAAGAAGACAGTCTGGTCGAAGAGGGCGAGATCGCGGGCGATTACCTCGAGCAGTTGCTCGACGTGCTCGACTTCGACGGTGACATCGATCTGGACGTGGATGGCGACCGTGCGATCGTCAGCATCGACGGAGGCAAGGATCTGTCGAAGCTCGTCGGGCGCGACGGTGAGGTGCTCGACGCGCTTCAGGAGCTGACTCGCCTCGCCGTTCAGCAGGCGACCGGCGATCGCAGCAGACTGATGCTCGACGTCAGTCGGTGGCGGGCGGACCGCCGCGATCGTCTGGCTCGACTTGGCACCGAGGTGTCCGAGCGCGTGCGCGACAGTGGCGAACGCGAAGCTCTTGACCCGATGACGCCGTTTGAGCGCAAGATCGTGCACGACGCCGTTGCCGCCGTCGACGGGGTCTACAGCGAGAGCGAAGGCGCCGAGCCGAAGCGGCGCGTGGTCGTCATTAAGGAGTGATGTCTCCGCTCCCCTGTTCGGAGTGAAGTCCCGGCCATCAGGCCGGGACTTCACTCGTTTGCATGGGAAGAATTACACGCATGTGATTCATCGTGTTTCACGTGGAACAGGACAGCGATTCTCATCGATCCAGGTTCACGTGAAACCCACTGAGGAATTGAGGATAGATGGCAGACGATCAATCGCCGGCTGAGTGCGAACCGACCCCCGAGGTTGCAACCATGGTGTTCGGAGACCGTCTGGGTGAGGCGAATGCTTACGCGCGACTGCTTACCGAGCAGGGGGTTCTGCGTGGTCTCATTGGGCCGAGTGAGGTACCGCGCCTGTGGACCAGGCACATTCTGAACTGTGCCGTACTCGGCGAGGTGATCGACGACGGCGCGACGGCCTTCGATATAGGCAGCGGTGCCGGACTGCCGGGCATCCCGCTTGCGATAGCGAAACCGAACGTCTCGATCACGTTGATCGAACCTCTCCTGAGGCGGACAACCTTCCTGGACGAGGTGGTGTCCGAGCTCGGACTGACAAACGTCACGGTGACGCGTGGCCGTGCTGAGGAGAAGACTGTGTTGGCGAGCGTCGGTACTGCGGACGTCGTGACGTCCCGCGCGGTCGCTCCGCTGGACCGTCTCGCGGGTTGGTCCGCGCCGCTGATCCGGGTAGGCGGACGACTTATCGCTCTCAAGGGGCGCTCGGCCGCGGACGAGATACAGCGCGATCGTGCGGCGGTGCGGAAGACGGGCATCGTGGACCTGACCGTGACACAGTGTGGCGTCGACGTACTCGACGAGCCGACGAC
This sequence comes from Gordonia abscondita, assembly GCF_032711245.1. GTDB lineage: Bacteria > Actinomycetota > Actinomycetes > Mycobacteriales > Mycobacteriaceae > Gordonia. The sequence goes on from NZ_CP128986.1 coordinate 1,402,368, forward strand.
TCTCCTTGTCGGGTCGAGGGTCGCGACGGACAAGGATGCGGCCGCAGCGCGCCGCGCCGCACGTCGTGCCAAGAGGGGGCGTTAGAGGATTGGTGTCCTTTAGACGTAGAGCGCACAATGGACGGAACGACGTAAGGAGCTCCGGGGTGCCCAAAGACGAATCAGTAGTTTCACGTGAAACACCGACCGATACGCGCGCAGGGCACTACGCGGACACGCCGATCGCGGCTGCAGCCGAGCGAGCGAGTCAGGTCCTGACCCCGGGTGGCACCGGCACTCTCCCCCGGCCGGCGCGGCCGAGAATTATGACGGTTGCAAACCAGAAGGGCGGCGTCGGCAAGACGACGTCTGCCGTGAATCTTGCGGCTGGGCTCGCGATCCATGGTCTCGGAGTATTAGTGGTCGACCTCGATCCGCAGGGCAATGCCAGCACTGCGCTAGGCATCGATCATCGACGTCCCGGTATCGCCTCGGTGTACGAGATGCTCTTGGATGATGTGCCGCTGCGTGATGCAATCCAGCAGTCACCTGCGAATGATCGACTCTTCTGTGTGCCGTCGACGCTGGACCTCGCGGGTGCGGAGATCGAGCTGGTCTCAATGGTTGCTCGGGAGAGTCGGCTGCGGAGGTCTCTCGACGAGAGCGTGCTAGTCGAGTTTGGGATCGACTACGTGCTGATCGACTGTCCGCCGTCGCTCGGTCTGCTGACCGTCAATGCGATGGTAGCCGCGAAGGAAGTACTCATTCCGATCCAGTGTGAGTACTACGCACTAGAGGGTGTCGGACAGTTGCTGCGGAATATCGAACTCGTACAGGCGCACCTCAACAAGGAGCTGCACGTGTCCACCGTCCTTCTGACGATGTACGACGGAAGAACCAAGCTTGCGGATCAGGTGGCTTCTGAGGTCCGTAACCATTTCGGTGACACCGTGCTCTCAACGATCATTCCCCGCAGTGTGAAGGTCTCTGAGGCGCCCGGGTTCGGCATGTCGATCATCGAGTACGACCCGGGTTCACGTGGCTCGATGAGCTACCTCGACGCATCGCGCGAACTTGCGCAGCGCGCAGCTTTGGAAGGCGGTCTGGCCTAATGGCACAACAGCGTGACGCGCAACGTCGGGGCGGTCTGGGTCGAGGATTGGCCGCACTCATTCCGACCGGCCCGACGGACGAGAACCAGGGAACAAACACGCGTCGGATGGGGTCTGCTGCGGCCGACGTCGTCATCGGTGGCGGTTCGCCCCGCGACGCTTCCGGAGCTTCGGTCGAAATCGAGACCGATGTTTCACGTGAATCCACTGACGCCCCCCACGGATCGCCGCGCGGGCCAGCCGAAGTAGAAGCGCCGGATGCCATCGGCGCCGTGTATCGCGAGATCCCGCCGTCGCAGATTGAGCCGAACCCGAGCCAGCCGCGCACCGTGTTCGATGAGGACGCGCTAGCGGAGCTCGAGCATTCGATCCGTGAGTTCGGATTGATGCAGCCGATCGTCGTCCGGGAACTCCCCTCCCCCACGGCCGACGGTGTCCGCTATCAGCTGATCATGGGTGAGCGGCGCTGGCGTGCGGGCACCAATGTCGGCGTTGATGCTCTCCCTGCCATCGTGCGCGAGACGCCCGACGGTGCCATGCTTCGCGATGCACTCCTGGAGAACATCCACCGCGCGCAGTTGAATCCCCTCGAAGAGGCCGCCGCATATCAGCAGCTGCTCGAAGAGTTCGACGTGACACACGAGGAGCTTGCTAACCGTCTGGGTCGTTCGCGTCCAGTTATCTCCAACATGATCAGACTGCTGCGTCTGCCGATCCCGGTACAGCGCCGGGTCGCGGCGGGCGTGCTGTCGGCTGGGCACGCTCGTGCTCTTCTCTCTTTGGAGACCGGTAGTGAGGCTCAGGAGCAACTTGCCGCTCGGATCGTCGCGGAAGGTCTGTCAGTTCGGGCGACGGAAGAGGCGGTGACTCTCGCCAATCGCGGTGACGGTGACTCTCCGGCGGCACCCCAACGTAAGCGTCAGCAGATGCAGATGCCCGGCCTGCAGGGGGTCGCCGACCGGTTGTCTGATCGGCTGGACACTAAGGTGACGGTGAGCCTCAGCAAGCGGAAGGGAAAGGTCGTCATTGAGTTCGGTTCGGTGGACGATCTGGAGCGGATTGTCACGATGATCGCAGAGCAGACGGACAACGCGAAATAGTCGGAATATTCCGTTTTACCAACGGTGATGGAGGCCTGCACCCGTGAAACGTCACAGTGACATGCAGATCTCAGTAGTACGCGCGGCGTGATACGGGAGCAACGATGACGGTGACGGTAGTTCCGCTGGAACTCGAAATGTTCGAGTCCCTGCCGTCTCATACTCGGCGATGTGTCTTCTGGGAGATGGATCGAGATGAACCGGACGGCTTCGAATCGGGGATCGTCGACCGGAGGTCCACGGCCGAGCATGAGAGCGAGTTCGACAAGGAGGCGTGGATCTCCGGTCTACTCCTGGAGTGGGGTACTTGCGGACAAGTCGCTTTCGAGTCGAGTACGGGCCGGGTGGTCGGGAGTGCCCTCTACGCTCCCCCCGGGTTAGTTCCGCGGGCCCGACGCTTTCCGACTGCTCCGGTCGGCTCGGATGCGGTCCTGCTGTCGGCTGTGTCGACAGAGCCCGGTTTCGAGGAGATCTCGGTAACGCTGATCGACGCTGTCGTCTCCGATATCGTGCGACGCGGCGTCCGCGCGATCGAGGCGTTCGGATTCAGTGGTTCACGGGAACCACTCGAGCGTGATCTCGTCGGGTTGATGCTCGGGAACGGTATCGACACAGATGCGTGCCTCGAGTGCCTCATGCAGACGAACCTTCTCATCGACTCCGGTTTCGAGACGGTCGCGGCTGATCTCTATCTGCCCAGACTTCGGCTGGAACTCGACGAGGGACTCGGATGGAAGTCTGCCGTCGAGCGGGCGCTCGAGAAGCTCGTCGTCGAGGCGGCTGCCGACCTGTCAGGCGCGCCCACTCCGGTCGGCTAGATCAGACAGCGTCCGCTACAGCGTGTTGCTCGCCGATGTTTCACGGGAAACAACATCGATGTAATTCACGGGGTGATGCGCTCTGCGGCGAGAAGATCGGCGAACGTGTAAGTGCCCGTCGGACGATCGTTCTCGCCGAGAAGGTAGAGACGTTTGACGGCGACGAGGATGGCTTCGGCGATCGTGTCCCGCTTCTCAGCGTCGGCGAGCAACGCAGCGTCGTGGGGATTCGTGATGTATCCGGTCTCGATGACGACGACGGGCATACGCGTGGTGCGCAGGATATTCCACGTGCGCTCGTGTGTGCGGCAATCGAGGAAACTGGTGCGGGCGACGAGTTCACGCTGAATGAAGCTGGCAAGGTTGCGGCCGATGGTGGAGAACGAGCCGTGAGTATTGCCGAAGTAGAACGTCGCGACACCGTTGGCGAGTTCGTTCCGGTAGCTGCCCGCGCGCAGCGAGATCATCAGGTCGACGTCCGCGAGATTCGCGACACGGGCCCGCTCATCATCTTCCGGCGACGACTTTCCGTCGTGAGACAGGAACGTCTCCATGCCTGCCGCCGACATCCGACCTTCCAGTCGCGACGCGAGATCCCACAGCGCTCCAGCGTCTGCATCAGAGTCAGAACCGGGGTCGATCAGAATGCGCTTGCCGGACAGCCGAGGGCCGGACCGTCGGACCTGCTCCTCCTCGCGGATGGCGTGCGGCGATCCGCCGGTGATCCGGGTGCCGAGACGGTTGAGGGAACGGATCGTCTCGGGCCCGCAGATACCGTCCGAGCTCAATCCGTATTCGGTCTGGTATCGGCCGACCGAGTTGTGGGTGACTTCGCCGAACTGTCCGTCGACGAGCCCGTGGTAGTAGCCGAGGTTCTGCAGGCGTGACTGCAGGGTCGCCACGTCGTCGCCCGTCATGGGGGCGGACAGGCGGTACAGCAGGACGCGGCTGCCGAGTTGATACGAGGCCTCACGAAGAGCTCCGTATGTCGCACTGCCGACGACGCCGTCGACGATTAGGCCGCGCTCTTGCTGGAACGCGCGGACCGCGCGATCGCAGGCCGCGTCGAAGACGGCTTCGGGTGGGGACCACGGGTTCCGCTCGTCACCGGGTGTGGCGGTCGGCGCCGGAGGCAGCAGTCCTCGCGTTGCAAGGATGGCCCGAATCTCGGCGACCGCCGAGCCGTGATCGCCGAGTCGCAGTACCGGCATGGAGACCCCACTTTCTCGCATAAGGGTGACGGCCGCCGACCGGGTGGCCGGCGGCCGTCACTGCACCGCTCTATTCTCTCAGGTCCGTGTCTGTGCCGACAAACGAAAGCACCGGATCGAGACCAACCTATTGCTATCGACGGCTGTGTCGAAACCGCGGCTATTCGAGGACGGGTGCGAGCTCCCGCAGGATGGCGGCCTTCGGCTTGGCCCCCTGGATCGTCTTGGTGGGCTTTCCGTTCTCGAACAGGATCATGGTCGGGATCGACATGATCTGGAAGTCGCGGGCGATCGCGGGGTTCGCGTCGACGTCGACCTTGGCGATGGTTAGTTTCTCGGAGTTGTCGCGAGCGATCTCGTCGAGTACCGGGGCGACCATCTTGCACGGGCCGCACCAGGTGGCCCAGAAGTCGACCAGTACGGGCTTGTCGGATTCGAGTACGTCCGACTTGAACGTGGCGTCGGTGACGTCGACAGTGTTGCCTGCCATGTTTTACTCCTTGTTCGAGGTTTCGGGAAGGGACTTAGCCCGCGTGGTCGGCGAGCCAGCGCTCGGCGTCGATCGCGGCCGAGCATCCGCTGCCGGCCGCGGTGATCGCTTGGCGGTAGGTGTGGTCGACGAGGTCGCCGCATGCGAACACACCGGGGACATTGGTGTAGGTGGAACGGCCGTCGACCTTCACGTAGCCGTCCTCGTCGAGATCGATCTGGCCGCGCACCAGGTCGCTGCGCGGATCGTGGCCGATAGCGACGAACATGCCCGTCGCGACCAGCGGGCGTGTCTCGCCGGTCACGGTGTCGGTGAGTTCGAGCTCGGTCACGGAATTCTCGCCTTTGACAGCGGAGACAGCCGCATTGGTGACGAACTCGATCTTCTCGTTGGCGCGGGCGCGTTCGAGCATGATCCTCGACGAGCGGAACTCGTCGCGGCGGTGGACGAGGCTGACCTTGCGCGCGAACTTGGTGAGGAAGGTGGCTTCCTCCATCGCCGAGTCACCGCCGCCGACGACGACGATGTCCTGCTCCTTGAAGAAGAAACCGTCGCATGTCGCGCACGAGGAGACACCGCGGCCGAGAAGTTCCTGCTCCCCCGGGATGTTGAGGTAGCGGGCGGCAGCGCCCATCGCGAGGATCACGGCGCGAGCGCGGTACACCTCGCCGCCGACCTCGACCTCTTTGATGTCGCCCTCCAGACGCATCGCGTCGACTTCTTCGATGCGGAGGTCGGCACCGAATCGGATCGCCTGCTCGCGCATCTCGTCCATCAGTTCGGGGCCTTGGATACCCTTCTGGAAACCGGGGAAGTTCTCCACCTCGGTTGTGGTCATCAATGCGCCGCCGAAGGAGATTCCTTCGAAGACGACGGGCGACAGTTCGGCGCGAGCCGCGTAGACCGCGGCCGTGTAACCCGCGGGGCCGGATCCGACGATGATTAGCTCGTGGATCTGGTTCTCGGTGTCGCTCATCAATCCTCCGTGTAGCAAGTGGGCCCGCTATTGCACGCGGGCTTTCCGTTCAACACAAGGATATGGGCTGATGTTCCCGCGGCCCGCCGGAGGTGGTCACGAATCCGGCGACGGCGAGCAGATCGGGTGCGGGCGGTCAGTCGGTGTGGAAGCGACTGATCGTGCCCAGCATTCGTGTCCTGACGTCGGGCGGGATCGGTATCTCCTCGTCCCGCAAGGAGACGAGGTCTGCGTTTGTCGCGTCGAGGGCGGCGAGGATGCGTCGGGCGTCGGGATCGTCGGCGATCACCGTGCGCACATGCTCGGCGAAGGCGGGATCGAGTTGTCCGGCGTGGAAGTCGATGAGAATGTCGGCGGGCAACGGCGGGCCGGGATACTGTCCGTCGCGACTCTCTGCCCCGTTGTGCTCCATCAGACTGTGTCCGCCTCCGCGTCGTTGGTGATTTGATTCCATCACTGATTTAGACGCGGCGGAGCCCGTTTCGGTTCCGTTGTGGTCAGCTCGGGCGTGGCGGATGTCGCGACGGGGCTCTCACCCCTCAGTTCTCAGGTGGCCGAGTACGAGAGCGAGCTTCGCCCGCCCGCGGTTGGCTCGGCTCTTGACTGTGCCGGGCGGGATACCGAGCGCGGCGGCGGCTTCGGCGACTGGAAGGTCGTAGATGTGCAGCAGGATGATCACTGCTCGTTGTTCGGGCGGGAGGACGTCGAGCGCGCGACCGATGGACAGCGACAGGTCGATGTCGCCGGTGTGATCGAGCGGATCGACAAGCGACTCGTCCTCTTCCATGAGCGGAGCGCTCGCATGCGACTTGTTGCGTCGGAGGCGATCGAGCGACGCGTTCAAGACGATCCGGTACAGCCAACTGGACACGGTGCAGTCGAACCGGAAGCGACCAGCGGTCCTGTTAACCGATTCGAGTGCGTCCTGGAGTGAATCGGCTGCGTCGTCGTAATCGCCGGTAGTGCGCAGTGCGACGGCCCATAGCTTGTTCTCGTGCCGTTTGAAGAGAACTTCAAAGGCGGTGCGGTCCCCGTTTGTGTGATCCCGGAGCAACTGGTCGTCGCTTCGGGTGTCTGTGATCCCCCGTTGCATGTCGATGAATCTAGGCCCGCACCCAGCCGAAAATGTCTGTTTCTACGTACTTGTGGATAAAGTCGGCAAATTGTGAGTCATTCGAGCGGAACCTGTGGATAACCCGTGCTCGGGTGCACAACCAAGTGGGTGATGCTGGGGATGACTGACCATCGGTCCGCCAGCTGCCACATAGCCCACGGGCGTGTTCGGGGGACTCTCGACGTGTGTCATATCCTCGTAGCCATGGACGACGACCAGCCGTTGGCGAGGTGGACGGCGGCACGGTCGATGGACCGTGTCGCGGTGCCGGGCGAGTTGCAGGTGACTAAGACGCATGTGGTGTTCGAGCCCAAGGGTCGTCGCGCGCAGGGGGCTCGGTTCGCGGTCGCGTTCAAGTTCGTCGTCGGCGTCGGGACGGCTCCCGGTACGGGAAAGTTCTTCAGCGGCGGGAAACGCGAGCGGCTGTGTCTGACCCTCGGCGACGGGTCCGAGTGGCTGTTCGTCGTTCCCGACCTCGACGCTGCGGTGGCAGGTATCCGGAGTTCGGTGACTTCTCGACGCTAGTCGGCGTGAAAGAGCTGCCGGTAGGTGGCCACGAACGTGCCGGTGACCACGCGGTGGATCGCATCGATGTCGAGCAGTTCCACGTCGTAACCCGGTTCGATGGGGGCTTGGTGGGCGGTCTGCCACTCGACGAGGAGCTGAGTCAACGCGCCGACGAGACCTATCGCGCCGAGCCGCTGGTCGGCAGTCGGTTCGTGACCCCGACTGGCGAAACCGAGGATCAGATCGGCCCACCGGTGAATAGCGCGTAGTCGCAACTCCTCGAGTTCGGGGCTGACGCCGACGACTTCGATCATGATGATGCGGGCGCGCCGGGTGTCCTCGGTGAGGCTGGAGATGAATCCACGCAGTGCCTGTTCGGTCAGCCCGGGTACCACGTCGTCCGGGATCGGACCGTCGGCGATCTCGATGTCGGCGAGGGCCTTCGCGGCCGCGGCCAGCGTGGCGTCGCGAGCCGTTTCGACGCAATGGTTGTAGACCTCGCCGAGCAACGCGGCACGGTCGCCGAACGACTCGTAGAAATAACGCTGAGTCAGACCGGCTTCGGCGCAGATGCGTTTCACCGAGACGTTCGGGTAACCGAGTGTGCCGAACAGATGCAGGCCCGCTTCGATCAGCGACTCGCGGCGTTGGAGCTGTCGGTTCTCCGCCGTCAGTCCCCCGTACACGCGCCCAGCGCCACCCTTCGTCATCACCGACCCCTCTACTAGCTCTCCCACACTCCGGATGCACCCCGTCGGTGCGAACCCATCACGTGGGTGTCGACGACGCCAAGCGCCTCCATGAGCGCGAACATCGTTGTCGGGCCGACGAATCGGAAGCCCTTCTTGCGCAAAGCCTTCGAGAGAGCCACCGATTCCGGTGAAGTGGTGGGGACGTCGGCCATGTTCAGCGGCCGGGGGGTGTCGGCGGGCCGGTACGACCACAGAAACGCTTCGAGCCCGACGTCCTCGCGTAATGCGATGGTCGCCTGCGCGTTGGTGATCGTCGCGTCGATCTTGGCCCGGTTGCGGACGATCCGGGCGTCGCCCATGAGTCGTTCGACGTCGTCGGGCCCGAACGTCGCGATCTGATCGACGTCGAAGCCGACGAACACCTCGCGGAACGCCGCTCGCTTGCGCAGGATCGTCGCCCACGACAGTCCCGCTTGGAAGCCCTCCAGACAGAGTCGCTCGAAATGGGCGGACTCCCCCGACACGGGCATGCCCCACTCGGTGTCGTAGTAGTCCCGCATCATCCCGGCGGCCGCGCCCCAGGGGGTGCGGCGGAGCCCGTCGTCGCCGAGGACGGCGCCGTCCTCGAACACCGATCCGTCGGTCATCAGTTCAGCGTCACTCGATCGATGATGGCCTGGAATCCGCCGCCGCTCTGCGGGAGTGAGGTGAGCCAGATGACGAAGTACGGAGCTTGTGTGGGCGACTCGACGTTCAGCGTGGACATCTTGCTGTCGACCGTGCCGCTGCCGACCCGAGTCGTCGCGTCGAGACTCCGCGGGTTCCGTGACGTCGAGGTGCGCAGTTCAACGTTGAACCCCGGTGTCGGGGTCGCGATCGTCACCGACTTCACGGTGCCAGGCGACTTCAGCCGGAACATCAGACCGAGTCCTTCCTTGAGGCCCGCGAAATCCGGCGAGCCCCGGTAGACGTCGGATTTCCAACCGGGTGCCTCCCCGGTGAGGAGGTGACCGATGTTCGCCGACGAGTCCGCAGGCTCGTCCGATACGTCGAGCAGGCTCACCGAGCGCACCGTGATCGGCTCGACATCGCCGCCCTTCTCGGGATTCGCCGGTGCACTGGACGACGACCCGGGCAGGAACGAGTCCAGGCCGGCGTCATCGTCGGACGAACCGAACAGGTTGGTTGCGGCGACGATGATCGCGACGATGACGAACAGGATGAACAGGCCGCCGCCCGCGAGCAGTGCGGTGTTCTTCTTGCCGGCGTCGCCTTCGCCCATGAGACGTTCCCTGCGGGTCCGGCTGATCGGCGCGACCGACACGGGTGCGGGCGCGTCGAGGACGCGCGGCAGCAGGTCGGTCTGCAGGTCGACGACGGTCGCCTGGTCGAGTACATGCTGGACGGTGGCGGCTGTGCGGATACCGCGGTCGCCTTCCAGCGAGCGCGCGGCGACGGCGGAGATCTCGAACGGAATGTCGGGCTTCGCGTCGCGCGGCACTCGCGGCTGGGACGGGTCGGCCGGATCGGGTTCGGCGACCGCCATGCCGCCGACGGGGTCGTCGGTGATCGCCGAGGTCACCAGACGCTTGCCGGTCTCCCCGTCGAGCGTCCAGCGCCCCAGCAGGAGCGAATACAGAACGGCACCGAGTCCGCGGACGTCGCTGCGGCGGTCGTCGTCTGGCATGATCGCCGGGAACGCGAGGACGGCGTCGCCGGACGTGCTCACGCGGATCCGGTCCGGATGGTCGATCGACAGGACAGTTCCGGCCCGGTGGGCGGCTTCGGCGCCTGCGGCGAGGGCACGAACGGCGCGTGCGGCACCCGTCGGCGACGGATTGGTCGCGGCGACGTCGGCGAGTTTGGAGCCCGGCACCCATTCGGTGACGACGATGCCGCCGGATGCGCTGCGCACCACGTCGAGAACACGCGCGACACCCGCCGTATGCAGCTGGCCGATCCGACGCGTCCGGTGCAAGACGGCCTGTGGTCCCTCCTGAAGCGGATCGCGTTGCCCGGGATTCACCGGCGGGAACTTCTGTTCCGGGTCGACGAAGGTGAGTCCGACCTCGCGGTCGAGCCCGATGTCCTTGGCCCGCCAGAACGCGAGACCTCGCGCACCGCCCTGCGGTTCGAGCAACCGGTAGCGTCCGCCTGCGACGGCCGCGCCCGGAATCAGACGTGGTCCGCGCTGGACCTGCTCCGCCTTCGGAATCATGGCACGCGTCGGCTCGGTGGACGGGCGTGGCGCCGCGTCGTCCGAACCGGATGCGGTCATCGGTGGTGCTCCTCGGGGACGCAGGGGTGGCTGCGACGGTCCGGGGCGGCGTTGGGGCCCACGAGGCGGACCGCTGCGGACCACCGGGATCACAGTTGTCTCGCCCGCCGCCCCGCCGGAGAAGGCGGAGTACTCCTGCCAGGTGGCTGTGCCTCGGTCGAAGCGGCGCCGGACGTCTACCTGTCCAGGGTACGGGAACGATTCCTCGCCGGAGACGCGCTGGAACTGCACCGTCATGGTGCGGGCATCCTCGTCGTCGCCCGCGATAGCCGGCGGTGCGAGCCTCGGGATGAAGCGCCCGACGATCCGCATCACCGCGTTGCTGATCGACACCATCTCCGGGATCTTCAACGCGACCAACAGCAGGTAGACAACGCCGAGCGCGACCACCGCGGTGATGATCAGATACGCCAGTGACCCGACCTTTCCGGCGTGCGTCGACATGCGCGCGAAGCCGGTCAGTTCGGAGATCCCCCATACGGCTGCCGCGACGACGAGGGAGACCCCGAGAGTGAGCAGTGCCGGGCGGGCGACGTTCTTCATCGCCCGGCCACCCAACCGCTTCTTGAGCAGGATGTGGCCGACGATCGCGCCGACGAGATAGCCGAGTCCGTTCGACAACGACAGCCAGCGCACCACCATGTCCGGGTCGTCGAACAGCACGGGTCCGAGATACGACGAGGCAACCTTGACCGCGGTGATACCGACGACCATCACAGTCGGCGTCCACGCGTCTTCCCGGGCGTAGAACACTCGGAGCTGGACGAGGGTCATCGCGTACGGGATGAGGGTGAAGGCGCCCCACGCGAGGACGGACCCGACCTGGGACGCGGTATCGGCGTCGAACTCGCCGAAGTTGAATATCGCGACACCGATCGCGGGACCGAAGAACGTCATGAATGCGACGACGGGCACCAGTGCGACGATCGTCAGACGGGTCGCTAGCGACATGTCGTCGACGACGGCTTCGGTGTCGTCGGCTGCCGCGTTGCGTGACATGCGGGGCATGATCGCGGTCAGGATGGTGACGCCGAGGACGCCGTACGGGAGCTGCAGCAACTGCCAATGGGTGGCGTACGCGGAGATCCCGCCTGCGCTGGCCCCCGCAGCGATGTTGTAGGTCACCATCAGGCCGACCTGCAGCACGAGCACGTAGCCGATGATCGCGACCGCCATGTTGCCGAAGGTCCGCAGGCGTGCGTCGATGCCCCACTTCCAACGGAGTCGCACTCCGACTTTCCGTAGGTACGGGCGCAGAATCGCGACCTGGGCGATGACGCCGAGGGTGGTTCCGATGCCTAGGACGAGCAGTTTGGGATCGGACAGCCGGACCGGATTCAGCGTGATCTCGCCGGGCATGAAGTAGAACAGGACCAGGGTCGTGATCTGCACGATGTTGTTCAGAACTGGGGCCCACGCGCCGGGTTTGAACAGGCCCTTCATGTTCAGGATGGCGATGAACAGTGCGGTGAGACCGTAGAACAGGACTTCCGGAAGCAGCAGATATGCAAGCGACGTGGTGACGTCGCGGTTCACTTCGCCGTTGCCGACATTCAAGGTCGTCAGGACTGGCGCGGCGACAAGCGCGACGACGGTCGCTACACCGAGTACGACGAGGGTGAGGCTGAAGATCCGGTTGATGAAATCGGCTCCGCCGTCGGCGTCTTCGGCTTCGGCACGGACCAGGACGGGGATGACGATCGCGGTGAGCACGGCGCCCAGGAGCACTTCGGAGATCATGCCTGGCAGCACGTACGCGGCTTGGAACGCCGACGACAGTGCCGGACCGAGCATTCCCAACACGAGCACGGTGCGGATGAATCCGGTGATACGGCTGGTGAGGGTGCCGATGGCGATGGATCCGCCGGTCCGCATCACGCTCTCGTCGGAGGGGTTCTCGGCCTTCTTGTGCTCGGTCGTCATACAGGCTCTCCGGGGTCGGGCTGCTCGCGTTCGTCGGTGTCCGTCACGCGCTCGGCTGCCAGCCGTTGCTGATAGCCGGTGGCGGCGAGCTGACGTTCGTGCTCATCGGGTTCGGGGCGGTCTTGGTCCGCCGGGTCGGGTTCGCCGCGGAATCGGTGCCACAGGCGTCGTGCGGTCAGCAGGACCAGGATGACGGCGGCGGCGATTGTGATCCAGAACAGTGCCTTCCCGTAGGCGTTCGCGTACACCGACAGGTCGACGGGGCTGCTCAACGGGACATCGTTCGTCGTGACCAACGCGATGCGGACGGTGGCCGACTGTGAGCTCGACGCGTGAGTCGGGAGCTGCAGTTGTCTAGTCCCCTGTGCGGGGATCTCGACGACGCCGACGTCGCCGACGCTCAGTTCGGACGGTGCTGTGATGTCCAAACTCACTTTGATCGGCAACGCTAGCTCGTTTTGCACGACCAGCAGGAGCGGGCTGCGTTCGGAGGCGAGCGTGTACCGGCCGCTCGGGTCGAGCAGCGACACCGACTGTTGCATGTGTGTGACGGTCGAGCCGATTGCCGCGAGTCGTTGCGGGCGTTCGATGCGGGACACGATGGTGCTGGTCGTCGACGGTGTCGATGCGGTCCGCAGCAGGTCAGCCCGCAGTGGGTCGATGTACTCGGCTGGGGTGAACGGCAGGTCACTGCCGGTGGCGAAGGAGTCCTGGAGCCGGCCGATGAGGTCGACGTCCCGGCGCACCTCCGTCAGGTCCTTCGACGACAGCGGGTAACCGTAGGCGGCGAGTTGGTCGACGTCCCCGGGCACCGCGAGGTCCGCGTCTCGGTCGGCTTCGTTCAGCCCGGAGATGACGTCGGTGAGGGGAACGGGGTCGGCGACACCGGAAGCCGCCATGAGCCCCGCGGTCTCGAGGAGGGAGCGCGCGTCGTCCGGGGTGGGTGACCAGTACGTCGGTGGCATGGTGAATGCGCTGCGGCCAGTCACCGCGGTGACCGGGTTGGAGTCGCTCGGGTTCGGCGGCGAGGCGTCGAGCATCGGGAAGGCGAGCGAGGCTGCCGCGGTCTGCCGTCTGCTCACCGCCGACTCTCCGGCGAGCGGCGTACGTTGCCAGTCCGGCAGATACGACGGTGTGACGGGGCGGTCGCCGATCGCGCCGAGTGCCGCGCTGACACCCGGATCGTAGGCCTGAACGGGGAGTCCACCGGACCGGTAGCGGCCGACGAGGGCCGACCCGGTCCGGGTGCGGGCCGTGGGGTCGACGGCGGTGGAGACTACGGCGGCCGCATCCGATCCGGCGCGGCCGTCGAGCAGTGCCGCGCCTTGCGGCGACAGGGTGCCGACGGCCGGGAGGGTGAGCCCGCGCACGCTGGTGACGCCGAGGATGTTGTCGACCGTGTCGTACGCACCGGTCAGTGCCATGTCGGTGAGCTTTTTGTCGCCGATGCGATCCAGTGAGTCGAGGCTGGCTTGCGCGTATGGGAGCGCGGTGACGCACATGGTGGACGCGACGCGGGTCAGGCGCTGCAACCATTTGCGGGCGATCGTCGACCCGTCGCCTGCCTGGGTGGGGGCGTCGGGGTCGGCGGGGTCCTCGCTGATCGAATAGCCGGATGCCATCGATTGAACGGTGCTGATCAGGTCGGGGTCGACGGCGAGGCAGATCGCGTTGCGGACCCGGCTTTCGGGTCGGTCCGTGTCGCCGGAGTCGTCGCCCACGCCTGCGACGGTCTCCAATGCTTTCAGGGACCGCCCGAGCCGCCCGTCGTCTTCGAGAGAAGAGGTGAGGTCGTCGCCGATCAACCGGATGTCGGCGGTGTCGCCGCCGAGTGTTCCCGCAGCCTGTTGTGGCGGCGCGGCGAGCGGCCAGATGAAGGTGAACGCAGCCGGGTTTGTGTCGTTTGCGGCGATGGATCCGTCGCGGCCCAGGAGCGGATTCGGTTCCGTCCCCGCTCCGGGACTCACCCACTGCGCGGCTCGCCCTCGGTCGGCTGGCAGCGACAGGACGGGAAGCATGGTCCGCGAGTCGGCGATGCGCGCCTGGCCACCGTAGTCGGGGGTGCCGTTGATGTTGACCAGCAGCGGGTACACGCCTGCCTGCGAGATCTGCAGGCCGCCGCCGGACAGTGGCACGTCGACGGCGAACTCGACGGTCTGGTTCGGTGCGAGAGTCTCGGTGACCTTCTTGAATCCGGTCACCGTGTCGTAGACGGATGCGTCGGCGCCGAGCACGGTGCGCAGATCGGTGGAGGTGACGGGGTCGGTGCGCTGCAGTCGGACGATCACATCGTGGATCGGTCGATCGAACGTGTTGGTGACTCGGCCCCGGACGCTGACGGTGTGACCGGATGAACTCGTCACGGTCGACGGCGTGACTTCGGTGAGCGAGACGGACGCGTAGTCGGAGTCGGGGTTGTCGCCGGGAGCCGCGGACGCGGTTGGCATCGGACCGAACCCCGCCATCGTGAGAACGAACCCGATGGTCAGGAGCACTGCGGCCGCCGCCGCCGTGAGTGTGGCGCCGCGACCGGCCCGGTCAGCCGTCACCGTTTGCCGGTCGCCGCGGTCGCCTTCTGCGCCGCCGGGATTTGACCGGTGGCGGCGGCTCGTTACGGCGCTGGTTGCGGGCGGCTGCGGCTCTCTCATAGTCGTTCGGCTCGGTACGGATACAGCTGGCTTCGGACTGGGCCAGCCGGTTCGGGTCACTTCGCAGATCGGCGATCACAGATTCGGCCATCCGGGCGAGACGTCGTTCGTCAGAGTACGTGAGGCGGCGCGGCAACTCGGTGAGCGGCACCCACGCGACCTCACTGACCTCGTAGTCTTCGTCCGAGAGTTCGCCGCCGGTGAAACGGAGCAGGTAGTGGTGCACCGTCTTGTGGATGCGGCGTCCTTCGCTGACGAACCAGTAGTCGATCTTGCCGAGCGGCGCGATGATGGTGCCTTCGATGCCGGTCTCCTCGGCGACTTCGCGCATCGCGGTCTGCTCGGCGGTCTCGCCCGTCTCGATGTGGCCCTTGGGTAGCGACCACATAGTGCGGCCGCGGCGATCGACGCGGCCGATGAGTGCCGCGTTCAGGTCCTCGAAGGGTGCGTCGATGTCCGACAGCACGAGTCCGCCGGCCGAGGTCTCACGTACGGTCCGCAGTTTCGGCGCCGGATCGGCGTCGGCGGGGCGCTTGCCTCCGCGTCGCTGCCCGTTGGGTGCCGTCGGCTTGCTTGTGCTGTTTCCGTTGGTCCTGCGTCGGTTCCGGTTCGCGAGGTCCGAAGGCTTGGGGGCGGCGTCGCAGTCGACCTCGGGTTTCGCCGCTGACTCGTCGGTCTTCTTCGCGTCGATCGGACGGCCCGAGCGGCGGCCGCGCCTGCGGCGGCCGCGCCGACTGCGCCGATTCCTGGCGGGTTGGTCGTTTCCGTCGTTCTTCACCGGTTTTCCGGAGTCGCCGACTGCCGGAGCGTCGGAAGCGACGTCCGTATGGTGCAGTGATGGTTCGGCGGACACACTCCGATGCTAGCCGTTCGTTACCGTCCGTTAGCCATGGCAGGCTGACCGCGCAAGCCGCGTCGGCGAGTCGGTACTGTCTTATCTCATGACCGACAGCGCGCAGAGCAGCCGGATGAGCGACGACCAGCGCGCCGAGCGTCGCAGTCGTCTCCTGGCATCCGCTGCCGTCACGCTGCGCTCTCTCGACGACGTGCTGACCCCGTTGGCGACCCGTTTCACTGGTCGTGGACATGACTTGTACCTGGTGGGAGGCTCGGTTCGCGATGCAGTCCTCGGCAGGCTCGGGACCGACCTCGACTTTACGACCGATGCCCGACCCGAGGTGATCTTCGAGATCTTGAAGGGCTGCGCGGACGCTGTCTGGGACACGGGCATCGACTTCGGGACAGTGAGCGCACAGATCGGCGATCAGATGGTGGAAATCACCACATTCCGGTCGGACATGTACGACCAGGTGAGCCGGAATCCGGTCGTCACGTTCGGCGACACGCTCGACGGCGACTTGATCCGTCGTGACTTCCGGGTCAATGCGATGGCGGTCCGTCTGCACGCGGATGGCCAGCAGGAGTTCTGCGATCCGCTCGACGGCCTGTCGGATCTCCTCTCGGGGGTCATCGACACGCCGGCGGCACCGGAGAACTCGTTCAACGATGATCCGCTGCGCATGCTGCGGGGTGTTCGTTTCGTCTCCCAGCTCGGTTTCGTGCTGGCTCCGCGCGTGTTCGAGGCGATCGTTGCGATGGTCGATCAGATCGACCGGATCACCGTCGAACGGATCCGGGTGGAGCTAGACAAGCTGATCTTGGGCGAGCATCCGATCGATGGGGTGGATCTGCTCGTCGAGACGGGGTTGGCCGAGCATGTCCTCCCGGAGATCCCCGGTATGAAGCTGACGATCGACGAACATCACCAGCACAAGGACGTCTACCAGCATTCATTGACGGTCCTGCGGCAGGCGGTCGATCTGGAGACCGGCGACCCGGATCTCGTCTTGCGTTGGGCTGCACTCCTGCACGACATCGGCAAGCCTGCGACGCGTCGCCATGAGGACGGCGGCGGCGTCAGCTTCCACCACCACGAGGTGGTCGGAGCGAAGATGGTCCGCAAGCGAATGCGAGCCCTCAAGTATCCGAAGGCTGTCGTCGAGGACGTCGCGCAGTTGGTGTTCTTGCATCTGCGCTTCCACGGGTACGGGGAGGGCCGATGGACCGATTCGGCCGTCCGACGTTATGTGACGGACGCCGGCCCGCTCCTCGAGCGGCTCCACAAGCTGGTGCGCGCCGACTGTACAACCCGCAATAAGCGCCGTGCCCGACGTCTCCAGGAGACTTACGACGACCTCGAACATCGGATCGCGGTGCTGCGAGAGGCCGAGGACCTAGATCAGGTACGCCCGGATCTGGACGGCAACGCGATCATGGAGCTGCTCGGCGTTCCGCCTGGCCCGCTCGTCGGCAAAGCCTGGCGCTACCTGAAGGAACTGCGCCTGGACGCTGGCCCCATGTCGCGCGACGACGCGGAGGCGGCGCTCAAAGCATGGTGGGCCGACCAGTCCCCCGACTGAGCTGGCTGCCCCTGTCGCACCGGCATCGCGTCGGTCGAGCGGAGTCGAGCCCCATCTCCCCCGAGACTCGATCGCTCGATCGACATGCCGGACGGCAGGGTAGGTTCGTCTCATGTACTGCAGTGAACTCGGGGATCAGTGGCACGCTGCGCGTGTCGAGCCGTCTCTTGCTCATCTCGATGCCGCGTCGGCGGGTCGTTCGTCGCGCGCCGTCATCGCGACGATCACGAAACACCTTGAGCGAGAGGCGGAACGGGGGTCATACGTGGCTGCCGCCGAAGCGGAGGACGCGCTTGCGGTTGGGCGTCGCGCGCTGGCGTCGTTGATCGGTCACACGCCGGAAGAGTTGTCGTTTCGCGACAGCGCTCGCACGTCGTTGCGTGCCCTATTGAACAGTTGGGCGTTGCCGATGTCGCCGACCGTCTGGGTCGCGAAGAACGAGTTCGGGCCGAACCTAGCGGAGTTCGAACGGCGCGACTTCGCGGTGCGGGTGCTTCCCGAAGGCGATGTGTACGGGCATGTGGACGTGGACTCGTTGGAGAACATGCTCCAATTCGAGCAGCCCGACTTCATCCATGTCTGTCATATCGGGTCGGCGAGCGGTGTCGTCCAACCCGTGGCGCAGATTGTCGACGTCGCCCACAGCGCGGGTGTGCCGGTGGTCGTCGACATGGCGCAGTCGGTCGGGCATGTTCCGACGGTGACGGGCGCCGACGTCGTATACGGCACGTCGCGCAAGTGGTTGGCGGGTCCGCGCGGTGTCGGTTTCGTCGCGGTTCGGGGTGACTCGCTGGCGAGGGTCGAGGTGGAGTCGTCGGATTCGTTCATCGCCGGTCAGCTCGGTCTGGGCACGGCCGTCGCAGAACTGTTGTCCTTCGGCCAGCAGAAGGTGTTCCGTGAGCTCGCCGCGATCGGTGAGGCGACGCGCAAACGTCTGCGCGGGGTCGGCAGTTGGGAGGTCGTCGAGGCGAATGACGAGCCGTCGGCATTGGTGACGTTGGCCGTACCGCCCGGTTGGGGTGTCGCAGATCTGGAGGCGGCGCGCGCGACGCTGTTGGAGACTGGGATTCTGGTGACCGCCGCCGATTCGTGGCGGGCTCCTCTGGCAGGCGACCAACCGCACCTGCGGGTGAGTCCGCACTTGGATGTGCGCAGCGAGCAGCTCGACGCACTGGCGGCGGCAATCCGCACGATGGGGTACTGATCCGGGGACTGCAGCCCCGGTCTGGCCTGCGTTGATCTTCGCGACACGCCGCGTCTGACGGAACGAGTTCGACCTCCGCCGCGTCTAACTGAGTATGGACGGGGTCATCGAGTACGGATTCGGTACGGGCGACGACGAGATGTCCTCGTGGCGGTCGCCTGCCGATCTCGACTTCGACGGCGACGGTGCCATGGATGCGGTGGCGCTCGACTTCGACGGTGACGGCCTCGTCGACGACGCGATGTGGGACGTCGACGGTGACGGCGTCGCCGATCGGTCCGTCCTCGATCTCGACGACGACGGGATCCCGGAGACCCAGTTCGCTGACGGCGGCTCCGGCCTGTGGGAGCGTCCCGTCGGCCCGCCGCCAGCACCCCGTGAGCTGGAACCGAGCGAGCCGCAAGCGCGAGAGTCGGATCTGCGGGAGTCGGTCCTCGACACAGACGGCGACGGCGAGCCCGACACGGCCTTGATCGATACCGACGGCGATGGCTACGCCGACGCGCATCGGTCGGCAGGTGACCGCTAGACCTGCGCCTGCTCCCGTTCCACACGCTCCCGGTCAGGGCCTTCGACGACGGTCGAGTCGGCCCGCCACACGAGCAGCGCACCGATCAGGTACGCGACGGCGCCGGCGATGATCAACGGCACGGAAAAGCCGTCCGCGGGGATAGCGAACGCTGCGACGAACATGGCGGCGACGAACGCCGTATTGAATACGGCGTCCTGGACGGCGAACACCTGGCCCCGGTAGGAGTCGGGGACGTCGCATTGCATGGCGACGTCACCGCAGAGCTTCACGATCTGGCCGATGAGGCCGAGGAGCACGGCGGCGACCAGCACCGCGGAGGCGGTGAGGGCTCCGACCAGGGCTTCGGCTAGTGCCCCGCCGACGAGCGCGACGGCGACCGTTCGGCGTCGCCCGTACCGGTGGACCGACCACGGCGTGACGGCGGCCGCCACCAGGGCACCTGCTGCGACCGCAGCACCGATCCCCGCCATGGCTCGCACATCCGTCCCGAGTGGCGCACCGAGGTCGATGGAGCGAACGATGATGAGCAGCATCAAGGTGTTCATCCCGAACACCAATCGGTGGACGCCGATCGCGCCGAGGACGACGCCGACGCTGGGGTGATTCGCGACGGCCCGCACACCGTGAGCCAGTCCGCGACCTACCGAGTAGAGCGCAGAGTGACCCGAACCATCCGGTTTGTCGGGACCGAGGCGGCGCGGCGCGAACGTGGCGGCGAGCATGCCTGAGGAGAGGGCGAAGACGGCGCCCGCGAGAAGTGTCGCACCGGATCCGCCGTTGTCTGCGCCGAAGATCGTTCGGAGCAGCGTGGACAGACCGGCGCCGACGGCGAGCATCCCCGCACCGAGCGTCGTGAACACGGCGTTCACCTCGATGATGACCGACGGTGACGCGACGTGCGGCAGCCCCGCGGACAGACCGGACGCGACGAACCGACTGCATCCAGTGACGACCAGCGCGGCGAGGAGTACCGCGGTGTCGGATACGCCGGTGCTCATCGCAACCGCGACGAGAACGATCGCGATCGCGCGGAAAGCATTGATCCACATGAGGACCCGCCGTCGATCCCAATGGTCGAGCAGGGCTCCCGCGAAGGGGCCGAGGACTGAGTACGGGAGGAGTAGGACGGCGAATCCGGCCGCGACAGCGAGCGGGTCGGTGTGCCGGTCCGGATTGAACAGGATGGAGAACGCGAGCGCGGCCTGAAACGCTCCGTCGCTGACCTGGCTGAGCATCTTGACCCCGAGAAATCGGAGCAGGCCGGGGGTCTTGACCTGCGTCCATAAGCTCACTAGACAATGCTACCGACGAACTCGCGAGTAGCCGCGATCAAAGGCGGATGTCACAGTTTGAGTGGACGCGGTCCGGTGCCGCCGCGTCACGCTGTCTGTGGTGTCATGATGGGGTGGTGTCCGACGGTGAGTTCTCCGACGACCGACCTGAGGTGACTCCCGGGTCGCTGCTGATCGCGTCGACCGCACTGTCGGGTCCGACGTTCGAGCGGACCGTCGTCTACATCATCGAGCACGACGATCAGGGCACTCTCGGTGTCGTCCTGAACCGGATGAGCGAGGCCGCCGTCCACAACATCCTCCCCGCCTGGGCCGATCTCGCGGCGAGCCCGCGTGCGGTGTTCGTCGGCGGTCCGGTCGGCACGTCGTCCGCGTTGTGCCTGGGTGTCGCGAAGAGCGGTGTGGTGGTCGCCGATCAGCCGAAGCTGCATCAGGTGGTCGGGCCGGTCGCGATGGTCGATCTGGACGCCGACCCCGACGAAATGGCCGAAGTGCTCACCGGGGTACGAATCTTCGCAGGTTACGCGGGATGGGAGTCAGGACAGCTCGACGAGGAACTCGCCGACAGCAGTTGGATCGTCGTTTCCGGTCTGCCAACGGATCTGTTGGCGGAACCGTCGGTCGACGTCTGGCAGCGCGTTCTGGCGCGCCAGCCGTGGCCACTGCCACTCCTGTCGACCTATCCGGTGCGGCCGGAAGATAATTGATCACTTCACAGTTAGTCGACATATGAATGCGCTGACCGATCAGCTGACGTCGCTGATCGACGCGGTCCCGGCGTGGGCCGTCTACCTGATCGCCATGTGTGTCGTATATCTGGAGACTTCGGTGGTCTTCGTCGGTCTCGTCGCGCCGAGCGAAGCCGTTCTGGTCGCAGCGGGTGTCGTGGCGGCGATCGGTTCGGCGAACATCGCGATCCTCGTCGTCGGCTGCGGCGTCGCGGCGATGGCAGGCGATTGGAGCGGCTACTGGGTTGGCCGCGGGTTCGGTCCACGGTTGGGGGCGACCAAGGTGGGGCGGAAGGTCGCGCGACGTATGACCCGTTCCCGAAGCAAGACGCCGAGCCCGAGCGATGCGATCATCGCGGTGGCCGCCGCGCGTTGGATCGGTTTCGTGCGCAGTGTGATTCCGCTGGTAGCGGGTGCCCGGCGAATGCCGTTCCGCAAGTTTGCTCTCGCCAGCGCGATCGGCGGCGTCTCGTGGACGGCGACCATTCTGCTGGTGTCGTTCGCGGTCGGCGAGACGTTGGGTGCCGAGATGGCGTTGATCGTCGCGATCTGTGTCGGTGGACTGTCGTTGGGGTTCCTGGTCTTCCGACGGTGGCGTTCGCGACGTCACGCGTCGACGGTATCGCCCTGAGGTTCGCTCTGCCGGTGGTAGCGGTTGGCGAGCCACGCGCAGACGATCAGCTGGATCTGATGGAAGATCATCAGCGGCAACACCATGAAGCCGACTACTGAGCCGGTAAACATGACGCTGGCGAGTGGTAGGCCGGTGGCGAGGCTCTTCTTGGTTCCGCAGAATTGGGCGGCGACCATGTCCTCGCGATTGAAGCCGAGCCGTTTCGGCACGAACCAGGTGAGAGTGAGCATTAGCGCGACGAGCAGGATCGACACGCCGATCACGAGGACGACGTCGACCGCGTCGACTTGACTCCAGAGTCCCGATTGGACGCCTTCGCTGAACGCGACGTAGACGACCATCACGATGGAACCGCGGTCGACGTACTTGGTTGGTTCGGCGTACCGCTTCAGGATCGGGCCGACGAAGGGGCGGGCGATCTGGCCGACGATGAATGGCACCAGGATCTTCAACACGATCTCGAGTATCGATTTGCCGTCGATGTGTACACCGGAATCCGAACTCATCAACAGGACGACGAGAGCGGGCGTGAGGATGACGCCGAGCAGGTTCGACGCGGATGCGCTGACGATCGCACCGGGAACGTTGCCGCGGGCGATCGACGTGAACGCGATCGATGACTGCACGGTGGACGGGACCAGCGTCATGTAGAGGAAGCCGTCGGCTAGGTCGGAACCGATCATCGGTGCCAGCAACGGATGCAGCGCGAGGCCGATGAGCGGGAACAGGACGAACGTGAAAGCGAGAATCGTCGTGTGCAGGCGCCAGTTGGTGAGGCCGTCGAGTGCCTCGCGCGGCGAGAGGCGGGTGCCGTACAGGAAGAACAGCAGTGCGATCAGGCCGGTGACGACCCAATCCATGATCTCGGCGAACACGCCGGACGCGGGGAAGATCGCGGCGACGACGACGGCAAGGAAGATCGACGCGATGAACCCGTCGATAGGCGACTTGGCGAGGATATTGCGCATCCGTCAGTGCGCGGCGTCGGCTGGTTGCGGCGGCTCGGTGGTGCACATGCCTTGCAACGCACAGGATCCGCAGCCGGCCGTCCCGCAGTCGGCGGCCGGGTCGTCGCCGGTACCGGACGCGTCGGAATGTGGATCAGCATTCTGCTCGTGGGTGCCGCCGGAACAGCAGTCGGCGCTGCAGCCACCCGATTCATCCTCAGGTTCGGGGACGGTAGCCGCCACCCGGACGCCGACGCCTGCTGTGACGGCGGCGATCACGAAGGCGGCGATCATGGCGCCGAAGCCGAATAGGAAGCCGAAGTTGCCGCCGAAGGCGAGGACTCCCCCGATCAGCAGGACGAGGGCGGCGGCGAGGAAGCCGGGCGCGGCGACCTTGTTTCCGAGCGCGAAGGCTTCGGCCGATCGCATGGTCTCGTCCGAGCGGACCCCGAACCAGCGGTTGCGTTCGAGTCGACCGCTCAGTCCGCTGATACCTACGCCGGCCCAGAACACCGCGAGCATGAGGGCCAGGACACCGGAGACGATGGACAGGATTTGCACGGCTTTCACTGTACGACGCGGCGGCGACGGGTGGGGAATCGTCTGGGCGTGAGGTGCGGGTCGTGACGAACGCGGGCAGTGCGACCGGGTTAGGATCGTTTCGGGTTTTGAACGGTTTGGGGATTCCAGCGATTCGGGGGCAAGGTCGTGCCGTATTTCGGTCTCATCGTTTTGGTCGTCTGGGTGGCGGCGCTGATCGACGTGATAGTCGCCGAGGAGTATCGAGTGCGGCATCTTCCTAAGGTCGTATGGCTGCTGATCGTGATCCTGCTGCCCCTCGTCGGGTCGATTATCTGGTTCCTGGTCGGTCGTCCCGAAGGCGCCGCCGCCCCGCCGCCCACCCGCACGACGGGCTTCCCCGAATACGAGCGCCCAGAATATAAGGCTGCGATCGCTGCCCGAGAAGACGCCGAGTTCCGCCGTCAGGTTCGGGAACGTGCTGAGGAACAGCGTCGTCGTGCGCAGGAGAAGAACAGGTCGGCGGGCAACGACGAGTCCGAGGGCGACTGAGGTTCCCTGCCCCGAACGCTGATCACGGCGAGTTGTACTCGCTGCGGAACGGTCCACGCATCGCGGGCACGACTGTCATGGTTACGAAGGTCGCTGAATGGGCGTCGACGCACCGAATCGTGCCAATTCGGACGTTGAAAGATGCCGTGCTCGGCGAGGGAGAGTGATCGATCGGCGGGGATGACTAGCCTCCTCGCATGACTCCCGATGTTTCGACAGCGCAGGACGACGAGGCGCCCGTCCAGATCGACCGCAAGGCCGTCTATCTCATCTTTAGTGCGCTCGTCGCCGCGATGTTCCTGTCATCGCTCGACCAGTCGATTGTCGGAACCGAACTCCCGACGATCGTCGGTGATCTCAATGCCGTCGACCACGAAGGCTGGATCGTCACGTCGTATCTGGTTGCCATCGCGATCGTGATGCCTGTCTATGGCAAGGTCGGCGACTTGTACGGGCGGCGATGGCCGTTCCTTGTCTCGATTGGGATCTTCCTGTGCGGATCGCTGGGGTCAGCGCTGTCGACGTCGTTCGCCGAACTGGTGATCTTCCGCAGTCTGCAGGGGCTCGGCGCGGGAGGTCTGATGATTCTGTCGCAGGCGATCATCGCGGACATCGTCTCGGCGCGAGATCGCGGCAAGTTCATGGGGCCGATCGGCGCGATCTTCGGTATCGCCGCCGTTCTGGGGCCGTTGTTGGGCGGATGGTTCGCGCAAGGTCCGGGCTGGCGGTGGGCGTTCTGGCTAAACGTCCCGATCGCGGGCGTCGCCCTCATCATCGCGTTCTTCGCACTAAAGTTGCCCCGACAGCACTGCGGGAAGCGCTTCGACTTCGTCGGCACACTCTTCCTCGCAGCGGCGACGGCAGGCATCGTGCTCGTTACCTCGTGGACGTCGATCGTCTCCAGTGAGAAGTACGACTGGGCGAATCCGTGGCTGCTCGCGCTGCTCATCGGATCGGTCATCAGCGTCATCGTGTTCGTCGTCGTCGAGCTCCGTGTCGAGGAGCCGCTGATTCCCTTGCACCTGTTCAAAGATCGCGTGTTCTCGGTGTCGACGGCGATCGCATTCGTCGTCGGCGTCACCATGTTCGCGACTCTCGCCTACCTGCCGACGTTTCTGCAGATGGCGCACGACGTCGATCCGACCGATTCCGGGCTACTGATGCTGCCGATGACGGTCGGTCTGATGATCACGGCGATCGGCTCCGGCTTCCTCATCACGAAGACCGGCAAGTACCGGATCTACCCGATCGTCGGGCTCGCGGTCACGACCGCGGGCATCGCGTGGTTGACGTTCATCACCGCGGAGATCTCGATGATCATGTTCGGTGCGATGATCTTCGTCCTCGGGTTCGGAATGGGCCTGGTGATGCAGACGATCGTCATCGCCGTCCAGAACGCGGTGACCTCTGACCAGGTCGGCACGGCGACTTCCACGAACAATTTCGTGCGCGAGATCGGCGCCGCGATCGGCACCTCGGTGTTCGGCACGATGTTCACGACGAGCCTGGCGGGCAAGCTCGACGGGATCGCCGAGTCGATGCCGCATGTCGCACAGGCGGGTAGCGCCTCCGAGCTGACACCAGAACGCGTGGGTCAGCTCAAAGACATCGACCCGCTGGCCTACCACGAGGTGATCACCGCATATGCCGACGCGATGGCGCCAACCTTCTGGTACCTCGTTCCGATCTCGGCTGTCGGCTTCGCGCTCGCCCTGTTCTTGCGTGACCGGACTCTCTCGACGAGGGCGGGCCTCGTCGACCGCGGACAGGCCGGGGATCTGGCGAAGGGGAGCGCTCGCACCGAGTCCGTCGGCTGATTGAGCCTGTGTTTTCGTCCTCGAACAGCGCCCGTTTACCCTGGTTACGTGACCTCCGCTGATTCTTCGCCCTCCGCTCGTTCGTCGTATGGTCCCCCCGAGTCTGTTCCCGGGCATCGGTACACCGCCGACACGGCAGGTGAGATCGAGTCGCGCTGGCAGGAGCGCTGGACCACCGACGGCACGTTCCACGCGCCGAACCCGGTCGGCCCGCTTGCCGGGGACTTCAGTGACTTCGACGGACCACAGGCGGACGCCCCCGACAAGCTGTTCGTACAGGACATGTTTCCGTACCCGTCGGGTGCCGGACTGCACGTGGGGCACCCGTTGGGTTTCATCGGCACCGACGTGTTCGCCCGTTTCCAGCGGATGTCCGGCAAGAACGTTTTGCATACGATGGGCTTCGACTCGTTCGGTCTCCCGGCCGAACAGTATGCCGTCCAGACCGGCACTCACCCACGAAGCACGACCGAAGCGAACATCGAACGTTATCTCGCTCAGATCCGCCGCCTCGGCCTCGGCCACGACGAGCGTCGCCGCGTCGCGACCACCGACGTCGAGTTCTACCGCTGGACCCAGTGGATCTTCCTGAAGATCTACAACTCGTGGTTCGACCCGGACGCGGCGAAGGCTCGCCCGATCAGCGAGTTGGTCGACGAATTCGTTTCGGGTGCAAGGGTTCTCGACGACAACCGCGGGTGGGACGAGTTGTCGCCCGGCGAGCGTAACGAAGTGCTCGACGGCTTCCGGCTCGTCTACTTGAGCAACTCGCTGGTCAACTGGTGTCCGGGTTTGGGCACGGTGCTGGCGAACGAGGAGGTGACCGCGGATGGTCGCTCCGACCGCGGAAACTTCCCGGTCTTCCGCAAGAATCTGCGCCAATGGATGATGCGGATTACCGCCTACTCTGATCGCCTCATCGATGACCTCGATCTGCTCGACTGGCCCGACAAGGTCAAGACGATGCAGCGCAACTGGATCGGTCGCTCGCGCGGTGCCCAGGTTGAATTCCCCACAGCGACCGGCACGCCGATCGAGGTCTTCACGACCCGCCCGGACACCCTGTTCGGGGCGAGTTACATGGTGCTGGCACCGGAGCATGAACTCGTTGACGCTTTGGTCGCCGACGCGTGGCCGGAAGGGACCGACCCACGCTGGACGGGCGCGGGGAGCGACGCGAGCGCCGTCGACCCGAGGACCGCTGTCGCCGACTATCGGGCGTCGATCGCTGCCAAGAGTGATCTGGAGCGTCAAGAGAGCAAGGAGAAGACCGGTGTCTTCATCGGCGCGTACGCGACCAACCCGGTCAACGGCGCGCAGATCCCGGTCTTCATCGCCGACTATGTGTTGATCGGCTACGGCACCGGCGCCATCATGGCTGTGCCCGCGCATGACACTCGTGACTACGAGTTCGCCACCGAGTTCGGCCTTCCGCTGCTGGAAGTGATCGGGTCCGACGAGGGCGTCACCGAGGCCGCTTACACCGGCGACGGGCCGCTCGTGAACTCCGACTTCCTGAACGGACTGGACGTCGCCGCCGCGAAGGCTGCGATCATCGAGCGCCTCGAAGCCGCAGGCACAGGCACCGGCACCATCCAGTACAAGCTGCGCGACTGGCTGTTCGCGCGTCAGCGGTATTGGGGCGAGCCGTTCCCGATCGTGTATGACGCTGACGGTGCCCCCCACGCTCTCCCGGAGTCGATGTTGCCGGTGGAGCTCCCCGAGGTCGCCGATTACGCGCCGGTCGCCTTCGATCCGGACGATGCGGCAAGCGAGCCGTCTCCCCCGCTGGCCAAGGCCACCGAGTGGGTGAGCGTGGACCTGGATCTCGGCGACGGCGTTCAGTCGTACACTCGCGACACCAACGTGATGCCGCAGTGGGCGGGCAGTTCTTGGTATCAACTGCGGTACATCGATCCGACAAACGATGAGACGCTGTGCGCTCCGGAGAACGAGGCGTACTGGATGGGGCCGCGCCCGGCATTGCACGGTGCGAGCGACCCCGGTGGACTCGACCTGTACATCGGCGGCATGGAGCACGCCGTCTTGCACCTGCTGTATTCGCGTTTCTGGCACAAGGTCCTGTTCGACCTCGGGTACGTCAGCAGCGTCGAGCCGTACCGTCGTCTCTTCAACCAGGGCATGATCCAGGCGTTCGCGTACACCGACTCGCGGGGCGTCTATGTGCCCGCCGATGAGGTCGTCGAGCGTGACGGCAAGTTCTTCTTCGGGGATGAGGAGGTGTCGCAGGAGTACGGGAAGATGGGCAAGTCGCTCAAGAACTCGGTCGCCCCTGACGACATCTGCCGCGACTATGGTGCCGACACCCTCCGTGTCTACGAGATGTCGATGGGCCCGCTGGACCAGTCGCGTCCGTGGGCAACGAAGGATGTGGTCGGCGCGCAGCGGTTCCTGCAGCGCGTGTGGCGGCTGGTGGTCGATGAGGAGTCCGGCGCAGTCCGGGTCTCCGATTCCGAGCCGGGGGTCGATACGTTGAAGGCCGTCCATAAGACGACAGCGGGCGTCCGCGACGATTTCGCGAATCTGCGTACCAATACGGCGGTCGCCAAGCTCATCGAGTTGACCAACCACCTGACGAAGACCTACCCGGGCGGTGCGCCCGCGGCTGCTGTGGAGGCCGTCGTACTGATGCTCGCGCCCCTCGCACCGCACCTCGCGGAAGAGCTGTGGAGCCGTCTCGGCCATGACGGTTCACTGGCCCACGGGCCGTTCCCCGAGGTCGACGAGCAGTACCTTGTCGAGGACTCTGTCGAGATCCCCGTTCAGGTCAAGGGGAAGGTTCGCAGTCGGATCACCGTGGCGTCGGACGCCGACGAGGCGACTGTGGTCGCGGCGGCGTTGGCTGATGAGAAGATCGCCGCCCTGCTCGACGGCGAACCCCGCAAGGTGATCTTTGTGCCCGGCCGCATGGTGAACGTCGTCCCTTAGTCACGTACACCTGCCGATTGTGCGGGGGGTCGAGGTCTCGACGAACGGCGAGGACCGCCACTCACACCGTGATGCGTTTGCGCTCCCCCACGCCGAACATGCCGTCGACGGGCAGTGTCGCGTTTTCGGCGTGGATGACGCCCTCGTACCAGCCGTACGGTGCGTAATACTCCGCCAGCACTTTGCGCGGTCCGACGTGCATCGTCGAGCGGACTGTCGGGGTGAACGTGACATCGACGGCGCCGTGCTCGTCGCGCACGCGCCATTGGCCCCACGGACCGTCCGGCCGGGCGAATGTGACCGGCGGAAGACGGTGCATCTTGTTGCCGATCCAGATGGCGTTCTCGTTGTAGATTTCCGGATTGCGGATCTGGTTGTCGGTGAGGTTGAACCCTTCGACGCCGCCGTCGGCGTTTCGGCGCGCACCGGTGACCCAGTCGTAGCGCATGGGCCGCGGGTAGTCGCCGTGATGGTCGTCGAGGATGAGGAAACCTCGGTCGTCGGCGAAACCGACCCGCTCGTCGCCGACGACCAGGGAACCGTGCATCGGCATCATCGCCTTGTGCGAGTAGAGCGCCGCGTTGTCGGAGAACGGATGCGCGATCACCAGGTGCGCCGCATCGTCGGGTCCGCACTCACCGGTCACGTGCAGAGCCAACGACGGGTCGTCGCCGTGCGGATCGCGGGTCGCGTCGACGGTGACGACGTCGTCGGCGAGTTCGTTTCCGATCGAGATCGCGAGACCGGAGAACTCTCCGTGGGACGTCGTCTTGTTGAGGCCGCGCGCTACCGACAGCATCGGTGACGGAAGCTTCGTCTCGAACCTGCGGATCGTCGCGGCCTGTTTGTCGACGACAAGGACTTGAAGCAGGCCAATGGCTTTCGCGTTGTAGACAGCTCCGAGGACGAAGTGGTCGTCGTCGCCGAGTTGGAACGCCTCCCACTCCTTGAGCCCCAGATCGCGGATGATGCGGCGCGGGGCGGCAAGCAGACCGTCACCTGCCGCGTCGAGAGGGTTGATAGTGGGTATCGGTCCGTTGTAGGTGCCGAACCGGTACTGGCCGTCGGTCACCAGAGCGGGGGGCGGCGGCGTGGCCGCAGGCGGAAACGTTGCTGGGGTCGACGGAACGGGGGTCATGGCCCCATTGTGACCACACCGGTGCCGCGGTCACGCAGCCGGCCGAGTTGTTGCAGCTCATCACTGATCTCCGACATCGCGAGCAGTGCACGGAACTGCGGCGAATCGCCTGGGGCCGATACCTGGTCGATGCAGTCGAGAGTGATCGTGTCGACCGGGTGGTCGTGTCTTTCACGGGGTCTGGTGACGAGCGCGGTGCGTGCGGCCGCGGCGTGAGCCCTGATGGTGTCGATGCCGCGTGAGACTGCGACGGCGTCGTCGCTGGCGAAGGCGCTGTTCGTGCGTTGCAAGACGATGGCCTCTTCGGCTATCCGCTCGGCTTGCACTCCGACCGTGTTGATCAACGCCATCGCGGCCTGACGAAGCGGTCCCCGCCCGCGGTCGGTGAGCGATACCCGCATCAGGGAGACGAACGATTGGAGATCGTTGTGTTCGGCGTCGAGGGCCAGAGCCGCGGACACCACCGGCGCGGCGTCGCCCGTACCAGTGAGTGCTTGGCCCGTTCGCCGTAGGAGGTGGTCGAGGACATCGAAGTACGAGGAGATCGCGGCCACTAACGGCGGTGTCGAACTCGTCGAGAAGATCAGAAAGGCCGCCGCGACGCCGACTGCGGCACCGGCGGCCGTCTCTTCGACACGCCACTCGAGTACTTGGCGGTTGAGCACGCCGAGCAGGCCGTACATGGAAGCGATGAGCAACGTGATGAAGAATGCGAGGACTGCGTAGTTCAGTGGCCCCAGGTAGATGACGAAGAAGACGCATACGACGCAGCACAGCGCGAGGACGGTCGGGTTCCCGTCGGCGATCCAGGTGACGGCGAATCCGACGATGACGCCGAGCGTCGTGCCGAGCACTCGACGGTAGGCGCGGGTCAGGACGGCGCCGCGCGTCGTGGTTCCAATGAACACCAGGAACGCGGTCAGCACTGCCCAGTACCAGCGGCTCGCCGAGATCGCCTCGCCGACCGCGGTCGCCAAGGTGGTCGCCACGGCCACCTGGACGGCCATTCGGCTCGTCGGTCGCCACGTCTCCCAGAAGCGTCTGCGCATCGCCGGCTCCGCCCGGTTCGCCCACCGGTTCGGCTCGTCGAGCCCCTCGAGAACCGGAGTTGAGACCCCTTCAGCGCTCGAAGCCCGCCCGAGGTGCGACACTTCCGCTACCTGAGGTGCCGGATCGACCCGACCGGTCGCTACGGCCTTCTCCAACGCGGTCTGGGAGACGACCGCACGTGCGACGACGGTCTCGACGAATCCGGTGTCCGGTGATTTCAGCGTGTTCTCGGCGATGTGCAGGGCATCGTCGGATGTGCTCTTGGTCTGCAGGGTCCGATGGAATGCTCCGACCACGTCGGCGGGTGCGGCGGCCGGGTGGGCCGCCAGTTGCAGGCTCGCCTGCACTGCGTCGGTGCGCGCGTAGAAGATGAGGCGGGAGAGGTCGGTGTCGTCCAGCCCGAGCAGGCGCTGAGTGTCGTAGCGTTGCTGCCAACCATGGATTGCGATCGTCACGTCACTGACCCGGCCGATCGCCTTCTGAAGTGCCGCCTTGTTGCCGGCTGTCGCGGCGACGAGACACGCGTCGCGCGTACCCCGAAACTCGCGGAGCAGCAGCCGCAGCTCGTGTCGTGGAAACGACGGCAGCATCGTCAGTTTCACGGCGACGTTGCAGGTGGTCGCTGCGGCGACGATCAATGTCAGCGGCCCCAGTTCGTCGACGCTCGGTCGGATGGCCAGACCGAAGAAGCCGGAGATGAAGGCGATCATGCCGAGCGCCGCCCACCGGTGCCCGTATCCGCGCACCCAGATGGCTGCCGTGCAGATCGCGATTAAGACGCCGAACTCGACGAATCGCCAACGATCGAGGAGGGTCGTGGCGGTGAGCACGGCGACCGCGGGGATCGCGAGCAGGAGGGTCGTCGTCAGGCGTTCGTGCGCGGTGCCGTCCTTGACGCTGAGTCCGCTGATCATGGCGAGGAACGCTCCGACCACCACGAGCTCGGACGAACTGTGGGTCAGGTGGGTGATGCCGACCGCGGACCCAGTACTCAACAGGACTGTTGTCGCCACCGCCACAGCATTCGACAAACGCACTCGACCGGGGTCGGTTCCCGCCAAGGTATGCAGGGGATTGGCGGGTAACGACGGCATTCTGCCGATTCTGCCTTATGCGACGACACCGTCGAGACGGTTGGCATTGATCTTACTCGGTAGTAAGGTCAATGCATGCCCATCAATCTTGAGCTCCCGGAGAAGCTGAACTCCACGGTCGAGCGCGCCCGTCTCGCAGCCGAGCACGTCTTCCGTCCTGTGTCGCGTAAGTACGACAAGGCAGAGCACGAGTACCCGACCGAGCTCGATGAACTCGGCAAGCTCGCTAAACAGGCACGTGGAGGCGACAAGTCCGCAGACTCCGGCGACGCCGATCAAGACACCGTCAACGGCGCTAATCTCCGCTCGGTGCTGAACGCGCGCGAGCTGAGCTGGGGCGATGTCGGCCTCATGTTGTCGATCCCCTACCAGGGATTGGGCAATGCGGCGATCGCTGCAGTCGCCAACGATGAGCAGCTCGAACGGTTCGCCGACGTCTGGGCCGCGATGGCCATCACTGAGCCGGAGTTCGGCTCCGACTCGGCGGCGGTCTCTACGACTGCGGTCCTCGACGGCGACGAGTACGTCATCAACGGCGAGAAGATCTTCGTGACCGCGGGGTCGCGGGCCGACCACGTCGTTGTCTGGGCGACCCTCGACAAGAGTGTGGGGCGCGCTGCCATCAAGAGCTTTGTCGTTCCGATGTCCACCGAGGGCGTCACGGTCGCGCGACTCGAGCACAAGCTTGGCATCAAGTCGTCCGATACGGCCGTCGTCCGGTTCGAGAACGCCCGGGTACGTGCGGACAACCTGCTTGGTACGCCTGAGATCAACGTCAAGAAGGGTTTCGGCGGCGTCATGCAGACGTTCGACAACACCCGTCCGGTCGTTGCCGCGATGGCCGTCGGGCTCGGCCGCGCCGCTCTCGAGGAACTGCGCCGCATCGTCGAAGAGGCCGGTCACGAGATCGACTACGACCGCCCCGCCGCCGCTCAGCACGCCGCTGTCGCCGAGTTCATCCGCCTCGAATCCGACTGGGAGGCGTCCTGGATGCTGACGTTGCGGGCTGCGTGGATGGCCGACAACAAGCAGCCGAACTCCACCGAGGCGTCGATGTCGAAGGCGAAGGCCGGACGCAGTGTCACCGACCTAACGAACAAGGCCGTCGAGATCAGCGCTACCGCGGGATACTCCGAGACCCAACTCCTGGAGAAGTGGGCGCGCGACTCGAAGATTCTCGACATCTTCGAAGGTACGCAGCAGATCCAGCAGCTGATCATCGCACGTCGCGTGCTCGGGAAGAGCAGTGCCGATCTGCGATGAGCTGATCTGGCGTTCACTGTCGCGTACCTTCCAACCCCTGCTAACGTGAAACTGGAACACGTTACAATTTAGGGAGTGGATATGACTGCTGACCAGCAGGTCGACCTGTCGGAGAAGATCAGCGCGGCCGTTCAGGCTTACATCGACGGGCTCAACACCGGCACCGCGGAGGAGATCGCTGACCTCTATGCCGACGGCGCGACCGTCGAGGATCCGGTCGGCGCTCCCCTGCGCACGACCCGCGACGAACTGGTGGAGTTCTACGGGATCATCACCGGAATGCCGCACCGGCAGGCCACCTTGGCGTGGTCGAGAGTCGCAGGTGACACTGCGGTATTCGAGTTCACCCTCGTCACCGGAACCGACGACGGCAAGTTCAAGATCACCCCGGTGGACATCATGGTCTTCGACGCGAACGGCAAAGTCTCGTCCATGCGTGCGGTCTGGAACCCGTCGGACCTCGAACAGGTCTGAGTTAGCTCAAGGCCGGGTCCGAGCGACGTTCGAGAGTGCGGCTGAAGCGGTAATGATCGTGCCCACCGCCACCACTGCCGCCAAGATGGCGAGCGCGGTGCCCGAGCGGGCGGCGGCGACTACCGCGCCGACGGCGAGCCCGGCTTGCTGAGCAATGCCGAGGCCAGCCGCGCGGTAGATCGCGCGTGGTTCGGATCCGGTCAGCACACGACTATTGACCAGTGGAAACGCG
The DNA here is from genome assembly GCF_032711245.1 of Gordonia abscondita. Classification (GTDB taxonomy): domain Bacteria; phylum Actinomycetota; class Actinomycetes; order Mycobacteriales; family Mycobacteriaceae; genus Gordonia. The sequence goes on from NZ_CP128986.1 coordinate 1,436,061, forward strand.
ATGCCGATGCCGAGTCCGATCGGGACTGTAGCCACCAGCATCGCGGCCGGGCCGGTGGATGCGAAGGCGAGGGTCGAGCAGCCGACCACGAGTGCGATGAAACCTGCCGCGAGTAGACGTCCCGCGCTCTGGGGTGTCGTCGAGCAACGGGAGACCACGATCGCGCCCCCCGCGGCCGCGATATTGAGTGGCAGGAAGCCCAGCCCCGCCGCGATCGGCGACCACGAGTGGTCGTCCTGAAGGCCGAAACTCACCGTGATCACCGACGCCGCGAGCACTGCGTTCGCGGCTGCGATCATCGCGTACGCCTGCCAGTCGAGTCCGCGCCACCCGCCGTGCCTGCGTACGTCCTCGGGTGTGATGCGCTGATCAGGGCCGGTGATACCGACGGCGAGCCACGCGAGGGAGAACGCCACTGCGGCGATCGCCACCGCCCAGAAGCACCAACGCCACGAGAGCGCCGCGAGCGGCCCGGCGACGAGAAGCGCGGCGATGGACCCCGCGCCCGACACCGTTGAGAACACAGCGAAGTCGCGCGTCCTGGTCGGTCTGCCCGCGGTGACGAGGTGCAGCGTCGCCAGCACACAGGTGGTCGTGGCGGCCGCCGTCGCGCCTTGCGCGGCGCGCGCCACGATCAAGGCCGCCGTCGTCGGTGCCACGGCACCCGCGATCGCACTGACAGCAAACGCGCACGCAGCCCACGGAAGGGCTTTCGGAGGATCGGCCCGCCTCAACGCGACGACTGCGACGGGAAGCATGGCGACGAACGCCGCCGCGAATGGAGTCACCAGGAGATGCCGCGCCTGGTCCCCCAAAACAAGATCCCGTCCGACCGACGGCGCGAGCAGGGCAACTGCTGTCTCGTCGACAATGATCGTGAACTGAACAGCCGCGAGTATGAGAACCGCGGGCAACGACGCCCGACGAGCCGCGCCGCTCAGCGCCACGTTACTGGGGAGCCGACGGCGTGGCGGGCGGTGTCATTTCGGAGCCGATCTGCCCAATTTATGCGATCCGTCGCACATGGGGGAAATGGTTGAACGGCCGCACCTACAGAATGCGACTGTCCGCCGCGCGGGCGTGGAGGCGCTACCATCTGGGCTATCCACAGAGATCGGCCCGCGAACCAACAGCGGTCCACCTGGACAAGGCAGTACCGTTACCTTCTCGACAGCGCCGTCGAGGTCGTGATCACGAAGTGTCATCGCATCCTTTTCCGACAATGAATTGAGTCGACCGATGATTGATTCGAGTGTACGCACCCGCCGTGGCGGGACAGATACTGTTTCGTCGAGAATGCCGCTTCCGGTGCCGCGCGGGCGGCTCAGTCAACTGCTCGTCGAAGCTCTCGTCTCGGATACAGCAGCGCCCTCGGAGCTGCGTGCCGAAGCTTCACGTCGGCGCCCAGACATCCTGGCCGATGACGACGCGCAACTCGCCTTGACTCTCCTGTATGAACTACATCTGCGTGGAGTTGACGGCGTCGACGACGAAACTGGCTGGGACCTCGATCTTCTCGCCGTCCGTGCATTGTTGGAACAGGAACTCGTCGACGGGCTCGATTCACTCGTCGGGACGGTGTCGGATCCGGGCGACGTGGTCGCCGAGCTGTTCGCGATCGGGGCCGAAGCAGACGGACCGCCGATATCGAAGTACATGGCCGTCAACGGGACCCTCGACGAGTTCCGGGAATTGATGATTCACCGTTCGTTGAATCAATTGAGAGAAGCTGATCTCCACACGCATGCGATACCGCGTCTGCACGGTGCGGCGAAAGCGGCACTCGTCGAAGTCCAAGCAGATGAGTACGGCAATGGGATTTTGTCCCGTATGCATTCGACGCTATTCGCGGGATTAATGACGGCGTTAGGGCTTGATGACGGGTATGCGCGGTATATCAACTCCATTCCTGCTCCGACTCTGGCAGCGTTGAATACCCTGTCCTATTTCGGCATTCATCGATCGTGTGTGAACGAGTTGATCGGACATCTGAGTGTCGTCGAGACAACATCGTCGCTGCCGAGTCGGGATTACAGCCGTGCTCTCGTCCGGCTCGGCGTCGATCCGTCCGCGCGGATCTTCTTCGATGAGCATGTGGAGGCCGACTCGGTGCACGAGCAGCTCGTCGTCCGGCGGGTCGCAGGTGAGCTCGGTGTGACAGAGGCCGCCAGAATCGGCCTGGTCCGCGGAGCTCGCATCTGCGCGGCCGTGGAGCGTTTGGCGTCCGAACACATCTGGGATCGCTGGCAGGGTGGGGCATCCTCACTGAGAGCGACTGCCCAGTGATCACCGAATGGACGGCCGCGACTCAAGCGACAGACGCGATCCTCGCCGGCATTGCGCTCCCCCGTCCCGCGATCGTCGCCGTCGACGGTGTTTACCGTCCTTCGGTCGATTCGGCGCTTCTGTGCAAACACACGGTGACCGAGGTTGCTCGCGCCGAGGCGACCGGTCGCACGATGATTGAGTTGTGCGCAGGCAGTGGCATCGCGTCGATCTATGCAGCGTTGGCCGGCGCGAGAGTCACGGCCGTCGATGACCGACCGGACGCTACAGCCGCCGTCGCTGACAACGCCGCGCGCAACGACCTGCACGTTGACACGGTGCTGGCCGACGTCCGGACGTGGATACCGCCAGCCCCGGCCGACCTTGTCGTAGCGAACCCGCCGTACGTTCCGGTGTCGACGGTGGCCGTGGACGACGGACACGCGTGGAACGCCGGGCACGACGGGCGGGCCGTGCTCGATCCTCTCGTGCGACATGCTCGGAACCTGGTGGTTCCCGGTGGAGCACTGATCCTGGTGCACTCCGCGGTGGCGGGTGTGTCCGCGACACTGGACGGATTGCACGAGCACGGGTTCGACGCCGATGTCGTCGACGAAGTACTACTCGAATTCGGCCCGGTCATGCGTGGGCGCACCGCGTGGTTGGCAACGAACGGTCTCATCGCCCGCGATCAATCGACGGAGCGGCTGATCGTGGTGCGGGCGATTCGACGCCTGGAACATCGATGACCAGAGTCCCGCTCAGCCGCGCTCAGCGCGCCATTTGGAGGGCGCAGCACGTGCTCGGCCACGACACTCCGATCGCCGTCGCGCAGTGCCTGGAGATTCGGGGCGCGCTGGATCCCGGCCTTCTGGTCGCCGTCGTCCACGACGTGTCGGTGGACTTCGGGGTGTCGACCACCCGCTTGTGCGCGGCGGCAGACGAGGCGAGCGGCGGCGAGCCGTTCCTGAGCATTGGCGGACGTGTCGGCGTCGCCATCGAGCGAGTCTCGGTTCGCGACGCCGTCGACCCGGAGCGAGCGGCCGCCGAGACGATGGAGTCGATGTCAGAGGCTCCATTGCCGCTCGACGGCCCGTTGATTCGGTACGTGCTCATCGAACTCGGGCGGCAGCGGTGGACGTTCTATACGCGGGCCCACCATGTGCTGGTCGACGGATATGCGGCGGAACTGTTGATGCGCCACGTGGCGCGACGCTACCGTCAGGCGCGTGGCGAGTCGGTGGGCGACACTAAGCTGCCCGACCCACGACCGGTCACCGTGATCGGCGATCACGAGCGTGAGTACGCGCAGTCCCCACGACGTGTGCGCGACCGCGAGCACTGGCAGGCGGTGCTGGCGGCGGTGCCCGAACCTCTGCGGATCGCCGACAACGCCGCGCAGGCGTCGGTTCGAACGGATGTCGCAGGCGCGAATCTGTCGCCCGCGACGGTCCGACGGCTGCGGGCGACGGCCGATCGAGCCGCCGTCCCGTCGGTGGCGGTCCTGGTCGCGGCCGGAGCCCTCTGCCTGTCCCGGATCGCTGATCGGGCAACGATCCCGTTGACTCTGGTCACCTCCACCAGAACCACCGCGAAGGTTCGTGCTGCCGCAGGCACCATGTCGAACCTGCTGCCGGTCGTCGTCGAGCACGGACCGGCCCGGACGGTCGACGAGCACCTGCGGGACGTCGCCCAGACACTCTCCGCCGCGCTACGGCACCAGCAGTACCGCTACGAGGACGTGATCGCCGATCGTGGTGGCGTCGGAGGGGACGTCGCAGGCCTGGTCCGGCTCGGTCCCGTCCTCAACTTTGTTCCGTCGGTCGCAGATCTGTCGCTCGGCGATGACGTCGCCTGTGACCTGCGCGTCCTCACGACCGGCCCGGTCAGCGATCTCAACATCAACGTCTATCCTGGCGCCGCCGATCAACTGCGCGTCGAGATCGAGGTCAATGCGGACGCGCACGAGCCGTCGTTCGCCGAGAGCGTCCTTGCCGGGCTCCTCGCCGAGGTCGCCGATCTCTGCGCAGCAGCTAGCCGCGACGAGGCCGAGAGCCTGTCGTCCGATCGTGGGGCGTGGCGCTGCGAGGCGCCATCGGTCGGGGTGTCGGTCACCCTCGCGGACGGATATCTACGTCACCAGGACTCGCCGCGGACCGCTGTCGTCGATGAGTCCGGACAGTCACGCACGTACCGGGAGGTGGCCGACGCGGCAGCGGGCCTCATTTCCGAACTGACCGCACGGGCTCGCCCCGGTGACGTGATCGCCGTAGTCTGCGAGCGATCGTTTAACAGCGTTGTCTCCGCGTGGGCCGTGGCGGCCGCGGGGATGTGCGTCCTCCCAATCGATCCGTCACTACCCGAGCCACGTCGGCGAGCGATGATCGTCGCCGGATCGCCGTCCGTGATCATCGGCCGTGGCGCGGACTTCGACATCGACCTGGACGGGGTTCCCGCAGGCAGCAGAGCCGCCATCGTCCCGTTGGCGCGGGTCGGCTCGTCCGCATATCTCCTGTTCACCTCCGGAAGCACTGGCGTGCCGAAGGGAGTGCACGTCTCCCATAGCGGTGTCGCCGATCTGACCGCTGAGATCGACGCGTCCTACGAAATGGAAGCCACTAGCGTCGTCGCGCACCTCGCATCACCCGGATTCGACACTGCGATCGTCGAGACGCTTTCTGCAGCCCACTCCGGCGCGGCACTCGTCGTCGTACCGTCGCGCATCCGCGGCGGGGCCGAATTAGCGCGGTATCTCGCGGCGCACCGTGTGACCCATTTGTTCGTGACACCGGCAGTTCTCGCTACGTTGCCGGTGGAGACCTCCGACGGGGAGATGCCCGACCTCAGTCATGTCATCGTCGGCGGAGACGTGTGCCCGGCGCCGCTGATCCGTAGGTGGGCGCGGTGGGTGACGGTGCGGTGCGCGTACGGGCCGTCCGAGACGACCTGCAGCGTGCTACTCACCGAGCCGATCGACGGCGACGATGTTGGCCCGCGCATTCCACTCGGACGTCCGATGAGCGGAGTTCGACTATCCGTCCTGGACAGGCGACTGCGGCCGGTGCCCCGCGGCGGGTACGGCGAACTTTACGTGTGCGGTCCGAGCCTGGCGATCGGGATCCTCAGCGGGGCCGGAGCAACCGCGAGCCGGTTCGTCGCCGCCCTCGATGGCTCCGGCGAACGGATGTACCGCACTGGTGACCGAGTACGGCGCGGCGCGGACAACCAGATCTGGTTTGTTGGACGCGCCGACGATCAGGTGAAGATCCGTGGGGTCCGGGTCGAACTCGCCGAGATCGATCGGGTCGTCCTCGAGACGGGCATCGTATCGGCAAGCGCCACAATTGCTTACGATGCTCCGGGTGGGCGCAGACTTCACACGTACGTCGTCGCGACGGATACGCGCGGCACCGCTCGGCGTGTGCGCGACGGTGTGCGATCTAGGCTGGGCACCGCGTTCGCTCCCACTGGCGTGAGCGTCCTCGGCCAGCTGCCGCTGACCGTCAACAATAAACTTGACCGCGCGCGGCTTCCCGATCCGACGGCGGTAACCCGCCCCGCGCACCGGTCTCCGACCGATGCACCCGAACGCATTGCCGTCGAGGCGTTCGAGCATGCTCTCGGCATCTCGACGATCGGGCTGGACGACGACTTCCTAGACCTCGGGGGCGACTCGCTGTCCGCTACGGCGGTAGTCGCCAGGATCGCGGCCATCCACCATGTGCGGATCGGTGTGCGCGACGTCTTCACGAATGCGACTCCCGCCGAGTTGGCCGAGCTGATCCGGACGGCCACTCCCGACGTCGTACGCCTCCCGTCCCGGCCAGTGACCGGTGCCGACTCCGCCGCCGTTCCGTTGGCGCCCAGTCAGCGCAACGTGTACGCGCATCGCGATCGAATTGATCATCTCATCGCGTTCGCGGCAACCGTCGACGTGCAGATCTCCGTCGCTGACATCCGGCGGAGTGTGGCCGCTGAACTCGATCGGCATCCGATGCTGCGCAGCCGATTCCATGGTGACGCGACTTTCACCGTCGACGCGGTCTCGGACCCGGACCGCTGGACTGTCGATGCACTCGATCCCGGATGTGATCTGGAGAGCCTGCGGGAGTACCTGCTCCGCCCGATCGACGTCGCACACCGCTACCCTCTGCGTGTCGGAGTCAGGGCAGGCGAGGAGGGAGCGACGCAGGTCGCGGTCTGTCTCCACCATCTCGCTGCGGACGGCGTGTCCATGCGGGTGATGCTCTCGGATCTACTCGGGGTATCAGTTACAACTCCGAAGTTCGACTACCGCGAGTACGCACGGTCGGCCCGCTCACTCGCTGACCAGCGCCGTACCGCAGACATCGAACACGCAGCGCGATCGACGGCGTCGGCTGACCTCGCGCCCGTGCGTCCCGCCGTGTGGAATCGCACGGGCGCGCGGGCGCGGATCGACCTGGCGTGTTCGGTCTGGTCGACCGTTGAAGCGACCGCCCGTGATGCCCGGGTGCCAGTGTTGACTGTGGTGCGGGCCGCGCTAGCCCGTGTCATTGCGCGACGTACCGGTACCGATACGGTGCCGATCGGCGCTCTGCTCTCAGGGCGGGATGACGCTCGATGGGACGGCGTGGTCGGAATGTTCGTCAACACCGTGTGTGTGCCATGCCGCGTGGAGCCGACGTTGGGCGAGACGATCGTCGGAGTCCACCGGGCCGAGAACGCTGCGTTCGAGCACGCCGGCACGGCATTCGCCGACATCGTGGATGTGCTTGGCCCGTTCCCGGTCGATCGCCATCCGCTGTTCCAGGTGATGTTGACGATGGACGATCATCAGTCGTTCGAGGGGATCGGCGTGCGTGTGACACCGATTCCGGTCGATGTCGCGCACTGCGACCTGCATTTCTCTGTCGTCCCCCCGGGCGTCGCCCGTGACGGCGCAGTCGATGTCCTGTACGCGTCCGCGTTGTTCGACGAACCTGTAGTTCGCGACCTCGCGGCCGAGTTGGTGTCCAGCATGGGAGCTTAGGGCTCGAACCGTGCGGAGATCGCGGCGGCGAGCGCGTCGGGTGACTCCTCGGGCACCAGGTGCCCCGACTCGCTCAGTTCTACGACCTCCAGATCGGTGAACATCGTCTGCAGTCGCGGAAGGCTGGTGCGTGGGGGAAACACTTTGTCGCGCATTCCCCAGACCGCGAGACTTGGTACGTCGCCGAGCAGTGTCGGGATTGTGTCGGCGAGATCTGCCAGCAGTGGTCGTGCGGCGCGGATTTCGGTGGGGATCACGGCTAATGCACGTCGGGCACCGGCGGGCTGCACCCTCCGGTAGTGGTCGGCTTCGGCACCGGTCAATACCGGCCCGGCGCGTCCGAGCAAAACCTTCTCGATGAGGAAGTTGTCGTCGACGATCCGCCGTTGCATGAACGAGGTACTCATGACTGTGCTGAACGCCCTGTTCAGGGCGGCATCGATCGGCCATAGTGCGGTGTTCGTCAGGACTGTGCCGCTCACCAAGCTGCGTCGTTGTGCTGCCGCGGTGAGCCCGATCGGTCCGCCCCAGTCGTGCCCGACGACGATCAGATCCTCGAGGTCGAGATGGTCGATCAGTTCGACGAGTACCTCGCAATGTGAGGCGACGGTATAGCCGAACCCGTCGGGTCGCTCCGACAATCCGAAACCGAGATGATCGACGGCGATGCACCGGTACTGACCCCGCAGCGCTTCGATCACCCGGCGGAACATGAAACTCCAGGTCGGTGAACCATGGCAGAACAGGATCGGCCGCCCGCTCCCCTCGTCGACGTAGTGGACGCGTCCGGCCGACGACGTGAACCACCGGGATGCGAACGGGTAAAGGGTCCGGTCGATGTCCGGGGTGATCATCATGAGCGTCCTTCGACTACAGGTGTAGAGAACTGGCATCGACACTACACCTGTAGAATGACCGAATGGTGGAACCGAGGTCGACAATTCGACGTCGTCTGATCGCCGAGAGTGCGATCGCCCTCATCGCGCACGACGGGATGCGGGCGTTGACGCATCGAGCGGTCGACGCCGCCGCGGGCATCCCGTCCGGATCCACGTCGTCGTATGCGAGAACTCGCTCGGCATTGCTGGAGATAGTCGTCGACGAACTGGAACGGCGTGCGTTACGCGACGCCGGGGACCTCGATTCCGTAACCGCGCCGTCGCGGCTCGGCGGGTCTGTGCCCGACGAGGGCGGTGAACTCTCCCTCGACGAGGCGGTGGCGGCGATATGCACACTGATCGGGACGCTCGCCGATCGCCGGGACGACATGCGTGCCCGTTATGCGCTCATTCTGGAACTCGACGACGCGGATCTGCGCAGTCGACTGATGGATCGAGGAGCGGTCCATGAGCGCAGCGTCGATATCGCGACGGATCTGCTGCGACGGGCGGGTCTACCGTCGTCGCGCGCCGACGTCGAAGTGCTCGTAGAACTGACCGATGCATTGGTACTGCACCGCACGATCGCCGATCGAGAATCGCCGTGGACAGCCGCGATCGTCACCGCGCAACTCCGTGGCAGGGACAAGTCTGATGGCTCAGGCTGATTGATCTGGCCCCTGGTCAGAGTCGATCAACGTCCAGTCGGCCGCAGTACGACGTCGGTCGGGTGCGCGTCGGCGGGTGCCGCAATAGCCTGTGCGACGGCGACGGCGACGGTCTCCGGTTTGAGGAATCGACTGGACTCGTAGACCCCGCCTTCGCGGGCCACGATGTCGCGTTGCATGTCGGTGTCGATGCGGCCCGGGAAGATCGAGGTAACACGCAGTGACGGCTCTTCGGCACGCAGCCCGTCGGCCAGTGCGCGGAGGCCGAACTTGCTGGCAGCGTACGGAGTCCACCCAGGATTCACGCGCATGCCCGCACCCGAATTGAGGAAGACGACGTGCCCGCCGCGCGCCCGGAGCGCGGGTAGCAGCAGTCGGGTGAGCTCCGCGGCGGCGACGAGGTTCACGTCGAGGACGTGCCGCCATTCGTCGACCGGGGTGTCGGCGACGTTCTCCAAGCTGCTCGCGACACCCGCGCAGTGCACCAGCACGTCGAGTGAGCCGATCGCTTCGACGGATGCTTCGAGCGTGTCGTAGTCGGTGAGATCGACCGGAAACGTCGCCGAACCGTCCAACTCCATTGCGAGAGAGTCGAGTTCAGCACTTCCACGACCTCCTAGCAGGAGATCGTGGGTGGGTGCGAGAGCGCGCGCGATCTGCGCGCCTACGCCGCGGCTGGCTCCGGTTATTAATGCGGTGGACATGCTCGTCAGCCTACGGGCCGCCGATCAGCCGCCGGATCCGTTCGGTGTCTGAAACCGTTTCCAGGCCAGGAGTTTCGGCCTCAAGGGCGTAGACCTTTAGGCGCGCGGGTGTCATCTATTCGGGGTAATTAATGTCACATTATGTGCCATCAAGGACGGTATCCGGGACGACATTGCTTCCGAGCCGGGCCCCCATCTCGCGCGTGCGTAAGGCTGGATTCTGCTACCGGTCATATTTCTCTTGATTTGTGCCCGGCCTGCACCCGTGTTCCATTCAAGGAGGAATCTACGCCCAATAGCCCGACCGTCAGTACCGATCCGCTGCGTAACCGCGGAACTGCGTTCACCGTGGATGAGCGTGCACGCCTCGGCCTGATCGGTCGACTGCCGTCTGCGGTGGAAACCCTCGATGAGCAGGCTGCACGGTGCTACCGACAGATCAGCGGCTATTCCACCGACCTGCAGAAGTACACCTACCTCGATCAACTGCACGACCGCAACGAAGTGCTGTTCTACAAGGTCATCGTCGACCATCTCGCGGAGATGCTGCCCATCGTGTACGACCCCACGATCGGCGACGCGATCAAGCAGTGGAGCAACGACTACCGCGATTCGCGGGCCGTCTACCTCTCCATCGACCGCCCCGATGACGTGCGCGCTTCGTTCACCGGACTTGGCCTCGGCCCTGACGACGTTGATCTCATCGTGGTCTCCGACGCCCAGGAGATTCTCGGCATCGGCGACTGGGGCGTGAACGGCACGGACATCTCGATCGGCAAGCTCGCCGTGTACACGGCTGCCGCCGGGGTTGACCCGGGCCGGGTGATCGCCGTGAACCTCGACGTCGGCACCGACAACGAGGTCCTGCTGAATAGCCCCGAATACCTGGGCAACCGCCACGCCCGTATCACCGGCGACCGGTACAACGACTTTATCGACCTCTACCTGAAGACCGCGTCTGAGCTGTTCCCGAACGCATTGCTGCATTTCGAGGACTTCGGCCCCAGCAACGCGCGCCGCATTCTCGAGGAGAATCGCGACACTTACCGGATCTTCAACGACGACATGCAGGGCACTGGCGCCATCGTCATGTCGGCAGTGTTCTCCGGGCTCAAAGTGACGAAGCAGACGTTCGCTGAGCAGCGACTGCTGGTCTTCGGCGCAGGCACGGCAGGCACCGGCATGGCCGACCAGATCAGCGCCGCGATGATTCGCGACGGGCTGAGCGAGGACGAGGCGAAGGCGCGCGTGTGGCTGGTCGACGTCGACGGGCTGGTCACCGATGACATGGCGGATCTGCCGAACTACCAGGCGGCGTACGCGCGGCCTGCGGCCGAGGTCGCCGACTGGTCGCGGACCGACGGGCGGATCGACCTGCTCACTGTGGTGAACGAGGTGAAGCCGACGATCCTCATCGGTACCTCGACGATGCACAACGGCTTCCCGAAGGCCGTCGTCGAAGCGTTGGCCGCCGGTGTCGAGCGCCCGATTCTGCTGCCGCTGTCAAACCCCACCGAGCGCATCGAGGTGATGCCCGCGGACGCTGTGCCGTGGTCGGAGGGACGGGCACTGGTCGCCACCGGAATCCCGGTGGATCCGGTGTCGTACAACGGTGTCGACTACAACATCGGCCAGGCCAACAACGCCCTGCTGTACCCGGGTCTGGGCCTGGGGACCATCGTCTCGGGAGCCAGTCACGTCACTGACGGGATGTTGCTCGCCGCGGCGAAGGCGGTCGCCGACCAGGTCGATCCGACCGCGCTGGGTGCATCGCTGCTCCCGGCGGTGGACAACTTGCGCGCGTCGTCTGCGATCGTGGCACTCGCGGTCGCCAAGCAGGCGATCGAAGAAGGTGTGTCCACCAAGAGCTACGACAGTCTTGTGCAGGCTGTCGAAGACGCGATGTGGCAGCCGGTTTACACGGAGCTCGCCGAATGAGCGACGACGCCGCAGCCACACCGGAGATCCTGGATCTGGCGATCGGGATTGATGCGACCGGTGAACGTCATGAAACCGATTCGATGGGCGGCATCGACGTGCCGGCCGACAAGTACTGGGGCGCACAGACCCAGCGCTCGTTGCAGCACTTCTCGATCGGCAACGACAAGATGCCGCACGAGGTCTACCGTGCCTATGGCTATGTGAAGAAGGCTGCCGCCCAGGTGAATGGTGCGGCCGGTCGACTGCCGGGTTGGAAAGCCGACCTCATCGCGCAGGTCGCCGACGAAGTGATCAGCGGCGAACTGGACGAGCATTTCCCGCTGTACGTCTGGCAGACGGGTTCGGGAACCCAGTCGAACATGAACGTCAACGAGGTGATCAGCAACCGCGCGATTCAGCTCGTCGGCGGCGAACTGGGGTCTAAGGATCCGGTGCACCCGAACGATCACGTCAACTTGGGGCAGTCGTCCAACGATTCCTTCCCGACTGCGATGCACATCGCCACCGTGAAGGAGATCAACGAGCGCCTGCTGCCGGCCATGATCGATCTGCAGGCAGCCTTCGCCACGAATGCCGACAAGTGGGGCGACGTGGTGAAGATCGGTCGCACCCACTTGCAGGATGCGACCCCGGTGACCGTCGGCCAGGAATGGTCGGGCTATGCGCGGCAGATCGAGCAGGGCATCGAGCGTCTGAAGGGTTCGCTGCAGGGCCTGTACGAGCTCGCTTTGGGCGGAACCGCCGTGGGCACGGGCCTGAATGCGCCGGAGAACTTCGACGTCGATGCCGCGGCCAAGATCGCCGAGCTCACCGGGTATCCGTTCGTGACCGCCGAGAACAAGTTCGCCGCTCAGGGCGGCTTGGATGCGATGGTCGGGGCGAGCGCGGGACTGCGTGCCTTGGCGGTGCCGTTGATGAAGATCTCCAACGACATTCGCTGGCTGGCGTCCGGACCTCGGTGCGGTTTCGGTGAGCTGATCCTTCCGGCGAATGAGCCGGGCAGCTCGATCATGCCGGGCAAGGTCAACCCGACCCAGTGCGAAGCAATGGTGATGGTGTGCATTCAGGTGCTAAGCGAAGACACCTGTGTGGCGTTCGCCGGTTCGCAGGGCAACTTCGAACTCAACGCCATGCGTCCGATCATCATCAACAACGTGCTGCACTCGGCGCGAATTCTCGGCGATGCCGCGGTCAAGCTGCGCGAGTACTGCATCGAGGGAACTCAGTTGCACGAGGAGCGGATCGCCGCACTGCTGGAGCAGTCGCTGATGCTCGTCACGGCGCTGTCCCCGGTGATCGGATACGACAAGGCCTCGGCGATCGCGCATAAGGCGAACGACGAGGGCACCACGCTGCGCGAGGCTGCCCTTGCGACCGGATATATCGACGCGGCGACGTTCGACGACGTCGTGGATCCGCGCAAGATGATCGGCTAGTCATCGATCGCGAGACGGCCCCGGCCGCTCCCGGACTCGTAACGAGTCCGGGGTGCGGTCGGGGCCGCTTCGATCCCGTGTCGTCGGCCGGGCGCACGGTCGATCATGTGCTGAGCGATTCCCGATTGAGGTGGCGTATATGAACGAAGAGGTCAGCCGCGGGGGATCATCGGACGCCTTGCTTGGAGCGTGGCTGCTCGGCCTGGCGGGGTTCGTCGACGCTATCGCCTTCGTGGTCCTGCAGGGCAGTTTCGTCGCGTTCATGTCAGGGAACACGACGATTCTCGGTTCTTCGTCGGCCACCGGCCATTGGCATCTGGCGGGACTCAGTGCACTTCTGATCGTGCTGTTCTTCGCAGGTAACGTCGCCGGGGCCGCTGTCGGACGGTGGGGTGGGAGTGCGGCGCATCGGCTGCTGATGATTTTGATCGCCACGGTGACGATCATTGGCACGATCACGGCGAACACCTCGTCGGTCTGGGCTGGCCTGATCGTCATCGCCGTCGCGGCCGGACTCATCAACTCCGCGCTCGCCGCGAACACAGATGTGCACGTCGGACTTACCTACGTCACCGGCACGCTCGTGAAGGCCGCCCATCAGATGATCGCCGGGATCGGGGCCGAGCACCCGTGGGGCTGGGTCAAGACGCTCGGCTTCTGGGCGGTCTTTGCCGTCGGTGCAGCGGTCGGCGGCGTCGCCTTTCACGGGCTGGGTGCCGTCGCGCTCTGGTTCGCGGCGGCCTTCGCAGTGGTCGCCTGCCTCCTGCCGCACCGCACCGCGTAGTTCGTCGGCGGCCCGACGCGACCGGCGCTGGTCGGCTCAGAACTCTTCTGCGCCGATCAGTACCGCGTCGTCGTCGACGGTGTGCTTGTTCCGGCCGACGGCGTTGGACGCAACGATGGCCAGCACGGCCAACGCGCAGTAGCCTGCCGCGAACCAGAACGGAGCCGCGCCGCCGAACCACTCGGCGAGGTAGGCGACGAGGATGGCCGAGACCGCGGCGCCCATCCAGCGCAGGAAGCTGTAGCCGGCCGAGGCAACCGACCGGGGAGTCGACGAGTCGGTTGCGGACATCGCGACCCCGGTGAACAGCGTGTTCAAGATGCCGGACGGGATGCCGGAGACAACGACGGCCGCACCGATCAGCCACACCTGGTCAGTGAGGACGCCGATCGCGGCGAGCGCCATGACCACGGCGTACCCGCTGATCGCTCCGACGACCCCGACCCGGTCGCCGACTGCCCGCGCGATTCCGGGTGCCAGAAACACACCGGCCAGTGCGGTCAACAGACCCCACCCGAAGAAGATCATGCCCGCATAGATCGGTCGCAGGCCCATGGCCAGCGGTGCCCACGCGATCACTGTGAAGAGCGCGCCGGTGTAGAAGGCGGCGCCGATCGAGTTCACTAGGAGGGTCTTGTTCTTGAGCGCCTTGATCGGGTCCAGCAGACTCACTGGTTGACGTTCGCTCGCCGGGCCGTCGGCGGGCAGCATGATCGCGCAACCAATCGCGCCGATCAGCATCAGGATCGCGGTGCCGGCGAACGGTGCACGCCAGCTCCATTCACCGAGGACCGCGCCGAGTAGCGGTCCGACTGCCAGACCTGCGCCGAGCGCGGCCTCGTACAGCAGGATCGCGCCGTGTTGGCTGCCGCGCGCTTGTCCGACGATGAATGCCAGCGCCGTCGCGATGAACAGGGCGTTGCCCAGACCCCAGATGACGCGCAAAGCGATCAGCTGGTCGATACTGCTCGCGAACGACGAGACTCCCGCCGCGACCACGATGCACAACAGGCCCGCGCTTAGCGTCCGTTTCGGGCCGAAACGGTATGCGGCCCAGCCGGTCAAGAGCATCGCGATCACTTGGACACCCATGTAGACGCCGAACAGGAGCGTCAATTTCTGGTGTGGTGCGTGCAGTGCTTCGGCGATCGAGTTGAGGATCGGGTCCACCAGGCCGATACCCATGAACGCGATGACCGCGGCGAAAGCAGTCACCCAGACGGTGCGCGGCTGGCCTTTGAAGGCTTCAGTCAGGGAGTGATTCTCGTGTGCCATTACTTCTCCAATCGTGCGCGTAGGTCCCGCAGGGCCGGAGCGGCGGCCGCGAGCGCGGCCAGTTGTTCGCCGGACAGTTGTTCGAGTGCGGCCGTCAGAACGTCGTCGCGACGCATGCGGACCTCGTCGAGGGTGGTGCGGCCGACGTCGGTGAGCGCGATGACCACGGCACGCCGGTCGTCCGGATCGGGATCGCGCGTCACCAGCCCGTCCCGGGCCAAGACGTCGACGAGGTTGGTAGCCGTCGGCATCCGGACGCCTTCGCGATCGGCGAATGCGCCCATCCGCATTGGGCCGTAGTCGGAAAGTGTTGCGAGGGCGGACGCTTGGGCTGCGCTGAGCTCGGTGATCGGGCTGTTCCGTCGCAGCGCCAGGTATAGGCGGGTCACCGAATGGCGCAGCTCGCTCGCGAGATCTGCAGGAATATTCTCAGTCACACTTAGGGAGTCTAATACTTTGTAAGCCTAAATAAAACCGCGTCGACTATGACACGCGCGACACCCATGCGGACAACGGCGCGTGGGGCGACGCTCAGACGCGCTCGCCGACTCCGATGCGCCCGGCACTTGACGAGCCGCCGAACGACGCCGGGCTGCGGCCGTTGTGGCTGTAACCGCCGTCGTGCATCGATCCATTGAGGACGCTGTCGACGAGAACGCCCGCGAGTACCGGGGAGAGGTCGCTCGGTGTGCCGGACTGGCCGCTCGACCAGTCCGCAACGTCGGCGACGGCAGCGTCCAACGCCTGACCGGCCAGATCGGCTGCTCGCGCCGCCGTCCCCTGGGACGCGTCCGGGTCGGTGTCGGCGAGGTCGGCCGCCGTGTCGGCGAGACGCCGCGCCTCGGACAGTCGGGTGAACGCGGCCGAACCGACGACGCCGCGCCGGGTCTGCACGTAGGTGGACGCTGCCCGGACCAGGTCGATGACATCCGGAAGGTCAGTCGACCGGGGAGTGTCGTCGGCATTGCCTGCGGCGTCGAGCAGCCTCGTTGCCTGGTCTAGTCCACCCTCCGCCGAGCGGATGGCTCCGATCACCGAGCCTCGCTGACCGGCGGTTGCGGCCTCACGTCCCTGGTCGATGCATTCGCGGGCGAACGCGAGCAAGTCGCTTGCGAGCAGGATGTTTCCCGCCACCTCGTCAGGGGTCGACGAGAGCTCGGTGAGCCGGGCGTCAATACCGGGAATCCGCTCGGTCGCGTCGTAGATTGCGGTCGAGAGGGAGTCGAGCCGCTGGTCGGCGGCTGCGCCGAGGTCGCGCAGCCGGTCGAACGCTGAGCCCCGGCCGTCGAGCATGGCGTCGGCGTTCGAGCACGTTGTGATGATCTCGACCAGCAGTCGGCGCTGCTGGTCGGCATCGGTGACCTGCCGCTCGTCGAGTCGTTGGCGCAGCATGTGCGACGCGGCGATTGCCGCGCGCGCGTCGGCGACGGCGACGGTGAACGGCTCGGCTGCCGCGCCGAGCTCGTTGCGCGCGTGGGCTGCCTCGTCGGCGCTGCTTCTGATCGCCCGCTCGGTGGCCGTCAACACCTCACGCGACCAGGGGTCGAGTTCGCTGATCGGACGCTGACTGAGTTCGTCGGCGGTGAACGCGTCAGGCCGCTCGGCGGCGGCCCGGCGCCTGCGGAGCAGCACGAACAGGATTGCCGCCGCGAAGGCGATTACGACGATCACGGCCACGGTGACGATCCACCACGTCCGCGATGTCTCTGGTTCGCCTCCGACGTCTTCGAGACCTTCTCCGACAGTCACCGCGGCGTCGGCGAATCGGCCCTGTGCGACGGCGGGTGCGAGCTCGTCGTTGATGATGCCGTGGAGTTCATCGTCGGTCAGGCCTTTCACCTCGACCGGGGCCTGCAGACTGTAGTCGCGGGTATCGGTGGCGACCGCTAGAACCACGTCGTGAGCGCCGAAGTCGCTCTGGGAGACGGTCTTCGCGACCCAGTCTGCGGGTTGGAGGCCGCCGAAGTTCTTCACGTACACGACCCAGTACTGAATGTCATGCGAGCCGTCGACGGCGTACACGGCCCGCCAGACGCGATCGCTCTGATCGGGGGTCAGGGCACCCGCTGGATCGACCACCTGGGTGGGAAGCCGGAACGGTGCCTCAGCGTGCGCGGGTGCCGCGAGAAGTGCTGAACCGAGGAGCAGGGCGACGAGCGTCGACAGGAGAGCCGACACTCGCCGGGCAGGAGCAGACGACATGGGTCCAATCTATCGTTTGGGTACGACCGGGGAGGCGTACCTGTGAGAGGAGTGAAGAGTGCGTGACGCGTTCGATGCAGTGATCGTCGGATCCGGCCCCAACGGGTTGACTGCGGCGGCCACGTTGGCCCGCGCGGGTCGGCGAGTCCTCGTCTTGGAGGCAGCCGACACGATCGGCGGAGGCACACGTACCGACGAGTTCTTCGGCGCGGGCATTCGCACCGATACGTGTTCGGTCGTCCACCCGACCGGCCTCGTCTCACCCGCGTTCACGGACCTGTGTCTGAGCGAGCACGGTCTGACCTGGCTGACGCCTGAGGTATCGCTCGCCCACGTGGGAGCGCTCGATACCGTTGGAATCCACCGCGGATCCGCCAGCGCCGCAATGGAACTCGGTGTCGATGCCAACCGGTGGCGGCGCCTGGTCCAGGTGCCGGACCCGGTGGGTGTCGCCGCGCAGATCCTCTCTATGCCGGCAGCGCCGAGGCGATGCCTGCTGCGGACGGCAGTGTTTGGCGCGGCGGCCGTCCTGCCAGTGGACGTGCTGGTGCGCGGGTTCGCGACCAGGCGTGGCGCGTCGATGTTCGCGGGCATCGCCGCGCACGCGGGACGACCATTGTCCGCTGCGGGGTCGTCGGCTGCGGGACTGCTTCTCGGGATGCTCGCCGACACCGGCTGGCCGGTCGCCGAGGGCGGCTCTCAGTCGGTCGCCGATGCCCTCGTCTCGGTGATCGTCGCCAACGGCGGACAGATCGAGACCGGCTGCGAGGTCACCGACCGTGGACAACTTCCGACCGGGTGCGATCTGCTTTTCGACACGTCGCCCGAGGTGCTCATGCGACTGTTCGCCGACCGCCTGCCGCGAGGCTACGCTCGCGCCCTCCGCCGATTCGCCTACGGCAGCGGAGCGTGCAAGGTCGACTTCGTCCTGTCCGACCCGATTCCGTGGTCGCAACGACCCGACCTCATGGCGCGGACGGCGACCTTCCACTTAGCCGACGACATCGCTCAGATCAGCCGAACAGAGAGCGACGTCGCCGCAGGCCGTATCACCGAGCGGCCGTGGGTGCTCGGCGGCGAGCCGACGAGGATCGACCCATCCCGAGCACCGTCGCGAACGCACCTGGCCTGGGCGTATTGTCACGTCCCCGCCGGCTGCGAGGTCGACGTCTCCGACCGGATCATCGCTGAGATCAGCAGGCGAGCACCGGGATTCCGCGACACGATCAAGGACGTGCGGGTGAGCACGGCTGCCGACCTCGAACGGCACAACGCGAACTACGTCGGCGGCGACATCAACTGCGGTGCCGCGAGCCTGACTCAACTGCTGGCACGGCCAGTGCTGTCGCCGACGCCGCAGGTGACCGGGATCCCCGGCGTCTACCTGTGCTCGTCGGCGACAGCGCCGGGCGGCGGAGTGCACGGAATGTCCGGCTACCGCGCCGCCCGAGCTTTGCTGGCGTGCGAATGATTCAGCGCTTGCGACGTTCTAGATGGACGAAGGCCTGCACGTGAACGTCGGAGCCGTCGACGGCATCCCGGATCTGATCGGTCGCGACCGCGACCTTCTGCGCGATCTCGGGGTACGTGCGGTCCGGGCTTGCCGTCACCTCCACGCGGATGATGCTGCGGGCCCGGTCGTTGACGGCCCGGGCGGAGACCGAGGTGAACATCGGATCCCCGGACAGTTCGTCGGCGACAGCAGACGCGATCAGCTTCGGCGCGATCGACATCGCTCCGGTCTCGTCCGAGCCGTCGAGTTCGATGTCGTCAGTCGATACGGGCCGGACCGCGGAGATGATGAGCGGTACGCCCCACATCAGGGTGAGTAGCACGATCGCGACGAGGATGAGCGTCCACCATCCGCTGTCGGCGAAGCGACCGACGGCGCTGGTATCGATGCGCTTAAGCCAGTCGACGACGGGCTGCACATCGAGATTCCACGTGATCGCGGCAACGCCAACGACCAGCAGAAGCAGACCGATGAGTCCGATCGTCACACGGTGTGCCGCGGCAGGTAGGCGGTTCATCGGCGACCACCTCCGTGACGGTGGGAGAAGCGGACGACGGCGCGAGGTTGCGATTCGGCGTCGCCGGCTACCGACTCCACCACTTCGCGTACGCGGTCTCGATCGGCCGAGTCGCGTGCGGTCACTGTGCACGTCGCCTTACGTCGGGTGACCACCGTCGTAGCGTGGTCGACGCCGGTGACCGACTCCGCGGCGGCGCTGCATCGACGGGCTAGGTCGACGCGACGAGTCCACAGGACGTCGTGGTCGGTGAGTCGGAGATGAGTCGGTCGACGTGGTTTCAACGACGCCACGACCAGTGCGACTCCGACTACGCAGCAGGCGATCGCGGGGGCCCACATCCAGCTCGTCCACTGGCTTTCACTCGACCAGTGGGCGGCTGACGCGAGCCATGGATCCCCTCCCGTCCATCCCGCTTTCACGACGAGGTCGCGCACCGCGACACCGCACAGGACGAGCATTGCGATGCCGACCAAGGCGCCCAGAATAGCGGCTCCCGGCAAGCCCGACGGCGCGAACACATTGCGGCTCGAGGTGTCGTCGGTGCCGGAGCGGTCGCCGGCTTCAGTTGTCGATGTCATCGATGTCCTCCGATGCTCTCGCGCGCTCCTGCGCTTGCGTGACGCTGGGTAGATCGATGTATCCCTGCTTTCGGCGGGTCACTTCACCACGTGGAACCAGTTGTCGCACGGTGATATCGACCCGGACGGGGCGATCACCGGTTAGCTGTTCGAGGTCCTCGGAGATCGACGCGCGGACCTCTCGACAGACACGGGTGACCGCGCACGGCCACTCCAACGCGACGACGATCGACAATCGTCGGGCGGACCCGGCGGCGTCGACTGTGGCGTGCGGAAGGTCGGTGCTGATCCCGAACAGATCGGTTGTCGACGATCCGAGGACCGCACCGACGGTGCCCTGCTGATGGACGACGCCGTCCACGTTGAGCGCCGCACGCTCGGCGATTCTCCGGACCACCCGATCGGCGATGACGAGCGTTCCTGTCGTGCGGGTACTCGCCGGGGCCGCGCCGCCCTCCACGACGCGGTCCCCGGCGAGAGTCTCTTCAGCCACGGCCTCTGCTCCGAATGACAGCGCCCAGATCGAGGGTGCCGTCGAGCTGTAGACCGATGACCAGACCGATGAGGCCGAAGACCAGTGCGAGCACCAGCCCCCAGAATCCGCCGACGAGGGCAGCGAGTGCGAGCAGTAGCCCTGCGAGCATTCCAATGACGGCCTTGTTCATCAGCCTGCCCTCCGGACCTGCTCGATGTCTTCGACGATCACCGCGAACGGCAGACCGGTGATTGACTCAGCGGTGTCGCGGACAGAAGCGGCGACTTCCTGCAGGTCGTAGGCCAGGTCGACGATGATGTGGACCTCCCCGTCCTCGTCGCCGACGGCGACTCCCGTGACCCGGCGACCGGGCAGGTAGGTGGCTACCTCGCCGAACAGCCCGCTGTGCAGGTCGACGACCCCTGGCAACGCGAGAACCGCGTCAGCGATTTGCTCGGCGGCAGAGCCGTCGACGTCCTCGCTCAGGGGAGCCATCACTCGACCCTCCGCGAGCCGTCGGACTGGTCGTCCTCGTCGCCGAAGCTCACGTCGTGGACGGTCACGTTGACCTCAGTGACCTCGAGTCCGGTCATCTGCTCGATCGCAGTGATCACATTGCGGCGGATCGCGGCCGCGAGCTGGTGGATCGCGACGCCGTAGTCGGCGACGATGGAGACGTCGACGGCGGCCTGGCGTTCACCGACTTCGACGTTGATGCCCTGCGTGGCGCTGACTGACGTGCCCGGAAGAACTTCGCGGACCTTGCCGACGACGCGTTCGGTGGTGCCGCCGACGTCGTGGACGCCGTCGATCTCGCGGGCCGCGATGCCTGCGATCTTCGCGACGACGATGTCGGCGATGGATGTACGTCCGCGGTCACCCGCGGTGTCGCGCCGTGCGATCTCTCGCCCGGCCGCGGCCTCGGCCGCCTTGGTCGACGGCGCAGTGACCTTCTCGGAGGCCGACTCTGCAGTCTTCTCTGCTGTTGCTGTAGTGGCGTTTTTGTCGGACACCCGAACTCCTTAGTCTGATTTGGATGGCACACCGATCGCGACCCCTCGTCCGGCCGAAGCCGGATCACGCGATCCGTGTGTAGAGTCAGTCGTATCGACGCGGGGAAGTTGCACGGATGAATGCGAGTGATGTCGATCACAACGATAGCTTAGATCTGGAAAGCCTGGGCGACGACGAGCTCGCCGGCGCTGCTGCGGTTGGCGACGCCGAAGCGTTCGAGGTGCTGGTCAGGCGTATGTCTCCGATACTGTTGCGTTATATGCGGCGCATGGTCAATGAGCCGCAGACGGCCGAGGACCTCGCCCAGGAGACGCTTCTCGACACGTGGAAGGCGTTGCCCGACTTCGCGTTCCGAAGCTCTTTCCGCACGTGGATGTTTGCCGTCGCGCACCGGAAGACTGTCGATCACTACCGTCGGCGACGCGACCTTCCGACGGACCGCGAGCGGTTCGACGAACTCGTCGCGCACGGGCCGCTGCCAGCCGATACCGCCGAACATTCGGCATTGATGGACGCACTTCGTGTCGAACTGGGAAACTTGCCCTACACGTCCCGGGCTGCGTGGTGGCTCAAGGAAGTCGAAGGGTTGACGCTCGTCGAGATCTCCGAGGTCTTGCGCGTCAGTACAGGATCGGTGCGCGGGCATCTCCAACGAAGCCGGAAGTTCCTGAGCAGTCGACTCGCACCGTGGCGGCCCGGTGTGAAGGCCGACGACAGCGGATCGGCTGCGAACGGGAAAGGAGGTCGATCATGAACGACATCCGCTATGACGGAGCGACCGATGAGCCCGTCGATGGGTGGTTGGTGGATGCGATCCGCGACGACCGTGAACCCGACAGCGACGTGGAACGACTTATCTCGTCGATCTCGGCCGGCGTCAGCCGGATGAGGCGGCCCGCGCGTCCGCTCGCCGCAGACGCGCGTGAAGTGTGGGTGAGCGACCGCATCGTCAAACAGCTGATCGCTGTGCAAATCCGGCGAGCACTCGGGCGGCTGGTGGTCTTCGCGTCAATTGATGGCGCCGAAGACGCCGTGGACGGCATTCGAATCGGCCTGATCGCGCGGTACGCGGACGATCTCGTCGCGAGGTCGGAGAGGGTTCGCGACCTGGTCGAGGATGTTCTGGTCTCGACGATCGGCGTCCAAGCCAGCGCGACCGCACGGACGAACATCTCGGTTCGGTGGCAGGACCTCTATACGCGGGAGTGGCTCGGTTAACTGCGTCCCCGCCCACGTGTTCAGCCTTCGCGGGCGTCCCGCCATTCGATCAGCCGCTTCACCGTCGACAGGTCGTAGTCGGGTCCGTTGACCGCGTACGTCAGGAGGGAGACGCCCTCCGCGGTGATGTCGTCGGCAAATCGGAGAAGGTCGTCGGTGTTGGTGCGGCCCTTGAGTTCGGCGGACCGTTCGATGCTGGACGCGTCGCGGCCGACGGCAGCGCAGTGCTCGGCGAGAATTGCGGACTTTCGCCGGTAGGTCTCGACATCGACGAACGAATGCCAGATGTCGGCGTGGGCGGCGACGTGGCGGAGTGTTTTGCGTTCGCCTCCGCCGCCGATGAGGAGCGGGATTTTGCGAGTCGGTGCCGGATTCAGTTTGCTGAAACGGGTTTCGATGCGGGGAAGTGCCTCCCCGAGAGCGTCGAGTCGCGACCCGGCGGTCCCGAAGTCGTAGCCGTACTCGGTGTAGTCGCGCTCGAACCAGCCGCTCCCGACGCCGAGGATGACCCGGCCGCCCGAGATGTGGTCGACGGTGCGCGCCATGTCGGCGAGGAGGTCTGGATTGCGGTAACTGTTGCACGTGACGAGCGGCCCGAACTCGATGCGCTCGGTCTGTTCGGCCCACGCGCCGAGCATTGTCCAACATTCGAAGTGTGCGCCGTCGGGTTCGCCGTGCAGCGGATAGAAGTGGTCCCAGTTGAAGGCGATGTCGACGCCGATATCCTCGGCTCGGCGGACCGCGTCTCGGATGAGGGCGTAGTCGGGGGAGTGTTGGGGCTGGATCTGGACGCCGATGCGCACGCGTGAGGTCATGGCCTCCATTCTGTACGCTCCCAAGACTCTTCGTGCATCCGCGAGGTTCCAGCCCCCGACCTTCTTTGCCGATTCGGCAATAGCTAATGACATATCGGCATGGCGCTGGCATGGTTGACGTCATGACTGAACAGCATGAGCACGGACCCGGAAACAAGGGTCGCCATCCGGAGACCGCCCAGGAGTGGGACGAACTGTACTCGACGTCCGACCGCCTCTGGACGACGAATGTGAATCCGGCCCTCGTCGCGGAGATCGCATCGCTTGTACCGGGTACTGCGCTGGACATCGGCAGCGGCGAGGGCGCCGACGCGCGGTGGCTAGCGGACGAAGGGTGGAAGGTGACCGCCGTCGACATCTCGCAGGTCGCCATCGATCGGGCGCGCGCCGCAGATCACGCAGGCGCGATTGCGTGGCATCGGCTCGACGTGGCAGAGGAGCCCCTTCCGAATGCGCCGTTCGGGTTGGTATCGGCCATCTACTTCCACATCGCCCGCACGCAGGAACGGCTCCTCGACGCTCTTGTCGACGCGGTTGAGCCCGGCGGGCGGTTCCTGCTCGTCGTGCACGCGGCACAAGGGATGAAGGAGCACGGTTTCGACCCGTCTGACTACTTCTTCCCATCCGACATATCTGACCGTCTCGGTGACGACTGGGAGGTCGAAGTGAACGAAGTGCGGCCGCGTGGCGTGCCCGCGGGCAACGGCGTGCACATCGACGACGAAGTGCTGCGGGTTCGCCGCATTCGGTGACGGTGGACTGCTGGCACCGCGTCGATGGACGCGTCCGGTGTCTCGCCGACACCGCTGCGGGCTGGCTGTTCTGGCCGATGGCGGTCGTCAGATCCAGCCCAGCTCTCGCGCCTTGACAGCTGCTTCGTACCGGTTGGCGACGCCGAGCTTAGCCATTGCCGCCGACAGATAGTTGCGGGTGGTGCCCGCCGACAGATGGGCGCGGGTCGCGATCTCGTCGACCGACGAGCCATCGATCGCGAACTCCAGGACGTCGGCTTCGCGCGGCGTCAACACCGAGTCGCCGGTGCTGATCGCTTCGGCGGCGAGTTCCGGATCGACGTAACGCCCGCCGGTGTGGACAGAACGGATGACGGTGGCGAGTGTCGCGGCCGACGCGGTCTTGGGGAGGAAGCCGCGCACGCCGGTCGACAGCGCGCGTTTGAGATAGCCGGGCCTGCCGTGGCTGGTGACGATCAAGCAGCCAGCGCCAGGGGAGAGCTCCAACACCCGTTGGGCGACCTCGATGCCGTCCATGCCGGGCAGTTGCAGGTCGAGGACGGCGACGGCGGTCGGAGATCCGTCGTCGACGCGGGCCCGCCACAGGTCGATCAGTTCCTCGCCGGTTCCGACGTGCGAGACGACATCCAGATCGTCCTCCAACCCGAGCATCGTGGCCATCGCCGAGCGGATCAACGTCTCATCGTCGGCCAACAGAACTGGAATCATGCGGTCTCCCAACGAATCTCAAGAGTGAAAGTATCGTGCGCGGAACGGGTGGTCAGGGTGCCGCCGACGTGTGCGAGGCGCTCGGCCAGACCGCGTAGACCCGAATGCTCGCCTTCGTCGGAAGCTGCGCCGTCGTTCGACAGGCTCATGCCCGACCGGCCGAGAGAAAGCGCCGCTGTGGTCGCCGACGAGTGCCGGACGATGTTCGTCGTGCCCTCACGCACCACCCAGGCCGCAGTCTCATGAAGTGTCGCAGGGACCGCTGCGATGTCGCCCTCCACGATGAGGCGGCACCCGGCGGCGTCGAGCAGCGCCCGTGCGCCGGCGACCTCGCCAGGTAGGTCGATGTCCCGGTATCCGCGGACCAGCGACCGCATCTCCTCCATCGACGCGACGGCGAGCGCCTTCACCTCGTCCATTTCGGCGGCCGCCCGCTCTGCGGCGCCTGCGCGAGACAGGCGGGCCGCCAGTTCGCTCTTCACCGCCACCGTCGAGAAGCCGCGCCCGACGACGTCATGCAGGTCCCGGGCGAAGCGGAGTCGTTCCTCGGCGACATGGAGTTGGGCCTCGGTGCGGCGAGCCACATCGAGATCGTCGACGATGCGCAGCGTCCACATGGTGAGCCGAGTGATGCCGACGAGGAAGGCGCCCATCGTGAGCAACGCGGCGCAATGCTGCACGAAGTCTGCGGACGAGCCGTAGGCCGCGGCGGTCGCGAGGACGCTCACCAGCAGGACCGGCCACCGCATGGTCGCGAAGGCGATCGTCGACACGGATGCGAGCGCGAGGACGAACCACCCGACGCCGCGGGCCGTCTCGTCGTCCCAACCGGCGCGGAACGCCACGCCGCACACCCACGCGGTGACGAAGCAGACGGCGGCGCCGACGGTCAACCAGGTGTCCGAACGCGACGGGGCCCGCCCGGTGAGCTCCGGACGGGCTTCGAACTGTGCGAGGGCCGAGGCGCACGAGACGACGAGTATCGCCGCTACGGCGAGATGTCCGCGTGCGGCCGCGACCGCGAACACGGCCAGGCCGATCACGCTGGCCTCCAACGTCAATCGCGTATAGAGGCGGTATTTGGTCGGATCGGACAGACGCCGCCACCGGTCGGGCGTGAAGGTCACCCGCGGTCGTCCCAACGGAAGCCCTTGTAGACGAGCGCGATCGCGATTGCGGTCCATATGACCAGTGTGGCAACTGGGCGGCCGACACCGGTGAACGTCCCGGCGAAGTCGGTCATCGGGGCATCGGCTCCCGCGGTGGCCGTCTTGCCCGCGGTGCCCAGATGCATGAGGTCCGAGACGGCCGCGTACGGCGTCCAGCCGAGCAGATCGGCTGCGCGATCCGGGAGCGTCGAGCGGATGCTCCCCATCCCGGCCATCGCGAGAGCCATCACCGGAAGCGATGTGATCTGCGCGGCCTCGGCGTTCTTTGTGAAACCGCTGGTGGCGAGGGCGAGGAGGCCGAATACGACGGAGCCGCCGACGAGCGCGACTACCATCGCGAGCACGTTCACCGGCCCGGGAGCGCCGGTCGCGTACACGATGGCGCAGACCAGCAGGGACGACGCCGTCGTCACGAGCACACCTGGTGCGTTCGGCGCGGCTAGGATCTGCCAGTCGGCAGCCTCGCCTGTCCGCAGACGTTTCAGGACACCCTCGGATCGGCGTGTCGTGACCATCGACAGCACCGTGTAGTACTGCACAAACATGAGTGCGAACAACGCGAAGATGTCGAAGGTTGCGGCGACGGTGTCGCGGTCGACGTGACCGTCATTGCTGCTGCGGACGAGCAGGTAAGTCGCGACCGGGAGCAGGACAGGAAAGATTACGCCGGTGACGACGAGTGTCCTATTGCGGCGGAACTGTAGGAATTCGGCGCGCGCCAACGACACCAGAGGGCTGCGGCGAAAGGTAGGTGTCGCAGTGGTCATCGGGTGGCTCCGATCTTGTCGTCGTCGGTGGGTTCGCCTGCCAAATCGAGGAATACCGATTCGAGTGACGCGGCGCGAGCCGTGAGACCCAGCAGGGTTACCCGCTCGTGGTCGGCCCAGGTCAGGACGGCGAGCAAGTCGTCCTGCAGGCGGCGGGTGGTCATCGATACGCGCCCGCCGTTCACCTTCAGTCCCGAGATCGGCGGCAAGGTGATGCCCGGGTGGTCGAAGGCGATGGTCGACGGGTGGCCGTCGACGATCTCGCGGAGCGTCCCGGCCCGGGCGATCGCCCCGGCGTGCATGATCGCTATCGTGTCGGCGAGCGCTTCGGCCTCGTCGAGATAGTGCGTGGTCAGAACCATGGTGACCCCGTCGGCCTTCAGATCGTTCAGCAGCCGCCAGGTGGCTCGGCGGTTTTCAGGGTCGAGCCCGGTGGTCGGTTCGTCGAGGAACAGCAGCCGGGGCCGTCCGAGCAGGGCGCACGCCAGGTCGACGCGGCGCTTCTCGCCACCCGAGAGCGACCCGACGCGGACGTCCGCGCGATCGGTGAGGTGGACTTTCGTCAGGACGTCGTCGACCGTCGTCGGGTGCGTACATGTGCCTCGCCACATCTCGAGGGTCTCGGCGACCGTGAGCTCGGCGGGGAGCCCGCCGGACTGCAACATGATGCCCAGGTCGGGGCGGACGCGGCGACGGTCGCGCATCGGGTCGAGGCCGAACACCTCGACCAGTCCGTCATCGGGGGCTGCGAGGCCTTCGAGAAGGTCGAGCGTTGACGTCTTGCCTGCGCCGTTCGTGCCGAGCAGCGCGAACACCTCCCCCGGTCGGACGGTGAGATCGACGCCGCGCACCGCGTGGTACGCGTCGTCCCCGTGGCCGTACCAACGGTGCAGGTCGCTGGCGAAGATGACTGCGTTCATCGGGCATTCCAATGCTTGCGCTCACCGACTGTCCAGCGTGCGCCCATGAACCCGACGACGACCACGGAGACGGCGACGATGAAGAGCGGTGACGGCCGGACGACGACGAAGACGACGGCCAGGAGGATCGCGGTCGTCACGATCACGAAGACTTCGCGGGATCGCGTCGGAGCCGGACCCAAGCGACAGCAGTCCACGAACAGATCGTGCATGGAGGCCTCGCGGAAGCCTGGCGGGCGGCGAACGGCGGGCGGGGTGCTTGTTGTCGATTTCATGCTTTCAAGCGTCGCCGGACGAGGTCCTCGCCAGTAGTGTGCGCAGTCACCGGACCCCGTGGGTTCTGCACGGGTCGGTGATGACAAATGTCATCGCGGACGAGCGCAGTTGTCGTAGGGCAGTGCCATGATCAGCGTGTGAAGGTGGAGCGGGGGCAGCGCGCAGACGCGTCGATTCTGCACGCCGACCTCGACTCGTTCTACGCGTCAGTCGAGCAACGCGACCACCCACGGCTGCGCGGCCGTCCCGTGCTCGTCGGCTCGGGCGTGGTTCTCGCCGCCAGCTATGAGGCGAAGGCGGTCGGTGTGCGGTCGCCGATGCCCGGCCACGAGGCGCGGGCACTGTGTCCGACCGCCGTCACCATGCCTCCGCGATTCGACGCCTATCTGGAGGCGTCTCGTGCGGTGTTCGACGTCTTCGGTGACGTGACTCCGCTGGTGGAGGGGATCTCCGTGGACGAGGCGTTCCTCGACGTCGGTGGGCTCCGTAAGATCAGTGGCACACCGGTCCAGATCGCCGCCCGACTCCGCGAGCGAGTGCGGGCCGACGTCGGTCTGCCGATCACCGTCGGTGTCGCGCCG
The DNA here is from genome assembly GCF_032711245.1 of Gordonia abscondita. Classification (GTDB taxonomy): domain Bacteria; phylum Actinomycetota; class Actinomycetes; order Mycobacteriales; family Mycobacteriaceae; genus Gordonia. The sequence continues at coordinate 1,464,531 of NZ_CP128986.1, forward strand.
AGCAAATTCCTCGCCAAGGTCGCCAGCGCGGTCGGTAAACCGGACGGACTACTCGAAGTTCCTGCGGGCGGCGAGCTCGACTTTCTGCATCCGCTGCCGGTCCGCAGGCTCTGGGGAGTCGGAGCCAAGACTGAGGAGCGTCTGCGCGACGCCGGAGTCTCGACCGTCGGGCAGATCGCGCAGCTTGGCGAGAACCGGATGTGCTCGTTGTTGGGGCAAGGCACCGGCCGGCACCTTTACGCGCTGTCGATGGCGCGTGATCCCCGTCGAGTCGAGACGGGCAAGCGTCGGCGCTCGATCGGATCGCAACGCGCCCTGGGACGACGGATCAAATCCGAAGCCGACATCGAGGCCACTCTTCTGGCCATCGTTGACCGACTCGCTGCACGGTTGCGCGCGGCAGACCGGTTAGCCCAGACGGTCGTGCTCCGGGTGCGTTTCCACAATTTCGCGAGTGTCACGCGGACGCGGTCCCTGCACGATCCGACCGACGCCACCGAGATAGTCCTCGCCGTCGCGCGCGGGCTCCTTGACGAAGCGATGCCACTCATCCGAGACCGTGGATGCACCCTGATCGGGCTGTCGCTGACGAACCTGCAAGACCATGGCGCCGTGCAGCTTTCGCTCCCGTTCGGCGACGTCGACCGCACCGCAGAACTCGATGTCGCCGTCGACGTGCTCCGTGTGAAGTTCGGGCGCGACGCGGTGACACGTGGTGCGCTGGTCGGCCGACATCACGGCCGCGACGCTCCGATGCTTCCGGACTAGCGGTCACCGCTCCGAATCACATCTGCGCGAGTACCAACTCAGCAGCCGGTCGCGCGGCTTCGGCGACAAGCGGAGACAAGGACAGTCGGGTGCGGCGCTCCAAGACATCCTCGACGGTGAGCGCGCCTTCTGCGGCTACGCCGAAGCACAGCTCGGCACCGGTCACGTCGGTCCCGTCGGCGACCGGACGGCCGAGAACCGCATCTGATTCGGCGAGGGCGAGCACCGCTGGCGCCTCCGTGCCGTACTTGGCGACGAGGCGCTCCGGGGCCGCGAGACGGGCCAGCTCAGCTGCCGGATCGGGCCCGGTGGGCGCGCCGACTAGCGGGAGCGATCGAGTCCGGCACTGCGACGCAGGCAGTGCCGATGCCGTGACCGCGGCGTCGACGGCGTCCTGCGCCATCCGTCGGTACGTGGTCAGTTTGCCGCCGACCACAGTCACCAGGCCGTCTTCTCGAGTGAGGATCGCGTGCTTGCGCGACACATCGGACGTCTCGCCCGTGCCGGAGTCGAGCAATGGGCGCAGGCCGGAGTACGTTCCGATGATGTCCTCGCGCGACAGTGGAGTGCCGAGCGCCAGATTGATTGTGTCGAGGAGAAAGTCGATCTCGGACGCGTCTGCCTGGGGCACGTCGGGAATCTCCTGGCCTGCGTCCTCGTCGGTGAGGCCGACGTAGACGAGGCCGTCGGGCTGGGGGAGAGCGAACACGTACCGTCCGAAGCGGCCGGGAACCGCGACGGTGAGACCGGCGCGGAGCCCGCCGAAACTCTCTTGACTCATCACCAGGTGAGTGCCGCGGCTCGGGCGCAGGGCAATCGCCGGATCGACCTGTGCGGCCCACACTCCGGTCGCGTTCACCACTGCCTTCGAGCGCAGCTCGAAGCGGTGGCCGGTCAGCTCGTCCGTGACACCGACGGACGTACCTGTCACCTGGTCGGCTCGGGTATGCGTCAGTACTGTCGCGCCGAGTGACGCCGCGGTGCGCGCGATGCCCACGACCAGTCGGGCGTCGTCGTTGAGCTGACCGTCCCAGTTCAACAGACCGCCGCGTAGCCCCGCCCGCTTGACGGTCGGCGCGAGTGCCTGAACTTCGGCGGCAGCGATTCGGCGTGACCGGGCCAGGGACGACGACGGGGTCCGCGCCGCGACGCGCAACGCGTCGCCGGCGAGGAATCCCGCACGAGTGAGTGCGGCGTCGAAGAAGGAGACGTCGTCGGTCAGCGGCACGACCTGGGGCAACGGACGCACGAGGTGCGGTGCGATCCGGCGGATCAGCGCATCGCGTTCCACGGCACTCTCGTAGGCGATCCCGACCGCAGCGGACGCGAGATAGCGGAGCCCGCCGTGCACGAGTTTCGACGACCACCGGCTCGTCCCGAACGCGAGGTCGCGGCTCTCGACCAGAACCGTCGACAGGCCGCGGGACACCGCGTCGAGCGCGACGCCCGCGCCGGTCACGCCACCGCCGACAACCACGACGTCCACCGTCGGCGACGCGGCGAGGCGCTCGAGATCGGCGGTACGACGGGCCGGAGACAGCAGCGATGCCCGATCGATGGCGGGATGCGTCGAGAGCAGGTCGGTCGTCATGGTCGGAGATACCTTTCGAGGAGGTCGGCGAGTTCGTCGTCGAGCATGTCGATGTCGTCGGAGTCGGTGAAGACGGGGCCAGTGAGGGTGAACGACCAAGCCATCTGGAGCACGGTGGCGGCGATGCGGTGCGGGGCGCCTTCGCGGATCTCCCCGTCGCGCTGCCCGACGACGATCATGTGCTCGATCATCTCCAGTTGGCTGCGAGAAGTGCGGCCGGTTCGGTGGAGCAGGTACGGCACCAGAAACTCAGGATCCAATTCGATGATCCGTTGCAGCAGGGGGTGGCGCCGAACCTCGCGGACGAGATGGGTCAGCGTCACGATCATCGACTGTCGCGTCGCGCCCCCGTCGGTCACTGGCGCGGCCGCCGCGATTCGCGCGAACTCGAGTGTCGTGACCTGTGCGGCAAGGGATTCCACATTGGGAAAACGGCGGTACAGGGTCGCGCGGGAGACGCCTGCCGTTCGCGCGACGTCGGCCATCGTCGTGCGTCGGATACCGATCGTCGACATGAGTCGGGTGGCGGCGTCGAGGATCACGTCTTCGCTGATCGCGTTCGCCGCAGTGCGTTTCTCCGGCGGCCTCGTCGACTCATTGATTCGCTGCGACACCATGTGTAAGACTGTATCAGCAAACGCGATCGGAAGGCCGTACCCATGAGCAGCAATGAGCTCGACGTGAACGTCGTCGATTTCGTCCCCGGACGTTGGGGCGACCCCGGTGACCCGATGCATCTGTCGGACTCGGTGGCCGGAGCCCTGAGCATGCTCGGCATCACCGAGCAGGCACCCGCCCCGGCAGCCCTTGTGCTGCCGTCGTCACGACTGGACTCGAACGCGCTGGCCGCCTTCGCGGGAACCGGTGCGTCGGTCACGACCGACGACACGAGCCGAGCGGCCCGCCTCCGGGGTTTCTCGACGCCGGATCTCCTGAAGTTCCGCGCCGGAGACGGCAGTGACGCCCCAGACGCCGTCATCGCACCGAGTACCGCCGACCAGGTGGCGGCCGTCCTCGCCGTCTGCGATGAACAGCGCGTCGGACTAAGCCCCTTCGCCGGGGGAACGACAGTCACCGGTGGACTGGTCCCCGACCGGTCGCGCCCGGTGATCAGCCTCGACCTGCGTGGCCTGACCGGACTGCTGCATCTCGACGAGACGTCACAGATCGCGACGTTCGCGCCGGGCACCCGACTGCCCGACGCCGAGCGGCTCCTCGGTGAGCACGGTTTTGAACTGGGGCACTTTCCCCAGTCGTACGAGGGTGCGACGATCGGTGGATGCGCCGTCACCCGCTCGGCCGGCCAGTCGTCCATCGGATACGGGCGTTTCGACGACATGGTCGTCGGATTGACGATCGCCACACCGCGCGGCGTCGCCGAGATCGGCACGGCCCCAAAGTCTGCGGCGGGCCCGGACCTGCGCCAGCTGTTCCTCGGCAGCGAAGGCGCGTTCGGAGTGGTGACCCGGGTGCGTGTGCGCGTACACCCGACGCCCGTCGTGCGGCGGTTCTACGGCTGGCACTTTCCTGACTTCGCCGCGGGTGCCACCGCGATGCGCGTCCTCGCACAGTCGAACATCAGACCGACCGTGCTTCGGCTCTCAGACGAGGCGGAGACCGGGCTCAACCTGGCGAACCCGTCGGCTGCGGGCAGCGCGAACGGACCAGTCGGCGGTTGCCTGATGATCGTCGGCTTCGAAGGCGACGCCGCCGACGTCGAATGCCGTGACGCCTACGTCTCCGCTCGTCTGGACGAACTCGGCGGAGCCGCACTCGGCGCCGAGCCGGGCGAGCACTGGCGGGAGGGCCGGTTCCGCGGACCGTATCTGCGCGATCCGCTGCTCGACGCTGGCGCGCTGGTCGAAACACTTGAGACGGTCACCTTCTGGTCGAACCTCGATCGGTTGAAGTCTGATGTCACCGAGGCCGTCACGGGCGCGCTCGGCGGCCAAGGCACCCCGGCGGTCGTGATGTGCCACATCTCGCACGTGTACCCGACAGGTGCCTCGCTGTACTTCACGGTCATCGCGAAGGCCCTCGCTGACCCGCTGACCCAGTGGGCCGAAGCGAAGGCCGCGGCGAACACTGCGATCCGGTCGGCCGGTGCGTCGATCACCCACCATCATGCGGTCGGTACTGACCACCAGGCCACATATCTGGAGGAGATCGGCGATGTTCAGCAGAAGGCGCTGCGGGCAGTGAAGGCGGCGCTCGACCCCAACGGTGTACTCAACCCGGGGATCCTGCTGTCGTGAGCGTCCCTGCGAACTCGCTGCGCATCGTCGCCGTCGTCAACCCGATCTCCGGAGGCGGCGCGTCGAAACAGCAGTGGCCAGCCGTCGCCGCCGCATTGGCGAGCGAAGGCGCCAGCGATGTCCGCGTCGTCGAATCAGAGTCGTCCGAGCACGCCACCGAGGTCGCCGCGGAGTCCGCACGATCGGGAGCCCTGACGGTCGCTGTCGGCGGCGACGGTCATGTCCGTGACGTGGCTGAGGGCGTGCTCACCGTGGGCGGCGCGCGAATGGGCATCGCAGCGGCAGGCCGGGGAAACGACCTGGTCCGGCACCTCGGCCTGCCGAAGGATCCGGCGGCGATCGCCGCCGTCCTCACCGGCGATACGACGCGCCGGATCGACGTCCTGGACGTCCGGCGTCCCGACGGCGTCACCACGATCGCGGTGGGAAACGTGTACGCCGGACTCGACTCGGAGGCGACCGAACTGATCAACAGTCTCCGCTGGATGGGGCCGGCCGCCTACCGGGTCGCCCCCGTGATGGCGGCAGTGCGGTGGAAGCCGATCCGAGTGTCGATCACCGTCGACGGCGAGGTGCGTGAGTCTCTCGCCCACATGGTGGTCATGGCCAACTCGGGTGACTACGGCCACGGACTGCGGATGGTGCCGAGCGCATCGGTCGACAGCGGCGTCATCGAGGTCCTCCTCCTGCGCGGTGATCGATCGAAGTATCGGCTCGCACGCCTGATGAAGCAGGCCCAGACCGGGTCGCATGTCAGCCGACGAGAGGTCGAATTCCTCAGCGGCACATCGATCACGATGACGTCCGACCGTCCTGTCCCGGTGTACGCCGACGGCGACTACCTCAGTGAGGCTCCTGTGACGATCACCGTTCGGCCCCGCGTGCTGCCGATCGCGGTGTCATAGGCCAGCCGGTCGACCAACGGTCCCGCCCGCAGCGTGGCGCTTCTGGCCCGGCTGAGGAGTCGCCGCCGACACGGATACTACTGTGACGTGCATGACAAATGTTGATGCGTCGAACCCCGATCTCCTGACAGTCGACGTACCCACGCACTGGTACAACCTGGCCGCTGAGCTCGATGAACCGATCCCGCCGCACCTGCACCCGGGAACGAAGGAGCCTGTCGGGCCCGACGATCTCGCCGCGCTCTTCCCGTCGGGCCTCATCGCGCAGGAGGTGTCGACTGAGCCGTACATCGAGATCCCGGAACCGATCCGCGAGATCTATCGGGCGTGGCGTCCGGCACCGCTCATCCGAGCGCGCCGTTTCGAAGAGGCGCTCAACACTAAGGCGCGCATCTACGTCAAGTACGAGGGCGTCAGCCCCGTCGGGAGTCACAAAACGAATTCGGCTGTCGCACAGGCGTATTACAACAGCATTGACGGTGTGAAGAAGCTGACGACCGAGACCGGTGCCGGGCAGTGGGGCAGCGCCCTCGCCTTTGCGGGCGCACAGTTCGGCATCGACGTCGAAGTGTGGCAGGTTCGAGCCTCCTACGACTCCAAGCCATACCGCGGATTCCTCATCCGCACGTATGGCGGCACCCTGCATCCGAGTCCGTCGAATCTGACCGAGGCGGGTCGCGCAATGCTCGAAAAGGACCCGGACACGACGGGCAGTCTCGGCATGGCGGTGTCGGAGGCCGTCGAGGTCGCCGCGAAGAACGACGACACGCGCTACGCGCTGGGTAGTGTGCTCAACCACGTCGTCCTGCACCAGAGTGTCATCGGTCAGGAGGCTGTCGACCAGCTGTACGCTGTCGAACCCGGTGGTGCCGACATCGTGTTCGGTTGTGCCGGAGGAGGGTCGAACCTCGCCGGGCTGTCGTTCCCGTTCATCCGTGAGAAGCTCAACGGCCGGAGCAGCCCACGTATCGTCGCTGCCGAGCCGGCTGCCTGCCCGTCGATCACGGAGGGCGAATACCGCTACGACCACGGCGACGTCGCAGGCCTCACGCCGCTACTGAAGATGCACACGCTCGGCATGGACTTCGTCCCCGACCCGATCCACGCGGGCGGCCTCCGTTATCACGGCATGGCGCCTGCGCTCAGCCACACCGTCGACCTTGGCCTGGTGCAGGGGACGGCGATCGGGCAGCACGACGCGTTCAGCGCAGGCGTATTGTTCGCCCGCACCCAGGGCATCGTGCCCGCACCGGAGTCGACCCACGCCATCGCTGCGTGTGCCGCGCACGTCGCGGACAATGACAAAGAAGAAGTAGTGGTCATCGGTCTGTCCGGCCACGGCCAACTCGATCTGCCCGCGTACGCAGACTTCCTCGACGGCGGCTTCTGACGCGGCAGGGCGTTCGGTTGAACGGGAGATGAGGCGGCCGAAGCAAATACTGAGTGGGGTCGCCCGCTCGGCCTTCGCAATCGCCGAGATCGGTCGGCTCACCGGCCGGTTCGGACTAATAGTCCACCCCGGTCGATGAGCGAACGGATCTGCGCACCATCGCCCTGTCGTGTCGACTCCGCGGGCGGTGCCGTCGGGCCTGAGTGATCGCCCGGATATCGGCTAGGGTCTCGTCCCAGCCGAAGATGATGTCGTCGTAGGTCAGGCGCATCGTCATCCATCCGTCGACCAGGGCGCGCCGATCGCGGTGATGATCGAGTTCGTAGTCCTCGCGCGAAGCGTGGTGCAGCACGGAGTCGCACTCGAGGATCAGCTTGCCGAGCCGCAGGTCCGACCACTGAACCCCGGCGATGTTCGGTTGGACGACGACGTCGTAGCCGAGGGCTTTCAGGCGGACCCTGGCGATGGACTCTGTCCCGGATTGCGACCGCGGGTCGGTGCGGTAGAGCAGGTCGCGAACCGTCGGGCCGATCCGGCCCATCGCCGCGATCAGATCGTCGACGCTGATCCCGGTCGAGTTCAGGTGCGAGTCGCAGACGGCGATCCACTCGTCCGGGGACAGACATCGGACCGCGTACTTGAGCGCGACGGGGATGGAGTCGACGGCCTCTGGCGTCGACCGCGCCGGACCCTGCAGAGGACGGCAGGCGCGATTTCGCCCGGTCATGCCGGCGTTCCGCCGCAGGTGCAATGTGCCCGAATGCCCTGGCGGCACCCATAGTTCATGGAAGCGCAGCGCAGAGACGCAGGCTAGGATTCCGCCGTCCCGCACTGCTGTCGCCGCTGTCGCGTCATGGAGGCGCGCGGCGAACCAACCGTCCCGGAGCCGGACCAAGTCGCCGGCGGCGACAGCACGCCTTATGTCGGCGTCAGCGTAGTCGCGGACCCGCAACTGGCTGCGCGTGTAGATCCCCGAGTCCCTCATGTCAGGTCAGACGCGGCGGGCCAGCGATCGGTTCCGCGACACGCTGGTGTGGTGTGCCCGAAGGCGAGAAGGATACCGGGATTCGTCGGACGGCCGAACCACTGATTAAGCTGGAAGTATGTCGAAAGTGCTGAGCTCTCTGCCCATTGGGGAGCGCGTTGGAATCGCGTTCTCGGGTGGCCTGGATACGTCCGTTGCCGTTGCCTGGATGCGCGAGAAAGGCGCGATTCCCTGCACGTACACCGCTGACCTCGGTCAGGCCGACGAGCCGGACATCGCTTCCGTGCCCGGGCGCGCAGGTCAATACGGCGCGGAGATCTCACGACTCGTCGACTGCCGGTCGGCGCTCGTCGAAGAGGGACTCGTCGCTCTCCAGTGCGGCGCGTTCCACATCCGCACCTCGGGTAAGACGTACTTCAACACCACTCCGCTCGGCCGCGTCGTCACCGGCATGCTGCTGGTCCGCGCCATGAAGGAGGACGGTGTCGACATCTGGGGCGACGGCTCCACTTACAAGGGCAATGACATCGAGCGGTTCTACCGCTACGGCCTCATGGCCAACCCGCAGCTGCGCATCTACAAGCCGTGGCTCGACACCCAGTTCGTCGAAGAGCTCGGCGGACGCCACGAGATGAGCCAATGGCTCACCGAACGGGACCTCCCGTACCGCGATTCGCAGGAGAAGGCGTACTCGACGGACGCCAACATCTGGGGTGCCACGCACGAGGCGAAGACCCTCGAACACCTCGACCACGGGCTCGATGTCGTCGAGCCGATCATGGGTGTCGCCGCATGGCGCGACGACGTCGAGGTCGTGACCGAAGACGTCTCGATCCGCTACGAGCAGGGCCGTCCGGTCGCCATCAACGGCGAAGTGTTCGACGACGCCGTCGCGCTCGTCGTCAAGGCGAACGAGATCGGCGGCCGTCACGGCCTCGGTGTCTCGGACCAGATCGAGAACCGCATCATCGAAGCGAAGTCGCGCGGCATCTACGAGGCGCCGGGAATGGCGTTGCTGCACATCGGCTATGAGCGTCTGGTGAACGCGATCCACAACGAGGACACCGTCGCCAACTACCACAACGAGGGCCGTCGTCTCGGTCGCCTCATGTACGAGGGCCGGTGGATGGATTCGCAGGCGCTGATGCTGCGCGAGTCGCTCGTTCGCTGGGTCGGTTCGGCTATCACCGGCGAGGTCACCGTCCGACTGCGTCGCGGCGACGACTACCACTTCCTCAACACGCAGGGTCCCGGCCTCTCGTACCACCCAGACAAGCTGTCAATGGAGCGTGTCGGTGATGCCGCGTTCGGTCCGTCGGACCGCATCGGCCAGCTCACCATGCGCAACCTCGACATCGCGGACTCGCGCGCCCGCCTCGAGCAGTACGCGCAGCTCGGCGTGGTCGGCGGTGCTACCGCGGACCTCGTCGGGGAACTGTCGGTCGGCGGCGCGCAGGCCATCGCGGGCGGCCAGCCCGAGGATCGGGCTTCGGAGTCGCTCGACCGCGCGGCGATCGACTCGGGCGTCGACTAAGTCACTCGACAGGCCCGCAGACATTCGGCCAGACGCAAGGAGCGCATCGCCTCGGCGATGCGCTCCTTCTCGTTTTCCTGGGGTCGGGTCAGACGTTGACGCCGTAGTCGCGTGCAATGCCCCCGAGGCCCGACGCGTACCCCTGACCGATCGCACGGAACTTCCAGTCGGCGTTGTTCCGGTACAGCTCGCCGAACAGCATCGCGGTTTCCGACGACGCGTCCTCGGACAGGTCGTAGCGGGCCACCTCGGAGCCGTTCGCGCGATTCACGACGCGAATGAACGCGTTGCGGACCTGGCCGAACGACTGTCCGCGTGCGTCCGCTTCGTGGATCGACACCGGGAAGACGATCGACTGGATGTTCGGCGGGACCGCGGCCAAGTCGACGTTGATCGACTCGTCGTCGCCGTCGCCTTCACCGGTCAGGTTGTCGCCGGTGTGCTCGACTGAGCCGTCGGGCGAACGCAAGTTGTTATAGAACACGAAGTGCTGATCGGAGAGGACCTTGCCGTCCGCACCCAGGATCAGCGCGCTGCCGTCGAGGTCGAAGTCCGCACCGGTCGTGCTCCTCGCGTCCCAGCCGAGACCGATCGTCACGGAGGTGAGGCCGGGAGCCTCCTTCGAAAGGGAGACGTTTCCGCCCTTGCTCAGGCTGACGCTCATAGTGGAATGCCTTTCTCTGCGCGGTGGTGTCGTCCTGCAAACTCGCGGCAGGACGACTCGTTGATGTGTACCTAATAATCAATCACGACGAGCCGCCGGGATGGTCCCGCACGAATGACGTTATTTCAGGTGAGAGTCGCCGGACCTGGTGGTGCCGAGCGCTTTACGCTTGGCCCGCCGCCTGCCGAGTAGGTAGAAGTCGGCGGCCACACCGATCACGATGCCGATGATGACGCCGACGAGGGTGGCGCCGCGGAAACCGGGACCGTCTAAGTCCAGGTGCAGGCGTCCCGCGTTGGCGCCCTGACCGGATCCGACGACGATCGCCAGCGTCAACAGGTTGGGGACCAGCAGCAGCAGGGAGACGACGCCGAGAAGCCACGACGCGATGTTTCTGGGGGTCTTGCCGATCGAGAAGATTGCGAGGAGGGCGAGCAGTAGCGGCAGAGCGGAGCCGATGATGCCAAAGAACAGCCCCCAGAAGGTGCCGGACGTGACACTCCGGTTGATCCGATTGCCCATCGTCGTACCCCACCAGTCGGGGAGGAGACGTTGCAGGACGAAGTAGCCGATCACGATGATCACGACGGTCCCGACGCCGAGGATCACTTTGTTCTTCGTCGACAGGCCCGGCAGAGACCATCGATGAGTCTTACTCGAGGTCGGGTCGTCCACGGGTTCCGGTGGTACGCCAGGCAGTTCGCTCATAGAACAACTGTTGCACAGACCGGCGTTCTCCGACAGAGACCTCGTCGAGAGCGCACAGTCGGCGGTGTAGCCAGAACGGATGATTCTCCGCCGGTGCATCCGCGGTGCGTATGGAATCGGCGTTACGGTCGAGTCCCCGCTATGGCGAAATACGTCGATCGAAGCGTGGATCTGTCGAGGGTTGAACGCAGGAAGAGGGTACGTGCTCGGCGTCAATCGGATCGGTGTGGTCGAAGACCACGCCTCTGTGGTCCTGGGAGTCGAGGCGATGCTTGCTCACTGCCCAGACCTCACGGTGGCGGCGTCCGCGCCGACGGTGCCCGAACTGCTCGCCGAGACGGTGGACCTCGAATTGCTCGGGCGAGTGGCGCGACGTCGGATCAGCCGAGGTACGGGGTAACGAACGGGATTGCCTTGTTCGCGGTCTTCCCGTTGAAGCCTTCGCCGATCGCGCGCATCTTCCACCCGTCGGGCTCTCGGTTGACCACGGCCATAGTGACGCCGGTGAAAGGCATGCCGCCCGCCAGCGTGTAGCGGGCCAACTCCGCGTTCGTCGTCTGGTCGATGAGTCGGCAGTAGGCGTTCTGCACTTCGGCGAACGTCTGGCCGCGATACGACGTGACGACGAAGACGAGGTTGTCGACATGCGGTGCGATCGCGGCGAGGTTCACCGAAATCACTTCGTCGTCGCCAGCACCTTCACCCGTCAGGTTGTCGCCGGAGTGGATGATCGAGCGGTCCTTCGCCTTGAGATGGCCGAAGTAGACGGTTTCCACACACTGCCCCTGCGAGAACATCAGGACGGACGCGTCGAGATCGATGGCGCTGCCGCCGCCACCGCCGCCGAAGAAACCGCGCTTGGCCGACCGCTGCACCGGGTCCCAGCCCAGACCCATCCATACCTGGGCTAGCGCGACACCGCCCTCCTTCCGCAGCGACACCTTCTGGCCCTTGACCAGCGAGACCGGCCGGTCCTTCGACAGATTGACCTCGGGGGCGGCCGGTCTCGCTGGTCAAGGGCCAGAAGGTGTCGCTGCGGAAGGAGGGCGGTGTCGCGCGAGCCCAGGTATGGATGGGTCTGGGCTGGGCCCCGCTGCCGCGGGCGGCAACGCGGGGGTTCTTCGGGCGGCGTGGCGGCGGATGCGCCATCGAGTCGACGGACACCCCGTGGTCGCGGACCAGATCGGCGAAGCCGCCGGCATAACCCTGTCCGACGGCGCGCACCTTCCACTGGCCGTTGCGCTGGTAGACCTCGACCGCGATCACCACGGACTCGCTGGTCAGACCGTCCACCACATAATCGAACAACGGCGCGCCCGCGGCGTCGAGCACGTGCGTCACCGGTGGCGCGAACTGACCGAAGCTGCGCGACGTGTCGTCGAGCGTGATGACCGCGCGGATCGCGACGATGTCGGCCGGGACACCCATAGTCGAGATGTGCAGGCGTCCGTCCCGCAACTGCACGCCCGGACCGGACGGCTGGTTGAAGAATACGAAATCGGCGTCGCTGCGCACCGTGCCTGCCTCGGTGACCAGCAGTGCCGACACGTCAGCTGGCGCGGCCACCTCGACCGATACGATGACCTCGGTCCCCGGCAACGGGGCGTTCTGGCCTTTGGCGAGTGATGACACGAGATACCTCTACTTCTCGGCGAACGCCGGATCGGGAACTGGAAGGTCGAACACACCGGCATCGGGGACGGGGCCCGGTGCGTGGGCGGCGAACCAAGCGAGGATCTCCTCACCCGCCGCGATCCCCGCGCGCCGCGTGACAGCCAGACCGGGGATCGTCCACCCGGAATCATGCAATTCACCGTGCTGCGGGCGGATCGCGTGATCGGCCGACTCGAGCATGTCGGCGTCCAGCCGACCGTCGCCCGCAGCGAGGACCGGAGCATTGGGCGACAGAACCCCCTCGGCGACGAGACGGCGACGGACCTCGGCGATCGCCGCAGACTTGGTGACCGCGACTGGCATCGCATAGATTTTGCGCCCCTGCTGAGACACCGTCCATCCGCGCGGACCACACCACTCGTTCCACGATGCGACGAAGTCGGCGGGCTGTCTGTCGGTGTCGACGACGAGATAGACGAACAGATCGTCCGCGGCACGTGTGGAATGGACCCACGACTCATCGATCCTCGTCAGGAGATCGGCCTGCAGGTCCGCGAGCGGTACCGAACGCTCCCGGACTCGGGCGTGCAGCGCAGCGCGCCACCCGGTGTCGTCCTCCCCGTCACACAGGATTCGACCACCGTTCGAGACCACCGCGAACCGAAACGGAGCCCCCGGCAGCATGATCCGCTCGAACTGGGCGCGCGTGCGGGTGGTGACCGGGACGACAGGGGTGCGCGCCGCCAGCGCGGCCAGTGCGTCGACGGCCGCCCGCGTCATGAACGACAGCGGCGCGTCCCGGTAGATCTCGACGCAGACGACGTCGGGACCGGGCGGTGCGGCGAGCGCCGACTGCGAATAGATCATGGTGCGGTCGAGGTCGGTGGCGATCAGAGCGTTCACACATTCTCCTTGATCAGGCCGACGCACGAATAGGCAAGGTCAGGAACCACGTCGACGGGCACACCGCGTTCGGCGGCGAGCATCCGAATGTGCTCGTGCTCGGGCAGATCTGGTTCCCGCACCAAGATCCGCCATGGGACCCGGCGCAGCAATACGCGCGTAGTCTCGCCTATCCCCGGCTTCACGAAGTTGATCGACGACAACTCATACCGTTTCTGCATTGCTTCGACCGACGCCCAACCGTCCCATTCCGGGGTGCGGTCTGCGGTCCGTAGGCGCGCCGCCTGATCGACGGCGTCGTCGGCGACCGACCCGAACTCGGCGGTTACCGCGTTCAGGAAGCGATTGGACACGTCGAAGGGGGCAAGGTCGCGGTAGAACTTCGCGCCGTGGAAATCGCCCGGACCGATCAGTTCATCGTTCAATACGGTCCGCGAGACCAGCCCGGACACTGTCGAGTTGAGGCAGGCCGAGGCGATCAGGAAGTCGTCGCGCGTCCCGAACAAGCGGGTGCACGAACCCGGGTCGGCGAGCACCGCGAGTTCGTCGTTCAATCGCGCGCCGCCCGCCGCCGCGTACTCGTCGAGAGCTGCGGTCAACTCCCGCGCGATGGCGCCCTTACCCGTCCACCCGTCGACGAAGACCACCGAATCCGGGTCATGACGTTCGGCGATGTAGTCGAGCGCGACGGCGTCGATGCCGCGGCCACGCACGATCGAGACACCGTAGTGCGCCGGCGCCACCGACCGGGTGAAGCGAATCCACCGGCCGATGAGGACCCCGATCGGTGTGCCCGCACGCGCCAACGACACCAATGTCGGCTTCGACGAACGTTCGGCGAGAATCAACTCGGCGACCGTCCCGACGGCTAGCGCGAGACGCGGCGCCGACTCGGCCAACGACGTCTCGAACAACTCCAGATACTCGGCGCCCGGCTGGAACTCGACCGGCAACGACTCCGCGTAATGCGCGAGACCCGCCTGGATGCGGCGTTCGCGTTCGACGACGTCACCCTCCAACGAGAACTCCGACAGATCCTTGAGCAACCACGCGACCTCGTCGGGAGGGTACGAACCGAAGTCGGGGGCGCGCAACGGGTCTCCGACAGGTGCGGGCCGGTTGCCCTGGCGTGTTCGAGCCTCAATCAGTCGGGCCGGGTCACTCGACGGGATCGTTACCACGACGATGCGGTGCCCGGCCCTCGACAAGACGTCCAGAAGCCCGCCGTCGGCGCGCAACGCGTCGGTGTCCGCCGGATCGTCGATCACCAACAGGACAGCAGGCGTCGTCGCCGAACCCGGCTCGGCGACGTTGTAGAGAAAGCGCCCCGCATCGTCGACACCCTCCGGTGACGGGAAACAGAAGCCGCGACGCAGTGGGTAGCCGTCTTCGTCCACCACGTGGGCCGGGGACCGCGACGTCGTTTGAAACGACGCCTGAACACCTTGGTGGGCAAGACGTTCGGCGATGCACAATGGCAGATACATGAGCTCTTCGTGGCCGACGACGGTGACTGGTTCGCCGTCGGCGAACACTCCCCGCAACCCGTCGGCCAGGTCGTCGACCGCCCGATGGAAGCTGGCGGTGTCGGCGGCGAGGAAGCCGTGGCGACCACCGTCGGGCACGGCAGCCGGCCACGGCGCCGACACGAACTCCACGGTCCCCGGTACATCTGCCGTCGGATTGAGCGCCGCGGGCGCCAACGCGCACACCCGGTCGGTGAGATCGTCGGGCAGTGACACGGTGCCCGTCGCCGATGCCACGAAGTCGATCGTGATTCCGATCCGGTCGGCGGCCGACGCACACTCGGCGCGATGGGCGGCCGACCGCATGTCGACCAGCGACGCCACCACGTATCGGTGGTGGGGATCGAGACCGTGCAGCGCCTCGATCGCCTCGACCGCTGTTCGCCCGGTGCTGATTTCATCGTCGACGAGCACCACCGGAACTGTCGGATCGGTTGCGAGGAGGTCGCGGTCAGTGGGCTGCAATAGGTGGGTCGTGGCATGCGAGTGACCCTCTTCGAACGATCCGTGGACCGTCGCCGACGGGACCGCCCGCCGGGTTGAATGCAGGTACCGGGCGGCGACCATCCGTTCGGCGACGCAGTGGCCGAGCCCGGTTGCCGTCTCCGCGAAACCGAGGACAGTCGCGGTTTGAGCGTCGTCGCCGAGCAGGCCGACGACGGCGTCGCCGAGCGCGTCCGCAGCCTCGCGCACCCGGGCAGGTGGCGTCGGCAGATGCTTGCCGAGCACCGTCGACACCAACAAGTGCGCACGTTTGGGATTGCGGCGTAGCCCGAGACGAACCAGTGCGTCGACGCCGGTCACCGTCGCGCCGAACGCGTCCGTGACCCACGAGCTGGTGGGGGCGTTCGCGGTCACTCGCCGCTCCATTCGGTGAGAAGGTTGACGAAGTTCACGTCAGGGCGCGTCACCCCGAACACGTGCGCACGGTCGACCACGTCGAGCGCCCAATTGCGGTGCGGCTTGAGCTCGTTCATCTTGTTCCCGTACGAGGACGCCTGCGCGCCGCCGCCGTCGCGGTCGAGGATGTCGAGTGCGTCGGAGTACTCCTCGTCGCTGACGCACGACAGCGCATGCACGGCCCCGACGTGGACCGGATGAATGACGGTCTTACCGGTGATCCCGTTCGCGCGGTCGAGGGCGATCTCGCGGAGCAGACCGTCCATGTCGCGGCTCACCAGATGCTGTCGGAAGTAGACGGCGTCGTGCTCCCGGAACGGAGTGTGCCGCAATGTCGGCGCGAACATGCGCTCGTGGTTGGCGAAGTACTCCCACACCGGGCCGGTGATGACGAATCCCGTCCCGTCTTTGCGGCCGAGCATGTTGACGATCGTCGCGATCACGTCCGCCGCGACGCGAACGTCGTAGACGGTGACGTCGCGGTCACGGCGGATCCCGAACAGCCCGCAGATGTCGGTCGCGCCGATCCGCACGGCCAGGACTCGGTTGCGGTGCCGGTTCAGGACGTCGCGGATCGCGACGAGTTCCGCGTCGCGCGTCTCCCGGGCGACGATGCGGGTCGTCTCGAGTACCGGCATCGCGTACAGCGGACGATCCAGGTCCCGGGAGGCGGCGGCGATCGCATCCAGAGCAGCGGAGCCGGTCTCTGCTTCGAACTTAGGGATGACGAACCCGGCGAGACAATGCCCGGGTGGGAGAGCCCCCGTGATCGTCTCGATGTGGTCGATCGACCGGACTCGCACGAACAGCAGCACGCCCGACCAGCCGTCGTCCGCGAACGACGCGATCGTGTCGATCGTCCGCGCGAGGGCGAACGCCTCGTCGTCGTCGGCGACCGCGTCCTCCAGGTCGATGACCATCGATGTAACACCGGCGGCCGCTCGCCGACGGATCACGGCGGTCAGGTCCGGTCGGGTCGCCGGAACGTACAGGGTCGCGCCGAGCGCGATCGCGATGTGTGCGATCGGCGAATCGAGGGTCACCGGCTGCGGTCGATGACGAAACAGGCGGTCGCGCTGTGTCTCGGTGAAATGCGGAAAGTGAGTGATGCCGCAGGCCACGGTCGTCTCGGACAAGGTCATCTCCTTCGTGGGAGTCGTGTCACGGGCGCGCCACCGCATCGCGCATCCGGCCGATAATCTCGGTGATGCGGCGGTCGACGGCGCGCAGCTGGGTGAGATAGCTCCAATAGTCCGGGTGGATGCGTTCGAGCGTCGTCCCCGCCCGGTCGATCCGATCGCTCTGCGCGTCGAGAACCGACCCCCAGTCGCGTTCCAGTCCGTGTCCGAGCGCGAAATGCTGTGCATCGCGCACCCGGAACCGAACTTGAGCCGAAGCCTCGACTGGATCCCGGCGCACCTCGCGCAGGTCCGCCAGTCGGTCGAACGCTCGGTCGAGTGCCTCGTCGGCGTGCGCCAACCGGGTCCGTGCGTCTTCTGCGGCGGCGAGAGACTCGTCCGGTGCGCCCGCGAGCCTCGATCGCGCGCGACCGAGTTCGGTTGCCGCGGCGGCGAGATCGGCGCGCACCTCGTCGGGCGTCGACATCAGGTCGGCCGAACACTCCGAGCTGAACTCGCGGAGCAGCGCCGACACCACGTCTGGGATCTTGTCTAGACGAGTCGAGACGGCATCCATCCGAGTGTCGAGCGAGCGGATGGTCCGGTCCGCGTCGGCAGCCAAACCGGGCGCCTGCGCGAGGAGTTGCTGCACGTTCTGCGCCGCCGCGACGACGGCTTCGCCGGTGCGTTGCCGATCGGCGACCCCCGATGCCGCTTCGAACGCCGACAAGTCTTGGGCGAGACGGTCGGCCCCCGCCCGGACTGACGACAGCCCGACATGTTCGGGGGGCGCCGCGTCGAGAGCCGCCAGCGCGTTGGTCGCTGTCACCCGCGCGTCGCGATCGGCCTGTTCGGCGCCCGCGATCGCGGCGTGGCCCGCAGCCAGTGCACGACTGTGCGACGCGGAGAAGCGCTCCAGTGTCGCCGACACCTGGCCGAAGCCGCGCAGGCAGGCGTCGACTGCGGCCGGTGTCGCCTCGGGCGACGATTCCGCGGTCACCGTGAGGTACTGCGAGATGACGGCGTCGTACTGGTCGCGCACCGCGTTCCACTCGGCCGACGGAATTGAGTCGGCCGACACCGAGCGAGCAGCACGGACGGCGGGCGCGACCTGGCCCATCGCCGACTCGCACGCGAAGAACGCGTCCGTCAGCGCCGCGAGCTGCGCACTGGTAGCGCGGTCTTGCTGCGGCCGTCTGCCGAACAGGCTGCGACGCTGGTTGCTGGACACTCTTCGATGCTATCGATTTCGGAGACGGGCGCCTGGTCGGCCGAAAACGACCCGGTCGAGGAGAACTTTCACTTGCGGCCCGCGGTCCAGTTCATGCCGAAGCCGTACGCGGCGTCGACATCGCGCTGAGCGCCTCGGATGTAGCGGACTTCGCGCTGGACCTGCATCTCTCCGTTTACGTTGGTGAGCATCGCGATGGCGCATGAGACCGACTGGTCGTCCGCCGAGTCCAAGCGGACTTCGACCTGCGGGCCCGACGTCGGCATCAACGTCACGACACCGTTCGCCGCCGACCAGTTGGGTGCGCCCTCGTAGATGTACGCGAAGATCAGCACTCGACGAAAACGGTTCACGTCGCCGAGATTGATGTGCAGGTTCTCGCCGCCGACGGAGCCGCCGCTGCGGTCGTCGCCGTCCAAGAAGATGAACGGCGGACGGTCGAGGTCGCCGAACGAATTGCCGAGCGCCTGAACGACGCCCTTGGATCCGTCGGCTAGCTCGTACATCGCGGCGAGGTCGAGGTCCACAGCAGTGTTGCGTTTGAAGAACCCGCGCGACGGCGCCGACTGCGTCCAGTTGAGATTGACCCGCATCGTGCCCTGCGCTTCACCACGTTTGGTCAGCGACACCGACGGGGTGTTCTTGTCGAGGGTCACTTTGTTCATGTTGATCGCCATGGTCTGCCGTCCTACTTCGCGTCGATGGGTTCGGGTTCAGGGATGGATTCGGCGGCCTCGCGGCGCTTCCTGATGATGCTGGTGACCAGCGCCGCAGCGATCAGGACGATACCGACGAGGCCGGTGACGACTTCGGGGACATGGGTGCCGATCGAATACATGAGGATCAGTGCGAGCGCGCCGATCGCCCAATGCGCACCGTGTTCGAGGTAGACGTATTCCGACAAGGTGCCCTGGCGGACCAGGTACACGGTCAGCGAACGGACGAACATGGCGCCGATCAGACCGAGGCCGAGGGCGATGATGATCGGATCCGCGGTGATTGCGAAGGCACCGATCACACCGTCGAACGAGAACGACGCGTCCAGGACTTCGAGGTACAGGAACAGAAAGAAGCCAGCCTTGCCGGTCGCCTTGACCAGGCCGGACGGCCCCGACGAGCCCTCGCCTTCTTCTTCGGTGTGGAACAGCGAACCGAGGCCATCGACGACGATGTACGCGATCATGCCGAGCGCACCCGCGATCATCACGGTGCTGGCCTTGCCTTCGGGCGCGATATAGCTCGCGGTGATGACCAGGATCGCGGTGGCGATGACAACGTTGAGCATGTCGAGCTTGCCGATGCGGATCAATGGACGCTCGATCCACGAGAGCCAGGTGATCTCCTTGTCCTCGAAGATGAAGCCGAGGAACAGCATGAGAAGGAACATTCCGCCGAACGCCGCGATCTGCGGGTGCGCGTCGGTGATGATCGTCTCGTAGCTGGGGTCGCCGTTCGCGAAGTACGCGGCATCGCCTGCGGGCGGGTTCAACGCGAGGTCGAGGGCGTTCACGGGGTTGAGCCCGGACGCGAGCCACACCACGGCCAGCGGGAACAGCACCCGCATGCCGAACACGGCGATCAGGATGCCGACGGTGAGGAAGATCTTCTGCCAGAAATCGCTCATCCGGCGGAGAACGGTGGCGTTGATGACGGCGTTGTCGAACGAGAGCGAGATCTCGAGGATGCCGAGGATGAGGGTCAGGAGCAGTGCTTCTGGCCCGCCGTAGATGAACGCCACCACGAGCGCGACGATGGTGATGAGGAACGACAGACCGAATATTCGGAGGATCACGTGCGGTGACGGCCTTTCAGGTGGAGCCGGCGCGCGTCTGCGGTGTGCAGTGGGTCAGCGTCGCCGGTGCAGGCGAGCGCACCGTCGAATCGACGGCGCGCTCGCAGCAACGGAGGAGTCGGACGTCAGACGTTGACGCCGAAGTCGCGGGCGATGCCCGCAAGGCCCGACGCGTAGCCCTGACCGATGGCGCGGAACTTCCACTCGGCACCGTTGCGGTACAGCTCGCCGAACACCATCGCGGTCTCGGTCGACGCATCCTCGGACAAGTCGTAACGGGCGATCTCGGAGCCGTTTGCTCGGTTGACGACGCGGATGAACGCGTTGCGGACCTGGCCGAACGACTGGCTGCGCGCGTCAGCATCGTAGATCGAGACGGGGAAGATGATCGAGTCGACCTCCGGCGGAACAGCGGCCAGGTCGACGTTGATCGCCTCGTCGTCGCCGTCACCCTCACCGGTGGTGTTGTCACCGGTGTGCTCGATGGAGCCGTCCGGTGAGCGCAGGTTGTTGAAGAAGACGAAGTGCTGGTCGGAGACGGACCGCTTGTCGGTCTTGAGGGCGATGGCGCTGCCGTCGAGATCGAAGTCGGTGCCGGTCGTGGTGCGCACGTCCCAGCCGAGGCCGATGGTGACGGCCGTCAGACCGGGGGCCTCCTTGGTGAGGGAGACGTTGCCGCCCTTGGTCAAGCTCACACCCATGTGCATTCCCTTTCAATCGGCGAGCTGGATGCTCGGTGTCGACGCGTACCCCCGAAGCCCGGGTGCAGCGTCACTGTATCTGCGTTCTGCGGTGTCAAGCGGTATGCGAAGTCGGTCGGGTGAACGAGATCGGGCCTCGAGCGCGGAGCCTGAATCCTCCGACGTCCTCGTCCATCGCCCAAGGTTAGCGTGAACTCACCCTGTCGGCATCGGGGCGAATACCCATGGATTGTCTCGTGCGGTGCGCTCGAGCAGGTCCGCGTCGTTCGAACGGTGCACAGACTCGCCGCGTTGCGGTGTGAATGTCGGTGATCGGTAATACGCTCCTGAAACCACGGTGCCGTGAGGGGTCGGCGCCGACGAGAAGGAGACAGACCGATGCAGCCGTTCAATCAGGGGCCAGGGCCAGGGCCGGGGCCGAGATCGCAGCCGCCGATCGGACCGATGCCGGGCTACCCGCCGATGGGTCCGCCGCCGCGCACATCGTTCGACATCGGACGGATCGCGTCGGGCGCCACCCTCGTCGCAGGCGTCATCGTCCTGTTTTGTTCACTGCTCGACCTGTACTCGATCACTGTCGACCCGGGGAAGGTCGATGACTCGGTGAACGGGACGGTCGAAGTCGGTATGGGCTTCTATACGGTCGTGCCGTTCAACGCGCCCGTCGTCGCGCTCGCCATCCCGATTCTGATGCTGGTCGCGGCGGTCACCGCGATCCCCGGCCTCCTCGGCCGCCGCCAAGGGGCGCTCGTGTCCGCGGTCAGCGCGATCACAGCCACCCTCCTCGGTCTCGTGATGATGATGTCCAACCCGCTGCCCGGTGTCTCCCTCAGCGGCGACTTGGAGAAGGACGCGTCGGAGGAGTTGTCCGATATCGGCGTCAAGTCGGTCGACCAACTCGTCGACCGCGTCGTCGACATCGGCCCCGGCGCAGGTCTGATCATCGCCGTCGTCTTCGGTGTCCTCGCATCGGCTGCGGCGGGCATCGCGTACTGGCGCAATGGCGGCGACGAGCCTCAGAAGTCTCGCGGACCGGAGTTCGCCGCTCCGACGGGTCCGCCGACCGGAGCCCTCATGCCCCAACCCTCACAAGCGCAGCCGCCGGTGCCGGGCTGGACTCCGGCGACTCCTTGGACGCCGGCGCCGCCCGACCGGGCGTCCTTCCAGCAGTCGCCGTCGGCACCGTTCGACTCGACGCAAACAGTGCAGAAGCCGCAGCCGCCGGCCGGTCCTTCTGGAACGCCGTGAACATCTCACGGATCGTCGCGGGCGTCACCGCACTGCTGGGGCTCCTCGGCCTCGGCCTGACGATGCTGCCGCTGATCTCGATCAGCGTCAGCGGACGACTCCTGAACCTGCTCGGCGACCAAGACTTCGTGATGTATTTGCTGTTCGGCGAGAACACGTCGCTGACCGAGTACTGGGACCGCACCTGCGACCTGTACAAGGCGAACTGCACGGGCTCGGGGGCCGCCCAGATGGACGTGACCGGCTACGACGTCATCGCATCCGGCTACGCTGCGGGCGCACTCATCCCGATCGTCCTGGCGTTCGGCGTTGCTGTCGGCGCCCTGTATGCGTGGCGGGGTCGCGACTGGCGAATCTTCACGTTCCTGAGCCTGGCGACCGCATCGGCGCTATTCGTACTGCTATTCACCTGGCTGCATCCGTCGGTCGCCATCTCGGGAACCGGCGAACTCGGACAGTTCGATTCGGGGGCTACAACCGAAGCCACCGGATCGGAGGCCACCCTGTCCATCGGTGCGGGCCTCTACTTACCGGCAGTAGTCCTGACCGTCATGTTCGCGCTCACCACGTGGCAGGCCGTCGCCGCGTCGAACGTCGTGCGCCGAATCCGGCCGCGGGTGGTCCACCTGCCGATGGCGCCGACCGCCGGGTGAGCAAGGACCGACGTGCGAGACGCGTAATGCAAGACGTCGACGATACGGTTCGCCTAGTGAACCGTATCGTCGACGTGTCTTAACGGGTCCCGACCAGCGGGACGCGGCGACCTACTCGGCGCCGATGATGAACGCTTCGAGCTGGGTGCGCGCGACGTCGTCGGCGATTTGCTCCGGCGGGCTCTTCATCAGGTAAGCCGAGGCGGGCAGGATCGGGCCGCCGAGGCCACGGTCCTTGGCGATCTTCGCGGCGCGGACCGCGTCGATGATGATGCCTGCCGAGTTCGGGGAGTCCCAGACCTCGAGCTTGTACTCCAGGTTCAGCGGCACATCACCGAAAGCGCGGCCTTCGAGACGGACATACGCCCACTTGCGGTCGTCCAGCCATGCGACGTAGTCCGACGGGCCGATGTGCACGTTCTTGTCGTACACCTTGTTCGCGAGCGAACCGTGCAGATTGCTGGTGACGGCCTGGGTCTTGGAGACCTTCTTCGACTCCAGACGCTCACGCTCGAGCATGTTCTTGAAGTCCATGTTGCCGCCGACGTTCAGCTGGTAGGTGCGGTCGAGGGCGACGCCGCGGTCCTCGAACAGCTTCGCCATCACACGGTGGGTGATGGTGGCGCCGACCTGGCTCTTGATGTCGTCGCCGACGATCGGGACGCCCGCGTCGGCGAACTTCTTGGCCCACTCCGGGTCGGACGCGATGAAGACAGGGAGGGCGTTGACGAACGCGACGCCCGCATCGATCGCGCACTGTGCGTAGAACTTGTCAGCCTGCTCCGAGCCGACCGGCAGGTAGCTGACCAGGACGTCGGCCTGCGAGTCCTTCAGTGCCTTCACGATGTCGACGCCGTCGCCGTCGGCTTCGGTGATGGTCTCCCGGTAGTACTTGCCGAGGCCGTCGAGGGTGTGGCCGCGCTGGACCGGGACGTTCAGCGGGGGAACGTCAGCGATCTTGATCGTGTTGTTCTCGCTGTTGCCGATGGCTTCGGCGAGGTCGAAGCCGACCTTCTTGGCGTCAACGTCGAACGCGGCGACGAACTCCACGTCGCGGACGTGGTACTGACCGAATTTGACGTGCATGAGGCCCGGAACCGTCGAGTTCTCGTCGGCGTCCTTGTAGTAGTGCACGCCCTGGACCAAGGATGAGGCGCAGTTACCCACGCCAACGATGGCCACGCGCACGCTGTTGGTTTCACCCATGGTCGGGCTCTCCTTCTTCGTGTGACGATACGGCGGATTGCGGTACCGCCGATTCATTTCCTACTTCGATGCCGCCGCCGGAATCCGGCGCATCGGCATTCAAATCTTTCGAGCTGGTCGACGCTTCGTCGGCGATCAGCTTGTTGAGCCACTGGACTTCACGTTCGGAGGTCTCCAGGCTCAGTTCGTGCATCTGCCGCGTGTAGTGGTCGTTGCCGCGCGACGACCGCCCGAGCATGTCGCGGAGCCCTTCCCTGCGCTCTTCCACCTGACGACGCCTGCCCTCCAGGATCCGCAGCCGCGCGACGGCGGGAGTGCGGCTGAAGAACGCCAGATGCACCCCGAATCCGTCGTCCGTGTAGTTCTGCGGTCCGGTGTCCGCGACGAGCTCGCTGAAGCGGGCCTCGCCCTGCGGGGTCAGGCGGTAGACGCGGCGGCCGCGGCGGACCTTGGCTCCGGTCAGCGTCTCTGCCTCGTCTTCGGTGATCAGCCCGTCGGCGCGCATCCGACGCAGAGTCGGATACAGCGAGCCGTAACTGAACGCGCGGAACGCGCCCAACAGGCCGGTCAAGCGCTTGCGCAACTCGTAACCGTGCATCGGCGCTTCGAGGAGAAGGCCCAAGACGGCGAGTTCGAGCACGGCAGACCCCTTTCGACGCGTTGTGACGGCTAGATGCAGCATTCAATGTATCGCATCGATATAATTGATATCGAACTGAACAGTAGCGTCGGGGCATTGATCTCCATCACACACAGCGGCTTTCAACACGCGTCTACCCTGGACACCGTGCAGCGACAACTCATCGACTACGCCCTTGCGCGGAGGAGCACCCTGGCTCGTCTCCGCGCTGGCCAGATGGCGCTGTCGGAAGTCTGCGACGGCGATCCGTACTTGCTGCGAGCCGCTAAGTTCCATGGTCAGATCACGCAGCGGACCTGCCCTGTCTGCCGGAAAGAGCAGGTGACATTGGTGTCGTGGGTGTTCGGCGGGGCAGGTGGAGCACCGTCGGGCACGGCCCGCACCGACTCCGAGATCGCCGCACTCGCGACGTCGTCGTCGGAGTTCACGGTGCACGTCGTCGAAGTGTGCCGGACGTGTCGATGGAACTATCTCGTCCAGTCGTACGTTGCTGGTGTGGCCCGACCTGCAACGAAGGCAAGGTCTGCACCAAAGCCCGGGCTTGCAACAAAGCGACGTCGGGTAGCGAAATAGACGTAGAGAATGATTCTGTGTGACCGGATCGGCGGCCGTGAAGAGTTGGCAGCCGCGCTGCCGTACGTCAGAGTTGTCAACGACAGTCTGCACAGGCTGAGGAGTACATAGAAGTGGGTGAGCGATGACCAGCGAGGCTGGTGACAAGTCCGACGGACGCCGGACCACCGCAAAGGCGGTCGCGTGGGTTCTCGGCCTGGCGGCCGGTGTGGTGCCCGTCGTGGCCATCATCGGAGTGATCGTGTTCGTGTTCACCTACGTGACGGTCGACGTACCTGCGCCCGGCGACATTAAACAGAACCAGGTCGCGACCATCACCTACGCCAACGGCGGGAAGATCGCGCAGATCGTGCCGGACGAAGGCAACCGCACCGACGTTACGTACGAGGAGATCCCGGCGTCGATGGTCGCCGCCGTGAAGGCGGCCGAAGACCGCGATTTCGATGACAATGTCGGCTTCTCGTTGTCCGGCTTCTCTCGGGCGGCGCTCGGCAAGCTCAAGGGTGGCGATGCGGGTGGCGGCTCGACGATCACTCAGCAATACGTGAAGAACGCGATCGTCGGCGACGAAGTCAGCTACAAGCGCAAATTCAAAGAACTCGCGATCGCAACCAAGATGTCGCGCCAATGGTCCAAAGAGGACATCATGGCGGCCTACTTGAACACCATCTACTTTGGTCGCGGCGCATACGGCGTCGCTGCGGCGTCGAAGGCGTACTTCGGTCACGACCTCAAGAAGTTGACCGCCAGTGAGGCGGCGCTCCTCGCCGCGGTGATCCGCGGTCCGTCGATCTATGATCCGGCCGTCGACCCGGAGGTGGCGACGAACCGGTGGAACTACGTCCTCGACGGCATGGAGTCCATCGGGTACCTGCCCAAGGTCGACCGTGACCGTCAGAAGTTCCCGAAGGTCGTCGAGTCCAAGCAAGACGCGACGACGGACACCTCGGGCCCGAACGGGCACATCAAGCAGCAGGTGCTCGCCGAACTCGACGAACTCGGCATCAGTGAGCAAGACGTTCGAACCGGCGGCCTGAAGATCACCACGTCGATCAGGCCGAAGGTGCAGAACGCGCTCGTCAGTCAGGCCCGCGCCAAACTGTCCGGTGAACCGAAGGACCTGCGCACCGCGTCGGTCTCCATCGACCCGGCCACGGGCGGTGTCGTCGGTTACTTCGGCGGCATGGACGGCAACGGCTGGGACTACGGGTCCGCAGGCCTGCAGACCGGATCGGTCTTCAAGGTGTTCGCGTTGGTCGCGGGCCTCGAACAGGATATTCCGCTGTCGCAGCAGTACTCGTCGGCTCCGTACGAGGGACCGGGCGGCCTCACGATCAACAACTCGGACGGTGAGAGCTGCGGCACCTGCAACCTCGCGACCGCGTTGAAGATGTCGCTCAACACTGTCTACTACCGGCTGATGATGGACCTGAACGGCGGAGCACAGGCCGTGGCCGACGCTGCCCACAAGCTCGGCATCGCCGAGAGCTTCGGCACCATCGAGCACACGCTCGCGGAAAAGAACGGTCACCCCGAGGGCGGTGTGGTGCTCGGTCAATACCCGAGCCGTGTCCTCGACATGGCGTCGGCGTACGCGACGCTCGCCGCGTCGGGCATCTATCGCAAGCCGCACTTCGTGCAGAAGGTTGAGACGTCGACGGGCGAGGTGCTGTTCGAACGTGAGAAGGACAAGGGCAAGCGGGTCATCTCGAAGGCCGTCGCCGATAACGTGACCGCCGCGATGGAGCCGATCGCGGGCTACTCGAACGGCAACTCGCTCTCGGATCCGACGCTGGGTGCACGCCCGTCCGCGTCCAAGACCGGTACCGCCCAGCTCGGCGACACCGGCGAGAACAAGGACGCGTGGATGGTCGGTTACACGCCGCAGTTGTCGACGGCCGTCTGGGTGGGCACCAACAAGGGCACCGCCCTGCGGAACTACTCCGGTGGGACGATCTACGGCAGCGGGCTGCCCGCGCAGATCTGGAAAGCACAGATGGACGCTGCACTCGCAGGCGACCCGATCGAGCAGTTCCCGGATCCGGAATCCGTCGGCGGACAAGCAGGCGTGCCATATGTGCCGCCGACCAACACGTACACCCCGACCGAGACCGAAGGCCCCACACGCACCAGGGACCGGCCGCGTATCCCCGGACAGGGCGAGGACGGTGACATCACGATCGCCCCGGGTGTGACCATCCCTTTCGGTAACGGCGGAGGCAACGGCGGCGGAGGTGACGGCGCCGGGAACAACGATTCCGGCGGCGGGGCCACCAGAGAACCCGATACCGGCGGGCAGGGCGGGGACGATGACTCCTCCGACGGCGGCGCGACGACATCGCCGTAATGGAGTCGACAACAGTGGACTCGACGCCGCTTAACTCGATGCCACTTAACTCCACGACAGTGGAGTCGTCATAGTGGATTCGATGTCGTCACCGAGTGAGCCCGAGTCGGCAGTGTCGGCCGGGCTCGACTCGCCTGCCGACCTCGACTCGCCTGCACTGCTGAGTGATGACCGCCGGTTGGCCACCGATCGGGTGCTGCCTTCGTGGACCGAACCGGCGATCACGCAGTTGAGTACGTCGATCGGCGGACCCGTCGGAGTGCACGCGGCCGTCGGGCGCAGCCGCCACTGGACGCCGCTGCGCGTCGTGTTCTTGATCGCGCTGGCAGTCCTCGCCCTCGGCTGGTTCGGCAAAGCTGGCTGCATTCAACAGACGACCGTCGACGGCAATCCCGGCCAGAGTCGGCTCGACTGGGATGACCAGCGCCAGTTCTATGGGCTCTGCTACTCGAATATCGTCGCGGGCTACTCGGAGAACCGGTTGACCCCGCACGATCTGGCCGACGGCGCAGCGCCCTACCGGACGTTCTGGAACGCCGACGGCGGGAAGAAGTACCTCGAAGAGCCCGTCGTAACCGGTGCGTTCATGTACGTCGTCGCACAAGCCTCGCGGGGCTGGGGCGGCTTGACCGAGGCGATCGGACTGCCCAGAGCGCTTGACGTCGTCAACTACTTCAACATCATGGCCGTGCTGCTCGCCCTCGGCTGGCTGATCGCGATCTGGGCGACCATGCGGACACGCAGACGCGACCCGTGGGTCGTCGCCCTCATCGCGTTGTCCCCGCTCGCGCTGGTCCACGTGTTCACCGCGTTCGAAGTGCTACCCGTCATGTTCACCGCGCTCGCCATGTACGCGTGGTCGCGCGATCGGTTGAAACTCACCGGACTGTTTATCGGGCTTGGCGCGGCGACCGCGTTCTATCCCGTCCTGCTCCTCGTCGCGATCGGCTTGTTGTGCGTGCGGGAGAGACGGTTGCGCGACTCGCTGGTGGTTGCCGCGGCAGCCGCAGTCGCCTGGGCGGTCGTCAACGTCCCGGTGGCCGTGCTCTACCCGTCCGGGTGGAGCGCGTGGTTCACTGCCTGGCGAGACGCCGCTGCCGGGCCCGACAGCGTATATCGGTTGATCACCCAGATGACCGGGTGGGAGCCGTCGGCCGTCCTCGTTACCGCGCTGGTCTTCGCGTTCTTGATCGCCGTCGTCGCGGGCGTCACCTACCTCGCTATGCGGTCGCCGCGGGAACCGCGACTGGCCGCGCTGATGTTCCTGCTCGTCGCAGGCTCCCTGTTGATCGGTAAGGACTGGCGGCCCGAGACTTCGCTGTGGCTCGTCCCGCTCGCCGTTCTCGCCGTACCGCACCGCCGGGTCCTCTTGGCGTGGATGACATTCGACGCGCTGTTGTGGATTCCGCGAATGGCGTTGTTCCTCGAGCCCGACCGCAAGTGGCTGCCCGTCGAATTCTTCTACATCGTGTCTGCCGCGCGGTGGCTGATGGTCGCGGGATTGTGCGCGTACATCGTGTGGGAGATGGCCAGGCCCGTGCTCGTCAGACCGGCTCCCGCGCAGCGTCTGCTGCGCTCTCCGGTCGGGTAGCGCGCGCGACGAGGCTTTCTCGGAGGCTCGGCCATGCGTCGTCGGTCATCGCGAATTGTGCTGTCGTGCGCCAACTGGTGGTGGAGGACGCCTCGTCGCTTCGGGTAAACCTGCGGTGCTTCCGCAATAGCCCCTCGAACTCGGCGCCCAGCTTGCCGATCGCCGCCCGCGACCGATCGTTGGACTCGTGGGTGTGCCAGACGACGCGGACCGCCCCGCACGCGGTGAACGCGTGGTCGAGCAGAAGGAGTTTGGCCGTCGGATTGACCGCAGTGCCCATCGCGTCGGCACTGTAGAACGTGTAGCCGATCGAGAGACTCCGGTTCGCGGCGTCGACGTCGTAGAAGCTGGTCGTGCCGATCAGCCGGCCGTCGTGCAGGACGGCGAACGCGACCCGAGTCGTCGAGGTCGTCGCAGCGGAGATCCATGCCGCGGCCGCGTCCGTGGTCCGCGGGATCGGCCCGGTCCACCGGTAGAGGGGAAGGTCGGCGTCGTCGACGAGGTCGGCGAGCGCGGGCGCGTCGGATGCCACGAGCGGTCGCAGTGTGACAAGCCCACGGTTCAGTGTGGGCTCGCCTATCCACACCCGCGCGTCGGCGGAGTCTGCGGTAGCCAATCTGGTCAACGGGCCGGGCCGCGGAGTGACCCCCGACAGGTAGGAGGCGAGCGGTTCTCGGACCGGCGAGCTCACGAATGAGACGATCAACACCGCCAACAGGACCGCCTGCACCCAGGTGCTCGCCGCGACGACCCCGGTCGCCCACTGCCAATTCCGGCCGTCGACACGCGACGACATCCCGAGCATCCGGAACACTGACAGGTCCAGGGCGACGTCGGCGACCAGATACGCGATGATCAGCGGCGCGCGAACGCGCAGCAGGACGAAGAACGGCAGGATCCACAGTGTGTACTGCGGCGAATGGACTTTGTGGAACAGCATGAACACGGCGAGCATCGACGCGGCGACGGCCAGCCACGGGTAGACGCCGTCGCGGCGGAGGATCCGCCACCCCACCACGGCCACGACGCCGATGCCGACGATGATCGCGAGGGGCGACACGATGTCGACGATCGTGCGGTACATGGCGGTCTCGCCGCCGGTCAGATACCGCAGCCCCCAATACCAGATGCTGTTCGTCGTCACGTCGGCGCGACGCTGCTTCTGGAAGTCGAGGGCCGCTTTCCACCCGTCGAATCCAGCGATCGCGAACGGCAACTGGGTGACGGCGACAGTGGCGGCCGCGGTCATCACCACCCAACCGGCACCCGCCCAGTCGCGGACGCGTCGTCCCGCTGCGGTGACCCCGCCCGACGTCAGCACCCAGAGCGCGATCGGCAGGACGAAGAGTCCCGGGTAGATCTTCAACGAGAAGCCGATGCCGAGCATCACCGTCGCCGCGATCGCCGTGTGCCGCACCGGAAGGCGGCGCAGGCCGGTCTTGGGGTTGGCGCTCGCGCCGTACGCCATGATCGCGATAGCCGCGACTGATGTGAAGACGACCGGCAGTTCCCAGTTGTGGAACGAGTACAGCACCAGCGGCGGGGTGGCGGCCCACAACAGCACCCACCAGCGGGTCATCAGAGCGAGCAGGATTGTCGTCGCGAAGGCGAACGGCGCCAGGATCAGTGCGCTGTGGATGAAGAACTCCACATCCGTGTCGCTCCCTAAAGCGCCGAACCAGATGAGCAGTCCGGACAGGACCGGATACTCGACCACTCCGCCGAACAACTGACCGTGCGCGTCGATCCCACCGTGCACATACGGCATCAGATGGTCGCCGAGACTGCGCGTGGTCCAGAGCTGCATCAGATCCGAATAACAAGGGACGAGGTCGCCCTTGGGCGCCCTCGGGAAGGTCTGGCTGCGTCCCGCATCGTTAAACGGCGGGCCGCCGCAGACGCGCTTGGCACGGTAACCCCAGAACACTGTCACCGCGGTGGCCAGCAGGGACACGGCGAGGATCAGGGTCCGTTCACCGGAACCTCGTACGCCGACACCTGCGCTGCGACGGCGAAATCGGCTCGGCCGCACCGACGGCAAGTCTAGTGGCATGGGGGACAGCGTAGTGGCCGAGACACGATTTCGCTGGTCACGGACCGCTCGTGTAGCCTGAACAGGTTGCCGACGCAGGCGACCCTCCTGCCGCGGACAGTCCGCGGCCGACCTAGCCCATGGGAGGTGATGTGGTTTCATGCGTCACTACGAACTGATGGTAATCCTCGATCCGAGTCTGGACGAGCGCACCGTCGCCCCTTCACTGGATACTTTCCTCAATGTCGTCCGTAAGGACGGCGGCAGCGTGGATAACGTCGATATCTGGGGCAAGCGCCGTCTTGCCTACGAGATCGCCAAGAACAACGAAGGCATCTACGCCGTCATCGATCTCAACGCGACCCCGGACACGGTCAAAGAGCTCGACCGTCAGCTGAAGCTGAACGAGTCGGTTCTGCGGACCAAGGTCCTGCGCAAGTAAGCGCGGGGCGCGTCCACACTGTACGAGCTTGTGGAAATCTGCCCTGACATTGTCGGCGGTCACCTTTAGGGTGGTGCGTAACCATCCTTGAAAAGGTTCGCCGCGGGGCGTTCCACATCGACTTAGGGGAGTCTCATGACTGACACGGTCATCACGGTTGTCGGAAACCTGACCGCCGATCCGGAACTGCGTTTCACGCCGTCCGGGGCGCCGGTCGCCAACTTCACCGTGGCATCCACTCCGCGCACTTTCGATCGTCAGACGAACGAGTGGAAGGACGGCGAAGCGCTGTTCCTCCGCTGCAGCATCTGGCGTGACGCTGCGGAGAACGTGACTGAATCGCTCAGGAAGGGCACCCGCGTCATCGTGCAGGGCAAGCTCAAGCAGCGGTCGTACGAAACCCGTGAAGGGGAGCGTCGCACCGTTGTTGAGCTGGAAGTGGACGAGATCGGTCCCTCGGTCCGCTACGCCACCGCGCAGGTCACCAAGACCCAGCGTGGCGGCGGTTTCAGCGGCGGAGGGAACTCGGGCGGAGGCTACGGGGGCGGAAACAACTCCGGAGGCGGAAGCAACTCCGGAGGCGGCCGCCCTCCCGCATCGAGCCAGCCGGCGGACGACCCGTGGGGCAGCGCACCTGCTGCCGGCGGCGGATTCGCCGGTGGGGACGACGAACCACCTTTCTGATCCCGGGCCCGCCAGCCCGGAGGCACTCGACTGGAGCATCACATGGCAAAGCAAAAGGGCCGCAAGGTCCGCGTAGAGAAGGTAACCAAGGCCAAGGCCTGCACCTTCTGCAAAGACAAGAAGACCACCGATATCGATTACAAGGACACGGCGCTCCTGCGTCGCTTCCTGTCGGACCGCGGCAAGATCCGTTCGCGTCGCGTCACCGGCAACTGCGTTCAGCACCAGCGCGACGTCGCGGTGGCCGTCAAGAACTCGCGTGAAGTGGCGCTCCTGCCCTTCACCTCGACCGGGCGCTGAGCGGGAAGGACAACTGATATGAAGCTGATCCTGACTGCCGCCGTCGAGAATCTCGGCGAAGCCGGCGACCTCGTCGAAGTTCGTGACGGTTACGGCCGCAACTACCTGCTGCCGCGCAACCTCGCCATCGTCGCCACCCGTGGCGCCGAGAAGCAGGTCGAAGGTATCCGCCGTGCCCAGGACGCTCGCGCTGTGCGCGACCTGGACCACGCCAACGAGATCAAGCAGGTCCTTGAGGGCCTCGACGCGGTCTCGCTGACTGTCAAGACTCACGACTCGGGCAAGCTGTTCGGCTCGGTCTCGGCAGGCGATGTCGCCGGAGCCATCCGCACCGCGGGCGGCCCCGCCGTCGACAAGCGCAACGTGTCGCTGCCGAAGGGCCACATCAAGGCCGTCGGCTCGTACCCGGTCGTCGTTACGCTGCACCCGAAGGTCGAAGCGAAGCTCAACCTGACGGTCGTCGCCTGACGCACCGATCGCCTCGAAAGGCCGGTTCCCTTGCGGGAACCGGCCTTTCGTCGCACGGCTAGCGGTCTGCCGGTGAACCATGCGTTGGATGTGGCGTCGGCCCACCGAACGCGGACGGCTGCCCGCGATGTGGAGTTCCACATGTCCGGCGCGCTTGTCGCTGATGCGTGAGTCGCCCTGGGTGACCGATCCGACAGGTCGATCGTTCGGACGAATCGGGCGGTTACACCTCTCGGTGCGGCGCAGGGTCTCAACCTGGTGTGGAGTTCTTTCCGGGCGTGGCGCAACGCAACACGCCGACGATTGTGGAAGTCACTGCTGGGGAATTGTGGAAAGCGGGCTGACCTGCGTGTGAGGGGAGATCTGGCGGTGAATTCCCCAGACTATCCACAGTTGTGTTCACACGTCGTCCAGAGGTTTTCGACGTTGTCCACACTTCATCAACAGTGTTGTCCACAGGGGTGGTTTGTGGCTCCGGTTGCGTGGCCCTAACCTCTGGGAAGGTTTCAGTTCGCCTATGGGCGGCTGAACGGATGGGAACAACGGTCTGACGGACCGACGACGATCGACTGCACGGGGGAGGCGCGGGTGACGGCACCGCAGGACCAGGGTCCAGAGCCGGAAGAGCACGGCTCCCCGCCGCGGGAGGACTACGGTCGTCAGCCTCCGCAGGATCTGCAGGCGGAGCAGTCGGTGCTCGGCGGCATGTTGTTGTCGAAGGACGCCGTCGCTGACGTCCTCGAGCGGGTCCGTCCCGGCGACTTCTACAAGCCTTCGCATCAGGCGGTCTACGACGCGATCTTGGAGCTGTACGGGCGCGGTGAGCCCGCGGATGCGGTGACCGTCACCGCCGAACTCGAGCGTCGGGGCGATCTCCGCAAGGTCGGCGGGGCCCCCTACATCCACACGCTGATCTCAACGGTGCCGACAGCGGCCAATGCTGGCTACTACGCGGAGATCGTCGGCGAGAAGGCGATCCTGCGGCGTCTGGTCGAGGCGGGCACCCGCATCGTGCAGTACGGGTATGCGGGCGACGGCGGCCAAGACGTTGCCGAGGTCGTCGACCGTGCACAGGCCGAGGTGTATGAGGTCACCGAACGTCGGACCGCCGAGGATTACGTCGTTCTGGAAGAGTTGTTGCAGCCGACGCTCGACGAACTCGACTCCATCGCGTCACGCGGCGGTCTGTCGTTGGGCGTGCCGACTGGTTTCGCCGACTTCGACAAGTTGACGAACGGGTTGCACCCGGGTCAGATGATCATCGTCGCCGCGCGCCCCGGCATGGGGAAGGCGTTGGCGCTCGACACTCCGCTGCCGACCCCGAATGGGTTCACGACGATGGGCAAGGTGGCTGTGGGTGACCGCCTGTTCGGTGCGGACGGCAAGCCGACGAGGGTGGTGGCCGCTACCGAGGTGATGACGCACCGGCCGTGCTTCGAGGTGGAATTCGACGACGGCTCGTCGTTGATCGCGGACCAGCAGCACCAGTGGCTCGCCGAGGTCGACGGTCGGCGTGAAGTGGTGACGACCGATGCGCTGCAGCGCTATGCGGGCCGGGCGACGGTGCAGAATTCGGCGCCGATTCAGTTGCCGCATCGGCCGCTCGCCTACGGCCCTTACACGGTCGGTGCGCTGGCTGGGATGGCATACGACGACCCGGAAATCTCGTTGCGGATCGAGACTGAGGGGCCGGTTGACGTGATGACGTTGATGGCCGATCTCGGCGGTCGCGTGCCGCGCGAGTATCTGCGCGGTTCCGTCAGCCAGCGTCGTGCGCTGCTGTCGGGAATCCTCGATTCGCGGGCTCGGGTCGACGACGACGGGTGGATCACCGTTCCGGCGGCCACGAGCCACATGTCGGGCATCGTCGGTGATCTTGCCGCAGGGTTGGGTTACACGTTCCGTCGTGCGAGCAGCGGTTGGATCCGGTTGGCCGCGTCCGACGATGTGTTTACCGTTCACGACAAGATGCAGCGGCATAAGGAGTTGCGGACGCAGGTTCGGTCGCGTCTGGTGACGTCGGTCCGGTCGGTGCCGAGCGTGCCCGTGCGGTGCGTTCAAGTTGACAATCCCGAGCACCTGTACCTCGCGGGTGAGGCGATGGTGCCGACGCACAACTCGACGCTCGCGATGGACTGGCTGCGGTCGGCGTCGATCCACAATGGTCTGGCGGCGGTCATGTTCTCGTTGGAGATGAGTAAGACTGAGATCGTCATGCGTCTGTTGTCGGCGGAGGCCCGCGTCAAGCTCGGTGACATGCGGTCGGGCAACATGTCCGACGACGACTGGAGCCGTCTCGCGCGTCGGATGGGCGAGATCACCGAGGCTCCGCTGTTCATCGACGACTCGCCGAACCTGACGATGATGGAGATCCGCGCGAAGGCGCGGCGGCTCAAGCAGCGCCACGATTTGCGTCTCGTCGTCATCGACTACATGCAGCTGATGACGTCGGGCAAGAAAGTCGAGTCGCGCCAGCAGGAGGTCTCGGAGTTCTCCCGATCGATCAAGCTGCTGGCGAAGGAGCTGGAAGTGCCCGTCGTAGCGATCAGTCAGTTGAACCGTGGCCCCGAGCAGCGCACCGACAAACGTCCACAGGTGTCGGACCTCCGTGAGTCGGGTTCGCTGGAGCAGGACGCCGACATGGTCATCCTGCTGCACCGCCCCGACGCGGTGGAGCGCGACGACCCGCGTGCCGGCGAGGCTGACATCATCGTCGGCAAGCACCGTAACGGTCCGACGGCGACGATCACCGTCGCGCACCAACTGCACCTGTCGAAGTTCGTGGATATGGCGCGGGGATAAGCGGCGGTGTAGGGCCCCAGATTTCGTGTCGGAATCCCAAGATACATATCGGAGAGTTGTCGGATCCGTCAACCGAGTGGGACACGCCGAGCTAGGTTCCTGCATCTAGCGTCCGAGGTGGCACGGTCAGGGCATATCGCCCGGGCGGTCCGCGGGGAGCTTCGGGATCAGCACTGCGATACCCCCGAGGGCTAGGGCCAGCGCCAGGTAGTACACAGAGTGCAGAGTTCCGGTGAGGTCAATCAGCAGACCACCCAGTGAGGCGCCCAGGAAGATGCCGAAGCAAATGATCGAGGTGTGGACGGTGTTGACCACGAATGAGACCCCGCCTTCCCTCATGACGCGAACTGCGAAAGCGGGATTGAGGCTCACTCCCGCAAGTCCGAGGGCAGCGATGCCGATCAGCACGGCGACCTTGCTTGTGTCCGCCACAAGAAAGAGGATTGCGGCCGCGGCGATCACGATTGCCCCGATGGCCGAGATCGTGAGTGCATACCGGTCCGATAGGCGACTGACGATGATCAGTCCGATCACGCATGCGATGCCGTAGGCTACGAGGATGATTGGCACGAAGCTCTGCGTGAATCCTGCGCGCTCGGTGAGGATGGGCGAGAAGTAGCTGAAGATCGAGAACACCGCACCAATCAGTAGCCCGCTGGTTGCGTAGGCGAGCCATAGTCCGCCGTTCTTCAGTTCGGATAGCTGAGCGAAGATCTTCGGCTGCGGGCCCTGGTCGAGAACTGGCACTAGAAGCATGCTCGCTACAAGTCCAATGGCGGCCAATACGACGACGAACGCGAAGGCCAACCGCCACCCGAAGGTTGCCCCTAGGAAGCTTGCAAGAGGAAGACCGATGACGGTGCCGATCGTGTTGCCGCCCATCACAATTCCCACTGCGCGACCACGCACCGACTCCGAAACAGATTGTGCTGCAATGGATAGGGTAACCCCGTAAGCGGTTCCCGCCGCAGCGCCGGTGAGGATTCGCCCGACCACAATCACGGCGTAGTTCGGAGCAGTAGCAGCGATGATTTCGCCGACGATGAAGACGACGGAGATGACGATCAAGGCTGACTTTGGGCGGATTCGCGCAAGTAGGGTCGATGCCGGTGGGGCGATCAGAACCATTGATAGCGCGTAGATCGCGATCAGGTATCCGACACTGGAAATGCTCGCGGGCAGGTCGGCTGCAAGGGGGTTCATCAGTCCCGACACCATAAATTCGCTCGTGGTGAACGCCAAGATGGTGAACGACAAGATGTACACAGGGAGTGGGACCCGTGTGCGGGGTGCGGCTGCCGTGCTGTCGGTGGGCACTGTGGTGGAACTCATGGCTGTTCCTCATCATTGTTGTCGACGGTCTGTGGTGGAGGCGCGACGCCGTATCGTGCGCCGATCTCGGCTGCCGCGGCGTTGTCTTCCGCAGTCGCGGACGGAACGGCTGTGCCTGGAGTCGTTGGTCTTCCGGCTTCGAGGAAGAACTGTTCTGTCCCTGCGCTGGTGAATACGAACAACACACGAACTGGTGTCTCTGCCGGAGTACCTCCCCTGATTATGGATAGATCAGTCTGTACAGATTGAAAACAGAAGTCGACCACCGAGGGGCTGACCCCCAATTAGCTAGGGGTCAGCGCCCGCAGAGTGCCGTTCGCGATGGCATGCATGCTCGATCGCGCCGCCCCGACCCGGGCGGCGACGCGAATCCCAACAACAGCGCCATTGATCACCTCGGCCTGTTCGGTCGGGGGCATGGTGCAGGCGATGTCACCTGCCGCCTGACCGGCGGCGAGGTAATCCGCCATGATAGCCAGCCGGTTGCGTAGATTGACGGTGATCTGCTTCAGGGGCTCTGCCATCTCAGGATCATCACCCGCTTCAAGGGCGGTGTTGACGGAGAAGCAGCCGGATGGCCGCCCCTGCGCTCGTCGCTCCATCTCACCGTCGATGAGTACCTCGAATATCTTCGAGATACGCTCCAGCACGGACGTTGTTGATTCGGTGGACAGGATCGCATCGACACCTCTGTCCGCCGCTTCGATGTACGCCGCCATGCACTCGACATACAGTCCGCGCTTGCTATGGAACGCATTGTAGAGGCTACTGCGGCCGAGACCTGTTACCGCGCAGAGCCTCTCGGTGCTGGTGCCGTTGTAGCCATGGGCCCAGAACTCATCGAGCGCTGCGTCGACCACTGCGCTGCGATCAAACCCCATCGTGCGTCCCACGTCTCGACCGTAGCAATTTTGGATCGACCTGTCCATACAGACTCCCGGTGCGGGCGAACGCCGGACTCAAAGGCATCGATGGGACGGTCGTGCGGGCCACGGTCGAGGTCGGCTACAAGATCGGCTAGACCGGCGGCGAACTCGGTGCCGAAGCACCGTGATCGCAGCTGCAGACCTGCAGTTCGAGGTCGGCGCGGGCAAGATCACCACCGTCACACTCGCCGACATCGCACTGACGCAACCGGTAGCCGACATCGTCCTGTCCGGTATCGAGTTGAACGTCTCCAACGCCGTCGGCCCGATCAGCGTGTGACCGTTCGCGAAGATCTCGGTTACGACCGACACTGGCGTCTACGTCTACTACGACCACGGCCCCACCAGCAGGATCTGACAGCACGACCCGTATCAGATCTGGTCAGGACCGTAGCGCGCTCCTCGGAGGGCTGATCGGTCTTCTCACGATGATCGTCGTTTTGGCCCTGGCAACCGGGTTAGCCCCAGCTCCGGCGTCGGCGGAAACCTCCGCCGAACGCTGCAAGCTTGAGACGACCGCGTACAACAACGCGTGGAAAGCCATCGGCAAGAAGCCACCCGTCCCATACAAATGCGGCGGCAACAACGAACCACCACCTTCGTTGTCACCGGGCACCTCATCAACACCCGATCCAGGTGACGATGGACCGTCACAGGAGAAGACGCCAGACCGATCAGAACCAGGAGATGCAAAAACGGACCAATCCTGAACCCTCCGATGACGCGGAACGATAAAGGGAACTCCGTTAATCCCTCTCAGCTGCCGATCTCACGACAACAAAAGAACCAGATCGACGATCGCATCGGTAAGCCGATGAGGTACATCTTCGCTAGTTTTTTTGGCAGAAGCGCAGAGGCTATTTAAAGCGATGGAACGGAATGTCGCCACGCAGGTTGAGCATGGTTCATGCGTTCTTGAACCGCAGAATGTCCACATTCGGGCCAAGCCTCCATTGGGTGGAGCCCCTGGGCTACGGCCCGGTTCTCGTTGCGCTGGTAAATACCGCGACAACTACCATTAGGCCGACCACTGGGTTGAGGAATATGCTGATCGGAATTCCCGGATCGCCCCACGGGTAGTAGATCGATACCTCGAGTATCTGCCACAGTGGCAGCGCAAGTACTGCCCACCACAAGCGAAGGCCTACTAGCCATGCGCAGGCGGCCAGCGTTAGGCCGCCAATGGCATTCAGATACGCCCATGGCGTAACGGAGTTGTACAAGAAGCTCGTCCACGCCAACAGAAGTACGCCGGCGGCGACGCCGAAACGTCCCACGAGGGAATGTCTCACATGGGGGAAGGCCATGCGACTAGTACACCATAAGCTTCAGCGCATCGGCCACTGCCTCGACGGTATCGCGTGTCGTCAACTGGTATTGATTGGGCCCTATTTAGGATTACATCCATCAGCCTCATTGATCCAAATAAAGGGGCTTATGCACGGATAGGTAACCGCAGTTCGGACCGAATTCGAAGCAACCTCAGAGCATCGGATCCACTCGCCGGTGCGCCAAGGTAGCGGAGGCGGTTAAGTCACGTTCAGTCAACGTCCACGCCGTAGCATTGCATATGCAACGGGAGTAGAAATCTAGAAACCGGAGATCAAAAGGGCGCTAGTTGAATATTCATTGGCCGCAATTCCTTCGCGCGAGAATGTGTCCGACATTTGGTGACTAGCTACTTAGGTACTGGATGGTGAGCACGGCAGCCTATTTGGTGGCATTCATTTTATTGGCTGCCCTCTAGATAGCATGCTCGTTCCGCAAACTCGCTTGCGCGGTTGAGCTCATCAAGGAGGCGGGGCAATCGTCTTCGGACGGTAGGGGGCCGCCCGCGTAGCGTCGCTCGGCAGCTGCATATATTAAGCTAAAAATTGAACTGGGCCTGCCCTCGGAAGGAACCGCACAGTCATGGCATTGACCGAAGACGAACAGGACATGGTGGCGCTCGTCGCCGACTTCACCGACCAGCGTGTCCGTGACCGCGTCCGCGAGTTCGACGAGCCGGACGTGTACCCCGAGGAGTTCATCGAAGAGATGAAGACGTTGGGCTTCTTCGGCCTTCTCGCTCCCGCTGAACACGGCGGTGTGGACGTGAGCACCGCGTGCTTCGCGCGGGTCACCGAAGAGCTCGCCCGCGGTTGGATGAGCCTGGCGGGCGCGATCGGCGGGCACTCGGTGATCACCTACCTGGTCAAGACGTTCGGCACCGACGCGCAGCAAGCCAAGTATCTGCCGAAGATGGCGACCGGCGAGATCCGCGCAACCATGGCTCTCACCGAGCCGAGCGGCGGCAGCGACCTACAAGGCATGCGCACCTATGCGAACCCGGTGGACGGCGGATACTCGATCACCGGCTCCAAGACGTGGATTTCGAACGCCGCGCACTCGGGTCTGATCGGTCTGTTGTGCATCACTGACCGTGCGGCGTCGCCCGCGCACAAGGGGATGAGCGTCATCTTAGTGGAGCCGGGCGACGGTCTGGTGATCTCGAAGAAGCTCCCCAAGCTGGGGTATCGCGGCGTCGAAGCGTGCGAGTTGGTATTCGACGGGATGCACGTTCCCGCCGACGCTGTGCTCGGCGGCGAACCCGACAAGGGGTGGGGACAGATGATGCGCGGCCTGGAGATGGGTCGCATCCAGGTGGCGTCGCGAGCGCTGGGCGTCGGGCAGGCCGCGCTCGACGCCGCCGTTAAGTATGCGCAGCAACGCGAGTCGTTCGGCAAACCGATCTGGAAGCATCAGAGCGTCGGGAACCTGATCGCGGACATGGCTACGAAACAGCAGGCTGCACGACTGCTCACCATGGACGCCGCGCAGAAACTTGATCGCGGTGAGCGGGCCGACATGGAGGCCGGGATGGCCAAGCTCTTCGCGTCGGAGACCGCTATGCAGATCGCGCTCGACGCGATCCGCGTGCACGGCGGCTACGGCTACTCCAAGGAGTACGACGTGGAGCGCTACTTCCGTGACGCGCCGTTGATGATCGTCGGTGAGGGCACGAACGAGATCCAACGCAATGTGATCGCCGCGCAAATCATCTCGCGAAACCAAATCTGATCGACAGGAGACTGCGATGACCCAGCAGCTGAAGCGCGCGGCGATCGTCGCGCCGCTGCGCACCCCGGTCGGGACGTTCGGCGGTTCGCTGCGCGAGGTCCCCGTGGAGGATCTCGGTGCAGGCATCGTGACCTCGGTGATCGAGCATTCCGGCGTGGACCCAGAACGAATCGACGACGTGGTGTTCGCGCAGTCGTACGCCAACTCCGAAGTCCCGTGCGTCGGCCGTTGGCTCGCGCTGCACGCCGGACTGCCGACCTCAGTGCCAGGAATGCAACTCGACCGCCGCTGCGGTGGCGGACTGCAGTCGCTGATCACCTCGGCGATGATGGTCCAAACCGGCGGCGCCGATGTGGTGCTGGCAGGCGGGATCGAGTCGATGAGCCGCATCGAGTACTACTCGACCACCAACCGGTGGGGCAGTCGCGCGGGGAACTCGGTACTGTACGACCGTCTTGACCGCGGCCGTGAACGGTCGCAGCCAGTCCACCGGTTCGGTGAGATCTCCGGGATGATCGCGACCGCCGAAAACCTCGCTGCCGACTTCGGTCTCACCCGCGAGGCCGCGGACGCTTATGCGGCGCGCAGCCACCAACGCGCGACACAAGCGTGGGCCGAAGGCCGATTCGACGCCGAAGTGGTGCCCGTGTCGGTGCCGCAGCGCAAAGGCGAACCGATCGAATTCTCTCGCGACGAAGGCGTCCGACCGGACTCGACCGCCGAGACCCTCGCCAAGCTGCGGCCGCTCACTCCCGGCGGCACCGTCACCGCAGGCAACGCCAGTCAGCAGAACGACGCGGCCGCAGGATGCCTGATCGTCGCCGAAGACAAGCTCGACGAGCTCGGACTGGAGCCGATCGGGTTCCTCACCGGCTGGGCGGCGGCAGGCTGCGCGCCCGACCGGATGGGATTCGGGCCGGTCCCCGCGGTCGAGAAGCTCGCCGCACGCGCAGGCAAAAGCGTGCCCGAACTGCTCGACGGGTGCGACCTCGTCGAACTGAACGAAGCGTTCGCCGTCCAGGTGCTCGCCGTGCTCGAAGGCTGGGGCTGGCACAATCACGACAAACTCAACGTCAACGGCTCGGGCATCTCCCTAGGACATCCGATCGGCGCCACCGGCGTCCGCATGATGACCAGCCTGATGCACGAACTCACCCGGCGTGGCGGCGGTACAGGCTTAGCCACCATGTGCATCGGCGGCGGACAGGGCCTCGCCGCAACATTCGAGACGGCCTAGCCGACCGGTCTGGCGGGCTCCGCCAAGCATGGCGATGCGTGAAGAGTGACGAGT
The DNA here is from genome assembly GCF_032711245.1 of Gordonia abscondita. GTDB lineage: Bacteria > Actinomycetota > Actinomycetes > Mycobacteriales > Mycobacteriaceae > Gordonia. Next base: position 1,506,711 of record NZ_CP128986.1, read on the forward strand.
GAGTAGGAGGGTGGCGATGACAGCGGTTGAGCACCGTGATCGCGGAGGTCGTCGGCAGCAACTGTCCGAGCATGTGGCGGCATACGTCCGCGAGTTGATATTGACCGGACAGGCCAGGCCGGGAACGTTCCTTCGCACGGAGGCGCTCGTTGAAGCAGTCGGCGTGAGCAACACGCCGGTCCGGGAGGGACTGCTGGTCGTCGCAGGCGAAGGGTTCGTCGAACTGGTGCCCCGCCGGGGCTACCGCGTTGCCGAGGTGAGTCGCCGCGACATCCGAGACATGTTCCTGATGCAGGCGTGGATCGCGAGTGAACTCGCCCGAAGGGCCGCAACGTCGATCACCGAAGAACGACTAACCGAGCTGACGAATCTGGTGGCCGAGCACCGGCGCGCGTCCGAGACCGGCGACGACGGGGCCACGGCCCGTCTCGGACATCAATTCCATCGAGCGGTGAACCTCGCAGCGCAGTCGCCGCGGATGACACTGGTGCTCGGCGGTCTCGTGAAACAACTCCCGAACCGCTTCTACAACGACATAGAGGGCCACGACCACGACACCGAGGTAGCCCACCCGAAGATCCTCGAAGCGCTACGAGCCCGGGACGGCGAGGTGGCGTCGTCAGTGATGCACGCCCACATAATGGACGGGGCCGACGAACTGGTCCCGTTCCTCGAATCCCAAGGCATGTGGGGTTGATTCACCAATCGTGTTGCACAACGGTCGTCTGACAACCGTTGTGCAACACGATCTGTCTTTGGCCGGTCGACAACGACGACGTGCGGAGCGGACATCGTCGAAAGTGGACAGAACATGTCGAGAGCGGACAGGACATGAGGCATGGGGATCGGTTCAGTCGGCGAAATGCAGGTCGATGCTGGTGTGTGGTCCGGCGTCGACTCCGCGTGGACCGATGAGCGAGACAGTGCGGCCCTCGTCGGAGCCCTTGGAGCGGAGCCAGGCTTCCTGTCCACAGAACAATGGGGCCCAATTGCGGTGAGATAGAGACGAAACCGCGCGGGAATCGTGGGAGAGCCGGTGCGTCTCGGCGAGTGCCAGCGACATCAGCGGACCGTGCACGACGAGGCCAGGATAGCCCTCGACCGCGGTGGCATACGGCCAGTCGTAGTGGATCCGATGGGCGTTCGCAGTGGCCGCCGAGAAACGCATCAGCAGGGTCGGGTCAGTCCGCAGATCCCAGCCGCCGTCGTCGCGGGCGACAAACGGGGTGCCGTTCGGGACGAACGCCGACGCGGCTTCCGGCGACGGTCGAACACTCACGTCGGACGGGACACTGGCGTCCCGGTAGATCAGGTTCTGACGTTCGATCACGGCGGGCAGACCGTCGGAGCCGTGCAGAGTTGTGGCGACTGTGACGAGGACGAGTCGGCCGCTGCGGCCGTCCTTCTCCGTCACCGACTCCACCCGCGATTCGCGCAGTGTCGTGTCACCGACGCGGAGCGGTGCGCGGAACTCGACGCTGCCACCGGCGAACATGCGCCGGGGAAGCTCGGTCGGCGGGAGAAAAGACCCGCGGAACGGATGCCCGTCGATGCTCAGCTGCGACGATTCCACCCACCGCGGCAGGGCAACCCAGTGCCATAGCGGCGGCAGTTCGTCGCCCGGTAGGGGAGCAGGCAGACCGTCGTCGAAGATGCTTGCCAAGGCGGCGACCGGCGTCGGATCGATGAGCTCGTCGGTGACGACCGTATGCGGTTCCCAGACTGAAGGGGACGCGGCCATGGCTACATGTACCGCCCGCCGGTCACTTCGAGCACAGTTCCGGTCATATAGGACGACAGGTCGGAGGCCAGGAACGTCGCGACGTTCGCGATCTCACTCGGCTCGCCTGCGCGGCCCATGGGGATCTCCGCCATCTTCTGCTCCCAGATGCGCTCGGGCATCGCTTCGGTCATCGCGGTGCGGATGAGGCCTGGCTGAATGCAGTTGACGCGGACGCCGAGGTACCCGACCTCCTTAGCGGCAGCCTTCGACAGGCCGACGATGCCGGCCTTCGCAGCGGAGTAGTTGGTCTGACCGGCCAGACCGACTTTGCCCGAGATGGACGACAGATTGATTATCGAGCCAGTCTTTCGTTCGCGCATGTGCGCGGCCGCGGCACGCGTACCGTGCCAGACTCCCTTGAGGTGGACGTCGATGACCTGGTCGAACTGGTCTTCAGTCATCTTTCGCATGGTCGCGTCCCGGGTGATCCCAGCATTGTTCACCATCGCGTCGACGGCGCCGAACGCATCGACGGCGGTGTCGACGAGAGCCTGAACGTCGGCGGCTGCGGTGACGTCGCATGCGATACCGCGGGCCACGGACGTGTCGCCGAGGGCCGCGGCGGCAGCCGCGACCTGATCGGCGTTGATGTCCCCGATGACGACACGAGCGCCCTCAGCGACAAACTTCTCCGCGATTGCCAAGCCGATGCCTTGGGCCGCGCCGGTGATGACGGCGACCTTGCCGTCGAGGAGTGCAGACATGGGGAGTCCTTCCTAGATGGATGAGTCGCGCTCGCGAGAGGTACGCGAGCCCGATTGAACGACTGGCTCATCGTGCCGTTACGCGGACGGCTGTGTGGCCGAATCCGCGGTAGCCGCCGTCACTTGGCTGCCTCTCGCTTCGCCTGCTTCACCAAGCCGCCGCCGATGATGAGCCGCTGGATCTCACTGGTGCCCTCGTAAAGGCGAAGGAGGCGCACGTCGCGGTAGATCCGTTCGACAGGTAACTCGCGCATGTAGCCCGATCCACCGTGTACCTGGACTGCTTTGTCGGCGACCTGGCCGACCATCTCGGTGCAGAACAGTTTCGCGACCGACGGTGCGATGCGGCGATCCTCCTCGGACACCCACTTCGCGGCGGCATCGCGTACGAGCGCGCGACCGGCCATCACTCCCGTCTGCATGTCTGCGATGTGCGCCTGTACCAGTTGGAAGTCGCCGATCGGGGTGCCGCCCTGAGTGGTGACGGCCACGTGCCGCAGCGACTCGTCGAGCGCGCGCGCAGCGGCGCCGACAGCGAGGCCGGAGATGTGGACACGTCCGCGGGCGAGCGACGTCATAGCCGCGCGGTACCCGGCGTCGACATCTCCGCCGACGACCGCCGACGCGGAGACCCGGACTCCGGCGAAGGCGACGTTGGACGTCCACGCACCCTGCTGGCCCATCTTCTCGTCGTGCGGCGCGACGGTGAGACCGGGGGTATCGGCGGGGACGAGGAACACGGCGATGCCCGGACCGTTCGAGTCCGCCGGGCGGGTGCGCGCGAACACGACGAACAGATCGGCGGACTCGGCATTCGTGATGAAACACTTCTCGCCGTCGAGGATCCAGTCGCCGTTCTCCTGCACAACGGCCTTCGTCCGCAGGCCTGCCGGGTTCGATCCGGCGCCGGGCTCGGTGAGCGCGAACGATGCGACGACCTCGCCGGAGGCGATCCTCTCAAGCCACTGCGTCTTCTGCTCGGCGGTCCCGTAGTTCACCAGCACCTGACCGGCGATGCCGTTGTTGGTGCCGAACATCGAGCGGACGGCTAGCGAGGTGTATCCGAGTTCCATCGCCAGTTCCACGTCTTGAGCCAGGTCGAGGCCGAGGCCGCCCCACTTCTGCGGGATGGCGAACCCGAAGAGGCCCATCTCTTTGGCCTGTTGGCGGATGTCGTCCGGTATCGCGTCGTTGTCGGCGATCTCTCGCTCTCGGGGAACCACGCGGGTGCGTATCCACTCGCGGACGGACTCGTTGATCGCGGTGAAGTCTTCCGGACTGACCTCTGACATCGATGGCCTCCTCGGCTGCACGGCGGCTGACGCACCGTCTTCGCTTAATATATGATATGGACGAATTTATGCCACCGGCGCTTCGATGTTCGACGGTGGGTGCCGGTCGACCTCACGAGTTCAGGGCGTTGCGAGATAGCAGGGGAGCTGACTGTGTCTGATCCGATCGCGCGGCCACTCGACGGAGTTCGCATCGTCGAATTCTCGAGCTTCGTCGCTGGACCAAGTGCCGGAATGGCGCTCGCGCAGCTCGGTGCTGACGTGATTCGCGTCGATCCGCTTGGCGGTAACGCCGACTACCGGCGATGGCCGCTGTCGGACCGTACCGGCGAGAGTCTCTACTGGAACTCTCTCAATAGGGGTAAGCGCTCTGTGACGGTGGACGTGCGCAGCGATGCCGGCCGCGAGGTGCTGTTGAATCTCGCGACGGCTCAGGGCGCCGACGCGGGAATCGTCGTCGACAATGCCGTCGGCCGCCCGTGGTTCTCGTACGATGCTCTCCGCGGCAGGCGCGACGATGTGATCGCGGTCCGCGTGCAGGGTCGCGCCGACGGCGGGCCCGCCGTTGACTACACGGTCAACGGGGCGGCCGGCGTCGCCGACCTCACGGGACCCGCGTTCACTGACGCGCCGGTGAACCACGTGCTCCCTGCGTGGGACCTGTTGTGCGGCCAGCAGGTGGTCTCCGCGCTGCTTGCCGCGTTGCGGCGGCGTGATCGGACCGGTCACGGCGCGCTCGTCGAGATCGCCCTGGCCGACGTCGCGATGGCTGCCGTTGCCAACATGGGCTGGTTTTCCGAAGCCGCGGAGCGCGGCGATCGCGTCCGCCACGGCAACCACCTGTACGGGAGTTTCGGCGTCGACTTCGCGACCGCCGACGGCGACCGCGTGATGATCGTGGCGTTGACGCCGCGACAGTGGAAGGCGATCGGTGAGGCGACCGGGACGACCGAAGTGTTCGCGGGGCTGTCGGTGTCTCTCTGCGCTGACCTCTTCACCGACGAGGGCCGGTACGAACATCGCAGGGTCATAGAGGCGGTACTGACGCCGTGGTTCGCGAAGAACTCCACGTCGCACGTTCACGAAGCGTTGCACAACGCCGGAGTGCTGTGGGGTCCGTACCGGTCGGCGGCCGGCGTGGCCGCGGACTTCGCCGCACACCCGGCGTCTGAGCCGGTCCTGCAGTCGCTCGTGCAGCCGGGCATCGGTGAAGTTATCTCCGCGAACTCCGCGGTCCGCTTCGATTCGCAGTACTCGGGCAGCGTTCCCGCAGTGCCGCTGGGGCATGACACCGACGCTGTCCTGGCCGAGGTTCTAGGCCTCGACGAAGTCGAGCTCGCACGGTTGCACGACGACGGTGTGATCGGCTGACTCTCGGCAGGCGGGGACCTGTGAGCCTCTGACACATCCAACCGCGAGTGGCAGACTCGAGGATGTCCGAGACCGCACGCGAGTAAGAGGTGTTCCACAGTGATCGCAACCATCAATCCCGCGACTGGCGAGACCGTCAAGACGTACGACCCCGCGTCGGCCGACGACATCGAGAAGGCGCTCGCCCTCGGTGCCTCGACAGCGCGGACCTACCGGTCGACGACGTTCGCTCAGCGAGCCCAGTGGATGCGTGCGACCGCGGACCTGTTGGAGGCCGAAGCCGACGACGTCGCCGCGATGATGACTCTCGAGATGGGCAAGACCCTTTCCTCGGCGAAAGGCGAAGTCCTCAAGTGCGCTAAAGGATTCCGCTACTACGCCGACAACGCCGAAGCGATGCTCGCCGACGAGCCAGCCGACCCCGCGGCGGTCGACGCGAGCCAGGCGTATGCGCGATACCAGCCGGTCGGCGTTGTCCTGGCGATCATGCCGTGGAACTTCCCACTCTGGCAGGCGGTGCGTTTCGCCGCACCCGCGCTGATGGCGGGCAACGTCGGGCTCCTCAAACATGCGTCGAACGTTCCGCAGTCGGCGCTGTACCTCGCCGACGTGATCCGCCGCGGCGGCTTCCCCGAAGGCTGCTTCCAGACGCTTCTGATCGGTGCGGGCGCAGTCGAATCCGTGCTGCGCGACCGACGTGTCGCCGCTGCCACCCTGACCGGCAGCGAGCCCGCCGGCCGATCCGTGGCGGCCATCGCGGGCGACGAGGTGAAGCACACGGTCCTCGAACTCGGCGGCAGCGACCCGTTCGTCGTGATGCCGTCGGCCGACGTCGACGCCGCCGTCTCGACCGCCGTCACCGCGCGCGTGCAGAACAACGGGCAGTCGTGCATTGCCGCCAAACGATTCATCGTCCACACCGACGTGTACGACGAGTTCGCTGCGAAGTTCGCCGACGCCATGAAGGCACTGATCGTCGGAGACCCGACCGACCCGACAACCGACGTAGGACCGCTCGCCACCGACCAGGGTCGCGTCGACGTCGAGGAACTGGTCGCCGACGCCGTCGAGCGCGGTGCCGAGACGCTGTGCGGCGGAACACGAGTCGACGGACCCGGGTGGTACTACCCGCCTACGGTGATCGCCGGGATCACCCCCGAGATGCGGATGTACACCGAGGAAGTGTTCGGGCCGGTCGCCGGTCTCTATCGCGCCGCCGACATCGATGAAGCGCTGGACATCGCGAACGCCACCGACTTCGGCCTCGGCTCCAACGCGTGGACGACCGACGCCAGCGAGATCGACCGGTTCATCGCCGACCTCGACGCCGGGCAGGTGTTCATCAACGGGATGACCGTCTCCTACCCGGAACTCCCGTTCGGCGGCACCCGACGCTCGGGCACGGGCCGCGAACTGGCCGCACACGGGATTCGCGAGTTCTGCAACGTGAAGACCGTATGGATCGGGTGAACTCTAGGGTGTTGCTCCCCGCCGATTAGTGGTACGAACAGTCACATGAGCAACGACACGATGGCCTGGACCTCGAACGACCTCCCGTCCTTCACGGGCCGCACGGTCGTGGTGACCGGAGCCAACAGCGGGCTCGGGCTCGTCGCCGCCAGCCACTTCGCGCGGGTGGGGGCGAAAGTCGTTCTCGCCGTCCGCAACACAGTCAAGGGGGAGGAGGCCGCGGCGTCGGTCGACGGCGACACCGAGGTACGCAGGCTCGATCTCGCCGACCTGTCGTCGGTCCGAGCGTTCGCCGATGAATGGTCCGGCGACATCGCGGTCCTCGCCAACAACGCGGGCGTGATGCACGTGCCGGAGGGGCGGACCGCGGACGGTTTCGAGACGCAGATCGGCACCAACCACCTCGGCCATTTCGCGCTGACCAATCTGCTCCTGCCGCACATCACCGACCGGGTCGTCACGATGTCGTCGATGATGCACCGGGCAGGACGCATCGACCTCGCCGACCTCAATTGGGAGCGTCGCAGCTACAACCGGGTCGCCGCGTACGGCCAGTCGAAGCTCGCCAACCTGATGTTCTCGCTCGAACTGCAGCGCCGACTCACCGCGTCGGGGTCGACGGTCCGCTCACTGGCGGCACACCCCGGCTATGCGTCGACCAACCTGCAGACGCGGACCGACAACGCCGCGCTCGACTGGGCCGGCCGCCTCGGCAATAAGGTGATCGCGCAATCCGCCGAGGCCGGTGCGTGGCCGATGCTGTTCGCCGCCAGTCAGGATCTGCCCGGCGGGTCCTACGTCGGGCCGGACAAGCTCAACGAGACCCGTGGGCATCCCGCGCTCGCGGGCCGGACTGCTCGGGCGAGTGACCTCTCGGTGTGCGCCGCGCTGTGGGGTCTGTCGGAAGAATTGACCGGGGTGCCGTTCGGCGGCTGACCGACGGCGTCACCCCGGTAGCCGGGCCGGTCGTTCACCCGCGGCGACAGGCCGCTCGCCCCGCGCCGCTTCGGAGTCGGTACCCATCAGATATGTCGCAGTCAGTGCCCTGCTGGTGGTCTTAGGGAAAGTGCGGCGGGCGAAGCCGATGAGAATCCCCTGGGCCGTGTTCACGGTTGCCGGGCGATCAGAGATCGCGTGAAGAACACGGGCCGCCGACTTCTCGGTGCTCCACACGCCAGGCAATCGCTTGTAGGAGTTGGTCGGCGCGATCATCGGCGTCTTCGTCAGCGGCAGCCGGACGTTGCTGAACGTGATGTGCGACGACTGGGTCTCGACGGCGACGACATCGCTGAACGCTTCGATCGCACTCTTGGACGCCGTGTACGCGCTGAACCGCGGGCCGTGGGCCTGCACCGCGACCGAGGTGACGTTCACGATGTGGCCGACCTGCCTGCGCTTCATGTGGGGCAGGAGCGCGAGCGTCAAGTAGACGGCGCCGAAATAGTTGACGTCCATCAAGCGGCGGTAGTCGTGCGCCCGATCCACCGAGTTGAACGCTTCCCGCCGGATCGAATGCCCGGCGTTGTTCACCAAGACGTCCACGTGGCCCTGCTCGGCGATGATCCGTGCGATCAGTTCCCGGCAGGCAGTCTCGTCGGCGACGTCGCACGGATAGGCGTGCACCGACCCTCGGGAGATGCCGGGCTTGGGTGCGACGGCGAGCAGTTCGGCCTCGGTGCTCGTCAAGTGCGCTGGGTTTCGCGCCACGATTGACACGTTCGCGCCCCGCGCGACACACATGGCCGCGGTGGCTTTACCGATCCCGCTGGAGCCGCCGGTGATCACAATGTTTCGGCCGTCGAGCGGCCCGTCGGGTGACGGCCTGCGGTTCGTTCGAGTGTCGAGTCGATCCCGCCAGTAGTTCCAGATCGTGGGTGCGTAGTCGGCGAATGCCGGCAGTGAGACTCCGAGGCCGTCGAGTGTTCTCGATGTGGTGTCAGCACGGAAGTCGGCGGAGAACGACACTGCGTCGAGCACAGCCGGGGGGATGTTTCGTCCGCGTGCGACGGCGTCGCGCGTAGTACGGAGCCTGCCCCTTCGCGATCGGAGGACGAGGGGCTGCACCAGTTTATTCGAGACGGCGTTGAAGGCTCGTGGGCCGCCGAAGCTTGACCTCAGCGCGTTGTACATATCGGTGATCGACGGCGGGTTCGGATCGCTCAGGTGGTAGACCGCGTGCTGCTTACTCGGCTCAACCGGAAGTAGGGCGCAGATCGAGTCGGCGATGAAGTCGACCGGGACGATGTTGGTCTTTCCCAGGTTCGGGAAGGGTATCGGTAGCCAGGACGGCAACGCGCCGAGCAGGGCGAGGCTTTCGAAGAAGTAGTACGGACCGTCGACCTTGTCGATACGGCCGGATGTCGCGTCGCCGACGACGATCGCGGGCCGATAGATTCGCCAAACCAGATCGGTGCACTCGCGCACGGTCTTCTCGGCCTCGAACTTCGTCTGGTGGTACGGCGTGGGTAGCGTCTGCCCGAGGTCGAAGTCTGTTTCGGTGTACCGGCCGCGATGGTCGCCGGAGACCGCGATCGATGAGACGTGATGCAAGGTCGCACCGGCTCCCCGCGCGAATTCGGCGACCCGCCGTGTGCCCTCGATGTTGACGCGGCGTTGTGCGGCGTCGCTCGCATCCATGTCGTAGATGGCAGCCAGGTGTAGGACGTGGTCGAGTCGTTGAGGGACTGTCGTCGGTTCGACTCCCAGACCCGGCTCGGTGATGTCCCCGTTCGCTACGACGACTCGGTCACCGCCGTCGATTCGACTCAGAAAGGTCGCGAAGTCGTGAGTCGAACGTTCCCGAACCAATGCCCAAACCGTGTATTCCTCGACTGGCGCGAGTCGCTCCAGAACCCGCCGGCCGATGAACCCGTTACCACCCGTGATGAGAATCGTCTGCATGGCTACTCCTCGATTGTGCCGGTTCTACCAGGCCAAACAATCTTACTGTTGAGTAAGGTAAAGCCAGTCTGACACTTACAACACGCGATGGCAAGGTCTGCTTCGGTGACGTCGAGATCAAGAAATTCGGATGATAAAGAATTGTCGGACCCTGGCGAGGAATTGTCGTCTGCGGCCGATCACGCTGATGTTCGCGACCGGCGAGTTCCGGTCGGTGGTCGGCGACCGGGTTGGCGGCCCGGCCTCCCGCGGCCTGTCCGTCGCATGACCGAGCAGACTCCGGTCAGCAGAGGATATCGACCGCGTCGACGAACTTCTTCACCTGTGCTGGACTCGGAGTCTTCCCGGAGTCGGCTTCTAGTACCGGCTTCGCGTACTCCTGGGCGGTCTTATCGCCGTTCGTCGCTTTGATGCCGCACAGCGATGTGCCAAGCGAGACCGCGGTGGCGTCGGAGACGTTCACCCCGCCACGGTTGAGTTCGGCGAGAAACTTTGACCGTTTGTCGCCTTTCGGTGGCGCTATCTCTTCGGTAGTGCCTCGCGGTGGGTAGGCGGCCTGTGGAGCCGCCGACGACTTCGCGGTCGGTCGCGGCGGTGTCGACGATGAAGCATCTGGCGGGGCCGAACTGGACGTGGTGCTCGACGAGACGGCCGCTGAGGACTGGGTCGTGGCGGAGGGCGGCTGACTCTCGTCAGTCGAACTTCCGCATGCAGCCAGAGTGAGGACACCTACGGCGGCGATGCCGACGGCGGACGTTCGGAGGAAGAAACGATCAGACATTGAAGAACCCCTGTCGGTATGCGCTCCACACGGCGTCGTTCCAGTACGGCCAGTCGTGCAGGCCCTGCGCCGGGAAGTATGTGGTGTGTGGAACCTGGTTGACGGCTGCTTGCAAGTCGAACGCGTGCGTCAACGCTGACGCGGCGATCTCGAGAGGTGCACCCTGCACGATGAGTGCGGGATTGCGGAGGATAGCCTCCGGCGTCGCTGTGTACCCGGGGATGCCGCTTCCGGTACTGATGAACAGCTTCTTCAACCCGTCTAGCTTGTGGATCTGCACGAAGGGATCATTGTCGAGCCACCGAGTGCTCCATGGGGGACCCCACATGGCGTCTGAGTTCATCGCGGGCGTGCCGCCGTCCAGCATCGGCGCGATCATCGATGCGCGGATCGCTTCTCGCATGCCCGGAGCGGACAGATTCAAATATCCCGACATAGACGCAGCGGCATCAAAATTGTTCTTGTTGTTGCCGGCGATGATCAACGCAGAGCTTCCGCTCATCGATAAGCCCATGATCGCATACTTACCAGACGGCCCGCGAAGCTTTTTCTTATCCATAGCCTCGACGAGACTCTTTGTGATCACGCAATCCCATTTGTACGTATATCCCTGATTGCTGAAATTGTCGGGCGTATTCCAGTCGCTGTAGTAGCTCATATAACCACCGACCGGCTGTACGACATTAACGCCTTTGGCTGCCAATTCCGGCCCGACCTTCGTGTTGTGCTCCCAGCCGCTCACGTCGTTGGTGGCGCGCAGACCGTCGAGCATGACCACGGTCTTCTTATTTCCCGGCTTCGTCCACGCTCGGACCTTCACCGACTTCGCGGGACCGCCCTTGCTCTGCGTCGGCATGCCGCAGGAGTCGATCCACCAGGTCTGGGCCGCGGTGTCGGCGCTCGCGGCACCCGCCGTGCCGCCCATCAATACCAGTGCGGATACCGATGTGCCAGCCAGGAGGGCCGCCATCGGCTTCTTGAGTAGACCCTGAAATCCAGAAATCCGCACCCGTTCTCCATTCGTTAGTTCGCCGACTCGTTCGTCGACCTCGATAGGTTGGAATGTCATTGGCTGGATATTCGGCGAGAGGGATAAGTGCGTTACCTGATTGTGATGTCCATCACGGATCTGAACAATGCGGCCCTCTTTGAATCTGACGAACTATTCCTACGGCGAGTCGCATTAGCTACCAGGTGCTATTCGAATATTAGATTCTCTTAGGGTGGTCACCGATATATTTAAGGTGTGAAGCAGTGTCTGTGCTGTGGAAATGTCCACTATTACAACGGGTCATCGCGTTAAGCGGTCACCGTGCTTGCTTGACCGGGTGTCCAGGCGCGACTATGGCTGCATGGCCGACGATCAGAGCCCGGTGAAGGCGCGGCGCCCGGGTGGGCGCAGCGCTCGGGTTCGAGCCGCCGTTCTCGAGGCGACTTTGGTCGAACTGGTGGAGAAAGGCTACGCAGGACTGTCCGTCGACGGTGTCGCAACACGTTCCGGCGTCCACCGGACGTCCATCTATCGACGATGGTCCAACCGGGAGGCGCTGCTCGTCGCCGCGTTGGAGTCGCCGGACCTGCTGATGGACCATCCACCGGACACTGGATCCTTCGACGATGATCTGCGAATCTACAGCGAGTCTGCCGTCGAAGTCTTGAACGGTCCGCCGGGGGCAGTCCTCCGCGCCCTACTTGTGTCGGAGGCGTCGTCGCTGGAGTCCGTCGCTCGAGTGATCCGCAACGGCTTCCTGACGCTCCGTTCCAGCTCGCTGCCGATGGTCGAGCGGGCAATGGTCGCCGGAGCGGTCCCGGTCAAGACCGACGCCGTCGACGTCATGGACCATCTGCTGGCGCCGATCTACTTCCGGTTCCTGCGATCCGACGAACCGGTGGATGTCGCAGTCGCCACGCAGGGCGCCGCGGCGACCGTCGTCGCTGCGCGGGCCGGTGTCTTCGTTCGCGATCGCTGACCGGAATGGACGGCGGCGGCGTGGGCGGTAGGCTCGCTGCGATGAACCCGTCGAAGTGGCTCGTCAGCATGATTCCGAAGCGGATTCTTCCGACCGTCATCGCCTACGCCGGGTTCATCCGGTTCGCTCTCGTCGGGCTGTTCACATTCGTGTTGACGACGGTGCTGTTCTTCGGCCTCAAAACGACCGTGCTCGACGAGAAGCCAGTCACGGCGTTCTCGATCGCCACCCTCATCGCGACCATCGTGTCGTATGTCTTCAACCGCGAATGGTCGTTCGCCGAACGTGGCGGACGATCCGCTCGACACGAGGCGTCGTTGTTCTTCGTCGTCAGCGCGATCGCCCTCGGAATCAGTCAGATTCCGCTCGCGATGTCACGCTACGTGCTCGACCTTCAGATGCCGAACCTGTCCGCGTTCGGGGAACACATGGCTGACTTCGTCAGCGGCTCGATCATCGGCACACTGGTGGCGATGGCATTCCGGTGGTGGGCGTTCCGGAAGTGGGTGTTCCCGGAATTGATCGGCGTCGACGCTGACGTCGCGGAGTCGACGGCAGACTCGGACCCTTTCGACGGCCGCTGACTCAAGCGTTCACCGTCCGCAACAGCACCGCCGCCGCGCGCTGGGCCTGAGGCAGAGCCTCAGGAAGATCTGAGATCGACCGCAGAACTGTGGCGCCCTCGATCAGGGCCAACAACTGAACCGACAGGCTGTCGGCATCGGGATGCCCTGCCGCGCGTGTCAGATCGGCAAACAAATCCTTGATCCACAACTTTCCGACGCGGATCACCTCGTGCGCCGGATGGTCGGCGGTCCCGACGAGCTCGCTGTGTGCGTGCACGAACGCACAGCCGAGCGGGCTGTGCTCGTCCATCCACGACTGCAATGCGTCGAACACTGCGAGAGCCTTCGCGTCCCTGTCGTAAGTGCCCCCATCGTCGATCTCGGCCAATGTCCGCGCGACCCATTCGCGGTAGTGCTGGTCTCGTTCGGTCAGATACGCGACGACGAGAGCGGCCTTGGATCCGAACTGGTCGTAGAGGGTCTTCTTGGTGACCCCGGCGTCGGCGGAGATCGTGTCGACGCCGACCGAGTTGATGCCCTGCTCGTAGAAGAGGCGGGATGCGGAGTCGAGGATGGCGCGTGCTGCAGGGGTCAGAGATTTCGGTTGCACACTGGTATCCACACAGGGCAGTATAGGTGGCATATACAGGTCGGTGTACGAGTCGGGTCGTGCAGGTGCCTGAATCGACTGGTCAAGCATCGAGCCGGGGCATTGATCCCGCGAAGGAGAACGACATGTTGAAGTCACTGGGACGTGGGGTGCGGACCTTCATCCGAGCACTCGACACCGCCAACGCGATCCGCCACGGCGCGACGCCGACGTACTACGCCGACGTCGTCGAGCCGCTGGTCATGGAGCCGATCGATCTGACCGAGTGGGACGGCGCTTCGCGCCGCGCCGCGTAGCGCGACGCAGAGTCCCCGCCTCGGCTCGACGGGCAGAGTCGGCGTGTGTCATCTCGCACGGTGATCGGACTCATCTTAAGAACTCATCGACGGGATCGGGCAGACCCGTACCGGTCGGACGACGTGCCGACTAGCGTTTGAGAAGCGATGCGCCGTAACGACCGCGCACCGGTAAACGCGACTGCCTCGCCACACCAGGCGCAGGTGTCGCCCGACGATGATCAAAGGAACCACCGATCCGATGACCAGCACGAATTTCACGAAAGTCCTTGTCGCCAATCGTGGCGAGATCGCCATCCGCGGATTCCGCGCGGCCTACGAGTTGGGGATCGGCACCGTCGCGGTCTTCCCGCACGAGGACCGGAACTCGGCGCACCGCACGAAGGCCGACGAGTCGTACGAGATCGGTGAGCCCGGCCATCCCGTGCGCAACTATCTGGACATCGACCTGATCATCGACGCGGCCAAGAAGTCGGGAGCCGACGCGATCTACCCGGGCTACGGATTCCTGTCGGAGAACCCGGATCTCGCCGCCGCGTGCGCGGCGAACGACCTCACGTTCGTCGGTCCGCCGCAGCACGTGCTGGAGTTGACCGGCAACAAGGCGACTGCTGTCGCCGCAGCGAAGGCCGCAGGGCTCCCGGTGCTGCCATCGTCGGAGCCGTCGAACGACATCGACGAACTGCTCGCGGCAGCAGAGTCGATGACCTTCCCGGTGTTTGTGAAGGCTGTCGCTGGCGGTGGCGGCCGCGGCATGCGCCGCGTTGAAGAGATCAGCGGTCTTCGGGAAGCGATCGAAGCGGCGTCGAGGGAGGCGGAGTCCGCGTTCGGCGACGCGACGGTGTTCCTCGAGCAGGCTGTCATCAACCCGCGCCACATCGAAGTGCAGATCCTCGCCGACACACACGGCAACGTCATCCATCTGTTCGAGCGCGACTGCTCGGTGCAACGTCGCCACCAGAAAGTCGTCGAACTGGCGCCTGCGCCCAACCTCGATCCCGCGCTCCGCGAGAAGATCTGCGCGGACGCGGTCGCGTTCGCCAAACAGATCGACTACTCGTGCGCCGGCACGGTCGAATTCCTCGTCGACGAGCGCGGCCAGCACATGTTCATCGAGATGAACCCGCGTATCCAGGTGGAGCACACGGTGACCGAGGAAATCACCGACGTCGATCTGGTTCAGTCGCAGCTCCGGGTGGCCGCGGGCGCGACATTGAGCGATCTCGGCCTGTCGCAGGAGTCGATCAAGATCCGCGGCGCCGCCCTGCAGTGCCGGATCACCACCGAAGATCCCGCCAACGGCTTCCAGCCCGATACCGGCCGTATCACCGGCTACCGCACACCGGGCGGCGGCGGCGTCCGGCTCGACGGTGGCACCGCACTCGGTGCGGAGGTCGGCGCGTACTTCGACTCGATGCTGGTCAAGCTCACCTGTCGTGGACGCGACTTTGAGTCGGCGGTCGCGCACGCGCGCCGGGCCGTCACCGAATTCCGTATCCGCGGCGTCGCGACCAATATTCCGTTCCTGCAAGCGCTGCTCGACGACCCGGACTTCCGGGCAGGTCGGGTGACGACGTCGTTCATCGAAGACCACCCGCAGCTGTTGACGTTGAACTCGTCGGGCAACCGCGCGTCGAAGATCTTGTCGTACCTGGCCGACGTCACCGTGAACCACCCGAACGGGGTGCGGCCGGTCCACGTGAACCTCGCCGACAAACTGCCGGCGGTCGACCTGTCGACCGAGCCGCCCGCCGGATCTCGCCAACGACTGCTCGAACTCGGACCGGACGGGTTCGCGGCGAGCTTGCGTGCGCAGAAGGCGCTCGCGGTGACCGATACGACGTTCCGTGACGCGCACCAATCGCTGCTGGCGACACGGGTGCGGACGTCCAGCCTGACCGCCGTCGCACCGTACGTCGCGCGGTTGACGCCGGAGCTGCTGTCGATTGAGGCCTGGGGTGGCGCGACGTACGACGTCGCACTGCGATTTCTGAAGGAGGATCCGTGGGATCGGCTCGCCCAACTGCGTGAGGCGGTCCCCAACATCTGCCTGCAGATGCTGCTCCGTGGCCGGAACACTGTCGGGTACACGCCGTACCCGGAGTCGGTGACGCGTGCGTTCGTCGCCGAAGCGGCATCGACCGGGATCGATATCTTCCGGATTTTCGACGCGCTCAACAACGTCGACCAGATGCGGCCGGCGATCGACGCAGTCCGGGAGACCGGCACCACCATCGCCGAGGTCGCGATGAGCTACACCGGCGATCTGTCGGATCCGGATGAGAAGCTGTACACGCTCGATTACTACCTGCGGTTGGCCGAGCAGATCGTGAACGCGGGCGCGCACGTGCTGGCGATCAAAGACATGGCAGGACTGCTGCGGGCACCTGCGGCGACCACCCTTGTGTCGGCGTTACGGTCCGAGTTTGATCTCCCGATCCATGTGCACACCCACGACACACCGGGCGGACAGCTGGCCACCTACCTCGCCGCGTGGCAGGCAGGTGCGGACGCTGTCGACGGTGCGAGTTCACCGATGTCCGGAACGACGAGCCAGCCGTCCCTGTCGGCGATCGTCGCAGCGGCAGCGCACAGCGACCATGACACCGGCTTGAATCTGGAAGCAGTGTGCGAGCTGGAACCGTACTGGGAGACGCTGCGAAAGGTGTATGCGCCGTTCGAGTCCGGCGTCCCCGCACCCACGGGCCGTGTCTACACGCACGAGATCCCGGGCGGCCAGCTGTCGAATCTGCGGGCTCAGGCCACGGCGCTCGGTCTGGCCGATCGTTTCGAGGAAGTCGAAGCGAAGTACGCCGCGGCGGACCGTCTCCTCGGCCGGTTGGTGAAGGTGACGCCGTCGTCGAAGGTCGTCGGCGACCTGGCGCTGGCGCTCGTGGGTTCGGGCGTGGACGTCGAGGAGTTCGCCGAGAATCCCGCGCGTTACGACGTTCCGGACTCGGTGATCGGGTTCTTGCAAGGCGAACTCGGCACGCCCGTCGGCGGGTGGCCCGAACCGTTCCGGAGTCGTGCCCTGGCAGGGCGCAGCGAACCCGAACCGCAGGCGGAACTGTCCGCGGAAGACGAGGCCGCCCTGGCAGGCGATTCGGCGACGCGTCGCTCCACACTCAACCGGCTGTTGTTCCCGGGTCCGACGAAGGAGTACCTGGAGCACGTCGAGACTTACGGCGACACCTCACGTCTGTCGGCGACCCAGTTCCTCTACGGTCTGCGCTCGGGTATGGAGCACCGCGTGGAATTGTCCAAGGGGGTCAACTTGCTGATCGGATTGGAGGCGATCTCCGAGCCGGACGAGCAGGGCATGCGCACGGTGATGTGCATCCTCAACGGGCACTTGCGGCCGGTGCCCGCGCGGGACCGGTCGATCAAGGCTGACGTCGAGACCGCCGAGAAGGCCGACAAGAACAACTCGGGCCACATCCCGGCACCGTTCGCGGGCGTCGTCACCCTGTCGGTCACCGCGGGCGACCACATCGAGGCCGGCGGCCAGATCGGCACCATCGAAGCGATGAAGATGGAAGCGCCGATCACTACGCCGCACTCCGGCACTGTCACCCGCACATCGATCGGCGAGGTCGCTCAGGTCGAAGCCGGTGACCTCCTCGTCGTCCTGCACGACGAGTAGCGGCGCCCACGCCACACTCGATGTAACACAACGAATCGAGCCGTTTCACCCATGCGGCCGCGCTCAGTGGATTAGCGTGCACCCCGTACATGGAGTTGTTCGATTGATCGGTGCGGAGGATTGTGGATGCGTTTCACGAATGTGGTGACCGCGGCAGGGGTGTTGGCGGCTTCGGCGATCCTGGCCGTCGGGCTGGTGCCGGGGGCCGCGAATGCCAGCCCCAGCCCCGAGCCGGTGAAGTACGTCAACCTCGGCGACAGCTATTCGGCTGGCTCGGGAGGGCTTCCGCTTGCGCCGGACGCGAGCCTCGTCTGCTGGCAGTCGGCGGACAATTACGCGAAGATCCTCTCTCGGTCCAACGGCTTCGATCTCACCGATGTCAGTTGCGGCGGCGCGTCGACCGCGGACTTCTTCACCCCGCAGACGTCGGGCGTCAAGCGTCAGCTCGACGCGCTCGACGACAGCGTCGATTTGGTGACGTTCTCCATCGGAGGCAATGACGAGAGCCTCTTCTCGGGGACCGTGATGAATTGCGTGGTCGAGGGGATCGGCACGGCGATGCGCGGCGCGCCGTGCCAGGCGAAGCACGCGAAGTCGGCGTCAAAGACGATTCGTGAGACGACCTATCCGAACCTGGTGAAGGCGATGAAAGCGGTGCGAGCCAAGGCGCCGAACGCCCGCGTCGCCGCGCTCAACTACCCGTGGATCACACCCGACCGTAATGCGCCGTGCAACGGCGTGCCGATCTCGGCGGGAGACAGCAAGTTCACCCATCGTGTGCAGGCCGAGCTCAATGACGCGATCGCGCGCGCGGCGAAGTCGACGGGTGTGACTCTCGTCGACGTCGCGACTGCCTCAACCGGGCACGACGCCTGCAAGCCGGTCGGCGTGCGGTGGGTTGAGCCGCTGCTCACTACCGTCCAACTCGTCCCCGTTCATCCGAACGCGCTCGGGGAGCGGCGCATGGCCGCGGTCGCGGCCAAGACTCTCGATCTGAAGTAGGGCTCCGAGCCCTAACGAACCCGCCGTCTGGTGCCACGCCGTGGCACCAGACGGCGGCTTGCGTTGCGCCCGAAGTGCGACGGTATTGCGACCCGCAGGGGATAGACGTGGGACTGCGGTCGGTGATCGTCGTAGGCATGACGATTTGTTCATCGTGGTCTTCGGGGGTCGGCGGTCGTGGGGGTCTCTTTTCGGAACCGTCGCTCGTCGAAGTACTCGGGGGTGAGGGCCATTTCTAGTGCGGTCGGGGGCGGCCCCCTCCTGCGGATCGACCTCGACGCGGTTGCCGCGAACACTCGCCTGTTTGCCGACCGTGCGGCCGGAGAGTTGATGGCGGTGGTGAAAGCCGACGGCTTCGGTCACGGGGCGACGGCAGTCGCGCGCACCGCGCTAGCCCACGGGGCCGGTCGGCTCGGGGTCGCGAGCCTGGCGGAGGCGCTTGCGTTGCGCGCCGACGGCGTGGACGCTCCGGTACTTTCGTGGCTCAACCCGGGCGATGCTGACTGGCGTGCGGCACAGGCTGCACGGATCGACGTTGCAGTGCCCTCGCTGGAGCATCTGAGTGCGCTCACACGGGTCGCACCGGGCAGCCGGGTTCATCTGCACCTCGACGTCGACATGGCGCGCGATGGTGTGTGTGCCGACGACTGGCCCGCCGTGTGTGCGTCTGCCGCGCGGGCAGAACACGACGGCCTGATCCGAGTCGTCGGTGTGATGGGGCATCTCGGCTGCGCGGGCGAGTCGACTCGCACCCCTGCTGTCGTTGCGGCGAACGACGCGGCGCGAGAACGCTTCTCGTGGGCCTTGCGAGTCGCGCGCGGCGCAGGCCTGTGTCCAGTGGATCGCCATCTCGCGGCCACGGCCGCGACCCTCACCGATTGCCGAACACATCACACGATGAGTCGTATCGGTGCAGGTCTCGTGGGGATCGATCCGTCGAAGACCACGGAACTCCGGCCCGCGCTGACGTTAACTGCGCCGGTCATCACGGTTCGTTCGGTGCGTGCTGGGACTGCGGTCGGCTATGGACACACGTGGGTCGCCGAACGACCCACCCGGTTGGCGCTCCTGCCGCTCGGCTACGCCGACGGTCTGCCGCGTGTCGCGTCGGGGCGGGCCGAAGTACTGCTGGCGGGACGACGTTGTCCGATCGTCGGTCTCATTTCCATGGACATGACGGTCGTCGACATCGGTGACTTGCCTGCCGCTCCAGGTGATCTGGCGATGCTGTTCGGACCGGGCGACGCGGGCGAACCTACCGTTCGCGACTGGGCGCGATGGGCCGACACCATCGAGCACGAAATCGTCACCGGCCTCGGACGGCGACTGCAACACACCGTCACACCGTCACTGATTCAATCCCATTAAGGACTACAGCGTGATCAAGCAGCCCGATACTGTTCAATACCGAGTCGCCGTCGTCGGCGGCGGCGAGAACTGCGAGCACGATGTATCCGTCGCCTCTGCCGCCGCCGTCGTCGCTGCGCTCGAGTCGTTCGGGCATCAGGCGGTCCCGTTCACCATCGATCCGCAAGGCCGCTGGCATGCGGGTCGACAACAGATCGAGTTCGGCGCAGCGGTCACCACGCTTCGTGACTGCGATGTCGTCTTTCCTGTTCTGCACGGGCCCCGAGGTGAGGACGGAACAGTTGCCGCCCTCTGTGAACTAGTCGGGGTCCCGTATGTGGGGAGCGGGGTGGGCGCTGGGGCGCTGGCCATGGACAAGTGGGCCACCAAACTCGTCGCGGGTGCGGTGGGCATCGCGACCGCACCGTCGACGCTGCTGACTGAGGGCACAGCGGCGTCCTACGATTTCTCGCACCCGGTGGTCGTCAAGCCGGTTTCGGCGGGCTCCAGCTTCGGAGTCAGCTTGGCGCGTACGCCCGTCCAACTGGCGACGGCGTTGACTCACGCGTTCGGGTTCGCCGATCGCGTGCTGGTCGAGGACGTCGTCGTCGGCCGGGAGATCGATGTCGCGGTCCTCGGCCGGCCCGACGGGTCCCGGTTCGTCGCGCCGGCACTGGAGATCATCGTCGAGGAACTATTCGGTCATGCGGAGAAGTACGGTGGGGCCGCAGGTTTCCGTGTCCCCGCAGATATCGCGGACGCCGATCATATTGCGCTCGCTGATGCGGCCATCACGATGTACGACGCACTCGGCTGCCGCGGTCTGGCCCGAATCGACTTCTTCCTCACCGAGGACGGCCCGGTTCTCAATGAGGCCAACACGATGCCCGGGTTCACCGAACAGTCGCAAGCGCCGAAAATGTTTGACGCGGCGGGAACTGGGTATCAAGAGCTGGTGAATATGCTGGTCAGTGACGCTATCGCCGGTGAGAAGTTGCGGTAACTAACCCGTCGTCTGCCTGCGTCCCACCCGAATTTGGTTGACGACGAGCGCGACGGAGACCACCGTCGCGGTCACCGCACCGACGCCGAGTGCGGTGGTGATGCCGTGTTCGCCGGGGCTCGCGGCGAGGATCGTGCCGACGATCGCGCTACCGACTGCGCCGCCGACGGTGCGTAGGACTTGGTTGAAGCTGACGGCGCTGCCCACTTCGGATACGGCGACGTTGCGGGCGATCAACGTCGGCATCGCCGCGTACGCCGAGCCCATGCCGAGGCCGAACAGGGTCATTCCGACGAGGATCTCCCACAGCTGATCGTTGGTCAGCCAGATCATCAGCGCGGACGCCGCCATCAACGATGATCCGGCGGGGAGCATGGTCGTCATCGATCCGGCGCCGAGGCATCGGACGAAGCGGTTCCCTGCGAGGCTGCCGATCGATAGCGGGAGCATCACGAATCCGGCCCAGAACAATGGCAGTTCGAGGCCGTAGCCGCTGGCCTTCGGGGCTTGCGCGATGATGCTGATGGTCGACAGACTCATGTACATCGCGACACCGAGGCCGATGGCGGTCAGGTTAGCCAGCAGAACGTCGGGCGACTTGACGACGTACAAGTTGATCAGCGGATCATGTGAACGCAGTTCGATGATCGCCCACGTGACGAGGCAGACCGCGCCGACGACGGCGACTACGATCGTCGGCGCCGACAGCCAGCCCCAATGGGATCCTTGGCTGACGGCGATGAGCAGCCCAGCCAGGCCGATGGACAAGAGGGTGGCGCCGGCGGTGTCGAATGGTCGGGACGTCCCGGCTTCGCCGTCGGCGGGGACCCATTTCCAGACGACGATGATCGCTGTCAGCACGAAGAGGGCCGCGAACCAGAAGGCGACGCGGTAGTCGAGGAGGCTTGCGAGAACACCGGTCAATGGATAGCCGAGGCCGAGTCCGGTCGCGACGGTGACCGACAGCGTCGAGATCGCCGGCTCGGCTCGACCGGCCCCGAGGTGGCGTCGGGCCAGCACGATGGTCACCGGCACGATTCCGTATGTCAGGCCCTGCAGCGCGCGACCGATGAGGAAGATTCCGAACGTCGGCGCTGCTCCGGCAATGACCGATCCGATGAGGATGACGGCGAGCGAGATCAGCAGCAGGCGTTTGGTGTTCAGGCCGTCGGACAGTCTGCCCATGATCGGGGTGGCGACAGCACCGACCAGAAGGTTCACCGTCAGCATCCATTGCGCGGAGCCCACCGACACACCGAGTTCGGATGCGATTGACGGCACCAGCAGCATTCCGAGCGAACTGACGATCGACGTCGTCAGCGCCGCGTAGATGAGGCTGGGAACTAGTGACCTGCTGGTGTTCATCGAGTCTCCGCCCCGAACTCGCAGGTGAACGGGGAGGGGGCGGGGGGTCACGCCTTCTGTTCTACTCGCGGCGTCCGCGGTTCTGTGAATCGAGCCGAGTTCACCGTTCAGAGCGGCCTGGCTGATCATGTAGCGCGGAGCGCGGCGTCGTTGATCATGTAGCGCGGAGCGCGGCGTCGTTGATCATGTAGCGCGGAGCGCGGCGTCGTTGATCTTCGTCAGCACCGCGTGCAGCTCTTCGAGGTCCTCGAGGTCGGCGCCGAGGGCGTCGACGACCTGGCCGGGGATGGCGAGTGCCTGCTCTCGCAGGTCGGTTCCCGCGTCGGTGAGGAGAATGTCGACGTTGCGCTCGTCGTCGACGTTGCGTCTGCGGGTGATGAGTCCGTTGGCCTCGAGGCGCTTGAGTAGCGGCGATAGGGTCGCCGAATCGAGTTGTAGGAGGCGGCCGATCTCCTTGACTGGTAGCGGCGACGTCTCCCACAGGGCGAGCATCACGAGATATTGCGGATGGGTCAGACCGAGCGGTTCGAGAACGCGTCGATAGATTTTGAGGATCGACCGATTGGCGACGGCGACGGCGAAGCACACCTGGCGGTGCAGGAGTAGTGGATTGTCGTCGATCTCGGTGCTCATGGGGACAGTGTAGACCGATCGTGTCGTGCGCTATTGAATCGCGCAGGCATGTTGTGCAATATTCAATAGTGCACAACTAAATCGACGTTAGGAAAGATGCCGTGAGTAGTCGCCCGAATCCGTTCCAGTGGATCGGCTACGTGTACGGGGCGAAGCTGCCCGCCTCGCAACGTGGCTGGGTCCGCAACGATCTGACCGGGCGGTTTGCGATGCCGCGGCATCTGGCTCGCGCGCAGGCCGCCTTCGTTCCGATCTACCTCGCCCTATACTTCGGCTTCCCTGGGGAGTGGTGGATCCGTGCGTTGATGGTGCTGCTCGGGGCGTTACTGGCGTTCATCTATTCGGTTGCGTACATGGACCAGAACCGGGTTAGGAGGCTCGTGAAGCACGGGCTCGGGCACTCTCCGCTGACTCAGCGTCAGCAGGCGGCGGCGGACCTGGCGAAGGTGAAGTACGAGGCTGTGTACGCCTCGCGTCGCACCTTGGTCTAGTCGGCGGCTCTGCCGATCGGACCGGCGTGCGTAGTGGTCGAACCTGTGTTCTATAGACGTGACGCGGTTGTGACCCTGCGGGCTTGGCACGGCACCGCTTTGTTCACTACTGTCACAGGAGTCCCACTAGTCACACGGGCCACGGAATTTGTGTGTGGTCCCGCCCAAAGGGGTTTTGTAGTGCCGAATGTCCGACCCAGCCGCGCCAAGAAGAGAAGTCTCACCTTTGCCGCTCTGGGGCTGGCCCCTGCGCTCGTCGTAGGCGGTCTGGTCATCGGTGGCACCGACATCCTCGACGGTGACGTCGGCCTCGCGGCCGATTCGCCGATCACCCTCACCGGGCACGGGCACGGTCACGGCCGCGGCCTCGGACAGTGGGGCGCGTACGGCTACGCCAAGAAGGGGTGGTCTGCGGATCAGATCCTGCGTCACTACTACGGCAACACCACCGCGGGGAAGGTGAGCAAACCCGACGTCACGGTCTCACTCAGTGAGAAGAAGTCGGTGAGTGTTCATGCGGCAGCGGGCATGCGCGTAGGTGGCCAGACGGTGGCTCCCGGACAGGCGGTCAATCTGTCCGGGGGCAACGCCGCCATCACTCAGGGATGCGGCGGAGCGGTCGTCAAGACGGTCAAGGCCACCCAGGTCGACCCGATCAACACAGCGCCCAATCGTCCCGCGAACGAACTCCTCACCTTCTGCTCGGGCGACGAGGCTTACCGCGGCTCCATCGGTCTGGACTCGTCCGGCGTCATCAACAAGTTGCACGTCGATGACTACGTCAAGGGCGTGATCCCCAAGGAGTCCATGCCATCGTGGGGCGACAGTGGCGGCTTCGAAGCGCTCAAGGCGCAGGCCGTCGCCGCTCGCTCGTACGTCCTCGCGGGTCTGGAACAGGGTCGCAAGATGGACAACACCCAGCAGTCGCAGATGTACCACGGGGCAGGCGGTGAGGATCCGCGCACGAGCCGTGCCGCCGACGCGACCGCAAGCCAAATTCGGCTACTCAACGGCAAGCTGGCGCTCACCGAGTTCTCGGCGTCCACCGGCGGGTACACGGCGGGCGGGCTCTTCCCGGCCGTCATCGACGCAGGCGACTCGATCTCACCGACCCACGACTGGAAGGCGACAGTCAGCGCCGCGAGTATCGCGTCGGCCTTCGGTGTCGGCGGCCTCAAGAGCTTCGAGGTCAGCGAGGCCAACGGTCTCGGCGACGGCAGCGGCCGCGTCGTGAAGGTCCGCGTCGTCGGAACCGATCGCACTGTGGAGGCGACCGGCGATCAGGCGCGCGTCAAACTGCAGCTCAAGTCCGACTGGTTCGCCGTCCAAGGCCAGAAGTCGATGCCGAAGATCGTTAAGCCGCAGGTCGGTCCGTCCTCGCCCGGTGGTGGACTCCTCGACCTCGGTCCACTCGGTGACGTCCTGAACAAGGTGGTTCCCGGACTGTCCGTGATGGGCATGCCCGATCTGGACGGTGTCACGAGCCAGGTCCAACCGTTGATCCAGAAACTCATCGAAGAGGGCACCAAGGCGCTCAACCAGAAGGCCGTGGCGCTCGACCGGCCGGTGAGCTGGGAGCGCAGCGACAACAGCCAAGGCTCCACCGGCGTCGTCAGCGCCCCCGAACTCCTCACCGACGGCCACGGCATGCAGGGACTCGTCCAAGTCTTGCAGAACGGCGTCCTCTACTTCAGCCCGCTGACGGGCGCGCACGCACTGTTCGGTGACGCTCTCACGGACTACCTGGCCAAGGGCGGCCTACAGACACTCGGGTTCCCGGCCGCCGACGGGCTGCGCTGATCCACTGTGATCTGCCGCCCGCCCGGCCGCGTGCTCGGTGAATACTCAGGTTCGGTCCGTTACCCTGACCTGTTGTGACGAACAACAGTGAATTCGATCTGATCGTCGTCGGCTCCGGGTTCTACGGCCTGACCGTGACAGAGCGCGCAGCGACCCAGCTCGGACAGCGGGTGCTCGTCCTGGACCGCCGCGACCACATCGGCGGAAACGCGTACTCCGAAGCCGAACCGGAGACGGGCATCGAGATCCACAAGTACGGCGCCCACCTCTTCCACACCTCCAACGAGCGAGTGTGGGAATACGTCAACCAGTTCACGGGCTTCACCGGATACCAGCACCGCGTCTTCGCGATGCACGACGGTCAGGCATACCAGTTCCCGATGGGGCTAGGCCTGGTCTCGCAGTTCTTCGGTCGGTACTTCTCGCCCGACGAGGCTCGCGCGTTGATCGCCGAGCAGGCGTCGGAGATCGAGTCGGCGGAGGCTGCGAACTTCGAGGAGAAGGCGATCAGCTTGATCGGCCGTCCGCTGTACGAGGCGTTCATCAAGCACTACACCGCTAAGCAGTGGGAGACGGACCCGAAGAACTTGCCCGCGGGCAACATCACCCGCCTGCCGGTCCGCTACACCTTCGACAACCGCTACTTCAACGACGCCCACGAGGGACTGCCCGTCGACGGCTACACCGCGTGGCTGGAGAACATGGCGGTCGACGAGAAGATCACCGTCCGCCTGTCCACCGACTGGTTCGACGTCCGCGACGACCTACGCGTCGCGAACCCGGAAGCGCCGATCGTCTACACGGGGCCGCTCGACCGCTACTTCGACTACTCGGCGGGACGGCTCGGCTGGCGGACCCTCGACTTCGAGACCGAAGTGCTGCCGACCGGTGACTACCAGGGCACGCCCGTCATGAACTACAACGACGCCGACGTCCCGTTCACGCGTATCCACGAGTTCCGCCACTTCCATCCGGAACGCAAGAACTACCCGGCCGACAAGACGGTCATCATGCGTGAGTTCGGCCGGTTCGCCAAGGACGACGACGAGCCGTACTACCCGATCAACACCCCGGACGACCGCGAGATGCTCGCCGCCTACCGCGAGCTCGCCAAAACCGAGACCACCGACAACAAGGTGCTGTTCGGCGGACGTCTGGGCACCTACCAGTATCTCGACATGCACATGGCGATCGCCAGTGCACTGACCATGTTCGACAACACGTTGGCACCGCACCTGCGCGACGGTGCGCCGCTGGCGTCGGGAGCGGAGTAGATGAGCAACTCGGAAACGGGAACGCAAAGCACAGCCGTCAGCCTCCTGCAGCGGGTCATCTTCCCGCGGCCGGGTGAACCGCTCGACGTGCGATCGCTGTACCTCGAGGAGGCGTCGACCAACAGCGGACGCGCCCACGCGCCGAACCGGACGAGTGTCACGCTCGGCGCCGACTCGGAGGCGAGTTTCGCCACCTACTTCAACGCGTTCCCCGCGTCGTACTGGCGGCGCTGGAGCGTTCTGACGTCGGTCGTGTTGCGAGTGGAGTTACGTGGCATCGCCGGGAGCGAATCAAGTGGGACCAAGCCTGTGCCTCCCGCCCGCGTCGACCTGTACCGGTCGAAGATCGACGGTTCGCGCATCGCCATCGGCGGCGACCTCGTCGAAGTCGGCGATGACGGGACCGGTGTCCTCGAACTCGAGACCGACCTCGGCCCGTTCGAGGACGGCGGCTGGATCTGGTTCGACGTCACCACCGACACGGACACCGAGATCCTGTCGGCCGGCTGGTACGCGACCGTCGAACCGTCGCCCGACCGCGGTTCGGCCAACGTGACGGTCGGCATCCCGACGTTCAATCGTCCGACCGATGCCGTCGCGGCCCTCGCCGCACTCACGTCCGACCCGCTGGTCGACGGCGTGATCGACGCCGTCCTCATGCCGGACCAGGGCACCCGCAAAGTGGTGGACGAGCCCGGCTACACCGAGGCTGCCGAAGCGCTCGGCGAGCGCCTGCACATCTTCGACCAGGGCAACCTCGGCGGCTCCGGCGGATACTCGCGGATCCTTTACGAGGCGCTCCGCCTGACCGACAGCCCGTACATCCTGTACATGGACGACGACATCATGATCGAGCCCGACTCGATCCTGCGCGCCCTCGCCATGTCGCGGTTCGCGAAGAGCCCGATGCTCGTCGGCGGCCAGATGCTCAACCTGCAAGAGCGCAGCCACCTGCACTGCATGGGCGAGGTCATCGACCGCAACAAGTTCATGTGGACGGCGGCGCCACACGTCGAGTACGACCACAATTTCGCCAAATACCCGCTCACTGACCGCGAGAACAGCCAGCACCTGCACCGCCGTATCGATGTCGAAGGCAACGGCTGGTGGATGTGCATGTATCCGCGCGAAGTCGCCGAGACCATCGGCCTGCCGCTCCCGCTTTTCATCAAGTGGGACGACTGGGAGTTCGCGCTCCGCGCGGCCCGCGCAGGCTATCCGACGGCGACCGTCCCGGGCATCGCGATCTGGCACATGGCGTGGAGCGATAAGGACGACGCCATCGACTGGCAGGCGTACTTCCATCTGCGCAACCGCCTCGTCGTCGCGTCGATGTACACCGAGGGCTCGATCGACGGCATTCTCAAGTCGATGGCCAAGGCGACCGCGAAACACCTGCTGTGCCTCGAGTACTCGACGGTCGCGATCCAGAACGAGGCGATCCGTGACTTCCTCGCCGGACCCGACCACATCCGGTCGATCTTGCCGACCGCGCTCGGAAAGGTCGCGGGCATCCGCAAGCAGTACCCGGACGCCGTCGTCCTACCGTCCGCGCAGGAGCTGCCACGCACGTCCGGCGAGGCAACCGGCTTCGGTGTAGCCACTCCCGAGGGGAAGATCGCCAAGGCTAAGACCCTGGTGAAGGCGCTCGCCAACAATGTTCGGCCCGCCGACCCGCGCCACCACGAGGTGCCGCAGGCCAACTATCCGCCGATCGAAGCCCGCTGGTTCTCTCTCGGGCGGGTCGACGGCGTCACCGTCACTACGGCGGACGGCCGCGGGGTCGTCTACCGTAAACGCGACCGCGACACGATGATCGCGCTCGGCCGCGAATCGGCTGAACTCGTCAAGGCGTTGCGTGACCGCTTCGACGACATGCGCGTCGAGTACCGGAACGCGCACGACGACCTGGTGAGCAAGGAGAGTTGGGCCCGTGTCTTCGGAATCGACTGAGATGAACCTAACTGGCAGCAACGAACCCGCTCGAGGCGAGGCCGCGTTGCTCGTCGCCGTCCAGTCGGCGATCGCCGACCGGTCCGGCGTCCTGCCGGGTGCGCGTGGACTCTCCCATGTCGGCGAGCACTCTCTCGGCTGGTTGGCGCTCGCGGGTGCCGGCGCGCTCGCCGCGCACCGTAGGGGCGATGTCGTCGCGCGCCGCCGCTATGTCGAGGCAGGCGCGGGTGCGTTCACCGCGCACGCTGCGTCCGTCGTCATCAAGCGAATCGTCCGACGGCGCCGTCCGAACCATCCCGCTATCCGCGTCGGGGTAGGCACGCCGAGCAAGCTGAGCTTCCCGTCGAGCCACGCCACGTCGACGACGGCCGCTGCGATCCTGCTGGGCCGAGCCGCCGGTCTGCCCGCAGCCGCGCTGCCCGCCGTACTGGTGCCGCCTATGCTCGTTTCACGTTTGGTGCTAGGTGTCCATTACCCTTCCGATGTGGCTGCGGGTGCGATCGTCGGGGCGCTCACGGCCGGAGCGGTCATCGCCGCCGATGCGAGATATGAGGAGCAGTAGATGAGCGAGGAGCCGAACGACACCGGCGTCATCGGTCCGCCGAAGAGTCTTCCGGCGGGACTGATCAAGGCGCTGCGTCCCCGGCAGTGGGTCAAGAACGTCCTGGTCTTGGCCGCCCCGATGGCCGCGGGCAGCGACACGCTGACCGACGGCGCCGCCATGGGGCGCGTCGGGATCGCCTTCGTCGCCTTCTGTCTCGTCGCGTCGTCGATCTATCTGATCAATGACGCGCTCGACGTCGAAGCCGACCGCGCGCACCCGACCAAGCGGTTCCGGCCGATCGCGGCGGGCGTGGTGCCCCGCAATCTCGCATTCGTCCTGGCAACTGTCCTCGCCGTCGCCGCCGTCGGCATCGCCTTCATCGCCAACTGGCAGACGGCGGTAACGATCGCCGTCTATCTGCTGATCCAGCTTGGCTACTGCTTCGGGCTGAAGCATCAGGCCGTCGTCGACGTCTGCATCGTCTCGTCCGGCTTCCT
Organism: Gordonia abscondita; assembly: GCF_032711245.1. Classification (GTDB taxonomy): domain Bacteria; phylum Actinomycetota; class Actinomycetes; order Mycobacteriales; family Mycobacteriaceae; genus Gordonia. Next base: position 1,536,007 of record NZ_CP128986.1, read on the forward strand.
GCTTCGTGCGATCGCAGGCGGCGTGGCCGCGGAACTGCCGGACGGTCTCTCTCAGTGGTTCCTGCTCGTGATGGCGTTCGGTTCGCTGTTCATGGCGGCAGGCAAGCGCTACGCCGAACTGCAGCTCGCGGAACGCACCGGCGCGAAGATCCGCAAGTCGCTGCAGTACTACACGACTACCTACCTGCGTTTCGTCTGGACGCTGTCGGCGACCGCCGTCGTCCTCTGTTACGGGTTGTGGGCGTTCGACGCCAGCCATGAGGAGAACGTCTTCTACGCGATCTCGATGGTGCCGTTCACCATCGCGATCCTGCGTTACGCGGTCGACGTCGACGGCGGCCAGGCCGGCGAGCCCGAAGAGGTCGCGCTCGGCGACCGGGTGCTGCAGGCGCTCGCCGTGGCGTGGGTGGTTCTCGTGGCTGTGGCCGTCTATGTCCCGGTCTGAGACAGAGCGTTCCTCGCTTCGTGACCGCCTGATCGGCAGCCGCCTGATCGCCCCGGTTACGAGCTTCTCGATCGGTGCGATCGCGGTGACCGTGCTGTTCGCGATCGGTGCCTGGCAGCGCCGGTGGATCGCCGACGACGGGCTGATCGTGCTGCGCACGGTCCGTAACCTGCTCGCCGGGAACGGTCCCGTATTCAACGCGGGCGAGCGGGTCGAAGTGAATACGTCCACGGCGTGGACTTACATCCTGTGGTTCTTCTCGTGGATCACCGGGGCCGAACACACCGAGTACGTCGCGCTCTGGGTGGCGCTGATCCTGTCGGTGTCCGCGATCCCCCTCGCCATGTACGGCACGGCGCGCCTTTACGGCGCGCGAGTCACATCTACGGGTTTCGGTCTGCTGCTGCCACTCGGCGCGATCGTCTACATCGCGATCCCGCCCGCCCGCGACTTCGCGACCTCCGGGCTGGAGAACGGCCTGACGATCTTCTGGGTCGCAGGGCTCTGGTGCCAGCTGATCGCGTGGGCGCACCGCCGCGGCAGTGAACCGACCCGGTGGTCGCGGACCGCGTTCCTACTCCTTTCCTTTACCGCCGGCCTCGCGCCGCTGATCCGCCCCGAGGGCGCCGTCATCGGCGTCCTCGTCCTTCTGCTCCTGTTCTGCTCGCAGATCGGCTGGAAGATGCGAGTCGCGATGGTCGTCGTCGCGGGCGCGCTGCCGGTCGGCTACCAGATATTCCGCATGGGCTATTACGCGGTGCTCGTCCCCAACCCGGCGATCGCCAAGGACGCCAGCGGATCCAAGTGGTCGCAGGGACTGCAGTACCTCGGCAACTTGTTCGGCCCGTACACCCTTCTTCTGCCGGTGATCATCGCGGCGGTCGTCGGTGCGCTCCTGGTCGCGGGGTCTCTGCTGAACCAGTCCTCGTCCGACGACGAGGCCGATGACGTCTCCGACGACGAGGTCGAGGACCGTCCGGTCGTCGAGCGGGACGACGATCTTCCCGATGTCCTCGACGATCATGCGGCGCCGCCGTCTCGTGACCGGTTCTTCCAGCGTGTCTCCGCACTTTCTACCGGCCTGCAGAGTCCCCGAGCGGTTGTCGCGACGATGTTCGTCGCCGGACTGATCCTGTCGGTCTACTGGGTGCGTCAGGGCGGCGACTTCATGCACGGTCGCGTCCTGCTCACTCCGTTGTTCATTCTGCTGCTGCCGGTGATGGTGGTCCCCGTCGTGGTTCCGGCCACCGTGCGGACCCGCGGCGGGCGGCTACAGCTCGCGGCGGCGGTCGCCGTGCTCGCAGGTGTGGGAGCCACCGTCTGGTGGGGTGTCGCCGTCCATGCGAACAGCCTGCCCAATGCGGGAACCACGATCGGGCGCAACGGGATCGTCGACGAGCGGACCTTCTACGTCACGAACATGGCGAACGAGAACCCGGTGACGGCGGAGGACTACCTCGAATACCCGCGCATGCGTGCGATGGTCGAGACGATCCACGATGTGCACAAGACGGGCGGCATCATCCTGCCGTCGCAGAACTTCGACGAGTGGTATGTCGCGGCGCTGCCGGACAAGATGCCGCCGGGCGTCCCGCGGCAGACCACCGTCTACTTCCTCAACCTCGGGATGACGAGCATGAACGCGCCGTTGGATGTCCGGGTCGTCGACCAGATGGGGTTGGCGTATCCGCTCGCCGCGCACACGGCGCGACTGGAGGACGGCCGCATCGGGCACGACAAGGATTTGTCGAGCGCGTGGGTCGTCGCGGAGTCGGGTGGGGTGACCACTCGGCCGGGGCTGCCCGCGTATATGTCGAAGGATCAGGTGAAGTTGGCGCAGGTCGCGTTGACGTGTCCGGACACGCAAGAGCGGTTCGCGTCGTACCAGGGCACGTGGACGTTCGCGCGGTTCAAGGCGAATTTGACCGACTCCCTGCATTTCAACGGGTATCGGATCGCACGGCAGCCTGAGTACGAGATTCTTCGGTGCGGTCTGCAGGAGCCCGCGAATCTCAGTGAGAAGTAACGAAGCGGAGCCTGTGATCTATATGAGTGAGAGATGTGACATGCACTTGCTGTCGATGATCTCGAAACGGTAACGTCCTTTCCTGATCGATCGATACAAGTGTGACAAGGTTCGACCCCCTCGGGTCGAGCTCGAATCGGATGGCTGCACCAGTACCGACACGCGTGATTTGAATCACAGCGTTTGGGTTGGGGTGCTGCTCCCGATAAGCTTCGTCCATCCGATGCGGGTGTGGCGCGAGTGAATCGTGAGAGGCACCGGCCGACAGACGGTCCGAGGGTGGAAGTCCGCCTCCGGGTCGGAACAACGTTAGGGAGATTTCAGTCAATGCGTGAAGCGAAGAGCACGCGGCGCCTCGGGCGCAAGGTGACGGCGGTCGTTCTCGCGGTCGTTACCGCGCTGGGAATGATGGGTACGTCCATCGGTTCGGGTAAAGCCGATGCCGCCCCGGGGTTCCAGGAGTTCTGGATCGACGCCTGCGGCATGCCGACTAACGGTGCGTTCGGCAACAAGTCGATGGCTCCGGGCAAGGTCAAGGTCCGCGCCTGGAAGAAGGCGGGAAACCAGCGCACCGCGATTCTGCTGGACGGCATGCGCGCTCAGTACGACCGCAGCGGCTGGGAGATCAACAGCAACGTCCAGAATCTGGTGAATCACGGCGTCAACGTCGTTGAGCCGATCGGTGGCCCGAACAGCTTCTACACGAACTGGGATGCGCCCTCGAACTTCAACGGTCAGAAGAAGCGCTACATGTGGAACTGTGTCATCGACAATCGTCTGGTGCCAGCACTCCGTCATCGCGGCTTCAAGGGCAAGAACAACAAGTACGCGATCATGGGCCTGTCGATGGGCGGTAGCGCCGCGCTGGTGCACGCCGCCAAGCGCAAGGATCTCTATTACGCCGCCGGTTCGCTGTCGGGATACAACTTCCTGACCGCTCCGGGTATGCGCACCATGCTGCGCGTCGCGATGCTCGACGTCGCGCCGGCTCCGTGGAACATCGATTCGATGTGGGGCCCGCCGTGGAGCCCGCGCTGGGCCGCCAATGACCCGGCACGCATCATCAACCAGTTGCACGGGTTGAAGCTGTACATCGGTGCGGGCAACGGTCTGTTCGGCCGCTACAACTACCCGCAGAACGTGATCGACGACTTCTTCAAGGGCACCCCGCTGGAACTCCTGGCCTTCGTGCAGACCAAGGCGTTCGAGGTCAGTGCGACAGTTCAGGGACTGCGTCCGATGACTTATTACGCCAACGGCACCCACGCGTGGGGCTACTGGCAGGACATGGTGTGGAACGCACTGAACCGCGGATTCTTCCGCTGATCCGAGTTTGACTCGCTTCACGACGAGGCGCCTCCCGTACGGGAGGCGCCTCGTTTTTTTGTGGCTGGACAGTCCGCGGATCCGTCGGTGGATACGCACGACTGGTGGCGCGGTCCTCAGTAAAACCCCAGGTCGTCATGAACCGTATGAAACATTAGTCACACAATTCACACGAGTAACAGCGTGGCGCGCACAAAACCCTCTACCTTCAGTGTAGAAAAACCTCAGACACGCGTGCGCGAACTGCGCGCGGAGACGAACCCGGGGCACCTCGAGGAGTACGAAGTGAAGATCTGGAAGACGGCGGCCATGCCGCGCAAGGTCGTGGCGGCCGTGGCGGTGGCCGTGAGCGTGACGCTCGTGGTCGGCGGGGCGCCGGTCGCGCACGCCGACCCCAACCCGGCGCCGACCACACAGGTCGCGCCGAAGCCCTCGAAGAAGACACCGGAGAAGAAGACACCGGAGAAGAAAACGCCGGACAACAAGAACGACCGGTCCAAGAAGCGTGCGGACAACGCGCCGGCACCCAAGCCGACGGTGCCCGCGACAGTCACCAAGGTCAACTGGTATTCGGCGCACCGCGTCGCCCTGTGGGTCCATTCGCCGTCGATGAACACCGACATCCAGGTGCAGCTGCTGCTGGCCCGCGACTGGTTCGCCAAGCCGACGGCGAAGTTCCCGCAGCTGACCATGCTCGACGGCCTGCGTGCGCAGGACGACCAGAGCGGTTGGATCATCAACACCAATGTCGAGCAGTTCTATGCCGACAAAAACGTAAACGTGGTCCTCCCGGTCGGCGGCGAGTCGAGCTTCTACACGGACTGGAAGGATCCGGACCGCGGCAAGAACTACAAATGGGAGACGTTCCTGACCAAGGAACTGCCGCCGATCCTCGAGAACGATTGGCGGTCGACCGACGTCCGCGGCGTGGAAGGCCTCTCGATGGGCGGCAGTGCGGCGATGATGCTCGCCGCGAGGAACCCCGGCTTCTACAAGTTCGCCGGCTCGTTCTCCGGCATCCTGCAGTTGACGTCGTACGGCATGCCGCAGGCGATCCAGTTCGCGGTCCGAGACGGCGGCGGATACGACTCGGCGAAGATGTTCGGCCCGCCGAGTGATCCCGCGTGGAAGGAACACGACCCGTACCTGCTCGCCGACAAGCTGAAGGGCACCAGCCTGTACATCTCGTCCGGCAACGGTGTCGTCGGCCCGCACGACAAGCCGTCCGATATTCCGCTGCTCGCGACCAACTACTCGGGCGTCGGCCTGGAAGTCCTCTCGCGTGTCACCAGCCAGCAGTTCGCGTCCAAGTTGAGCCGCCTGGGGATCCACGGGCAGGCCGTCTACCGTCCGTCCGGCACGCACACGTGGCCGTACTGGCAGTTCGAGATGGTTCAGGCGTGGCCGCAGGTTGCCGGGGCACTCGGACTGTCCGGCGACAAGGTCGCGTGCACCGTGGGCGACGCTTTCAAGAAGGCTCCGCAGATCCGCGGACTCGGCGGCTGCCTCACTCCTGAGTACGCGGTGCCCGGTGGGCGGGCGCAGGACTTCCGCAACGGTCGCATCTTCACCGGGCCGAAGGGGCCCAAGGTCGTCGGCGGAGCGATCGGCGGCGTCTACGTGCCGACCATGGAGCGGCTCGGCCTCCCGACGTCCGACGAAAAGACGGGGCGTGACGGGGCCAAGTACAACACCTTCGAACGCGGCAAGATCGTGTGGACGCCTCAGACCGGCGCACGGGTCGAGTGACCTGGCGCACCGCGTGTCTGAACACTCCCTGAGGATTGCCCGTGCCTTCGGCGTGGGGTCCAGTTCGGGCCCGATTTCGACTGTCGATGCAGGTAAGGTCGCAACCATGAGTGTGAAGTTCTTCCGCGTCGCGGCGATCACGGGTCTTGCAGTGATCGCCGTGGGTGCGTTGGCGGCGTGCAACGACTCGACGACGACAAGCGCCCCGATCGGCACCGATGCTGTCACGACCACATCGGTGGACGCGTCCGATTCGTCGCTCGCGTCGAAGTCGTCCGCTGATGAGGAAGCCTCCAAGGAGGCCGAGGACGGCGCCTCGCGTGCCAGTTCGTCAGCACCGGACACCAAGCCCAACACGTCCACCAAGGTGCCGAAGAACTTTCCCGGCGTCACCACTCCGAGCGGCGTCAAGCTGACCGGCGCGGAGAAGGAGTATCTGGCGGAGCTCAAACGTCAGAACGTCGAGTTCATGGGCGACACCGACAACAACGTCGCACTGACCATGGGGCAGTATGTATGCGCTCAGCGCGCACAGAAGACTGATTCGACGATGATCAAGGCGTTCGTCACTGCCGCGATCGGCCCGATGACCGATGGCGAGGCGCAGGCGAAGGGGCAGGCAGCCAAGGTGATCAGCGCCGCCGACCGTAAGCTCTGCTGACCAGGTGAGTAAGCGAAAAGGATCCGCCTTCCGCAGTCTCGGCAAGGTCGCGCTGATCGTGGCGCTCCTCGGGCTCGTCGCTGTCGTTCTGGTGGCTGTCTTGCTGTTCGTGCTCCTGAAGCCGCCACCGCCCGAGCCGGGCGGTAAGACGCCTCCGCCGAGTTCGAGTGCGCCGGAACGGCCGAACACCCAGCCGGCCGACTGCTCCGAGGTGCTCGCCCTCGTCGTGCCCGGTACGTGGGAGTCGAAGGCGAACGACAATCCGCACGACCCGACAGCCAACAAGCGCTCGCTGATGTTGAAGGTCAGTTCGCAACTGCAGGAAAGGTTCCCGGAGAGCACCGCGGACGTCTACACCGTCCCGTACATGGCGAAATTCCGGAACCCGGCCAACCTCGGCGACCGTCAGGCCACTTACAACACCTCGCGTGCGCAGGGTCGCAAGCGTGCCGAGGCGAAGATCGCCGAGACCTCAGAGCACTGCCCGCTCACCAAGTACATCCTGATGGGGTTCTCCCAGGGCGCCGTCATCGTCGGTGACATCGCCTCCGACATCGGTAACGGTCGCGGGCCGTTGCCGGCACAGGATCAGGATCTCGTCCTCGGCGTCGGGCTGATCGCCGACGGCCGACGCCAGTCCGGCGAGCAGCACGACGTCGGGCCCAGCCCGGACGGCGTCGGCGCCGAGGTGTCGCTCGGCGGATTCGGTTCGCTCGTGCCCGGCACCACGATGAGCGGCGCGCGGTCGGGCGGATTCGGGACACTGGCCGACCGTACGTACTCGATTTGCGCCAAAGGCGATCTGATCTGTGAAGCGCCGACGGTCACCGCACCGCTCAAGGCCATCGGACAGTTCGCGAACGCTGCGAACAACCCTGTTCACGCCATGTATGCGACCACCCGGTACTGGGAAGTCGACGGTGGTCCGGCGACGGAGTGGATGGTTGATTGGGCCTCTAGTCTGATCAAGGGACAGAACTGACGAGTAACCCCGCGTCTGGGTCCCGTGCCCGTTCACGCTGCGTGGTTGGGAAGACGCGGTGTACCTGCGGTAATCTGCTCGGGTTGAGGGCCCGGCCGTCCGGTCGGGCACACCTGAGACGAGGAGACGCTTCGTGAGTACTTCGGACTCGGCGACGCATAACGCCGACGGGTTGCGCAAGTTCCGTTTCGGTGCGGGAGGCGAAGGGAACAAGGACGAGGGCGGCGCTCGCAGGTTCGTCAAACTCGCCCAGACCGCCGAAGAATACGGGTACGACACGTTCGCGATCCCGGACCACCTCGGCAACCAGGTCGGCCCGCTCGCAGCTCTCGGGGCGCTGTCCCAGGCGACCAGCACGATTCGGCTCGCCACCTCTGTGCTCGCCAACGGTTTCCGTCATCCGGCCCTTCTCGCGAAGGAGGCGACGACCATCGACGTCCTGTCGAAGGGACGTTTGGAACTCGGCATCGGCTCCGGCTGGATGAAAGAAGAGTTCGACAAGGCGGGCATCGAGTTCGGTACGCCGGGCGAACGCATCCGACGGCTCGATGAGTCGCTCACCATCCTGGACGCCCTGATGCGCGGTGAGACGGTCGATTTCGACGGCGAGTTCTATCAGATCAACGGTCTGGAAGGCACGCCTCGCCCGCGGCAGGGGCCACGACCGCCGATCGCCGTCGGCGGCGGCGGCCCGAAGATGCTGGCGTTGGCGGCCAAACACGCCGACATCATCTCCGTTGCGACCGGCACCACCAAAGACGGCCTGCTCCGCCTGTCGGACATGACGATCGACAAGACGATCGAACGCGTCGACCGGATCCGGGAAGCGGCAGGAGACCGATTCGACGAGATCGAACTCAACTGGACGATCGCCACGATCGTCGTCACCGACGATCGAGTCGCGACCGCCGAGATGGCGCTCAAGGCACTCGAACAGGGCTATCCGCCGAATATCGCGCGCGACGTCGAGCTCGGCGTCGACGACATCCTGTCGTCGCCATATCTGGCGTTCGGCACATTCGACGAGATCGCCGAGCAGATCCGCGAGGTCCGTCGCCGGACCACGATGAGCTATGTAGGAATCTTCCCGACCCAGATGGATGCCTTCGCACCCGTCATCCCGCTTCTGCGGGGAGAGTAGAGTCAACGAAGTTTCGCGTGTGAACGGGGGGCCGGCGCGGGTCGAACTGCGCCGTCGAGCACGTGAGAACACACCGAACACCGCGGCAGTGAACCGCGGATACAGGAGTAATGGATGCTGAACAACGAGCTCGAGGAGTTCCTCGACGAGACCGGCAATCTTCGTTTCGAGGACGACGCGACCCTCGTCGACTACGTCGAGCGCAACGTCCGGGAGAACGGCGACACCCTCGCCTACCGGTACCTGGACTTCAGTCGCGAACGCGACGGCGAAGCGATCGACCTCACCTGGGCGCAGTTCGGAAAGCGACTGCGCGCCGTCGCTGCTCGTCTGCAGCAGGTCACGAAGCCGGGTGACCGAGTCGCGATCCTCGCGCCCCAGTCGCTGGAGTACGTGATCGGTTTCTTCGCATCGTTGTATGCGAGTACCGTCGCCGTCCCGCTGTTCAGCCCGGACGAGCCCGGCCACACCGACCGTCTCGTCGGCGTGCTCGCCGACTGCGAGCCGTCGGCCATCCTCACCTCGACGAAGTCGGCCGAAGCGGTCCGTGACTTCTTCGCTGATCGGCCAGCCAAGGATCGTCCGCGCGTCATCGCCGTCGACGCCGTGCCCGACTCGGTCGGTTCGGCCTGGACCCCGCCGGAGGCCAGCCGAAACAACTTGGAATCCGTCGCCTACCTGCAGTACACGTCGGGTTCCACGCGGGTGCCCGCCGGTGTCGAGATCACTTATCAGGCGGTCGCGGCGAACGTCTTGCAGATCTACGATTGCATTGAGATCGACCGCAACGCACGCGGTGTCACCTGGCTCCCGATGTTCCACGACATGGGCCTGCTCACGGTGATCTTGCCCGCGCTCGGCGGGCGGTACATCACGATCATGAGCCCGATGGCCTTCGTCCGTCGTCCCGGACGCTGGATCAAGGAGTTGGCGGCCGACGCCGACAACTCGCCGACGTTCGCCGCGGCGCCAAACTTCGCGTACGAGCACGCCGCCGCACGCGGGCTGCCTAAGGACGGCGAAGAACTCGACCTGTCGAACGTCATCGGCTTGATCAACGGCTCCGAGCCGGTCACGGTCAGCTCGATGCGCAAGTTCAACGACGCGTTCGCGCCGTATGGGTTGTCCGAGAAGGCGATCAAGCCGTGCTATGGCATGGCCGAGGCCACCCTGTTCGTGTCGGCGACGCAGCGCGACAACAAGGCGAAGGTCAGCTACGTCGACCGAGACAAGCTGAACGCGGGCGAGTTCGTCGAGGTCGCCGAGGGCGCCGACAACGCGGTCGCGCAGGTTTCCTGCGGACAAGTCGCGCTCAGTGAGTGGGCCGTGATCGTCGACCACGAGTCGGCGACCGAACTCCCCGACGGCCATGTCGGCGAGATCTGGCTGCACGGAATCAATATGGGCGTCGGCTACTGGAACAAGGACGGGGAGACTCGCGAAACGTTCCACAACGTGCTGACTAATCCGTTGCCGGCGGGCAGCCACGCCGAGGGCACCCCGGCCGACGGTACGTGGACGCGCACCGGCGACTACGGCGTGTACTACGGCGGCGAACTCTACATCACCGGTCGCGTGAAGGACCTGGTGATCGTCGACGGGCGCAACCACTACCCGCAGGATCTCGAGAGCAGTGCCCAGGAGGCCAGCGTCGCGATCCGTCCGGGCTTCGTCGCCGCATTCGCCGTCCCGGCCAACCAGCTTCCCGACGAGGTCTTCGAAGGAGACTTCAGCGGTCTGGCGCGCGACGTGGACGACGCGTCCGAACAATTGGTCGTCGTCGCCGAACGTCCGGGGCGCAAGGCGGATCCGCGCGAAGTCGCCGATGCGGTCCGCGCGACGATCGCCGGCCGCCACGGTGTGATGGCGCGCGATGTCCTGTTGGTCCCCAACGGTTCCATTCCGCGTACGTCCAGCGGGAAGATCGCACGGCGCGCCACCAAGACCGCCTACATCGACGGGACGTTGCGCGGCGGCTACCAGCAGACCGCGTTCCCAGACGCGGGCGAGTAGAGGCACTCGACCGGCCCGGTGCGTCGCGAATAGCCACGACGTACCGGGCTTGTCTGTTACCACGGGTCGGGGACCGAGCAGTAGGGTGAAGAACGATGTCTGAGAACACTCCAACCGGTGCGTCCGGTGACCCCGAGAACACTGGCGAGACCGCTGGCGGCCTGACCGTCGACGAGTTGCGGGACTGGTTGCGCCAGTGGGTCGCGAATGCGGTCGGCCAGCCCATCGACACGATCCCGGTCGATCGGCCGATGGAGGAGCTCGGCCTCTCGTCCCGAGACGCGGTAGCGCTCGCGGCCGACGTCGAAGACAAGACTGGCGTCATCCTCAACGCGACCGCCGTATTCAACCATCCGACGATCGCGTCGCTGGCGACTCGCATCATCGAAGGCGATCCCGATGCCGACGTCGACGTCGACGCCGACCGGTTCTGGGAACGTGAGCGCGACGACGCCGACGACATCGCGATCGTGGGTCTCGCGACCCGCTTCCCGAAGGCGGGCGAGACGCCGGAGTCGACATGGCAGGCACTCATCGGCGGTGTCGACGGCATCTCCGACCTGCCGGAGGATCGTTGGAGCGAGTTCAAGGCCGATCCACGGCTGGCGGAAGCCATCGAGAACGGCAACGTTCAGGGCGGTTACCTCGACGACGTCACGGGCTTCGATGCCGACTTCTTCCAGATGTCGCCGCGCGAAGTGGAGAACGTCGACCCGCAGCAGCGTCTCGCGTTGGAATTGACGTGGGAGGCCCTCGAACACGCCCACATCCCGGCGAGTGATCTGCGCGGCGGCCAGGTCGGCGTGTTCATGGGCACGTCTACGAACGACTACCAGTTGCTGGCGACGCTCGGTTTGAGCGAAGGCGCCAGTGAGACGGCGGCCTACGCACTGACCGGTACCGCGACGTCGATCATCGCGAACCGCGTCTCGTACTTCTTCGACTTTCACGGGCCGTCCCTGGCCATCGACACCGCGTGCTCGTCGTCACTCGTCGCCGTGCACGAAGCGGTCCGCAGCTTGCGCAGCGGCGACTCGAACGTCGCGATCGCGGGCGGCGTCAACATGCTGATCACCCCCGCCGCAACGCTCGGCTTCGACCAGATCGGTGCGATGGCGCCGAACGGCCGCATCAAGGCGTTCTCGTCGGACGCGGACGGCATGATCCGTTCGGAGGGCGGCGGCGTGTTCGTCCTCAAGCGCCTCGCCGATGCGCGCGCCGATGGCGACCACGTGCTCGCTGTCGTCGCAGGCAGCGCGGTGAACTCGGACGGTCGGTCGAACGGGATCTTCGCGCCCAACCCCGAAGCCCAGGTGCAGGTGCTGCGATCGGCATATGCCGATGCCGCGACCGATCCGCGCACCGTCGACTACGTGGAGGCGCACGGGACCGGAACGGTGCTCGGTGACCCGATCGAGGCCGATGCACTCGGCCGCGTCGTGGGACGTGGACGTCTGCCCGGCTATCCGATGCTGCTCGGTTCGGCGAAGACTAACTTCGGTCACATGGAGGCGGCGGCCGGTGCGGGCGCGCTCGCCAAAGTCGTGCTCTCGCTGCAGAACGACGAGCTTCCGGCGTCGCTCAACTATGTCGGACCCAACCCGTACATCCAGTTCGAGACCACGAATCTGAAGGTCGTGACCGAGAATTCGGCGTGGCCGCGGTATTCGGGGCATGCGATCGCGGGTGTGTCGGGCTTCGGTTTCGGTGGGACCAACGCGCACCTCGTGATCCGTGAGGTGCTGCCAGCTGATCTCGCCGGGACGGTGGTCGCCGAGGCTCCCGCTGTGGCTGCGCCGGTCGCCGACGAGAGTTTCGACGACGACGACGACTTCCTCACCGAGGCCGAGCGCGCCGTGCTGGCCGCGCAGGCGAAGAAGGCGCCCGAGCCGGTCGCCGTCGCCGAGGCCGATCCGGCCGACGGTTTCGCACCCGCTGCCGTCGACGGCGCCGTGGTGCCGCTAGTGATCTCCGGCTTCCTCGCGTCGCGCCGCCGCAAGAGCGCAGCCGAACTGCTGGAATGGCTCGAATCCGATGCGGGCAAGGCCACCCCGCTCGTCGACATCGGCCGCACTCTGGCGCACCGCAATCACGGTCGGACACGTTCGGTCGTGATGGCGCGCTCGCACGAGGACGCGGTCAAGGGGGTGCGCGCCGTCGCGGACGGCAAACAACTGCCGTTCGTGTACACCTGTGACGCCCCCGACGCAGCGTCGGCCGTCTGGCTGCTGTCGGGTTTCGGCTCCCAGCACCGGAAGATGGCGAAACAGCTGTACAACGAGAACCCGGTGTTCGCGAAGTACGCCGACCGGGTCGACGCATTGATTCAGCGCGAACTCGGCTACTCGATGGTCGAGATCTTCCTCGACGACGAACAGACGTACGCGATCGAGACCGCGCAGATCGGCATTTACACGATCCAGGTGGCGCTCGCCGACACCATGCGGCATTACGGAGCCCGGCCCGGCGTCCTCGTCCCACACTCGATGGGTGAGGCCTCGGCGGCCTACATCTCCGGCGGACTCTCGCTGGACGATGCGACGCGCGTCATCTGCCAACGCTCGCGTCTGATGGGCGAGGGCGAGTCGATGCTCGTCGGCGACGACATCCGGTTGATGGCACTCGTCGAATACAGCGCAGACGACATCAACGACGTCCTCGCTGATTTCCCGGATCTAGAGATCTGTGTCTACGCCGCTCCCACCCACACGGTGATCGGTGGACCGGAGCCTCAGGTCGACGCGATCGTCGCGCGCGCCGAGTCGGAGGGCAAGCTGGGGCGCAAACTGCAGACGAAGGGCGCGAGCCACACGTCGCAGATGGATCCGCTACTCGGCGAGCTCGCGTACGAGATCACCGGAATCGAGCCGCAGCGTCTGGCGGTCGGTCTTTACAGTTCGGTCGACCGCGAAGCGTTCTACCGTTCCGGTCACGAGCCGATCCACACGATCGACTACTTCCTCAAGGGCGTCCGCCACAGCGTCTGGTTCGCCCAGGCCATCGCGAAGTCGGTGGAGGCCGGTCACCGCACGTTCGTCGAGTTGTCGCCGAATCCGGCCGTCCTCATCTCGGTCGCCGCGACGACCTTCGGTGCCGGGGTGCATGACGCTGAACTCATTGAGACTCTCCGCCGTAAAGAGGACGAGAGCTACGGCCTGGTCAACGCGCTGATGAAGCTGTACGTGCACGGCCACGCGGTGGACGTGGCGTCGCTGTTCGGTTCGGGGCCGGACGTGTCGTTCGCGGATGTTCCGCGCACCAGTTTCGACCGCAAGCCGTACTGGCTGGCCGGGAGCATCGCGAGCGGGTCGGGCGCGGGCAGGGTGCCCGGGTCGCACGTCGGGTTGCCCGACGGTCGCCACGCATGGGAGGTCAACGCGTCGGCGGTCACCGATCCGCGTGAGCTGGTCCTCGCTGCGGCGAAGCAGGTCCTCGGGGCGAACGCGACGGTCGTGGCTACCGAGTCCGTGCGACCGATCCCGGCACAGGGCACGGTCACGACGACGTTCACCAAACATCCGGGCGGCGGCGCACTCGCCGTGCACACCGATGCGGGCGGCGGCCACGCGCTGCTGTTCGAAGCCGCCGTCACCGCCAGCGACGCTCCGGTCGCTGATCGCGCGACGCAGACATCTGACACGTTCGTCGACCGAGCGGAGCCGAGTGCCGCCGACGTCGTCGTCGTCGACGACATCGGCGACAAGTGGAGCCCGGACTCGGGGCAGAGCGTTGGCGATCGTCTCGCGATCATCGTCGGCGAGTCGATGGGCTACGACCCGGAGGATCTGCCGCGCGAGATCCCACTCATCGAACTGGGTCTGGATTCGCTGATGGCGGTCCGCATCAAGAACCGTGTCGAGTACGAGTTCGACATCCCGCAGCTCCAATTGCAGGCGATGCGTCAGGCGAACTTGTCGGACGTGGAGAAGTTCGTGCAGTTCGCGGTGACGCACCGCGATCAACTCGACACCCTCAACGAAGAGGCGGCGAACGGCGGCGAACTCGACACCGCGGCACTCAACGCCTACATCGACGAACAGATCGCGAACGACGAGGCTGCGCCCGCCCCGCCGGTTGAGTCCCCAGCGGCTCCAGAACCCGAACCTGAACCTGAACCCGCCGCTCCGTCCGTCGAGGCCTCCGCCCCGCCGGTCGAGCGGAGCCGAGACTCAGAACCCACGGACATCTCCTCGCAGGCCGCGGTCGCTGAGGCCGCGGGCTCCGATGTGCCGCCCCGCGATGCCGCCGAGCGTCTCACCTTCGGTGCGTACGCGGTGGTGACGGGCAAGTCGGCGGGCGGCGTCTTCAACAAGCTGCCGGTGCTCGACGAGGCGACGGCGCAGAAGCTGACCGAGCGGCTCAATGAGCGGACAGGCGGCGAGGTCGACGTCGAAGACGTCCTCGACTCGGAGACCATCGAGGAACTGTCCGACTATGTGCGTCAGCAGATGGACGACGCAGGCGACATCGACGGGTTCGTGCGTTACCTTCGGGTTCCGACGAAGGACGGGAAGCCGCAGCACGTGTTCTCGCGTGAGGCCGGCGACCCGACGCCGATGCTGTTGTTCCACCCGGCGGGCGGAAACACGACGGCGTACGAGGCATTGGTCAAGCGTCTGCCTGCGGACCTGCCGGTTGTCGGTTTCGACCGGGTCGAAGGCTCCATCGAGGAGCGCGTCGAGCAGTACATGCCGAAGCTACGCGAGATCCAGCCGCACGGACCGTACGTGCTCGTCGGTTGGTCGCTGGGCGGCGGGCTGGCGTACGGCGCCGCGCAGACATTGCTGGCGTTGGGTGAGGAAGTCTCGTTCGTCGGTCTCATCGACGTCGTGCGTCCGCGGACGGAAGTGCCGGACACCCCGGAGAACAAGCGGGACCGGCTCGAACGTTGGAAGACGTTCGCGGTCAAGACATACGGGTTGGACGAGTCCATCCCGGTGCCGATGGATCGTCTCGTCGAAGCCGACGACGACGAGCAGTTCGCGATCATCATGGAGATGCTGGCGATGTCGGACGCGAAGATTCCGGGCGGAATCATCGAGCACCAACGGACGTCGTTCATCGACAACCGCGTACTGAGCAACATCAAACCGTCCCGCTACGACGGCAAGGTGGTCCTGTACCGCGCGGACAAGATGCACGACGGCGCGATCGAGTTGGAGCCGCAGTGGGCGGAGATCGACGAGGACGGCCGGTGGGGCGAAGTCGTCGACGACCTGGAGATCCTGCACATCGGGGGTGACCACCTCGGCATTGTCGACGAACCGCACATCGCGAAGGTCGCCGCCGATCTGAGCATGCGCATGGGAAGACTGGAGAAGCCGTGACGGACAATACGACTGCCGGAAAGCTCACCGAGCTGCGGCGCAAGCTCGCGATAGCGGAGGAGCCGGGCGGCTCGAACGCCGTCGCCAAGCGGGAGAAGAAGGGCATCCTCTCCCCGCGCAAGCGCCTCGAGCTGCTGTTCGACGAGGGTACGTTCGTCGAGATCGGCGCACTGGTGAAGGCTCCCGGCGCGGATGAGAGCGGCTTCGGCGATGGTGTCGTCACCGGTCACGGATTGGTGTACGGTCGGCCGGTCGCCGCGTTCAGCCACGACCAAACGGTCATGGGCGGCAGCGTCGGCGAGATGTTCGGCCGCAAGGTCTCGACGTTGATGGAGTGGGCGAGCAAGCTCGGCTGTCCGATGGTCGGCATCAACGACTCGGCGGGCGCGCGCATCCAGGACGCGGTGACGTCGCTGGCCTGGTACGCCGAGATGGGTCGGCGAAACGACCTGTTGTCGGGTCTGGCGCCGCAGGTCTCGGTGATCCTCGGAAAGTGTGCGGGGGGTGCCGTCTATACGCCCGCCAACACGGACGTCCTCGTCGCCGTCGAGGAGAAGAGCTACATGTTCGTCACGGGACCGGACATCCTGAAGGCGGTCAACGGCGAGGAGATCTCGGCGGAGGATCTCGGCAGCGCCCACAATCAGGCCCGCTGGGGAAACATCCATCACGTCGCCGCAGACGAGAAGGCCGCATTCGACTGGGTCCGCGAGTACTTGCAGTACATGCCGTCGAGCGCGTACGAGCAGCCGCCGGTCATCAACCCCGGCTTGGAGCCGGAGATCACCGAGTCGGATCGCAGTCTCAACGAATTCATGCCCGACAGCGACAACGCGGGCTACGACATGCACGACATGATTCTCCGGTTGTTCGACGACGGCGCGTTCCACGAGGTCGCTGAGATCTTCGCACCGAACATCTTGACCGGCTTCGCCCGCATCGACGGCCACAGTGTCGGTGTCGTCGCGAATCAGCCGAGTGTCATGGCGGGGACGTTGGACACCGACGCATCCGAGAAGGCGACCCGCTTCGTCCGCATCTGCAACGCCTACAACATCCCGCTCGTGTTCCTGGTGGACACACCGGGAATCCTCCCCGGCCTCGTCGAGGAGCAGAAGGGCACGATCCGCCGTTCCGGCAAGTTCTTGTACGCATATGTCGAAGCCGACGTGCCGAAGGTGACGGTCGTGCTGCGAAAGGCGTACGGCGGTGCGTACGCGGTGATGGGCTGCAAGCAGTTGGGCGCCGACATCAACTTCGCGTGGCCGACGGCGAAGATCGCCGTGATGGGCGCCGAGTCGGCTGCCGTCATGCTGACTCGCCGTCAGACGGAGGGGTTGTCGGTGGCCGAAGCCGACAAAGTGCGTCGCGACTTCATCGACTTCTACAACGTGATGATGGCGAACCCGTACCTGGCGGCCGAGAAGGGCTACATCGACGCTGTCATCGAGCCCGCCGAGACTCGTCTGCAGCTTCGTAAGGCGCTAGCCCAGCTGCGGGACAAGCACGTCATCCGCACCGAACGCAAGCACTATCTGATGCCGATCTAGGAGAGGTTCATGTACTTCATCGTCGTCAAGTTTCACGTCAAACCGTCCAGCGCAGAGCAGTTCCCGGCGGCGGTCGCCGAGTTCACCGCGGCGACCCGCGCCGAGCCGGGGAACCTGTGGTTCGAGTGGTCGCGCAGTATCGAGGACCCGAACGAGTACGTCCTGGTGGAGGCGTTCACGGACGACGGCGCCGGTCCGCACGTGAACAGTGATCACTTCGCGAACGGGCTCGAATCGATGCGTCCGCATCTGGCGTCGACGCCGAAGATCCTCTCCCGGCAGGTCGACGGCGACGGCTGGGATGCGATGGGTGAGCTGCAGATCGACTGAGCTGCAGATCGACTGAGCTGGGGCGTCGTGCGGCGGAAGGCTACGTGAACTGGTCGTAGGAGAGTTTCGCCGCCATGACGACCACGATGACGAGCAGGGCGTAGCGAACGATCTTGGTTCCGCTGCCGAGGACAAGTCGGGAACCGAGTACCGAGCCGGCGATGTTGGCGACGGCGAGGATCGCGCCGAGCAGCCACATGACGTGCCCCTGTGACGCGAACACGGCGAGCGCTCCGATGTTGGTCGCGGTGTTGGCGACTTTAGCCATCGCCGCCGACTGCAGGAAGCTCTGATGCAGGAGCGCGGTGAGTGTGATGATCAGGAAAAGTCCGGTCCCAGGGCCGAACACGCCGTCGTAGAACCCGATCACGGCGAGCGTGCACCCGGCCACGACGAACCGGGTCCGGGACACCGGTTCGAATGATTCGTGGGTGGCGCCGAACTGGGGTCGCAGTGCGACGAACGCGCCGACCGCGAGCATCGCGGCGATGACGAACGGGCGCATCATGTCTGAGCTGACGGCCGCTGCGGCGAGTGCTCCGCCGACGGCGCACAGGCCGGCAACCGGCACGCTGATCGCCACGATCCGGCGGTTCACCCGCACTTTCCGCAGATACATGAATGCTGCCGTCGCGGTGCCCCACAGCGCGGTCAGTTTGTTTGTGCCGAGCGCGGCGGCTGGGGCGGCCGTCGGGAATGCAATGAGTAGCAGGGGAAGCAGAACGAGGCCGCCGCCCCCGACGACCGCGTCTATCCACCCCGCGACGAGAGCTCCGCCGACGAGCAGCGACAGCAGCGGCAGGCCGGGGAGATCCACGTTTACAGATTACCCAGCGCCCCGTCCGCGTGACTGCTCAGCTTCCGCGGTGGGCCCGCCCAGCCATCCCGGTGCAGGACGAGCGTGCATCGAGGCGACGAGCACCCTGTGGGGTTCGTCAGTATCCCTTCGCGCGCATCGGGGCCGGGTTCTCCAGGCCGCTCACGGTGTGCGAGCCCTTGATGATGTCGGCAGGCTTCGCGTCGGGGACCAGCGGGTAGTAGCGTTCGAGGCCGCCCCAGTCGCGACCCCAGTCGTTGCGCAGGTAGGTCGGGACCAACGTGTACCGCAGCAGTGCTTCGGTGATCCCGAGAGGCCCGCCGTTCACCCCGTCCGACCACGTCTGCGTGTTCTTCCGGGTCGCTTCCGCATCCGGCATGATCCGCCACTTCGGGAGTTCTAGGATCCCGTAGCTGACGGCCATCGGGCGCTGGCAGGGGAATACCAGGCCGGGCATCCAGTCGATGAACACCGGGTCGGTCCGTCCGACGATGTCGTTCAATGTCGCCAGCGTCGGTAGCCGCGGCGGCGTGATCGCCACCCACTCCTGGACGGCCATCGCGTCGTCGACGACGTGCAGGCGTACCAGGGACGCGCGCGGCGGCGCGTCCTTCAACGCGAAGCGCAGCGTCCGCCAGTTCGACGACGTAGAGAACGCGTCCTGCGGTACCTGCGGCGCCCCGACCGGGACGACACGGCCGTCGGCCTCGGCCCGGCCGTACTCGGCGACGACCCGTCGTCCCTGCGTGAGACCACCGAGTTCGCCGACCGCGGCGATCGATCCGGCGGCGGCGACCGACACGAGCGGACGGTCGCCGCCCGCCTCGCCAGCCTGGACACCCATGTCGTACCAGCCGGTGGTCAGTTCGCTCACCTGCTTGGACCCGTAACTTCCCAGCACGGGCGTCGTAGCCGGATTCAGGCCGTACGGCAGCTTCACCGCGTCGGCCGTGGGCGCGGGTCCGTCGGCCGAGGCGGCGCCCAGATCGTCGGACCCCAGATCGTCGGACCCAGTGTCGTCGAGTTCGGAGTCGACTGAGTCGCCTCCCGCGGTCGGCGGGCTGACGACGTCGTCGTCCTCCTCGTCGTCGCTGGAGCGACGCTGGTCGAGCGGGTCGATGAGCACGTTCGACGGGACCCCGTCCGCGGTGAACCCGGTGTTGGCGGCGCCCAACGTCGCCTTCGCCGACGGTGCGGGCCGTCCGCCGACGGCGGCGGGCCTCAACACCGACTTGTTCGGGTCCGCTTCGACGAGGACATCGTTGGCGAGCGCGCACTCGTCGCCGGTCAGGGCGCGGGCATTCGACTTGGCCCACGACCAGCTGTCGCGTTGCACCCACGCGGCCTTCACGAACGAGCCGAGCATGATGAGGACGACGATCCCCGCGATCACCGGGATCGGCGAGAACGTGAACTTGAGCAGCCCCGTCTTACGGGCGCCGGTCCGGACGTCGTCGTCCGTGAAGTCGTCGCGGAAGTGGAACCAGAGTCCGACGGCTGCGACCACGAGCGCGATCACCAGCATCACCCAGCTGAGCTTGATGCCTGCGACCTCGATGGGACGGTCCCACCACGGGATGCCGTACGACCCGACATACCACCACATGTTGGTTCCAGCCGTCGCGACCGCCGTCACCAGCAGGACGGCAGCTGCGAAGAAGGCGCGGTTGCGCCGCGACCGCAACAGCTTCGGAGCCATCATCGCCGTCGTGCCGGCCACCAGGACCGCGCCGATCGCCGCGTAGATGCCGAAATGGTGCGTCCATTTGGTCGGTGTGAACGATGTGAAGAACATCGTGCCGATCATGACGCCGATCAACCGCCAGAACGGCCCGCGGGCGACGCCTGCCGGATGCCTGCTCGACATGAGACGGAAGATCGCGACAACCAACGCCAGGATCATCATCAGGATGCCGAAACGGCGCGGGAACGTGCCGTCTCCGGTGTCGAGCACCAGCCAGTAGTAGCGGGTCGGTTCGCGCCACCACTCCTCGGTGGGGCCGACCTCGGTCGCGACCTTGTTGCCTTCCAACAGCGGGGCGAGCGCCTGCGAGTAGAAGATCATGAACAGCACCGCAGTGCCCGAGGCCAGCAGCGGTGCGATCAGCGCGACGAGACCGTCACGTTTACGTCTGGAGACGATGCCCTTCACCAGGGGCCGTAGTCCGGCGATGAGGGCGGCGGCCGCCATCAGTCCGCCGGGCGCGAGCGCCAACGTGAACGCTGCGGCGATGGTCGCTATCGCGTATGGCAGCAGACGTTTCGTGGCGATGGCGCGTTCGACGCACACCCAGGTCAGCAGTGCGCCGACGGCTTCCGCGGGTTCGGGGCGGATTCCGTTGTTGTACGGCATCCAGATCGCCAGGAATACGGTGGCGCCCGCCCAGACGGCGGCCGTCGAGTTGCGGACCGCTCGGCCCAGACGCGGGATGGCCTCCCGGCTGATGATCCACCAGCCGAGCAGACCGAGCAGGAACGCGGGTAGCCGAAGCCACGGAGTCGCCACCGATATGTGCGTCATCCACGACAGCACTTGGAAGTGCCAGCCGAACGGGTCTTGCGGCACACCGAAGTAGCGGAAGTAGTTGTCGGCGTAGCCTGCTTCGCCGGTGATCCGGGCGACGGTGATGTTGTAGCCGTCGTCGGAGGTGTTACCGCCGATCAACCACCATGCGGCGAGGGCGACGAACACGGCGACGTCGGGTGGGCGGATGGTGAACCATCCGCGCGGCAGGAATCGTCGGTGGCCGCGTCCGTCCCGCGAGTCGAGGACACCGAGTGCGATCAGTGACAGCAGCGTCATCACGATTCCGACGATGATGACGGCGAGCTTGAGTGGTGTCGGCGAATTGATGAACCGGGTGTCGACCGTTGCGTGTAATGACAGACCGTCGCGCGGCGCGTTCGCCGGCAGGTCGGAGAATACGCCGACGATCTGCGGGCGCATGTCGGGATCGGTGGTGCGGTACGAGGTGGCGTCCCCTTCTCGGACACCCGTGATCGCCCCGGTCACGCCGTCTGCGCCGCCGGTCATGGTGAATGCGCAGTCGGGCGATGTCTGCGCGACGTGGCGGTCGACCGACAGCAGCACCACATCGCGGACCACCATCGACACCGTGTCGGCGGTCGCACGGACGAACAGTCCACGAGCCGTCGCCTGGCGTCCCTGGCTCGGCAGCGTCGACATCAGGTCGCCGCCGTCGGCCGGGAGGTCACGTGCCAGCGAGCACGGCACCGACATCGTCATGTCGATCGGCACGAACGAGACCATCGGCGCCGTGACGTCGGTGATCGCGTCGTTCTGCGGCCACGCGAGCTCGGCCGTCTTCTGGTCGATCGGAAGGATCGGCGTCAGGCACGCCATCAGGAAGCCGATCAGGCCGGCGACGATCGCGACGATCTTCGTGGCGCGATAGTTGCCACCGCGCGGACTCCAGCGGCTGCCGGAGGCGGTCGGAGCGTCCGTGAGGTCAGTCATTGTTAGGCTCCAGGCGGATCGATCCGGTACGGCTCATTCCCCATCGGGTGACCGGTGCGGTGTCGACGCGCGCGGTGGCGGCGTCCGGGGTCAACGGGCTCAGTTTCTCCACTGACCCCCAATCCTCATGCCAGTCGTCGCGTAGATAGGTTGGGACGGTGACCTGCGTCGTCGTCGATTCGACGATGGACAGCGGTCCGCCGCCGCTCGCCGCCATCCACGTGCGCGACTGCGAGTTAGCGGTCACGAAGTCGGGCAGGATCCGCCAGCGCGGGACCTGCGCGACCCCGTGCGGGAACGTCATCGGATTCTGGCACGGGAATTGTGCGGCGGCCATGAAGTCGATGAGCGTCGGATCCGTTGAGCCGACCATCTCTTGCACGGAGACCAGTTGCGGGGCGCGCGGCGGGGTGATCGCCATGAACTGCTTCGGGCCCAGATTCGTGTCGGCGAGTTGGAGCCGCATCACGGTGGCCTGTGCGGGGACAGCCGTCATCGGGACACGTAGATTGCGCCACGGCAGATTCGGGGTGGTCGGGCCCGCGTCGATCGGGACGACGTCGCCGCCGACCTGAACGAACTCGCCGTCGGGTCCGCGCTTGCCGAACTGGGCGACGAGCTTTTGGCCGAACCTTGGATTGCCGTCGCGGTCGATGGTCGAGACGGCGCCCGCCGTCGAAATCGCGATGAGCGGCGACGCGTCGCGCGCGGGCAGTCCGTACCAGCCGGTGGTCAGGTAGGCATTGGCGGCGAATCCGTAACTGCCGAGGACGGGTGTGGTCGCCGGGTTCAGACCGAATGGCAGCGCGTGCGTCGAGCCGTTGACCGTCGTCGGACCCGTTCCGCCGGTGGTGCCCGCGCCGAGTCCGCCGATGATGGAGAACGGTTTCGCCACGGATCCGGCGACGTGCATCTGACCTGCACGCGCGCTGGACGGCGTTGGGGTGAGATCGTCCAGGATTCCGTTGGGGGAGAAGCCGACCGGCTTGTCGCCGGTGAGTGCAGCGGTCGCCGACACGTCGTCGGCGGGCACCAGCATGCCCTTGTTCGGGTCTGGCTCGGCGAGTACCTGGTCGGCCATACCGCAGGTGTCGCCGCCGAGTGCATCGATGTTGTTGGAGAAGACGGTCATCGCGGGGCTGCGGGTGACGACGGCCTTGCCGAACACGGCAAGGGTCGCGACCACCATGAGCCCGGCGATCAGTACGAGAGGCGTGTGCGCGAACGCCAGGCGGCGTCGGTCGGCGGCGCTGTCAGGCTGATCCGCATCGTGGTGGGCGAGACCCTTGTTGGTGACGTAGTCGTTGCGCAGGTGCTGCCACAGGGCGACGGCTACCGCGACGACGGCGAGGACGAGCAGGACCGACGAGACCTGAATGCCCTTCACCGCCGGAGCCATGTCGAACCAGGTGATCCCAAAGCGGTACGCGTACGGCCACGCGTTCTTGCCAGCGGCCGCGGCGGCCAACGCGAAGAGCAGACCCACCGAGAGCAACGAGAGGTTGCGTGAGGACCGGGCCCCGGCCTGTGCGATGGCCAGACAGGCGACGGCGGCCAATGCGGCACCGACGCCGGCGAACACACCGAAATGGATAGTCCATTTGACGGGGGAGAGGAAGAACAACAGCAGAGTGACGCCGAACGCGCCGATCAGACGCCACGTCGGCGCCGATCCGACGCCGGTGATGCCGCGGCGGCGCAGCAGAACTGCTGCGGTGACGATCGCGGCGACGAAGATCAGCAGGACGGGGATTCTCCGAGCGAGCGCGCCGTCGGGGGTGGTGACGGTCAGGAAGAAGTAGCGCAGGAACTCCTGGTGCCACGGGATGATCGGCCCGGTCTGGTAGCGGGTCTTGACGGCTTCGAGCACGGTCATCAGCGTCTGGTCGCGAAACACGATCACCGAGACGACGGTTCCGGCGGCGACGATCGGCGCGAGGAGCGGCAGCAGGCCTGTCTCGCGGCGCCGATCGAGGAGGACGTGCAGGAGTGGGCGTGCCGCCACGAGAAGTATCGCGACGCCGATGACGCCTTGTGGGGCGAGCGCGAGCATCGCTGCGGCGAGGGCTGCGGCGAGCGCGGCGGGCAGCAGTCGGTTGCGGGTGATCGCCGTCTCCGTCGCCCACCACGTCAGCAGTGACCCGAGGACGATGATCCCCTCAGTGCGCAGACCCGAGCAGTACGGCAGCCAGAACGCGAGGAACACGGCAGCAGCGGTGGCGACGGCCCACGCCGTCGACCCGAATCGTCCGACGAGACCGGCCGTTCCAGTGCTAGTCATGAGGTGCGGCAAGACGATCCGCGACAGCACGAACCACGACGCCAGCCCCGCCACGAGGATGGGCAGGTGCATCCAGACGATGCTCGTCGACACCTGCGACCACAGGGCCAGGAAACTGTAGTACCAGTCGAACGGCGCTTCGGCGATCCCGTAGAAGCGGTAGTAGTTCGACATGTAGCCGGATGCGTCGGCCGCTCGACCCATCGTGAGGATGTAACCGTCGTCGGGGGCGGCCGCGCCCAGGAACGTCCAGATGATCAGGACGACGGTTACGACGGCGTCGCTCAGCC
The DNA here is from genome assembly GCF_032711245.1 of Gordonia abscondita. Taxonomy (GTDB): domain Bacteria; phylum Actinomycetota; class Actinomycetes; order Mycobacteriales; family Mycobacteriaceae; genus Gordonia. The sequence continues at coordinate 1,560,423 of NZ_CP128986.1, forward strand.
GAGGGCGCACATGGCCGAGCGCCGTGCGTGACTCGGTGAGGAGTCGTGCGGTGTAGCCGTTTACCCGGTCCAGGCACCAGAGCGCGAACAGGGCGAGCAGCGTCGCGAGGACGGCGATCACCATGGCGATGACCTTGAGCGCGGTCGGCGAGCTCTCGTACCGGTTGTCGACGTCGATGCGTGCGTGCATCCCGGCGTCGGCCATCGCCGTCACCTGCGGGGTGCTCAGCGATGTGTAGAAGCCGTCGATCTGCGGTCGCTTGCTTGGGTCGAGGTCGCTGGCCGGTCCGAGCCCGGTGAACTGGGCTCCGGTCGCCGTCGCCGACGAGAAGATGTGCAGGTCACGGCATTTGCCTGCGGCGATATCGGCGCGTGACGCGGTCGCGGCGACGTTCGCGCGCATCGACACAGTGATCGACGTCCGACTGGCGGTGACGGCCAACGTCCGCTGCGAGGCTCCCTTGGCCTTAGCGGGCATCGTCGACAGGACGGTTCCACCTTCGGCGGGCAGGGTCGTGAGCGCGGCGCACGGGATCGTCACGTCCAGTGACTGCGCGGTCTGCGCGATGAGCGGTGCCACGACGGACGGATCGTCGGCGTTGAGCGTCTGGCCCTGCGGCCAGCTCACTGACGCACTCGTCTGGGACACCGGCAGCAGCGGGACCGCGATCGCAGCGATCACCGCGACCAACCCGGCGACGACGGCGAGCAGTCGGGCCGTACCCGCGGGGAGCGGGCTCGACGGAGGTTCGACGTCGGCGTCGGACGGGGCTGCGGTCGGCACTGGCACGGAACCTGACGTTAGTCGACCAGGCGCGAAACTCGCCAAACGATGAATCGGCGGGGGTGTCGGCTATCTCCGAATCGGTGCTGGGCTCCACAAGCCGCTGCGGGTCTGCGTGCTGTAGTCGATCTGTGCCGGTGCCGCCTCGTCGTACGGGGTGTAGCGTTCCAACGCGCCCCAGTCACGGCCGATGTCGCCCTTGAGGTAGGTGGCGACCGTGTCCGGTCGCTGCGACACCTGGAGCCAGCCGAGCGGTCCGCCGCCGAGCGCTCCCTGCCATGCGCTGACCGCGGCTGCGAGGTCGGCGCCCGGTCGGACCCGCCACTTCGGCGTCTCGACGACGCCAGCGTGGAAGTTGTACGGCCGCTGGCACGGGAACACCAGACCGGACGTCCAGTCGACGTGGACCGGATCGGTGTCGCCGACTGTCTCCTCCAGTGTCGTCATCTCGGGGATACGCGGCGGGGTGACGACGATGAAGTGGTCCTCGGACAGATTGTCGTCATCGGCGACGATCCGCACGGCCGTCGTGTCCGACGGCAGCGATTCCGTTTCGACGCGGACATTGCGCCAGCTGGGGCGCGGTCCGGGATCGATCATCTGTCGTTCACCTGCGACCGTCAGGTCGGCGTCGTGCGTGGAGTCGGTGACGTCGTCGGTGGTGTATTCGAGGTGGAGTTCACTGGATCCGAACACGCCTGCCGCCGAGAATGTGACGAGCGGCCGGTCCTGGAAGTCGGCGGGCATCCGGTACCAGCCTGAGGTGAGGTCGGCCGGGCTCTGGTCTGTCTCGGAGTAGCTGCCCATCACGGGAGTGCGGGCCGGGTCGAGCCCGAACGGTAGGACTGCTCGCGAACCGTTGGCGCCCGCAGTGCCGGCGATTCCGCCGCCGGTTCCGCCGCTGTTGGCGATGAGTAGGTCGGGGTCGAGGCCTGCCCCCCACGCGAGCACGCCGAGCGACCCGGCGGGTGCCAGCGTGTCGAGGTCTTCACGGACACCGTTCGCGCTGAAACCGCTGGTCGAGGAGCGGTCGGATTCGGCGGGAGCGGTGGTCGGTCCGGCAAGCGGATCGGTGAGCGACGCGTCGACTGGCGTCAATTGGTAACGATTCGGGTCGTCCTCCACCCACACCTTGTCGGCCATCCCGCACTGTTGTCCGGTGAACGCTTCGATGTTCGAGCGTGGCACCGAGTAGGAGTCACTCTGGCGGATCCCGGTCATCGCCGCGGTCACGAGCAGGAACGCGGCGATCACGGTCGCCGCCAGAGCCAACGGCGACGCGGTGAGTATTCGGGTGACTCGTTGAACCGGGCGAGGCTGATGCTCGGACTCGGGGTCGACGCCCGCGAACGGCTCGCGGAAGTGGAACCAGAGCGCCAGCGCCATCAGCGCGAGCGACAGGTACAGGAGGACTTGGCCGAGGGCGACGCCGCCGACCGTCACCTGGGCGGTGCTCCACGGCATTCCCCACGCGGACGCGTAGTAGAAGGAGTTCGGTGCGGTGAACGCCAGGCCGGTCGCGAAGACGACGAGTGCGGCGAAGATCGTGCGGTTGCGGCGCGAATGAGTGGCGCTCGCGCTCGCCGCGATCGCCGCCAGCGCGGCCAGGGCTGCGGTGAGCCCGGCGAACACGCCGAAGTGATGTGTCCACTTGGTCGGCGTGAACATGAGGAACAGTAGCGAACCGAACGTGATGCCGACGATGCGTCGCGCCGGACCGAGCGCGGTCCCGGGTATCCGCGACTTGCGGATCAGGACGGCGCCCGCGACGGCCATCGACAGGATCATGATGACGACGGCGAAGCGTCGCGCGATCGAACCGTCGGCGGAGAACGCGAACAGCGACGAGTACCGGTCGATCTCGTTGTACCACTCGAGTGACGGCCCGAGATCGGTCTTCATCGTCGAACTCTCCATGAACGCGGCGAGCGTCAACCCGGAGAAGACCGCGAAGATGACGAGCACCCCAGCTGCCACGATCGGCGCGAACAGGCTCAGATACGCGGCCACCCGGCCCGAACCGGTCTGCCGCTGCACTTCCCGAGCACGCCGAACCACCGCCAAGAACATCGGGCGCGCGCCCGCGACGAGCGCGGCGACCGCCAGCACGCCCGTTGGGCCCGCGGCGATGCTGAACGCGCCAGCGGTACACGCGACCGCGGCCGGCAGCAGTCTGCCGGTCGCGATGGCACGCTCAACCGAGCACCAGGTGATCAGGGCGCCGAGGCAGATGATTGGTTCGGGGCGCAGCCCGTTGTTGAACGGGAACCACGCGACGAGGAACACCGCAGCGGCTGTCCAGCCGACTGCTGGCCGGGTGAGTGCGGCGCGCCCGAGCCGAGGCAGGATTTCGTGGCTGACGATCAGCCAGACGACGATGCCGCAGACCAGCGCCGGAATCCGCATCCAGACGCTGGCGACCGACACGTGGCTGAGCCAGCCGAACACCTGGTAGTACCAGCCGAACGGTGCTTCCGGCGCCCCGAACCAGCGGAAGTAGTTGGCCGTGTAGTCGCTGTCTTGTGCGACCCGAGACATGGTCAGCAGGTAGCCGTCGTCCGACGTGTTGGGTCCGATGATGTGCCACACCAGCAGGAGCCCGACGACCACATAATCGCGCGGCTTCAACCGCCACCAACGGGCCGGGAAGAAGCGTCGGTGTCTGCGCCCGTCGGTGGCGTCGAGCCGTGACAATGCGATCAGCGAGATGATGACGGCGAGGATCCCAACGATGATCGCCGCCCACTTCACCGCGGTCGGCGTCGTGCTGTACCGGGAATCGATGACGACGTGCGCGTTCAGTCCCGGAATGTCATCGACCCGGCCGTCGAGTTGGGTGAACAGGCCGGTCATCTGTGGCCGCTGGTCGCCGCCGGTCGCCTTGCCCTTGAGGGCTTCGCCGTCGTCACCGGCCAAGCCGGTGAACTCCGCGGTCACCGCGTCGGACGTCGCGTGGACCTCGATGTCGCGGCAGTCGCCGGACCGGACGTCGGTGAGGGGGGCCGACACCAACGGCATATTGCGGTTGATGACCTCGACACTGCGGGAGGCTTCGGGGGTCGACCGCTCACCGGTCACCCGGATGAACAGTCCGCGCTGCTGTGCCTTCTCCGCGGACGGCGACGTGGTGGAGAGGAGGACCGACGCGCCGTCGGGCAGCCGGTCGACGGCCGTGCACGGAACGCTCGCCGTGAGTTCGATCGGCACATACGAGAAGAGGGGAGCCGACACCGAGCCGACGGCGTCGGCCTGCGGCCAACTAATCTCCGCGACGGTCTGCTTCACCGGGAGCAGCGGCGTCGCCAGAGCGAGGAGCACGCCGAGCAGACCGGTGACGATCGCGGTTATCTGCGCCCGACGGGCGGTGATAGATGGCACAGGGAGACATCCTAGTGCTTGGCACTGTCGCAGTGCCTGCTGCCGGAGCCCGACGCATGTAAGCCGGACTCCGGCTGGGGATCACGTGAACGCGGTATCGCCGATCGGCGCTAGGGGCGTCGTATCGCGGTCGGCGATGTGATCCGGTCGCGGCGACGCGGCCGCGAATGGGGCGAGCGGCGCGTTCTCGACACTGTTGAACACGAGGAATACGTTCGCTCGCGAATACGGGGTGATGTTGTTGCTCGACGCGTGCATCGAGTTCGAGTCGAAGAACAGTGCGGCGCCCGCCGCGCCGGTGAACTGCTCGATCCCGTACTCGAAGCCGAGTTCGGTGACTGCGTAGTCGGACGGCACTCCGGCCTTCTGCTTCTGCAGCGATTCGCGGAAGTTGTCGTCGGGCGTCTCGCCGACACACGGTACGAAGACACGGTGCGCGCCCGGCATCAACATGAGGCCGCCGTTGAAAGCGAAATTGTCGGTCAGCGCGATCGACAGACTGACCGTGCGCGGGGCAGGCAGACCGTCCTCGGCATGCCATGTCTCGAAGTCTGAATGCCAACCGAATCCGGTGCCGACCATGCCGGGCATCGCGTTGATCCGTGACTGGTGGATATAGACCTCCGAGCCGAGGAGTTGCCGCGCCCGATCGAGGATGCGCGGTGTCCGCGCTAACGCGTCGATCACCCGGCTGTGTCGATGGACGGCGAAGATCGACCGGACCGCGTCGCTGCCTCGCTCCCGGATGATGGCTCCGGACGCGTCGACTTCCGGGGCGGTGGCTAGTCGGTCGAACTCGGTCCAGCAGGTCTGGACTTGGGCGGGCGTCAACAGCCCGTCCTCGATGTGAAACCCCTTCTCGGCGTACGCCGCGACCTGATCGGCGGTAAACGGGCCGTCGGCCTCGCCCCACACAGTCGGGTCGGGTCTGCGTGTCATCGGGGTGGTTTCGGTCAGTCGCGTGCGATAGCGGTCGTGCACATTCGTCGCGGTGGTCATGGAATCCTCCCTCTAACGTGCGGTGTGCGGGCCGACGGTTGTCGACCCTCCCTCCACCGCTACCAGAGTCGGTTGGGACAGTCCGCGCCTACATTCGCCGTTTCCTACTGGTCGAGCCCTTTCCTGCTGTTCGAGTGCAGCCGAGCCCCTCGACTACGATGAGCGTTATGTCTTCCGTGCCGCCGATACTCCTGCTCAACGGCCCCAACTTGGACATGCTCGGGGTTCGGCAACCTGACGTGTACGGTTCCGACACGCTCGACGACGTCGTGCGTCTCGCTGAGCGGACGGCCGCCGACGCCGGGTTCGGGCTGCGTGCCTTCCAGACGAACCACGAAGGCGAGATGATCGGCGCTGTTCACGCCGCGCGCGGCGAAGTCAGCGGCATCGTTATCAATCCGGGCGGTTGGACGCACACGTCGGTGGCTCTCGCCGATGCTCTGGTGATCCCGGAGGTTCCGATTGTCGAGGTCCACGTCAGCAATGTCCATGCGCGAGAAGCGTTTCGGCATCACTCTTATATCTCGCCGATCGCGGCGGCGGTCATCGCAGGTTGTGGGATCGCGGGCTACGAGTTCGCGGTGCGACGTCTGGCGGCACTCGCCGGCTGAGTAGCGGTCGCGGCTGGTTGGCCGAGTTCGCTTGCAGTGTGTCCCGTGTCCCACTATCTCTGGCGATAGGAGTCGCGGGCCGTGGGTCGGGTAGGCTCTAATCATTCGGTGCCCGGCACCGTGCGTCGTAGAACGCCCCACGCAGACCCCGACTCGATCGCGGGTGCGTGAAATTCATACGGCGAACCGACACGCGGACCGCGTGTTCGCCACTCGATCTCCCGTATCGGCTCTACCGTGCCGTGCGATTGATCCCTGCCAGTAAGGCTATTAATGACTCTGTTCGCTGATCTCGGCGTGCCCGCTCCCATCGTTGACGCGTTGACCGCCGACGGTAAAGCGTCCGCGTTCCCGATCCAGGAGAAGACTCTCCCCGACACCCTCGCCGGACGTGACGTCCTCGGCCGCGGCAAGACCGGCTCGGGAAAGACCGTCGCGTTCGCCGTCCCGCTCGTCGTGCGTCTCGCCGAAGCCGGTGTTCGTCGTCGTTCGGGCCGCCCCACCGGACTGGTGCTCGCTCCGACGCGTGAGCTCGCCACCCAGATCGCCGCCCAGATCGAACCGCTCGCCGACGCTGTCGGCTTGCGCGTCACCACCGTCTTCGGCGGTGTGAAGCAGGCACGGCAGGAGCGTGCGCTCGGTGCGGGCGCCGACATCGTCGTCGCCTGCCCTGGCCGCCTCGAAGACTTGATGAAGCAGCGGATCGTCTCACTCGACGACGTGCAGATCACGGTGCTCGACGAAGCCGACCACATGGCGGACCTCGGATTCCTGCCGGTGGTGACGCGCATTCTCGCCGCGACGCCCGCCGGTGGCATGCGCATGCTGTTCTCGGCGACGCTCGACAACGGGGTCGACAAGCTGGTCAAGCGCTTCTTGAACAAGCCGGTCACCCACTCACTTGAGGATGCGACGTCGCCCGTCGCTCAGATGACGCACCACGTCTTCCGGGTGTCGGGTGCGACGGAGAAGACCGCGCTCGTTCACGAACTGGCTTCCGGTACCGGTCGTCGCATTCTGTTCATGCGTACCAAGCACCAGGCGAAGAAGCTCGCGAAGAAGCTGACCGCGGACGGCATCCCGGCGGTCGACCTGCACGGCAACTTGTCGCAGGCGCAGCGTGATCGGAACCTCGCGTCGTTCGCGGCGCCCGACGGCGCGAAGGTCCTCGTCGCCACGGATGTCGCTGCGCGCGGTGTCCACGTCGACGATGTAGAACTCGTCGTCCACGTCGATCCGCCTGCCGAGCACAAGGCGTACCTGCACCGTTCGGGCCGTACCGCGCGCGCTGGTTCGTCGGGTGACGTCGTCACCATCTGCCTGCCCGACCAGTGGGGCGATCTGCGCAAACTCCTGCAGAAGGCCGCGATCAAGGTTCCGGGTCAGCAGGTCACCGCGTCGTCGCCGGAGGTCCGTGAACTCGTCGGCGAGCACGCGCCGCTGCGCCACCTCCCGGTGGTCGAGGCGCCCGCTCAACAGCAGCGTTCGGGACAGGGCCGTTCCGGCCAGGGCGCGCGCGGTTCGCGCGGCACCGGTCGCGGACGCCGTGGCGGAGCCGCGAACAGTGGCCGTGGCGGTGCTGCGAACAGTGGCCGTGGCGGTGCTGCGCGTCAGGACGGTGGCCGGTCCGGCCAGTCGCAGAGCGGTCACGCGTCGGCGGCGGCCAATCCGAGCCGTCGCCGCAGCGCCCGCCGCCCGGCAGGTGCTCCCTCGGGCCGCTAGCGATATCTCGCCTCGTCCGCCGATCTGTGCCACCTGCTGGTACGGATCGGCGGACGAGCTGTTTCTGGAGTTATCCACAGATGTGTGTCACCCCCTATCGCTGCGGGCGCGCTGCCGCGAGACTGGCCGGTATGGGGGAGTTCGACGTATTTGAGGCGTGCCTGCACAGTCTGATTCGCGAACAGAGCGGGTGGTGAGCAGACGGCAGGTGCTGGCGTGCGGTCTCGGGACCGCATACCTGCGACGCCAGTTACGGCGTGGGTCGTGGGTCGCCGTGTACGAGGGCGTCTACGTGACTCATACGGGTCCGATGACGTGGACCCAGCGGGCGTGGTGTGCAGTGCTCGACGCGGCGCCCGCAGCGCTCAGTCACAATTCGGCGTTGTGCGCGGTCACCGGCGACAGCGGGGAGGCGAACGGGCCCGTCCACATCAGCGTCGATGCGCGCCGGAGTGTCACGCGCAGGCGAGGTGTCGTCGCCCATTACCGGACCGACTTCGACGAGGCTGTCGTCCGTGATGCGCATCCTCCCCGAGTTCGGACCGACGAGGCCGTCCTCGACGTCGCCGCGGGAGCCCCGACCATTACGAAGGCAGTCGCGGCCCTGTCGGATGCTGTACAGGCGCGGATAACTACACCCGGCCGCCTTCTCGACGCACTCGACGGTCGCTGCCGGATCCGGCGGAGGCAACTCCTGCGTGAGGTGCTGCTCGATGTCGACACGGGGGTGTGTTCGGTGCTTGAGCATCGATACCTAGCGAAGGTGGAACGCCCGCATGGTCTTCCGGCGCCGCTTCGACAGACACCGACGGCCGTCGGGCGACGAGGCTTCCGCGACGTCGAGTACGAGGAGTTCGGTCTCATCGTCGAGCTCGACGGACGTCTCGGCCACGCCGATGCGGTCTCCCGAGACCGTGACCTGCAACGAGACCTCGATGCCGCAGTCCACGGCGATCGGTTAACGCTGAGGCTGGGGTGGGGCCAAGTTTTCGACAGACCGTGTTCGACGGCGTCGAGCGTCGCGCAGGCGCTGACTAGGCGGGGGTGGGCCCAGGCGCCTCGTCCGTGTAGGCGTGTTGATTGTCCGATCGGGCACGTTGAAGCCGACTCGGCAGCCTAGTGCCGCCGATCTGTGCCACATGCTGGTACAGATCGGCGGACGAAGGATGTCAGCGGGTCAGCGCCTGCTCGACGAATGTCTCGATGGCTCCGCACAGCATCGGACCATGGCCGGGCATGATCACGACGGCATCCAGTTCGGCGAGGGAGGCGACGGCCGACTCGTTGGCCGCTACGTCGTGGGTGAAGACGTGATCGAGGCATTGCGGACCCGCGTGCTTGGCGATCGGGTGGCCGCTGACCAGTGCGTCACCGGAGATCAGGACTTCGCCGTCACCCGCGAGGAACGCGCTGTGTCCGCGCGTATGACCGTGTGTCGGGACCGCGACAGGCGAACCTGGCAGGGTCGACGGGTCGGCGAAGGCCTGGGTATCGGGGATGCCGTCCTTGTCGAGTGCTCCCAAGCGCACGATCTTGCCGAGCCAGCCGATGACTGCGGGACGGTAGGCGAGGGGTGCGATCGTCGACGCGTCAGCCTGCTCCAAGTAGTCGCGGCGTGCGTGCGTCACCTCCGCCGGATCGGCGAAGACGTCGAACGAATGCTGGCGTCGCAGACGCGCGATACCGCCGAGATGATCGATGTGCGCGTGTGTGAGCAGAGCGCCGCGGATCTCCTGAGGCGCGCTGCCGATCCGCCGCAGCGATTCGACTACCGCGCCTGCGTGCCCCGGGTACCCGCCGTCGACCAGGGTTACCCCGGACCGATCTTGCAGGATCGCCCAGTTGACTGTTGACGTCGACACGAAGTGTGTCTTCGCGTCGCCGTGCGTGATTGTCGTGATCTTCAGGTCCGGCATTACGGATCAGCCTTTCTTGACGACGAGGACGAACGGTCCGACTTCGGTGACAGTGAACATCTGGTCATCGAACACGGTCGGCGAGAACGTGACCGTGTATCGACGTACATTGGGGTCGTTCGGGAAGACGTCTTCGGCCAGTCGCAGCGTGTAGCCGTCGGCGCTGTACCGGAAGAGGAACACATTGGGGCTGCGCCACGGCGTGGCGGCCATCGCCGTCGTCAGCTCCTGCGTGGTGGTGGTCGTCGACCACTGCTCGATGGCTTGGGCGCGCTTGGTGAAGTCGGCGAGCGGGTTCGCGTAATGCGAGGTCAAGCCTTGGAAACCCCAATACGGGTAGAGGGACAGGAAACCGTAGTCTGCGGTCAGGACCACGTTCTGGTCCGCAGGCTTCCCAGTCTGTTTCCGGATCAGCCGGTGTAGTTCCGGATAATACGATTCGGCGCCTGCCGGGTGCTGGTCGGCGCGCTGACCATATCCGTCCGTGTCGGTATACGCGGTGGTGATCTCCGACGACAGGTGCGACGGGATCGACTGTGCCAATGCGATCGCGCCGATTGCCGCGAGAACCCCGATCGCCGTGCGGACGTCCCCGAACTTCGCGACGGCGGCCCGCGCGAGTTCGACGATGCCGAGGACACCTGCCGCAGCGAGTACGACGGCGGTCACCGCTTCGAGGCGGAACGAGAGCAGTGTCGATCCGATCGCGCTCCGCGCCAGCGACAGACAGGTGATGCCGACGACGCCGATCAGCGTCCATGCGAATGCGAAACCGATGGTGCGGTTGGCGGCGCGCAGCAGCACCCAGATCAGGCCGATGAACGTCAGCACGCCGATCAGGTTGAGCTGGAACATCGGGAGTCCGAAGACTGCGCCGTTCTCCGGCAGATAGTGCTCGGCCCCGTTTCCGGGCGTCGATGTGCTCGATGCGCGTGCCAGCAGGTACGGCGTCCATACGATCAATGCGACGCCCGCCGCGACGACACCGACCACGACGAGTCGAACGATCACCGCCAGATATTCGGCGCGGCGCTCCGACGTTCCGGGGACCGCCGCGTTGCGGTGACGTCGATAGGACTGGATGAGATAGCCGATCGCCATCAGCACTGTGGTGCCCGCGAACAGGCCCGTGTACAGCGTGTAGACGCACGCCGAGACGCCGATGAACAGCCCGGCCGCGGCGACGGACAGCCAGCCGGTGCGACCGAGCGTCGTCGGACCGTCGGTTAGGCGGCGACGCCCTCGCAGGGCGGACGCGGTCACCACCATCATTGGGACGCCGACCAGGATCAGGACGGCCGAATACGGTTCCGGCGACGCGTAGACGAGGGTGACGGCGGTCGACGCGAGGCCGATCGCGGTGCCCGTCGACACGCCGACCATCCGATTCCACAACGCGGTGCCGAGTGCTGCGGCGATCGCGATCGACAGGATCGCCCACAGCTTGTACGCCTCCCAGCCGGGCATGCCGACGAGGCTCGCGAACCGGCCGCCGAACCAGAACCAGCCCGCCGGATAGTAGGGGGCCAGACCGTCGTAGGTCATGTCCGCCAGATGTGGGCTGTCGGTCAGTCGCGTCAAGTATTCGGTGCGGAACTGCTGGTCTGCCGACAGGCCGAACAGGTACAGCTTGGTGGCGCCCAACGGCATGCCGAGCGTCACCGTCACCAGTCCGGCAGACGCGAGCGACGACACCCACGACGTCCACGTCCGGGAACGCCCCGACCGGTAGGCGACGACGGCGAGCGCCGCGACGACGATCACCACGCCCTGACCGAGGGTCGTGACGGCGCGCGACACGTTCGACGTGTTGAACGCCGGCCAGTCGACGGCGCCGATGATCTTCAGTCCAGCGAACGCGGCGACGGCGGCTAGGACGACGGCGCCGCCCAGTTCGGCGACGTCGCGTGCCCGCGGGTTCCTTCCGAACTCGCGTCGGGTTGTTTCGGGGGCCTCGACGGTGGACTGCACGAGATCAGATGGGCAGCTTGCGGAAGATTGGGCGTGGGACGTGACGCAACGCCATCATGATGAACCGGAACGGGCCCGGGACCCAGACGATCTCCTTGCCCGAGGCGACTGCGGCGATCGCCAGACGCGCCACGTCTTCCTTGTTGACGGTGAGCGGGGCTTCGGCGACATGCGCCGACAGGCGGGTGCGGACCTGGCCCGGCCGGATCACGAGGACACCGATCCCTTCGGGGCGCAGCGCGTCGCCGAGACCGAGGTAGAAGCCGTCGAGGCCCGCCTTGGTAGAGCCGTACACGAAGTTGGAGCGGCGGACGCGTTCGCCTGCCACCGAGCTCATCGCGATGATCTGTCCGTGTCCCTGCTCGCGCATCTTCTCACCGAGAAGGACACCGACCGAGACGGCCGCCGTGTAGTTGATGTTCGCTTCCAGGACGGCGAGCTTCTGGTCCTGCCAGGCCTGCTCGTCGTCGCCCTGGATGCCGAATGCGACGACGGCGACATCGATGTCGCCGCCGGAGAAGGCCTGCTCGATGACGTCCCGGTGAGTGTCGGTGGCGAGCGCGTCGAAGTCGATCTGCTCGACGGACGACGCTCCGGCGTCGGTCATCTGAGCGACGGCGGCCTCGGCGGCCGGATCGCCGGGGACCGTCGCCAGGACCACACGCATCGGTCCCTTGGTCAGGTACTCGGCGGCGATGGCCAGGCCGATCTCGGAGGATCCACCGAGGATCAGGATGGACTGCGGAACGCCGACGGCGTTGAACATGCGTATCTGCTTTCGTCAGTGATGTGTGGAGTCGGCGTCAGGCCAGTTCGAGGCGTCGACCCATGTCGGACATGAACACTTGGTTCGGGTCCACGCGACGGCGCGTCGCGATCCAGTCGTCGACCTTCGGGTACATGGCGTGGAAGGTCTCGGCGGTGGTCCGCGAATCCTTCGCCGTGTAGAGGCGCCCGCCGATCTCCATGACTCGGCGGTCCAGTTCGGAGACGAACTCGTGCAGACCGCGCTTGATCGGGAAGTCGACGCAGATGTTCCAACCGGGCATCGGGAAGCTCAGCGGAGCCTGATTGCCTTCACCGAACAGCTTGAACACGTTGAGGAAGCTGACGTGTCCGGACGCCTGGATGTCGTAGATGATGCCCTTGAACTCTTCGACGGCCTCCGGCGGAACGATGAACTGGTACTGCAGGAATCCGTGCGAACCGTAGGCGCGGTTCCAGTTCCCGAACAGGTCGAGCGGGTGGTAGAACTGCGTCAGATTCTGGATCTTTCCCTGGTAGTTGCCGCCCATCCGGTAGTAGGCTTCGCCGACCATCGAGAAGTTCATCTTGTTGGCGAGCCCGTTCGGGAACACGTCGGGGAAGTTGACGAGCGTCGGCGCGTCGAACTTCAACGGATCCTTGGCGAGCTTGTCCGGCAACTGGTCGAGCGTCGCGAGCGATCCGCGCGAGAACGTGCCGCGCCCCAGACGTGGGGGCTTGCTGATCGCGTCGAACCAGCCGGAGCTGTACGTGTAGTTGTCTTCCGACCCGTCCATGTGGAGGGCGATGGTCTCGTCGAGGCTCTTGGTGACGGAGCCGTCGGCGATGAAGTAGGCGGTCTCGGTGCGCGTCATCTTGATCTTGGCGCGCAAGATGATTCCGGTGAGACCGATGCCGCCGACCGTCGCCCAGAAGATCGACGCGTCCGGGTCGTCCTTGCTGCCCTCTGGGGTGAGGGTGAGGATCTCGCCGGACGCCACGAGCAGGGTGATCTCGACGACGTGGTTGCCGAAGCTCCCTGAACTGTGATGGTTCTTGCCGTGGATGTCGCAGCCGATAGCGCCGCCGACTGTTACCTGGCGGGTGCCCGGCAGCACTGGGACCCACAGGCCGTATGGCAGTACGACGCGCATCAGCGTGTCGAGGTCGACGCCTGCGTCCAGATCGACGACCGCGGTCTCGGTGTCGATGTCGTAGATCCGGGTGAGCTGAGTCATGTCGATCGTCAGGCCGCCGGAGTTTTGCGCGTTCTCGCCGTACGACCGGCCGAGCCCGCGCGCGATCACTCCGCGTTTGAGATACGACGGCTTGTCCGCGTCCTGGTCGGCGACGCGTGCGACGGCGTCGGCGATGACCTCGGGATACGGTGTGGTCAGCACATGCCCTTCGGTGGGCATTGTGCGGCCCCAACCCATCAGAGTCCGAGTCTGAATTGGAAGTAGTTCTGAGTTCGTCATCGTCAGTAGAGGCTACCCGCCTCCCGCGGCCGACCGCCGCCTATGTGACGTCCGTCGTCTACATTCGTCTGTGAGGGCGAGGAAGGCCGCGGGGGAACCGAGAGGAAAACCATGATCGTGGTCGGGTACGCAGGCGGCTCGCACGGGCGGGCCTGCTTGGAGCAGGCCATCGATGAAGCGTCGGCACGCGGCACTGGTGTCTTGGTGATCAACGCCGTGTCCGAAGGCGGACGGGGTAGCCCGGCCCGCAGCACCCGGATCGTCGACGCGGTCGAGATCGCGCAGGTCCAGGACCGGCTAACGGAGTCGGGCGTACCGTTCGAGATTCGGCAGCAGATCGGCGCCGACCCGTCCGACGAACTGTTGCGGGCGATGGACGAGCCGGACGCACAAATACTTGTGATCGGGATGCGGCGTCGTACTCAGGTGGGAAAGCTGTTGTTGGGCAGCACTTCCCAGCACCTTCTGATCGAATGTGGCAAACCGGTGATGGTGGTGAAGCCGCAGCGGCCTACCGCATGATCCGTTTCAGGAACGGCGTCGAGTCCTTCATGGATGCGAGCACCGTGCCGGAGTGGTCCTGCGTCGGGTAGACGTGGAAGTCGACGGGCTGTCCGGCGGCTTTCATCTGCGCGTACAGCGAGATCGCCGACGGCGCCGGAACGTCGATGTCCTTGAGCCCCTGGCCGAGGAAGATCGGGCGGTCGTAGCCGGAGTACGGGGTACTCATGTAGTCGACGAGGGCGGCTTGGACGCCGGGAATCGACGCGAGGGGGCGCGTGAACCACGAGTTGATCTTGGCGCCGCCGAGCGCGGTCTTGAGTTCGGGATAGCAGAGTTTCTCGGCGAGTCGGACGACGCGTCGCCCTTCCGCACTGAGCACCCGCTCGGGGTGCAGGTCGGTGCGGGCGTCGGTGAATCCGGCGATGATGTAAGCGGTGTACGTGGTGAGTCCCGACGGCAGCGCGACCGGCGGGACTTGCGGGCCTGCCTGCCACACGATGTGTTCGATGTTCGCGGGCGTCCCGGTCGCGACGACGCCGCGGTAGTCCAGTCCGGCACCCTTCGACAGTGAAGTGGCGCGTCGCGCCGCGTTGAGGGCCGCGCCTGCGCCCTGTGACTGGCCGACGATCGCCCACGTCTTGGACAACGGCAGCCCCGCCTGCTGGGCCGCGATCACCGAGTCGACTGTCGACGTCGCCTCCACTTGCCCGCTGAGATAGCTCATCAGGCCCGGGGTCCCGAGACCCACATAGTCGGTGGCGACCACCGCGTAGCCCTGGTCGAGCCAGTGGCCGAGGTAGGCGATGTCGCGGTCGCTGCGCGGCTGGGCCGACGGCGTACAGGTGTCACCGAGTCCGACGGTGCCGTGCGCCCACGCGATCACCTTGTGTCCGCCTGCGGGAGCCGGTCGTTTCGGTAGGAACACCGCGCCCGTGCTGACCGCGGGCTTCCCGTCGAAGTCAGGGGAGGAGTACAGAATCCGATAGGCGCTGCCCGCCGCGGGAAGGTTGATCGACGCATCGAGCGGCGTCTTCGCGAGCAGCGTGCCGTGCGCGCCGATCGGGCCGTCGTAGGAGCGAGCGTCCAGCCCCGACCACACTGGGGTCGGCGTGGTGTCCGCATGGGCGGCGGGTGTGGTCAGCGCCATGCCTGCGACCGCGGTGCATGCCAACGCTGCGGCGGAGAGTCGGCGAGTGAACCGGTGGGAGGAGGGGGAGACGACCATAGTCTTGGACCCTAGTCCGCCCGGACCGCTATCCGTGAAATTGTGGCCGAACTCGCTGTTCCCGAATTCGCTGTTCACCGACGCTCGGCGGCTCACTTGCATCGGTCCGGGCGCGCGGACCGATAGGCTGGTTCGGTGCCAGACTCCAGCCCCGACGACGTCGACCGCGTTCCGTTCCCTGTGCATCCCGCACACGAAGACTTCTCGACGCGGCACGCTCCGATGCCAGTCGAGCTGCCGTTCGACGATGAAGAGGCGTCGACGAGCGTCGACCTCAAGACACAGTTGGTTCGCTTCGTCGCGACCGGCGTGCTGTCCGCCGTGTTCGATTTCGCGCTCACCCTGCTGCTTCAGGACGTGGTCGGCACCCCGTACTGGCTAGCGAAAGCGTGTGGTTTCGTTCTCGGCACCACCATCGCGTATCTGATCAACCGCCGGTGGACGTTCCGCGCGGAGCCGAGCACGGCTCGATTCGTCGCCGTCGTGGTTCTGTATGTGGTGACGTTCTTCGTCAACATCGGCTTGTACAGCCTGCTGATGCACGAATGGGGCTCGGCGTTGGTCGCCTCCGCTGGCGCGTTCGTCGTCGCGCAGGGGGTGGCGACCGTCATCAACTTCGTCGTCCAACGAGCCGTGATCTTCAAGATCAGGTGACGTGACGGGGCTGCGACCGGAATCGTGGCGCAGGTATAGCTTCCACGGACCGAGAGCCTCAAGTTCCCCGCTCGGCTTCGGCATCGCTCCACGAGTAGGTGATGGCGCTGGGCGGGGAACTTGAGGTCAGGCCGCGTCCGAAACCTTCAGCAATCGCAACAGTCGCAGCAATCGCAACAGTCGGAACTGTCACACACCGGCGAGCGGTACTTGTCCGAGCAGTGGTTCCAGTGGTCGGTGCACAACGCCGGGCCGCAAAACGTCACACCAGTGAACGGGAGGATCCGCTCGTACCACGACCGGTTCGGTGGGAACGGCGGCGGATACGGCCACTCCTCCGGCCAGTCGAGAGGCTGCTGAGGAGGCCACACCTGCAGGCCTGATCCGATCGCTTCGATCCGTGCGCGTTCACCTGTGCGGCGACGACGCCGGACGGCCTGTGCGACACCGTCGACGAGAAGTGCGCGCAGAAGTCGGTCGTCGTGGAGTGCGAGATCGCGGTACCGGTCGGCGATGCGGCCGGCCAGCATCGTCGACCGCGCGAGCGCGAGTTGGTCCGACGTTCCAGTCGCGGTCAGCGGGTTAAACGCTCCGACTGCGTCGTCTGCAGGCCGATCGTCGACGGCGTCGAGGAGATGCGCGAGACGACCGTAATCGCCTCCGATCTCGGCTAGCACGTCGCGATTGACCGGTGCTTGTGCCAGGTCAGCGCTGGAGACGAAGACAGTGGCGCAGGCCCGCGCGGTCGGCTCGGTCAACGCGTCGAGATCGGTCGACGACGTCTCGATCTCAGCCTGGCGGTCGAGCGCGGTTAGGACCATCGAGACGTCGAGTGCATCGTGAGCGCGTGCCGCTCGGCGTTCCATTCCGAGCGCAGCCATCCTGGTCACGCGGGTGCGCACGGGCATAGGAGGTGCAAGCCCGTGCTGCTGTTCGGCCACGGCGTCGCGAGCTTTCGCTGACGCCAGGGTGAGCGACGCCGCGGTCGCGAGTCGTACCCCGGGGTCGTTCGATGTCACGACCTCAGCGCGTCGCATGCCGCGGAGAGCGCAGGGCCCAGCGGTCCGCGTGGCGGCGGCCGGTGTGCGCTGCGCGTCGGTCAACACCGACACCATGACGGCGTCGGTGTTTGTCGTCAGCCGGGCCGTCTGCCCGTGATTGTCGCGCAATGACAGGCACAGGCCGCACAGATGTGCACGCCACTGAATACGAAGGTCGTCGTCGAGCACGTGTCGACACGGCTGGAGCAGTCCGAACATGCGTCGAATCTACTGTCGCGGAGCGGGTTTTCTTCGGACGGTCAGTCGACGACGGGTCGGCGTGTCAGGAGAACTGGACGAGCGCGGTGCACTTGCCGAACACGCGCTTGCCGTTCACCGTGGCGCCGAAGGTGATCAGACCGCGCTTGGTGTCCGGATACAGCTTCTTGATCTTCGCCGTGTAGACGACGACGGCAGCCTCGGTCGGCGGGACGTAGACCGCACTCGAGAAGCGCGCGCTGAGTTCGCGAAATGCGGCCGGGTCGCCGACGAACGCCGAAAGATAGCCTGCGGCGGTGCCGAGCGTCAGCATGCCCTGCGCGACGCAGGTGTCGAGTTTCGCGGCCGCCGCTAGTTCGTCGCTGTGGTGGATCGGATTCGGGTCGCCCGCGACGCCGACATAATTGGCGAGGTCACCGCGGGTGAACTTCTGGGTCCGCGGAGGGATCTCCTGTCCTTCGGAAACCGAATCGAACGGGATCGCTCCGAACGAACGGGGCTCGTCGTTGGGGATCTCGGCGGCTTCCGTCGGGACCAGAGGGAGCACATGCGACGCGGTCGGCGAGAACATGACGTCGTCGACGAGCGACTGGAACTCGTCGGTGAGTCCGTCGCCTGTCTCGCCCGGGCCGGCGAGCGTCGTCCATGACTCCTGCATGACGCCCTTGTCGAGGTCTCTGATGACGGTCTTTCCAGTGAACAGGTCGGCGCCGGCCGCCGACTTGTACGAGTCCAGTGACACATCCGACTTGAGGCGGTCACCCGCGGTGACCGGCCGGTGGAACACGAAGCGTTGTTCGACCTGCAGGACACCCGACTTCAGCGGGTTGCCGGGGATCATCTCGAACAGTTGGGCCTGCGCCTTGGTGCCGTCGAGGACGACAATCGTCAACGGCGCGAGCAGACGGTCGTGGCCTGCGGCCGCCGACTTCGCCTCGTCCCAGTGGACAGGGTTGTCGTCGTGGAGGGCACGAGCGAACTCGCGGATCTTCTCGCGACCGACCTCGTAGTAGTCCTGGGTGGTGAACACCTTACCGATCTCTGCTTCGATGGCCTGGGTGCGATCCGTTCCACTACTAGTCATGGGTCACCATCCTACCGAGCGGTAAGCACTGGGAAATCACCGCGTGCCTGCGTCATGACTCACTATTCACCTTCGCGATCACGTTCTCGCCGTACCAGTTGAGGTGTTCGATCTTCTTTTCGAGTGGTTCGGTGTCGTTCCCGACGACGTATGGGAGTCGGAACCCGACGATCACATCGGTGATCCCTTTGTCTTCGAGCCGCTTGCATCCGTCGACGGTGTAGGCGTCCATCGAGATCACGTGGATCTCGAACGGATCGTCCTGCTTGCCTTCGGCTTTCCGGATTGCGGTGATCTTGTCCAGCAGAGCGTCGAGTTCCTCACCGGGCCCCCCGCCGTGCATCCACCCGTCGCCGCGGATCACGGCGCGCCGCAACGCGAGGTCGGCGTGTCCGCCGACAAGCAGCGGGATCGGCTTGGTCGGCGTCGGCGACATCTTGATGCTCGGAATGTCGTAGAACTCGCCGTGGAATTCGAAGTATCCGCCCGAGGTGAGGCCGCGGATGATGTCCATGCACTCGTTCATACGCTTGCCGCGGCGTTTGAAATCCACGCCCATGATGTCGTAGTCCTCCGGCCATGGGCTGGTGCCGACGCCGAGCGAGAGGCGGTTGTTCGTCAGGGCGGCCACCGACGCCGCCTGCTTCGCGACGAGAGCGGGCGGCCGGATCGGCAGCTTGAGCACGAACGGCAGGAAGCGCAGCGTCGTCGTCACCGCGCCCAGTGCCGCCGCCAGGATGAACGTCTCGATGAAGTCTTTGTCTTCCAGGAACTCCCGGTTTCCGTCCGGGGTGTACGGGTACGTGGCGTCCGACTCCTCGGGGTACGCGACGGAGTCGGGGATGGTCATCCCGGCGAAGCCCGACTTCTCGGCGGCCTGCGCCAGCGGCGCGTAGTAGCTGATATCGGTCATGGCTTCGGCGTACGTGAATCGCATGACAGTCAGGGTAGAACACGTTCTAGTTAGATGTCGATGGGTTGACCACGACGAGACCATGCCGAGAAGATCGGTACGCACACGAGCCGCCGAGGACAATATGTCCTCGGAGGCCGCTGAGAGAGCCGAACTTCTACAAGGAGTCGGCGAACTCGTCCCTCAGCGCGCGCCGGGGCGGGTGAACCGTTCGCCGCGCCCCAACTTGCGCAGTCGCATCCACTCGCGGAAGCCTGCGACGTCGTGTTGCTGGATCAGGAAGAACCAACCGAACCGCGCATACTCCTGGGGTAGGAGCTTGCGCATGCCGGGCTGGCTCATCAGATAGCCGCGGTTGCGGTAGGTGAAATACCGCTTCACCTCGTTGTCCGGGTACTGCGTGTGCATGCGGCCGCCGAGGATGGGGCGGAACTCGTCGCTGCCGTCCGGGTGCAGGTACGCGGTGGTCAGACAGGTGCCGAACGAGATTCCCGACCGCACCAGCCTGCGGTGCATCTCCACTTCGTCGCCGCGGAAGAATAGGCGAAGATCGGGTACACCGATCCGGTCGAGCGTGTCCGCGGAAAACAAGGCGCCGTTCATCAACGACGCGATGCCCGGGAGGAGATCGTCCGCCGACGACTCGCCGGGCGCGAATAGTTCGGACCGCTTCCGCCGCCAGACGAGGCCGCGTCGTAGCGGGAAGGCTAACGCGTCGGGTTCGGCGATGTTGACGACGACCGGGGACACCTGACCAAGCTCGTGGCGGGCCGCGCAGTCGAGAAGCGTCGTGAGGACTTCGGGGCCTTCGGGGCGGCCGTCATCGTCGGCACACCACACCCAGTCGGCTCCGAGCGCGAGCGCGTGCAGCATGCCGAGCGCGAATCCGCCCGCACCACCCAGATTGCGCTTGGACGGGAGGTACGTGGTGTCGACCGGCTGACTGTCAACGAGTTCACCGACGGTCGGGTCGGCGTCGTTGTCGACGACGATCAGATGGTCGACGGGGCGGTCCTGGTTCGCGACGACCTTCAACGATTCGGCGAGCAGTTCGGGCCGTCGATGCGTGACGACGACGGCGACGACTGTGGTCACTGTGCGGCCTCGTCGTTCTCCGCGAGCACCTTGCGAACCTGAGCTGCGGCGTCGGGACCCTGGTAGGCGCCGACGACTTCCTCGATGCCGCCATCCATGCGGACCTGGCCGTGATCGATCCACAGCGCACGATCGCACAATTGGGCGAGGAACTCGTTGGAATGGCTGGCGAACACGAGGATGCCGGAGCGTTCCACGAGGGCCTGCAGTCGGACGCGGGCCTTCTTCATGAACTCGGCGTCGACAGCCCCGATCCCTTCGTCGAGAATCAGGATCTCGGGGTCGATGCTGGTGACCACGCCGAGCGCCAGGCGTACGCGCATGCCGTTCGAGTAGGTTCGCAACGGCATTGACAGATAGTCGCCGAGTTCGGAGAATTCGGCGATTTCATCGGTCTTGCGCAGCATCTCCTTACGACTCATCCCGAGGAACATGCCGCGGATCAGGATGTTCTCGTACCCGGAGATCTCCGGATCCATACCGACACCGAGGTCGAAGACGGGGGCGACGCGGCCGCGCACCTTGCAGGAACCTCGCGTCGGCTCGTAGATCCCGGACAGCAGACGCAGCAACGTCGACTTGCCTGCACCGTTATGGCCGACGAGCCCCACCCGGTCGCCGTGCTCCAGGTGCAGATTGATGTCGCGGACCGCTTCGACGACCACAGTCTTCGAGCCGTTGGACCCGATGACGCCGCCCGCCGCGCCGAGGACCGCCTTCTTCAACGATCGAGTCTTGGCGTCGAAGATCGGGAAGTCGACGCACGCGTCCCAGGTGTCGACGCGGATGTCGGTGTTGTCTGCCACGGGTGTGTCTCCTAAACCCAGTACGCCACGCGGGCGCGATAGTTGCGCATCACGACGAGGGCGGCGGCGCACCCGAGCGCGGTACAACCGAGCACGATGCCCCAGTGATAGAACTCGACATGTTGTCCGAGGAGTGGTCCGCGGGCGATCTCCAGGTAGTGGAACATCGGGTTGAGTTCGACGAGCTTCATCCGGCTGGACCCTTCGGTGCCCACTGCGTCGAGAGTCTGAGCCGACCAGATGATCGGGGTCATGAAGAAGACGAGCCGCACCGCGGTGGTCAGAAGCTGGCCGATGTCGCGGAACCGCGTGGACAGGATCCCGAAGACGATGGTCGCCCACGTCGCGTTGAGCGCGAAGAGCGCGATCGCGGGGATCACGAGCAGGGCCGACCAGTCGATGGGCTGCGGGAATATCGCGAACACGATCACGTAGATCACCACGTTGTGCGCGAAAATGATGATGCTTCGCCAGACAACGCGGTACACGTGAACGCTGATCGGTGCGGGCAGCTGTTTGATGAGGCCTTCGTTGGTGGAGAAGACGATCGACCCGTCGAGGATGGACGTCTCGATGAAACCCCAGAAGATGAAGCCGAGCAGAACGTACGGCAGGAACGTCTTGATGTCCTGGTGGAACAGTTCGCCGTACAGGATGCCCATGGCGACGGCGGTGACGCCGGTTGCGATGGTGATCCACAACGGCCCGAGGACCGACCGCTTGTAGCGCTGCTTGATATCGGTCCAGCCCAGGTGCAGCCAGAGTTCAGAGGTGCGGAAACCCTCGACGAGATCCTGGATGCCCCGTGCGAACGTTCGCGAATCCGAGGTGGGCGGGGGCGGCGGAATGCTCCGACCGGCTACTCCGCCGTCATTGGCTACGGCTGACACAACGACACAGCATACCGGCGGGTCACAGATATTGACCGGTGCTGTGGTTGTCGGACATGTCACCGCCGGCCGGCGGGAGTACTCCTTGCCGCATCTGTTCGAGTTGGCCGCGGGCAGCCATCTGCTGCGCGAACAGTGCGGTTTGGATGCCGTGGAACACGCCTTCGAGCCATCCGACGAGCTGGGCTTGTGCGATACGCAGCTCGGCGTCGGTCGGGGTCTGTTCGTCGGAGAACGGCAACGCCAGGCGGTCGAGTTCCTCCCGCAGTTCGGGCGCGAGACCGTCCTGCAGTTCGGCGATCGACGAGCGGTGGATGTCGGCGAGGCGGGTGCGGCTCGCATCGTCGAGGGGCGCGGCCCGCACTTCTTCCAAGAGCTGCTTGATCATGGTCCCGATGCGCATCACCTTGGCAGGCTGTTCAACCATGCCTGCGACCGGGTTCGACGCCGCGTCGCCGTGCTCGGCAGCGGCAGCCGAGAATTCGATGACCGGTTCGTCTGGTGTCGCCGACGGGTCCGATGACAGCGGGTTTCCGGGGCCTGAAGTGCCGAACATCTCGGGAAGCATGGTTCCCATTGTGCCGCGTGCGTCGTCGTCCTGACGTGATCGGTGCGAGTCAGGTGTCTATCGTTGTGGCCATGCCGTTCGACATCGCTTCCGTGCGAGGACTGTTCCCCGCCCTGGGGGACGGCTGGATCCACCTCGATTCCCAGCGTGGAATGCAGATCCCGGACGCGGTCGCATCCGCGGTGTCGCGGGGCGTCCGGTCGTACCCGGTGCTCGGCGGTGGACTGTCGCGCCAGTCGTTAGACGCTGCGGCGACGACGATGCAGGCGCGTGAGGCGATCGCCGACCTGCTCGGCGCGGATTCGGCGTGCGTCGTGTTCGGACCGTCGCGGGGGGCGCTGGTGTCGGCGTTGGTCGAGTCTCTCCCCGTGACGTCGTGGATCGGCGATGGCGTCGTCTTGTCGGTGCTTGACGACGAGGAGAACATCGTCCCGTGGCTGCGTGGCGCGGCCCGGCACGGCGCGGCGGTCCGGTGGGCGCAGGTCGACATCGAGGACGGTTCGCTGCCACCGTGGCAGTTCGGCGAGTTGATCACCGACCGGACGAGTGTGGTGTCGGTGGCGTTGGCGTCGTCGACGACGGGGGCGATCACCGACATCGGGCAGATCGCCGGGCATGCGCGCGCCGCGGGCGCGCTCATGGTGGTGGACGCGACGAGTGCGGCACCGTTCGTCCCGCTGTCGATGAGTGAAATGGGCGCGGATGTCGTGCTGGTGAGTGCGGAGCGGTGGGGAGGCCCGCGGATGTCGGCGATGGTGTTCGCTGACCAGTCGCGGATGGCGTCGTTGACGAATGTGTCGATGGATCCGCATGCGACGGGCCCCGCCCGGCTCGAACCGTCGCCCACACCTACCGCGTGGCTCGCCGGACTGGTCGCTTCGGTTGAGGTGCTTGCGGGTCTCGATTCGGCGGTGACCGGGAGTCGGCGTCGTCGGCTGACAGCGTCGATGGACGGCGCCTACGAATATCTACAGCGACTCACCTTCTATCTGGTGAACGCTCTGGACAATCTCGGACATGTCCAGGTGATCGGCGCGGATACGCACCGGGTTCCGCTTTTAAGCTTTTTGGTCGACAGGGTGAGCGCGGAGAAGGTCGGTGTTCGCTTG
This sequence comes from Gordonia abscondita, assembly GCF_032711245.1. GTDB lineage: Bacteria > Actinomycetota > Actinomycetes > Mycobacteriales > Mycobacteriaceae > Gordonia. The sequence continues at coordinate 1,584,133 of NZ_CP128986.1, forward strand.
AACGACAACGGGATCAGCGCGCTGCACGCTGTCCCGAACCGTGCTCTGCATGCGATCGGCGTTGCTGACGCAGGCGGCGCGGTGACCGTCGGCCTGGGTGTTTACTCCACCCCGTACGAAATGGACCAATTGGCAAGGGTGCTTGGTTCGTTCGGCTGATCGGGACTCGTCCGCGGTGGACTCGATTGGATGCGACCGGAGTTTCGACCGTATGGTTGCGTTCGAAAGTGTGGAGTTCAGGGGGCCGGAGGGGGAGCCGAGTTGGAACAACGTGATGGTGACGGGGGGCTCGCGCCGATTCTCGACAGCGCTGAGCGCGATCTGTGGCAGCAGTTCGTCACAGGCGGCTGGATGTTGTATCGGTCGCTGTTCAAGCAGATCGATTCGTCGTCGGCTTTGACGAGCGCTGACTGGCGCGTCCTCGAAGTGTTGGCGACTGCGGAGAGTCTGCGGATCAGTGATCTCGCGGAGGCCACCCAGATTCCGTTGAGCACGGTGTCTCGTCAGGTGGCCCGCTTCATCGAGAACGGGTATGTGTCCCGTTTGGGGAACGTCGACTACGACGCCCGCCAGAAGTGGGTGAGGATCACTGATTCCGGTCGTGAGATGGTGCAGCCGATCCTCGACGAACGGGACCGCGCCGTCCGACGGCTGGTCATCGACTCACTGACTCCCGAAGAGTTCGACACGCTGTGCCGCACGTTCGGCAAGATCGGCGAGCGAATCGTCCGCGAAGGCCTGTAAGGAGCGTCTCGTTGGGCGAGGCGCGATCTGCTGGTCGGGCGGAGGCGAGACGTCATTCCATCGTCAAAAGCACTTTCCCGACGGCTTCGCCGGAGTTCAAGCGTTCGTGTGCGGAGTCGGCGTCGTCGAGGCGGAAGGTGGAGTCGATGATCGGCGCGATGTCGCCGCTCTCGATGAGTGGCCAAGTTCGGGCGACTGTCTCGGCGACGACAATGGCCTTGGAGCCGGGCCCGGTGACGGGTCGTGCGCGCAGCGTGGTTCCGATGACGGCGGCGCGTTTGCTCATGAGGGCGCCGATATTGAGTTCACCTTTGACGCCTCCCTGCATGCCGATGATGACGAGTCGGCCGCCGATTGCGAGGGCATTCACGTTTTTGCCGAGGTATTTGGCACCGATGATGTCGAGGATGACGTCGGCTCCGCCGTGTGCGGCGAGGACGTCGTCGAATTCCTGGGTCGTGTAGTCGATGAGGATGTCGGCGCCGAGTTCGCGGCAGCGGTCGAGTTTGGTCTGGTTGCGTGCGGTTACGGCAACGCGTGCGCCGAGTGCGTGGGCGAGTTGGATGGCGTGGGTGCCGATTCCACTGCTCCCGCCGTGCACCAAGAGTAGTTCGCCGGGTGCGAGATGCCCGGCCATCACGACGTTCGACATCACAGTGCACGAGACTTCGGGGAGAGCCGCCGCCGAGACGAGGTCGATGCCCCGAGGGGCGGGCATCAACTGCGCTACCGGTACCGCGACCTTCTCGGCGTAGCCGCCGCCCGCGAGGAGAGCGCAAACGTCGTCGCCGACCGCCCAACCGGAGACCTCGTCGCCGATCGCAGAGATCGTGCCGGACGCTTCGAGACCGAACAAGTTCGACGCTCCGGGAGGCGGCGGATACAGCCCCGCGCGCTGCATGATGTCGGCGCGGTTGACGCCTGCCGCCGCGACGTCGACGATCACCTCGCCTGGTGCCGGCTCCGGATCGGGTAGGTCGACGATGTCCAAGCTCTGCGATTCGGGGATGGCGCGCATGAATTCAGTGTCCCATCGATCCGGCAGGTGGGCACCCGCCGAGCGCGTGCGATAGCCTTTTCGGCGGAAGACTCGCTACTTGTCGCTGCACGACACTGTCGCAGATCGCTTGGGCTGCGAGTCTTTCGAAGGAAGCGTGGCAGAGCGGCCGAATGCACTCGCCTTGAAAGCGAGCGTGGGTAAAACCACCGGGGGTTCAAATCCCTCCGCTTCCGCAGAGAGGGGCCAGGTCAGAGAGAAAATCTCGACCTGGCCCTGGTTCTATGCCTGACGGGTTCTGGAAAGTTGACACACCAGTTGACACAACTCACCTGCCATTACCCGTAGAATTACTCCGTGGCCAAGCTCCCGATTGGTGTCGAGAAGATCGAGTACAAGTCCGGAACCGTGCGCTACGAGGCACGGGTGGACGCGGAAGTGGACGGTGAGCGTCGGCAGTTCCGGCGCCGGTTCAAGACGGTGGCCGAGGCGTCTGACTACCGCAAGCAGACCGTCGCCGCCGCGGTAGCCGGCAAAGCGGTGCCCACGACGGCGCTGACGGTGAAGGTTGCCGTGGAGGCGTGGCTGGAGGCCCAGCAGCTCGCGCCGTCTACGCGTGCGGCGTACTCGGCTGCGCTGGCACCGGTGGTCGAGAAGTACGGCAAAAAGCGGGTCCAGTCGATCGAGAAGGCCGATGTGGTGGCGCTGATCAAGGAGCTGCGCGAGGGCGACGGTCCCAGTGGGCGGGAATGGGCGCGAACGAGCATCAATCCCATGAGGGCGCGGTGGCAGTCGGTGTGGGAGGACTTGGTCGAGCAGGGGAAGGTGGCGCGCAATCCAGTTGAGTTGGTCAAGCCGCTCCGCAAGCGTGATGATCCAGTCGCGGCGAAAAGCAAAGGCCCACTTGATCTTTCAGATAGGCTGACGGACGCGGAGGTAGCCCTTTTGGAGGCTGCTCACCCGCCGACACCACCGGCGGACGCCCATATGCGTTCGGCACCCTATCTGGCCGCGATGAGGGCCCCGATGATCGCGCTCGGCCTCCTCGGTCTGCGCAGGGGTGAGATGGCCGGACTGCGGTGGTCGAGCCTCGACTTGGATAAGGGGACGATGCAGGTCGCTCTGACCACCCGAGTCGCGGTGCGGGGCAAGATCATCGAGCAGTCGGTGGGAAAGACCGCGTCGGCAGGGAGGTGGCTGCCCTTGCCAGATCCCACACTCCGCGTTCTGCGCGCCGCGAAGGCCCGTCAGGATGCCGAGAAGGCGCGGTACGGGGAGCGATGGCGTGGTGGCGACGACCCGTTCGTGCTGACGCAGCAGAACGGGCGTCCGACGTCACCACGAACTCTCAATTTCTGGTGGAACGACGCGCTCGTGGCTGCAGGGGTATCGCATCGGCGTTTGCATGCGTCGCGCCACACGGCGGCGAGTCGACTCATTGCGATGGGTGCCTCCCCTGCGGAGGTGGCCAGGTGGCTTGGCCACGCCGATGGCGGCGAATTGGTGCTGAGGACGTACGCGCACGTTCACAAGGACGACTTACGGTCGCTGGCGTCAGCACTCGACTACAGCCGTGCGAGGGTCGTTCCGGAGGGTCGGGGGCCGGTCCACGTGGTCGATCAGGAACTCCCCGCGCACGCTGTCGAGTCGCTGGGGATGGTGCGGGACCCGGAGACGGGCGAATGGGACCTGCCGTAGGTAGGGCCTGATGGGATGCCACCATCCGAGGCGTGATGTGGACGTGTGGACATGTGGACACGGGAACATGAAGAGAACCAGCCCAAGTCTGAGGGAATCCTGAGACGGCTAGGTCTCGCCGAGTATTGGTGAACGGACCCAAAAAGCAGCGATGAACTGCATATATAATAATATATGCATATATTTTTCATTCATGTCATGCGCGAGGGCTTCATGGATGTGGACACTTTGCCGCAGGCGATGTCCACGTGTCCACATCGCACCAGCGGTTCGAGTCTGCTTGTCGCTGACGAGGCCCGGATGAGCCATAACCCGCGCTCGCACGAGGTCCATCCAGAGATCTTATTGTGATGTCGGTCATAGTATATTGCCCATTCTTCTGAAAATACTCTGTGTGCCCTCGTCTGAGGGTTATCGCCGCTGGCTGTTGGGCCTAGATGTGAGTGATCGTCGGCCGGTCGGCGACGGTTTTTCCATTACCTTTTCGAGATACGCGAGACCTCGAAAATAGCCTCTGAACTGGGATGATAGTGGGCTCATTAGTGGACATGGGGGTGCGATACGGGCATCCTGATGACAGGCGAAAGACGCCGACACGAAATCCGAAAGGCAGGGCAATGGCAACACCGAAGCGCATCCGGTGGATCAGCCCGGCCGAGTACGCCGAGATCTACGGACTGCACATCAAGACCGTCCGCCGGCGCTTGAAGGCGGGCGCCATCCCCGGCGCTATGCAGCCGGAGCCCGGCCACGCGGTCCGCATCCCCATCGCGGACGAAGCGGCCTAGACCCAACCCCAGCACGACAACGAGGCGACGCCTCGTTAGTTCGTCGTGCCCATATCCAGAAGGAGCATCAAATGTCGTACGCAAGTAGGGACAACATCGACCTCGATGTGCTCGACCAGATCGACGCCGCGTTCGAATCAGGCGGCGGCACAGTCGCGGCGTTCAACGCCGAGACCGAACCCGGGACCGTCGTTACCGGTCCGATCGCGGGCGTGGCCATGCGGCAGAGCCGCGACTTCAAGACCGGCGATCCGGCGTTTTGGCCGGATGGTAAGCCGAAGAACGAAGTCGTCGTCCGGGTCGAGACCGACCACGGCGAACGCGCCGTGTACATCCCGACGTGGGGTCGGGCGAAACAGGCGCTGAGCGAGGCGGTGGGCGAGGCGGGGCTGTCCAAGATCTCCGAGGCGCTTCGGCCCGGAAACGTCCTCTCCGTGCGATTCGCAGGCAAGAAGCACGCGGTCCACTCGCGCTCGGGAGAGCAGTACTCCTACCGCGACTACGAGTACCGGGTGGAGGTGGCGAACGGGTCGGATAACCCGTTCGCCGCACAGCCCGCCGCCGGGTGGAAGTGAAACGAGGAGAGCCGACCTCCGTTGGCGCGGATGTCGGCTCTCGTTGCCCGATCACGATTTAGCAGGGAGTGCAAACCATGTTGTTGGGCGAGGACCTCGACGCGGCGTTCGATGATGACGACGACGAGATCGACTACGACGACGATACCAGCGAACCGGCCAGCTTCGATACGTCCACGGGCTACGGGGCTGCGGCCCCGGCCTATTGGAAGAGCGGTTGGCGGTCGATCCTTCCACTGCCGCGTGGTCGGAAGTTTCCTCCACCGTCGGGCTACACCGGTGACGGTGCCGCGGTGCCGTCGTACGCCGACATCACCGCGTGGGGTGAAGATCATCCCACCGGAAACGTGGCGCTGGGCATGCCGGACGACGTCATCTGCGTCGATGTCGATGACTATCCGGGCAAGCGAGGCGGTGAGACGCTGGACAAAGCTGAGAGTGCCTGGGGCGCGTTGCCGCCGACGGTGCGGTCGACGTCGCGTGATGACGGCGTGAGCGGCATTCTGTACTTCCGGGTGTCACCAGGCAGGCGATGGAAGAGCCAGCTCGACGTCGGCGGCACCTCCGACGTCGAGATTATCCAACGCAGCCACCGTTATTCCGTCGTGTGGCCGTCGATTCATCCCAACGGTGGCCAGTACCGCTGGCTGGACGACGACGGCAACGAGGTCGGCATCCCCCGCGTCGAGGACTTGCCGATGCTCCCGGACCGTTGGGTGAAGGAACTCACCGCCGCGTCGGTGCCGTCGACGGCTGGTGTGAGCGTGGACGTGGCGGAGACGTTGCGGTCGGTGCCCGACGGTGACATGGATCAGGTCGTGGCCGTCCGGCTCGACCAGGCGATGACCGACCTGCGCGGCGGGGGTAGCCGCCACGACACGGCGATGCGGCATGTGTTGGCGCTGTTACGGTTCGCCGAGCAGGGGCATCCCGGTGTGCGCTCGGCGCTAACCGCACTGTGCGAGGTCTTCGTCGAAGCGGTGACGGTCGATGGATCGCGCAGCAGGGCCAGCGCAGTGAGCGAGTTCAAGCGCATGCTCACCAACGAGCGCGGTCACGCGCTGATCGCCGCCTCGCCGACGCTGAATTTCGATGAGCTGGTCGAGGTCGCGGGGATTGTGGCTGCTGATGGTGCACCACCCACCGGGCCGCCGAACTCGCCGGTCAGCGTCGGGAGTGGCTTCGATGACGACGCGTTCTGGGCATCTCGTGCGTCGCTGTCCCATATTCGTGATTCTGCGTATCGCCGCATGGTCGCGCCGTGGGGCGTGTTCGGGGCGGTGAACATCCGCGCCTTGGCCACCGTCCCGCACACCGTCACTCTTCCGCCGATGGTCGGCGGCAGGGGCTCACTGAACGAGTTCGTGGCTTCCGTAGGGGATTCCGGTGCCGGGAAGGGTGCCGCTCACGCTGTGGCCACCGAATTGGTGCCGCTTGGGCCCGAGATCGGCCAGGTCGAGGTCGGCAGCGGCGAAGGCCTCGCACACCAATTCGTCCGGGCGGCCACAGCCGGGGAACGGCAGCGCGAGGAGGCCGACGAGCACGGCATGATCTGGCGCCGGCGGTCGGTACTTTTCAGCGCAACGGAGGTCGACAACCTCAGCGCGCTCGGGCAGCGCACGTCGGCCACGCTGCACGGCAAACTGCGATCGGCGTGGTCGGGTGAAGAGATCGGCTTCGCCTATGCGGCTGCGGACAAGGCGCTGACCAGCGGATCGCACTCGTACCGACTGGGGCTGAACGTCGGCGTGCAACCCGAGCGGGCCGGTGCGCTGCTGGACGATGCAGCCGGTGGCACTCCGCAGCGCTTCGTGTGGGTGTCGGTGACCGATCCGCGGATCAGCCGCGATCGGTACGACCCCACGCCGATCGAACCGCTGGAATTGCCGACCGACTGGCCCGAGGAACCGTGGACCATGCGGGTGCCTGCCGTGGCCGTCGATGCGGTGCTCGACGCACACGTGGCGCGCCAGCGCGGTGAAGGTGACGCCCTGGACGGGCATGCCCTATTTGCTCGTCTCAAGGTGATGGCCGCACTGGCCGTCATCGACGGTCGGATGGAGCCGACCGAAGAAGACTGGGACCTGGCAGGCGTCGTGATGGCCCATTCCGACGCCACGCGATCAGCAGTGGTGGAGCGGCTCAAGACCGCTGACCGCGAGGCTGCGGCTGAGAAGGGAGAGCGCTCGGGGATCGAGCGCGAGGCGGCGGTTCGGTCGGAGTACGACGCCAAGCTCAACCGGGTGTGCGGGGTGATCCTTCGTGCGGTCGGGCGGCTGACCGAGGCTGGCAAACCGGCAACCGAAGGGTCCATCAACCGCCTGATCGCCGGGCGCGACCGGGCGATGAAGCCCGACGCGCTGGAGGCGCTGATCTTGCACGGGGATTTGATCCGCAACAAGGCGAGCGGCACGTTCTCCCTACCGGAAGGGGCGGCGGCATGACGGCATGACAACGAACGGAACCAGCACGAAACGACTAACTAACCGACTCAATAGGAGAACACGATGAACAACATTTGTCCTGAAATCATGACCGACGCTGCGACGGGCGGTGGGATTCGCCTGGCCCTGGTACGGGCTGTGGAGGATGCGAGCAATCTTCCGTGGGATGTGGCCCGCCTGACATGGCGTGTGGCTGACATGGAGGAGGACGAGCACGCTGATGGTGAATGCGCGTGCGGCAGACCGGCCTTCGCTACCTCTACACCATTGCCGACGACCGAACCGGTGCGGTGCTGTATCCCATCGGGAGTGACTGCATCGCGCACTTCGCCATCGATTCGATGACCGATGAGGTGCGTCGGCTTCGTGACCTGTGGGAGCTGGTCCGCGTCGTCGAGTCGGGTACCGCATTGATCTTGAAGGGCGGGGGCGGAACCTTACGAAGGCAAAGCTGGCCGCCCTGTACGACGAGGGCGCATTCAAGCCGTCGCAGTGGAATGGCGGTGACCCGGCCCGCGATATGGACTTCCTGCTGAAGATGTTCGGCAAGCGGAATGCCCCGTCCACCGCCCAACGGCGCAAGGTCGATGCCCTGCTGTCTGAGATCGCTGGGTTCCTGCGCGGGTGGGCGCACGCGAAGGCTGAAGTCGACGTGGTTCCTGATTTCCCGCCGCTCACCGTCGCCGACATCGAGCGGATCACGGTGTGGGCGAACAGCGGCATCGCTGGCGTACCGCCGATGCCGACAGCGGCGTAGACCACGGCCTGAACACCCCCACACAGCGTGTGCGGGGGTGTTTTCTGCTGTCCGACAGACGATTTCGCGCCCTAACCAAAGGCGTTAAGGCCTCCTGGTCGAGGCTGAGACTGCTCGCGGGGCGCAAGGTCAAGGCCTTCCAGAGGCGATGTTCGGCTCTTCGGCGGGCGTCATAGCCTTCTGCTTGCGTCCCTGTGCGATCTGTGACGCAAGTCGCGGATCTTGTTGCGGCGCAGTCTGCTTCTTATCGCCTCCTCGTTGCGTCCTAGACGTCGTGTGGTGCGCGGACGATTGGCCTATCGCACAAGCCTGAGCTGGGCGCGCACGTCGCTGCGGGTCTTGGGCACCCCGCCAGGGGTCGGCCGCGTAGCGGTCGATAAGGGCCTCGGACGCAGTCCGAGGCGGGGCGCGCAGCGGCCCGGTCTCCCGGCTCTGCCGGGCACACGAAGTCGAAAAGAGCGAAGCGAAAGAAGACGAAGTGTGTCAGACCCCCTTATGCCCTTTTCCTCCTCACCATGGCCTGGGGCACTTCGGAGCGTTAGCGGAGAATGCCCCGTGGGGTGACCTGGGACGATGCCGTGAAACGGCGGTGTACTCGTGTGGCGAAGCGGGCGAACAGGGAGTGTACTCACTGTTCGTCTGCGAGCCATTGTCCCAGGTCGCAGCGTCGAGGTGAGTACACTCCCTCGGCCCAGCGCTGTGTCACCGTGTACTCGGGGTGTTCTCCCCCCGGGTGCACGGCCTGTCAGGGGCTCCGGGCGACTCTCGGAAGCTCGGTAGATGGCTCAGTGCTGGGATGAGGGCTGTGCGACAACACAGCGATGAAGCGCCCTGGGTCTGCCGGAGACTCCAACTAACCCGGTGCGATTCAGAATTCACCCGCCCGTGCGGCAGCCCCTTGTCATTCGTTCGTAGGGCAGCTAGCTTGAGGATCGGGTTGGGGTGCAGGTATCAGTCCCGAATTAAGGATGTTCCGACATGACGCCACGGAAAGTGTTCACTGCCGCCGCCACCGCCGTTGCAGCGGTCAGCGCAACCATGATCGCAGCCGCGCCCGCGCAGGCAGAACCAACACAGCCAATCCGGATTTCTAGCACCCCGATCTCCGTACTCCAATGGCCCGCAATCGGCCTCCAGTTCAGTGGCCTTGTAGTACCGATGCCACTGCTGGGTAATGTCACCGCGGCAACAACAGACAAGCGCGGTGTGACCGAGTTGGCGGCACCTGCTCCACCGACGACCTGCTCGGCCAGTGGTGGCGGGGCTCTCGTTGGAATCAACTGGGTCAACACCACCAATGGCCGAAGCGGCAGCACAACAGTCAAGCCTTGCCCGAACTTCCTGGACCCCACTCCACACACCCGAAAGGTGAACACCGGATCTGGGCAGATCGCTGTCACCATTCATTTCACGGGTTCACGGCCGTACCCGAATGCCGGGCAGCCGTCGATCCCGGGAGTCGGTACCTTCCTCGCGCCGTGAACCAGGTCGGGCCGATCCCCGGGCACCCTGAAGCACGTACTCAGGAGGACCAGTTGACCCAACCAGAATCACGGCGCCTGACATTAGCGGAAGCGGCAGCGCACCTTGCCTCGCAGCCTTTCAGCGTGCTGTTGGCCACCCGCCTCACCTCGTTTGGCCCCGACCAGACAATCCTGGAAGTGGATGTACGCGAGGACCTGCTGCAGCAGAACGGCTTCCTTCACGGAGGTGTTCTTGCCTATGCCGCAGACAACGCCCTGACCTATGCCGGTGGGGCAGCGCTGGGACCGGCGGTGCTCACCGGCGGGATGAGCATTGAATATCTGCGCCCCGCACTCGGCATTACTTTGCGGGCCACCGCACGGATACGTCATGTCGGCAAATGCAGAACCATCTGCGGCTGCGACCTGGAGATGATCGACGACACCGGCAAGATGCGACTGTGCGCCGTCGCCCAAGGAACCGTTCACTCCGTATAACGGTCAGCGGTCGAGCCGAAGGCAAGCGCGCTCGTTCGAGACCAGGCTGCCCTCCCCAACCACGACCACGATTCCGGGTTAAGGACCCCTAAACCCGCGGGACAAGTTCGAGGCGTTGCGCACCGGACTGTTCTACGACGAGGACGCGCCTCCCCCACCTATCAGTGCAGCAGTCCCGATCGGGAGAGCGGATGATTCTGTGCTCGAAGGGGTTTGCAGCCGTTCGTTGTCAGTTCAGGAATATTCGACGGTCATCACATTGATGGTGACTTTCGTGTCCCCGTCGGTGAAAACGAGGAAGATGTTCGGCGGCATCTGATTGAATTGCATGCGTGTTGCGTATCCGTGGTTGCTGAAGTCCCAAGCGATGGTCTGCTGGCCGGCTCTCATCGCTTTGTCCGGGTCAATGACGAGGTCATCGTCGGTCAACGGTTCCACGACGTGCAGCTGTGCCCGCAGCTGTCCTGTAGGTGCGCCGTCGAGGGTGATCTGTGCTTCGATGCGGGCCTGGTCTTGGCCGTCGTCGCCGGCTACGGTGATCGTCTCAAGCTCGTCGACCACGATCTGCGTTCCCGCTAGGTCGAAGCGCTCGTCACGCTGACAGGTGATCGGTATGACGCTCATGTCGCAGTTCGGTCACCGTGTCCGAGAACGCTCAGTACGGTCGGTGTGAGCAGGAGGACGGTGCGCAGGAAGCGTCCTTTCATCATCGTGGTCCGCGGAGCGCCGCTGGTCATCATGGTCCTTTCGGTGTCATGCCCTCACGAAGGACGTCTGATCGCGTGGCGCAGACACAGCCGAGGAACATGCCTGCCGGGATCACCGCGATAGCGACCACGACAGCGACGGCTGGGTGAACCTGAGGAAGGAAGTCGTCGAACATGTTGGTCCCGGTCAGAGAGCCGAAGATCAGGTTGAATAGCAGGACCGGGGTGAACATGACCCCGGCATACCCGATGACGAAGAAACAGCCCGCAAGAATGCTCCAGATGCGCGCACGGAACGCTCCCGGACCCCTGTACCGGACGGGATTCAGAGAATCGGTGACGAACCATGGCCACTCGGTCACGAGAATGTCGTTGTCGTAGTCCGAGTCGTAGGTCGTGTGGCGGACGACGACTTCCGCCCCGATGAGCTTGCGGCCCGCGCCGGGACCAGGCAGTGGGCACATGACCGTCCGCAGCAGTGTCAAAGGCTGGTCGTCGTCGCTCGTGTCAATGTGGATGACGAGATCGTCATCCAGCTGCCCTCCTTCGGGAGGCTCGTTCTGCACCGCAGAGAGGACGATGCCGACCGCTTCTCGCCCCTCGGCGAACTCTTTCTTGCTCGGTCTCGGGCGCGGAGACGGCGGCGGAACGTACTCGTTAAATGCTTTCCCGATACGTCGGAGCAGGGATGGCGCCTTGTGCCCGGAAGGCTCCCCAGCACGCGTGTCTCGCAACTCCATGTCAGTGCCCTCCCGGACAGCGATCGATCGTGCCGGGCTTGGACTGCGTGTTCTTTCGCTCGCGGGGATTGCCATGCTGAGCTGGTAGCGGGGTGTCGCGGCGGGTGGCGCAGAAACAGTAGAGGAATAGGCCCGCCGGAATCACGACGATGCTGATACCGAGGGCGGTCGCCGGTGTAGCTCGGGAAGGATGTCGTCAAGCATGTTGCTTCCGGCGAGAGACCCGACGATCAGGTTGCACAGCAGAATTGGGGTGAGCATGATCGCGGCCAACATGACGACCAAGCTCAATCCAGCGAGGCCACCCCAGAGGCGAGCGCGTAACGAGCCAGGGCCTTCATGGCGGGCAGGTTCGAGCGCTCGCCGGACCTTTCGTGGCCACCGGACCACCAGAATGTCGTTGCCGTAGTCGGGGTCGAACGTGGTTTAGCTCCAGCACCTCGGGCCAGGGCGGCCGTCGGTGAGCAGGATGCGGGCGTCGGCGGGGACCTCGAGGCCGATGATGGCCAGCGCGTCCCGGGCTGCGCCTGCGGCCTGGCCGGGCGTATACAGATAGTCGTCGTCGGACTCGGTGAGCGCGTTCGCGCTGTTGTACTGGTGTGCGGCTTCCTCGCGGGTCAGGCCGCGGGCGCCGAGAGCGAGCTGGCCGGAGCTGATCAGGCGTTCGATCCAGGGGTCGCAGATAGTGGGTGCGGTCATGTGTCCTCCCTTGAAAGTGGGTGTTCAAGGTGGATCTCGTCGGCGGCTGCGCCGCCTGGTTGCCTAGCCCATAGCGGAGACGGACAGACCGAGTATGTCGTCGAAATCGGCTGGGGCGCCGATGATCTGGACTGAATAGATGGCGTCCATATGGGCATAGTCAGGCCCCTCGCCCGTGTATGGGAAAAGCTCGTCCATCGCCCAATCGGTGAGGTCCTCGCCGACGGCGGGAGCGGGCACATCGACGTGGAGAAGATGTGTGTACGTCGGGCCGTGGGCGTAGTCATTGTCGACGCGGATGGTCAGGGCGACGGTGGCGGGTGCCGTGGGCATGGGTCCTCCTCGGTGATGGTGTTCGAGGAGGACTCTGTCGGCGGCTGCGCCGACCGTGCCTACATCAGCTGTCATGAGGTTGTCTAGACGCAAGTGATCCAGGTCGCGTCGGAATCCGGCCGCTTAGGGCTAGCGGGGCCGACACACAGTTGACAGACTCCGCATCCCCTTGTTTAAAGCCCACCGCTCCGGGGCATAGCCCGATGGCCAGAGTGGCGCGTTCTGGGAAGCTGGTCATAGGCGCGGGCACTCCTCACCGGGCCGATCGATCGCGTACACGGCGACGGCGACTGCTAATTGCATAGCCTTGTGCCGCTGTACCTGCCCTAGGTGAACCGATGGTGCGAACTCGCTTGTGATCTCGACGACGGCACGGTGAGCAAGGTCGCGGCGCCGCGCAACGTTTGTTCCGCAGTCGCATCGGGAAGGTGTCGACCTCGGTGCAATGGGGTCAGTTCAGAAGTCCCAGTCCTCGTCGGCCGTGGGTTCCTGAGAGCCGATGACGTACGAGCTGCCGGAGCCAGAGAAGAAGTCGTGGTTCTCGGCTGCCCCGGGGTCGAGTGCAGCCAGGATATGTGAAGGTACCTCGCATTCGTCGCGTTGGAACAGCGGATCGAGCCCAAGGTTCGCCAGCGCCTTGTTGCCGTTGAAGCGCATGAATGGCAGGACCGGTGCGGTCATGCCGAGCGGGTCGTAGAGGTGGTGGGCGTAGTCAACCTCGTTATCGTAGAGGTCGGTGAGCATTGCGTAAGCGAACTCGCGCAACTCGGCCTGGCGTGTGGCATCGCTTTTCTGCATGCCTTGCTGGAACTTGTACCCGATGTAGTAGCCATGGACGGCCTCATCCCTGATGATGAGCCTGATGATGTCGGCCGTGTTGGTCAGCGTTGATCTCGATGCCCAGTGCAGAGGCAGGTAGAAGCCGCTATAGAACATGAACGATTCGAGCATTACCGAGCTGATTCTCTTCTTCAGCGGGTCGTCGCCGCGATAGTAGCGCTGGATAATGCGCGCCTTCTTCTGTAGGAACTCGTTCGTCCGGGACCAGGAGAAGGCATCGTTGATCTCCTGGGTGCTGCACAGGGTGGAGAAGATCGAGCTGTAGCTCTTTGCGTGCACCGACTCCATGAAGGCCATGTTCGTGTAAACGGCCTCCTCGTGCGGTGTAGTCGAGTCGGCGAGCATCTCGATGCAGCCGACTGTGCCCTGCATCGTGTCGAGCAGCGTTAGCCCGGTGAACACTCGCACCGTCAGTTGCTGTTGCTGGGGTGATAGCAGACGCCATGTCGGTAGGTCATTGGATAGCGGAACTTTCTCCGGCAGCCAGAAGTTGGCCGTCAATCTGTTCCAGACGTCGAGGTCACGTTGATCTGGTATGTCGTTCCAGTTGATCGCCTCGATCGGGGTGCTGCCCGCTGTCGATTCAGTCATCGCTGCGCCCTTTCTCCTGGTGGACGGTTGCTGGTCGACTTACGTGCGCGAACGCCTGATCTGGACGAGCTTCGATCGGCGGTGGTGGGCCGGCTCGACGCGCCGCTTCGACGAATCGGTCGAGCTCTGCACTGTCGGCGCCACGTAGGAGTACACCGAGAAGGCTGAGCAGACTGTCTGTCACCTTGTCGGGATCGACGGCGGTCCGAAGCTGGCGACCTGCGGTCTGGCGCTGCCCATGTCGAACAGCCTCGAACAGGCTGATCGCCTCCAGCCACGCCCCTGAATCTTTGGCCTGGTCCACGGCACGTCTGGTCATCGGGTACTCCGTTCGCATTGGACTTCGGGTCGCCTGACACTATAAGTTCGACATGCCAAAAAATAAACTATGGCATGCCGATAATCGTCGAAAGGTCTACTGTGCCTAAGCAAGTGAGCGTGATCGTAGGAAGCCTGCGCCGCGGATCGATCGCCCGGACGATCGCCCGCAACGTCATACCGATGTTCCCTACCGCGTACCAGGCGCAGATCGTGGAGATCGGGCAGCTGCCGCTGTATAACTTCGACTACGACGATCCGGGAGTCAGCGACAAGCCGACTCCCGACGAGTACACGCTGTTTCGAGACCAGATCAAGGCCTCCGATGGTGTGCTGTTCGTGACACCCGAAAACAACCGGACGATCCCCGCCTGCCTGAAAAATGCGATCGACATCGGCTCCAAACCGAACTCCGACGTCGCATGGAAGGGTCTACCCGTCGGGATCATCAGCCACTCGGTTGGACGTATGGGTGGCTACTCGTCTCAGAAAAACCTGCGTCTGGCGCTGTCGTATTTCGACATGCCCACCGTCGGTCAACCCGAAGTGTTCCTCTCCCAGTCACCGGAGCTGCTCGCTGCCGACGGCACGATCGCTCAAGAGTCGACCGTGGGGTTCCTGCAGGACTACGTCGACAGACTGACACGACTGATCGACCTCACCACTGACGGCCACTGACAACCCCTACCGCACACAGGCCAAGAATCGAACAACGATGGACGCGGCCAATTCATCAGAGAGGCGAGCACTATGACGGATTCCAGCCAGCACGTCGCGGCACTTCGCGACGTATCTATCGACGCGGTTCGGGAGTTCACGCTCGAATGGGCAGATGTCACCACTCCTGACCGGATTGAAGTGATTAGCGCAGCTGACGACGCACGGCTGATCGACGAGGCTCTTGCGGCCGGAGAACTGCTCCGCGCCGGCGAGGGGCGCTACTATTCCCGATCTCACCCCAAAGACACCGCACGCTCAGAGGAGCGGACAGTGGTCGCCACCGGTCGCGCCTCCGACAAGGGGGTGTACAACAACTGGCATTCCGCCGATGAGATCGTTGACATTCAACGCACACGAATGCGTGGGGCGTCGGTCGGCAAGACCATGTACGTCGTGCCCTACATCATGGCGGTCCCCGGAACGCCTTTGGCATCGTTCGGGGCAGGCGTGCAACTCACTGACGATAGGACCGTGGTCCTCCAGATGATCCGCATGGCTCGAGTCGGCCTGCACTTGTTCGACGATCTCGACGACCCCTCATTCTTCGTTCGAAGTGTCCATGTCACCGGTGACCTCGACGCCGTCGGGCAGAGTACGCCAAACGATGCGCGCCTCTTCGCGACCATCGCTGATCGGCGAACCATTCTTCACTTCGGATCGGCCTACGGCGGCAACGCCTTGCTGGGCAAGATCGCGCACGCACTGCGCCAATCGGCGTACGACGGTTGGCAATCAGGGAAGTTCCTCGCCGAACAGTTCATGCTCCTGGGCATCGTAGACACCCACACCGGGCAGAAGCACCACATCTGCGGAGGCTTCCCCAGCGCGTCAGGCAAGACAAACCTGGCCATGACACTTGCGCCAGACGCACTAGGCGACCGTTACCGAGTCGAGTTTTACGGGGACGACATCGCCTGGCTCTGGGTCGGCGACGACGGGCATCTGTACGGAATGAATCCGGAGAACGGCGTCTTCGGGGTAGCCAAGGACACCAATGAAGCAAGCAACCCAGCGGCGGTCGAGTCGATCCGACCGGGCAGCGGCACAATATTCACTAACGTCGCACGCAATGACTTCACCGGAGATGTCTGGTGGGAAGGCAAGACCCCTAACCCGCCCGCAGACATCGCTGGATGGCGGGATTGGACCGGGCAACTCATCGAAGACCGCGACGCGCAGGAGCAGAACGCACTGTGGTCGCATCCAAATGCCCGATTCACTACCTCGCTCACCCAAGTGCCGACGCTCGCATCTGCTGATGACACCGCCGGAGTTCGGATTGACGCAATCATCTTCGGCGGACGTACCCGCGATCGAGAACCCCTCATTCGGGCCCTCGTCGATCCAGCTGACGGCGTCTACGACGGTTTGACTCTGGGTGCCGAGGCCACTTTCGCCGCCGAAGGCGTCGAAGGCAAGCTCCGCTACGACCCAATGTCCATGCGGCCATTTCTCTCATACCCGGAAGGTGAGTATGCCAACCACTGGCTCACACTCCTAGGACAGCTCGACAAGCCTCCGATCTTCGCGCACGTCAACTGGTTTCAACGGGATCCCCAAGACGGCCATTACCTGTGGCCGGGATACCGAGAGAATCTCCGCGCCCTACTCTGGCTCATCGACTACAAGAACGGTCACGCCAACGGGCGAGCAACTCCGGTCGGCGTCATACCGGCGGCAGACGACTTGGATCTGCGCGGACTCGACATCCCAGCTGTCGACATGGACCGACTACTCGACGTCGACCGCGAACGGTGGTCTGAGGAAGTCATCCACCGCGAGAAACACCTCTCACAGTTTTCGGCGTTACCCGAGACGATAGTCACAGCGCACCAACGTCTCGCCGATCGCCTTACCGGAGCCGGGGCGCGACACGGGGAGCGAGCCACGTGATCTTCACCCTCCGGCTTTGCCCCGGGACGAGGTGCCGTCCCTTGTCAGGTCGACAGGTTTAGGACGAGGGCGTCTCCGTCGGGGGGGATGTGCTTAGTGTCGTCGGCCGTTTCCAGGTGCCAGGCCCACTGCGCTAACTAAGGCGGGCAGACATGTGGGGAACCAGACCTCTCCGCAACATGGCTCAGAAGGGCTGTGTTGACGCAGGGGCTCTTCTGGTCGAGTTGGAGATGCAGGTGTTGACACAAAGTTGACACAATCCGTGTCACTCCTGATCAAACCCCCAGAAACATCATGTGAACATTACTTTTAGGAAAACTAGCGACCTGCTTAAACGCTCTTTGCACTCGCCTTGAAAGCGAGCGTGGGTAAAACCACCGGGGGTTCAAATCCCTCCGCTTCCGCAGCAGGTCAGGGGTAGTTTCCGAGTAACTACCCCTGTTCGGGGCTTAATCGCCAGAGTGACCACATGGCACAGACATGACACATCCAGGAACCATGCGATGTCATGGCGATGCGTAACGGTGTGGAGATGAGTCGAGCTTTCCAGCGGTTCGGCCCGGTATGAGGCGCGCTATCGTGTCGCCAGGCCGGACGGCAAGCGCAAGCAGGCGCGCCGCCGGTCTCACGTCGTTATTCCGCTCGGCGGAGGTGGCCGGCCGCGCACAGTCGTACCCAGCACTGGGCGCGCACCATCCACCGCGCCTACCGCGACCTCGACGGCGTCGTCTCCCGGGGCCGGTTCGCAGGCAGCGTCTGCGTCGCTCTGGCCGAACGTGCCACCGATGCCTTCCAGGCGCGTCCGGAACTGTCACTGCCGCTGGGGCACCCAGCGCTCGCTGGGGCCATCGACACAGCAGCTCATCAGCTCGGCGACTCAGTCGCCTGAAAGCTACGACCGCACCACCGAAGAACCCGTACCATGCCCTCGTGGCAGGTGTGGGTTCTTGTTTTTGTCGCTAGCGTCGAGTGTTCGCGCCAGGAGTTACTTAGTGTCGTTCGGATGATTGGTATGCACCTGCTCCAAGAACACCGTGTGGTCCTGCACATAGAACCAAATGCGAGCGTCACCCTTGGACGTCGGCTTGTGCTGCCAGCGGTCGTGGGTCTGCGCGTTCCGCGTGACCCGTGCGAGATCGCCGCGGAGCGGGTAGTTCGTCGGAGTTTCTCTAGTCGGCGTGCGGGTGAGGAAATCCCAGGCGTCGGCGAGTGGGCTGCGAATCGTCGCCGCGAGGTCCCTCCACCCTTTCTTGGCGCCAGCTGACGCGAATTTGATCGCGTACTCGGACTTCTTCGGTGGCCGAGGGACAGTCTCGTCTTGCTTCCCCACGACTACGGACGCTCGACCGTGGCGGCATCGTCGTCATCGAGCCACTCGACATCAGCCTGGCCGAGGCCGGCGGCCAGTGCGGTCGCCGTCTCGCGCCACGAGGTCAGCTCTGCGAGTACGCGATGTGGCTGGTCGGTGAAGAACGAGGCACGCGCGGCGTCGACGAGGTCCTGTGCGCAGGTCTCCCGATCCTCCGCCGACAGCGCGAGCATCCACGGGAACGCGTTCGCCATCCGGTCGGCGAGGGGGCCGTTGTCGTTTACTGCCACGCCAATCAGCTGTGCCGCGAACTCCAGCATGCGGTTGCGGCTCTCAAGGTGACGCCGAGACATCAGCACGAGGTCTTCGCCGTCGCGACGAGTCACGGTCACCGGGTGGTCCTCGGCCTCAGTGAAGACCTCTGCGGAGTGCTTGCTCAAGTCCGAGGAGCGACGCGTGGTGGTGCGGAACGCTGCTGTGGTCATGCGTCAATTGTATTCGGAACGTGTTCGGAAGTCCATTGTGATGTCGGGCGCCCGGGCCCTGGACGGCGGCGCTATCGAGTTCCCGACGCGGCGGAACCGGTAGCTTCCCCGCCCTGCGCCGCCCGTTGACGATGACGCTCTCCACGACCGGCACCTTCGAAGGTCTGCCGTCCTTAGAGGACAGGCGCACGGCGATCTAACCCTCCCGAGCGCGGAACGTTGAGTCGCCCGACAGGTGAAGCCGCTGTGATGGACCGGAGAACTGCCCGGCGTCGGTCGACGGCCCGTGGCAAGATCGGAGGCATGGCTCATCAACCCGCGCAGAACCGTTACGAATCGATGCCATACCGCCGGGTCGGCCGGAGTGGCCTTCAACTGCCGGCCGTATCGCTCGGGTTGTGGCACAACTTCGGCGACGACAAGCCGTTCGAGACGCAGCGGGCGATCCTTCGCCGCGCATTCGACCTCGGTGTGACCCACTTCGACCTCGCCAACAACTACGGGCCGCCGTACGGTTCGGCGGAGACGAACTTCGGTCGCCACCTGGCCCAGGACTTCCGGCCGTTCCGCGATGAGCTGGTCATCTCCTCCAAGGCAGGCTACGACATGTGGCCCGGACCGTACGGGAACTGGGGATCGCGCAAATATTTGTTGGCCAGCCTTGATCAGTCCCTGCAGCGAATGGGACTCGACTACGTCGACATCTTCTACAGCCACCGCCCGGACCCCGACACACCGCTTGAGGAGACCATGGGGGCGCTGGACACCGCGGTCCGGTCCGGTCGCGCACTCTATGCGGGAATCTCGTCGTACTCGCCGACGAAGACGGCCGAAGCGGTGCGCATCCTCAAAGAACTCGGCACACCGTTGTTGATCCATCAGCCGTCATACTCCATGCTGAACCGCTGGATCGAGGAAGACGATCCGAACCTCCTTGAGGTACTCAACCGTGAGGGCGTCGGTTCCATCGCGTTCTCGCCGCTGGCGCAGGGCATGCTCACAGACAAATACCTCGACGGTGTTCCGGAGAATTCCCGTGCGGCAGAAGGCAAGTCACTGTCGAAGAGCTTCCTGTCCGACGAGAACGTGCGCCGGATACGTGGGCTGAACGATCTCGCCGAATCTCGCGGCCAGACCCTTGCCCAGATGGCGATCGCGTGGATCCTCCGCAGCCGACAGGATGGCGCGCCGATCACCTCAGCGTTGATCGGCGCATCGAGCGTCGGGCAGTTGGAGGACAGCGTGGCGGCCGTCAACAATCTCGAGTTCAGTGCCGATGAACTGCTGTCGATCGATGAGTACGCGGTGGACTCCGGGATCAATCTATGGGCGGGCGCGCTCAAGAACTGACGCGCGCGGCGAATCTCGTCAGTCGATAACGTGCTGAAGATGCTCGAACGCGAGTCGGCGAGAGTTGTCGACGTCGCCTGCTTCGATGGCCTCGAGAATGTCCCGATGGCCGTCGACGAATGAACGCGCGTCCTCGTCCGGTGCTCCCTGGTGGATCGACTGCAACACCGAATTCTCGATGCCGGTGTACAACGAGATCAACGGCGCGTTGTGGCTCGCCACCACTACCGCGCGATGAAACTCGATCGACGCCTCGCTCGACTCGATCGAGTCCTGAGCCTCCGCCGCTCGTTCGCCATGTTCGATCGCCGCACGCAATTGTGCGAGCTGGTTGGGTTCGGCTCGCTGGGCAGCGAGTGCGGCAGCCTGAGACTCCAGTGCCTGGCGCACCTCGAACACCGACTGCAGGTCCTTGCTCGACAGAAACCGGCTGACGACGGCTTCGACCTCGGATGCGGCCAAGACGAATGTCCCGCTGCCTTGGAGGGTCTCGAGTTGCCCGACGTGAACCAGTGCCTGCACCGCCTGGCGGAGCGTGATGCGGCTTACGCCGAACTCGGCCGCTAGTTCGCTCTCGATCGGTAGACGGCTGCCCACCGGCCACTTGCCCACAGCGAGTGCGTCTTGCAGACGCTCGATGACTTGCCCGACCAGTCCGATCCGTCGAGCCTTTCCGTCCCGGACGACCGCAGGCGAGATGTGCGTGTCGTCGAGGTGCATGGCGTTCATTGTGCGGCAGTCCCAATGCGTCCACAAATAGGGCAGCTATTAATCTCTTTAAGTGATGGCCGAGGAGGTTGGGTCGGCTGCGCGTTCGGGTCGACCGCCCCGCTCATTTTGATTAGCTGAGCCTTGCCTGCATACTGGCTGAGTGGAATTGAGCAGCCCTTTGATGATCGCACGCGACGTGTCGGTCGGGTTCGACGGTGTCGAGGTGGTGCACGCGGCGGACTTCACCCTTCGGCGCGGTGAGGTGACCGCGCTCGTCGGGCCCAACGGCTCGGGAAAATCTACGCTTCTGCGCGCCCTCTCCCGATTGGTTCGCCGCTCGTCGGGCACAGTGTCCCTCGGCGACGACGGGACCGACGTCGGCACGCTGTCGCCTCGCGAATTCGCGAGGCGGGTGACGCTGCTGTCTCAGCAACGTCCGACCCCAGTCGGCATCACCGTTCGCGACATCGTCGAGTTCGGCCGCCACCCATATCGGTCCGGTTGGCGCGGACGCGACGAGGACGGGGCGCACGCGATCACTCGTGCGCTCGCCGCGACCGGGTTGGGACACATGTCCGACGTGCCGTTGGAGACCTTGTCCGGCGGTCAGCTCCAACGGGCGTGGTTCGCCAGTGCATTGGCTCAGCAGACCGAGGTGCTTCTTCTTGACGAACCCACCAATCATCTGGACCTTCGGTACCAGGTCGAGGTGCTCGAACTGATCCGGTCGCTCGCCGACGAGCATGGCGTCGCGGTGGGCGTCGTCCTCCACGAGTTGAACCATGCCGCCGATATCGCCGATCAGATCGTCGTTCTCGATTCGGGCCGTGTCGTCGCTGCTGGCACGCCGGAGCAGGCATTGAAGCCCGCTTTGCTGACCCAGGTCTGGGGTCTGCCGATCACCGTCACGGAGGACCCGACCTCGGGCCTTCTTGAGGTGCGCGTACGCCGTGCGCGCACCACCAGCGTCCCATCCGGACGGCCTTCGATGGCCGTACCGAGACTCTGACGCGTCACGAAAGGGATGAAGATTCACATGTCATTGCGGCGTAATGCCCTCCCCGCCGTCTTGGCGGCACTGGTCGTGCTGCTGGCGGGCTGCGGAACCACAGACGACTCCACGAAAAACGAAGCCACATCGTCCGGAACCCCGATCACCCTCACGGACAGCGCTGGCGAGACGGTGACGCTGCCTCACGGCCCCGCTCGCCGGGTCGTCTCCTTGGAGTGGGAGTATGCCGAGATCCTCAACAGCATCGGTGCAGGCGACTCGGTCGTCGGCCTGTCCGACGTCGAGGGATACAACTCCTTCGATGCCCCGACGGTTCCGCTCTCGTCACAGCCGACCGATGTCGGTCAGCGGTTGGAGCCCAGCCTTGAGACCATCGCCGGTCTCGAGCCCGATCTGATCGTCGCCTCGTCTCGATCGATCCCCGACTCAGTACGTGATCGTCTGTCCAAGATCGCGCCCATCTTCGTCTTGGCTCTCGACGATCCGCAGGATCCGATCGGCCGCATGCAGGAGTCGACTCGGGCCCTCGGCGCAGCTGTGGACCACAGCGCGCAGGCCGACGAACTCAACAAGAGCCTCGACGAGGCTCTGACGAAGAACGCGGCGACTCTCAAGGAACGCGGCATCGCAGGACAGCACGCGGTCTTCGCGTCGATCACGGCGCAGGGGAGCACTGTCTCCATCCGACTGCACGCGCGCGGTTCGGCTCCCGAAGCAGTCCTCGATCGCATGGGTCTGCAGCCGGGGTGGCCGAACGGCGAGGGTAAGACCGGGCTCAGCTATGTCGACGTCGAAGGACTGACCAGGCTGCCTGCCGACACCCGGTTCCTGTACTGGAATGAGCAGACCGACCCAGTGGAGAAGAACTTGGCAGGCAACGCGGTGTGGAAGTCGTTGCCGTTCGTCAAGGAAGGTCACGTGCGCGGTGTCAGCAAGGGCGTGTGGATGTACGGCGGGCCGAAGTCGCTGATCGCCTTCAGCGATCAGGTCACCTCCGCGCTGTCCTGACCGGGAGCGACCGTGATCATGCAGACCCTGACTTCGACCGAGACGAAATCACCGTCGCCGACTGGCGTCCGCCGACCCAGCGGAGTGGTGGTGTTCACGGTGCTGTTGCTGCTCTGGGTCGGCGTGATCGCGGTCGTGCATCTCTGCCAGGGCAGCGCCGATCTGTCGGTTGCGACCCTGTGGAACGCACTGTGGGGCGGCGGTCTTCCGCAGAGCTCGGCCATTCTGCTGACCTCGCGGGTGCCCAGACTGCTCGCCGGACTATTAGTCGGTGCCGCATTGGGGATGGCAGGTGCGGCACTGCAATCGGTAACCAGGAACCCGTTGGCGTCGCCCGAGACGATTGGAGTCGGCGCAGGCTCGTACCTCGTTCTGACGATCGCCGCGGCGTGCGGCGTAACCTCGGACACCTGGATCGGACTGCTCATCGCCTTCGCAGGCGGGCTGTGCGCGGCCGCCGCAGTGCTCGGCGTAACCGGGCAGAAGGCTGACGTGCTGCGAGTGGTCCTCGCTGGCTCGGCGCTGACCATGGCGCTGAGTTCGGTCACCTCGGTGATTCTCTTGCTGAACACCTGGCAAACGCAGGGCCTCTTCGTGTGGGGTGCGGGCAGCCTCGGGCAGAACGGACTTAGTGGCGTGGCCACGATGATCCCCGTCGCCGCGGTCGCAGCCTGCGGTCTGGTGGCGCTGGGGCGACGTCTGGACCTGCTGCAGCTCGGCGACGACGCCGCCGCATCCTACGGTGTGCCGGTCACCTCGACCAGGTACATCGTCCTCCTGCTCGCCGTTCTACTCACCGCCAGCGCCATCACCGTCACCGGGCCGATCGGCTTCGTCGGATTGTGTGCCCCGGCCCTCATGCGGCTGCTGAGTTACCGCATAACCGGACTCCGGCGACAGCGCGTATTCCTGGCGACGGCCGCGCTGACCGGGATGGCGCTCGTCCTCACCGCCGATGTTGCTCTGCGAGCGGTGGTTGGCGCCGTCAACGGCATCGGCATCCCGACGGGCGTGCTGACCAGCCTGATCGGGGCAGTCTTTCTCGTTGTCCTCGCGCGCAGGTTGCGCGGCGGAGGCGGTCACGGTGAGTCGATCGCCTCGCTGCGGGCGGGTGTCGTCTCGCCGCGGTACGGCGCTCGGGTGCTGGTCGTGATCGGGGCCGCGATCGTACTGGTCGTCGCACTTGTGGCGGCGCTGCTTCTCGGTGACACGACTCTCCTGCTCGGCGATATTTGGAATTGGTGTCGGGGAGTGGCCTCGGTGCGTGTCGATCTGATCGTCGAGACGAGGCTTCCGCGGATCGCCGGCGCGCTCTTGGCGGGCACCGCGCTCGGAATGGCCGGACTCTTCGTGCAGACCATCACGCGAAATCCGTTGGCTGACCCAGGGATCCTCGGTGTGAGCGCATCCGCGGGAGTGGGCGCGGTCTCGGTCATCACGCTCGTCTCGTCGCCCAGCGACCCGGTCATCTACCTGGCAGCCACCGCGGGGGCAGTGGTGGCGTTGTTCTTGCTGGTCGTCCTGGGGCGTAGTCACCAGACCCAGCTGATCCTCGTGGGGGTCGCCCTCGGCGCGGGCGCAGGCGCGGTGACCACCCTCCTGCTCATCCGTAGCGATCCGTGGAATCAGACGCGGGCGATGACATGGCTCGGCGGTTCGACGTACAGCACGACGTTCACGCAGTTGGCGCCGCTGCTCGTGCTCATCGTCGTCGGCGCCCTCGTGGCCGTTCGCACCAGAAGGGATCTGGATGTCCTCCAGTTCGACGACACGACGCCGCGTGTGCTTGGCGTGTCGGTGCCACGTTCGCGGTTGGTCCATATCGGCCTGGCGGCTCTTCTCACGGCGGCGGCCACCGCCGCAGTCGGTGTGTTCGCCTTCGTCGGGCTGATGGCGCCCCACGCCGCACGACTGCTCGTCGGCAAACGGCACATGCTGGTCATGCCGTTGACGATGGTGCTCGGGGCCATCATCGTGGTGGTCGCGGACATTATCGGACGGGCGCTATTCGCCCCGACTCAGTTGCCCGCAGGCCTGGTCGTCGCCATCGTCGGCGCCCCGTACTTCCTATTCCTGTTGAGGAGCGCGAAGAGCGTCGGCTAGCGGTGATCTGAACGGCCGCGGGCATCCATCACGATCCGCGCCGCGCACCGCGCGAGCCCGGCTCGGTACATCCTCGGCGCAGTCGCCGTTGACACAAGCTACTGGCGAGTATTAATGTGCGACCTCAGTCACATGACTTAGGTGGAGCGTGGTGAGTCACGCTGCGCGAAATTTGAAAATAGGACCTTGGGGGTCGGGCGTGAGTAAGTTTCTGAGCCGGTTGGTGGCCGTGGTCGCCGTGTCGGCGGTCGCGGCGGGTCTGTTCGCGCCGCCGCCTGCGGACGCGGCGACGATCGGGATCAATCCGCCGAAATGGACCAAGACGTACGACGGTCCGCAGCACTACGCCGGAGTCCACGTGACCCCGAGCGTCCCGATCCGGATGTCCGACGGAACCGTCCTGCGCGCGGACGTCTACCGCCCCGCCGATCGGTCGGGTCGGGCGACGGCCGATCACAACCCGGTCATCGTGAACATGACGCCGTACAACAAGTTGATCAGCATGATCGCCGCTGCGGCCACCAACATTCCCGGTCTCTCGCAGCCCGTGATCGACTTCCTCGCAAGCATCAATCTGTCTGGTACTCCGATCTCGGGCACCGAGCGTCTACTCAAGGTCGCCAAGGGCGGGCTGGTCAGTTCGTTCTCCGTCGACCCGAAACTGGTTCGCAGCGGGTACACGCAGATCGTCGTCGATGTGCGCGGCACCGGAACATCTCAAGGCAAGTGGGACGTGTTCGGCCAGCGCGAACAGAAGGACACCCTCGAAGTCCTCGACTGGGCACGCAAGAGGTCGTACTCCAACGGTGAGCTGGGCATGTCCGGCTACTCCTACTCCGCGATTAATCAGCTGCAGGCTGCGGCGAAGCATCCGCTTGGGCTCAAAGCCATCTTCCCGGCGGCGCCGATGACCGATATCGTCGCCGACGTTGTCGCACCCGGGTCCGGTTATGGCGCAGGTTTTCTCGCGCTCTGGCTGTTCGGCGTGAATGGGGCCAAGATGATCCCCGATCTGCCGCGCCTGCTGCGCGGCCAGTTCGACGTGAAATGGCTGATGGACCGGATCAACGACCCGGCTGTGTTCGCCCCCGAATTCCTACAGGGTCTGTTCGCGAAGTCGACCGGTGAATTGGACGGGCGCACAAAGGAACTCGTCACGATGAACTCGTCGTACCGCAAGGCGCTGACCACTGACGCGTCGAAGGTTCAGGTCCCCACGTTCGTCGTCGGCGGGTGGCAGGATCTGTTCACCAACATGGAGTGGCGCGCCCTCGACCAGCTCAGCGCCCTGCCGAACAGCAAGAAGAAGATGCTGATGAGCACCGGTCAGCACATGACGAACGGATGGGACACGCGTGGCGGCCCGGGCCAGCCGCCGTCGTTGGGCGTGCTGCAACGCGCCTGGTTCGACAAGTGGATCAAGGGTGTCGACAACGGTATCGACCAGTACGCTACGGCCACCAGTCACCAGCAGGGCGGCGGCTGGGTTCAGTCCGACTCGTTCCCGCGACCCGGCCAAGCCCATCGCCGGATGTATCTGACGCCCAAACGCAGCGGTACATCGCCGACATCGGTGGCCGACGGCTCGCTATCGGCGACCGGTCCGAAGCGGAAGGCGAAATGGACTGTCGCACCGGGGATCACGACGCTGTGCTCCGGTGACACCAACCGTGACCAGATTGGTTTTCTGAGCCCACTGGACATGTGCAGCAAGGACAATCGGATCGCCGAGCGCGGCGCGCTGACGTTCACGTCGGCACCGGTACGGCAGGCGACGTCGATCAACGGGCCGATCAACCTGCATGTGCGAACTCAGGTCGACGCCACGGACGGGTTCTATGCCGCGGTGGTCTCCGACGTCGCGCCCGACGGTTCCTCGCAGGTGCTCACCACCGGTTCGATGACGGTGTCGATCCGCAACCAGATGGACAAGGCACTGTCGACGTATGCGCCGAACGGCGACGTCGTCGACCCGCACTACTCGCTCGACGCGTTCAAACGCAGTCTGGTGAAGCCGGGCGCCAAGCAATACCTCGACATCGGTGCGCTGGGCACCGATGCACTGCTCAAGCGGGGGCATCGCCTGCGGGTCAGCGTGTACGCGTTCAACGCGCCGCGCGCAGTGTCGTTCGGGCCGATCTCCAACGACTCACAACTCAAGCCCGAGCACGTGCTACTCGACCCGAGATCGCCGAGCTGGCTGCAAGTGCCGAGCGATCACCCGATCGGCTAGGGCTGGGCTGGGGCAGCGGCAACGTGAACGATCGGAAAGTCGTTGCGGTGGAAAGCGAATATACTGCGATGTCGTGAGCCGTAGATGGTCCCGGTGGACTCCCGCACTGCTGATCAGCCTGGTCGTAGTACTTCTGGTATCCGGCTGCGGGTTGGACGGCAGTGATGGGGCGACCGATGGATCCGGGCCGTCGACCGCGGCGCCCGGTGATGCCAACCTGGCCGAGCGGGTCCCGGACGCGATCCGGCGGTCGGGCAAGCTCACGGTCGGTACCAGTGCACCGTACGAGCCGATGGTCGGCATGGACGAGAACGGACGACTGACCGGGTTCGACGTCGACGTACTCAATCGGGTGGCCGACCTCCTCGGACTGCGGCTCGACCTGCACCAGACCCGGTTCGAGCGAATCCTTCCGGGGGTCGTCGACGGAACCTACGACGTGGGGTCGCGCGGATTCTTCGCCACCCTGGCCAGGCAGAAGACCATGGACATGGTGACGTATTTCCGCGGCGGTACCCAGTGGGCGCAACGTTCCGGTGACACGGTCGACCCGAACAACGCGTGCGGGCGCACCGTCGCCGCAGCCGTAGGAACCGTCCAGCACACCGTGGAGCTACCCGCCAAGAGCAAGGCGTGCGTGACGGTTGGCGACAAACCCATCAAGATCGTCGCCGCGCCCACCCAGGAGGACGCGGTCCGTGCGCTCACCGACGGGTCAGCCGACGCGATGTCCGCCGACTCGGCGGTGGTCGCGACGACCGTCCGCCGAAGCGGCGACGAGCTGGCCGTAGCGGGTGACGTGTTCGACTCCCAACCGTACGGGTTCGCGATAGCGAAGAAGTCGCCGTTGGGCGCGGTTCTGCAGTCCGCCGTCCAAGCGATGATCGACCGAGGCGAACTGGAGTCGATCGCCCAGAAGTGGGGGCTCGACGGCGCGGTCAACGCTTCGACCCTCAACGGAGCGACCATATGAGAACGCGAACTGCCGGTAGGCTGCTCACCGCGTTGACCGTCGCGATAGCACTCGTGGTGACGAGCTGCGGCGCGTCCGACGACGCATCGTCGGATGCGACCCCGGCCGAACCAGCAGACCGCGGCGCAGCGGCACGCGCCCTCGCGAACGTCGAATCGTCGTCCGAAGTGACCGTCGACCGGTACCTGTATCCGACAACGACGGGCGACCGCGACGATCGACAGAACTGGGCGGACGTCTATCTGCCGCCTGGCGACCACGAACCGAACACCGTGCCGCTGGTTGTGCTCATCCACGGCGGCGGATGGGAGTCCAAGCTCGGCGCCGACGTCTTCGTGTCGCTGTCTCGACGGCTCGCCGAGCGCGGTCTCGCCGTCTACAACCTCGAATATCGCCGGGTCGGATCGGGCGGCGGATGGCCGACCACGTTCAAAGACGTCGCCGCCGCGCTCGATTTCGTTCCGAACGTCCAAGCGGCGCTGCCGGAGATATCGATGGACGATGCCGTGGTCGCCGGGCATTCGGCCGGCGGCCAATTGGCGATGTGGTCGGGGACCCGCCACAATCTCGAGGACGACGAGATCGGCGCCGAACCGGTGTTTCGGCCCACCTATGTGATCTCACTGGCGGGGACGCTTGACTTACGGAGGGCGGCGCTCAACGGCAATTCGCGCGCCCGCAGCGTGATGGGCGGCATGCCCAGCGAGGTGCCCGACCACTACGCGTCGGTCAGCCCGATCGAGAATATCGATCCTGACGTTCCGATCATCGCGATGACCGGAACCGCCGACACCACAGTGCCGCCTAGCATGGCGGCGAACTATGTGAAAGCAGTGGAGAAGGCGGGCGGCCGTGGTGCGCTCGTACGGTTCCCCGGCGTCAACCACAATCAGATCGTCGCACGGGATTCGGCGACCTTTCCGCAGATCATCGAGACCATCAGCCGGGCAGCGCACAACGCGCACCGAGACTGAATCGATGCTCCTGGCGCACGTCGGCGGCGGATTCGTCGTAGCGTGTGAGATCAGCGCCGAGGACAGCGAGGTCATCGTCCGACGATGCGATCGAATTGCGGTCGTCGGGCGACGGGCCGGGTGCCATTCACGTGACTCCGACGATCTGCTGCCAGAATAATCCGATGCCCGACTACCTCGACCCGCATTGGTCAACATCCGCCCTGGTTGTCATCGACGTCCAGTACGACTTCGTCGACGCGGTGGCGGGGACACGGGACGTGCTCCCCGCGCTCGTGCACTTGACGCACGCGTTCCGGGCCGCGGGCCGACCCATCGTGCACGTCGTCCGTTCGTACGTCGCCGGTGAGTCGGATGTCGACGTGGTCCGACGGGCCTCCATCGAAGCGGGCGATGCCGCGGCCCAGCCGGGGACCGTAGGGGCACAGATCCCGGTCGAGTTGCTGCCCGGAGCGGTCGAGCTCGACTGGGATCTCCTGCGGTCGGGAGCACCGCAGTCGGTCGGTCCGGAGGAACGCGTCCTCTATAAGCCTCGTTGGTCGGCGTTCCACCGAACGCGGATGGACGATGTGCTGCGCGTGGCGGGCGTCGACACGGTGGTCGTCGCCGGATGCAACCTTCCGAACTGTCCGCGAGCCAGCTTGTTCGACGCATCTGAGCGCGACTACCGGACGGTGGTCGTCGCCGACGCGACGTCGCAGGTCACCGCCGACCGTCTCGCCGACCTGGAGTTGATTGGCGTTCGGGTGCGCAGGGTCGACGATGTGGTGCAGGGTCTGTCCTGACCTCACGGCCCGACACCGCACCCGGCCGTGTCGCAGACGCGATCAGCAGCCCGGCGAGTAGCGAGCCCACCGCTCCGACCACCGGCGCTCCGAACGCGAGCCAACTCGTCCAGCTGACCGCAGGCTCAGTCGACACCATCTGTCCGGCGTGAACGCCGGACAGATGGTGCGGGCAGGCGTCGACGTCTTCCTCTCCGCCTACGGTGCAGACCGGGTGCGCGGACCCCGATCGTGGTAAGTCATGACCCCATGAGCACACTGCGCGTCGCCGTCGAACCGGCCCCGGATCAATACCTCGCCTCAGCGGTCCGCGCGGTCGGCGGATCAGTCGTCCCGCTCGCACGGGCGCAGGTGCTGGTGTGGATCGGCGGGCCGGACGGGTTCCCGGACCTCCCTGACAGCGTCGAATGGGTCGCGCTCAGCACCGCGGGCATCGAGCGGTTCGTCGACGCCGAGATCCTCGACGAGGAGCGGATCTGGACGAATGCTTCCGGGTTCTATGCGCGGGGTGTCGCCGAACACGCACTCGCGCTCCTGCTCGGCGGCACCCGGCAGATCGTCCGATCGGCCAAGACACGTTGGGCGAAAGACACCGTCGATCCCGCTGTGCGGACACTGCGCGGAAGCACTGTCGGAATCATCGGCGCCGGCGGAATCGGTCGCGAACTCACGCCCCTGTTGAAGGCGTGCGGGGCGAACGTTCTCGCGGTCAACCGGTCCGGCCGGCCAGTCGACGGTGCGGACGTCACTGTCGCGTCCGAGCGAACCGACGAAGCGCTGACGAGGTCGGACCACATCGTGCTAGCCGCGCCGGACACTCCGGCGACGCGGCACCTGATCAACGACCGGACGCTCGCTCTACTCAAGCCGCACTCGTGGATCGTCAACGTGGCACGCGGTCCGCTCATCGACGAAGCCGCGCTGCACCGTGCGCTGACAGCCGGCGTGATCGGCGGAGCGGCCCTCGACGTCACCGACCCCGAACCGCCGGCCGACGACCATCCGCTGTACGACCTGGACAACGTCGTCATCACGCCCCACGCCGCCAATCCGGCCGGCCGACTCACCCAGGAGATGGCGCCGTACCTGGCTGAGAACCTGCGACGGTACGCGGCCGGCGAGGAGTTGCGCGCCGTCGTGACAGCCGGCCGCGGCTACTGACCGCTGGGGATCCGGTCCTGCCGCGCCAATCGTCGATACGTCGCGGGCGGTACGCCGGTGTCGCGTCGTAGGTGGGTGCGCAGGCTCGTCGCGCTGCCCAATCCGGAGCGTGCGGCGACGTCGTCGATCGACATATCGCTGGATTCGAGAAGCTCTCGCGCGTGGTCGATTCGGAGGCGTTGCACCCAGGCGCCCGGCGTCTGGCCAGTCTCTTCGCGGAAACGTCGATTGAAGGTGCGGACGCTCATCGAGGACCGCCGGGCCAGACGCTCCACGGACAGGTTCTCCCCTGGGTGCGCGGTCGCCCACGCTCGCGTGTCCGACGTCGTCCCGTCGCCGCGCGACGGCACTGGTCGATCGACGAACTGCGCCTGCATGCCTTCCCGCGCAGGCGGAATTACGCAGTAGCGCGCGACGCGAGCGGCTGTCGCGGTGCCGTGGTCCTCGCGAATCAAATGCAGGCACAGATCGAGTCCCGCGGCCAACCCGGCCGAGGTGTACACCCCGCCGTCGTCGACGTAGAGGACGTGCTCGACGAGGTCGACGGTCGGGTGGAGCCGGGCGAGGTCGCCGCCAGTCTGCCAGTGGGTAGTTGCCCGACGTCCGTCGAGGATCCCGGCCGCCGCCAGGATGAAGGCGCCCGTGCATATCGACACCAGCCGGGTGCCGGGGCGGACCTGCGCGATCGCGTCACGGATCGGCTCCGTCAGCGTGCCCAGGACGCGAGCGTCGTGCTGGCGCGTTCCCGGGATCACCACCGTGTCAGCGCGAGCGAGCGCAGACGCGTCGCTGTCCGGAGCGATCGAGTAACCGTTGGTCGTACGGACTCCGGAACCGTCGACGCTGCAGGTGATCACCTCGTATAGTCGGTTCCCCGCCTCGTCGTCGGCCATGCCGAAACATGTTTGCGCGATGCTCGCATCGAATCCCACGGCCGGTTCCAGGAGGAGGACTGCCACGATATGCATGGCAGTATCCTTTCATATCTTGGCATTGATGCCACTGGGATCGAGATGTGGGTTCCGGCATCGTGATTCACGTGAAACTTCGCATCCACTACGCGTGGGTCATCGCGGCCGTCGCGTTCGTGACCATTCTCGGCGCTGCGGGATTCCGTTCGGTGCCGGGCGTCATGATGGACCCGCTGCACCACGAGTTCGGCTGGTCGCACAGCACAATTGGTGCGGCGATGAGCGTCAACATGGCGTTGTTCGGCCTCACCGCGCCGTTCGCGGCCGCGCTGATGGACCGGCTCGGCATCCGGCCCGTCGTCACCGGCGCGCTCTGCCTGATCGCGGGCGGCACCGGCCTCGCCGTCTTCATGACGGCGAGCTGGCAGCTGGTCCTCCTGTGGGGAGTCCTCGTCGGCCTCGGCACCGGAGCATTGTCCACGGCGTTCGTCGCGACGATCGCGACGCGGTGGTTCGTCGCCCGGCGCGGTCTGGTGACCGGCGTGCTGACCGCTGCGTCGGCGACCGGGCAGCTCATCTTCTTACCCGTCGTCGCCGGGATCGCCGACCAACAAGGTTGGCGCACCGCCACCTTGGTGGTCACCGCGGTAGCCGTCGCGGTGATACCGGTGGCGGGGCTGCTGATGAGGTCCTGGCCGTCCGATGTCGGGCTCCCGCCGTTCGGCGGCGTCGATGTCCTCGAGCCGCCACGGGAGAACCGGGGCATGGCGCGCGCTGCGCTGTCCGGGTTGGCGCTTGGGGCCCGCAAGCCGGTGTTCTGGCTCCTCGCGGGCAGCTTCGCGATCTGCGGGGCCACCACCAACGGGCTTCTCCAGACACACTTCATCCCGGCGGCGGGCGACCACGGGATGCCGGCGACGACGGCAGCGTCGCTCCTGGCTCTGGTCGGGATCTTCGATGTGGCGGGCACCATCGCGTCCGGTTGGCTGACCGACCGTGTCGACTCGCGGGTCCTGCTCGTCATCTACTACCTGGGGCGCGCCGTCGCTCTCGCCGTTCTGCCCGCGCTGCTGAGCGATTCGGCGACCCCGGGCATCTGGGTGTTCATCCTGTTCTACGGCCTCGATTGGGTAGCGACCGTGCCGCCGACCATGGCGTTGGCGCGCGACCAGTTCGGCGACGCGACACCCGTCGTGTTCGGG
This sequence comes from Gordonia abscondita, assembly GCF_032711245.1. Classification (GTDB taxonomy): domain Bacteria; phylum Actinomycetota; class Actinomycetes; order Mycobacteriales; family Mycobacteriaceae; genus Gordonia. The sequence goes on from NZ_CP128986.1 coordinate 1,617,155, forward strand.
TGGATCTTCGCGGCCCACCAACTCGGCGCGGCCGTGGCGGCGTTCGGTGCTGGGGTCGTCCGGGACACGTCGGGCGGCTACGATCCGGCGTTCTACGCGGCCGCCTGTCTGTGCGTCATCGCCGGACTGCTGTGCTGGGCGGTCCCGCGGGCACGTGCGACTCGAATCGAGGCTCCAGAACCAGATGTGGAACCCGTCAGATGATGTGGTCGAACGCCTTCTCTTCGACGCGGCGGGTGATCCGCCAGCCGTCCGCGCTGCGGACGAACGCGTCGACATACCAGATCCCGCAGTACATGACCTGTTTCGGTTCGTCGGACAGCACCATCGGGTTGAAGCACATGGTTCGCCCGGTCGCCGTATCGACGTCGATCGTCAGATCGAAGTTGCCGAGCAGGTGAGCGTATGCGGGGAACCTCGGCAGGACGTCGGCCAACCACGCCTTCACTTCGGGGAACCGCCCCTGTGTGCCGCCGGAGGCGCTGTAGTCGAGGTAGGCGTCGGGGGTGAACAGTCGATCGAGATCATCGAAGCGGCGTGAATCGATCGCCGTCGAGTAGTCGATCATCAACTGCTGGATCTCGAAGCGGTCCGAGATCTCCTGCAACTCCATCATCTGTTCAGTTCCTCCATACGTTGCGACAGACTGCGCCGGAAGTCGTCGTCGAGAGGCTGGCCGAGAGGGTTCCGCCAGCAGGCGTCCAGCACGTCGTATCCGAGGTCGCGGGCCCGAGCGTGCTCGGGCCAATACTCATGCGCCCAGCGTGCGTCGTCGGATGCGCTGTCGCTGGCCGCGAGTTCAGCCTCGAGGAGGTGCCATTGCAGGTCCCGGCGGTTGGGTCGCATCACCGGCCCGTCGACGGGCTCGATCCGGCCGTCGACCACCACGCGGCGACTCGCCTGCACAGAGGTCTCGTCGGCGGCGACGAGAGTGCGGCGGTGGGATCGGGGGAGTAGCCACGCGGTGAGCAACGCGATCGCGACGCCGACGACGGTCTCCAGAACGCGATCGCGGACTTGCTCTCCGATCGGTGTGTTCGGACCCCCGACGAGCAGTGCGAGCGGTGTGATGAATAAGACGGCGACCGCGTAGTTCGTGCTGACGGTCAGCTCGATCAGCACGTTGAGGGCCGTCAGCGCGACGATCAGGATCCCGATGTGCAAGTCGAGGGCATGAAGTCCCGCATACAGTCCGACACCGGCGACGGTGCCGATCACCCGGTGCGCACCGCGGACGACTCCGTGCACTCGGTCCGGCCCCATCTGCAGCACGAGGACTGCGCTGAGGATCGCCCAGTCGGGGCGTCCGAGCCCGCCGACCACCGCGATGGTTCCGGCGACGAGTGCCGCGACGCTCGCGCGGATCGCGGTGACCGTCGCATGTGAGCTCAGGTGCGCCGCGAACCTCAGACGCCGGCCGATGCTCGGCCGGGGAAGTGGTGCGACGAATTGGCCGACCTGAGCGCCGGCGACCTTCTGGTGGGCCGTCCACAGACGTTGGGCGAGGTCACCGTCGGTCGCGGCCGCATCGTGTAGGACCGACCACGCGTTCAACGTCGACAGTGCGACTCCGTGGCGTGCAGCTTTGCCTGCGTCTGAGTTCTGGGACAGATATTGCTCCGCGGCGCTCAGTGCGGCCGCGGTGGCGATCGATTCAGGCGCGTGCGGACGCCATAGGGCCGGAGCCATGCTCACGGCCAACGACACCGCGACTCCGGTCGCGACGAACATCGCCAGATGCCCCGGATCGACGCCGTGTTGACCGACGAGTTGCGCGACCCCGGCGACGAGTAGAAAGAAGTACGGTCCGGGTGGACCGAGCCGCAGTGCGTTCGTCACGAACACGGCGACAGCCGTGCACGCGCACAGCGCGAGCACGATTCCGAGCGCCGGGAGGACGGACGCATCCGGTCCGACGGCGGAGCCGAGGGCCCCGAACGCTGTGGCAGCACCCGCCAGCAGTACACCCGCAGTCAGGATCACCTTCCAGCGCAACAGATATGGCCGTCGCTCGCCGTAGAGCACCGCGAACACGCCGAGCGCCGCGAGCAGCGACTGCGATCCGAAGCCGCAGGCGAGGAGGATCGCCGACGACACTGCGAGTGAGAGCCCCGATCGGACCGCGGGAGCCCACCGGCCCTTCGCCGACGGGGGCCGGAACAGGAGCCCACGCGCCGCTGGGCGCGGCGGTGGAGTGGGCGCGCCAGGGGAGGAAGCTGCGGTTGTCAATCGCCCGTCGACTCGGCTTCGGCCTGCTCTTTCGCACGTCGACGGTCTGCATGCAACGAGCGGACCCGGCGCTCCTCCCGAAGCACCTCGACATGCTGCTCCCGTTCAGCGGCGAGCCAGTCGGGCATCTCCTCGAGGAGCGTGTTGATCTGCTCAGTGGTCAACGCCTCGGTGACGTCACCACGCACCAGCCCGGAATTTGAGATCCCGAGCTTGCCTGCGACGAGATTCTTCGGGTGCGGACCATTCGCCCGCAAATCACGCAGCCACTGAGGTGGGTCGGCCTGCAGCGCCGCGAGTTCGGTACGACTGATGGTGCCATCGCGGAACTCGGCTGGGGTCGCGGGCAGGTACACGTCCAGCTTCTTGGCGGCGGTGGCCGGTTTCATCGACTGCGAACTCATGAGACCAGCGTATCGGGCGGTAGCCTCGATTCGTGAGTACGGCCGACACCCCGCAGTCCTTCCGCCTCGCCTACGTGCCCGGCGCGACCCCCGCCAAGTGGGTGCGGATCTGGCGGGACCGAAAACCTGACGTACCCCTCGAGCTCGTCCCGTTGTCGGTCGCAGAGACGGCGTCGGCAGTCGCCGACGGCACTGTGGACATGGCGCTCACCCGCCTGCCAGACGCGCTCAGTCACGCCGATCCCGGTCCGCACCACTCGATTTCGCTCTACCAGGAGACGACGGTCATCCTCGTCCCGAGGGATCATGTGCTGACCGCAGGCGACGAACTCACGCTCGCCGACATCGCAGAAGAACAGTTCCTGTGGCCCGCCGATGAGCCGATCGCCGTCGCAGACCGGCCGGGCAGCGCCGTCGAGCATCGTCCCGAGACCACGGGGGACGCGATCGAACTCGTCGCGGCGGGAGTCGGTGTCCTGCTGGTCCCGCAGTCGCTGGCGCGACTTCACCATCGCAAAGATCTCGTCTACCGTCCGGTGCTGGACGTGCCCACAGGCACCGTCGGAGTGCTGTGGCCGGATCCGACAACGCCCCTCGTCGACGAATTTATCGGCATCGTTCGAGGTCGGCGGGCCAACTCGTCGCGCGGAGATGCCGAACCCACACCGAAACGGTCCGCCAAGGAGAAGGCCGCCGCCAAGCGCGCCGCCCGCGAAGCCGCCGGAAAGGTACCCGGAAGAGGCAAGGGCACAAAACGCCGTCGCACACGCTGAGCGAGACCGGATGTCGGGTGAGGCCAGCTTCGACCTCACTGTCGAACAGCGCACACATGGAACTCGGGGAATCGGTGGAAGCCCTCCGCGGGCCTACTGACCATCCGCCATACTTCGACGAAGCCCGCTTCGGTTAGGGCGTCGACGATCGTGTCGGGGTGCCACCGCCAGGCTCGCGAGACCGCGTGGTCGAACTCCCGTACGCCGGGCTCGTCGGACGACTGCCCGGCAAGCAGGACGACGGAACCTGGTCTGAGGCGGGAAGCCCAGTCGTGCAATGCCTCTCGGACGGCTTCGGGCGTCAGGTGGATGAGGCTGTACCGGGCGATGACGCCGGCCGTCCGACCAAGATCGACGGTGCGCAACGACGCGTCATCGTCGACGAAGACCAGGTCGGGGTGCGCCTGTCGAGCCTGGTCGCGCATCCCGCTGCTCGGATCCACCGCGGTGACCGCGAACCCCGCCGATGTCAGGTATGCCGTCACGTGTCCGATTCCGCAGCCGACGTCGACGGCCTCGGTGCCGAGGCCTGTGGCGCGGACGTGGACGACGAAAGCATCGACCGCAGACTGCTCCAACGGCGACTGGAACGCGCCCTCGATGAGATCGGCGTACGTCTGCGCGAGCGCGTCGTATCCGGGTTGATCGCTCACACCGAGTCCCTTCTCGCGATACGCACGAGATCAGCTGTGGGGCCGCGAAGTTCGCGGGGTGGCCGCCAGACTGCGCGAAGGGATCGGCTCAGATCGAGACCCTCGACCTCGACGGGACGGACTGTCCCGGTCCGGGCGTCGTCCGCGATCGCGAGCGTACTCAAGACCGCGGGACCGACGCCTGCGGCCACCGACGTGCGGATCGCGGCGCTGCTGCCGAGCTCCAAGAGGGGAGCTGCTTGCTCGTAGCCGGAGAGGGCGTCGTCGAGGGTGGTCCGAGTGCCCGAGCCTGGCTCGCGGACCAGGAGTGGAGTCGACGCGAGTTCTTCGGCGGTCACCGTTCGCCGCCGCCTCGTCCACGGATGATCGGGCGGGACCACCAGCACGAGACGGTCCCGAGCAACGACGGTGCTGCACAAGTTCGACGGAACAGCGGGCGACTCGACGAAGCCGACGTCGCACGCGTCGTTCGCGAGCGAGACGAACACCGTCGACGAGTTCTGCACGCGCAGGTGAACGGTGACTTCGGGGAAGCGACTGCGGAACTCGCCGAGCCACCGGGGGAGCAGATGCTCGGCGACGGTCATCGACGCGCCGACCGTTAGCTCGGCGGTGTGGTCGGTGTGCAGGCCGGAAGCGACGTCGAGCAGCCGGGTCGCCTCGTCGAGGGTGCGCCGCGCCCAGTGCACGAGAACGGTGCCCTGAGGAGTGAGCGTCGAGCCAGCGGTTGCGCGTTTGAGCAACGGGACGCCGAGCTGCCGTTCGAGGCGGCCGATCGATCGGCTCGCATTCGGCTGTGCGATGCCGGACGCGCGGGCCGCGGCACTCAGACTGCCGTGATCGTCGACGCCGACAAGTAGTTCGAGTGCGCCGAGGTCGAGCGATCGCGGATCCATGAAATCACCCTACCTGGGGAAATGTCTATTTGATATGGACTCGTCATATCACCTGGATATGACTGTATATCGAGAAGTCGGGTTCCCGTCGGAGTCTGATCCGCCGAAGCTGAGCACATGACGATCAGCAAAACGCAGATGTCCGGTCCGGCGCCCGGTCTCGTGTTCGCCGCCCTCGGAACCGCGTGCGCAGTGGCGATCAACACGGTGCTGCCCGCCGTCAGTCCGCTGTTGATCGCGATCGTCCTCGGGGGGTTGTGTGCGAACACCGTCGCGCTGCCCGCAGTGATCCGACCCGGTCTGGCGATCGTGTCTAAGACCGTGCTGCGGATCGGCGTCGCACTGTTGGGGCTACAACTGGTGCTCGGCGACATCCTCGGCCTCGGATTCGGAGTGATCGCGATGGTCGTCGTGGTGGTCGTCGGCGGCATCACGGGATCCCTCTGGATCGGCAAGCTCCTAGGTATTCCGTCCAGCCAGCGTCTGCTTATCGCGTGCGGCAGTTCGATCTGCGGCGCGGCCGCAGTGGCCGCCGTCGACGGTGTGATCGACGCCGATGAAGAAGAGGTGGCGGCCGCCATCGCAGGTGTCGTGGTCTTCGGCACGCTGATGATTCCGACGGTGCCCTTCTTGGCGCATCTGTTCGGGTTGTCGGACACCGACGCCGGCGCGTGGGCCGGTGGCTCGATCCACGAGGTCGCACAAGTCGTGGCAGCGGGTGGAATGATCGGCGGCAGTGCGCTCGGCGTCGCGGTGGTCGTCAAACTGGCGCGCGTGGTGATGCTCGCTCCGGTGCTGGCAGTCGTCAGTATTCGTCAGCGTTCGGCGGTAGGCGACAGCGGGAACCGTCCACCGCTGGTCCCGCTGTTCGTGCTCGGCTTCCTTGCCTGTGTGGCGCTTCGTTCCTGCGGCATTGTGCCCGACCTGGTACTCGACGTAGGCGAGCAAATGCAGGTGATTGCACTAACCGGCGCCATGTTCGCGCTGGGCGCTGGCGTCCGGCTGTCGTTGTTCCGATCTGTCGGTTCGCGTCCTTTCCTCTTGGCGGCGTGCGCGACGGTGCTCGTCGGTGCACTTGGTCTGGGTGGCGTGCTGATCGTCGGCTGACTCCGGGTCGATCTCATTGCGGCAATTCCGGCCATCCGGAATTGTCGTACCTCGTTGCTAGTGTGCATTCAGGAGGCCAGCACAGGTGCCGACCAGGAGATACAGAGGTTCGAGGAGGTGGTTTCGGTGAACGAGTCCGCGTTCGACGGTGTTCTCCCGGAGTCGCCCGTGGCTCTGCTGGGGTTGATGAACGCAGCGGCCGCGAAACTGAACGACGTCTCGTTCGCCTCGGCGTCGGCCGAGGATCTGCTCACTGCGGCCGAGACCAACGAGCAGATGCGCGCTCGCACCGAGGCGGCGACGACGGGTCTGATGATCGAGTTGTCGGATCGGTTCGCGTTCCAGGCGCAGGGCTATATGACGGTGCAGAAGTACCTGACGAACGGTCTGCGGTTGGGTGTGCGTGAGGCGAATGCGCGGATCGCGTTGATGTTCGCGACGGGTGCGTTTCGGTCGGTGGTCGGTGATCGACTTTCGGCGCGCAATCCGGTGGCCGCGCAGGCTTTGCGTGAAGGTGCGATCAATCGTGCACATGTTGCCGAGATCTCCGCGGTGATCGACAAGATTCCCGCCCGGGTCGATCCCGACACGGCCGCCGCTGCCGAAGCGCAGCTGACCGACGTCGCTCGGGCGCTCTCGCCGGAGAGCGTCCGCAAGGCTGGGCAGCGCCTGCTCGGCCACCTCGACCCCGATGGGGAGTTGACCGATGATGCAGATCGTCGTCGGACGCGAGGATTCACGCTGGGGGCGCAGGATGCGCGGTTGATGTCGACGGTGCGGGGGTCGATAACCCCGGCGTTGCGTGCCAAGCTCGATGTGGTGCTTGGCGCGTGGGCCGCGCCTGGGATGAACAATCCGGAGGATCCGGAGTCTCCGCATGGCGCGGTGGATCGGGGAGATCTGGATGAGGCCGTCCTTACCGCCGCGCGCGAGCGTGACACCCGCACGACGGCTCAGCGCAATCACGACGCGCTTGTTGCGATGGCCGACTTCGTTCTCGGTCACGGTGCGCTGGGGCGCCCGGATCGGTTGCCAGCCGAGTTGGTGGTTACGGTCACTGATCAGGAGTTGGCCGCCGAGGCCGGAGTGGCATTGACCGCGACCGGCGCGCGGATCCCGGTGAAAGAGCTCGTCGAGTTGGCGGCTCATGCGGTGCCGCGTCTGGCGGTGTTCCGAAACAACACCTCGGAGGTGTTGTATCTCGGGCGTGGTCGGCGGTTCGCATCGAAGGCGCAACGGTTGGCGATATTCGCCCGCGACCGCGGCTGTACCGCCCCCGGCTGCGATGTTCCGTTCTCGCGCACCGAAGCACACCATGTGGCGCGGTGGGAGAACAGTGGCCGCACCGACCTCGTCAACCTCGGCGCCGCTTGTGGCAGACACAACCGCGCCGAAGGTGTCGGTCCCGGCAAGTGGGAGACGGCAATCATCGCCGACCCGGGTTTCGAAGCCGGTCGGGTCGGGTGGCGACCGTCTGGAAGTCCCCACGGCTGGCAGATCAATCCGCTCCATCACATCGGGCAGTCACCGGACCTGTTGCCGCACGGTCCGCCCCGCGGTGCGAGTTCGGCCGTGGAAACTCTGCTCTCACGCCTCCTCTCCGCGGCATGACTGGTCGCCGGGCCGCCACGTGCGGGACTCGACCTGGCTCGCGATCAGCGGGCGACAGGCAGGTGGCCTTCGGCGTCGCGGAGAAAGTCGCCGCTGACCTTCAGCGCAGGCGTCGAGCTGTCGCCGCCGACGACGAGAGTCGCGAAGGCGAGATCGCCGACGATGCCCGCGAACCAGCCGTGCGAATGCTTGTTATCGCCGAACTCGGCGGTGCCTGTCTTGCCGCCGAGCCCCGGGATGTCACGCAGGCTCGTCGCTGTCCCCGAAGCGACAGCTTCCTTCATCGCTGATCGAATCGGGGACGCGACATCGGTTGGAACCGTCGCGGTTTCGGCGTCCGTCGTTGTTCGCAGTCCGTCGATCAGCGTGGGCGTCACTGTCTTCCGTGCCGCCAGCGACGCTTCGACTACCGCCATCCCGAACGGTGACGCGGTGACCGCACCCTGCCCGATGCCGCTTTCCACCTTCTTCGCTGGAGTGTCGGCCGTCGGAACCTTCCCAGTGATCGTCGTCAGACCCGGCACCGTGTAGTCGACTCCCAGACCGAAAGTGCGGGCCGTGTCGGCGAGGTCAGTGTTGCCGAGCTTCGTCGACAGACCGGCCATCGTCGTATTGCAGGAACGTGCGAACGCGGTATGCAACGGAACGGTGCCGAGATCGAACTCGTCTTCGTTGGGGATCTTCCGATCGCCGAACGTCTGCGTTCCGGGGCAGGCGAGCCGGGCGTTGGCCGTGGTGACGCCCGTCTTCAACGCGCTCGCCGTCGTAATCGTCTTGAACGTCGATCCCGGTGCGTACAGGCCGGTCAACGCGATCGGCCCCTCTGCGTCCGCCGCGGAATTCTGGGCGACGGCCAGGAGCCCACCCGTGGACGGCCGGATCGCGACGATCATTGTCGGACGCGTCTCTTTCGCGACGGCGTCGTTCGCCGCTTGCGCCAGCGCGACGTCGAGCGTCGTGCGCACCGGGTCGGGGGCACTGCCCGGGAACGTCTGCACGTCGCTCGCGGGCTCGCCGTCGGCGTTCACCACGGTGACGGCAGCGCCTGCCGCCTTGTCGACCACGGTCCGCCAATGTTCTTCGAGTCCGCTCGTCGCCGGTGACCGTAGATTCTTCGACGCGGTCAGTAGCCGCCCTTCGGCACGGGTCGTCACACCGTCGATGTGCTCGAGCGAACCGACCCGCTTCGCATCCCCAGCGCGCAGTGCGATGATCGTCTGCGGTCCCTTCTTCCCGCGCAACCCGCCGCGGATCGACGATGCGGACACTTCCGGTGCGACCGACTTCAGCTTCTTCGCGAGCACAGACGCAGACTCGGGCGTCGCGGCGTCGAGCGACACGACGGTCACTTCTTGCCAGGTGAGTAGTGGGCGGTTCTGCCGATCGGTCACCGGGGTGTCGTAACTCTTCACGTCGCTGTACAGCAGGCGCCCGCCAGCTGGGAGATTCCGATGGATGAGGGTCGGCGACCACTTCACGAGGTCGCCCGACGTCTCGACCGGCGTCCGGTAGGTCACCTTCCGGTCCTTCGGGAGCGTCCACGTCCACGTGAACTCGGTGTCGTCGTCATTCACCGCGACGTCTGCGGTGGCCTCGCCCATTCCATCGAACGTGTCGGTGAACGCCTTCTTCGCGGTGGTTCCCTCGGTCGTGGATTCGGCCGCCGCACTCGGATCGTGGCCGGTCAACGCGTCGGCCAGTCTCTCGGCAGGTGACTCGTCGGCCCCGCAGGCGACGCCGAGCCCCGCCACGAGCATTGCGACGGTCGCCACGGCGATGCGGCGCGAGGCGATCAGCACGATTGCTCCAGCTCGATAGCGGACACGAGCACGTGTCGGAGATTGTCCATGCCCCGAATCTAACGGCCAGATGGAGCGTGGCTCGGTGACACGCGGGGACGCGGCGCGGCGGTCGGTACCTCGCCACGTACATGGCCCCAGGCCAGCAGCCTTTCCCGAGGAATCCGTTGACGTGTCGCACACCACATCCCTATGATGTGACATCAACCAGAAAATGTATGACGTAAAGGGGTTCGAATGAGATTGGGAAGTCGAGCCGTCGTGCTCGGAGGAAGTGTCGCGGGAATGTGTGCGGCCGGCGCCGTCGCCGAATACTTCGACGAAGTACTCGTCCTGGAACGCGATGTGATCCCCGAGGACGCCGAACACCGCCGAGGTGTGCCGCAGAGCAAGCATCCGCACTTCCTGCTCAACTCGGGACGTCGTGCGATGGACCAGATTTTCCCCGGATTCGAGGACGCGCTCATCGAGGCGGGCGGGCTGCACATGATGCCGTCCCAGGCGGCGGCTCACTGCGAAGGCGCGGGCTGGATCCCGCGCAGCGAGAGCACTATGTCGATGGTCTACTCGTCACGACTTCTCATCGAACGGACCTTGCGTACCGCGCTCGCCGAGATTCCGAACGTCACCGTGGAGGAAGGCGTGTCGGTAACCGGGCTCGAGACCGTCGACGGCGGCACCGCATCCGGGCGCGTTACCGGCGTGTGGGTTACTGGCCGGGAGACCGGTCCGCCGCGCGACCTCGTCGACGCCGACCTCGTCATCGACACCCTCGGACGCGGCTCGCACGTCTCCAAGTGGCTCACCAAGGCCGGCTGGCCCGAAGCGCCGATCCAGTCGCTCGACGCAGGCGTCACATACACATCCCGCTGGTACCAGAAGCCCGCCGACCTGCCCGAATCCTGGTGGTGGGCGCAGATGTCGGTGATGCCGACCGCGGACACCAGCCCCCACCCGCCCGAGCACGACTTCCTGTGCCAGATCTTCCCGATCGAAGGCGACCGAGTCCTGGTGACGATGGGGTCGTGGGGTCACCCGATGCCTCGCCAAGCCGACGAGTTCGTCGCTACCGCGCACAAGGTGCGGGCTCCGGCATTCGGTCGCGCCGTCGATCTGTGCGAGCCGATCTCCGACGTGTTCGTCACCAAATCGACCGGCAACCGGCGGCGCCGCTACGACCGACTCGAGAATCCGCCCGCAGGCCTCGTCGTCATCGGCGACGCAATCTGCGGATTCAACCCGTTCTACGCACAGGGGATGAGTTCGGCGAGCAAGTGTGCGGTCCTCCTCTCCGAACACCTCGCGGAGGCATCGACGATCGACGGGGCGTTCGCCAAGGACTACTTCTCGGCGCAACAGTCGCTGCTCGACGACATTTGGACGCTCGCCCTCGCCCGCGACCAGGGCTACGCGAACGCCGAAGGCACCGAACTTCCACCGCGGTGGCGCCAGCAGCTCGCTTTCCGAGCGGCATGGCCGGTGTTCAACCACATCTCGGCTACCGTCCGCGAAGACAAGAAGGTCGAAGAGCACTTCACCGCAGTGTTCAACCTCGACGAGTCGGTCACCGACATGGTGAAGAGCCCTCGCGTCCTGTTCGGCCTAGCCCGGCACGGCGTCAAGCGGATGCTCGGACGGACCCGGCTCCCGATGGGGTTCGACTGCGAGCTCGATCCGCCGTCGGACATCTGGCGCGACGGCGTGCCGAGGCCGGGGGAACGCGCACAGACCATCCCTCGCGGCGTCGACCCGCGAACACTGGCACGGATGTAAGGGGAGACGGTGGCTGTCTGCGATCCGGACACTCCGGCCTTCGTCATCACGCGGTACCTCGGATTCGTCTGCGAAGACGCTGATCCGGTCGTTACCCTGCGCAATCCGTTCGACCTAGCGAACTGGACGCTCCCGATCCTCGAACTGTTGATCGTGGTCGGCGCGATCCTCGCGCTCGTCCACGCGGTGCGCAGGCTCCGCCGCGACGGCGACCCGACGAACCTCGCACTGTGGTTCGGCTCCCTCGTCTACCTGTTCATCATCGAACCACCGCTCTACTTCCCCGAATGGTTCGGCATGCAGGATGCGATGGGCTTCATGTTCGCCCACAACGTCTTCACCGTCGATCTCATGTACGACCGGCTGCCGCTCTACATCGTGTGCTTCTACCCGGCGATGAGCCAAGTCGCCTACGAGATCGTCCGTGCCCTCGGCTTCTTCGACGGCAGAAAGTGGTCGGCACTGCGCGGTTCGGTGGTGGTCGGTCTCGTCTACCAAGTGTTCTACGAGATCTTCGACCAGCTTGGACCGCAATTGAAGTGGTGGGAGTGGAACGTCGATGCGCCGTTTTACGATGCGCAGCCCGGCGTGCTCGGCAACCCGTCGGCCGTCCCGCTGTTCGAATCGGTCCCGTGGAGTAGTGCGTGGCTGTTCGCGACCGTCTCGTTCGCGGTGTTGACGTTCATGTGCGCCATTCTGGTGAAGAACCCGACGACCCGGGGGCGTTCGATTCGCGGCTGGTCGCTCACGTGGCGGATCGTCGTCGCCGGCGCGGTCGCCGTGGTGTCGATGCCGCTGCTGTCGATAACCACCGCGGTCTTCGGGCGCGGCGACGGAGCGAACCTGACCGCGCAGACCGTCGTGTTCGCGATCCAGGTGTTCGGCATCTGGGTGATCGGACTCGCTCTGCTCGCCTGGCAGCTGCGGCGCCTGCCTGCGACATCGGCCCGGCCCGCACGCGAGGCCGCACCGTTCCTCCGCTTCTTCCCGTGGCTGTTCCTCGGGGTGCACGCGGTGCTGTGGATAGTCGCGCTGCCGTCGTACTTCGGGGCCGAAGACGGCGTGACCGGCTCCGACGCGTCGCCGGGGGCGGGGTCGCCAATCGGCAGCCTCCCGTACGTGATCGGCTGTTACGTGGTCGCGGTCGGTGTCCTGACCCTTGCTGTTCGACGCGGCCGCGCCGCGCGCACCGAGCCCGAAGAGTCCGATTCGGCCTCGAATGAGACGGCGACGACCGTGTGAGAACATGGCCGGTGTGAGGACTCGTGGATGGCAGGGGGATCTGCCGCAGAGCGCCGATGAGGCTCGTGATCGGATCCTGCAAGCGGCCACCCGCTGCGTCGAACGGTTCGGGTTGCGCAAGACGCGGCTGGGTGACGTCGCCGAGGAGGCCGGCGTCACCCGGCAGACCGTGTACCGCTACTTCTCGTCCGTGCACGACATGCTCGCAGCCGTCGCCGCCGCCGGAGCCGGCGACTTCCTCACCCGGATGGGCGAGGAACTGGCGTGGGTGGACACCGTCGACGACGCGATTACCGAGACGATTCTCTACTGTCTGCGGCGACTCCCCGACGAGCCCGCTCTCGGGCTCATGCTCCGCGAAGGCGAGGGGGAATTGTTCACGCGGGAGGCCACGTCGTCCGGTGCCGTCGCACTGGGCGCGGAGATGCTGCGCCGACTGAACGTCGACTGGGACGGTGAAGGCTACGACAGCCGCGCAATGGAGGGGCTGGCCGAACTCGTCATGCGGATTTGGCTGAGTTTCCAGCTCTATCCGAACCATCCACCCAGGACCGATGATGAACTGCGGGCATTCATCCGGACCTGGGTGTGCCGTTAGGACGTCTGGCTACTCGAAATCGGCTCCGACGTTCGGGGGCGACGCCGCGAGGAGTGCGTTCTCGTCGTCGCTGAAAGTACGCGAACGCGACAAGAATCGGACGCCCTCCGGCGCCTCCAACGAGAAGCCCGCGCCACGTCCGGGGACGACGTCGAGGATCAACTGGGTGTGCTTCCACAGCTCGAACTGGTCGCCGTTGATCCAGACGCGGACCTCGGGGAGTGGGTCGGGCAGGTCTATCGTGCCGACCAGCACATCGCGCTGTCCGATCCGGTACTCGCCGACCGGGTAACACATGGGCGCCGACCCGTCACAGCAACCGCCCGACTGGTGGATCATCAGACCGCCGTGCAGTTCGGAGAGCTTCGTGAGGAGTTGGACGGCGGACTCCGTCGCCGTCACCCGATCCGGGGTCTCAGACATGGCCGTTGTCCTTTCGCCACCAGTGTTGTATTCGAGAGTATCGGTCCCGACTCCGTTCGAACGGAAGGTTGGTACTCGCCCGGGCCGGGGTCGCCGACCCGGGCGAGGTCTAGGGGGCTTAGAAGAAGCCCTTGGCGCTCTGCGCGTAACCGACCAGCAGGTTCTTGGTCTGCTGGTAGTGGCCGAGCATCATCAGGTGGTTCTCGCGGCCGACACCGGACTGCTTGTATCCGCCGAAGGCTGCGTGCGCCGGGTAGTCGTGGTACGTGTTCGTCCACACGCGGCCGGCCTGGATGTCGCGACCCGCCCGGTAGGCGACGGCGCCGTTACGGCTCCACACGCCCGCGCCGAGACCGTACAACGTGTCGTTGGCGATCGAGATCGCCTCGTCGTAGTCCGAGAACGATGCGACCGAGAGGACCGGGCCGAAGATCTCCTCCTGGAACACCCGCATGTTGTTGCTGCCCGCGAACACGGTCGGCTGGATGTAGAAGCCGCCCGACAGGTCGCCGCCCAGGTCGGCCGGCTCGCCGCCGGTGAGAACCTTCGCGCCTTCCTCCTTGCCAATCGCCAGGTAGGAACGGATCTTCTCCCACTGGTCGCTCGACGCCTGCGCGCCCATCATCGTGTCGGTGTCGAGCGGGTTGCCCTGCTTGATCGACGCGACGCGTGCGACCGCCTTCTCCATGAACTCGTCGTACATGCCCTTCTGGACGAGGGCGCGGCTCGGGCAGGTACAGACCTCGCCCTGGTTGAGGGCGAACATCGAGAATCCCTCCAACGCGCGGTCGAGGAAACCGTCGTCGGACGACATCACGTCGTCGAAGAAGATGTTCGGGCTCTTACCACCCAATTCGAGGGTGACGGGGATCAAGTTCTCGCTTGCGTACTGCATGATCAGGCGGCCCGTGGTGGTCTCACCGGTGAATGCGATCTTGCGGATACGGTTACTGGACGCCAGCGGCTTGCCTGCTTCCACACCGAAGCCGTTGACGATGTTGAGGACACCGTCCGGCAGCAGGTCGGAGATCAGGCTCATCAAGTAGAGGATCGACGTCGGTGTCTGCTCGGCGGGCTTCATGACGACAGCGTTGCCAGCCGCCAGCGCGGGCGCCAACTTCCATGTTGCCATCAGGATCGGGAAGTTCCACGGGATGATCTGTCCGACGACGCCGAGTGGCTCGTGGAAGTGGTAGGCGACCGTGTCCTTGTCGATCTCCGAGATACCGCCTTCCTGGGCGCGGATGGCGCCCGCGAAGTAGCGGAAGTGGTCGACGGCGAGCGGAATGTCGGCGGCGAGGGTCTCGCGGACGGCCTTGCCGTTCTCCCACGACTCGGCGACGGCGATCTTCTCGAGGTTCTCCTCGATGCGGTCGGCGATCTTATTGAGGATCACCGCACGCTCGGCGACCGACGTCTTGCCCCATGCCGGTGCCGCAGCGTGGGCGGCGTCGAGCGCGAGATCGATGTCCTCGGCGGTCGAACGGGCGACCTCACAGAACGTCTGGCCGTCGACCGGAGACGGATTCTCGAAGTACTGACCCTTGACGGGCGGCGTCCATTTGCCGCCGATCCAGTTGTCGTAGCGGGGCTCGAAACTCATGACCGAACCGGCGGTACCGGGCTTCGCGTAGACAGTCATCGCTGACTCCTTCTCATGTCACTTTGCGGACGGTTAGTGATGTGAGGCACACGGTAGGCTCTCGATGGTTGCAGCGACGTTGCAACGTTGTAACCGGCGGCAACGGCGATCACTCACGGAAGACTCAGGTGGCATGGCTTAGCATCGACGCGATGCCTACTCCGACTACAGCGCGCGCTCGGACGTACGCGATCATCGCGGCTGTGGCCGGGACGATCGCGATCGCAGCAGCGGTAGCTACGCCGTTCCTGCCGGTCACCCAGCACGATGCGACAATCGACTGGCCCACCGGGCAACAACTCGACCCTGCGAACGGGTCGATCGTCGCACCGTTGGCCACGCAGACGCCCGCTGGTCTCGACGTGACGATCGGACGCGACACGCTCCGGCAGGACGAGTCGACGACGATCGTCTCGACCATGCCGTCGTCCGCCGAAGGGTTCCGCGACAACGCGCTCGCGATCACCGCGTCGCCAAGCGGCGCGTCGGTCGTAGTCCGCGGCGCCGAGGTCGCGTCGGCCACTCGCGATCAGCTCGCAGGCGTCGAACGCCTGCACGTGTGGACCGACGGTCCGACGGTCTTCGCTCAGTTCGTCGGTCTCGGACCGGCCGTCACCGATGACGATGCGCAGAAGCCGCTCCTCGCAGGCGTGTTCACCGGTCTCGACGCTGCGCAGGTCGACGCCGCGCAGCAGTCGGGTCTTGCCGTGCACGTCGACGTCGACAACCGTTTCGACCTGACGCCCACGGTTCTCAAATGGCTCGCCCTGATCGTCGGCGTGATCGCCGCCGTGATCGCGTTGATCGCGGCCTACCGTCTCGATGTTCTCGGCGGCTACCGTCACCGGTTCGCTTCCAAAGGTCGCTGGCGACTGCTGATCCCGCGCACCGCGGACGTCCTGGTGACGGCGGCGCTCGTCGTCTGGCACTTCCTCGGAGCCGGATCGTCCGACGACGGCTACATCTTGACGATGGGCCGCAACGCCGACGACGCCGGATTCCTCGGCGACTACTACCGCTGGTTCAACGTGCCCGAAGCGCCGTTCGACTGGTATTACTCGTTCCTCGGCCACTGGGCCGAGATCTCGACCGCGACCGTGTGGATGCGGCTGCCCGCACTCGTCGCGGGCCTCGTGTCGTGGTTCATCCTGTCCCGCGTCCTCCTGCCGCGTCTCGGCGTGGCGTTGCGCCGCTCCCACCTCGCCGTCCTCACCGCGGCCGCAGTGTTTGTGGCGTTCTGGATGCCGTTCGCCAGCGGACTGCGCAGCGAGACCGTCATCATCCTCGGTTCGCTTCTCACCTGGTGGATGGTCGAGCGCACGGTCGCGACGCGCCAACTCCTGCCCGCGGCGCTCGCCGCACTGTTCGCCGGCCTGACGATGGCGGTCGCACCGCACGGCATCATCGCCCTCGCCGTCCTCATCGCGGGCAGCCGTCCCATGCTGCGGGCCGTCCGCGCCCGCCGTCGCGACGTCGGACTGTTGGCGCTCGCCGCGCCAGTCGGCGCCGCGTTCGCGATCGTCGTGATGATCGTCTTCCGCCAGCAGACCATCGCGACCGTCGCCGAAGCTATCCGCGTCCGGTACACGGTCGGACCGACCGCGGCGTGGTACCAGGAACTGCTGCGCTACTACTTCCTGACGCTCTCGCACGACGACGGAGCCCTCGCCCGCCGCCTCCCCGTCCTGATCCTGGTGCTCGCGCTGCTCGCGACGCTCGCAGTGCTGTTGCGGCGCAAACATATTCCGGGCATCGCGCGCGGCCCCGTGTGGCGACTGGTCGGTGCGACCCTGCTGACCGTCCTGCTCCTGTCGTTCACGCCGACCAAATGGACCGTCCAGTTCGGCGTCTTCGCCGGCCTCGGTTCCGCGCTCGCCGCCGTCGTGGTCGTCGTGATGGCACAGCAGGCGCGGCGCAGCGCCCGCGACTTCTGGATTTACCTCGCCGCTTTGATGCTCGCGTGCGCTGGAGCGACGGCCGGAGCCAACGCTTGGGGTTGGAGTTTCGACCTCGGCATCTCGTGGTCGGACAAGATTCCCGGTCTGGCCGGGCAGCCGCTCCCGACAATCATTCTGGTCCTCACTGGAATCTGCTTCGTCGCCGCGATCTGGTGCCATGTACGTCCGCCCCGACCCGTGCCGGAGCGGTCGGGTTGGCGTGCCGTGATGCGGTCGGCGCCCATGCTGATCATCGTCGTCGCGTTGCTGTTGGCCGAATTCGCGCTGTTCGGGCGGGCCGCGCTCGCCCGCTCGGACACGTACACCCACCTGTCCGCCGACTTGCGTTCGCTCACCGGCGACACCTGCGGCATGGCCGACGAGGTCCTCGTCGAGCCCGATTCGAACGCAGGCATGCTCACGCCCATCGGCACAGACAACGCGTCGAAGGCGCTCGCCGGGACGTCGCGGGGGTTCACTCCAGACGGCGTCGCCGACGACCTGGTCCCGGAGAACATCGGCATCGGCGCCGGCACCATCCACACCGGCCGGAAGGTCTCGCAGTCGTTCTCGGTGACCCTCGGAACCCCCGGCACCACCGGAGGGCGCGGCCCGACGACCGTCAACGGGTCGACCGCAGCTCTCCCGTTCGGCCTGAACCCGGCGAACACCCCGGTCCTCGGCAGTTACGGCTATGACGACGGCACCGCGACGTTGACGTCGTCGTGGTACCGACTGCCGGCCCGCGATGTCTCGCCGCTACTGGTGATCTCGGCCGCCGGATCGATCCACTCGATCGACGAGGACGACGCGGATCGTCCCGGCCGATCGCTGATCGTCGAGTTCGGTCAGGCAGGTGCCGACGGACAGTTCCAGAAGATCTCCCAGGTGACCCCGATCGACCCCGACTGGGGGGCGAACCGTCCGTGGCGCAACCTGCGGATCCCGATGGCCGACGTGCCGAGGGACGCGACCGCGATGCGGATCGTCGCGGACGACTCGAACGTCAATCCCGACGAGTGGTTGGCGTTCACACCGCCCCGCGCACCGCACTTGAAGACGCTCGACAAGGTCGTCGGACGTGAGCAGCCGGTGCTTCTGGACCTGTCGGTCGGCGCACAGTTCCCGTGCCAGCAACCGATGACCGCCCACCGTGGCGTGTTCGACGTCCCGGCCTGGCAGATCTCGCCCGACCAGGTCACCGCCGGGTCGAAGTCGAAGTCGTGGCAGCACATCTCGGGCGGCGGCATCGAAGGGGTCGTCGACGCGGTCACCGAGCCGTCCACCGCCTCCACCTATCTGGAGAACGACTGGCATCAGGACTGGGGCGCGTTGATCAAGCTAACCCCGTTGATGCCGGACGCACCGCAAGCGCGCGTGGACACCGAGACGAGCACCGGTTGGGGTTGGCACCGGACCGGACCGATCAGGGCGGTGGCGCCGAGTGAGTGAGCGGTCTGAACATATGAGCGAAGTGGAGAACGTGGACACGCCGCACGAAGACGTTGCCGCTGGGCCGACCGGGCCGGGCGCGCGCACAGTGAAGATCGCGAAGATCGTCGCCGTCGTGGCGGGTGCGCTCGGCGCGCTTCTCGCCGTGATCGCCCCAATCCTGCCGGCCTCCTACACCCAGACCGAACTCAACTGGCCGCAGGCCACCGAACAGGGTGCGTCGCCGGTCGTACAGAGCGTCGCCGCCCCCAACGTGTCGTACGTGCCGGTCGACATGGATCTCGCCGTGCCGTGTCGTCTCGCCGCCGATCTCCCGAAGCCCGGCGGTGTCCTTCTGTCGACCGTGCCCGCGCCGGGTGAGGACGCGGGGACCGTCGGCCTGTTCGTCCGCGCGACCGGCGACCGGATCCTGGTAACCCAGCGCAACTCGGTGGTACTGAACGTGCCGCGCGCCGACGCACAGCGGTCCGCCGACTGCCGGATCGTCGTGCACGCCGACACCGACGGCACCCGAGGAGCCGTGGAAGGTCTCACCGATCCGAACGCACAGACGACGTTCGATGTGCCCGACCCGAACTCGCGTCCGCAGATTATCGGCGTCTACACCGACCTGCCGAAGACGGCGGCGACCGACGGTTTGAGCTTCCATTCGACCGTCGACACTCGATTCATCTCGAGCCCGACGACGCTCAAGGGCGGGCTGCTGATCCTCGGCGTCCTGCTGACGATCGCGTCGATCGTGGCGCTCGCCGTCCTCGACGCCCGCGACGGCAAAAAGCTGCGCCGCATGCTGGCGCGCGGCTGGTGGCGTCCCCGCGTCCCCGACGTCCTGGTGACCGCCGTGCTCATCGTCTGGCTGTTCATCGGCGGCAACACCGCCGACGACGGGTATCAGGTGACGGTGGGACGGATCGCTCCCGGTGCGGGATATCTCGACAATTATTATCGGTACTTCGGTGTGCCTCAGGACCCGTTCGGCTGGCACTATCAATATCTCTCGCTGTGGATGCAGGTCAGCACATCGGTGCCGTGGCTGCGACTTCTGCCGCTGTTGTTCGGTCTCGCCGGATGGTTCCTGATCAGCCGGTTCGCTCTGCCTCGCCTGGGTCGCGCAGTCCGCACATCGCACGCCGCCTACTGGGCTGCCGCGCTCGCATTCCTCGCCGTCTGGCTGCCGTTCAACAACGGTCTGCGCGTGGAGCCGGCCATCACGGTCGGTGTTCTCGCCACCTGGATCCTCGTCGAACGCGGTATCGCGACGGGCCGTCTCGTGCCGTGGGCGCTCGCGATCATCGCCGCGGCGTTGACATTGACCATCCACCCGGTCGGGGCGATCGCCGCCGTCGCGTTGCTCGCCGGGCTGCGCCCACTCATCGCGCGCCTGCGGACCCGCAGCGGCCGTGACGGGTGGCTGCCAATGCTCATGCCGCTCCTCGCGTCCGGCCTGGCAGTCCTCTACGAGGTTTTCGCCGACCAGACGATCGCGTCGATCATGGAGGGCGTCCGAGTCCAGGGCATCGTCGGCCCCACCAACAAATGGTGGAACGAAGGCATGCGCTATTACGTGCTGCTCAATCCGACCCCGGATGGTTCCATCGCGCGTCGTATCGGCATCTTCGTGACGATCCTCGCGGTCTTGCTCATCGTCCTTGTCCTGCTGAGCCGCCGCCGGGTGCCCGGCGTCCCCAGTTCGCCACTGTGGCGGCTTGTCGCCGTCACCGCAGGCGCCGTCGCCGTCCTGGCGTTCGTTCCGACGAAGGCCACCCACCAGTTGGGCGCCATCGCGTGTCTGACCGGGGTCCTGGCCGCTGCCGCGACCGCGATGGTGCGGCCCGCCGTTCTGACCCGTCGCTGCAATCGGACGTTTTTCGCCGCCGCGGCAGCGTACGCGCTCGCCATCGCCTTCGCTGGACGCAACCAGTGGTGGTACGTCGGCAGCTACGGGATCCCGTGGGCCGACGACACCCCGCACATCGGCGGCGTCGGCCTCTTCTGGCCGATCCTGGCGGTCGCAGTCGCGATCACTCTGCTCGGCGTATGGCAGTACTACCGCGACGACCAGCTCGACCAGATCGGGAAGGACCCGGTCCCGGCGAACACCGGTCTCATCGGTCGGATGCCGACGTATTCGCTGTCGATCGTGTGCGCCATCGTCCTACTCTTCACGTTCGCCTCGTTCGCGAAGGCCGCGAGAAGCGACTCGTGGACGTGGACCAGTTCGAACATCGACTCGTTCCGCGGTAAGCCGTGTGCGCTCGCCGAAGACGTGCTCGTCGAAGCCGACCCGAACGAAGGACTGCTGGCACCTGCCGACGTCGAGGGGCAACGTCATGTCAGCGCCGGAGCGGCACTGGCCGGAAAGTCCACGGGCTTCACCCCGGACGGTGTGTCGGCCCACTTGGACGCTGACGCCGAGAACTCCGATTCCGATTCCGGCTCCGGCTCCGACGACGACTCGAGTGGAGCGATCCAGCAGTCGAGTGACGAGGATGCCGACGATTCGTCGACGAACGCCGGATCGGGCGACACCGGCGGCGGTACGGTCGGCACGCGCGGCATCAACGGTTCGTCGGTGAAGCTGCCGTTCGGACTCGATCAGAAGCGGGTGCCCGTGCTCGGCACCTACGGCGTCCCGGACAGTCGTGGACACTTGACGTCCGACTGGTATGGGCTGCCCAAGCGCAGCGACGACGCGCCGCTGGTCACCATGTCGGTGGCCGGACAGATCGAGTACATCGACGACTTGAACGTGCTCAACAGCGGCCAGAAGGTTCGCCTCGAGTTCGGTCGTGTCGGCCCGGACGGGGCAGTCACGACGGTCGCGTCGATGACGCCGTTGGATGCGGGCGGAGCGCCCGAATGGCGCAACCTGCGTTTCCCGTTGAAGGACGCGCCGCCGCGCGCCACCGTGGTGCGGATCGTCGCCGACGACGTCTCGCCCGCCCCGAACCAATGGGTGGCCGTCACCCCGCCGCGGGTCACGAAGTTGACGACGTTGAACGAACTGGTCGGCAGCGAAGCTCCCGTCCTCCTCGACTGGGAAGTTGCGTTGGCGTTCCCATGCCAGCGTCCCGCCGCCGCCGTCAACGGCGTCCTCGAAGTCCCCGAGTGGCGGATCACGCCGGACGCTGAGGGGGAACGCGTCAACTCGCAGAGATGGATGGCAGGCGACTACGGTGGCCCGCTCGGTATCACGCAGAACTCGCTGCGGTCGATCACCAATCCCGGCTATCTGCGTAACGCGTGGGCCGAGGACTGGGGCTCCCTGCGCCGTCTGGTCCCGCTCGTCCCGCAGGTCACCGCCCAGCTAGACGTCAGCGAAGCCAAACACAACGGACTGTGGACGCCCGGTCCGATGCGCCCGTACAAGAACTCGAACTGACGGTCAGACGCCGAATCGGCGGTTGAGTAGCCGGACCCGGCCCGCGGCTATCGCGGCGTCCGGGTGTCCGGACGGCAGCGCGCGGTGCAGCGTCGTCCAGGCCTGGAAGTCGTCGTGACCGTGGGGCGACGAGGCCCACGCCTGCAGCGTCGCCACATCGCGGCTGGCGAAGACAGCCGACCGGAGGTCTTCCCGGATCTCGTCGAACGCGTCGGTGATGCCGGGGGCGAGCGAGTCCGCGAGCAGTCCTCCTCTGCCCAGCGTCGAGACAGCGGCCCGCAGGGCGCCTGTCATGATGTTCTGGCGCACATCCGTGACGTCGGAGGAGACGTCGCCGGTGAGCCGGTAGGGCCGGGACGCGACGACGTCGCCGACCTCGCGACGCAGTCGGGAGATCTCGGCGCGGACGGTCACCGAGCCGAGATCGTCGTCCGAGAGTAGATCGGCGAGCCGATCTGTTGACAGCCCTTCGGGGTTCAGATGGAGCAGCAGCAGGATCTCGGCGTGCCGCGGCGACAGGACGTGCCGCCGACCGCCTGGCGCGAACCACGTCGGTTCACCGGCAAGCACCGTCAACCGGGAGTCGAGCGAACTCGAGCGCACCGTGTCGGGGGAGAGGTCGACGGCGGTCGACTGGAGCTCACGTTCCACCGCAGCCACCACGGAGCGGACGGCGGCGAGCGCGAAGGGCGCTGCGGCCGCAGCGCCGCCGGTCACGTCGATCGCGCCGATCACCTCCCCGGTCAACGGGTCATGGACGGGGGCCGCCGCACAATTCCACTTCTGGACGGGACTCGCGTAGTGCTCGGGGCCGATGATCTGTACGCCGCGGTCCAAGCTGAGGGCGAGCCCTGGCGCGTTCGTCCCGACCTGGTCCTCGCTCCACACCGTCCCTTCGACAAAGTTGATCTTGGCGGCCTTACCGCGCGTCGACCGGTCGCCGTCTACCCAGAGGAGGCGGCCACGGCGATCGGTGAGCGCGACGACGACGCCCGCGTCGGCGACGTCGTCGAGCATGAGTGAGGTGATCAGGGGCCGCACCTGTGCGAGACGGTGCGCGGCACGATACTCGGAGAAGTCGTTGTCGGACATGTCATCCGGTGTCACTTCGGGGTCTTCGCCGACGCCGCGACTGCGCGATCGCACCCACGACTCCTGGACCATGGAACGCACTGTGCCCTCGGGTGGAGTCACGCCCGACAGGAACTGTTCGTAGGCATGCCTCACCCGGGTGACGGTCGCCTTGCCATCCGACATCGCATCCTCCGGTCGCACTCTGCCCTTGATTGTGCCAAATGATCAGTGATCGGCGTCACGAAGCATCCGCTACCCCTGACAGACGTCACGGCCAAGACGTGACATCTGCGCGAGGTGTCACGGTCGTCGGAACGGAATCGTAGATGTCATGAACCACGTACCAGCCATCGAAGTCGCACAACTGACCAAGCGTTTCCGCGGGCCGAAAGGTTCCGTGGTCGACGCGGTGAAAGGGATCGACCTCACGGTTCGCCCCGGCGAAGTCGTCGCGTTTCTCGGCCCGAACGGTGCCGGGAAGACGACGACGATCGATATGGTCCTGGGCCTCACGTCGCCCGACGCCGGTGATGTCCGCGTGTTCGGTCGATCTCCCCGCGAAGCGGCGCGTGCCGGACAGGTCGCCGCTGTCATGCAGACGGGCGGACTGATGGATGACTTCACGGTCGCGGAGACCGTCGGCGTCGTCGCATCGCTGCACGATCGTCTCGCCGACGTCGACCCCGTGATGGTGCGCGCGGACATCGCCGCCATCGCCGACCGCAAGGTGTCGCGGTGCTCCGGTGGCGAACAGCAGCGCCTCAAGTTCGCGCTGGCCCTGCTCTCGGATCCGGCTCTGATCGTTCTCGACGAGCCGACAGCAGGCATGGACGTCGAGTCGCGGCGTACGTTCTGGGCGGCGATGCGCGCCGATGCGCGGCATGGTCGGACAGTCCTGTTCGCCACGCACTATCTGGAGGAGGCCGACGCGTTCGCCGACCGGATCGTGATGATCGCGGGCGGCCGGATAGTCGCCGACGGGTCGACCGCGGAGATCCGCACGCGCGCGAGCCGTCGGGTCGTGTCCGCGGTGCTCGACGACGCCGCGGTCCCCGCGCTGCGTCGCGAATTCGCCGACCTGGAAGTGCGTGAACGACGCGGCGGCCGCCTCTACCTGTCGTCGCCCGACTCTGACCGCCTCGCCAGGTATCTGCTGACCAGTACGGGCGCGCGCGACGTCGAGATCGCGGCACACAACCTCGAAGACGCGTTCGTCACCCTGACCGCCCCCGCCTGACACCCACCCCACCCAACCGAAGGGACCTGACATGTCTGTTCTCACCGGCGCAGCGATCGCGCCGACCTACCTGAAGTTCGACGTCCGCCGTGTGCTGCGGAACCGCCGCGCGATGATCTTCACGATCGCGATGCCCGCGCTGCTCTACCTGGTCTTCGGCGCAACCCAATCGAACGAGGACAGTGTCGGCGACGGCAACGTCGCGTTCTACGTCCTCGTCGGTATGGCCGTCTACGGTGCGATCCTGGCGGCGGCGTCCAACGCTGCAGCGGTCGCGATCGAACAGCAGGCGGGCTGGACGCGCACCCTGATGATGACGCCCCTCAAACCATCCGGGTACGTGTCGACGAAGATCGCGCTCGCGCTCGTGATGAGCGCGTTGCCCGTTCTGGTACTCACGATCGTCGGCGCGATCAGCGGGGCGAGCGCCCCGATCTGGGTGTGGGTGGCCTGCCTCGGCATCGGTTGGCTCGGGTCGGCGTCGTTCGCGGCGCTCGGTCTCGCGCTCGGCAGCGTCCTCAAGTCCGACGGCGCAATGCAGGCGCTCGGCGGCATCCTCGCGCTGCTCGCGTTCGCGGGTAATGTCTTCGTCCCCCTCAGCGGTGCGATGCTGCGGATCGCCGAGTTCACGCCGATGTTCGGCGTCGTCTCGCTGGCGCGATACCCGCTCGACGACGGCATGACCGTGTACGGGACGCAAATCTCGGTGTGGGTGATGATCGCGAACGTCGTCTTCTGGGCCGGGGCGTTCGCCGTCGCAGCAGCGTTCTTCTACTCTCGCAGTAGCGCCCGCCAGTAGTAGGACCCGCCAGTCGAAGGACCTGCGAGTTGAAGGACCTGCGAGTTGAAGGATTGCCGATGAGCCCAGTCCTGTCCCGCGATCGGATCGTGGCGTTCGTCGACGACGACCGGATGCCGTGGCGTCAGTGGCGGTGGGTGTTCGGCGCTGTCTGGATGATCTTCCTGGTGTATCCGGTGATCTCCGTGGCGCAGTCGGACAACACACCGTTCGTGAAGGTGCTCGGCTTCGTCGATCTCGGAGTGTTCGCGACCGTCTATCTCGTGGCGTGCATGCTGTTGATGAACGCGGTGCCGAGCGACGACGCCGACCACGACCGGACCCGGTGGCTCGTCTCCGGTGTCCAAGTCGTCCTCGCGTGCCTGATGTTCCCGATCATTCACGAGCAGACGTTCGCGTTGGCGGGTTTCCTCATGGCGGTCGTGTCGTTCATCGCACCCCGGCGGGTACATGTCGTAGCCATCGTCGCGCTGATCGCGTCGTCGTACGTCGTGCCGCGACTACTCGGGTGGGACGTCGACTTCGGGGTGATCGCGATCATGGTGGCGATCGGCATGACGATGATCGCGATCCGCGCGGTCAGCGAACGCGAACGCGACCGTGAGCAGAGCGTGGAACGCCAACGTGAACTCAACGCGGAACTTGCGGTGGTCGCCGAACGGGAGAGCGTGGCGCGCGACGTTCACGACATCCTCGGACATTCGTTGACCGTCATCTCAGTGAAGAGTGAACTCGCTTGCCGTCTCATCGACCTCGACCCGGAGCGCGCGAAAGCCGAGATCATAGAGGTCAACGCACTGTCGCGGGAAGCGCTCGCCGAAGTGCGGGCGACGGTCGGGCGGCTGAGAACACCGGACCTGCCGAGCGTTCTCGCATCGGCGGCCAGTGCGCTCTCGGCGGCCGGGATCGCCGCCGACCTCCCCGGTCCGGCAGCGGTCGGGACACCGCACGCGACGCTGTTCGCGTGGGTGCTGCGCGAGTCGATCACCAACGTCGTCCGACACAGCGGGGCGACATCGTGCCGAGTACGGGTCGGCCGCGACGAGATCACCGTGGCCGACGACGGGGCGGGCTCGGCTCTGCTCACCTACGGTAACGGTCTGCGCGGACTGTCCGAACGGGTCGTCGACGCCGGCGGGGCGCTGCGGGTTCAGTCCGACGACCGCGGGACCGTCGTCACCGCGACCGTCCGCGATCGAGTCGGACGTGAGCCCGCCGCTGCCGCCCATGATGGGATGAACCGATGAGCGAGACGATCCGGCTGCTGCTGGCCGACGACCAAGCATTGGTCCGCGGTGCTCTCGCCGCACTCCTCGATCTCGAATCGGATCTACAGGTGGTCGCACAGGTCGGCCGCGGCGACGAGGTCGTCGGCGCGGCGCGGGACTGCGGCGCAGACGTCTGTCTCCTCGACATCGAGATGCCGGGCATCGACGGCATCGATGCGGCCGCACAGGTGTCCGCGTCGTTGCCCGGCGTGCGGTCGTTGATCGTGACCACCTTCGGTAGGCCCGGTTATCTGCGGCGCGCCATCGACGCGGGCGCGTCTGGGTTCGTCGTGAAGGACACGCCTGCCGCCGAACTCGCCGACGCTGTCCGCCGCGTCCACGCCGGACTGCGCGTCATCGATCCAACCCTCGCAACGGAGAGCCTGACGAGCGGGGAGAATCCGTTGACGCGCAGGGAGTCGGATGTGCTGACCGAAGCCCGGTCCGGCGGCACGGTCGCAGCGATCGCCGCCCAGGTTCATCTGTCGCAAGGCACCGTCCGCAACCACCTGTCGTCGGCGATCGGGAAGACGGGCACGTCGACGCGCGCCGAGGCCGCCCGGGTGGCCCACGAACGAGGCTGGATCTGACCGCGTTGACCGGTGGGGTGCCGGTTTCGGGACGCGAGCCTGCGCTCACCGGTATCCGCACGGTCGCCGCGGCGACCGTGTGCCTCACCCACGCGGCGTTCTGGACCGGGCACTACACCGACGACTACGCGGGTAGGCTCTTCGCGCGGTTCGAAGTCGGGGTGACGCTGTTCTTCGTGTTGTCCGGCTATCTGCTGTTCCTGCCGTGGGTGCGGTCGCTGCGAGCCGAGACCGGCGTCCACCCGCCACTTCGCCGGTATGCGTGGCATCGGATCCGACGGATCGTGCCCGCGTACGCGATCACCGTCGGCGCGGTCTACGTCATCTTCGCGTTCCGCACGGACTCCTCGGACCTCGGCCACGGGGTGTCGGGGTTGATCCGCAACCTCACCTTGACGCAGGTGTACGGGTTCGGTCACTTGCACACGGGGCTCACCCAGATGTGGAGCTTGGCAGCGGAGGTCGTCTACTACATCGCGCTGCCGGTGATCGCGTGGCCGTTGGCGCGCTACGTGTGCCGTGACCGGTGGCGGCCGGACCTGTTGATCGCAGTCCTTGGCGGGCTGCTGCTCGTCTCGCCGGTCTGGACGTTCGCGACGCACGGCGACGGGGTTGATCCGACCGCCCGACTGTGGGCACCCGCCTTCGCGAGCTGGTTCATCGCAGGCATGCTGCTCGCCGTGGTCGCCCAGTTGATCCGCTCGTGGCCCGCCACGCTGAGTGTGGCGGTCGCCGTCGGCGCGTTCGTGCTGTCGGCCGGGGCGTTCGCGGGCGAGGCGACGATCGTCCCGAACGATGCGGACGCAGCGGTCGCCAAGCACACGTTGTACGCGGTGGTCGCCGTCGGCCTGATCGGTCCGCTCATCGTCGGCTCGCCCGACTGGTGGTCCAGGTTGTGCCGATCTCGACCGATGGTCTGGCTCGGCGAGATCTCGTACGAGTTCTTTCTGGTCCACGTCATGGTGCTGGAGTTCGTGATGGACCTTCTCGGCTATCGGGTGTTCACCGGTTCGGTACTCTTCGCGTTCGTGGTGACCAGCGCGGTCAGCGTGCCGGTCGCGTGGGTGCTGCATCGGGCGACGTCGCCGCTATGGAGGTGATGCGATTACGTGTCGGCCACCAGTGACGCGGACCTCCCGGAGCGTCGGCAGACCACCGGTAACATGATGTCATGTCTGCACCCAACCGTTCGGTCACCGCCGCCGATCTCCGGCAATGGACCAACGAGGCCCGGGTGCCCGGGCAGCCGCCCGAACTCTCCGACCTCGGGTGCCTGCTCATCGCGTCCGGCTACTTGACGCCGACCGCACGAGGCACGCTGGTGCGGCGGGCGTCGTTGGATCTTCCGCTGCCGTCGCCGTCGAACGGCTACAGCGAACTGCGGCGCGTGCAGCGCAGCATCCTGCACGCGGAGAAGTACCTCGACACCACGGTGCTGCCCGGCCTCGTCGTGCCGATCGTCCGGTCGCGTCTGGCGACGCTGAACCGTCGCCGCGAGGACGCGCACCGTGCCGTCGTCGTCGCCAAGGGCGTCATGCCGAGCGGGACCCGCGCGGTGCGACGCGAACGCCGCGAGAACGTCTACCTCGAGATCGACGAGCGCGAACAGTTGTTCTCCGGGCTCTTGTGCACCCCCGTTCCGAACCGTCCGACCGGAGCACGCAAAGCCGGAACAGACGTGTTCGACAAGTTTGTCGGTGTCGTCGGGCAGGTCGGCGGACGTGGCCCGCGCAGGCAGGTAGAGGAGATGGCCGCGCAGGTGTTCGGCCCGGACGCCGTCGCCGCCGGAACATCCTCGCGCGGCGCATCGTTCGCCGACGGCTACGAGACGCTCTTGTTCGTCGCGGGCCACTACTACGACCGGATCCGTGCCAATCCAGCGTGGCTGTCGGACCACTTCGAGATGCAGCGTGTCCAGGTGAACTTGCACGCGGAACTCGCCGAGATCGCGTCGGACATCGTCGCGCTGCGCGCGCTGCGCGTCGACCTCGACCAGGCCAGGCACAACGGAGGGTACGACGCCGGATTCATCGAGCACATCGAGGCCCGCGAGAACGCGCTCCGGCCGGTGTGGTCGGAGCTGGTCGACCGAGTCCACGCGTTCAGTGAAATCGCGGCGACCGTCGAGTCCGCGGCGAGCGAACTCCGGCTGCTCGACGAGTTCGACAAGGCGTCGACGATCGACGCCCGCATCGACCACTTGTTGTCGCGGTCCGGTGACCGTGAGCTCGGCGCCGACCACACCCGTCGCCTGTCCCAGCAGGTGCGCAGCGGCGAAGAGCAACTCCGTGTCTATCGGGATGTGTTGCAGGGCAATATCGCTCAGCTTGGGCCGGGTCTGCAGCGTGAGCTCCCGCAGCGGTACGAGCCGTAGCTAGCGCGCGCCCCAGCCCTTCAGGTATCCCTTCTCCACTTCGGTCAGTCGACGCAGTCGGTGGTTCTCGATGTCGACGACCGCCATTTGCGTGCTCGCCACGCACTCGGGCCTCGCGTCGTCGCCGGTCTGTGTGCCGCGAATCTCGTATCCGATGGTGAAGTCGACGGAGCGGTGCCCTTTGATCCACATGGCGATGCGTACCGGCGAGTCGTCGTGGCGGAGCTGCCCCTGATAGCGGATGTCGACGTGGACGATCATCGCGCTCTTGATGAGCGGCGCGTACTCGTCGCCGGCGCTGAGCAGCCACGCGATCCGAGCTTCTTCCATCAGGGTGACGATGCGTGCGTGGTTGATGTGCCCGAACGCGTCCATGTCGGACCACCGGACGGGAACCTGAGCGACGAACGCGAACGCGGGATCGGCCATCCGCGCAGTCTAGCCACGGTGTGACGAATCGACCGCGTCGAAAAGTCTTTAAAGTACAGACATCTGTTTTCCGGTTCGATTAGGTACTCTTAGCGTCCATGTGGTCCATTCGATCTACCCGACGTGTTGCAGTTGTCGCTGCTGTGGCTGCTGTTGCAGCATTGGTCCCGGCTGCGGTCGCTGACGCTGCTCCGTCGAAGAAGGACGTCGCGCGGATCGTGGCGCTGAAGAATGTGACGACGCATCGCGTCGATCTGACGGTGAAGTCCCCATCCATGGGCGGCAAGGTGAAGCTCACCGTCCTCACGCCGGGCGGCGACGCTCCCCGGCCCGCGTTGTACATGCTCGACGGCGCCGACGCGGGTGAGAACGTCAGCGACTGGATCACCAAGGGCGGTGCGGGTCAATTCTTCGCCGGCCGCAACGTGAACGTCGTGCTCCCTGCGGGAGGCGAGGCATCCTTCTACACGAACTGGGAGCACAAGGACAAAGCTGTCGGCAAGCCGCAGTGGGAGACATTCCTGACGAAGGAACTGCCTCCACTCATCGACGCGAAGTTTTCCGGCTCGGGCCGCAACGGCGTCCTCGGTCTGTCAATGGGCGGTCAGGCGGCGTTCGCCCTGGCCACTCGCCATCCCGACCTGTATCAGGGGGTGGCTTCACTCAGCGGATGCCCGCCCATCACGGGACCGGCGAATGAGGCCTACGTCCGTGCGACGCTCGCGCAGAGCGGCGCGGACGCCACCAAGATGTGGGGCACTCCCGGCGGTGCGACGTGGCGCGCGCACGACCCGGCGTACCGGATCAATGCTCTGCGCGGCAAAGCGATCTTCCTCTCGTCGGGATCGGGCGCGGTGGGCCCGCTCGACTTGACTGCGGACATCGACCCCAAGGACGGACCGGTGGATGCTCAGATCGCCGCGGGCTCGGCCCTCGAAGTGGGCGCGAACCGCTGCTCGCTCGAGTTCGCCGCCAAGCTCCGCGTCGAGAACGTGCCGTTCCATTCGAATTTCCGTCTGATCGGCACCCACCGGTGGGACTACTGGAAGCAGGACCTTCCGTTCGCCTGGCAGGCGTTGGCTCCCGCTCTCTGATTCCGCGCGACTAGCCGGCGAGACCGGTCAGCGCTGAGCCCACTCCTGCGCGGCCCACTCCTGCGCGAATGACAGGAACGCGTCGTCTTCGACTGTGTCGGTGACGGTCACGCGCACGCCGTCGCCGGCGAACGGGCGAACGATCACGCCGGCTTCGCTGCTTGCGGCTGCGAATGGTGCCGCGTCGTCGCGGAGGGCGAGCCAGACGAAGTTGGCTTGCGAGTCGGGCACCGGGTATCCGAGGGCGCGGAGTCTGGCGGTGACTCGGGCCCGTTCGGCGACGACGGCGTCGGTACGGGCCAATAGTTCGTCTTGAGCGCGCAGGGACGCCACTGCGGCGGCCTGGGCGACGCTGCCCACGCTGAATGGCACGTGGATCTTGCCGAGGGCGGTGATAACCGTCGGATCGCCGACCGCGTAGCCGATGCGTAGCCCGGCGAGGCCGTACGCCTTCGAGAAGGTCCGCAGTACGACGAGGTTCGAGAACTCGCGGCGGAGTTCGAGCGCGTCGTATGCGAACGGGCCGTCGAGTCGCATGTATTCGAAGTACGCCTCGTCGAGTGCGACGACCACATCGGTGGGCACGGTTTCGAGGAAGCGCCGGAGCGCCTGCGCTTCGACGACGGTGCCGGTCGGGTTGTTGGGATTGCACACGAAGATCAGACGTGTGCAATCGGTGATCGCCGCGGCCATCGCGTCCAGGTCGTGGACGCCGTCGCCGGTCAACGGAACCTGGACAGGCGTGGCGCCGGAGATCCTGGTGGCCAGCGGGTAGGTCTCGAACGACCGCCACGCGAACAGGACTTCGTCGCCGGGGCCCGACGTCGCGGTGATGAGGTTCTGGCACAGGATCACCGATCCGCAGCCGACCTGGATCTCGGCCGGGGTGACGCCCACTGATTTGGCGAGTTCCTCGGTCAGTTCCACCATGCCGTTGTCTGGATAGCGGTTGGCGTTCGACGCGGCCTCGGTGATGGCGGTCAGGGCGCTGGGCAGCGGGGGGTGGATGACCTCGTTGCTCGCCAACTTGATCGCTCCGGGGAAAGTCTTGCCGGGAACGTAGACGGGCAGGGATTCCAAGTCTGGTCTCAGGCGCGGTGTCACCCTTTGAATGTATGCCTGACCAGGGCATCGATGCACATCCGCCAGCCGATTTGCGTCGGCGGAAGGTGTCTGTGTAATGTTTTGCCTCGGCAGTTCGGAAAGAACTCCGCTGGAGGCGTGCCAGAGCGGCCGAATGGGACTCACTGCTAATGAGTTGTCTCGCTTAAAACGGGACCGGAGGTTCAAATCCTCTCGCCTCCGCCGACCGAGGCCACGCCCTCGGAAGAATTGAATATCGGATCGAGTACACTCGATCCGGGCAACGCGCCCGTAGCTCAACGGATAGAGCATCTGACTACGGATCAGAAGGTTAGGGGTTCGAATCCCTTCGGGCGCACCAGGTCATTCCTAATGAGGACATCGCAACTGTAGCTATTCGCAGTCGCGGTGTCCTCATTGGCGTTTCCGGCTAGGCGCGGGCTTCATCGACATCCGCGGCGTTCACAGATGCCGCGGATGTCGATGAGACCCGCGGATGCGCGGTCTGCGGCGCGTCCTCTCGGGCACGACTCCCCGACCCTCCGCCGCTCTAGCCAGCCGTCACGTTTCCGGGCGCTGTGACCGGGGTCAACTCGGGTCGCTTCGGGGTGCGGCCGTCACCCAGTGAACGACCGCGCAGTTTGCGGACGATCCATGGGCTGAAGAACTCGACGAGCCAGCGGGCGTCGTCGGCGGTCCGGCGTATCGGGTGGGGGTCGCCGACGACGTCGAGCGGACGTCCCCACTCTGGGTCGGAGTCGGGTAGGCCGAGTGCTCGTGCGGCGCCGGCTGCGAATCGCTCGTGGCCGAGGCTCGACGCGTGCAGTCGGTCCGTCGACCACGAACGGCGGTCGCGGAGGATCGGAGCGGCGAAGAGGTCGACGAGCACGAATCCGTGACGACGCGCGAAGCCGCGCATGATGTCGTTGATCTCGAACAATCGTGGTTCGAAGAGGCGGCCTAAGGGATTGATCTGAGCGATGTCGGGGAACGTCGAGACAATCACCGTCGCACCGGATTCGGCGAGTGCATCGTAGATTCGCTCGAGATCGGTGTGTACGACGTCGAGGTCAGCGCGGCCGATCACATCGTTCATGCCCAGCGGTGCGGCAACCAGGTCCGGTTTCAGTGCGAGCGCGGGCTCCAGCTGTTCGTTGAGCGTGTTCCGGGTGTTCTTGCCCCGGATCGCGAGGTTTGCGTAACGCAACCCCGGATTGTGCACGGCCAACTGGTCGGCGAGTCGATCCGCCCACCCCCGATACCTGTCAGTGGCGACCTCGTCGCACATGCCCTCGGTCTGGGAGTCGCCGATCGCGACGAATCTCGAAAACTCCATGCACCGATCCTAGCGATCGGACGATCGAAAACACGTCAGGTTTACAAATTTATCGAAATGTATAGACAACCGACGTAACAATAGTTAATGTCAACGTCACCAGATCGTCAGCCCAGGAGGAGAATGATGGCGAACCCGACACTCGATGAGAGCCCCGTCGACGCGACCGCGTGGCGCGACAAGAAGCGTCACCTCTGGTTGCTCGGACTGATCCCGCCCACCGCGGTCTTCTTGGCGACTGGATTCATCGCATTGATGAACTGGCTCGGCGACACGCTCGACTGGGGGTGGCTCGGAACCGTCTCGCCGGTTTGGTGGTGGATCGGTCCGATCCTGATCTACGTGCTGCTGCCGATCCTCGACATCTTCTTCGGGCCGGACGGGCAGAATCCGCCCGAGGAACTGATGGAGCAGTTGGAAGCGGACAAGTACTACCGCTACTGCACGTACGCCTACATCCCGTTCCAGTTCGCCAGCCTCGTATTCGCCGCGTACCTGTGGACGGCCGGACCCGGCGGACGATTCGGCGACCTGAGCTGGCTCGGGGTCGACGGCGGTTCGCTGGGAATCGCCTCGAAGATCGGCCTCGCGATCTCGGTTGGCGCGATGGGCGGCATCGGCATCAACACCGCGCACGAGCTCGGTCACAAGAAGGTCTCGCTGGAACGCTGGCTCTCGAAGATCACCCTCGCGCAGACCTTCTACGGTCACTTCTTCATCGAACACAACCGCGGACACCACGTCCGCGTCGCGACTCCCGAGGATCCGGCGAGCTCGCGGTTCGGTGAGACGTTCTGGACCTTCCTGCCGCGCAGCGTGTTCGGCAGCCTGAAGTCGGCATGGACCCTCGAAGCCAACCGGCTGCGAAAGGTCGGCAAGCCTGTCTTCCACCCGACCAATGACGTCCTCAATGCGTGGGCCATGTCGGTTGTGCTGTGGGGTGCGCTCGCCGCGATCTTCGGCTGGCAGATCCTGCCGTACATGGTGATCCAGGCGATCTACGGTTTCTCACTACTCGAGACCGTCAACTACCTCGAGCACTACGGTCTGCGCCGCAAGCAGAACGAACGCGGCCGCTACGAGCGCTGCTCACCGCAGCACAGTTGGAACAGCGACCACATTTGCACCAACATCTTCCTGTACCACCTGCAGCGACACAGTGATCACCACGCGAACCCGACCCGCCGCTACCAGACGCTCCGCAGCTTCGACGAGGCGCCGAACCTGCCGTCCGGCTACGCCAGCATGATCACCGTCGCCTACTTCCCACCGATCTGGCGGAAGATCATGGACAAGCGGGTCATCGCTCACTACGACGGTGACCTCACCCGCGCGAATCTGCAGCCGGGCAAGGAGACTCGTCTCCTCGCCAAGTACGGGCAGGCGTGATCATGGCCGTCTACCGCTGCGAAGTCTGCGACTACACCTACGACGAGACGGCAGGTGAACCGCGCGAAGGCTATCCCGCCGGCACCGCGTGGACCGACATCCCCGACGACTGGCCGTGCCCCGACTGCGGGGTCCGCGAGAAGGCCGACTTCATCGAGATCGGAGCATGACATGAACTACAAGCTGTATCAGTGCGCTCAGTGCGGATTCGAATACGACGAGGCGGAAGGCTGGCCCGAAGACGGGATCGAACCCGGCACCCGCTGGGACGACATTCCCGACGACTGGACCTGTCCGGACTGTGGTGCGGCGAAAGCCGACTTCGACATGGTCGAGATCGCACGGCCGTGAACGACGAACCCATTGTGATCGTCGGTGCGGGAACTGCTGGTGTCACCGCGGCGACGACCTTGCGCGGCAGCGGATTCGACGGTCCGATCACGCTGATCGGAGCGGAGGCCGAGCACCCGTACCGTCGTACCGCGCTCACCAAGGACCTGCTGGCGGCCGACCTAGCACTCGAGCGGATCACTCTGCAGAAGCCGGCCGTCTGGCCCGAGCGGGACATCGACCTCGTCCGTGGTGTCGCCGTCACGGCGGTCGACACCGCGCGGTCCGTCGTCGTCTGCGACGATGGCCGTGAGATCAATTACCGGGCACTGGTTCTGGCGACCGGAGCGGAATCGGCGAGGCCGAATTGGCTCGGTGGGGGCGTGCATTCGGTGCGGACCCTGTCCGATGCCCTCGCGGTACGGCGCGCGATCGACGAGTCCGGCCGACTCGCGGTGGTCGGCGGCGGACTCATCGGACTCGAACTGGCCGCATCGGCCGCCGCGCACGGAGCGTCCGTCGACGTCGTCGAAGCAGCCGACAAGCTTCTCGGCCGTGTGGTGCCTGCCACCGTGTCGGACTGGTTCGCGCGGCTCCACAGCAGTCACGGAGTGTCGGTGACGCTCGGTGCTCGAGTGCGCGAGGCGACAGCCCGCACGATCACGCTCGACGACGGTTCCGAGATCGTCGGCCCCGTCGTCGCGGCGGTCGGCATGGTGCCGAACGTTGCGCTTGCGCAGGCCGCGGGCATCGAGACAGTCGGTGAAGGGATCGTCGTCGACCGGTCGTTCGCGACAGCGGTACCGAACGTGTTCGCCGCGGGCGATGCGGCAGCTCTACCCGATGCGTTGACCGGCCGACCGTCGCTCGGCGGCCACTGGTTCGGGGCGACCGATCAGGGCAAGGCCGTAGTGGCCTCAGTGCTCGCAAGTCTCGATGGCGGTCGGTCAGACACCTTCGTCGACGTGCCGCGCGCGTGGACGGTGCAGTACGGGATCAACGTGCAGATGGTCGGGTGGCCGTCCATCGATGGGACGGTGGATGTCGACGGATCCCTCGACGATGCCGACGCTAGCGTCCGCGTGAGCGTTGACGGACGTCTCGTCGGCGCGGTGACCGTCGGGCGGGCGGCGGCCGCGCGGGAGTATCGCTCCGAGATCGCCGTAGGCTTGTCGATGTGAGTACTCCGACGCGGGATCGACCGTCGTACGCTACGGCGAGTAAGCAGCTTCTCCGGAACTCGCTGCTGGACGGTCTCCGGGAACTCCTCATGGAGAAGGACTGGGCGCAAGTCACCATGAACGACGTCGCTCGGTTCGCAGGCGTCAGCAGGCAGACCGTCTACAACGAGTTCTCGTCCCGCAACGGCTTGGCGCAGGCGTACGCGCTGCGCCTGGTCGACGAGTTCACCGCGGAGATCTCGGCCGCTGTCAAAGCCATACCCGACGACGTCGAAACCGCTTTCACGGTCGGGTTCGCGGGATTCTTCGCCAGCGCCGGGCAGGACCCGATGATCGCCTCGCTGTTGAGCGGCGACGCGAAACCCGACCTACTCAAACTCATCACGACGGATTCGGCCCCGCTCATCGAATCGGCTTCGGCCAATCTCGACGCACTTCTGCAGGGATCGTGGATCGCGATGCCTGCTGATGCATCGGGTCGGATTGCCCGCATGATCACGCGGATGGCGCTCAGCTACGTCTCGATGCCGCCTGAAGCGGACTTCGACGTCGCCGCAGACCTCGCTGCGGTGATGACTCCCGCCATCGCCGCAGCGCGCAGCCAGGTGTCGCTGGGCAGATAGCGTCAGCGGGCCAGAAAGGCTCCGACGGACGCCTCGAAAGCCGCTTTCGCTTCGATCATCACCCAGTGCCCGCACTTCGGGAAAATGTTCAGCTGAGCGTCGGGGATCAACCGCATCGGCACGAGAGACATGTCTGGCGGGCTCACCCGATCGTCGCGGCCCCACGTCAACAAGGTCGGGCACTTCACCTTGTGCATCATCGCCCAGTAGGGCGGGAAGTCGGCGTCGGCGAGAAAGGTTTGCTGCATCTGAAACGCCGCCGACCCGTACATTGTGCTCGCGGTCTTGGCCGCGTCGGGATTGATCGCGGCCGCCCAACGTTCTTCGATCAGGTCATCGGTGATGAGCGCGCGGTCGTAGACCATCGCGTTCAACCAGCGGACCAGCTTGTCGCGGTCGGGTCCGTCGGCGAACTCTTGGAGTAGGCGCAGCCCTTCGGATGGGCTGGAGCTGAATATGTTCGGTCCGACGCCGCCGATCGTGACGAGTTTCGCCACGCGGTCGGGGTGCTTGATCGCGAGGTTGACCCCGACGACACCGCCCATCGAGTTGCCGATCATGGCGGCCGAGTCGATGCCGAGCGCATCCATGAATCGGATGACCGACGAGCCTGCAGTCAGCACAGGATGGCCTTCGACGGCGTCGGACACTCCGAAGCCTGGGAATTCGACGATGTAGCAGTGGTGCGTCTGGGCGAAGTACTCCAGATTCCCTCGGTAGTTTCGCCACCCGGTGACGCCCGGTCCGCTGCCGTGCAGCAGCAGCAGCACGTCGTCGTTGTGCTCGCCTGCCTCGTGGTACACGATGACACCCTCGTCGGTGGTGAGCTCGCGGCGGGTTCCCTCATATGTCACGTCCATCCCAATATAATAGAACCTGTTCTACTTTTTTGTCGGAGTAACCTGGCGGGCATGCAGATCGATTCTTCAGTTCCCATCGTCGCGGCAGGTCTGGTCGGTGGTTACGCTGTCGCTCGCTACTCGGGTCGACGTGCACTCGGCGGCGTCGTGCTCGCGGCCGCAGGTGGTGCGGCAGGTCGGTCGTGGCTCGCGCGCGGCCCTGTGGTGACAGGCGGTCTGGCCGCCGCCTACCTCGGTGCGTTCGGGGCGTCCCATCCGCTCGCCAAGAAGATCGGCGCGTGGCCGTCGGTGTTCGCCGTCACGGCGGCCGCCGCAGCAGGCACCGCTGCCGTTCTCGCGGCCGTGGACGGCGAACAGTGATGGCGCGTCGGTACTTCCGCGTCGTCGTCGCGCTGTGCTTGTTCGCGGTCGCGCTCCTCGCGGCTGCCTGTGGCACTGACGAGGCGCCCGCGGCACCTCCCGCGACGGTCTCGTTGGCCAGTCCGGCGAAGAAGGTCAACCCGACCGACGAGATCCTGGTGCGCGCCACCGGCGGCGACCTCGCGACAGTCACCGTCAGCAACGGTAAAGGTGAGAAAGTCGACGGGGTCTCGACCGAGGGCGGCGCGGCCTGGCACACCACCGAGGACCTCGGATACGGAGCCGAGTACACAGTGGCCGCAGATGCGGTGAACAACGACGGCAAACACACGCGCAAGACGTTCACCGTCGCCACCATCGATCCGGTCGACACCGCATACGCGAACGTGGTGCCCGCGCCGGAAGTGGTCGCCGATCAGGGGATCGGCGTCGGTCAGCCGATGGTCTTCCAGTTCACCAAGCCGGTGACGGACAGGGCGGCGGTCGAGAAGCGACTCAAGGTGACGACCACTCCGAACCAGCCCGGCGCGTGGTACTGGACAGACAATCAGAATGTCCACTACCGGGCCAAGGACTACTGGAAGCCCGGCACCAAGATCCACATCGAGGCGAACATCTACGGAGTTGACCTCGGCGACGGAATCTATGGGGCCGAAGACACCGCGGTCGACTACACGGTCCACGACTCGTGGGTCGCGAAGGCCGACGGCTCGACCGAACTCCTCACCGTCTTCCACAACGGCGAGCAGGTCAAGCAGATGCCGATGAGCCTCGGCGAACCGAGCACACCGTCTCACGTCGGCCCCCACGTCGTGTCCGAGCGCCTCGACAGTGTCGTGATGGACTCGTGCACGTTCGGCGTCTGTGCCGGTGACCCCGACTACTACAAGGAGACCGTGCACAAGAATCTCCGCATCTCCAACGACGGCGAGTTCGTGCACGCGGCACCGTGGTCGACGGGTCAGCAGGGGTCGTCGAACGTATCGCATGGCTGTGTCAATTTGAGTGACGAGAACGCGCAGTGGATGTTCGACCACTTCAACATCGGCGACGTCGTCGAGATCACCAACTCGGGCGGACCCGAACTGCCGGTGTGGGACACCTACGGCGACTGGGCGGTTCCGTGGAAGACGTGGAAAGCTGGCAACGCCGACCAGTGACGGTGTCCGTGCGCGGGACGGCTACGCCGGCATCGGGAAGGTGCGATTGTGCAGCATCTCGACGCGCTCGGGGCCGAGTTGTTCGCCGAGCACCGTGGTGATGGTCTCACGCACGTCGGCGGGGGTGCGTTCGGTGTAGGCGACGCCCAACTGGATCGCGGGCGGGGGTGGCGCGCACTGTAATGCGGCGAGGCCGTCCGGCAAGCGGTCGAGAACGGGCACCAGCATCGCGCCGACGCCAGCGCGAGTCGCTTCGAGTCCAGTGGCGAGGTCATTGACTTCCGCCGCGACGTGCCAGCCGCCGGGCAGCGCGCTGAACGCGTCGAAGCTCGGCTGACGGAGCGTGCACGGCGCCGAGAACGTGATGATGGGCGTCACAGCGCCCGGCTCGGGTTGCCCGTGGCGGGTGGACCACAGCCACCGCAGTCGAAATCCCTCGGTCCGCGCCGACAGTTCAGGCGCGACTCGGGTAGTGACGGCGACGTCGACGGTCCCCGAGTCGAGCATGGATCGGACGGTGGAGTTCCGGTCGAGATGGATGCGGACCTCGGTGCCGGGGAAGCTCTCGCGCAGTTTCCCGATGACCATCGGCAGGACCACCGCGGAACTGTTCTGCGCTGCCCCGATGACCACGGCCGCTCCGGGTGGGGAGTCGAAGCGGGCAGCGGCGGCATCGTGTGCGACGAGGATCGTGCGGGCGTGCGACAACAGTTCTTCGCCTGCCGGCGTGAACGCGATGCCGCGGCCGTCCCGGCGGACGAGTGGACACCCGGCCTCGCGTTCGAGCCGTCGGAGGTGTTGGCTGACTGCCGACTGGGTGAGGGCCAATGACGCAGCGGCACGATGGACTCCGCCGGTGGCGGCGACGGCGACCAGTGAGCGCAACGGAATGATGTCGAACGTCCTCCCCATGGGTCGAGTGTAACGGTGCGTGGGCGAACGATAAGTATCACTGATCGGATCGAGCACTGATCGTCGTTGGACGGACGACGCGGCGACAGTCACCGTTGACCTGTGAGACTTTCCGCTCCGCTCGGCGCATCGACGGCCTTCTTCTACGCGCTCGGCTACCCGATCGGCGCCGCGGCCGTTCGCGCGGCGACACCCGGCACGGTCCTCGTCGCACGATTCGGGGCGTCGGTGGTGATCCTCGCGGTGATCGTCACGATCGCGCGACTTGAGTGGCCGCGCGGAGCACAAGCGTGGCACGCGGTCGTCGTCGGATTCCTGACCCAGGGTGTGCAGTTCGTCGGTTGCTACGAGGCGATGTACGCGGGAGTGTCACCGGTGCTCGTCGCACTCGTCATAGCGATGAACC
Organism: Gordonia abscondita; assembly: GCF_032711245.1. Taxonomy (GTDB): domain Bacteria; phylum Actinomycetota; class Actinomycetes; order Mycobacteriales; family Mycobacteriaceae; genus Gordonia. Next base: position 1,657,581 of record NZ_CP128986.1, read on the forward strand.
CGGTGGTCACCGCGGCCGCGGCGGGGATGATGCTCCACGAGAAGTTGTCGCGACGGGCGATCGTGGCGACGGTGCTGGCGTTCGCGGCCGTGTGCACCGCGTTCGCTGGCCGCGTCGTCGGTGTCGGGCACGTCGACGCGGCCGTCGCCTGGGTCGTCGTCGCGGTTATCGGCCTGGCCGTAGGAGGCGTCTATCAGCAGCGTTACCTGACACAGGGACATCCGATCGCAGTGAACACTATCGGTGTCGGCGTAGCACTCGTGCCCGCACTCGTATTCGCTACGGTCACCCCGCAGCACATCGCGGACCCGACCCGGGCGGTCTGGACGATCGCCATCCTAGTGATCGCGAACTCGGTAATAGCGGCGACGTTGTACCTCGCCGCCATTCGGCAGGCGGGAGCGGCAGCCACGTCGCTGCTCTTCGGCGTCATACCATCGATCGCGGCCCTGTTGACCTGGGCGATCCTCGGCGAACGTCCGGACATCGGCGTCGTGTTCGGCCTGGTGATTGGTGCCGCAGCGTGCTTCATCGGCAACGACCAGGCGCCGGGCCGCGAAGAACCGGCGAGCGTCAGTCCTTCGACAGGTTCGACGGGAACCAGATCCGCCGTCCGACGTCGAGGGTGACGGCGGGAACCAGGAGGGACCTAACGATCAGCGTGTCGACGAGGACGCCGAACGCGACGAGGAACGCGACCTGGGCGAGGAACAGCAGGGGGATCACCGCGAGGGCCGCGAACGTCGCTGCGAGCACGATTCCCGCGGCACTGATCACCCCGCCGGTGCTCGTCAACGCCGACAGCATGCCGTCGCGCGTGCCGATCCGTTTCGCCTCCTCACGGGCTCGCGTCATCAAGAAGATGTTGTAGTCGACGCCGAGCGCGACCAGAAAGACGAACGCGAACAGCGGGACGACCGGGTCAGCGCCCGGGAAGTCGAACGGGCCGTTGAACAGCAGAGCGCCCACGCCGAGCGTCGTCGCGAATGACAACACCGTTGTACCCAAGAGCAGTAACGGCGCAGCCAGCGACCGTAGGAGTAGGACGAGGACAGCCAACACCACGATCAGCACCAACGGGATCACGAGGTTTCGGTCGTGGCCCGCGGTGACCCGGGTGTCGAGGTCGATTGCGGTCGGTCCGCCGACCATGACGTTCTCGCCGACGGCGTCGCGGATCGCGCCGACCGTGTCTTGCGCGGTCAGCGAGTCCGGGTCGTCGGCGAGCGTGGTTTGCACGGCGGCGAGCGCGTCGGTGTCGCCTGCTCGGCGGACGACCGGTGCGCCGTCGGCCGTCAGCACTTCGGCCGATGCGACGCCCGGCACCTGTCGGGCGGTCGCCGCGGTCCGGTCAGCGTCGTCAGCAGGTGTGATGATCCACGTCGGGGATCCCGCCCCGGCGTCGAAGTGTGCGTCGTGCAGTTCGGCGCCCGCCACCGAGTCGGCGTCGCCGAGGAAGAAGTCGGTGGTCGCGACACCGTCGGACCGGAACATCGGAGCGAACGCCGCGCCGATGAGCAGAATGACGAGTGTCGCGGACCAGGTGCGGCGGGGTGCCGCCGCCACCATGTCGGCGACCCTTTTCCACAGGCGATGCGGCTCGGCGGTGTCGCCCGTCGTCGGACGGCGCGGCCAGAACGCGGCTCGGCCCAGGACCGCGAGCGCGGCAGGCAGGAAGGTGATGGACACGAGGAAGGACGCGGCCACGCCGATCGCCGCGATCGGGCCCAGGCTCCGATTGGAGTTGAGGTCGGAGAACAGCAGGCACAGCACGCCGAGGATCACCGTGCCGGCCGACGCCGCGATCGGCGGCAGCGTCGCCCGCCATGCTGTCATCAGAGCGCGCCGTGGATCGTCGTCCTCGGTCAGGTGCTCGCGATAGCGGGCCACCAGCAGCAGCGCGTAGTCGGTTGCGGCGCCGAATACGAGGATGAACAGGATGCCTTGGCTCTGCCCGTTGAGTTCGAGGGCGCCGCTGTCGGCGAGTGCGTAGACGCAGCCGCAGGCGAGCGCGAGACCGAACACGGCGGACAGCAGGACGATGATCGGCAGGATCGGCGACCGGTAGACGATGATCAGGATGATCAAGACGAGGATCCCGGCCACCAGCAGTAGGATGCCGTCGATGCCCGCGAACGCCCCGGACAGGTCCGCGGCCTGAACCGCGGGACCGGTCATCGCGACGATGACCCCGGACGGTGGATCGGAGAGCGCATCCTGCAGCCTCTCGATCGCGTCGGAGGGTTCGCCGTCTGTGGCGACAGGAACGATCAACTGCGCGGCGCGCCCGTCGTCGGAGACGATCGGCGGCGAGAATCGCGACGCGAAATCCTCGACTCCCTGCAATGGTGCGACCGCGTCGGACAGATACGTCGAATCGGCGTCCGTCCACCCGCCCGTGTTCTCGGCGACGACGATCGCCGGGAAGTACTCGGTGTCGGTGAACTCGGGGAGCAGGGTCTGCACCTGGGTCGATTCGGCAGACGACGGCAGGAACGCGCTTGCATCGTCGGTGGCGACCTGGCTGAGTTTGCCCGCGAGCGGACCGGCTACCGCGGCTACCACCAGCCAGACGAGCAACGCCAGCACGGGAACGACGACGCGCAGCGTCCGACGAGAAGTCATGCGACCTGCCTACCGCTCGCGACAGCCATCTCCCAAGGATACGGCCGGCGCTACCAGATTCGGACTCGCTCCGCAGGTTCGAGGTACAGAGCATCTCCGGGGGAGACGTCGAATGCGGCATAGAACGCGTCGACGTTGCGGACGACGCCGTTGCACCGGAATTCGGGCGGACTGTGCGGATCGATCGAAAGACGCCGAATGGATTCGGCGTCGCGAGTCTTGGTCCGCCAGATCTGCGCCCAACTGAAGAACACTCGCTGCTCGCCGGTCAACCCGTCGATCACCGGCGGCTCGCCCGCACCCTCGGTCGAGATCGCGTATGCGACGAGTGCGATCGACAGACCGCCCAGATCGCCGATGTTCTCGCCTAGGGTGAACTCGCCGTTGACCTTGTACTTCTCATCCAATCCGTCGGGCGTGAACTGGTTGTACTGGTCGGCGAGAGCAGCGGTGCGCTTCCCGAACTCTGCGCGATCGTCATCCGTCCACCAGTCGACGAGATTGCCGTCACCGTCGTACTTGGCGCCCTGATCGTCGAAGCCGTGGCCGATCTCGTGGCCGATTACCGCGCCGATGCCACCGTAGTTCGCGGCGTCATCGGCGTCCGGATCGAAGAACGGGGCCTGCAGAATCGCGGCGGGGAACACGATCTCGTTCATGCCCGGGTTGTAGTAGGCGTTCACCGTCTGCGGTGTCATGAACCATTCGTCGCGGTCCACCGGCTGTCCGATCTTAGCGAGTTCGCGCGAGGTCTCGAACGACGACGCGCGACGCAGATTCCCGATCAGGTCACCGCGGTCGGCTTCCAACGTCGAATAGTCGATCCACGTCGCCGGGTAGCCGATCTTCGGGGTGAACCGGTCGAGCTTGGCCAATGCGCGTGTCCGGGTTTCCGGTGTCATCCACTCGAGATCGGAGATGTTGCGGCGGTACGCCTCGACGAGATTCGCGATCAGCTCGTCCATGCGAGCCTTCGCCGCGGGCGGGAAGTGTTTGGCGACGTACAGTTCGCCGACCGCGAAACCTGCACCCGACTCAACGAAACCGACGCCGCGCTTCCACCGGTCGCGGATCTCTTCGGCTCCGGTCAGCGACGTCCCGTAGAACGCGAAGTTCTCGTCGACGAACGCACTCGACAGGTACGGGGCCGCCGAATTCAGCAGCTTCCACCGCAGCCAAGTCTTCCAGTCGTCGAGCGGGCGTGACGCGACGAGTTCGCCCGCACCGGTGAAGAACGAGGGCTGGCCGACGACGACTTCTGCGAACGTCTCGTCGGTTGGTGCGGCCAACCCGAGCAGCCACGCCGTCACATCGAAACCCGCAGCGCAGTCGGTGAATTCGGCGAGAGTCCGCAAGTTGTAGGTGGCTTCGGCGTCGCGGCGAGCCACTACGTCCCAGTGGTGGGTCGCGATGTGCGTCTCCAGGTCGACGACCGTCGCGGCGGCACGCTCCGGATCGTCGAGGTCGGCCAGCGCGAACATCGCCGCCACATGCGTGCGGTACGCGGCAAGCGTCTGCGCATGGTTCTCCTCGCGGTAATACGACTCGTCGGGCAGCCCGAGGCCGCCCTGACCGACGTGCACGAGGTAACGGTCGGACTTGCGCGCGTCGGTATCGACATAGAAGCCGAACAGGCCGCGCACCCCAACCCGCTGCAACGAACCGAGGGTGCGGGCGAGGTCGGCGGGCGTCGCGATCGTCGCGATCGCCGTGAGGTAGTCGCCGATCGCCGTGAGACCGAGTTCCTCGATGCGTTCGGTGTCCATGAATGAGGCGTACAGATCGCCGATAAGCGTCGACGTCGCGTCGTCGCCGGGATTCTCGGCGCACTCCTCGACGATCGCGCGGACATCGGCTTCGGCGTTGTCGCGCAGCACGTGGAATGCGCCGTCGATGCTGCGATCGCCCGGGATCTCGTGCGTCTCAAGCCACTTGCCGTTCACGTGAGAGAAGAGGTCGTCGGCGACGCGCACCGCAGGGTCGACCCATTCCAGGTCCAGTCCGGAGATCTGTTCGATAGTCACGCACTCCATAGTGCATGGTCTCGACGCGGCTAGACCAGCGGTGGGGCTCAACCGCTGGTGGCGAATGGTCGCTATTGCCCTAGACGCTTGGACATCGACCAGATGAGGACTTCGGCGTCGGTGATGGCACGGATCGTCGTACCGCCGAAGTCTGTGGCGCGCAATGCATCGGCGGTATCGAGGCGATAGGCGTCGACGGTGATCGACCCAGTGGTGACGAACAGGTGTGTGAAGAGTCCGGTCGGAATCGTATTCGAGCCGCCGGCGTTCAACCGGACCGCGTACAGCGTCGCGCCCGAGTTGGCGATGCGGATCGCCGAGTCGTGTGACGGGTCGCCGGACGCCACCGGCACGAGGGACCCGGCCGTCAGGTCGGCGGAGATGTCCCGCTGCTCGTAGCCGGGCTCGAGCCCGTTCTCGTCGGGCCACACCCACATCTGGATCAGATGCACCGGGTCCGCTGCCTCCGGCCGGTCGTTGCGCTCGGAGTGCAGGATGCCTGTTCCCGCGCTCATCCGCTGCGCGAGGCCGGGATGAATGATTCCGGAGTTCCCTTCGGAGTCCTGGTGGACGAGCGACCCGGAGAGCACCCACGTCACGATCTCGGTCTCGGCGTGCGGATGTGTGTCGAAACCCTGTCCGGCGGCGATCGTGTCCTCGTTGTGCACCATCAGGGAGCCGTGGTGGGTGTTCGACGGGTCGTAATGGTCGCCGAACGAGAAACTGTGCGCCGACGTCAACCAATCGGTCGCGGTAGCGACACGATCGGCGGCACGCTGAATCATCGGAGCCATACAACTATTATGCGGGGCAGGAGCTGGTCGACACGTTCAGGCGGCGGCGATGCGAAATCGTGACCACACTGAGTCACGATTGTGAGGCCACGTGCGATGAAACGCATGTGAAAAGAGTGAAAATTGGTGTCATGGTGTGGAGGGGATGCAGCGCGACGGCTGCGGCGGTGGCCGCTGCTGTCGCACTGACAGTGGTCACGGGGTGCGGGTCGGGGGACGACACCGGCGTGGCGAGCATTGTCGGCGACTTCGCCGCGGCGATCGAAGACCAGGACGTCGAGGCGGCGTCCAGACTGACGACGGCGCCCGAGCCCGCCGCAGAGACGCTCGGCGCGACATTCGCGGGCATGGCAGCGAAAACCGTCGAGACCACAGTGAACGAGCCCATCCAGTACAGCGACGGCACAGCGTCGTTTACCTTGAAGACGACGTGGACCTGGCCCGGGCAGGGGACCTTCAAGACCGACACCTCAGGCACCGCGCGCGAGCTGTCGAGCGGTTGGAAAGTCCAGTGGGAACCCGGGCTCGTGTACCCGGACATGCCTGCAGCCTCTCGCCTGCAGAAAGTCCGCACCGACGCGGCACCGGCTCCTACCGTGGACAGCCGAACCGGCAAGGTGTTCATGAAGATGGAGTCGGTCAACGAGATCGTCTTCGACCCGAAAGCCGCAGGGCGTAAGTCCGATGCCGCGATCGCTTCTCTCGCGCAAGCTATTCGACCGATCGCGCCGCTGGTCACCGCATCGGTGATCGGTAAGAAGGTCGATGAAGCGAACGGACGTCCCGTAACCGCAGTAGTGCTGCGCGATACCGACATGAAGGTGCTCGCCTCCGATCCGGAGAAGATCACCGGCGTCACCGTCAACCACACCGGCAAACTCGTCATGGATGATCGCCGCCTGTCGAGTCCACTCGAGAGCGGCCTGACGAACTACTGGACTGCCGTACGGGACGCGACGGCGGGCTGGCAGGTCCAACTGGTGACGCCGGGGAGCAAGCCGAAGCGGCTGGCGCACCAGCAGGGTCCGCCCGCCAACGACATCCCGACCACCATCGATCAGAATCAGCAGCTCGTGGCGGGAGACTCGGTCGTCGAGGTGGCACAATCCGCGACGATGATGACCTTCGACGCGTCGACCGGCGGAATTCTCGCCATGGCCCAGAACGACGCGGCGGCGCGGAACAAGGTCGCGGCCGGAACGTCGTACGCCGCCGGGTCCACGCTCGATCCCGTCTTCGGCGCGATCGACCGCGCCACCGGAGGGAAGTCGGACGGCGCCGACGACCTGCTGTACCACTTCGGGCTCGGATCCAAGTTCACCGCGCCCGGCGTGAGCCTTCCACGTGCGACGACGACCGAACCGAAGGTGTCGAGCGCCGGCTTCAAACCGACCGACTACCGGGCGTCCATGCTGAACATGGGCGCGTTCGGCGTCGCGTTGGCCAGGGCGTCGACCGGGAACACTGCGGCCGTTGCCCCGTACCTCATCAAGGGGGCGACAACGAAGGTCTCCGGCGGTCCGCTCGGACAAGTCAAACCGGAAGTTGCGCGGGACATCCTTCAGTCGATGACGGAGGTCGCGAAGACCGGCGATGCGAGCGACCTGACCGGTGCTCCCGGCCTTCGCGCCCTGGTCGGCACCAACGGCCCGCAGGGGCCAGGCTGGTTCGTCGGCCTGCAAGGCGGCAAGGTGCTGGTGATCTACTGCGAAGGCGACAAGTCGGGGACCGCGGCACTTCAAGTGGCCCAGAAGTACTTCAAGGTGTCGAACTCCTGAAGGACGCGGTGACCGCTACCGGGAGCGGGCCGCGACGAGAGCCGCGATCGCACGCCAGCCGAGCAGGAGTACCCCGGTGGCGATGGTCGCGACGATGACGAACGACAGCGCGGTGCCCTGACCGGAGATCACCCGCAGAATCATGCCGACGACGACGGTCGACACCCAGACGATGACGCCGGCGGGGACGAGGGCGGTCGGCGCGAACCTGCGTCCGGTCGCAACAACTGTGATGCACCAGCCGAACGCGGCGCCCACGAGGAACGGCCAGAGCGTCGTCAGGAATCCGGTGACCGAGCCCGCCTCGTCGTGGTTGCGTCGGCCGACCGCGACGAACACGCAGATCGCGATGAGGTCGGCGATACCGGCGAGGACGAGAGCAGTGCTCCGAGCGCGCTGCGATGCGGTCGTGGCAGGTGAAGTCATGCCTCTACGGTAGCCGGGGACCGTCAACCGGCACTGGGGCGATCCGGGTGATCCTCGTCTGAATCGGTCGAGTCCGTCGACGTCGACGGACTCTCGTCCGGGACGGCGAATCGTGCACGATCGTCGGCCATCTCGTTGTCGAGAGTCACATCGGATTTGACTGCGCCGCGATAACGGACAGCGATCACGATCCAGCCGACGACGGCGACGAGGATGTAGCTGACGAGGCGGTAGACGAGGATCGCGCTGAGAGCGACGCCCGCGGGCATGCCCGCGGAAGTGAGCGCCAATTGCATGGTGATGTCGACGACGCCGATACCGCCGGGCAACAACGGTATCGCGGTGCCGACCGCCTTGCCCGCCGCGTACGCCACCATGAGGCCGGCGAACGACGGGTGCGCGTTCACCGCATAGCACGCGAACGCCAGGCACGCGACATCGGCGACCCAGTTGAAGAAGCTCCACCCGAACGCGATCGCGCCGTCGCGCCGATTGAGCTGGACGGCCTCCAACTGTTCGATGACCTGCTTGAGGCGTGCGGTCCCGTGATCGTCGGGCTTGTCGCGGATGTTGTTGACCCAGCCGAGGACGTGGAGCCCCGCGTTCTCGAGTACCTGCGGATGGCTGGCCAGATACTGGACGGCGATCGCGAAGACGAGGAATCCGGCGATGCTGAAGATCACCGAGAACGGACTGGTCTTCGCGCCCGCGAGCAGTGCTCCGCCGAGGCCGAGAACCGCAAGGCCCGCACCCGCCAGCAGCCCGGACATGACGACCTGCCATGACGCGATCACCGGCGTGGCGCCCCACTTCCGGCTCTCCCGATAAACGAACGCAGGAGCAAGCACTTGGCCGCCGGGCATGGTCTGTGACAACGAGTTCGACGCCAGGATGACTGCGAGGGACTCGCGTTGGCTGACCTTCACCCCTGCTGACCGCATGAGCGCTCGCTGGACCTGCGCGTAACTGTCCATCGACAGGCCCGCTGCGAGGATGCAGGCGATCACCCATTCCCAGCGGAGCTCGCCAATGTGGTACCAGGTCTCCCTCAGCCGGGGCCAGATGTAGTAGCCCTCCACGCCGAGGATGACGACGACCGCTACAACAGCGGCCCACCGAAGCCAGATACGCCACGGCCGACGCTGGCCCGACGATGTGTCGGGGGCGTCGGCCGATGAGGCGGCATCGTCGGGCATGTCGTACACCCTACGGGGGCGTCAATCCTCCTCGGACTGATGACCCCTGCTGCGCCGCAAGAGCTCCTGAACGCTGATCTGGTTGCCTTCGCTGCCACGGTCGGGCCGAAGCTCGCGCGCCGACCGCGAGTCGGTCGACTCGGATTCGGGCTCGGGCGACTGGGGCTCGGCCGACTGGGGGGGTCGGACAGTCCGCGGCGGTGCCTGCTGTGGTGCAGGCCGCGGCGCAGCCGGCGGCCGACGACCCGGGGCGGGTGCCGCAGGAATCTGGGTAGTCGCAGGCTGGCCGGGCCGCGGCGTCTGCGTTCCAGGTTTCTGCGTTCCGGGGTTCTGGGGCCCGGGTTCCCCCTGCGGGGGCTGCGCTGCCCGCGGCGGACCGACCCGTCGGCCCGGTGCCGGACGCTGCGCGGGCAACGGCGCAGACGTCGGTCGCTGCGGCGTCTGGGGCGCGGGTTGTTGAGCGGCCGGGGGCTGCGCACGCCGCACCTGGCTCGGCCCCTCGACCTGGGCACCCGGATTCGGCTGCGGGCGGGGCCGCATATCGCGCGAGGTCTGGCGGACACCGCCGATTCCGAGCTTCCACGAACCGGTATCCGGGCCGTCGCTCTTACGTGTAGTCGACGTCGGTGTCGGCGCGCTCGCGGCGGGATTCGGTTTCGGCTCCGACCACTTCTTGACGTCGGATGCCTTCGCGGGTTCGGGAGCATCATCGGAGATCAGCTCGTCGAGCGTGCTGTCGGTGCCGTGCACGTCGTCGACCTCGGTAGATGCGCCAGTATCGGCGCGATCGGACTGGGCGAGAGTGCGTCGGGCACCGGTCGGCTCGGCACGACCGGCGACAGGGCGCTCGGAGATCCGCTTCATGGCGGTCGTCGGAGCCTCGGCTGCGGCGACCACGCCGCCCGACGACGCTCCGACCGCCGCGAACGGGCGGTCCTCCTTCTCGTCCGGCTCATCGAGGAGGGTCGTCTCGCCGAGACCGATCTTCTGCTGCAACCGCTGCATCCAGCGCGGCGACCACCAACAGTCGTCGCCGAGCAGTTTCATCACCGACGGCACCAGGAGCATGCGGATGACCGTCGCGTCCAAGATGAGCGCCGCGATCATGCCGTACGCGATGTACTTCATCATCACGATGTCCGAGAGGCCGAATGCGCCGGTGACCACCACGAGGATCGCGGCTGCCGCCGTGATGATCCGGCCGGTGTTCGCTGTACCGGTCCGGATCGCTTCCGTGGTGGACGCGCCGTTCTGCCTGGCCTCGACCATGCGAGACAACAGGAATATCTCGTAGTCGGTCGACAGACCGTAGATGATCGCGATGATCAGTACGAGGATCGGAGCGAACAGCGGACCCGGCGTGAAGTTCGCGAGCGACGAGCCGTTCCCGTCGACGAAGATCCAGGTCAAGATGCCCAATGTGGAGCCGAGACCGAGCGCCGTCATCAACGCGGCCTTGATCGGCAGGATGATCGACCCGAACGCGAGGAACATCAGCAGTCCGGCCACCACGACCAGGAGAACCGCCATATACGGGAGCTTCGTCATCAGCCCGTCGATGGAGTCCTGGGTGAGCGCAGGCGTGCCCGCGACGTAAATCCGCAAGCCCTGAGGGTCGATGTCGCGCAACGCCTCGATGGCGTCGGGTGCGTCGTTGCGGTCGACGAGGCCTGCCGACATCTGGGTGACGCCCCACCCGGTCGCCTCGTCGCCGTAGACGCCATCGAGAGCTCCGCCTTCGGCGTCCGGTGAGAACTTCTTCGTAAAGCCGGGGATCTTGTTGGCTTCGTCAGCGATCGTCTGCAGGTGGGTCGCGACGTCGTCGCCGTTCTGGTCGTAGACGACGACCAACTTGAGTTCCTCGGTGCGTTCGCTCGGGAACAATTCGTCGAAGTGCTGCTGGGCTACGCGATTCTGGTTATCCGGGGGCAGCAACTTCTCGCTGAGGCCGGTGAACGCGATGTTGCCGAACGGGATGATCAGCGCCAGGAGTAGCAGGACCGTGGGGATCGCGGTCTTGAGCGGGTGTCTCATCACCCATGAGGCGAGCTTCCCCCAGAATCCGGCCTCCACCTCCTCCCTGGTCTTGTTCCGGTTGAGGAACGGCACACTGAACGCGTTCACGCGCCGCCCCAGAATTGCGAGCAGTGCCGGGAGCACAGTGATCGAGAGAACCGCCGCGAGACCCACCGACGCGATGGCGCCGTACGCCACGGATTTGAGGAATGCCTGCGGGAACATCAACAGACAGGCGAGGGCCGCAACGATGATCGTCGCCGAGAATACGACTGTCTGGCCCGACGTCATCACCGTTCTTCGGACCGCGGCTTTCACCGTGTAGCCCTCGGCGAGTTCTTCACGGAATCTGCTCACCATGAACAAGCCATAGTCGATGGCGATACCGAGACCGATCAGCGTGATCACCGACTGCGCGAAGATATTCAATTCGGTCATCTGCGCGATGATCTTGGTGATGCCGAGCGAACCGGCGATCGTCAGACCACCGATGAAAACCGGCAGGATAGCGGCGACCACACCACCGAACACGAACAGCAGCATCACCGCGACCACCGGCAGGGCGATGATTTCGGCGCGGCTGATGTCGGCGTCCATGCCTTCGGACATCGCGTTGGCGATCGGCTGGAGGCCAGCCAATTCGAACTGAGTACCCGGCAGATCGTACTTCTCGGCGAGACCGTCGAAGAACGGCTCTATCTCCTGATAGTTCTTCAGGATCGTCGTGTCGTCGTTGCCCGCGACGCCGATCGAGATGAAACCGTGTTTGCGGTCCTGGGTCCACATGCGGTCGCGCTTCTGGTCCGCGGCGATCTGGTTCGCGGAGTTCGTCACCGCGTCGAACGGACTGATCAGGCCCGCGTGGTTATCGTCGACCTCTCGACTAACGACGTCCGGGTGCGCGGCGATGAGATCGTCGGTCAGTTCTTGCATCTTCTGACCGAACGCCGCGTCGTCTATGCGGGTGCCCTCGGCGGGCGTGATCTGCAGGATGACGTCGGACTTGTGGTCACGGCCGAGCGCACTGTCGGCGATCTCCGAGCCTTTCACCGACTCGGACTCCGGATCGAACCAGCCGCTCTGCGACAGGTGATTCGGCAGGTCCATGCCGTACAGTCCGAGGCCGCCCATCAGTGCGATGAGCACAGCGATGACGGCGAAGCGCATTCGGTACACGAATGAGCCGATGGATCCGAACACGCCGGCTTCCTTCCTTCTCGCGAACACTCGAAAGTGCGATTGTCTCAGCTACACCTGAGAAAACACGACAACGACCTGGGGTGGAACGTTCAGTCTCAGATGCGTGGCTCTCAGTTTCACTTGAGAAGTGCGCTGAGCGGACGGAATGGGGTGAGCCACGCGCCGTCGTCCGGGAGGGAGTCGAGGCTGATGCGGGGGAGTGGCTCCCGGAACACTCCGGGGATTTCCTCGAGGTCGACGAACTCCAGCTCATCGGCGGCGAGCGCCCAGCTCGCGTGCTCGCGGAAACCGATCACGGTGACCGGGACGCCTTCGGCAGCCAGCTCGAGCAGCGGCTCCCGGAATGCCTGCCCGTCGGCAGAGGCGACGATCACCCCCGCCAGTCCGGGAGAGTGTCGTCGCACCTGCAGATGATTCAGCATGTCGTCGTCGACGTCACTGTCATCGGCCAGCTTGGGCTTGGCAAAGACCGCATAGCCGACGTTCCGTAGCGCTTCCACCCACGGGCGGACGACATCGGCGCTGCCCGGGGCGATGTTGGTGAACACCGTCGCCTCCGGTTCGACCTCGTCGTGGGCGGCGGCGCCGATGGCTGCTGTGCGCTGCAGAACCCAGCGCCCGAGCGCGTCGAAACGCGGGCGGTGCGCTGCGGTGGGGCGGCCGCCGAGAAGGCTCCCCAACCCCATGTCCATGTTCGGGGCGTCCCAGACGAGCAAGACCCGCCGGGCCGCGCTGGTGCCGGTGATCGCCTCGGCGAACTCGGGTGCGGTCATGACGGATCCTCCTGGTCGGGGTCGCCCGCGGTGGGCGCGAGCGGCTTCACGTAGACGAACTCGTTGACGTCGCGGCCCTCCACCTGGGCACGTCCTTCGAACTTAGTCGTCGGACGCTCCAACAGGATCGGCGAATCGAATGTCAACGGCACGACGTGAGGTCGGTCCGGATGCTGGGTGGCGAGCAGTTCAGCGATCCACAGTGCGTAGTCGGCGTGGTCGGTCGCGATGTGCAGGACGCCGCCCGGCTTCAGTCGGTCGGCGATCAACTCGATCGTCCCCGACTGCAGGAAGCGGCGTTTGTGGTGGCGCGTCTTAGGCCACGGGTCCGGGAAGAACACCCGGACACCGCTGAGGCTGTTCGGCGCGACGAGCTCGCTGAACACGACCGTGGCGTCGCCTCGGATCATCCGGACGTTCTCGAGGCCGCCGCGGTCGACGAGCCCGACGAGTTGGGCGAGACCCGGCTGATAAACCTCGACAGCCACCACGTCGACGTCGGCTTCGGCCTCGGCCATCGCCGCCGTCGAGATGCCGGTGCCGCTGCCCACCTCGATCACGAGGGGCGCGTCGCGGCCGAACCATTCCGCCGCGTTTAGCGGTGGCTCGTCCGCGGCGTCGGGCCCGGTTCGCAGGTCGCGACCGAGCGTCGGCCACAACGTCTCCCAGTTGTGTTGCTGACCTTTAGTCAGTGAGCCGCGGCGGAACCGGAAGCTTGTGACACGTGGGTAGAGGCGCGAGTTGTCTCGGGGCGCGGACGGGTCGGCGACGGGGTTCTCGTCGTTATTCACGGTTCCATGGTGTCGCACTTGCGGCGGCTGCGGACAACCGACACCCAGATGTTCGCAACCGACTCCGTACGCGGACCACGCCGGGTAGCGTCATATTCGACCTTGGGGGAGGCGTTCGGCATGGGGGAAAGTCACGCGTTCAGCGAAGCTCGACGGCGGCGTCTGGGACCGTTGGCCGTGTCCGTCGGCGGGCACTGCGGCGTGGGTTCGGCGACCATGGCCGCCGCGTTGCGGGCACGATTTCGATTGTCGTGCACGGTGGTCGGCGATGCCGACTCGCCTGACGCCGATCCACTAGGCGGCACCGACCTGCATGTCCGAGTGATCGGTGCGGCACCGCGCCGGTGTGACGTACGCGCGTGCGCCACCGATGCACTGTTGATCGTCGTCGCAGGCAAGGCCGACGTTCGTGACGACGCGCAGGCGGCGGCGTTCGCAGCCGCAGACACGCTCGGCCACCAGGTCGTGCCGGTGTCCGCGCTGCTGGCGTCGGCGACTGTCGGGCCGGCCGACCTGGATGCGCTCCGCGCGCGCGAACCGAGCGACGATGTGCTGTGTCGCTTCGGAGTTCGCGGAGTCGCACTCGCCACTGCCCGGTTGGCGGCCGAGCCGGGGATCACGGCAGACGCGCTCGCGGCGAGCCTGCACGCGGCGAGCGGTATCGGCGCCGTCGCCGACGCGATCCGGGCCGCGTCACCCGAGGTCGCGAAGCTTCGCGACGCTCGCCTGTGCAGAGACCTTCGCCTGCTCGCCGCACGCGACGTATCGCGCGAGGAGGCCGAGCGTGCTCTCGTGGGGGCACGACTGTGAACGGTCGGGTGAGTTCAGAATCAGGCGTCACCCGAACGGTGGTGTTGGGAACCCTCGGAGGCGACCCCGAAGGGCTCGCGACCGCGATCGGCGGTGACGCCGATGCGGACCCGGTCGGGTGCCGCGCGGTGGTGGTGCTGGATCTGTCGTGTGAGCCGGGAGCCGAGGAGCGTGAACTGCTCACCGCGCTGGCGGCGGGCGGAACCTCGGCGGCACTCGTCGCGACCAGAGTGGAGCGGTATCCGGACTGGCCCGGTCTCGCCGAGCGTGCCAGGGACATCCTCGACCCCGACCGTCGTCTCGCGATGTTCGCCGTCTCAGTCGAGACCGGCGGCGGCCTCGATGATCTGCGGCAGTGGTGCTCGACCGCCACGGCGGGATCGTCTGTACCGACCCGGCAGCCGACCGAGGTCGTCGCGCTAACCCCAGCCGAATCCCGCCGAGCGCCGCAGCGAACGCCGAGCCGTGCGGACCGTCTGACCGGCGTCCGTGCCGGTGTCAGCACGGCGCGGGCCGACGTCGTTACCGCAACGCGGGAAGCCTTCCAAGGCCTCGCGGTGACCGCCGAACGGGCGTGCGGGAGCCTCCGACTCCGCGACGTCGACGCGTACACGCGCTGGTTGAGCACCACGGTCGCCACCGTCGACGCCGTGGCGCAATCGCTGCTCACCGACCGGCTTGATCGGCTGCGCGCCGTCGCCGCTCTTGGGACCGACGAGACGGCCGGCCAACAGCAGCCGCCGACGAGCGGAGCGGTTCCGCCGCCGCCGGAGCGTCGCCCGAGCGCCGAGGACACCGTCGTGCTGTTGTTCGGAGTGACCGCCGGGTTCGGCGTCGGGCGGATGCTCGTGACTCCGATGGTGCAGTGGGCGGGCCTCGGCTGGGCGGGCGCCGTCCTCACCGCACTGACGGGACTGGCTGTCGCGGCCTGGATCGTGGGGGTCCGGCGGACCGCGTCGACGCGCGCGGCGCTACGCAGGTGGACGGCCGACACGGTGTCATTGAGTAGAACGGCGGCGGAGCACCGGCTGGCCGCACGGTTGAGCGCTGTCGAAGTCGGGCTCGGACGGCAGACATGGAACCGAATGCCCGCCCGGCGCGTCTAACCTTGTAGAAGGTGACGGAAGGCGTGATGGAGGACTGGTTCGGAGCTGAAGCCGCGGACGACGCAGTCTCCGCGGAATCTGCTGCTGCCGTCGACGCGGGCGACGACCTGTGGATCTACGACGACGGGCAGCTGTGGGATCTCGGCCCGGCAGACCTCGACGCTGACGCGGACGGTGTGCCCGACTCGATCATCACCGACGTGGCGGGTGATCCGGCGATCCTCACCGACACCGACGGAGACGGGCACGTCGACCGGCTGACTCGGCTGGAATCGTCCGGCGGTGTCACCGTCTCGGCCGAATCCGACGAACCGCTCCCGTGGAGACCCACATCACTCGGTCGGCTGCCGTGACGAATTCCTCGCCCAACCGACTGCCGGACCCCGGTGTGCAACGCGTATCCTCGACGACAACTGCGCCCGGACGGAACTACTGGCGCAGGCATTGCCGTTACTGAGGAGATCCGCATGACCGCTGCGACCATTCCGGGCCTCGAGCCCGGGAACGCCCCGACCACACACGCCGGACTGCTTGCCTGGGTGGCTGAGGTCGCCGAACTGACGCAGCCCGACCGGGTGGTCTGGTCGGACGGCAGTGACGAGGAATGGGACCGACTGTCGTCCCAGCTGGTCGATTCGGGCACCATGGTGAAGCTCAACGACGAGAAGAAGCCGAACTCGTTCCTCGCGCTCTCTGACCCCGCCGACGTCGCCCGCGTCGAATCGCGCACCTTCATCTGCTCCAAGACCGAAGAAGCCGCCGGACCGACCAACAACTGGGTCGACCCGGACGAGATGCGCGCGACGATGACCGAGCTGTACCGCGGCAGCATGCGCGGACGCACGATGTACGTCGTCCCCTTCTGCATGGGTCCGCTCGGCTCGGACGACCCGAAGCTGGGCGTCGAGGTCACCGACTCCGAGTACGTTGTCCTCTCGATGCGCGTCATGACGCGGGTGGGCCCGACGGTTCTCGAAACCCTCGGCACCGAAGGCTTCTTCGTGAAGGCACTCCACTCCGTCGGCGCCCCCCTCGAATCCGGCCAGGCCGACGTGCCGTGGCCGTGCAACCCGGAGAAGTACATCGTCCAGTTCCCCGAAGACCGCGTGATCTGGTCGTACGGATCGGGTTACGGCGGTAACGCGCTGCTCGGCAAGAAGTGCTACGCGCTGCGCATCGCGTCGGCTATGGCGCACGACGAGGGCTGGCTGGCCGAGCACATGCTCATCCTCAAGCTGATCTCGCCCGAGCAGAAGGTCTACTACATCGCCGCCGCGTTCCCGTCGGCCTGCGGTAAGACCAACCTCGCGATGATCCTGCCGACCCTGCCAGGCTGGCGTGCCGAGACCGTCGGCGATGACATCGCCTGGATGCGCTTCGGCAGCGACGGGCGCCTGTACGCGGTGAACCCCGAGTTCGGCTTCTTCGGTGTTGCACCGGGAACCGGTATGGACTCGAACCCGACCGCGATGCAGACCATCGAAGCCGGAAACACCTTGTACACCAATGTCGCGCGCACCGACGACGGCGACGTCTGGTGGGAGGGCATCGGCGATGCGCCCGACCACCTGATCGACTGGCGCGGCGACGACTGGACGCCGGAGTCGAACGAGAAGGCGGCACACCCGAACTCGCGTTACTGCACCCCGATGTCACAGTGCCCGACCCTGGCCCCGGAGTGGGACGACCCGCAGGGTGTGCCGATCTCGGCGATCCTGTTCGGTGGACGCCGCAAGACAACGGTGCCGCTGGTCACGCAGGCCCGCGACTGGGAGCACGCCGTGTTCATGGGCGCCACGGTCGGCTCCGAGCAGACCGCCGCGGCCGAGGGCAAGGTCGGCACCACCCGCCGCGACCCGATGGCCATGCTGCCGTTCCTCGGCTACCACGTCGGTGACTACTTCGAGCACTGGCTCAACATCGGTCGCCGCAACGGCGCCGAGCTGCCCGCCGTGTTCTACGTCAACTGGTTCCGTCGCGGTGCTGACGGTCGTTTCCTGTGGCCAGGATTCGGCGAGAACAGCCGTGTCCTCAAGTGGATGGTCGACCGCATCGAAGGCAACGTCGAAGGCGTCGACACCCCGATCGGTGTGGTGGCGAAGCCGGAGGAACTGGACTTGACCGGTCTGGACGTCTCCATCGACGACGTCGCAGAGGCCCTCGCCGTCGACGTCGACGAGTGGCGCGACGAACTCCCGAGCATCGAGGAATGGTTCGGCTTCGTCGGCGACAAGCTGCCGACCGCCCTCCGCAGTGAACTCGACGGCCTGCGCGAGCGCCTGGCCTGACCGCGACTCCCGGTTCGAGCAGTTGATCGAACCCGGGTTGTGCTGACCGAGTGGAGTCGAGATCCCCCAGGGGTCTCGACTCCACTCGTTTCTCGTTTGCGGCTGCTGGCTTGTCTCAGGGGAATTCCCGATAGCGCTTCGCCCCCGGATTTGGAACGCTGGGACGTATGACACACGCAGCTGGAGAAAACCAGCATGAGCAGATCGCCGCACGTGCCGACGTATTGGTCAAGACGTACGGGTCTGGTGACACCGTCGTCCACGCGCTGCGTGGCGTCACGATCGACTTCAAGGCGGGTGAGTTCACCGCGATCATGGGCCCGTCGGGCTCCGGCAAGTCGACCCTCATGCACTGCCTGGCCGGCCTCGACACGGCGTCCAGCGGCCGGGTCCGGATCGGGTCAGTCGACCTGGACGGGCTCTCCGACAAAGACATGACGAAGCTGCGCCGTGACCGCATCGGTTTCGTGTTCCAGGCGTTCAACTTGGTGCCGACGTTGACGGCGGAAGAGAACATCACCCTGCCGCAGGGGATCGCGGGACGCGAGGTCGACCGCGAATGGTTCGACACCGTGATCGGCAGGCTCGGTATCGGGGACCGGTTGTCGCATCGGCCGAGCGAGTTGTCCGGTGGTCAGCAGCAGCGTGTGGCCTGTGCCCGCGCATTGGTCGGCAAGCCGGACATCATCTTCGGCGACGAGCCGACCGGCAACCTTGACTCCAGATCGTCCGGCGAGGTCCTCGACATCCTGCGGGCGGCGACCGACGAGTTCGGTCAGACGGTCGTCATCGTCACCCACGATCCGCGGGCGGCCGCGTACGCCGACCGGGTCATCTTCCTTGCAGACGGTCAGCTGGTCCGTGAGCTCCGGCAGCCGGCCGCCGACGACGTCTTCGAAGTGATGAAGCATCTCGACGACGCGGCGCCTACCGGCTCCACCACCGGGGAGCACTGACGATGGGGTCGTCTGTGATGCGGCGAGTCTCTGTGCGGAGCCTGTCCTCGCACAAGCTCCGGCTCGTTCTGACCGTCTTCTCAGTGGTCCTCGGCACGAGTTTCGTCGCCGCTGCGCTCATCTTCACTTCGACTGTCTCGCAGGCGTTCAACTCGATCTTCGACAATGCGGCGCGTGGGGTCGCTGTCGAGGTGACGGCCGCCGAGTCCGATGCGCCCGGGGTCCCCGTCGAGCTTGTCGATGAGCTCACGAACAAGAAGGACGAGCTCGGCATCGATCGTCTCGTGAAGAACGTCGGCGGACCCGTCACCGTCGCCGACTCGTCCGGCAAACCCATCCAGACCGGTGGCGCACCGAGCATCGCGTCGGCGTATCTGCCGCCGGACCGGGCTATCGGCGATTCTGCGAACACCATCGTCGACGGTCGCGCGCCGAGCAACGCCGACGAGATCCTCATCAACAACGACGCCGCGGACAAAGCTGGGCTGCACGTCGGGTCCACGACGACCGTCGTCCTCGGGACCGGCGTGTCCGATCCCCTTCACGTGTCGGTCGTCGGCCTCACCGACATGCCGACGTCCACCGGTGGTTTCGTGGGCATCGCATTCGACGAGGAGACTGCGAACCAGTACTTCTCCGACGGCGAGTACGTCTCCGTCGTCGACATGACCGCGAAACCCGGCGTATCCGACACCCAGTTGCGGAACGCCGTGCACGCGGCGCTCGGCGATACGAGGACCGTCGACGAGCTGTACAAAGTCCGTACCGGGGACCAGGTCCGCGCGGACCAGAAAGCAGAGGTCGACCAGTTCTTGACGATCATCCAAGCCGTGTTCCTCGCGTTCGCGGCGATCGGCCTACTCGTCGGAACGTTCATCATCTACAACACCTTCTCGATGATCGTCGCCCAACGAAACAAGGAGCTGGCGCTGCTGCGCGCCATCGGCGCGAGCCGCAAGGACGTCTCCCGGTCGGTGCTGTTGGAGGCGTCGATCGTCGGTGTGATCGGCGGTCTCGTCGGTCTCGGCCTCGGGATCGGGATCGCGGCCGCCCTGCTCGCGTTCACGCAGTCGCAAGGGCTTCCGTCGAACGGCATCCAGATCGGTGCGACGGCGATCGTCGCCGCCCTGCTGGTCGGCGTCGTCGTCACAATGCTCAGCGCGTGGATCCCCGCGCGTCGCGCATCGCGGATCCCGCCGGTCGAGGCGATGCGCGCGAGCACGGTGGAGCCCGGAGCCGGATCGCTCCGCAAGCGGACGCTCGCTGCCGCGATCGTCGGCGTGCTCGGGGTTCTCGCGCTCGTCGTCGGCGGGCTCGGGGAAGGCACCGGCCACGCATTGATCGTCGGGCTTGGGGCACTCCTCGCTGTCATCGCCGTGGTGCTCGGCGCGCCCGCACTGTCGCAGCCGATCGTCAGCGGCTTCGGCGCGGTGTTCGCGAAACCATTCGGGACAGTCGGCCGGCTCGCGCGAACCAACGCCGTGCGGAACCCGCGACGATCGGCGGCCACCGCGTTCGCGTTGACGCTCGGGTTGATGCTCGTCGTCGTCATCGGCACGATCGGCACCTCCTTCAAAGGCACCGTCAACGACGCCGTCGACAAGGGCGTGACCGCCGATTTCATCATGTCGTCGACCAACAACGGACCGTTGCCGATCGGCGTCGCCGACACGGTTCGTGAGAAGGTCCCGGACGCGGGAGTCGTCATCAGCCAGGCCGTCGCGCCCTCGAAGCTCGACGACAAGCCGTTTCTGATGACGGCGGCGCTCGGCGGATCGCTCAACGACGTCGCCGTGGTCAAGACCGTGCAGGGCAGCATCGACGTGCCGGGCGACGGGCTCGCGGTCGACGAGTCGACCGCCCGCGACCAGGGATTCAAGCTGGGTGACAAGGTCACGCTCACCGCGCTCACCGGCGACGAAGTGCCGGTCAGGATCACCGGCGTCTACGAGGACAGTGAGGTGATCGGACAGCGGATCGTCGGCGCGGACGCCTATCGGAAGCTGGTGCCGGTGGAGACGATGCGTCAGGCAGTACCCATCTGGGTGAAGGGCAAACCCGGTACCGATGTCGACGAGTTGCGCAGCCAGATGGAGAACGCGACCAAGCAGTATCTCGTCGTCCAGATCCAGGATCGGGAAGAGTTCAAGAACTCGGTGTCGTCGACAGTCGACCAAATGTTGGTGACGCTGTACGCGCTACTCGCGCTGTCGCTGGCGATCGCGGTGCTCGGCATCATCAACACGCTCGCGTTGTCGGTGGTGGAGCGTAAGAAGGAGATTGGGATGCTTCGTGCGGTCGGTATGGCGCGGTCCCAGGTCCGACGTTCCATCTACCTGGAGTCGACGTACATCGCCGTGTTCGGTGCGCTGTTGGGCGTGGTTCTGGGGCTCGCGATCGCGATCCCGCTCGTCCGGACTCTCGCCTACTGGGGGCTCGACGCCGTCGTCATCCCATGGACTCTGATCGGCGGAACGTTGGTCGGCGCGGCGGTCGTCGGTGTCGTCGCCGCACTGTGGCCTGCGGTCACAGCCGCACGGACGAGGCCGCTCGAAGCCATCGTTGAGTCGTGACTGTCGAGTCGTGACCGTTGAGTCGTGACTGGCGAGTCGTGATCGTGGTCGACCCACTAAGTTGGGTGCCATGAGCAACCGGAACACCACTCGTACAGTTGTGCTGTCTGTGGTGGTGTTCGTGGCCTTGATCGCGTTGATCGTGGTCGCGGTGCTGGTGGTCAAGGACGAGACGTCCTCGACCACCGGCACCGCTCCAGCGACGACCACTGTCCCGGCCACGAGTGAGTCGAAGCCGCCGTCGTCGACCACAGAGACACCGACGTCGACGACGCCGGAGCCGACGCACACGAGGCCGACGGGCGAACCGGGCAGTGTGATCTATCAACTCACCGGGAACGGAGACGTCGTCGGCGTCGCCTACCACTCGGGCGGTCGGTCGCGGATCGTCGTCGTGACGGGAACGCCCTGGCAGCAACGCACTACCGTCACCGATCGGCGTGCCGAAGTCTCCGGCATCGTCGTCCGTGGCCGGATCACCTGCACGATCATGCAGGGCGAAGAATTGTTGGCGTCCTCGACGTCCGGAGTCGGCCCGTTCAGTTGTAGCGCGGCTCTGCCCCGCTGACCAGCGGGGCAGGGGACGCCCAGTCAATCGGCGGGTGGAGAGCGTTTGTGTAACACCAGGACGAGGTTCGTCGCACCGACCTCCCGCACCCCGGGGATTTTGACGACCGACCACGCCCATCGTGGCAGGTAGCGGGGAAATGCGAGACGAAAGTCGACGTCGCCTGCCCCACGTGCCCAGCGCAGGCCCGCGGCCGCGGTAATCGGGAACAGAGACTCCCCGAACAGATTCTTCGGCGGATGCCCGTGCCGCCTGGTGTACATGCGTGCCGCGCGGTGCCCGCCGAGGTAATGGGACAGCCCCATCTCGTGGCCACCGAACGGACCCCACCACAGGGTGTAGCTGAGAACGACGGTGCCGCCGGGTCTCGTCACGCGGACCATCTCGTCGGCCATCTCCCATGGCCGGTCGGTGTGCTCGGCGACGTTCGACGAATAGCAGATGTCCACGCTGCCGGTCTGGAACGGCAGGTGTTGGCCTTGCGCCCGGACCGCCGTCCGGTGATCGAGGCCTGCGGCGTGCATCTCGCCGGCATCGGGCTCCACCGACAGATAGCGGGCGCCCGCGTCGGTGAATGCGTCGGCGAAGAACCCTGGACCGCCGCCGACGTCGAGGACCGTCGAACCGTCGAGCGAATCGCGGTGCAGTTCGGCGATCATCGTCGCGGTGTCGTCGGCTAACGCACCGTAGAAGCGGTCGGGGTCGGTCTGTTCGTGGCGGAACTCCCGAAACAGTCGCACCGAACGGGCGACGGTGGCTCGGCGCGCGAAGCTCGACGACGACATCGATCTAGCGTCGCATACCCTTGTTCGGGTGACCCCGCCGACCGACGTGCTGCTCTTGTGCTGGCGCGATACCGGTCACCCGCAGGGCGGTGGCAGCGAACGGTATCTCGAACGCGTCGGCGCCGAACTCGCGCGACGAGGCTTCCGCGTCACTCTTCTGACCGCGGCGTATCCGGGCGCGCCGCGCCGCCAGATGTCCGACGGGATTCGAGTATTGCGGGCGGGCGGGCGGCTCACCGTGTACCTGCGCGCGGCCGCGACGCTCACCGCGGCCAGGTTTGGCCGGGGCAGGCTCGCCGGATACCGCCCGGACCTCGTCGTGGACACGCAGAACGGTGTTCCGTTCTTCGCGCGGCTGCTGGTCGACGCGCCGACCATAGTTCTGGTGCATCACTGCCATCGGGAGCAGTGGCCCGTGGCCGGCCCGGTGCTGTCGCGGGTCGGTTGGTTCGTCGAGTCGCGGCTGTCGCCACACGTGCACCGCGCGAGCCGGTACGTGACGGTGTCCGAGCCGTCGGCGGCGGAGCTGGTACACCTCGGCGTCGACCGTTCCCGGATCACGGTGATCCGCAACGGCGTCGATCCGGTTCCCGACGGGCTCGCCGTGGCGCCGCGCCGCGCGGGAGTGCGGTTGATCGCCGTGTCGCGCCTCGTCCCGCACAAACAAGTCGAGCACGCGTTGCACGTGGTCGCCACCCTCGCTGGTCGTGGCGTCGACGTGCACTTGGATGTCGTCGGCGGTGGCTGGTGGGACGACGAGCTGCGTTCTGCCGCGGCTAATCTGACGATCGAACGACGTGTCACGTTCCACGGCCACGTCGCCGATACCCGTAAACACGAGCTTCTGGCGGCAGCCGACCTGCATGTGATGCCGTCCCGCAAGGAGGGGTGGGGGCTGGCCGTCGTGGAGGCCGCACAACACGGCATACCGACTGTCGGCTACCGGAGCTCGGCCGGACTCACCGACTCGATCGTTGATGGCGTGACCGGGCTCCTCGTCGACGACCTCGACGACCTCACCCAGGCGGTCGCTGATCTCGTCGCCGACGGTGAGCGGCTGGTTCGGCTCGGCGACGCCGCGATGAAGCGTTCGCGCGAATATTCGTGGGCGGCGACCGCCGACGGATTCGAGTCCATGTTCGGTGAACTCTAGCCCGACGTTCACACTAACCCGGTGACACCAAATAGCAGGTAGACCGCGTCAGGCAGCTCGTCTGGGCCGGCGGCCGCAGGCGACCGCTCCGGCGGTGAGTGCAACGAACCACAAACTGAGCGCGGCGATCGCCGCCACCCACGCAGCGGTACTCGGCGAGGGCGCGGGAATGGCGTCGGGAAGGCGAAACAGTCGCAGGTGGTCGCCGGTTACCACTTCGTCGGCTCCCGCAGCGAGTAGCGCGGGCGGATCGGCCTCCTCGCTGATGACCCAGCCGACGCCGAGCTGCGCCAGGCGGGCCGGGTCGCCGCCGTCGTCGAGGACGGCCACAATGTCGGCGACCCGACCGCTGGGCGTGTCGAGCGGTTCACCGTCGACGACGAGGGTTCCGTCGACGACGACGGGCGCGTCGATCATGCGGGGCAGCGGCGACAAGGACGGCCCGTCGGTCCAGGACAGTGATCGGACCGTCGCTGTCGGCCAGACAGCGACGGACGTCCCGTCGCCGTCGCCAATAACGTCGGCGACGTGCGTGTAGTCGGTGGGGATCGCGACCGACCGGACCTGACCGCCGACGCCCCAGCCGAGATCCGGGAGCGGCGCGACGATCAGCAGGCCGATCACGGCGGCGGCGAAACCACCGGGCACCCACCGTCGTAGGACGCTGACCGCGGCCGCCGCGGCGAGTGAGGCGAACGGGACGACCAGCGCCAGATACTTCTGTGCATCGCGCACCAGGCCCGCGCCGGGGACGTGGGCGAGGAGAGCATCCATCACGGCGACGCCGGGGCCGGTCGCGCCGACCGCGACCAAAACGACGACCACAAGTGCGAGGAGGGCGAGCACCATGCGGGGGTCTCGATGGCGGCCACCTTGAACGGAGTCGAAGGGCGCGGCGGGCGACGTGAATATTCGGACGGTTCCGACGACGAGCACGGCGAGGAACACTGCGGTCGCGACCGCCGCCCACCACGTAGTCCGACTCGTCGGCACGGCATCGGTGTTCCAGATCCCGCCCAGACCGAGCGCTGTGCCGAACGAACCGAGTCCGGGCTCGGCACGTAGCGCGAATGCGCTTGCACCGCTTGATGACCCGGAGGCGTCGGATACCGCGGAGGCGACCAGCCACGGCGACGCGGTCGCCACCCAGCCGACGCCGCAGGCCAGGCCAGCGCCCACGCCCGGCCGTGCTGCGACCGCAGCGGCGGCGGCGATCGTTAACGCGAGAATCGAACCGGTCGGGGTGAATCCTGCCGCCGCGAACAGACCGACGAGCAGTATTGCGGGGCGCCACGAGCGTCGGTCGCCGAGATCGAGGACCGCCAGCACGATCGGGCCGAGTGTGGCGTACCCGATCAGCAGACTCCACTGCCCTTGCAGGAGTCGTTCGGCGACGAACGGATTCCAGATCCCAACGGCCGCGGCGGCGATGGCGCCCGCGGTGCCTGCCTGCGGCACGAGGCGTCGTGCGAGCCTGCCGAACCCGACACCCGCGCCGAACACCGCGGCCGTGGTCAACAACGCGACGAGCCATCCGCCGTCGACCACCCGTGACACCAGACCCAGGATCGCATCCTGTGGGACGGCGCGGGGCGCGGAACCGTCGACGCCGAAAGCGGCCCCCGACAACGAGAACTGAGGCACCGACACCGCGTCGCGGTACACCAGATGTCCGCCGTACAGGGGCACACAGATCAGCGCCGTCAGGAGCGCGCTGACCAGGTACAGCATGTGATCAGTAGTGGAACGTGTCGGTGGACGCGTGTGATTGGTCAGATACGCCGTAATCCTTCGACACGATGTTGTACGAGCGGGCCAGGTCGAGGATCTTCGTCGCGCGGGCGATGCGCGGCAGGTCTGAACCGTTGCGGATTTCGCCGCCGTCGCCCTCGAACTCGGTGAAGAACTCGCGCGCCCAACTGATGTCGTCCAACGACGGCGACAGCCCGTCGTTGACCGCCGCGCACTGGTCGGGGGTGAGACAGATCTTCCCGGTCATGCCGAATTCGGAACTGACCGCCGTCGCCTCGCTGAGCTTGAGTGGATTGGACCCGACAGTCGGGCCGTCGATAGCCGACGGAAGCCCGGCGGCTTTCGCGGCGATCGTGAACCGCGATCGCGCGTAGGCGAGTGTCGTCGGGTTGTCGCCGAAACCGGTGTCGCGGCGGAAGTCGCCGATGCCGAACGCTAGGCGGAACGTCCCCTTCGCCGATGCGATCTCCGCGATGCGTTCCAAACCTCGCGCCGTCTCGACGAGGGCGACTACCGGGATGTTCGGAAGCCGTCGCGCGGTTTCGGTGATGTGGTCGACGGATTCGACCATCGCCAGCATGACGCCGCCGATGGACGTCGACCCGAGCGCGGCGATGTCGGCGGACCACCACGGGGTGCCGAAACCGTTGATGCGCACCCAGTCGGTGTTGCCGTCGTCGAGCCACCGTACGACGTTGTCGCGGGCGGCGTCCTTGTCCTTCGGGGCGACGGCGTCTTCGATGTCGAGGACGACGATGTCGGCACGCGAATGCGACGCGGCTTCGAAACGCTCGTGCTGGGCTCCGTTGACGAGCAGCCAACTGCGCGCGAGCACCGGGTCGATCCGGGATCCGATGTCGGAGGGATCGGGCGCGGTGAATTCGGTGTCGTACATCGACTCTCTGCCTACTGTGTCTCTACGGTACTGGGATGATCTACGGGTTTTGGCGCGGATGCCGCCGCGCAAGTGTACCCGCCGGTACGGGCACACTGGTGCCATGACGATCACCGCGCGTGCGCAGCGACCGGGCGCCACTGTGCGTGCGCTCGGCGCGGTCACCGTCGGAACGTTGCTGGCGAACCTGCTCGCCTATCTCGTCCAGGTTCCGGCGAGCCGGGTCCTTGGGCCGGATGGGTTCGGCGAGTTCTCCGTTCTCAACGCGGCGATGCTCGTCCTGTCGGTGCCTGCGCTCGCGGTGCAGGCCGTCGTCGCCCGCGAAGTGGTGACCGGGACGTCGCGCCGACGTCTGTGGCGATTGATCGGCGTAGTCGGTGTCCTCGTCGCTATCGGGTCGGCGGTCGGCGTCGGTGTGATGATGCAGATCGCGCACACGTCGTGGTCGGCGACGGTGGCCGCGCTGGCCGGGGCTGCGCCGCTGGCCGTCATCGCGGGCGGGCAGGGGCTCTTACAGGGAACCGGGCGGTTCGGTCTGCTCGGTGGGGTCCTCGCCGGGGTCGGCGTCGCCAAATCGGTGCCGATCGTCGCCGCGGTCTGGGCGGGCGCGGGGCCGACGGGCGCGCGCGCTGCGGGGACCGTCGGCACAGTCGTCGCCGCGGCCGTAGTCG
Source organism: Gordonia abscondita (assembly GCF_032711245.1). Lineage (GTDB taxonomy): Bacteria > Actinomycetota > Actinomycetes > Mycobacteriales > Mycobacteriaceae > Gordonia. Next base: position 1,684,761 of record NZ_CP128986.1, read on the forward strand.
CGGGTGTCGCGGGGTGGCGGGGCGGCGGCATCGATACCGGGCGGGCGAGTTCGCCGGTATCGATGTGCGACGTGCTGTCGGCGTCGAGCGTCCAGTTCGTGATGATCGTCGCGGTGTCGGTCGACCTGCTGCTCTCGCGGTCGGTCCTGTCAGCGGGCGACGCGGGCGTGTACGCGTTGGGCGCGGTCGCGACGAAGGCCGCGTTCTGGCTGCCGCAAGCGATCGGCGTCGTCGTCTATCCGCGACTGGCCGATCCGGTCCGATCCGGCGCCGCATTGCGCCGCGCGGCAGGCGTCCTCGCCGGTATCGGCTGCGGTGTCACCGTGCTCGCCGCCGTCTGCGGTCCACTGGTGCCGATCGCGATCTCCGACGACTATCGACCCGTCGCCGGATTGATGTGGCTCTTCGCGGCGACCGGGTCACTCCTCGCCGTACTGCAGTTGATGCTGTTGGCGGCGATCGCCCGCAATCGCGCTCGCGGCGCAGTCCCCGCGTTCGCCGTCCTCGTCGTCGAAGTCGTCCTGATCTTCTCCGTCGCCGACTCCGTCGTCACCCTCGCGGCGCTCGCTGCAGGCGCTGCCGTCTCGTCGGTGATCGGGACGTGGGCCTGGGTGAGGATGGCGGGTTAACGGCGTTTCCGTCGGTCGCGCAGTGTCACGACGACGCCGACGAGCAACGACGCGACGCCGAGCACACCGAACACGATCGGCAGGATCAGTGTGGTGAGCGTGACCGGCCAGTCGCGTGCGGACGCGATGTCGGCGGCGTCCTGAAGACTCTGCGGGTCGCTATGCAGCGTCGTGTCGACATTCGTGAGCCGGAAGTCGGCGAGCTCGGGTGACCTCGACGCGATATCCGGCGTGAAGCGGTACTCCTCGACCAGCCGAACCCGCTCGTCGACGACGACGCCGGTCGTCTCGTCGACGAACAGATCGCGCTGCGCCGAATAGCGAAGCGCCGCCGTCAACGGTTCGTCGGCCCGCACGCCGGGGAACGAACCGAACCACGACGCCGGACGCGTAATGACCGCGCGTGTGTCGACGCGCGAGAGGTCCGCGTCCTCGACCGATGTCGCGAGGTGGACGGTCTTCCGGCCCGCGACGGTCTGCGTCCCCTCCCGCGTCAACGGCACCGGCGTGCGACTCACGATGTCGAAGTACGTCAGGTCCGAGCCGGCGAACTCGAACGGCAGCACGTAGGTGAAGCCCGTCCGGTCGGGGAGCGGCACCGCGGCCTTCGTGTCGTCGTACTGGACTTCCGACGGCTGCCCGGTCGGCAGCGCGGTGCGGCGGTCGATCGTCACCCGGTCGATCGTCGCGGACAGAGTCTCGGTGTCGCACACGTCGTCGGCATCGACGGACTCGCCGTCCACCTGGTATTTGCTTACACCGAATGACGTGCCCGCCTGAAGCGTGACGACGTCCGAGTCGGCGGGACGCACCGCGACGATGCGCCGCCGTTGTTGAACTTGAGCGTCGAGCACTTGAGCCCGCGGCTCGTCGATGGAACAACGGTTCAACACACGCGCGCCGTCCGAACCGTCGGCGACCCACGTGACATCGACGTCCAGTGGGATCTTCTTCAACGACGCGCCGACAACTGGACCCAGCGCGATCGCGCCCGCGAGCAACAACGCACCCAGGAAGAACGCGGACGGCGCCAACAGATCTCGCGCATGCAAACGCTGTGACGGGGTCTCGGCCATGCCGTCGACTGTAGGGCACGTGCCGCGACTGCGGCCGCTACTGTGGACCCGACGATGAAGGACCACACATGAGCGCTGCGACCGCGCCCGCCAAGCGCTTCTACCCGCAGCTCGAAGGGATGCGGGCGGTCGCCGCCGTCGGCGTCCTCACCACGCACGTCGCCTTCCAGACCCGATCGCTGCACTGGCCGGTGATCGGTCCCGTCCTCGGCAGACTCGATCTCGCCGTCGCACTGTTCTTCGCATTGAGTGGATTCCTTCTGTGGCGGCCCTACGCGAGCGCCGCACGCGGTGGGGCCGGCCCGCCGAACGTCCGCCGCTATCTCCGCCACCGCTTCGTACGCATCTGGCCCGCATACGCAATCGTCGTGACCGCGGTCCTCCTGCTGTTGCCGCAGGCGCGCGACGCGTCGCCGACCGTGTGGATCGCCAACCTCACCCTCACCCAGGTGTTCGTCCCGCTCACCCTCGCGCCCGGCCTCACCCAGATGTGGAGCCTGTCCGTCGAAGTCGCGTTCTATCTGCTCCTCCCGATCATCGGATATGGCCTCGTCGCGCTGCGAGGACGACGCGCACGCCTGCGCATCCCGCTGATCCTCGGGGTGAGCGTGCTCAGCCTGGGCTGGGCGTGGCTGGCGAACCTCTTGCCGCTCGCCGACGGCGTCGAAGGAAAGAACTGGGTCTTCGGGCATCTCCCGTGGTTCGCGGGCGGGCTACTCCTCGCCGAGATCGTCGCCGCCGTCCGGACGGACGCCCTGGACGCGGCGTCCCCGATCATCCGGGCGTCGTCGAACCGGCCGCTGATGTTCGCGGTGCTCGTGATCGCCTATGGTCTCGCGTCCACCCCGCTCGCCGGCCCCGTCGGGCTCGCCCCCATGAACGACCCGCAGTACGCTGCCAAAATGGTGCTCGGCGGGATCTGCGCCTACGCAATCCTGGCACCCCTCGTCCTCCGGGACGGACCGTTCCGATTCCTCGACTCCCCGGTCATGGCTGCGCTCGGCCGCTGGTCGTACGGGATCTTCATCTGGCACGTCGCCGTCCTCACCGCCGTGTTCGGGCTGTTCGGGATCGTCGCGTTCGACGGCCATTTCGTTCAAGTCTGGCTGCTGACCGTCGCCGTCACGGTGCCGGTTTCGGCCGCCAGCTACACGTTCGTTGAAGAGCCGTGCCGCCGGGCTCTCGCCCGCCGCGAGAGGCGCCGCTCGAACACCGCCGAGAACACCGCAGCCGACACTGAGACCAGTGCCGCCAGCTGAGGCAGCACCTCGTACCCGGCGTACGCGGCGCCGGACTGCCATGGGCCTGTCGCGAGCGCGACGGTCGCGATCGACATCGCCGAGAAGACCAGCGTGACACGGGTCGTCGCCGAAGCGTAGGCGACGACGATGCCGGTGACGGCGGCCGCGAGCAGGCCCCACACGCCGGTCAAAAGGTAGGCGGTGGCGAGCGGGAAGACGGCGAGCGGGAAGACGGCGAGCAACGCGGTCTCGAGCGGTGAGGTGTCGACGGTCGGTCTGGTGAGCGTGGCCTCAACTCCGCGCGACCGGCGTGTCGGCCAGAACGCGGCGGCGAACAGCGCGGCCACGAGGATCAGTCCCACGACAAGGACCCACCGGTACGGCGTGTCCAGGTCGAAAGTGAGGGCGATCGTTCCCGCGGCGCCCGCGGGGACGATCCAGCCCTGCTGCCAGCCGTTGACGACAATCGGCTCCAGGTCGTGGCCGTCGAGGCGGGCATGCCAGCCGGTGTTAGTGCTCTCCGGAACCGACAGGACACGCGAGGTATCGGCGGCGTCGACGACCGCCTCGCGCGAGGTCGCACCCCAAGTTCGGGTCTCGGCGGGGACACTCGTCCCGACCGGGTCGGGACCCGGCGCGCGCAGTTGCACCGAGTCGACGGTGAACGCGTCGCCGGGATTGACCATCACCTCCTGCTCACCGGCGGGCAATTGCAGTGGCTCGCCCGAGCACACCGTCGCGACCACCGGATCGCCGTCGCGCAGCGCCCGCGCCGTCGTCGCCACCTGCAGCCGTTCGATCCGTCCCGCCGCCGACAGTCCGAGGCCGAGCGGACCCTGCGGATCGGTGTCGCAACCGACGGCGATCGGCCGGTCCAGGTCGGCGGCGGCCGACGTCGCCCCAGCTGCGGCGGACCCGGCGGAACTCGGCAACACTTCGACCTCGGCGATGCCTGCGGGCGACTGCCGCGCGAAACCCAGCTCGTTGACATCGATCAAGTCGCTCGTCTCATCGACGGTCACCACGATCCGGTCCGTCCGTGTCGGCGTCAACGGCACCGTGCCGTCGTCGCGGACCCGCACGGTCTGCTTCTTCTGGCCGCCGCCGAGATCGACGGTGACGCGGGTCGGGCTCGCCGGATAGTCGTCGGGCAGCGTTAGCTTGAGTCCGGACACCTCGCGGGTCGACGGCAGGTGCAGAGTCAGTGACGGCTTCCGCGGCTTCTTGCCGTTCGACGCCGGTGCCTCGGGTGCGGTCCACACGGTGCGAGGGTCGCCGTCGACGACAGCCGACGCGTTCCCTCGGGGGTCGGTGACGCCAGCCGCGCCCTCCGCCGTAACGGCGCCGGCCCGCGCGAGCAGATCGTTCAACGCCCCGCCCGTTTTCGGCCGCAGGACCACGCTCGGGGTCACGTTCGTGTCCGACGGCACCGACACCGCACGCCCGAAGGTTCCGGGCGCCTCCGGCGCGATCCCGAGAGTCGGCGCACAGCGGACACGGTCGTCGTCGGTCACGCATTCGGCGCGGCTGCCGAGCTCGTTGTACAACACCCACCCGTCAACCCGGTCTGCTGCGTCGAGCTCGGGCAGGACCACCCGGTGCCGGACCGAGTAGTCCAGTCCGCTGCCCGCATCCGACAACGCGACCTCCGCGAGCGCGAACTGATTGCCCGACGTGCCGTCCGCGGTGCGGATCGCGCGGATCTCGACACGCCGCGTCTGGCCTGCGGGCGCGACGATCCGCGTCGGCACACCCGGCTCGACGTCAGTGACCACGGTACTGCCCGCATCCGTGGTCACCAGCAGCGACGACACGTCAGAACCCAGCGCTTTCGCCGTCGTCACCGTCAACGCGAGATTGCGGTGCGGCTGCGTGAACTCGAGCGCCACCCACCGTCCGACCGCCGATTCGAGGCCGCGACTCACCCACGCCGTGTTCACATCGCCGTCGAACGCCGCCGTCGATGACGCCGACGGAACCGTTCGACCGGGCTGAGTCGCGTCGGCCGCCGACCCCGACGAGGTGACCCGCACTTGGCCGGGCTCGTTGTTCAGCAGCCATTCCCCGCGCACCAATGGTGTGTCGGCGACCGGGTAGTCGGCGACGGCGTTCTTCGTGAGCCTCGGATCGTCCGGCGCCCGGATCGACGACGAATGGTCGTCGACGCGGCCGAAGTCGGTCTCCCGGTCGGCTGGTGTGTCGGTGACGATCAGTCCGGGTCCGTCTCCGACGCCCGCGCGTCGTGCATCGGCGGTCATGATCGCCGTCCCGAGGGCTGGCCGCCCCATGCGGGCGCGCGCCTCATTGATCGCGGCCAACGACTCCGGTCCGCCGTTCACCCGAGGCATCTCGTCGAGGGGAGTCAGCAGCGGACCGGTACTGCGCCCCGACCCGACGCGGTACACGGTCACCGCAGGCATTGTGGGGCGAAGCCCGTCGTCGACCACCACGCCGTCGACGGTCGGCGGGGCCACTTCGGGGCCGAACCGCGCGACCTCGGAGACTCGGGGGGAGCGGCGCAGCGCGTCCGCGACCACGATCGGCCGCGCCGACCGCGACGACGCCGGATCGAGGTCGGCGCGCAGCACCACGTAGCCGACTCCTTGAGCGGCGAGCGTGTCGGCGAGGGCTGCCGAACCACGCCCGGACACGAGATCGCGCTGCACCGAGTCCATCGCGCGGATCGCGCCGGGCGGCGTCAACGGAATCGCGTCGCGAACCGCCCACGGTGCGTCCGAGAGCGCTTGTAGCGGCTCATCTCGCGTCAGACCCCAGATCTGGTCGGCGAACGGCGCCCCCGGCACGACGAGAGCGCGGGAGTCGCCCGCATGCTCGTCGAGCCAGTCGGCCGTCTGATGCCAGTAGGCGGGAATCGCGTCGTAGCTCGACGTCGGTGCCAGCCCGCCCGTCCATGCGAGCGACCCGGCCCCGACCGCCGCGGTCACCACGACCATCGTCGCCGCGGCCGGGCGAGCCCACCCGTTGGCTTTCGACGGCGCGGCCAGCAGCGACCGGAACGGCACGCGTGCCAGCAGGTGTGCGATACCAAAGACCAACGGCAACCGGATCAACGGCTCGAACTTGTGGACATTGCGTAGCGCGGCGCCGCTGCCGTCGAGGAACCCGCGGACCGTGTCGGCTATCGGCGACCCGAGAGCTCCCGGGTAACCGAGGCACATGGCGGCGAGACCGATAATCAGAAGTCCGAGCCATCGTCGACGGTGCGGCATGGCGCGCATCGCCAAACCCGCCAGGCCGGTGGCGGCGAGCACGCCGGTCGCGAGGACGGCCGCCGAATCGGACACGAGGACGGCACCCGCCGCGCGCTCCCCGGACACGAACGGCGTCCACGACCCCGTCCCGCGCAACACTTCGGTGAGCGACGTCCACTCGGTGGTCACCTGCGCCGACTCGATGAAATCCAAGAAGGGCGGCGACACCCGCGCCAGCATCAGCAGAGGTACCGCCCACCACAGGCAGGCGGCGGCGAGTGCCGGAACCCAGGAGCAGGCGAACCGCAGGCCAAGGCGACGACGGTCCCGATCACGCGTGCACGTCGCGGCCGCCCACCACAGGACAGCGACGCTCACCGCAGCGCCGGTGGCGACCGCGTTCACCGCCCCCATCAGGGCGATAGCGCACCCCGAGCGTGCGGCCTCCCGCCACGCGGGCCTCGTCGACGTCGCGTCGAGGACCCGGATTATTGGCAGCAGAACCCACGGGGCCAGCATCAACGGCAACGTCTCCGACGAGATGGTTCCCAACGTCGTGATGACGCGCGGCGACGCGACGAATACGACCGCCGCGATCAATCTCGACCCGAACGACCCGATCCGCAGCGCTTCGGCGACGCGGACGACGCCGACGAACCCCACAGTCAGCAGGATCGCCCACCAGAATCGCTGGACGATCCACGGTGGGATGTGAACGAGGTCGCCGAGGGCGAAGAACGCGCCGTGCGGGAACAGATAGCCGTACGCCTGGTTCTGGATCTGCCCCATCGGCATCGTCGGCGACCACAGGTGCGTCGCCTTCGCGAGAAAGCCGATCGGGTCGGCGGTCAGATCGAGTTTCGTGTCCGGCGCCACCTTGCCGGGAGCCTGCCAGAACGAGACGAGCGTGAAGATCAATGCGGCCACTCCGACGCCACGTCGCGAGAGACGCCGTTCGGGGCTCACCGTGATGTCAGGAGTCGTCAGGACGTCAGGAGTTGTCGGACCCGGAGCCGCCGCGTGAACCGTATTCGACGGAGCCCTGCACGAAACCGTCCTGGCCGTTGAAGCTGTTCACGTCGGTAGACGGCTTCGTCTCGGAGGCGAGGACGCCGCCCAGAAAGACGCCGCCGACGCCGACGACTACGCCGACGACCGCGGCGAGAATCCCGTAGAGCAAGCGGTCGCGAACCATGGACCACAAGGTACCACCCGAGAACAGTCGGCCGGTCGTGCGAAACTGGTCGCATGCGTGCACACCGCCGTCTCACCGCCGTCGTCGCGTCCGCCGTGCTGTTGTCGGCGTCGGCCTGCAGCAGTTCCGACCCGGACGCCGCGCCGCCGACATCGCCGACGGCCGCGGTCACATCGTCGAGTCCGTCGTCGACCGCGGCGAGTACATCGGCGCCGCAGGCGTGCGGGGCGTCCGACTTGAAGTCGATGTCGTTGCGCGACAAGCTCGCTCAGCTTCTCGTCGTGGGAGTTACCGGAGCTGCCGACGCCAAGCAAGTGGTGTCGGACGAGCATATCGGCGGCGTGTTCGTCGGCAGCTGGAGCGACCTCGGGATGCTCTCTGACGGTTCCGTGAGCAAGCTCTCGAAGGCGCAGAAATATCCCCTGATGGTGACCGTCGACCAGGAGGGCGGCCGGGTGAGTCGCCTCGCGAAGCTCGGCATCGACATGCCGTCGGCGCGCGTTCTGGCAAAGACTAAGACGCCTGCTCAGGTCCGCGTGCTCGCGAAGGATGCGGGCGAGAAGATGAAGAAGCTGGGCATCACGGTCGACTTCGCGCCGAGCGCCGACGTCAGCGACCAGCCGGATGACGAAGTGATCGGCGACCGGTCGTTCTCGGACGATCCGGCAGTAGTCACCGAGTACGCGGGCGCGTTCGCGAAGGGCCTGCAAGACGCCGGGATCATGCCTGTCTACAAGCACTTCCCCGGACACGGTCACGGGTCCGGCGACTCGCACACCGGCAACGTCAAGACGCCGCCGATCGGCCGACTCGTGGAGAAGGACCTCGTTCCCTACAAAACGCTGTTGAAGGATCCGGGCGACGTCGGCGTGATGGTCGGCCACCTGATAGTCCCGGGACTGACCGGTTCGGAGACGCCTGCGAGCATCAGCCCGCGGGCGATCGGAATGCTCCGCAATGGCAAGCGGTACGGCGGCGTCCCGTTCAACGGTGTGGTGTTCTCCGATGATCTGTCGGGAATGAAGGCGATCAGTGAGAAGTACCCGATCGAGATCGCCGTCCGAAAGGCGATCAACGCGGGGTCCGACGTCGCATTGTGGCTGAGCACCGATAAGGTCGGATCCGTACTCGATTCGCTCGAGAAGGCCGTCGCCGATAAGAAGCTGTCCACGAAGCGCGTCGACCAGTCAGTCGTCCGGATTCTGCGGGCTAAGGGTGCGATTACCTGCTGACGCAACTTACCCAATGGTAAGTTCTGGGTATGGCGAGCGGGACGAAGCGGCTGCCCCGTGCAGTCCGCGAACAGCAGATGTTGGACGCGGCGATCGCCGTGTTCTCCGAGCACGGGTACTCCGACAGTTCGATGGATGCCATCGCTGCTCAGGCTGACATCTCCAAGCCGATGCTGTACCTCTACTACGGTTCCAAGGACGAACTGTTCAGTGCGTGCATCGCCCGCGAGTCCGGCCGTTTCATGGAAGCGATGAGTGCGGGCTTCGATCCCGAACTACGGCAGCGTGAGCAGGCGCGGACGCTGGTCCGCGAGTTCTTGCGCTTCGTGTACGAGAATGCGCAGTCGTGGCGCGTCCTGTATCGGGTGTCGGTCGGTACTGCGGCGTTCGCCGACGTCGTCACGGAGAGCCGTCAGGGGATCACTCGGATGATCACCGACCTCATCCGTCGCGGCACCACAGTGGAACGTGCGCGCGACATCGACTTCGAATTGACGGCGGTCGCGCTGGTTGGCGCAGGCGAAGCGGTTGCTGACCGAATCTCTGACGGCGACATCGACCTCGACGACGCGACCGATCTGCTTCTGAGTATCACCTGGCGCGGCCTCGTCGGCGTCGGTTCGACACTCGGTGACGAAGGCTGAATCACGTGAGGCCAAGCGCCTGAAACGACTTCGGCACTTTCTATCGGCGTGGGGCCGAAAGAAAGTGCCGAAGTCGTTTCAGCTTGTGCGGATCAGTCGCGCAGACGGACCGTTCCCGTCAGATGCGGGTAGCCCTTGCGTCGGTTGAGTAGCGACACGTCGTACCCGCCCTCGACAGATTCGGTGTAGGCGTTGACCTTGGCTGGCAACAGGATCGGCTTGCCGAACCGCACCGTGTAGGTGACGGCACCGGCAAGCGAGCCCTCGATGTTCGCCAGAGCCGTGGCCGCCGACCACATGCCGTGTGCGATCGCCTTAGAGAAGCCGAACGCCTTGGCCGACAGGTCGGCCATATGGATCGGGTTCCGGTCGCCGGACGCGTCCGCGTACTTGCGGATCAGGCCCAGGTCGACCGACACGATGCGATCGGGCGGCGGCGGGGTGGTCTCCTTCGGTGCCGGTCCACGTTCGCCGTCGGACAGGCTGGTCCGCTGCTGCTTGAGGAACGTGCTGGTCTGGACCGCCACGCGTTCGGTGCCCACGAAGAACTCCGAGACCATGTCGACGACCATGCCCTTACGGTGCTCACGCAGGTGCTCCGCGTGGGTCGCGACGGTCAATGGCTCGTCGACACCAATCGCGCGGAACCGCTCGATCGTGTTCTCGATGTGCACCGAACCGATCGCTCCCAAAGGGAACTTCGGGTCGACCATCACGGTCATCGCGAGCGGGAACGACAGAACGAACAAGTACGTGACCGGGACGGTCGCGCCGAACGGCAGTCCCGTGGTGTGACAGTACTTCTGCAGGTCGTCGCGATCGATCCGAATGTTCTCGAGCCGGAAGACCGTGTCGGGCAGGCTGGCGTCCGCTGCGACCTTCGCGGGCTTGCCGATCACCGGCAGCATCGCGCTGACTGCTTTCGGATAGATCGTCGCAGGCCCAGGAACTGCAGTGAGGGTGACGGTCGACATCAGGCGCCCAGCAGGCTCTGGCCGCACACCCGCACGACGTTGCCGGTCACCGCGTTGCTGGCGGGGTTGGCGAAGTAGGCGACGGTCTCGGCGACGTCGACTGTCTGGCCGCCCTGCTGGACCGAGTTCATGCGGCGTCCGGCCTCGCGAGTCGCCAGTGGGATGGCGGCGGTCATCGCCGTCTCGATGAAGCCCGGTGCGACGGCGTTGATCGTGATGCCCTGCTTCGCGAGGATCGGGGCGTACGCGTTTACCACGCCGATGACGCCGGCCTTCGAGGTGCCGTAGTTGGTCTGTCCACGGTTGCCCGCGATGCCCGCGATCGACGAGACGTCGATGACGGCGCCCCCGGAGTTGAGCGCCTTGCGCTCCACGAGCTCGTTCACGAGGGCCTGCGGTGCGATCAGGTTGACGCCGATGACCGAGTTCCAGCGCCCCGAGTCCATGTTGGCGAGCAGCTTGTCGCGGGTAATGCCCGCGTTGTTCACGATGATGTCCAAGCCGTTGTGGCGCTCCAAGACGTGCTCGGCGACCTTGGCGCCAGCATCCTCAGCGGTCACGTCGAGCGGCAACGCGGTGCCGCCGACTTTGTTCGCCGTCTCCGACAGCGCTTCGCCCGCGGCCGGGATGTCGGCGGCGATCACGTGGGCGCCGTCTCGGGCGAGTACCTCGGCGATCGTTGCACCGATGCCGCGCGCGGCACCAGTGACCAGGGCGACCTTGCCCGCGAGCGGCTTGTCCCAGTTCTCGATCGCGGCGCCATCGTCGGCACCGATCCGGATCACCTGGGCGTCGACGTACGCCGACTTGCCCGAGAGCAGGAAGCGCAGCGTCGACTCGACGCCTGACAGGCCGGCCTTGGCCTTCGGTGACACGTAGACGAGCTGCGCGGTCGCGCCGTTGCGGAGCTCCTTGCCGAGCGAACGGGTGAAGCCTTCGAGGGCGCGCTGAGCGACCTGAGCGTCGGGCGTCTTCGCGAGTTCGGGGGTGGTGCCGAGGACGACGAAGCGTGCCGAGTTGCCGGTCGAGCGCATGATCGGCGTGTAGAACTCGAACAACTGCTCGAGTTCGGCGGGCTTGCTGATGCCGGTCGCGTCGAAGACGGCGGCACCGAGCTTGTCGGCGCTGCGTCCGCCGGCGTTGTTCTCGACCAGCTGGTAGTCGTCGCCCGCAGACAGGATCTCGCGAATCGGTTCGACGAGACGGCCTGAGCCGCCGAGCAGGACGGGGCCGCCGAGCGGAGGCTGCGTCGCCGAGTAACGGCGCAGGTGAGGCGGCTGGGGGAGGCCGACGCGGCTGGCGATGAAACCGCCGGGGCCCGAGTTCACGAAAGACGAATAGAGGTCTGTGTTGCCTGCCACGACTGACTCCTTTGATAGGTCGGTGACTATTTCGAGTCGATACCTTCTGTGGTGACCGTAGGCGTCGAACCGTCGCCCGCACAGAAACTGGTGCTGTGACGATCGACGCAGATCACTGAGGTCGACAAACAACTTACTCGGGAGTAAGAATGTTGACAACAGTCGGTCCGATCACAGGAGAGCACGTGGCCTCGTACACGCCCCGCAAGCCAGAAACCCGTCAGCTGCGCCCGGTCGCCATCCTTGGCGGCAACCGCATCCCGTTCGCCCGGCAGGACCGTGCGTATGCGACCGCGAGCAACCAGGAGATGTTCACCGCGGCTCTCCAGGGTCTGGTCAGTCGCTTCAACCTGCAGGGCGAACAGCTCGGCATGGTGGCAGGCGGCGCCGTCCTCAAGCACTCGCGTGACTTCAACCTGATCCGCGAGTCGGTCCTCGGCTCCGGCCTCTCGGCCTACACCCCGGCGTTCGACCTCCAGCAGGCGTGCGGCACGGGCTTGCAGGCCATCGCCGCAGTGGGCGACGGCATCGCCTCGGGACGCTACGACGTCGCGGTGGGCGGCGGAGTCGACACCACGTCGGACGCACCGATCGGTGTGTCCGAAGAGATGCGTCGCCAGATGCTCGAGGTGAACCGCGCCAAGAGCACAGCCGACCGCATCAAGGCCGCCATCGGTCTCGCGACTAAGCTCGGCATCGAGATTCCGCGCAACGGTGAGCCCCGCACTGGCATGTCGATGGGCGATCACGCCGCGATCACCGCCAAGGAGTTTGGCGTCAAGCGCGAGGATCAGGACGAGCTGGCCGCGGCCAGCCATCAGAAGATGGGCGCCGCATACGACCGCGGGTTCTTCGACGACCTGGTGACCCCGTTTATGGGTCTGACGCGGGACGAGAATCTCCGCCCGAATTCGTCGGTGGAGAAGCTCGCCACCCTCAAGCCGGTGTTTGGTGTCGGACTCGGCGACGCCACGATGACCGCGGGCAACTCGACCCCGCTGACCGACGGCGCGTCGACTGTCCTGCTCGCCAGCGACGAGTGGGCCGCGGAGCACAAGCTGCCGGTCCTGGCGTACCTGCGCGACACGGAGACCGCGGCAGTCGACTACGTCAACGGCCCCGACGGACTGCTCATGGCTCCGACCTATGCTGTGCCGCGTCTGCTTGAGCGCAATGGCCTCACCCTGCAGGACTTCGACTTCTACGAGATTCACGAAGCGTTCGCATCCGTCGTGCTCGCCACGCTCAGTGCGTGGGAGTCCGAGGACTACTGCCGTGATCGTCTCGGCCTGGACAAGCCGCTCGGCGCGATCGACCGCAGCAAGCTGAACGTGAACGGCTCGTCGCTCGCGGCTGGCCACCCATTCGCCGCGACCGGCGGTCGGATCATCGCCCAGGCGGCCAAGCAGATCAAGGAGAACGGCGGCGGCCGCGCTCTCGTCTCGATCTGTGCCGCGGGCGGTCAAGGCGTCACCGCCATCGTCGAAGGCTGATCGGACCTTCACCGACGTCGAGCAGCCTCAACTCCGTTGCCGCATGCTCGGTTCTCTCGTCGCACTCTCAATGCGCCTTAGCAGCCTCCGCGCAGGCTGCTAAGGCGCATTGAGCTTGGGGCAGCAGAAAACGAGGATGCGTCAACGCGGCTTGACCGCCTTACTCTTTCGCGGCCTCTGAGTATCGTTCATCACATTGGAGCGCCTCCGTTGGCGCCGCGAATCAAGTCCTTGATTCAATGACTCCATGAGTGTGAAGAACGAGGCGACTGCGCCACCTGGGATCGTTGAGAAGCCGCGACCGCGAACGGCTGTTGTCGCCGCGGTGGCCTGTGCAGGCATCTTTGTCGGCTACCTGCCGATCATGGCGGCGACCGTGGGACTGTCGGCGATCGCCAAGGAGACCCAGGCGAGCGCATCGGACCTGGAATGGGTCGTCTCGATGCTCGTCTTGCCGATGGCCGCGCTCATCCTCGCCTTCGGCGCATGGGCCGAAAAGTGGGGCCGCCGACGAGTCCTGATCATCGGTCTCGTGCTCGCGATGCTCGGCGGACTCGTCGCGACCTCGGCAGGCCTCGTCGACGGCGACGCGGCCATCTACTTCATCTGGATCGGGCAAGGTCTCGCAGGCACGGGCGCCGCTGCGCTGATCCCGACGACGTTGGCGATCATCAGTGTTACCGAACCCGATCACCGGCGTCGCGCCGTGCTCATCGCCGCATGGTCGGGAGCGATGATGGGGGCGATGGCGGTCGCCGTCTACCTCTCGGCCGCCATCCTCGACGTGCTGGCGTGGTATTGGCTGTTCATCCCGGTCGTCGTCGCATCTGCGCTGCTCCTTGCATTCGGTGTCCGGCTGGTGCCGGAGAGTCGAGGAGTCACGACCGGTCGGATGGACGTCGCCGGACAGATCCTCACGGCCGTCGGCGTCGCCGCACTGGTCTACGCGGTGATCGTCGGCGGAGCCGACGGGTTCTCGAACCCTAAAGCGATCATCGGACTCATCGTCGCAGTGGTCGCGATCGGCGGCTTCATCACGGTCGAACTGCGGTCGGACGCACCGCTGCTCGACCTCCGCGTGTTCTCCAACGTCACCTTCTCGATGTCCGCTCTGGTCGCCGCGATCGCCATGTTCGCCTACCTCGGCGTCAACTTCGGTCTCGCGCTCTACTTCAGCGCCCTCGACCTAAGCCCGATCGAGGTGGCGAACCGGTACATCTTCCTGATCGGTGGATCGGTCGTCGGGTCGAACATCGCTGGCCGTGCGCTGCGGCGGCTCAACGCGCAGAGCGTGCTCGCCGCGGCCTGTGGATGGACCGGACTCGCCATGGTGTTCCTGTCGTTCATCGACTCGGCGGCACCGGTGTGGCAAGCCGATCTGCGGCTAGTCCTCGCGGGCATCGGTATCGGCGGGGTGCTCGCCACCGTCACCGCGGCAGCAGTCAACGCCGTCCCCTTCCGTCAGGCGGGCATGGCGAGCGCCGCGATCAATGCCGTCCGGCAGACCGGCGGCGCACTCGGCCCGGCCGTCTTCTCGATCCTGTCCGCGTCGTGGGCGCTCAGCGCGCTGCCCGACAAGCTGTTCGACGCAGGAGTCGATGAGAAATCGGCGGCGGTCGTCCAAGAGATCGTCGATGAGCAGGGAGTGCAGCACGGTGGAGCCGTCGCACAGTCGCAGTTCCCCGAACTCGGGCTGCACGACGCGTTGAGCGCGGCGCAGGCGCACGGATTCAGCCTCTCGGCGGTCGCCGCTGCCGTGGTCTTCTGTGCGTTGGCCATCGGTTGCGCGGTGCTGCGCGTGGCCGCCCGCAAACCCGATGTCGAAGAGCCGGTGCGAGTCTGATGACCAGGCTGTTCTCGGGGGCCGCAACCGAACCGGGGTTGAAGTTCGCGTTGATGATTCGGGACCTCAACTTGGCGTTGTCTCGCCGCTCCTTCCCGGACCTGGTGGAGCTCGGGCTGTCGCAGGCGCAGATCCCCGTACTGGCCGCGATCGACGAGCTGCCCGGCAGCACCGGGTGCGAACTCGCGGAAGCCACCCATACGACGCCTCAGGCGGTGAGCCAGATCCTCACCAGGCTCACCGAATGCGGGATGGTGCGCCGCGAATCGCTCGGCGGCCGCGCAATGGGCCACCACCTGACCGACAAGGGCAGGACTGCGACGCACGCAGCACGTGCGCGGTTCGGGGATTTGACGGAGACCTTCCTCACCGTTCTCGACGACGCCGAGAAGGCCATTATGATCGATTCGTTGTGGCGGGTCCTCAACGCGATGGTCGACGACGGCGACGACAAAAGCACTGAATGAGACTGGTCCATAGAAAAGTTTCGGCGAACGTGTAACGCCTACGGGTCGCCGATCTATAGACCAGATAGCTCCGGCTGAACCGCCAGACCCCCGACCCGGCGGTTCAGCCGGAGTCTTGCTATCCGCATATGATCAAGCTGCTGTGACTTTACGACGACGCGAACGCCGCGCGGGCGCCAGATGGTGGATCGTGCGAGGACTCCTCGCCGCGATCCTCCTCGTCGGCCTTGGGTTCGCTCTCGACATCGCGCTCGGACACGGCAAGACGGCGCGCGGCGTCCACATCGCCGAGTTCGATCTCGGGAACAAGACCGACGCGCAAGCACGCGAGATCCTCAGCAGACTCGACGTCGTATCGCACGGACCGATCACGGTGCGGACATCGTCGGGGACGGCATCCATCGACCCGGCGGCGCTCGGCGCCCGATTCGATGTCGACGCCACCCTCGACGCAATCAAGGTGCAGCCCCGGAACCCGGTCACCAGGCTGGCCGCGCTGTTCGGCCGCCACCAAGACGTTCATCCCGTGGTCCGCATCGACCGCGCCGCCTTCGACGCCGAACTCGACAAGCAGAAGTCGGTTCTCGAGAAGGCTGCCGTCGAAGGCGGAGTCCACTTCGACGGGATCACTCCGGTTGCCGATTATCCGGCCAAGGGTATGCGCATCGACCGTGACGCGGCGCTGCAGGCCGTTGAAGACGACTGGCTGGTGGGCGGACCGATCGATCTTGCGATGGAGCCGTTCTCGCCGACGGTGTCGGCGCAGACCGTCGATGCTGTGGTCGCCGATCAGGCGCAGACGGTCACGGCGTCTCCGGTCCGCCTCGACGGCCGCGGCGAGACGATCTCGGTGAGCCGCCGCGAACTCGGCGGCCTCGTGACGTTCGTCGCCGACGGCAAGGGTGGCCTGAAACCGCACGTCGACGCCTCAGAGTCGAAGAAGGTGCTCGGCGACCGGACCGCAACCACCGAATCCGAACCGGTCGACGCCACCTTCCGGCTGTCGGGCGGATCGCCGCGCGTCGTTGCGTCCAGCGACGGCGCCCGAGTCAATTGGAACAAGACGGCCTCGACAATCGCCGTCGCCGCGGTCACCGAAGAGGATCGCGCCGAAAAACTCCCGTACCGGGTACTCAAGCCGTCGCTTGACACCGTGGCTGCTCGTAAACTCGGGGTTCACGAGGTGGTTTCCGAGTTCACGACGGGCGGTTTCAGCGGGCCGTCAGGCGAAAACATCCGACTCGTCGCGGAAAAGGTCGACGGCGCTGTCGTACTGCCGGGGAAGACCTTCTCGCTCAACGGGTACACCGGTCCCCGCGGCACCGCCCAGGGCTACGTCGAGTCGGGGATCATCGACCATGGTCGACCGTCGAACGCGGTGGGCGGCGGAATCTCCCAATTCGCGACGACGCTTTACAACGCTGCCTATTTTGCCGGTCTCGAGGACGCGGGGCACACCGAGCATGCCTATTACATTTCGCGGTACCCCGAAGCGCGCGAGGCGACAGTGTTCGAAGGCCTGATCGACCTTCAGTTCAAGAACGACACGAAGCACGGCGTGTACATCGAGACGCAGTGGTCGGCGTCGAGTATCACGGTGCGCATGTGGAGCACGAAGACTGTCGATGTCGAATCGGTGACCGGGCCCCGGACCGACGCGACGTCACCGGAAGTCGTGAACGTCCCCGCTGGCGACGAGTGCGTCCCGAGCGGTGGCGCTGGCGGCTTCACCGCCTCGAATACGCGGATCATCTCCGACCACAAGACCGGCAAGGAGACGTACCGGCACACGCGGACCGTGAAGTACGCGCCCGAGCCGGTCGTGCGGTGCCGATAGCCGGTGCGCAATGCACGTGCTGCCCGTGCACCGAGTTGCATACCCGACCCGTGTCGCCGGTCACTGATTCGTTAAGCTCCGACCATGGAACTAACTGGAGCAAGTGCAATCGTCACCGGAGGCGCGTCGGGTATCGGCGCGGCATCTGCCCGTCGTCTTGCCGCACGTGGCGCCAAGGTCGTCATCGCCGACCTCAAGGCTGAGGACGGCGAAGCCCTCGCCAAGGAGATCGGCGGCGTCTTCGTCACCGTCGACGTCACCGACACTGAGCAGATCGAAGCGGCCGTCAACAAAGCCGTCGAACTCGGCCCGTTGAAAGCTGTCGTCAACTCGGCAGGCATCGGTTGGGCGCAGCGCACCGTCGGTCGTGACGGCGAATTCGCGTCCGCCCACAACCTGGACCTGTACAAGAAGGTCATCGCGATCAACCTGGTCGGTACTTTCGACTCGGTTCGGCTCGCAGCGACCGCGATGGGCCGCAACGAGCCGAACGAAGACGGCGAGCGCGGTGCGATCGTCAACCTCGCTAGCGTTGCCGCCTTCGACGGCCAGATCGGTCAGGCCGCTTACTCGTCGTCGAAGGGCGGCGTCGTCGGCATGACCCTGCCGGTCGCACGTGACCTGTCGGCCATCGGTGTCCGCGTCAACTGCATCGCGCCGGGCCTGATCAACACTCCGATCTACGGTGAAGGCCCTGACTCGGAGGCGTTCAAGGCCAAGCTCGGTGAGAGCGTCCTGTTCCCGAAGCGCCTCGGCGTGCCGGACGAGCTCGCGTCCATGGTGGAAGAGCTCATCACCAACTCGTACATGAACGCCGAAGTGATCCGCGTCGACGGTGGCATCCGGATGCCACCGAAGTAAGATCTCGATTCCGGACAGACCGAAAAATACAGTGATTCCCGCCGATCGATCCGATCGGCGGGAATCACTGTTTCGCTCCCGATACGCTTGCGGCATGCGGAATCTGGTGTTGTCAGTCATCGGCGACGATCGTCCCGGGCTCGTGTCGGCTCTTGCCGACGCGGTCGCCGGGAACGGCGGCAACTGGGAGCGGAGTCAGCTCGCACAGCTGGCAGGCAAGTTCGCCGGCATCGTCGCCGTCGCGGTCCCCGCTGACCGCGCCGACGAACTGATCGCCGCCGTCACCGGACTCGACGGGCTCCTCGAAGTGGCTGTGCACTCTGGCGGCGAGCAGTCTCGCGTCGGCGAGTGGGCGGAACTGACCATCGAGGTGCTCGGCACTGACCGTGCGGGCATCGTCCACGAACTG
This sequence comes from Gordonia abscondita, assembly GCF_032711245.1. GTDB lineage: Bacteria > Actinomycetota > Actinomycetes > Mycobacteriales > Mycobacteriaceae > Gordonia. Next base: position 1,703,235 of record NZ_CP128986.1, read on the forward strand.
TCGACGGCGTTGAGCCGCAGCGGCGTCACAATCGAGAAGATGACAACGGGGACCCGTGAGGCGCCGATGGCTGGCGGATTGCTGTTCGAGGCGACCATCGACGTCCTCGTGCCGCCGACAGGCGACCCGGTGGACATCCGTGACGACCTCGAGACGATCGCCGCCGAACTGCTAGTGGATCTCGACGTCGTCGGAGACTGAGTCGTCCGGGACACGATCGTCAGTCAGCGAGTGCGGTGGGTTTGTTCGGGCGCCGACGACGCCGAGGATGGCCGCGCCGAGGCACGCGGCCGATACCGATCCCGCGAACCAGGGGAATGTCGCGGCCGCGCCGTACTTCGACGAGAGGGCTCCTGCGATGACAGTCGGGACTCCCATCGCGAGGTAGCCGAGCAGGTAGTAGGCGCTCATCACGGCTCCGCGTGAATCGGCTGGCGTCACGTTGGTGAGGTGGCGCAGCGATCCGCCGAACGCGAGCCCGAACGTCGCGCCGAGCACGATCGAGTCGACGATCACGAACACCGTCGAACCGGTGTTGAGCGCCCAGACCGCGCATCCGAGCGACACGATGAGACCGAGATGTCCGACGATCGCGGATGAGCGCGGATCGAACCGTCCACCGACCCATTGGAAGGCGGCGGATGCGGCGGCCATCACGGCGACGACTATGCCGACGAAGATGATCGAGTCGTGGCCGGTGGAGTGTTGGGTGAGCGCCGGGTAGAGGCTGAGGAACACGCCGAGCACCGACCAGGCGCTCATGATGCCGATTCCGGAGAACCAGAAGTCGGTCGAGATGGCGGTCGGCACACTGGGGCGTTGGATACGCACCCGTGCGCCCGTCTTCTCGCTGTGGGGTTCGATGAGGGCGACGACGCCGGCGAGCATCACGACGACGACGGCGGCGACGATCGCATACGGGACGCGGAGGGGATTGGCTGCCCATTGTGCGGCCGCAGCCGCGCCGAACACGGTGATGGCGATGCCGACGTTCAGGGCGATCCCGCTGAACATCCCGTTGCGTGCGCCGCCGTGTGGTCGGACGTCGAGGAGGGCGGCGCCTGCAACGACGGTGATCGCGCCGATCGCAGTTCCGTGCAGGAGGCGCGCGAGGATCAGTTCCCATTCGGCGTGGGCGATCAGGAAGAGGCCGAGGCCTCCGAGGATCGCGACGAGCGCGGCGATGAGGACGGGCTTGCGTCCGACGGCGTCGGAGATGGGGCCGACGGTGAGTGCCGAACTGAGCGCACCGATCGCGTACACCGCGAAGACGACGGTGATCGCGAGCGGCGACATGTGCCATTGCTGTTGGTACAGCGGGTACAAGGGTGACGGCAGGCCGGACACGCCGAGTGCGAGCGCCAGCAGGGAGAGCAACAGTGCGAATGACCACGGTTGGGGATGGGCGGTGTGCGACCGTGGATCTTCGAAGACGACTGCGGTGACCACGATGCTCCTCTGTTTCGGCGATTCGAGTATGTTCGACAATGATCGAACTCTATCGACGCTAGCGGACTGTTCGATAGGTATCAAACTCACATGGTGGGAGAAACTGATGCGGTGGGAAAGACAGCAGCCTGAGGAGAGACTCTGATGACCACAGCCGACACGTCGGTCGCCGATCTGCACACCGTCCTGAACGCACTCGCCGATCCGGTGCGCCTGGAGATGGCGCGCCGGTTGCATGATGCTGGACGGGAACTCTCGTGCACGTCGCTCTATGACACCGTCGGCAAGGCGACGGCCAGCCACCATTTCAAGATATTGAGAGAGGCCGGCATCGTTGTACGTCACGCCGCGGGCCAGGGGGCGACGTACGCGCTGCGCGCTGACGACGTCGACGCCGCCTATCCTGGACTGCTCACCGCGGTGCTGTCCGCGGCGCACCCGCTGCCCGCTCCGTAGGGCGGCGCCGGTGTGGCCGACAGACAAAGAGAGCCCCCACCGGATCGCGGCGGGGGCTCTCTTCTCAGCTTCGAATCGGCTGGTGAGGACCGATCAGAAAGCGGCTTCGTCGAGCTCCATGAGCTCGTTGTCGACGTTGTTCTCGACAATGTGGCGGGTCGCGGTGAGCTGCGGGAGCATGTTCTTCGCGAAGAACCGGGCAGTCGTGATCTTGCCCTGGTAGAACGCGACGTCGGCACCGGTGGCTCCGCTGTCGAGAGCGGCCTGTGCGACGACGGCCTGACGCAGCAGCAGCCAGCCGACGAGCAGGTCGCCGACCGACATCAGGAAGCGAACTGACGCAGTTCCTACGAGGTAGAGCTGCTTGGGATCCTCCTGTGCGGCCATCAGCCAGCTGGTCAGCTTGGCAGCCATCGCCTGCACGTCCTCCAGCGCGGTCTTGAGCAGTGCACGCTCGTCGGCGAAGCCTTCGCCGCTCTCGATGAACTGCTGGACCTGGCCCGCGACGTGCGCCAGAGCCTGACCCTTGTCGCGGATGATCTTGCGGAAGAAGAAGTCCTGCGCCTGGATGGCGGTGGTGCCTTCGTACAGGGAGTCGATCTTCGAGTCGCGGATGTACTGCTCGATCGGGTAGTCCTGCAGGAATCCCGAACCGCCCAGGGTCTGCAGCGACTCGGTGAGCTTCTCGTAGGCGCGCTCGGAGCCGACGCCCTTGACGATCGGGAGCAGCAGGTCGTTCACCTTGTGCGCGAGCTCAGCGTCGGCACCTGACACGATCTCGGCGGCCGCGGGGTCCTGGTGCGATGCCGTGTACAGGTAGATGGCGCGCAGACCTTCGGCGTAGGCCTTCTGGGTCAGGAGGGCGCGACGCACATCCGGGTGGTGAGTGATGGTCACGCGCGGAGCGGCCTTGTCCATCATCTGAGTCAGATCAGCGCCCTGGACACGCTCCTTGGCGTATTCGAGGGCGTTCAGGTAGCCGGTCGACAGTGTCGAGATGGCCTTAGTGCCGACCATCATTCGAGCGTGCTCGATGACGTCGAACATCTGGGCGATGCCCGAGTGGACCTCGCCGACGAGCCAACCCGTGGCGGGTGTGCCGTGCAGCCCGAAGCTAACCTCACACGTGGACGAAGCCTTAATGCCCATCTTGTGTTCGACGTTGGTGACAAAAGCGCCATTGCGGTCGCCCAGCTCACCGGTCTCGTGGTCGAAGTGGAACTTGGGGACGAAGAACAGCGACAGGCCCTTCGTGCCCGGTCCGGCGCCCTCGGGGCGAGCCAATACCAGGTGGAAAATGTTCTCGGTCATATTCTGGTCGGCCGAGGTGATGAAGCGCTTCACGCCCTCGATGTGCCAGGTGCCGTCTTCCTGACGGGTCGCCTTGGTGGTGCCCGCGCCCACGTCCGAACCCGCGTCCGGCTCGGTCAGCACCATGGTGGCGCCCCAGCCGCGCTCGGCGCAGATCTCAGCCCACTTCTTCTGCTCATCGGTGCCGTTGTCGTAGAAGATGTTCGAGAAGCCCGCACCGGCCGCGTACATGAATACCGGCGGGTTGGCGCCGAGCACCATCTCGCCGAGGGCCCAGTACAGCGAGCGAGGGGCCGGGAGACCGCCCAGCTTCTCGTCGACGCCGACCTTGTCCCAGCCTGCGTCGATGAATGCGTGATACGACTTCGCGAACGTCTCCGGAACGGTGACGCTGTGCTCCTTCGGGTCGAACACCGGCGGGTTGCGGTCAGCGTCGGTGAACGAGTCGGCGATGACGCCCTCGGACAGGTTCTTGACCTCGCGGAGCATGTCGACTGCGGTCTCGTGATCGAGGTCGCCGAACTGTCCGGACTCGAGAACCTTGTCGAGTTCGTACATCTCGAAGAGGTTGAAGTGCAGATCGCGGAGGTTGGACTTGTAATGGCCCATGAGAACGTTCCTAACCGATAATTGAGAGGCTGTCCGGCTATGTTACTTGCCGGTAACTATGACAGATTATCGCTCGATACTTGCGGAGGCAACTGCAGACGGGTGTGGTCCCGCTAACAAATGCAAGCGGATGTCGCAGCGTTCGCTGTTCAGTGGCTGCGCAGGTACGCCAGGTCGTCGGCGACGCCGTCCGACGGTGTCTCCAGCACGCCGGGTGCGCCGGCCGTCTTCATCAACTCCACCAGGACGTCAGGGGCGATGTGTCCCGACTCGATGTTCGCGTGCCGGTCGCGACCCGAGTCGAACTCGTCCCGCGAATTGTTGAGATGGATCAGGTCGATGCGTCCGGTGATCGCCTTGATCCGTTCGACGAGGCCGATGAGGTCTTCGCCGCCCGCCCATGCATGGCAGGTGTCCAGGCAGAATCCGGCCTGGTCGTAGTCGCCGACCGCGTCCCATAAGCGCTCAATCGACTCCAGCGTGCGCGCCATCGCATGCGATCCGCCCGCCGTGTTCTCGATCAAGATCGGGACGCCGAAACCGCCCTTGTCGGATTGTCGATCGAACAGCTTGCGCCAGTTGGCGAAACCCTCGGCAGCGTCCTCCCCGTCACGAAGATGTCCACCGTGGACGACGAGGCCGATCGCTCCGAGGTCCTTAGCAGCGTCCGCCTGCTGCTCGACGGCCTTGCGGGACGGCATGCGCAGACGATTGTTCAGGCTGGCGACATTGATCTGGTAGCTCGAATGCACCACGACGTCGATCGGCGCTTCGCGGATCGACGCGGCATGCGGGTGTGGCTGCGGCTTCGTCCAACTTTGCGGGTCGGTCACGAACATCTGAAAGATGTCGATCCCGAGCTCGTTCGCGGTGGCGACGGGATTCTCGTCCTGACGAAGGTGGGCTCCGATACGCATGAGTCAACGATAGGTGCTCGCCACCCAGGCTCACTCCGTTCGCACTCAGACGTTGTGGTCGTCTCCGACGAACGGGCTGTTTTCGGTGCGCGCTGCCGGTGGGGTGACCTTGTGGAAGTCGATCATGGCGCGAGTGTTCTCGACGGCGGTCACCAGACCGATACCGAACTGGCCGTGAGCGTCGAACAGATTCGCAGTGCCCACCGAGACGCCCGCGTCCTCGATGTGGCTGTCGGATTCGACACCGACCCGATCGCCGTCCGGGAGTCGGCTCAGCGCGACAGTCAGATCGCAGTTGATGAAACCAATGCCGCCCTCGCCCCAGTTGGTGGCTAGGCTCGTGCCCTCCGCTGCGATTACGGCGCGCTGGAAGGCGGTGAGCGACTCGTCGGGCAGGACGTTGATCGGCTTGCTCCACAGACGACGTCGGTTGCCGTTCTGGAATTCGCTCATGTCGGAGCTCCAGTCGTGCTCGACGTCGGAGAACTGAGTGTGTGGATCGTCGTCGGCAGTCCCGGGGACGTCGATCCGCACGTCGGATCGCGACCAACGCGCGCCCGGCGGGTTGTCTCCCTGTTTCAAGAAGACGACGTTGCCCTGTGCGACGAGCGTGCCGGTCGCATCGCCGCCGATCTCGTCTGCTTCGTCGTGCTGGCGGACGCTCACCTGGACGACTCGAATGCGACGCCCGTCGCGGAGCGTCTGCGTCTGCGTGCTCGTCGGGAGCCTGCGCGCCGACTTGAACAGTTCCAGCGTGAACCGTGCGGGCAGCCATCCGTCGCGGGCGTGTTCGCGTTCCGCAGCGTACGCGGCGAGACCGCATACCGATGGGCCGTTCAGTGCGTCCGGCCCCCACAGGCTCATTGCGAAACGCGTCGGGTCGGCGCGTTGCGAATCGCCGGGAGTGAAGAAGGACTTCTGAGACATGTTCTCTGACGTTACGCTTTCACTATGACTGTCAACTCAGCCCCGTCTGCTCTGCCCGATGCCGCGGTCAATGCCGTCCGCACCTTCCTGATCACCACGTCGATCGTCGGCATCGCTCTGGGCATCACCGCACTCGTATGGCCGGGCGCGACGTTGGCTGTAGTCGCGGTCCTGTTCGGAGTGTCCCTCGTGGTGACTGGGCTGATTCGTCTGTTCGTGGCGTTCGCGACGACCGCCGCCCCGTTCGGTTCGCGGATGCTGCTCGCCGTGTTCGGCGGCATCGTGCTCGCCGCCGGTGTCCTGGCGATCCTCAACCCGTCCGAATCGTTGACCTTGCTCGGCATCTTCATCGGCGTGGGGTGGATCTTTGCCGGGTTCCAGGACCTGTTCGGCGCGAAGCTCTCTGTTTATCTGGTGCCGCGCTGGCTGGTGATCGTGTCGGGCATCGTGTCAGTGGCCGCCGGTATCGCGATGATCGTGCTGCCTGCCATTTGGACGCTCAGCACCATTCTGTGGTTCATCGCGATCATGTTGATCGCGGTCAGCATCGTGACGCTGTTCGCGCTTCCGGCCAAGCGGAAGGCCTGACCGGACGCCGACCGCCGACACAATTCTCACTAAATGGCCGCAGAACCCAGAGAACGTCGTCAAGACGGCTGATCAGGTGAGACTCGCGACAGCATCTCACGCAGCTAGGGCGCGCGGGGCGAGTGAATCGGTTGTCGCCGACGCGCGCGCACCGTCGTCGACGAGCGCGCGGTTCCATCGGTCCAACGAGGCGACGAGGTCGGCGGCGTGGATCAGGTGGATGCCGCCGACGAGGCCGGTACCGGCGATCGCGGCCGCCTCAGGCGACTGCGCGGCGGCCGCGCCGAGCAGCAAGTCGGCGCCCGAACGGTCGGAATCCCACATGGCGTCGGCAGTCGTCATACAAAGTGCGGCAGCTGACCTCGACTGGTCGAGGTGGATCATCGCCCACCCCCAATGGCGGGCGACGTCGACGGTGTCGCCGCCGCCTCGGCCGTGGGTGCGCACATATTTGGCGTGGAGTTCGCTGCACAGCAGATTCGAATCCATCCAAAGACTCAGGTGCGACATGCAGCGCACGCAGTCGTGCAGTGCGGCAAGGTATTTCACTGAGTACGGGCCTTCTCGGCGGGATCTGATCTCGCGAAGGACCGAGTAGTCGGCGAGCGCGTGACTGAACTCGCCAGCGTCGTACAGTTCGCGCGCCTGGAAGTTCAACTCGTCGAGCATGCCTCCATAGTGCCCTGCATCACATCTGCGCGTGGGTGAATCACATCTACTCTCGACGCTCGAGACGGCCGATCCGCTGTCGACACAGCAGCGCGCCCACGGCTGTCGCCCCCGCGCCGACGGACGCGAACACCATTCCGTGAGCGGGCGTCATACCGTCGGGGACGGTAAGGAAGTCGAAGAGCGCACCGGCGGCGGCGAGTGCGGATACGGCCGCCGCAGCGTGCCGCCACGACGCGCCGACCTGGCCGGCGAGACGTCGCGTGGCGAGGAGGAGCGCGACGATCGCGGCGGCCGCGACCATCCAGTTCAGGCGCGCGGAATGTAGTTCGAGAGCCGGATCGTTCGCCCGACCGAGGCCGGTGACCTGCCGGGTGGGCCGGTCGACATCGGAGTACCAGGGCAACAGATACGAGCCAAGGGTCAACAGCGCGCCGGCTGCGAGGATCACCGCATCTATCGGAATCACTGCAGACCACCGTTGTGCTGGCGTGACGATCATGGGGGCTCCTGGTCCGACTACCTGTCCGACGGTAAACCGAGGTTCACCGCGGGTCCGGTGCGTGAATGACATGCTGGAGGCATGACCGATCGCCGTGATCTCAGCCGGTGGGCGCTGGTGTCCATCGCGGCTGCGATCGTGACGATCGTGCTCAAGACCGCGGCCTGGCAGTTGACCGGATCCGTCGGTCTGCTGTCGGACGCCGCGGAGTCCGTAGTCAATCTCGTCGCTGCGGTCGGCGCGTTCGTCGCCCTCCGTATCGCGGCCCGCCCGTCAGACGACGACCACAACTTCGGGCACTCCAAGAGTGAATACTTCTCGGCTGTCGTCGAAGGCGTGATGATCGTCGTTGCCGCCGCATTCATCTGCTATTCGGCGATCGACCGGCTCATTCACCCCGAGGAACTCGAATCGGTCGGACTCGGACTCGGGATCTCGGTGATCGCCAGCATCGTCAACGGGGTCGTAGCGTGGAAGCTGATGTCGGTCGGGCGGGCGTACCGGTCCGCCGCGCTGGAAGCCGACGGCAAGCATCTCCTCACCGACGTGTGGACGACGGCGGGAGTGATCGTCGGCGTCGGGCTCGTCGCGATCACCGGCTGGGCTCGGTTGGACGCTCTCGTCGCGATCGCCGTCGCGATCAACATCATCGTTGTCGGCTGGCATCTCGTGCGGGATTCGACGATGGGCTTGATGGACACCGTGATCCCCGACGCGGACCGAGCGCTCGTGGACGAGGTGCTAGACCATTTCCGGTCGGCGGGGGTCGACTTCCACGACGTCCGGACCCGCGAGGCCGGACACGTGCGTTTCGTACAGCTGCACATGCTGGTCCCCGGCGACTGGACGGTGCGCCGCGGACACGACCTGGCCGAAGAGGTCGAGTCCGCGCTGTACGCCGCCGTCGACGATCTCCGCTGCACCATCCATATCGAACCGATCGAGGATCCGCGCAGTTACGAGCCGTGGCGACGGTGACGGACTTACTCTTGAACCATGAGTGACTCTGACGACAACGACGGCGACTACTCCGTCGACGATAGCGACCAACTTCAGCCGGAGGACACGCTGCTCGACGAGGAAGTCGGGGACGTTCTCGATCGCGGCTACTCGCCGCCCGATTACGAGCCGGGCCGCCACGAGCACGACAGTCTCGACTCGAGGCTCGCCGAGGAGGTCCCGGAGACGGCCGGTGTCGCCGACGACCCGGACTTCCCGGAGCCTGAGGACGCGGGTGAGCAACGGTCCGGTCGGCTCGTTTCGTCGGACGACCACTCGAACGCGTTCGGCCAGGACGCCGGTGTCGACGGTGCGGGCGCGACCGCAGAAGAGGCTGCCGTCCACATCGTGGAGTAGCCGTGACGGGAGCCTTTGGCCGCGACCCGGGCAGTGTTCGATAACGTTTTCTCATGGATCGTGACCGGATGCTCGAAGTCGGTGTCGGCCTGGTGTCGCGTTTCGGAGCGCGGGCGCTGAGCCTGACGTCGGTAGCTCGGCACGCCGGGGTCGCGCGTGCCACGGCGTACCGGATGTTCGGTGGGCGTGAAGCATTGGTGGATGCGATCGTCTCGCACGAGTTGGAGCAGTTGCGTGTGCGGCTGATCGAATGGGGCGCCGATGAGACCGACGTCGCCGAACGCGTTCGGGTGCGCGTCCTCAAATCTCTTGAGTACATCCGGGCGCACGACGCCCTCCAATACGTGCTGCGTGAGGAACCCGAGGAGATCGTCCGCGCGTTGGTCTCCACCGACGTCGCGAGCCCCAGTCTCGTCGAACGGGTCGTCGATGTCAGCATCGTCGACGTGTCGGCGGCGGATGCTGCGTCGCTGTACCCCGATTCGCGCGCGGCGGCGGAGTTCATGGTGCGCGTCGTCTACTCGTGCATGTTGGTGCCGGGCAGTTCGATGAGCGACGAACAGATCGCCGATCTGGTGGTGCGCGCCGTCGTCCGTTGAGGTCGACCGTTCCGGTGAGGTCGACATGCCAGGCTATTGGCCGCTCGCGTTCGGTGGAGCCACCGTCGCTACCGATAGGCTGGACGCCATGACAGGCTCTGGCGCCCGCAGCATCTACGTCGCATCGGCCGAAGGAGACACTGGGAAGTCGACCGTCGCTCTCGGGGTACTGGCCCTGCTCGCGGCAACCGGTGGACGTGTCGGCGTGTTCCGGCCGATCTCCCGCGCCGGGGCGGGGGAACGCGACTACATCCTCGATCTGCTCCTGCAGTTCACATCGGTCGACATCGCATACGACGACTGCATCGGTGTCACCTACGACGACGTGCACGCCGACCCGGACTCGGCGATCGCCGACGTCGTCGCCCGCTTCCACACCGTCGCCGATCAGTGCGACAACGTGCTGGTAATCGGTTCGGACTACACGGATATCGCGTCGCCGTCCGAGCTGAGCTACAACGCGCGGATCGCCGCGAACCTGTCGTCGCCGATCATCCTGGTGGTGAAGGCACTCGATCGGGAGCCGACCGAGATCCGTTCACTCGCTGAGATGTTGATGTCAGACATCAAGGGGTCGCACGCGTCGACGGTCGGCATTGTCGCGAACCGGTGCGATCCGGCGGCGCTGATCGATGTCGCGAACGCGTTGCGGGACACGGGTGTCCGCGCATGGGCGTTGCCCGAGGAGCCGGTGTTGACGGCGCCGACGATCGGCGAACTACAGGAGGCGCTCGGCGCGAGCCTGTACAGCGGCGACCGCGATCTCCTCGACCGGGAGGCCCTCGACGTGATGGTCGGCGGGATGACCGTCGAACACATTCTGGAGCGGTTGAGCGAGTCGATGGCGGTGATCGCGCCGGCCGACCGATCGGATGTGCTGCTCGCCTTGGTGAACGCGAATGCCGCCGAAGGCTTCCCGCGACTATCGGGGATCATCATGAACGGCGGGCTACGTCCGCATCCGATGATCGAAGGGCTCGTCAAAGGTCTGCGACCGACATTGCCGATCCTGATGAGCGAGCACGGCACGTATGAGACCGCGCGGATAGCGGCGTCCACGCGCGGACGCATGGCGTCGGGGTCGGTACGCAAGATCGACGCGGCGCTGGCGCTCATGGAGCGACATGTGTCGGCAACCGAACTGGTCGACGAGCTGAATCTGCATGTCCCCGAAGTCGTCACCCCGCAGATGTTCGAGTACCAGCTGATGGCGCAAGCGCGATCGGATGTCCAGCACATCGTGCTGCCCGAGGGCGGCGACGACCGCATCCTGCGCGCCACCGACCGGTTGTTGCGTCGGCGAGTCGCGAAGCTGACCCTGCTCGGCAACCCGGAGTCGGTGCGTCGCCGGGCGAACGAGCTCGGTATCGACCTGTCGGACGTCGACGTCATCGACCCGGCGTCGTCTGAGTTGGTCGGGGAGTTCGCTGACACGTACACCGAATTGCGCAAACACAAGGGAATGACGCATGACCGCGCGCTCGAAGTGGTGCGTGACGAATCCTATTTCGGGACGATGCTGCTGCACACCGGTCGGGTCGACGGCATGGTGTCGGGCGCTGTGCACACCACGGCGCAGACGATTCGGCCGGCGTTCGAGATCGTCAAAACGGTGCCCGGTGTCTCCACGGTGTCGAGTGTGTTCTTCATGTGTCTGGCCGACAAGGTCCTCACTTACGGCGACTGCGCGGTGGTCCCAGACCCAACGGCCGAAGAACTCGCGGATATCGCCATCTCGTCGGCCCGCACCGCGGAGGCGTTCGGCATCTCGTCGAGGGTAGCGATGCTGTCGTACTCAACCGGCGGATCCGGCTCGGGTAAAGACGTCGAGAAGGTCTTGGCCGCAACAGAACTCGTCCGCGAACGGTCACCGGAGCTGCTCGTCGAAGGGCCCATCCAGTACGACGCCGCGATCGAACCGAGCGTCGCCGCCACGAAGATGCCCGACTCGCCGGTCGCCGGGCGCGCGACGGTGCTGATCTTCCCAGACCTGAACACCGGCAACAACACGTACAAGGCCGTCCAACGCAGCGCGGGCGCGATCGCGATCGGTCCTGTCCTGCAGGGGTTGAACAAGCCGATGAACGACCTGTCGCGCGGTGCGCTCGTGTCGGACATCGTCAACACCGTCGCGATCACCGCGATCCAAGCACAGAACATCAAGAAGGGAACCGACAAGTGAGCGCGGTCATCGAAGGATCCGTTCTGGTGGTGAACGCAGGCTCGTCGTCGCTGAAATACCAGGTTCTCGACCCGAAGACCGAGGAGGTTGTCGCTGATGGTCTCGCCGAGCGGATCGGGGAGCCTGGGTCGTCGATCAAGCATTGGTATCGAGGTGTCGAGGTCCGCCGCGAGGTGGCGCTGCCCGACCACGAGGCGGCGATCGCGCTGGTCGTCGAGTTATTCGCCGAGGAGGGCGTCGACGTCGCGGAATCGGGGTTGGCAGCTGTCGGCCACCGCGTGGTGCACGGCGGTCGCAGCTTCTTCGAGCCGACGTTGATCACGGAGAGGGTGCGTTCGGAGATCGTGCGGATCTCATCGCTGGCACCCCTGCACAATCCGGCCAACTTGACCGGGATCGACGCAGTCAGCGAATTGCTGCCCGACGTGCCCGCGGTGGCGGTCTTCGACACTGCCTTCTTCAGTCGGTTGCCCGACGAGACAGCTTTGTACGCGCTCGACGCGGAAGTCGCGGCGGAGTACGCGATCCGCCGCTACGGCTTTCACGGCACCAGCCACGAATACGTCTCGCAGCGGGCCGCCGAGTTCCTCGGTCACGCGCCGAGCGCACTCAACCAGATTGTGTTGCATCTGGGCAACGGGGCGTCCGCGTCGGCTATCCGCGGCGGCGTTCCGTTCGATACGACGATGGGTATGACACCGCTCGAAGGCCTGGTGATGGGTACGCGCACCGGCGACATCGACGCTGGAATCGTCTTCCACCTGGCGCGGGTCGCCGACATGTCGATTGAGGACATCGACGTCCTGTTCAATAAGAAGTCTGGCCTGAAAGGGCTGTGCGGGGAGAACGACTTCCGTACGATCCTGCAGCGCGTCGACGAAGGCGACGAGACCGCGGCTCAGGCCTACCTCGTGTACCTGCAGCGTCTGCGTCGTTATATCGGCGCCTACATGATCGAACTGGGTCGAGTGGACGCGATCGTGTTCACTGCGGGTGTCGGCGAGAACGCCGCACCGGTGCGCGCCGACTCGTTGGCGGGGCTGGAGAACTACGGCATCCGCATCGATCCCGACCGCAACGCGGTGCGGTCGGACGAAGCGCGCGTGATTTCGGCTGACGGATCCGCTGTCACTGTGCTCGTCGTACCGACGAACGAGGAACTCGCGATCGCTCGAGCTGCTGTCGCCGTCGCAGGCGCCTAGAGCGAGCCTGTTCGGCTGGGCGTTCGTCTGGCAATACCTGTCCGGATCGTGTAGAGGAGCAGCAGTGACGTCAGATCAGACCAGTCAAACCGGTTCGGAGCGTCACTTGCTTGAGGCTACCTTGGACCGCAATCGAGATGCGGTACTCGCTGCGCTTTCCGGTCTCCCCGACTCCGCGGCACGAGTTCAATTGGTGCCATCATTGACGACCCCACTTTCGCTGATCAAACATTGCGCCGCTGCCGAAAGGATCTGGTTTCAACGAACTCTGGCAGGGCTCCCGGAGTATCGGTGTGATGGCTACGCCGTGGGTGACGACAAGAGTTGGTACCTTGATGATTCGGATACGTTCGACAGCGTGATCGCCGAGTACGGCCGTGCTCGGACCTTATCGGACGATATCGCCGCCAGATATTCTCTTGATTACCGCGCGCGCCACTATCGACGCGGCCACGCATCTCTGCGGTGGATTTATCTCCACATGATTGAGGAGTTTGCCCGGCACGCGGGTCACGCGGACATAATTTCCGAGCAGATCAGGGACACCACTGAACGAGATGGCGGTGCACCTGAATTTAGTGGTTAGTTCGTAGTGGAGAGGGATCGACTATGTTCCGTGTCAAAGAGCGCGTCCTCGGGGTCGTCGCGTTCGCGGCACTGGCGGCACCGCTCGCCGCCTACGGAAGCGGTGATTCAACGAGTGGGAGCAAGCCGAGGGCGAGAGTCAAGGTCGAGGACAAGGATGCTCGGGAAATTGGGCTCGCCCGAGTGAATCTGTGGACGCGCAGACGTGCGGAAACGGGCTGCGTTCCCCGCTCCGTAGTCGAGCCGAATTGACCTGTCCGTCGCCTGTAAGGATGTGTGTTTGTACCGGTCAAGCGTCGTGCTCTGGGTTCGGCGGTTCTCGTCGGCAAACCGTAGTCGAGTGCCGAAGCCGTGGGACCGGTGATGCCCCTCGTGATGCGTCACACTGAATGGCCTTGGATCAAGAGTAAGCCGCCCGATACCGGCAGTAGTGCAGGTCGCGGGTAGTTTCCTAATTGTCAGCCACTCGGCCGGTGGCCGCTGTGCCAGCGAGGGGCGTGCGGCTTGCTTGTGTGGTGGTGCAATTAGTCCCAACGAACGATCCGCAGCGCTTCGTAGTTAACAAATAGCCGGTTCTGTCGGCGGCCGGTAATTTCGGTGAGGACTGGCAAGCGCAGCTCCCCGGCCTTCATCGCTTGCAGTACAGTGACTAGCCTGCCTAGGCGACCATTTCCGTCCCCAAAAGGATGCAGTGTTTCGAACTGGTAGTGCGCGAGGGCCATCTTTGTAACGATGAGCTGGTCGTCATCGGCTGCGACCCAGTCTTCCCAGTCGCGAATCCCCGCTTCCAATTGGTCACCGGGCGGGCAGGGGACAAACCGAGCATCTTCGATAGGTGGTTCGCGAGCACCAATTGCGACCTGATGTGGTCTAATGTCACCCGCGTCTGGCGTGTCAGCTCGTGTGCCGCGAACGACTGTTTGCTGAAGTTCGCCTAAGAATGTCCGGGAGATTCGGCGATCGTTCACCTGGCTCACAGCAAGATCGGTGGCTATGACGTAGTTTCTGATCTCGCGCTGCTCTCCGGACATGTCTCCCTCTTCAAGGAAGTCGGCCTCAAGAACGTCCTCGAATGATGCAAAGGCGCACTCTAGCGCGGAGGTGCTTGCTGCCTCGCGCCGGATTATTGGCCGGACGAGGATGTCGGGTCGTGGAAACTTTGCTATCGACTAGTCAAGTCGAGCCATCGCGGACCCGGCTCTTGCTGCGGCCTTCACGGCGCGAGCGGATAGTCGAGGTTCGACGGGCAGGGGGTCGGGAAGGAATGCCCAGTAGTTCCACGGCCGCGAGGTACGGGGGTCTACTCCGTCGATCGGAACTAGCGCGCCGATCGGCGATTGACGGAGGCCATCCAGGTCCATGGCTCAAGGATATCGCGTTTTGCTTGAACTGCAGCTGTGGAGGTTCAAGCTGGGTTGGATCTCCTAGGGGTTGACTCAAGCGTGTCGGGTTTTGCTTGAACTACAACCTTGGAAGTTCAAGCCCTGTCGGTCGGGCGTGGCGGCCGCGGGCGCGCCAGGCTGGGCCCTTGGGTGTGCGGCGTCGCGAAGTACTAGCGGTCGGCGACCATGTTCGGCGTCTATTCGCACGTGTTGCCAGGTGAAGGGCAGGCGGCGGCCGAGATGGCGGGCAAGTCGGCGCGGCAGTGGCAACGTTGTTGCTCGGCAACCGAAAGCAACTACCCGCTACCGGCATTAGTGCCGGTAGCGGGTAGTTTCCGTATGGCGGAGGATAGGGGATTCGAACCCTTGATAGGGTTTGTTCAGTGGAGCGCAGTTCGGGTCGAATAAGGCAGCTGAACAGGCATTGGACGGTTCGGCCCATGCCGTTCAGTGCTTCTTGATACCGCACAATGCATCATCGGTGATGCATCAAACGATGCATCGACGAGGTCGCTCGGCCGATCAAAGCGAAGCCAGAAGGCCGTTAGACCGCCTCATGCAGACGACGCCCCGCTACGCAGGGGAGCGACGGGGCGTCAGTCTGCGAGGCTGGTCTATGGGAAAACGAGCGGCCGGATGGCATCCAGGAATGCCCGCAGGCCGATCGAGTTCAGAAATTGTGCGACCTGGCCTAGCGGATCAACGATATGCATTACGGTCCTCCCAATAGTGCCGCGCGCAAAGTAGCTCGCAGTCTCGTGGACTTGTTCGTCCTAGGCGGGTGATTCCGTTACGTGTCCTTATACCTACGAAAGCGGTTCGCCACTCGCTGTGGCGCGTCGTCGGGTACCTCAGCGTGAAGACTGTCGTAGCGGCGCGAGTAGTCCAGTCGCCTGCCCGGAGACCGCCAGGCGTTACCGCCACAGGCCGCGAGGGCTCAGGGGCGCTTGGCGGAGGACGTCTCGACGAGGCCGCTGCGAGACGAACGCCTGGACCGCTCCCAGGGATCGGTAGCGACTACCGGAGGGGCGACGAGGGTGCCAACGACTGCCAGGTGGCAAAGGAAGTCGGCGAGGCCAGGCGGTTGGGTGGAATCGTGGCCAGACCTGCTCATATTCCGGGCGATTCAGCATGAACATGGCCAGCGCGCCACGGAGAGACGCATAAATATGCATGAAGAGGTCAGTGCTCGCCTGATTCTGAATGTACCGACCCCCTGTATGTGGGGGCTGGAAAGAGAGAGGCCGGAGGGACCGCCCGTACTTCTCGATCGAATGTCAAAAACGAGCGCGCGAATGCGCATCAGTGACCGCTTAACGCCACGAGAGCGGCCTGTGAGTGACGCGGACACGACGATAGGCATCGCACAACGTAGCCGCACCACAGAGCCGAGATACAGGGTGAGCTGACAGCCTGTGGTTGTGTATCGAACAATCATCGCCTGCATATCCCACGCATAGCGTGAGTGCATATCAATGCATAGTTATGCGGCTCATTATGCAGTGGGCTATGCATCGTCGCCGAACCACGATCGTCACGGGGCGAGTGGGACCGGGGACGGGCCAGACCGTGGCTGTCCTTCGACTCCTGCACCGTCTTGTTGCCTCGGCGACGGTTGCACCTGGGTTCGACGTCGTGCTGAACCGGCCGTAGGTTCTCGACGGTGTCAGGGCGATTCCTCGCGCGCGTCGTAACGTACCCGGCTACGCAACCACGGCTAATGGTTGGTAATGGTTGGTAATGGTTGGTACCACATCCAGAAAGTAGGGGTTGGTCGCTCCACTTTCTGGGGGTAGGTCGCCCCACTTTCTGGGGGTAGGTCGAACCTGTACCAACCCCCACTTTCTGGCGGGAGGTCGGCGGTTATCCACACCCCACATTCTGGGGGTACGTCTAGCTCTGGTCGTTAGCCGTCCAGAGGGGTAGCTGTAGGCCACCAAGGTGGAGTTGCCGCGCGTGGTCGGCACTCGTATGGCAGCTATGGCAAAGAGGTCGGTAGCGTCCGACGTCGAGGCTGAACGGGCCGTGGTGGGCGTCCGATAGCTCGTCGGGGTCGCTGTGGTCATATGCCCATTGGGCGGCCATATTCCCGCAGGCAATCGCAGCACACGGGTGTTCGGCCGCGCGGCCACGGTCGCTGTGTACGCGTTCGTGCGCCGCGATGTAGCCGACGATTGCCTTGCGGCGGTGTCGTTTGTCTCCGCAACTGTGGTGGCCTGGCCTGTTGAGGTGCTCGGTCCGTAACAGTCGTCGCTTTCCGCACTCACACAGGCACAACCATGACCGCGCGACGCGGTCGTAGTGCTCGACTGTCAGTGTGCCGATGCGGCGGCCGGACAGGTCTGCGACGATTCTCGGGCCAGGACGGTGCATTGGGTCGCCATATCTGCGCAGTCGGCCATAACAGCTACCGCAGTAGCGGCGTCGCTGCATTCGCAGGCGGCCGCAGTCTGGCACGATGCATGGCAATCGGTCGGTCTGATTCATCGCGGCCGCCGGATGCGGCGCTCGTGCGCTCGGTCGCGCATGGTTCGGTGTGTATCGAATGCGCGGCGTAGCTCGGTTTCTGTGTGGTGCACGAATACCGCGTCGAGAACGTCGTCGGGGTGAGTGGCTGGGGTCGACACTGTCAGGTAGAACGATCGCAGAGGCCGAGGTACGTACATGGGGTGCTCAGGGCTGTCGTACCCAAGCGGGAACGCTCGACGCTCGGGGCGCATCATGGTGCGCTCGTTTCGAGGATTGATGACGACGGTTCGACGCCTGTAGTCCGTCGCGCCGTGCGCGGATATGCGCCGCTGGCGCTCTCGACGGTCGCCCGTAGTGTCGAAGCGTCTACGGCGACGTACCGCTGTGTGGTCGCTGGCGATGCATGGCCGAGGAGTTGTTGCACACTCAGTACGTCGTTGTGCGCGCTGTACGTGACTGTCGCGAAGCGGTGTCGTAGTTGATGCAGAGTGACTCTGTCGGGGAGTACTTGAACGGCTAGCCTGGCGACGTATGCGGGCGTCAGATGGCTACCAGCGGTCGCGCCGGGGAGCAAGTATCCGTTTCCGTAGCTTTTCAACGTGTTTCGCACTACGCGGTACATGCGCGGCGTCATCGGTACGAGACGCTTCTTATCGCCCTTGCCGTGGATGATGAGCGATGGGCCGTCGTCTGTGTCGAGAATATCGTTAGCGTGTACTTGTGCGACCTCGGCGCGACGTAGCCCCATCTCGGCAGCAAGCATGAGGATTACGGTCTGGCGGTCGTCGGCTCGCGCGAGAGCGTCGCGGTAGTCCTGTGACGATGCAGGCCGCGCGAGCGGTGTCACGGCGCGGATGACGCGGAGCTTCCTGCTGGGGTCGTTGGGGAGTTGGCCGACATCGGCGGCCCATCCAAACAGCGCGCGCAGCGAGCTACGTAGCGAGCGGCGATACTCGCGCGCCACATCGGTGTGGCCAGCTAGCCATTCCTCTAGGTCCTCGGTTGTGACATCGGCGGGCGTCGATGGGTGCAGGTCGCGTCCGACACGTTCCATATGACTTTCGCGGACGTTGATCGTGTGCACTGATAGACCAGCAGATCGGGCGTGTGTCTTCCATCGAGCGATGAGGTCGGACCAGGCAGCGGGCACGCTCAGCGGAGCGGGACCGGGACGTACGTGTTCGGGGTAGACGACGCGATGACGGTTGATCAGGGCTTCGGCCGCTGGCGACAAGTTGACCGGGACACTCACCGCGGGATCGAACGTGACGAGATTCTGAGCGACGGCCCAACGGTACAGAGCGCGTAACGATTTGACGTTGTTACGCCGCGTTAGCGCTGACCACGAGCGGCTGTCGAGGTACTCGACGAGGTCGACGGTTTCGAGCGTCCACGGCCCTCTGTCGGTCGTCGATAGGTATTCGGCGCAATGATTTACGTGGCTTAGGCGCTGTGAAACAACGGGTTTCGATACACCTGCGCTGGTCTGATCGGTCCGCCATCGTTCAATCGCGGCGGCCCATTCATCGGTTGCATGAGTCATATCAGTTTGCTCCTGCTCGTTTTGGAAGATGTGAGACGAGACGCCCCGGCGGCCATCGATGGGCAGCCGGGGCACCGTTCAGATCGCAGCGGGACCGTCAGCGCGCAGCACGTTTCGCTTTGGCGAGGTACTCGCGCGCGGCGTCCGCTCGGGTCGTACGACGGGTGAGCTTGGCGGCCGACAGCGACGCGAGGTACTCAGTGACGATGACTGATTCGCATTCGGCACAGACGACGCCGGGGCCGTCGAGGATCACGGAGCGGCCGTTATCCAACGGCCCATTCGGTGCTGTCAGTTGGACGACCGGCCGACGAGTCGGTACGTCGAGTGCACCGCATTCAGAGACACGACACCGGGCGGACTGCCGGTCGGCCTCACGCTTGGCGGCCGACTCGGCGGCCCTCACCTTGCGTTCAGCGACTTCCATGCGCTGGAGGTGCTGAGCGTCGTCGAAGTCCTGGTCCGTCAGCCCCTCGGCGATCACGGCGTCGTATGCGGGCCGAAGGTCTGTGAATACAGTTCGTCCCTCGTGTGTTGCCGCGTAGGCAGCCTGCGACGCCTGGTGTGCTCGGTCGGCGCGACGTCGATGGGCGTCGTTTGCGAGTTGGACCAACTCGCGGTCAGACATGAGTGGGGCGGAGTCGTACTCGGTCCGTAGCCGCGCGGGGATTGTTCGGTCTAGCGGGGGTGCGGGCACCGCCTGGAGAAGGGACTCCCGACCGGGGCCGCCGCTGAGTTCCCACCCCACTGGTTGCCCGCTCGGCGTCTTGTCGAGGAACCTATCGGCCCCGTCGGCTGTCTGTGTCTGGTTGTACTTCATCGTGCGTCTCCTTTTGTGATCGTGTTGAGTGCGTGCTCCATGCGCCGCAGGTGCTCGCCCTGTACGTAGTCGTCGGTATCGAGCGCCGCGCAAGCGGCGTCGGGATAGACGCCCGCTGTCGGCCTTTCGGGGTCTCGTGGGTACTTATCGTCATGGGCGCGGGATGCCCATAGTTGAACGTCAGTGCCAGATGGGCCAGGCGCAGCGTCGTACGCGGCCCGTAGGTCGGCGGGTACTTTGTCGGTGTATTGCATGATCTGATTCCTCTTCCTTGTTGTGGCACTGCCTCTTTCGGCGGTGGCCAAGTCTTTGCTCGAACGGCCGCGTCTAGACGGCCTCGGGGCCGTAGATGAGTTGTGTGTCGGCGTCGAGTGGGACCGACAGTGTGTACCGCGCGACGCGGCCGCGTTCCTCGTTCGCGGGTTTGACCTGGACAACCCATCCCTTGCGGCGTAACGACTGCATGTGCGGGCCGACGAGGTCGGGTTTCGAGTAGCCGATCGCTCTGGCGAGTTTCCGATTGCCGGGGTAAATATCGGCACCCGTCCTGTAACTGGCGTAAGTAGCCATTGTCAGGGCGAGATGCTTCTCGGGCTTTGTCAGCGATGAACGCGCGACGAGTCGGTGCCAATCGCTGACCGTCATGCCTAGATCGGCGATGGGCTTTCCGCTATCCACGCGCCCGTGTGCGCTGCTGTGAACAGTGCGCGTCGCAGTACCACGGCGATTGGTTGGCGGCAGAGTCCCACCACTCTGGCGAGGCTCGTCGGCATCGCTGTCCGTTGCGGCAGCGGCCCCGGCATCGACGGCGCGGTCGAACGGCTCGCGCGCGTTCGCGGGCCTCGCCCTCGTTGCACGCTGCTTCGACCGCCTGTCTGTGCTCAGCCTCGGCGAGTGCATCTAAGTCGGCCGGGGTAGCCCCTCGCCGAAAGAGGGTCGCGGCTCGGCGCAGAGTGGTCGCGGCCGTCTGCATCTGCTCAGACGTCAACGGCTCGTCAGCGTCACGGGGAGGTACGGATTCGTTGCGTGACATCCGCTCAGCGAACATCGTCGCTCGCCGCTGACGAGCTGATATTCGCGTCGGCGATGGTGTCAGCAGCGGCGTCAATCCGGCGTTCTGGCGTCGCTGGCCGTCCCTATCGCATGCGGGACAAGTGAACGTTGAGCCAGTCGATCCGTCCGCGTGAATGAACTCGTCTGGATACGGCGCGACGAGCCATCCCGGCAGAGATGACGGGAGACCGTCGTCAGCGGGCGTCGATGGGGCCGATCGCTTGTCGCAAAACTCGCATACTGCCCGTAGTCGGCCGTCTGGGAGTGTCTCAGCGTTGACGGGCACTCTCATTGCTCAACCTTTGTCAGCATGGCTAGGAGTGGCTCACGCGGGATGAACACCTTGCGACCAATGCGGATGCACGGCAGTTCGCCGGACGCTACTGCGGAGGACACCGCACGTGCGTCGATGCCAAACAGGTCGGCGACCTCCTGACGTGTCAACGCGGCGGCGTCCGAATCTCGGAGCGCCGACAGCGTCGTTACTCGGTGATGTATCACGTCTCAACCTCCAGTCGCGATAGTGCGCGTATCTCGCGATAGTGAGCGACTGGTATCGAACGGTAGCGGACTGCCGGTAGACCCGCAAGCATGTACCGCGTAATCTGCGATATATGGCGAATTCGACCACAAGGAAGCGTGGCAACGATGCGGGGCCGATCGCGGAGACCGTCGCGGCCAACGTCGCGGCTCGGCGGCAGGAACTCGGACTCACGAGGCGAGAGTTGGCCGATCGATTGGAATCCGCGGGACGTCGATTCACGGCCGACGCGGTGCAGAAGCTCGAAGCGAACGGCCGCCGGTGCGACGTCGACGATCTGGCGGCGCTGGCGGCCGCGCTCGACGTCCCGCCGGGGGAGCTTCTCGGGATTGGCGACGCCCAGGGGCGGTCGTCAGGGCACGATCTAGGTGAGTTCGCGAAGCGAAACCCGATCCTGTTCAAAGGGGCTCAAGTTGCGACGATGATGGGTGAGCCTCGGGAATTGATGCTCGATTCTGTCGATATTGTCGCGCGGACGACGCCAGGCATCTTGACTCAGGCTGACGCCGTGCGCGACTTGCTGACGCAGGTAAGCGAAGTAGACGATGGCGAGGCGGCGCGGCTCCTGCTCGCAGACCTGGCCGAGAGTGGAGTTTCCCGACATGTCTACGACGTCGAGGGGCTTGCTCGATGGGTAGGCGTGGACCGAGCGCCCTCGGTGCACGATGCGATGGCGCGGCAAGTTGCAGCCGACACGCTAGGTCGTCTGGTTGAGTCGGGTGCTACCGCCGATCAGGCCACCGACGCCGAGACGGCCCGCTTCTTGATTGATCACCTGGCAGCGAATGGCGTGATCGGTCACGTGTACGACCCAGACGATCCGGTCCTCATTCGATGGGTCGGCCCGGACCGTGCACAATCGGTGCACAACGCGATGGCGCGACAGGCTGCGGGTGATGGCACGATCTAGCGGCCGACGACGCGGCAGAGGGACCATCGTTAGCTACCAGACGAGAACAGGTACACGGTGGCGTTGGCAGATGCGCGTTCCGGTCGACCCAGAGGATCCCGACGCCGGGTCTCGATTCGCCAGCGGTGGCGGATTTTTGACGGCCGATGCGGCCGACGATGCGCTCGACGATGCCAAGCGCAAGCTACGCCAGCGAATCAAGTTCGCGCGCGACGTCCCGACAGTTGCCACGTACGTCGGCGCGTGGATCGACGGCCGACAGCTTGAGCGTTCGACAGTGGCAGGTTACAAGCGGCTCACGCGTAACCACATCACGCCGCAACTCGGAGAGATCACTCTCGACAAGCTGACCGCGACACGGATCGCGAAACATTACCGGCAACTTGCGAAGGATGGCCGTCGCGACGGGTCGAATGCAGGTAAACCATTGTCCGCGAACACGATCGCTAAGGTGCACGCGGTACTCGCGGCCGCCCTCGACGCGGCTGTCAGCGAAGGATACATCGCTGTGAATCCGGCACGGAAGCGCGACATTGTGCAGCCGCCAACGGGCCGCGCAATCCGGTCGCAGCGACCGGAAATGCAAGTGTGGACGGCTGCGCAACTAAACGCGTTCCTGTCGTGGTCGCGCGACACGTACGACGATCCCATGTACCCGTTGTGGGCGTTTATCGCACACACAGGCGTTCGTCGCAGCGAAGCGCTCGCGCTCAGGTGGGCTGACGTCGATATGAAGCATGGGCGCGTTTCGATCCGGCGAGCGCTCGATACGACACAACGGGGCGTCGTCAAGCTGACCAAGTCCGCCGGTGCTCGCGTCGTCGACGTCGATGCCGACACTGTGTCGCTACTCAAGTCGTGGCGTAAGACGCTCGGCAAGCTCTCTCTCGAACGGATGCAAGCCGACGCGTACGTGTTCGGTAACCTCCGCGACGGGTCGACCCGCTCCCCTAACGAGGTCTCGCGCCGCTGGCGAACTCGCGTCGAGGCAGCACGCGGCACCCTCGACGACGAGTTGCCGACGATCCGGCTGCATGACTTGCGGCACACGCACGCCAGCCTGCTACTGGCGCTCGGCGTGCCGGTAAAAGTCGTTTCTGAACGACTCGGCCACGCGTCGGCAACGATCACTCTCGACGTCTATTCACATGTGCTGCCGGGCCAGGGGCGCGAGGCGGCCGAGTTATTGGCGGCGGCCGTTAGGAGTCCTAGCTAGGCGACAGGCATGACATCAGGGGCGCGCCGCAACTGTGGCGAGCGCGGCAGCGGCGTCGACGCGCATGTGGCACGAATGTTCGCTGTTCAAGCAGGTTCGAGGAACTCAGAGAACACTGACTCGGTCGACTGTTCAAAGTAGTGGCCGTGCGTCGCCATGACCGTATCGATGCTGTCAGCGGCGATGAGCACGATCTCGTAGCGATTCCGGGTGCCGCGGTAGGCTTTTTCGGTGGCGTCGTACCGAGCTACGGCTTGGTCGGAGTCAATGAACTCTTCTCGCTCGACGAGCTGTGCTTGCTCGAAGTCGTAGACGAGCAGGAAGTAGACTGCCTTGTCGTCGTGCTTTGCCATGCTGCTCACCCTCTCACATCAGCCTCGGTAGTACCCGGCGTCAACGACTGCGCGTCGAGCGCGATCGAACCGATCTGTGACGGCGGTCGGTATATCTAAACCGTACTCCCTGAGGTAAATCAACTCACCTGAGGCGGAAAAGTACTCAGTCATTGTGTCTGGCCCCTCACCGTCCTTGAGGTTCACTCCTCGTAGGCCAAGTCGTGCGTCTGCCGATTCTGCGGCATCGGCCCACTGCTGCTGGCCGCGCGTACGCAACTGAACTTCGATGGCCCGATCGTCGCGGCGGACAATCAGGTGGACCGCGCGGTAGCCGATCGGTTTAGGGCTCTCGATGTAATTTCGGCGCCGTTTGATACTGCTCGACCAGTTCTTCTCAATCCGGGCTAGGACGCGGCCGAGCTCTTCGCCGTCCGTGAATACCGCCCGGACTCCGCCCACATCTTCGAGCCGAGCCAGCTTGGTGCTGCCAGCAGCCGAGCCGACAGTTCGTTGGAGCTTGCGGACGATTCGGGGCACTCGCTTGAGGCGCTGGCTCACCACCGGCATGTGGTGCTCAGTTTTGATCATGCTCTCGACGCCGAGTCTGACCTTAGTTAGAGGGTATGCGTGGGCAGCACGAAACTCCGTGATCACTCCGATTGCACGATCCAACTGATCGGGCTCAACCTCGGCCTGTTCATAGGCGTAACGCCGAACCAGTTCTCCGCAGCGATTTATCTCACCCTTGGTTGGTGCATCCATGTCGAGACGATTGTACGGCCGAGTTCGGCAACGATCATTCGAACCGTCTTCCTAGACAGCCGCTGCGAACCGGCCGACCCTGCTCGCAGCGGGCAGTTCGGTCAGCGGCCTCGTGTGTGATGCCTAGTCGCTGAGCGGGACCGGTACCGTGGCTTGGTTGTCGTCGCCCCACGTTACGTACAGCTGATTTGGAATCGGGCCGCCCCACGTCGGGACCATCAGGAGGTCGACGCCTGTCTGGCTGCCGACTACGGCGTCAGTCGGGAAGTTCCGTGCTATTGGGCCGTCCGGAGGAGCGACGTTCACGTGTTCGGCGCTGCTGCTCCCGACATTCCTTAGGACGTAGCGGTTCTTACCTCCGCGCTCGAGTACCCACGCGACGTTCGTTTCGATCGACTCGTGCGTCGGGACGCCCGTCAGTAGCGCTCGTTCTGTCAAAGCGTTGGCGCGTTCGGCAGCCTCGGCGCTCCGCCGCGCAGACTCCGTGGCGTCCTTCTCGAACATGAGTGATTTGAACGACAAGATGCCGCATCCAATAGCGATGAAGAGTGCGACGCAACCTGTCCCCGCACCCACCCAAGCCGCGGCGGCGGCCGAATTGTCGGCATTCATAGTGCTTGATCGTAGTGTGGTTGATGCATAGTTCGATGCATGAACCGGAAAGTATGCCGCCCGCTACCTGTATCAGTACAGGTAGCGGGCGGTTTCTCGCTGGCGGAGGATAGGGGA
Organism: Gordonia abscondita; assembly: GCF_032711245.1. GTDB lineage: Bacteria > Actinomycetota > Actinomycetes > Mycobacteriales > Mycobacteriaceae > Gordonia. The sequence continues at coordinate 1,728,347 of NZ_CP128986.1, forward strand.
TTCGAACCCCTGAGGGCGTTAACCCAACCCGCGTTCCAGGCGAGCGCCATAGGCCACTAGGCGAATCCTCCAGCACCAAGATGCTAACTGGTGCCGGCTACCGATCACAAAACGGGACCGCTACACTGGACGACGGATCCCGCGCGGCGTGCATCCTGTGAACTCCCCCAGGGCCGGAAGGCAGCAAGGGTCAACGGGCTCTGCCGGGTGCGCGGGATCCTCTTACTTCCAGGTGTTTACAAGTTGCAGCCGGGACTGGCCGGGTCTGCGCGAGAGGTTCACGTTGAACTTTCACTCGATGAGTGTCGAAGAACTCCGCAACACCCGAAACGATCTGCAGAAGCGCTACGAGACGCTATGCGCCGCAGGTCTGAAACTCGATCTCACCCGCGGTAAGCCCGGAGCTGACCAACTGGACCTGTCCTCGCCCATGCTGTCCCTGCCGGGCGCGAACTACACCAGTCCGAAGGGCACTGACTGCCGCAACTACGGCGGCGTCAGCGGGCTGGTCGAGCTCCGCGAGATGTTCGGCGAACTGTTCGCGACCGGTGCCGACCGCACGCTCGCCCTCGGTAACGCCAGCCTCGAGGTGATGCACGACATCGTCGTGTTCTCGCTCCTGCGAGGCAATATTGACTCCGAACGTCCCTGGTCGGCCGAACCCGTCAAGTTCTTGTGCCCGGTCCCTGGCTATGACCGTCACTTCGGCATCACTGAGCAGTACGGCATCGAGATGATCAACGTCCCGATGAACCCCAACGGTCCGGACGTCGAAGCCTGCGCCGCGCTCCTCGCCGACGACCCTTCGATCAAGGGCATGTGGCTGGTACCCACCTATTCGAATCCAACCGGCTACACGGTCACTGAAGACGTCGCCCGCAGGCTCCTCGCACTCGACGCCGCGCCCGACTTCCGCATCTTCTGGGACAACGCGTACGCAGTTCACACGCTCGTCGAGAACGCGCCCGCACCGCTGCCGATCCTCGACATCGCCGCGGACGCCGGTCACCCCAACCGTGTCTACGTGTTCGGTTCCACCAGCAAGATCACTTTCGCGGGAGCAGGCGTCGCCGCGTTCGCATCGTCGAAAGCCAACCTGGACTGGTACGTCAAGCACATCTCGGCGGCCACCATCGGCCCCGACAAGCTCAACCAGCTGCGCCATCTGCAGTTCCTGCGCGACGCCGACGGTGTCCGCGCCCATATGGCGCGCCACCGCGAGATCATCGCACCCAAGTTTCAGCTCGTCCTCGATATCCTCGACGATCGCCTCGGCGACGCGAAGATCGCATCCTGGACGACGCCCGAAGGGGGCTACTTCATCAGTCTCGATGTGATCGACGGCACCGCCGCCCGCACCATCGCGCTGGCCGAAGGCGCCGGGATCGCGCTCACCGCGGCCGGATCGGCCTTCCCGTACAAGATCGACCCGCACGACCGGAACATCCGCATCGCGCCGACATTCCCGACGATCGACGAACTGCGGACGGCGATGGATGGCGTCGCGACCTGCGCTCTGCTGAGCGCGACCGAGGTCCTCGTCGACTCGGCGTAGGCGGACCATGTGAAGCTCGAACGGTCCACGCCCGCGCTCATCGGGTTCGTGGTCGCGGGTGCGCTGTCGCTGTGGCTGCAGTACCTGATCGTCCCCTACAGCACCCCATATTGGGGTCTCTTCGACAACTTCCTCGACCTCGACGTCTACCGTGCAGGTGCACAGGTCGTCCTCGACGGCGGCGACCTATATGACACCAAGCTCCTCGGCCGGATGGACTTCACATACGCACCGTTCTCGATGGTGCTGTTCGTTCCGGTGGCGCTGATGTCTGCACCCGTCGCGCACGCGGTGTGGTCGATCGGGATCTTCGTCGCGCTCTACCTGGTGATCGTCGTCGGGTTCCGCAGCCTCGGACATGAGACGACGTGGCGCCTCCGCGCGATCGCGGTATCGCTCGTCGCCGCGTCGGCGCTCCTGGAGCCCGTCCGGTCGACTATCTGGTTCGGCCAAATCAACGTCTTCCTGATGCTGTTGATCGTTGCCGACCTCATTCGCCCAGAAGGCAGCCGGCTGCGCGGTGTCGGCGCAGGCCTCGCCGCGGGCATCAAACTGACGCCGATGCTGTTCGTCGTCTACTACGCGGCGATCCGGCAGTGGAAGACCGCAGTCGGCGTTGTCGTCGGGTTCGTCGGCTCCGTGATGCTCGGCTTCATCGTGATGCCGACTGCGTCAACGCGATTCTGGTCCGACACACTCTTCGACTCCAACCGGGTGTCGTCGCCGCACACGGTCGGTAACCAGTCGATCCGCGGCGCGATCGCCAACATCGCCGAGACCGACCACCCGAGCACCGTCGTATGGATCGTGCTGGCGGCGGCAGCCCTCGTGCTCGTCATGACGGCGGCTGTCCTGGCACACCGTCGCGGGCAGGAACTGCTCGCGATCACCCTCGTGGGGATGGCGTCGTGTGCGGTGTCGCCGGTGGCCTGGGGCCACCACTGGGTGTGGGTGGTGCCGTTGCTCGTCGTCGCCGTGCACCATGTGATCGACGGCGTTGGCCGGTGGCGTCGCGGGGTCGTCGCGCTGTTGACGGTCGTCGGCTTCCTCGCGACCGTCGCGTGGACGACCCGCCTGGCCTACCCGATCTGGTACGCCAACCGCAGCGTCGAAGAGGCATATCTGACCGGGCTCTTCTTCAAGCACGACGCTGACGTCGTCGGCTGGTTCTCAGTGCAGCCGTACAACGTGCTCCTCGTGGTCGTCGCGACTGCCACAATCGGCTTCTGTCTACGCCCGCCCGCGGCCACCGATCCGCCCGTCGCCGCTGTCGGCGACCGCCGGTAGTGTGCACGTGTGGCCCTCTATCGCACGTATCGTCCGGCGACGTTCGCCGAAGTCGTCGGCCAGGAACATGTCACCGAGCCGCTGAGTCGCGCTCTCGACTCCGGGCGCATCAACCACGCCTACCTGTTCTCGGGTCCGCGAGGCTGCGGTAAGACGTCGTCTGCCCGCATCCTGGCTCGGTCCCTCAACTGCGCACAGGGGCCGACGTCGACCCCATGCGGCACCTGCGGGTCGTGCGTGGCCCTCGGCCCCGGCGGCCCGGGCAGCCTCGACGTCGTCGAACTAGACGCGGCCAGCCACGGCGGCGTCGACGACACTCGTGACCTGCGTGACCGCGCGTTCTACGCTCCCGCCGAATCCCGCTATCGCGTCTTCATCATCGATGAGGCGCACATGGTCAGCTCGGCAGGCTTCAATGCGCTCCTCAAGATCGTCGAAGAGCCGCCAGAGCATCTCATCTTCATCTTCGCGACCACCGAGCCCGAGAAGGTGCTCACGACCATCAAATCGCGGACGCACCACTATCCGTTCCGGCTCCTGGCGCCGCCGGTGATGCGCGGCCTTCTCGAAAACATCTGCGCGCAGGAAGACGTCACCGTCGCACCGGAGGTGTACCCGCTGGTGATTCGTGCGGGCGGCGGGTCGCCGCGCGACTCGCTGAGCATCCTGGACCAACTACTCGCTGGCGCAGGCGACGAGGGCGTCACCTACGATCGCGCGCTCAGCCTGCTCGGCGTCACGGATTCCGCGTTGATCGATGCTGCGGTCGACGCGCTCGCCGCGAGCGATGGCGCCGCACTGTTCGGTGTGGTGGAGAAGGTGGTCGACGCGGGACATGATCCGCGCCGTTTCGCTATCGACCTGCTTGATCGCTTCCGCGACCTGATCCTCCTGCAGGCGGTGCCCGACGCTGCCGACCGTGGACTCGTGGAGGCCCCTGAAGACCAACTGGTACGGATGAAGGCCGTCGTGGAACATCTCGGCGCGGGCACGCTGACCCGTTACGCGGAGGTCGCGCACGCGTCGCTGGGCGACATGCGGGGAACGACGTCGCCGCGGCTCCTCCTGGAAGTCATGTGTTCGCGGATGCTGTTGCCCGCGGTGTCTGCCGACGATGCCGCGCTGCTCCAGCGCATCGAGATGCTCGAACACCGCCCAGCCGGTGCGGGCCCGGCGCCCGCGGACACTGCGGCAGCGCAGCCCTCGTCGGCTGCAGTGGCCGCACCTGACGGGCCGGCGCCGCGTTTCGTCCGGCCGTCGCAACGCAAGGCCGTCGAGCAAACCGAGGAGACGAAGTCTCCGACCGCGGAGGTCGACGAATCGGTTCGTGGACAGGCAGCTTCCGAACCTGCCCCAGTTCCCGAGCCTGAACCGTTGCCCGCCGAACCCTTGCCCGCCGAACCCTTGTCCGCCGTTGGTGTTCCCGAGCCGACTGCCGCCCAGGCACCGCAGCCCGACGCCCCACAGCGTGAGCCGGACGTTCCTCAACCGGAGGGTCGGCAGCCACAAGTCACCCGACAGCGGGAGGCTCCTACGCCGGTAGTTGAGCGCGGGCCGTCTCGGCCTGAGCCGCCGACGCAGCACACTGTGCCGGAGGCGCACGGTGTTGTTGTGCCGGAGGCGCACGGTGTTGTTGTGCCGGAGGCGCACGGTGTTGTTGTGCCGGAGGCGCACGGTGATGTTGTTGTGCCGGGTGAGCCTGCGCCGTCGCAGGATCCGTACGATGACATTCCGCTGCCGCCTGAGCCGCCGACCGACGTGCCGCCGGAACCGTATGGAGTGGTGCGTCGTACGCCGGAGCCGGAACCCGAACCGGTGGCGGAGCCCGAAGCGGTAGCGGAGGGGCTGACTGTGCAGTCGGTGTCGACGCGCTGGCCCGACATCCGATCCGCTGTCCGTTCGCAGAGTTCGGTGCTCGAAGCGATGCTGTCGTCGGCGTCGGTGCACGATGTGGTCGGGACTGAGATCGTCCTCGGGCACCCGCACACCGCTCTGGTCGGCCGACTGTCCGACGAGCGGGGACTGCGGACTCTCACGACCGCTGTCGTCGAGGTGTTCGGTCCTGGTCACAGCGTTAGCGTTGTCCAGGCGTCGCCGGACGCTCCGCGGCCGTCAGCGACGAGTTCTGCCGCCGAACCGCAGAAACGTCAGACGTTCACGCGTCCGAGCCGACCGCAGGAGGAGCAGGCTCCGGAACCGGAGCCTGAGCCGGAACCTGAACCCGCGCCCCTCACGGCCGACGAGGATCTGACCGATGCCGAACGTGCCGAGATGGTTGAACAGGCGCACGACGCGAGCCCGGACCCTCGCCTCGACCCCCACCAGGTGGCGGTCGATTTGATGACGTCCGAGCTCGGCGCGCGTCCGCTCGAGTAGCTTTCCTGACCGGCAGGCCGGCTCCCTACGCCTGCCACCACGGGCGGAGCGGGAGCAAGTCGGTCTTGTCGTCGGGCAGTTTCGTCGCGAGCACGTGGTGCAGTTGGACGATGTCGCGTTCGAAGCCGATTCGGCAGCCCGCCATGTAGAGGCCCCACAGTCGGGCGGTGCCTTCGCCGACCTCCGCGACGGCCTCGTCCCAGTTCTCGACGAGGTTGCGGTTCCAGTGACGCAGGGTTAGCGCGTAGTGGCTGCGGAAGTTCTCTTCGTGCACCACTTCGAGACCGGACACGTTCTGCATCTTCGAGATGATGGTTCCACTGCCGGTGAGCTCCCCGTCGGGGAACACGTACCGGTCGATGAACGGCCCTGCCTTGCTGCGGGTGGCGTTGTCGGGGCGGGTGATCGAATGGTTGAGGATCATGCCGCCGTCGCGCACTTTGTCACGCATAAACGCGAAGTACTTCGGGTAGTTGGCGACACCGATGTGCTCGGTGAGACCGATCGACGAGAGCGCGTCGAACCCGGATTCGGTGACGTCGCGATAGTCACTGTGGCGGACCTCGCCGAACTCGGTGAGCCCTTCGTCGACGATCGCCTGCTGCGCCCACTGTGCTTGTTCTTTCGACAGCGTGACGCCGAGCGCGTGGACGCCACGTCGCGCCGCGTACCGGACCATGCCGCCCCAGCCGCAGCCGATATCAAGGAGGCGGTCGCCGGGCTTCAGGCGGAGTTTGTCGAAGATCAGGCGGTATTTGTTCTCCTGCGCTTCCTCCAAGCTGGCGTCGTGGTTCGGGTAGACGGCGCACGTGTATGTCATCGACTCTCCGAGAACCAGCTCGTAGAAGCGGTTCGAGACGTCGTAGTGGTAGCTGATCACTTCGGCGTCGCGGTCTTTGCTGTGCCGGAAGCCTTCGGCGAACCGACGCCAGCGGGGGAGGGACTCCTGCGGCGGTGGCGCGATCGGCTTGAAGTGTTCGATGCCGAGGTCGCGGACGAGTTGCGCCATCTCCAACGGGGTCGGCTTGGTGAACTTGAGATCGCTCGCCAACGCCTGCAGCGTCTCGTACGGGTCGCCGGGATGGTTTCCGATCAACTCCAGGTCACCTGCCACGTAGGCGCGCGCCAGACCGAGATCGCCTGGCGCGGTCACCAGATAGGTGGTTCCGCGCGGTGTCTTCAGGTCGAGGCCGTACTCGGCGTCCGTCGGTCCGGCGGCGCTGCCGTCGTAGGCCGTGATTCGGACGTTGAGTTCCTGGCCGACCAGTTTCTCGAAGATGTTGGCTAGTTTCACTTCTGCTTCACCGTCTTCTCATACAAGCCAAGGAGGCGCTCCTTCGGGTCGTACCGTGATTTGAGTTCGCGGTACGCGACGCCCCCATACATTTCATAGAATTCGTCCTCAGGATAGAAGGACTCCGAGTACAGGGATTTGTGTCCGCCGAGCTCGTTAACCTTCTTCTCGATTCGCCGATTGGTGTATCCGGGGTCGCCGGGTGTGACGGGCACGGCGGACCAGAAGCCGAAATTGACGTATGTGCGGTCGCGCTCCAATGGATACAGCGGCCAGGGCTGGACGCTCCCTGAGTCGTCGGGCGATGGCTCGGCCAGGCGTAGCGGGCAGAGCCAGATGGGCTCGATGGGGACTTCGGCGAGGAACCATTCGGCGAAGTCGGCGGCATGGTCGATCGGGACCTCGATGTCCTGCACGACGCGCTCGTTGGCTGGCAGCCCTTTGCGGGCGTTGAGCCGGTCGCCGATATTCCACCGGTGGTCGTACCCGATGAGCTTCCAGTAGAAGCTGCTGCGCAGATACTTCTTCGGCCAGAACCGTCGGACTTTCGGGTTCTGCGCGCCGAATGCACGCGAACACCAGAACCAGTCGGTGTCCCACCGCCACAAGTAGTCGCGAATCGTCAGACGGTCACGCTTGGGCGTTTCGACGTCGTCGTGCTGGACCGACCGGTAGAAGATGTGGTCGTCGGTGTAGTCGCTGACCGGGCCGCGTTCGTCGGTCTGACGGCCGAGGATGAGGTAGCTCTCGTTGGAGCTGAACACGATGCCGTCCAAGTAGTCGACGGGTTCGCTCTGGTATTCGCGGTCGGTTGCGATCGTTTTCATCGTGTCCTGCATGACAGTCAGGTCGGTGAACCTGACGTGTCGCAGTTCGACGAACGGCTTGACCTCTTCGAGGGTGATCGCGAGCCGCACCGAGTAGCCGAGCGTGCCATACGAATTGGGGAACCCGAAGTAGAGGTCGCGATACTCGTTGTCCGGTCGCGCGATGACGAGTTCACCTGCCCCGGTGAGTATTTCGATCTCCTGAACGGCTTCGTGGGGGAGTCCGCCGCGGAACGAGGTGCTCTCGATGCCCATCCCGGTGACGGCGCCGCCGAGAGTGATCGTCTTGAGTTGCGGCACGACAGTCGGGGCGAACCCGTAGCGGAGTGTCACGTCGACGAGATCCTCGTACGTGCACATGCCCGCGACCTGCGCGGTGCGAGTCGCGGGGTCCACCGAGATCACTTTGCCCAGTCCGGAGACATCCAGGCCGGGGGCGTCGACGTCGGCGCGTTTACGGAACAAGTTGGACGTCTTCTTCGCTAGACGGACAGTCGATCCGTCCGGGATTCCGGCATAGCTCGCGACGAGTCGCTCCACTCCTTCAGCGAACTCTGAGCCGCGGTATTCCAAACGATCGGCAGTCACAGAACTAGGCTAGCCCTAGCCCCAGTACCGTGGTTCACGCACGGGTTCCCCGCCTTCGACGGCGGGAGCATCGCACAGTCATGAAGGAGTCACCCATCGTGGGACAGGTCACCGCAACCACCACCGTCCAGATCGCCGCACCGGCGCAGACGGTCTTCGCTGCTCTCGCCGATTACGCGCAGGTTCGTCCGACGATCCTGCCGGCCAATTACCGCGACTTCCGCGTCGACGAAGGTGGACAGGGCGCGGGCACTGTCGTGCACTGGGTTCTACAGGCCACCGAGAAGCGTTCACGTGACGTCCTCGCCGACGTGACCGTCGCGGGCGACCGGATCACCGAGACCGACCGCAACTCGACGATGGTCACCACGTACACGGTGACGTCGGTCGGTGACGCCGCGCAGGTCGAGACCACCACCAGTTGGAAGGGTGCAGGCGGCATCGGTGGCTTCTTCGAGAAGACGTTCGCGCCCAAGGGGCTCAACCGGATTCAGGCCGAGCTCCTCGGCAATCTGAAGTCCCGCCTCGAGAAGTGATCTGAGCAGGAGAGGGCGCAGGCGCGTCAAACCTCTGGCCACCCGGGACGGCGTCGACGCCACCCGGGTGGTTCTGCGTGTCGGTGACGAGCCGTTGACCCTCGCCCAGAGCTTGCTGCGGGCTCGGGTCTTGGCGGGCTGGTCGTTCGATGACGTGGTGCGGCGTTCCCAGGCGGGCGAGATCGTCGACGTCGACGGTGCGCCCGTCGACCTGGACGCGCCCGTCGTCCGTCCGACCCCCGTCTACCTTTACCGTGACCTGCCGTTCGAGCCGGACGTCCCTTTCGATATGCCGGTGCGGCACGTCGACGACCGGTTGATCGTCGTCGACAAGCCGCACTTTTTGGCGACGATGCCGCGCGGCGCGCACGTCACGCAGACTGCTCTGGTGCGTCTGCGTCGCGAGTTCGGTGACGATGTCGCTCCTGTCCACCGGTTGGACCGGTTGACCGCGGGCGTCCTTCTGTTCACGCGACGTCCCGATGCGCGCGCCGCATACCAGGACTTGTTCGCTCAGCGTCGTGTGCGGAAGGAGTATCGGGCGCTCGCGCCCGCGGATCCGGCGCTGGCCGACGGAGTGCATGTGGCGAACCGGATCGAGAAGGACTCCGGTGACCTGCGAGCTCGCGTCGTCGACGGCGTCGTCAACGCGGTCAGCGACATCGCGCTCGACTCGGTGCGTGACGACGGCCTCGGCGTCTACCGGTTACTGCCGTCGACCGGCCGGACGCACCAACTGCGTTTGCACATGGCGGGTATCGGGGTTCCGATCGTCGACGACCCGCTGTACCCGGACGTCGATCGCGAACGGGTCGACGCCACCGTCGACGACTTCTCCCGTCCGTTGAAGCTCCTCGCCTACGCGATCGAGTTCGACGACCCGTACACCGGACTGTCGCGGCGGTTTGTGAGCGGCTCGACGCTCTAACCGAGGTCGACCTAGCTAAGGTCGAATCTGCCCGTATCCTGCACTCATGGCGATCTTCGGGACGTACGAGCGGCACGGCGACCTCGGATGCGAGGCCATCGTCTTCCTCGACGAGGACTCGGACGCGTGCGTGCAGTTGCAGCGGGACTTGCCCGGCGGGCCGCGCGCCGACGAACACTGTTTGACGACGGGAGCGAGCGCGCCCGTGTACGGGGCTGTGACGCAGTGGCGTCGCGTCGGCGACCGATTCGAGTTCGCCCTGATCGGAAGGGCCGCACGGCTGTTCGGCGACGAGGTCCTTTCCTTCGACGTCGTCACCGACGGTGACGTGAGCGTAGACGAACTCGCCGAGCATGTTGAGCGACTGCTCCGCTGACGCGACGGACTATCGTGGACCCTGTGACTGACGCATTCGATCCCAGCTCCCTGCTCGGCGGTGGCGGCGGCGACAACCCGATGTCCGGACTCCTCGCACAGGTGCAGGAGATGCAGGCCAAGGTGATCGCCGCGCAAGACGAGATCGCGAACACTGACGTGACCGGACAGGCCGGGAACGGTCTGGTGACGGTGACCGGCAACGGTGTCGGCGAGGTGACTGGCGTCGAGATCTCGCGTGACGTCGTCGACCCCGACGATATCGACACCCTGCAGGACCTGATCCTCGGCGCGCTCGCCGATCTCGCTCGCAATCGGGACACCCTCACCCAGGACAAGATGGGCCCGCTCGCGGGCGGACTGCCCGGACTCGGCTGACCACGCATGTACGAAGGACCGATCCAGGATCTCATCGACCAGCTCGCAAAACTCCCCGGGCTGGGCCCGAAAGGTGCCCAGCGCATCGCGTTCCACCTGCTGGCCGGTGAGAAGACTGAGATCGATCGCCTGACCGCGGCACTCGGCAAAGTGCGCGACGACGTCACGTTCTGCGACGAGTGCGGCAACATCGCCGCCGAACGGCTGTGCCGCATCTGCAGTGATTCGCGGCGAGACGCGACCAAGATTTGCGTCGTTGAAGAGCCCAAGGACATTTACGCGATCGAACGGACCCGGGAGTTCGATGGCCGGTACCACGTGCTCGGCGGCGCGCTCGATCCGCTGTCGGGTATCGGCCCCGACCAATTGCGGATCCGAGAACTCCTCAAACGTCTCGCCGAACAGTCTGACGGCTCGGTGGTCGCCGAGATCATCGTCGCCACCGACCCCAACACGGAAGGCGAAGCGACCGCGACCTACCTGTTGCGCATGCTCAAAGACTTCCCCGGCCTGTCGGTCACTCGACTAGCGTCCGGTCTGCCGATGGGCGGCGACCTCGAATTCGCCGACGAACTAACGCTCGGCCGCGCGCTGTCCGGGCGCCGCATCCTGGTCTGACCCGGTGTCGGACAACTGGACGCGCCGGTGGGCTCGACTCGCCGACGAAGTCGCGGTGCGCGACGGTCTCACCGCAGGACTGATCGCGATCGACGGCCGTTCCGGGTCGGGCAAGAGCACGTTTGCTGCCGAACTCGTCCGCGCGCTCGCCGATCGTGGGCGCAGATCCGTTCTCATCAGCACCGACGAGTTCGCGACGTGGGACGATCCGGCGTCGTGGTGGCCGGAACTGGAACGTGACGTACTCCGCGCTTTCGAACGCCGCCACGACTACCTCTACCGGCCACGCGTCTGGGTGGATGGAGTCCCTGAGATCGGTCCGGCGGTGTGGATCCGCTGGCAGCCGCTGCTCATCGTCGAGGGCGTGACCGCGGCGCGGCGTACCGTCGCCGACCAACTGACCGCCGCGTACTGGATCGACGGCCCGGCAGCGCAGGAACGGTTGGAGCGGACCGTCGCCCGCGACGGCGAGGCCGCTCGCGCACATCTCGCCGCCTGGCAGCAGTTCGAAGACGGATGGTTCGCCGTGGACGGCGCGCGCGACCGCTGCCGGGTGCTCGGCTAGCGCTCGAGTCACGATGCGGTATATGTAGTCCGAACGAACGAACCGCCACCGGGCCCGTGTCGCAAGGAGTGATTCCCGTCTTCCGCTCAATCCGTTGTGCCGCCGCTACCGCCGGAGCTTCCGCCGTCGCAGCAGGACTCCTCGTCGCGGTCCCCGCAGCGGCGGACGCCGCACCACAGACTCTCGTGTGGGGATCGTGCGACCAGATCCACGGGGCATCGGCAGACACTCAGTGCGCGACGCTGCAGGTCCCGCGCGACTACGCCGAGCCGAACGGCCCGAAAATATCGATCACAGTCAGCAGACTTCCGGCGACCGGGGCGAAACGGGGCGTTCTCGTCGGCAACCCGGGCGGCCCCGGCGGCGACGGCATCAGCATGTTCACCGCGAGCGAGCCGTCCGCCGAGATTCGCCACGAGTGGGATCTCGTCGCCGTCCAACCTCGCGGTCTGCTCGGAGCGACACCGGTGAAATGCGATCCGGCCGACGCGTCGAAGGCGTCCAGCGGGGCGGGAGCGCTCAACCGTGAACGCTGCGAGAAGAACACACTCGGCTACACCAAGACATTGACCACCGAGACCAACGCGCGCGACATCGAGCAAGCGCGCCGTGCCCTCGGCGTCGACAAGATATCCCTGTACGGGATCTCGTACGGGACGTGGTTGATGTCGACGTACGCGACGCTGTTCCCCGCGCACACCGATCGTCTCGTCCTCGACTCCGCAATGGATCCGAAACGCGCGTGGGGCGAACTGTTGCAGGACCAGACGGCAGGCTACAAGGCTCGTGCGCACACGATGATGGCGTGGATCGCCGAACACGACGACGTCTACCACCTCGGCAAGACCCCGTTGGCCGTATATCAACGCTGGAGCGCCCAAGTGGAGCGCGAAGCCGGAGTCCCGCCGTCGTTCAGCGCCCCTCCCGCACGCGTCGGCGATGTGCCCGCAGGATTGAAAGCCATTGCGCAGCAGTACATTGCCGGAGTGAATCTGACCGCCGACGCGCGAGCTCGGATCGAGAACATCGTCGCGACGTTGACGACGGGAAAGGTGCAGGCGACGTCGCCGCTGCTTGCGCTGACCCGTCAAGTGGCACCGAGCCGCAACTACTGGCCGATGGTCGCGATGCGGATGACGGGCACGAACAAGCCAGGCAAGCTTCCTGCCGACGTAGCCAAGATGATCACCAACTCGCAGGACATGCAGTCGATCATGCTGTGCAACGAAGACTGGTCGGTGAAAGACCCATTTCTGACCCCTGCCGCCATGCTGCAGAACCTCGTCACCGGCGACATCTTCGAAGCGTCCGGCCTGACCTTCAAATCAGGGATCGGCTGTGCGGGTACAACACCCGTCACGAAGCGGATTCCGCTGCGCAACAAACTGGCCGCCCAGCCGTTGCAGATTCAGAGCGTCGGCGACCCGCAGACCCCATACCGGGCATCGATGGCGACCAGGAAAGCGATGGGCGCACACCTGATCACAGTCGGCGGCGGTGACCACGGCCAGCTCGGGCGGTCGAACAAGCCGCTCGACGCCGCGATCGCCCAGTACCTGCGGACCGGCCACACCAGCGTGACGAAGGTGCCGCAGGCTCCGATAACAACCCCGTTGACCCAGACTTCCTAACCGCCTCACCCGCAGCATGGGGACCCCAGCCGGGGTAGACGCCGGCTGGTCGAACGAAGTCGAGAGGCCTACCGTCCGACAGCGAGCCTCTCGCGTCGCAGCCGGTCCACTTGCGGAAGATCGAGCGGTGCGAGTTCGACACCGGTCGCCTTCGACAACAGATAATCGGCGAACTCCGGATTCCGGGCGAGTACCGGACCGTGCATATACGTGCCGATCACACTGCCCTGCACGACCCCCTCGACAGCCTCCGGGCCGCCGTTTCCGACACCGTGCCGCACCCTGCCCAGAGGTTTCGCCGCAGAACCGAGGATCGTCGCGCCACGGTGGTTCTCGAACCCCGACAGCGGCTGACCGAGCCCGTCCAGGCGGGGATCGGTGATGAGTTCGCCAATCGCCCGAGACTCGCGGGGCGACGTCGTCACATCGAACATGCTGATACCCGAGACACGCTCGCCCGACGACGTCTCGTACCAGTGGCCGAGCACCTGGATCGCAGCGCAGATCGCGAGAACCGGCGCGCCAGCGCCCGCAGCGCGCTGCAGTCCCGGATGATCGGCGAGATGACGGGTCGCCAAGCGTTGCGCTGCGTCCTCGGCTCCACCGAGCGTGTACACGTCCAACGAGTCGGGAACGTCGCCGTCCAACGTCAATTCGACGATCTCGGCGTCGATACCGCGCATGCGCGCCCGCTGACGCAGAACCAACGCGTTGCCGCCGTCGCCGTACGTACCCATCACGTCCGGCAAAACCAGACCGATCCGCAGAGTCGACTCACTCATCGCTGATCCCCGCTCGCTTCGCTCCCGGCGCCCGCGCGATCCAACGCGATAGCCAGATCACGGAACGCTGTGTAATTCGCCAGGACTTCCACTCTCCCCGGCGGACACGACTTGATGGCCGCCAACGGATCGTCGACCACCGTGTGCCCGGCGCCCGCGTACAACAGGCGGACCGACAGGTCCGCCGACCGCTCACCGGACGCGATCACAGTCGTGTTCTCAAACGCTTCGAACCGCACATCCCACAACCACGACAGATCCTCACCGTCGGGAACCTGCCCGTTCACCGCGATCACCAGACTGTCGGCATCCTCGTCGATCATCGACAACGCTTCCTGCCATCCGGCGGGATTCTTCGCCAACAGCGTGCGGATCCGGTGTTCCCCGAGACGCACGACGCCATACCTGCCTGCGATCTCGCCAACCGTCCCGACCGCGCGGGCCGCAGCAACGGGATCGACACCCATCGCGACAGCGGTCGCGACAGCCTGGGTCGCGTTCCCACGGTTCGCGCGCCCCGGCACCTTCAACGCGAGCGGCGCCTGGAAGCCATCAGGACCGTAGACGTTGTCGTCGTCGAACCACCATCGCGGCGTCGGACGGCGGAAAGCCTCATCTCCGCTGGAGAACCAGTCGTCGCCGCGCCGGATGATCGGCTCGCCCGACCGCGGGCAACCGACGGAATCGCCGACCCAGCCAGCACCGGCGGCGACCCAGACGACATTGCGCGCGTCGAACGCGGCCGACGTCACGAGGACGTCGTCGCAGTTGGCGACGATCACCGCATCCGGGTGGGCGGCGACCGCAGCACGGAGCCGACGCTCGATCACATTGATCTCGCCGACACGGTCGAGCTGGTCGCGCGAAAGGTTCAGCAGAGTGATCACCGTAGGAGACGTGTTGTCTGCGACCTGTGGCACATGCAGTTCGTCCACTTCGAGCGCAGCAAGAGGCGCGTCCTGGTGGAGGCTGAGTGTCGCGATGATCCCCGCATCCATGTTCGCGCCGTCATCCTGGGTGGCGACCTCGCCGCGCGTCGCCAGCGCAGCCGCAGTCATCCGGGTCGTCGTCGACTTGCCGTTCGTGCCAGTCACCAGTGCAGTTTTCTTCCCCACAGCGAGTCGACGCATGATCTGCGGATCGATCTTCTCGGCGACGAGTCCGCCGATCATCGATCCCTTACCGCGACCGGCGGTCCGCGAGGCCCACCGTGCGGAGGCTGCGGCGGCGAGAGCGGCGCGAGTGCGAAGCGGTAGACGCGATGCTGCTGGCATTCCACGAGTTTCCCACACCGGGCAGCGCGCGCACCGGTCCGTGGGGTGTGAGACATGACAGAGTGTGAGACGTGGACCGGTCGGACGACATCGAGTCGGTAACTGTGTCATTGATGCGAGGTGCACACGCCGTCGTCGCGGGGTTCTCGCCATGGGCGGTCATCGCAGTCTTTGTCGTCGTTTCGCGTGGCGCATCGACCCACGCCGACGAGATCGATCTACTCCGAACCTCGGGCTACGCGACGACCGGCATCTGTGCGGTACTGCTCATCAGCACGCTGGTCCTGCGTCGTTCGAGACCGAGTGCGGCCGTGAGCTATCCGTTCGCCGTCTTCTGGTCGGTCATTGGCCTGCTCGCCGCGCTCATTGCGGGCCGGATGACGCTTCACGGCATGTGCGGCGACGAACTGCAGCTGTGTATGCCGGGTTTATTAGTCCTGAACGTCGGCGTTCCGGTCGCGCTATGTGTCACCTCAAGTGTGCTCGGATCGGCTGCGGTCGACTGGAATCGCCAGAGGTGACGGCCGTAGTGCTGATTCGTCCCCTCAGTACTGGTGCGTCTTCGCGCGGCGGACCGGCTGAACGCTCTACGCTGACCCGACGGCTCAACGACGAGACAGGGGTATAGCAGATGGCGGAGGGCGGAGCGATCCCAGAGATCGAATCGATCCACGGAGACGACGAAGCAAGCGCGAAGGGCGTCGTGCGGATCGCGTCCGTCGCAGCCCTCGGCGGGCTCCTGTTCGGGTACGACAGTGCCGTCATCAACGGCGCCAACTCGTCGATCAAAGACCACTTCGATGTCGGCGATCTCTACCTGGGGTTCGCCGTAGCATCGGCGCTGCTCGGCGCGGCCGCAGGCGCGATGCTCGCCGGGCGCATCGCCGACCGGATCGGCCGCCTGCGAGTCATGAAGATCGCGGCCGTGTTCTTCTTCGTCAGCGCATTCGGTGCTGGCCTAGGCGACCAGCTGATCGACAACCTGTGGACGCTCGTCTTCTTCCGGGTGATCGGCGGAATCGGCGTCGGCATCGCGTCGGTCATCGCACCCGCATACATCGCCGAGACATCGCCCGCACGGCTTCGCGGACGTCTCGGCTCACTGCAACAGATGGCGATCGTCCTCGGCATCTTCGCGTCCTTGCTCATCGACTGGCTGCTCGCGCATTTCGCGGGCGGCGCGAGCGAAGACCTGTGGCTCGGCCTCGAAGCGTGGCGGTGGATGTTCATCGTCATGGCGATCCCCGCAGTCGTCTACGGGGTGCTCGCCAGCACGATCCCCGAGTCGCCGCGCTACCTGATCTCACAACGCAAGATTCCTGAAGCTCGGCGGGTGCTCACGAAACTGCTCGGCGAACACGATCTCGAGATCACGATCGACCGGATCCAAACGAGTGTCGCCACCGAACGGAAATCGTCGTGGCGCGACCTGATTCGGCCGACCGGCGGTGTCTACCCGATCGTGTGGGTCGGGCTGTTGCTGTCGGTCTTCCAGCAGGCAGTCGGCATCAACGTGATCTTCTACTACTCGAACATCCTGTGGGAGGCAGCAGGATTCGACGAAAGCCAGTCATTCCTGATCAGCGTCATCACATCCGTCACCAACGTGCTCGTCACGATCGTCGCGATCGCACTCGTCGACAAGATCGGGCGTAAGCCGCTCCTGCTAATCGGTTCGACCGGCATGACGGCCTCGCTCGGCACAATGGCAGTCTGCTTCGCGACGGCCGACGTCGTCGACGGCAACCCGGTGCTCGGCGACATCGCCGGGCCGATCGCACTAGTCGCCGCGAACCTGTTCGTCGTCTTCTTCGGGATGAGTTGGGGGCCGGTCGTCTGGGTACTCCTCGGCGAGATGTTCCCGAACCGCATCCGGGCCGCGGCATTGAGCTTCGCAGCCGCCGGACAATGGGCGGCGAACTGGGCGGTGACGATCTCGTTCCCCGGACTCAAATCGTTCAATCTCGGTGTGGCCTACGGTCTCTACACTGTCTTCGCAGTACTGAGCCTGCTCTTCGTCGCCAAGTTCGTGAAGGAAACCAAAGGTAAGACCCTCGAGGACATGGACGAGCTGGCCGGCATCGAGTGACCTCCACCACCAACCGTGCCAACGGCTGATGATAAGTTCACGGGTGTGAGCCGCGCAACGTCGATCAACCTGTCCCTACAAGGCCGCGTTCAGCAATCGGCGATGAGAGTCCTCGCCAACGTGCCGCTCGGTGTCCTCAAACTTCGGACGCGAGTCAACGCCGACGGCGAGAGGCTGGCGCCCGAAGCCGCGATCGTGGCGTTCGCATCCCGGCACATACCCGGCGCGGCCCTGATGAACGGCGGCGTCGACCAGTCGCGTGTCCTGCTCGACGAGGCGTCGACGGCGCTGGCGGAGAGCTACCCGCCGTTCGCGATCGAGGAAGACCTGACGATCGGATCGTCGAATGGTCCGATCCCAGCGACCCGTTACCGTGTTGACGAGAAGGGCGCACGTGGGCTCATCGTTCTGTTCCACGGCGGCGGGTTCGTCGTCGGCAGCCGGGCCAGCCACGATTCGCTGGCCCGTGCGCTCGCTGTCGGATCGGGCGCTGACGTGCTGTCCGTCGACTATCGGATGGCCCCCGAGCATGTGTTTCCAGCAGCCGTCGACGACAGCGTCGCGGCGTTCCGGTTCGCCGTCGAGCAGGCCGCAGATTGGGGCCTGGATCCGCGAAAGATCGTCGTCGCAGGCGATTCGGCAGGCGGGAATCTCAGCGCCGTCGTCGCACAGCAGGTGCGGGACGACGCCGTCGTGCCGTGCCTGCAACTACTGATCTACCCGGCGATAGACCTGTCGACGAAGCGCCCGTCCGTCCGCGAGTTCGGCGAAGGGCTCTTCCTGACCGAGGCCGACATGGACTTCTTCACCGAGACCTACCTACCGTCGCCCGGGATGCTCGACGACCCGCGGGCCACCCCGTTGAAGGGCGAGCTCGCCGGGCTGGCACCCGCGCACATCGTGGTCGCGGGCTTCGACCCCTTGCGCGACGAAGGACTCGAGTACGCAGCGGCGCTCGAACGCGCAGGCGTCGAAGTGACCCTCGAACGGGCGGGCGGCATGATCCACGGATTCGCCAACATGGGATTGATCAGCCCGACGGCCCGCGCCGTCGTCGGCCGCATGGCCGACGCCGCGGCCCGAGCGATGGACGCGGTCAACTGACCGAGACGACAGCCTGAACTTCTCACGTACGGCCCGCACCTGACGCTAGAGGACGACCTTCACGCGGGGCATCGCCTGCGCGATCACCGCGCCGGCCACGAGGAGCGCGATCATGGCCAGCATCGCCGCGCGATACGCCGTGTCGAAACCCGACGACTCCGCGACGGTGGAGTAGATGGTTCCGATCACTGCGGCTCCCACTGCGACCGACAACGCCTGCACCGTGTTGAACACACCGGATGCCGCGCCCGCTTGCTCGACCGGTACGTCGTTGAGGACGAGAAGTCCTGCGGCCCCGACGATCAGACCGAACCCGAGACCCGCGACAGTCAGTGCGACGGTGAACCAGAGCGCCGGATGCGCCGACCCGTTCGCAACGATCATCGTCGTGATTCCAGTGATGAGGACCATCGCACCGACCTGCAGGACGTGCTTTCCGAACCGCTGGGCCAGAACAGTCGCCGACAGGCCCGCGGCGATCGGGACGGCGATCGAGAATGGAATCCACATGAGGCCTGTGTGCAGCACAGACCAGCCGTGGGCGAGTTGCATGTGCAATGACTGGACGAGGAAGTAGCCCCCCGTCGGGATGAACAGTGCGGCGAACGCGAACACGCCGTTGCGGAACGAAGCGGTCGCGAACACGGACGGCGGGACCATCGGCACCGCCCCAGCCCGCTCGGCACTGACTTGACGGTAGGCGAAGACGGCGAGCCCCGCGACACCCGCCGCGATAACCACGAAACCCCAGGCAGGCCAGTCGGATTCCGGACCGAGAGTGATCGGAGCCATGATCGCGGCGAGTGAACCGCCGAGCAGAGCGACCGATCCGAGCGTGACCGGCGCAGGCTTGTCCGCTCTAGTCTCTGGGATGAACACCCGCGCCGCGATTACCGCGATCACGGCGATCGGAACGTTGATGAGGAACACCGGGCGCCACGACAGACCGAACCAGTCACCATCGGTGATGACCGCGCCCAGGACGGGGCCGACGACCGCGGCGATGCCGATGACCGACGTAAACAAGCCCATCGCGCGCCCCCGTTCGGCGGGCGGGTAGAGCACCTGGATGTTGGTCAGGACCTGCGGCACCATGAGCGCGGCCGCGGCGCCTTGCACGAGCCGGAATGCGACCAGTTGCTCTGGCGTACCGGCCACGCCGCATGCAAGCGACGCCGCACCGAACGCCACCAGTCCGAGCACGAACAGTCGGCGACGCCCGAACTGGTCGCCGAGCCGCGCGCCGAGAATCAGTCCGATCGCGTACGCCAGCGGGTAGCCGGCCACGATCCACTGCAACGATGTCGCCGACGCGCCGAGATCATCGGCAATGGTGTGCAGCGCGACGTTGACGACCGTCGCATCCATGAGTTCCATGAACGACGCGGCGAGTAGGCAGACGAGGGCGATAGTCCGTGCTCGTCCGCCGATCGCGGGGGAGCGCGCGGGTGGTGACTCGGGTGTGACCGTATCGACGGTTGTGGACATGGGCTGCTCCTGACATAGCCGTTCGGTTGTTACCGATGACGCTACGAAGCAATGTGGAAAGGATCTGTCCGCAATAGGTCGGGAATTAACAGGTCAAAAACTGTCCGCTATCTGCGACACTATGGGGTCATGGCCGATACGACGACGAGGACACTGAAACTGTTGGCGCTGCTCCAAGCCCACCGGCTGTGGGCTGCCGCCGACCTCGCCGCACGGCTGGACACCACCGAACGCACCGTGCGGCGCGACGTCGAACGGCTACGCGACCTCGGGTATCCGGTCGACTCGGTGCGCGGCGCAGGCGGTGGATACCAGCTCGCTCCGGGCGGATCGCTGCCGCCGTTGGTGGTCGACGAGGAAGAAGCCGTGGCGATCGTGACGGCACTGCGAAGCGCGGCGTCGGGGCCGGCCGCAGGTCTCGCCGAAGCGTCGGTGCGCGCGCTGGCCAAGGTGATGCAGGTCCTGCCGCCGAAGCTGCGCCGTCGCGCCGACGCTCTGCGCGCTATGAGCGTGACTGTCGGTGACGACTCCGCCGCGCCCGTCGTCGAAGCCGAGGCTCTGACCACCGCGGCTCTGGCCTGCCGCGATGCGACCGAGCTGACGTTCCACTATGAGCCTGCCGCTCGGTCGGGGAGTGCACCTGGACGTCGCCGAGTGGAGCCGCTGCGGCTAGTGCCCGTCGGGCGACGCTGGTATCTGCTCGCATACGACCTCGACCGGCAGGACTGGCGGACGTTCCGGCTGGACCGACTCCGTGACGCCCGCCCGGAGAAACGTCGGTTCAACCCGAGGCAGGTGCCGGGCGGCGACGCCGCCGAATACGTTCGAGGGAGTCTCCGAGCCGGCCGCGAGCAGCACTCCGTTGTCGTTCTCGTGCACGCCGACGCGGGCCTTGTCCGGCAGATGATCGGGCGGTACGCCGAGATCGCCGACCACGCAGATGGCGCGCTTGTCACGTTGCAGATCGACGATGCGCGCTGGATCGGTGTGGCGGTCGGCAGTCTGGACGCCGACTACGAGTTCGTCGACGTCCCGCCCGAGGTTCTCCATGAGTTGCGCGGACGCAACGCGCGAGAAGCCCGGGCGTTGTATCTGGCGGGCACCTGAAGCGCTAACGGGAGTTAGCGCCGGCCTCGAGCCAGTCGAGATACGCCGCCCCGCGAGGGGAGATCTCGTAGCCGACGTCGTGACTGATGGTCAGGCCGAGCGACTTCAGCTTGCGGATGTCGACCTTCATCGGCAGCAGATCGAGGTCGCGTAGAGCGGCGAGTTCCTTCGACACCACACGAGGGTTGTCCCGGATCCATTCCAGGATGTCTCGGGTCCACGGGCCGGAGGAGCGACGGTCCAGGCGAGCGAGTTTCGCGGCAATCGCTTCGAGGTCGTCGGCGTCCGGAATCGACTCCCGCAGTGCGATCCGTGGATCCGCACCCGCCCACTCGAGGGTGATCCGGTACACCGTGTCGCCGCCCCGCGACCCGCGCGCGGTCGGCGCGCGGGTCGGTGTGGGCGACAATGCCTTTCGCAAGGCCTCCGCGTTCCTCATGCCCGCCGCACGCGCCGACCTGTCGGAGATCCTGCCGACGTCCGAGACTCGGGCGACGCGTGTGAAACGGATGACTCCGGCCGGAGTCAGCTGCGTGCCGCCGACTTTGACGCGTGGAGCGTCCCACCGCCGGAACTGGCAGGTGATCCGGCCCTCTCGAATGCCCTCGGCGACGGCCTTGGAGATCAGCATGTCTTCAGTGTGCCCGATCGGTCCGCCGGTGCAGCGGCGGTGCGGCGAGTTACGGCGCGTAGGTGCGGGCGCCTTCGGCGGCCTCTTCGTCCGGGGTGCCGATACGGTTGGCACGGTTCACGGCGGAGATGACGGCGCGAAGGCTGGCGGTGGTGATCGACGGCGCGATGCCGACACCCCATACGGTCTCGCCGTTGATTTCGGTCTCCACGTACGACGCAGCGCTCGCGTCGTCGCCCGCCGTCATGGCGTGCTCGTGGTAATCGAGGACACGGACGTCGTAACCGATGGTGCCCAGGGCCGCGACGAACGCAGCCAGCGGACCGTTGCCGCTGCCGCTGATCTCCTTCTCGACGCCGTCCACCTTGACGACGGCTTCGATGCGATCCTCGCCCTCGTCGCCTTCGGCGGTGTCGAGTTGCTTGCGGACACCCTCCAGCGGGGACACCGGCTCCAGGTACTCCTGAGCGAAGACGTCCCACATCTCCTTCGGGTTCACCTCGCCGCCCTCACCGTCGGTGATCTTCTGGATCTCGCGGCTGAACTCGATCTGTAGGCGACGCGGCAAGTCCAACCCGTGGTCGGCCTTCATGATGTAGGTGATGCCGCCCTTGCCGGACTGGCTGTTGACGCGGATCACGGCCTCGTAGTTGCGGCCGACGTCCTTCGGGTCGATTGGCAGGTACGGGACCTGCCACAGCAGATCGTCGACGTCCTTGTCGGCGGCGTCGGCGTCGACCTTCATCTGGTCCAGACCCTTGTTGATGGCGTCCTGGTGGCTGCCGGAGAACGCGGTATAGACCAGGTCGCCGCCGTACGGGTGGCGCTCGGGGACGTTCAACTGGTTGCAGTATTCGACGGTGCGGCGGATCTCGTCGATGTCGGAGAAGTTGATCTGCGGGTCGACGCCGCGGCTGAACATGTTCATGCCCAACGTCACCAGGCATACGTTTCCGGTCCGCTCGCCGTTGCCGAACAGGCAGCCTTCGATCCGGTCCGCACCCGCCATATAGCCGAGTTCGGCTGCGGCGACGCCCTCGCCGCGGTCGTTGTGCGGGTGCAGACTCAGAATGACCGAGTCACGTCGAGCCAGGTTGCGGTGCATCCACTCGATCGAGTCCGCATAGACGTTCGGGGTGGCCATCTCGACTGTCGCGGGCAGGTTGATGATCATCGGCTTCTCGGGAGTCGGTGCGATGACCTCGGTTACCGCGTCGCAGACCTCCTTCGCGTAGCTCAGCTCGGTGCCCGTGTAACTTTCCGGCGAGTACTCGTACCGCCAGTTGGTGTCCGGGTGCTTCTTCTCCTCTTCCAAGCACAGCTTCGCGGCGTCGGTGGCGATTTTCGTGATGGCCGCCTTGTCGGCGCGGAACACGACACGACGCTGCAGCACGGACGTCGAATTGTAGAAGTGGACGATCACATTGGTTGCGCCTGCACACGCCTCATAGGTGCGCTTGATCAACTCCGGGCGCGACTGCGTCAGCACCTGGATGGTGACGTCGTCGGGTATCGCGCCGTCGCCGATGATCTCGCGGACGAAGTCGAAGTCGGTCTGGCTCGCGGACGGGAAGCCGACCTCGATCTCCTTGTAACCCATACGGACCAGCAGATCGAACATGCGGCGCTTGCGGGCCGGACTCATCGGGTCGATCAACGCCTGGTTGCCGTCGCGCAGGTCGACGGCACACCATGCGGGGGCGCGGTCGATGACCTTGTCCGGCCAGGTGCGGTCGGGCAGCGCCACGCTCTCCACCTCGTCGGCGAAGCTGCGGTAGCGGTGGACAGGCATCGCCGAATTGCGCTGGGGATTCCAGCTCGGCTGGCCATCTGGAATAGGGCCTGCCGGCTCGACGATGCGGCTAGGTCCGGAAGTGAAAGCGTCTGCTGGTGCCATGATTGGTCAATCTCCTGATCAGAAAAAATGATGGGGTTGACCGGCGCGTAGAGAAGCCCCGCGACGGAGGGCCGGTCGTATCAGACCCCGCCGCGGCAGCCGAGAAGAAGCAGTGCGCGCATGCCAGTCATGGTAGCACCGGTTCCGATTCGCGCTTGGTGGAGCCGCGCATCACGACCACCACGACGACGCCCAACACGACGAGGAGCCCGCCGCCAGTGAGGGCCGCAACGTGCAGCCCGTCGACGAAGGCGCTGCGGGCTGCGTCGGCGACAGAACCGGTGTGGCCGGACTGTTTCAGTGTCTCGCCGAGTGAGTCGGCGAAACCGTTTCCGCCGTCGCGCGAGAGGAACACCGCGGTGGCGAGGGACCCGAGGAGCGCGAGGCCGAGGGCGTTGCCCAGTTCGAAGCTGGTCTCTGAGACGCCGGAAGCGGCACCGGACTTCTCCGGGGGAGCCGAACCGACGACGACGTCGCTCACCAGGGAGAACTGGATGCCGAAGCCGATGCCTGCCACCGCGGTGATGACCAGATAGACCCACAACGGGGTGGCCGTCGACAACGACACCAAAGCGATCGCGGACGCCCCGGCAAGCAGCACCGCGCCGGCCAATGCGAACCGCACACCGACCAGACGCGTGACGCGGTCGGCGTAGACGGAGAAGACGGCGACGGTGACCGCCATTGGAATCCCCGCGAGGGCCGCGGTGAGAACGTCGTAGCCGAGCACCGACTGCAGGTAGACATTCGTCAGATAGGCGATGCCGCCCTGCGCCATCATCCCGACCATCGCGACCGCCAGCGACGAACTGAACGAGGCGTTGGAGAACAGCGAGAGCACCAGAAGTGGTGCGGCGGCGCGCTGTTCGTGGCGGATGAAGGCGGCGAGCATCGTGATTCCGAACAAGCCGGTCGCGATCGCGGTCGCGGTGGGGCCGTGCACGGCAAACGTCTTCACCGAGTAGACCACCGGCAGAATGCCCGCCAGTGACAGCACGACGCCGAGGACGTCGAACGGCTCAGTGCGCGCGGCGCGAAACTCCGGCAGCAGCGACGGTCCGGCGAGGAATAGGACGGCCAGCACTGGCACGTTGATCAGGAAGACCACACCCCACCAGAAATGGTGCAGGAGTGCTCCGCCGATGACCGGTCCGATGGCGGCTCCGCCCGCGAACGCCGCGGTCCACACGCCGATGGCGCGAGCCCGTTCGCGGGCGAGCGGGAACATGTTTGCGATCAGAGACAGGCTCGCAGGCATCAACGTCGCACCGCCGATGCCCATCAACGCGCGGGCGGCGATCAGCAGGCTCGGATCGGACGCGAACGCGGCGAGCGCCGATGCTCCGCCGAACACGGCGGCGCCCGCTAAGAGGATGCGGCGGCGGCCGATCCGGTCGCCGATGTTGCCCATCGTGATGAGCAGGCCTGCGATCATGAACCCGTAAATGTCGAGGATCCAGAGCTGTTGTGTGGCAGTGGGTTCGAGCGCGTCGCTGATCGTCGGCATCGCGAGGTAGAGGACCGAGAAGTCCATCGACACCAGGAGTACGGGCAACTGCAGGACGATGAGGCCGAACCATGTGCGACGAGTCGCGGGTCGGCCAACCGAACGCGGCGCTGACATGGGCTTCGCTCCTGCGAATCACTGGTGGGTGGAGACGATCTGCTCCGCCGTCACGATACGTTTCAACCGGTCGCGCGGTCGAATCGATTTCAGCCGAATCTGCTCAGATGGCGAAGTCGAAGACGGTCAACATGTAGGCGCCGAGCCAGGAGGATGCGAGCGTCACCCCGACGGCCGTGGAGATCGCCGCGGTCCGGGACGAGCGGGCGAGGCGGATCGCGACCGGCAGCGCGATGACGAAGGCCGGGAGCATCAGTCGTGGTCGGGAGGGCATCAAACCGCTCGACAACAGGACCGACGCGATGACGAGCGTCCCATATGCGAGGACGGGCCACGGCAGTCGGTCGACGAACGACCAGCCGAGGAGAACGAGCGATGCGACGATCACGAGCGCGGTCAGCACCGAGACCGCGTCGAGCGAACCGGTGAAGGTGTCGTACAGGAAGGACGCGATGGCCTGGCCGCCGTCGAACGAAGTGTTCCAGCCCTCGGTCTGGATCCGGAACCACCCGGACGGGCTCCCTGTTTTCGCCCACACCACGCACAGGTAGCCGATGTACCCCAGTGGTGCGACGATGCCCGCGATCCAGGCACGGGCGCCGTCGCGGTGGGTGATCGTCGCGGCGATCATGACGACGACGATCACCGCGATACCTGTCGGACGGACCAGACCGACGGCGAACGCGCTGAATCCGGCGAGCAGCCATCGCTCCTCTAGAACGCCGACGAGTGCCCACGCGGCGAGCGCGCAGAAGAGCGCTTCGGTGTAGGTCATCGACAGGACGACGCCCATCGGGGCGGCCGCGAACAGGACGACGAGCATCAGGCCGGTGTTGCGGGCGGTGGCGTCCGCGGTGCCGGGCCGCACGCGTTTCGCGCAGGCCGCGCCGAGTCGGGCGACGCCGACTGCGGCGACCCCGCCGATCACGACGTTGAGTGCGATGCCTGCGGCGAAGGGGCTCACCAACGGGAGCTTCGCGAACAGGCCGACCAAGATCGGATATCCGGGGAAGAACGCATACGCCGTCGTATCCGTGTGGACGCCTTGGGCATCGGTGCCGGAGTCGGGTACGCCGTCGTATCCGTAATCGGCGATGTCGAGCATCCACACGCCGTCCCACCTGGACAGGAGATCGTCGATGGCGAGGTTGTGGATGGCTCCGAACCAGGCGAGGACGAGTACTCCGACGAGGCGTATACCGAGATACACGGCAACGGCGGTGGCGGCCGGATTCCATCGGAGTACGGGAGTCATCGCCGCAAATCCTACGGGTACGTCTGGGACGTAGCCGAGGTCACACCGATCCGCGGCACCTGTGGCCCGACGGAGCCGACCGGTAAGGTTGACGCCTGACCGAATGTACGACAAGGAAGGGTGCACGACGTGGCACTGGTGGTCCAGAAGTACGGCGGCTCCTCTGTGGCGGACGCTGAGCGCATTCGCCGTGTCGCCGAACGGATCGTGGAGACCAAGCGCGCGGGCAACGACGTCGTCGTGGTCGCATCGGCGATGGGTGACACCACCGACGAGCTGCTGGACCTGGCCGAACAGGTCAATCCGGATCCGCCTCAGCGCGAGATGGACATGCTCCTCACCTCCGGCGAACGCATCTCGAACGCGCTCTTGGCGATGGCTATCGAGTCTCTCGGCGAGGACGCGCAATCGTTCACCGGCTCGCAGGCAGGTGTCATCACGACGTCGAGCCACGGCAAGGCGAAGATCATCGACGTGACGCCGGGCCGGGTCCGTGACGCGCTCGACGACGGAAAGATCGTGCTCGTCGCCGGATTCCAAGGGGTCTCGCAGGACACGAAGGATGTGACGACCCTAGGCCGAGGCGGATCGGATACGACGGCTGTCGCGCTCGCAGCGGCACTTGATGCAGACGTCTGCGAGATCTACACCGACGTCGACGGCATCTACACGTCTGATCCGCGCATCGTCCCGGACGCGCGACGCCTCGACAACATCTCGTTTGAGGAGATGTTGGAGATGGCGGCGTGTGGCGCGAAGGTGTTGATGCTCCGCTGCGTGGAATACGCACGCGCTTACAACGTTCCCGTTCATGTGCGCTCGTCGTACTCGACAAACCCGGGCACTGTGGTGTCCGGCTCGATGGAGGACATCCCCGTGGAAGAAGCGATTCTCACTGGCGTTGCGCACGATCGCAGCGAAGCCCAGGTGACCATTGTCGGCATCGAAGACAAGCCGGGATTCGCCGCGAAGGTGTTCCGTGCGGTCGCCGACGCCGAGATCAACATCGACATGGTGTTGCAGGGTGTGTCGCGGATCGACACCGGCAAGACTGACATTACGTTCACGCTGCCGAAGGAGCTCGGCGAGCTCGCGGTCACCGAACTTGGCAAACTGCGGGACGAACTCGGTTTCGCGGAGGTCTTGCTCGACGAGAACATCGGCAAGGTGTCGCTCGTCGGTGCGGGCATGAAGAGCCATCCGGGCGTCACTGCGACGTTCTGCGAGTCGCTCAGCGAGGCGGGCATCAACATCGAGCTGATCTCGACGTCGGAGATCCGTATCTCGGTGCTCGTCGGTGACGAAGACCTCGACCGTGCCGTCCAGGTGCTGCACGCGGCGTTCGAACTCGGCGGCGAAGAAGAAGCCGTCGTGTACGCGGGAACGGGGCGGTAGTAATGGGCGAGCGAAGCGACGGGGGATTCTGATGGGCGAGCGAAGCGACGGGGGATTCTGATGGGCGTGAAACTCGGAGTGGTTGGAGCGACTGGGCAGGTAGGCGGCGTCATGCGCGAGATTCTCGCGCAGCGTAACTTCCCGGTCGACGAGATCCGGTTCTTTGCGTCCCCGCGTTCGGCGGGTAAGAAGCTGCAGTGGGGTGACGAGCAGATCGTCATCGAGGACGCGACGACGGCGGACCCGACGGGTCTCGACATCGCGTTGTTCTCGGCGGGTGGCTCGATGTCGAAGGTGCAGGCTCCGCGGTTCGCGGCGGCTGGGGTCACCGTCATCGACAACTCATCGGCATGGCGCAAGGATCCTGACGTGCCGTTGGTGGTCGCCGAGGTGAACGGTGAGCTCGCGAAGAATCCGCCGAAGGGCATCATCGCGAATCCGAACTGCACGACGATGGCTGCGATGCCGGTCCTCAAGCCGCTGCACGAGGCGAAGGGGCTCAAGCGGCTCATCGTGTCGAGCTATCAGGCGGTGTCCGGCAGCGGGCTGGCCGGTGTCGCTGAACTCGCGGGGCAGATCCGCAACGGTGTGGACGAGGCTGAAAAGCTGGTGCACGATGGGAAGTCTGTCGATTTAGGTGAGCCGGTCAAGTACGTCGCACCGATCGCGTTCAACGTAGTCGCTCTCGCGGGTGACTATGTGGACGACGGCTCCGGTGAGACCGACGAGGATCAGAAACTGCGTAACGAGTCGCGCAAGATCCTTGGCCTTCCGGACCTTCTAGTCAGCGGTACGTGTGTGCGTGTGCCGGTGTTCACCGGCCACTCGCTGGCCATCAACGCCGAGTTCGACGAGTCGGTCACGCCCGACGAGGCGCGCGCCATTCTGGCTGACGCCGCAGGCGTTCAGGTCGTCGATGTTCCGACGCCGCTCGATGCGGCCGGCGGCGACGTCTCGCTGGTCGGACGTATCCGTCAGGATCCGGGCGCGCCCGACGGCAAGGGCCTCGCGCTGTTCGTGTCGGGTGACAACCTGCGTAAGGGTGCGGCGTTGAACACGATCCAGATCGCCGAGTTGTTGGTGTAGTCCACGCTCATAATTTCCACCTTTCGGGGCGGTGACCGCAATGCGGTCACCGCCCCGAAATCATTGCCGCCCACACCAATCGTCACCAGCGTGTCGCCCGTTACAGATTTTGGAAATCGTGCGCTACATTGCACTTATGAGAAAATACTCAGGAGTAGTCTCACGCCCGGTTCGGGTGTCTCGGCGGATAGTCGCCGCTGGTCTGGTCGCTGTTGTCGCGGCTGCGGGAGTAATCGCTGTCGGTGATCCGGGAACCGCGGACGCGGCACGGAATTTCTACACTCCGCCGTCGAAGTACGATTCGACGCCGGGTTCGGTCATCCGCACTGAGCACAGCGACCTGCTGCTGCAACTTCCGGGAGTGAAAGGGCAGTGGCCGGGTACGGCGACGCGCCTCATGTATAGCTCGACGCTTCAGAACGGGAAGCCGACCGCAGTGACGGGCACCGTCATCGAGCCGACTGCGAAGTGGAACGGCAAGGGCGAACGTCCGACCGTGGTGGTCGGGCCGGGCACCGTCGGGCAAGGCGACCAGTGCGCCGGCTCCAAGATGATGAACTTTCCGATGGCGATCGACGTCACCAAGCCGAGCATCGGCATCAACTACACGGCACCCGAGATGTACCTGATGCTGCTGAACGGTGCCCGCGTCGTCATCACCGATTATGTGGGCATGGGGACTCCCGGCGTCCACACTTACGTGAACCGAGTCGAGTCCGGTCGCGCGATGCTCGACGCGGCGCGCGCCGGGCTCAAGGTCGCGAAGGCTCCGAAGGGCGCACCGGTCGCGTTCACCGGCTATTCGCAGGGCGGCGGTGCTGCCGCGTCGGCCGCCGAGCTCGCCGAGACGTACGCGTCGGACCTGAATGTGAAGGCAACGTACGCGGGGGCGCCGCCCGCCGACCTGTCGAAGGTCATTTCGAAGATCGACGGCACGTTCATCGCCGGTGCGATCGGCTACGCGATCAACGGTCTCGACGCCCGTTACCCGGCGCTCGGCCCGATCCTGAAGAAGGAGACCAACGCACAGGGCAAGCGCGTGCTCGATGACACGGCAACCCAATGCATCGGCGACTCCGGTCTGTCGTTCGGCTTCCAGCGGACCAACCAGTGGACGCGGGACGGCAAGTCGCTCGCGACGGTGATCAAGCGGTATCCGGAAGTTCAGAAGATGCTCGACGACCAGCGCATCGGCTCGCTCAAGCCGAACGCGCCCGTCCTGCTCTCGACCGGCATCAACGACGACGTCATCCCGACCGGACAGGTCGTCACCTTGTACAAGGACTGGCGCAAGCAGGGTGCGAACGTGCAACTCACCCGCGACTACACGCCGCCGATCTTCCCCGGTCTCGTCGTCAACCACGCGGTCCCGATGCTGTTCAAGCTACTTCCGGCGACGAGCTTCCTCCTGACCGAACTCAACCGCTGAGCTAGTTGATCTGCGGACCCAACCCAGCTGATCGGGTGGGCCGAGCCCCTTAGTCCGAGAGTTCGAGTCCCTGTGTGGTCGGAAGCTCTCGGACTAAGTGCGTCTATGCGCATCCCGGGCAATACCGTTCCCGGCAATGGCGAAACGTGGTCCACTCGAACTCGTGAAGCGTCTGACTGGATTCGTCGCCGTCGTGGTAGCAGTGACCCTTGCCGTTGGAGTCGCACCGGCACAGGCCGCTCCGCCCGTCGGTTCGCCGCCTGGTGTCGCAACACCGTGGACATCGCTCATGCACGGTGACGTGGCGTCGACCGACAGTACGCAGTTGCGTGGTCCAGGTAAGACGGGACACCTCGCCGCGTCGAGTGTTCCGGGCGGAGTGTGCGCGGCGACGTTCGTCGGGACCGACGGCTATCCGGTCTCGCTGTGCACGTCGTATCTCGCGGGCGATCCGCCGCAGGTCGCGACACCGGTCGTCACGCTCTTTCAGCCCGACTCCGCGAAAGTCCTCGCGACCCTGCCCCTCACCAAAGGTGGACTTCTCGGCGGCGTCTACGGCTACCTCGACGAGAAGAACCGGGTGGTCATCGCCGACGGGAGCGGAGCGGTCCTGCATGTCGGACATCATCGGACGCCGAACGGCTGGAAGCTGTCGATCGACCGTCGCGTCGACATTTCGAAGCGGATCGGGAACGACCAGGTGACTGGTCTGGCGCCCGACTTCGACGGACGCATCTGGTTCGTGACGACGAAGGGAGCGGTCGGCACTATCGCGCCGAATGGGCGTGTCGCCGCGAACCGGCTGCCCACCGGCGAGCGACTCGGCAACGGGTTGACCATCCGGCGCGACGGCGCGTCCGTCCTCACGACTCATGCGCTGTACGAAATGCGCGCCGGCGGCGACGGCGTCCCGCACACGGTGTGGCGCCGCGTATACGACCGTGGACCGGCACGAAAACCCGGTCAACTCACTTGGGGTTCGGGCACCACTCCCACCTACTTCGGGCCGGGCGGCGACAGCTGGGTCGCCATAGTCGACAACGCGAACGCGCCGCGCCTGCACGTCCTGAACGCCGACACAGGTGCGCCGGTCTGTTCGATGCGCGCATTCACCCGGTCGCGGCAGGGAACCGAGAACTCGCCGATGGCGTGGGGCGAGAGTCTCGTCATCCCGAGCACATACGGATACCAATACCCGCCGATGGCGGTGACGGGACCGAGCCGTCCGGCGAACGCTCCATTTACCGGGGCAATGACACGCATCGACGTCGTCGGCGGAAAATGCACGCGCGTCTGGGAGAACTATCGTGACCGGATGGCGACACTGCCGCGACTCTCACGCGCCGACGGGCTCATTCATGGGCTCGCGTACGGGCCGTATCGGCCTGGCCCGCAACAGGTCGGATCGGTGAACTACGTCGGTGTCGACTTCCGGACCGGAGCACGCGTAGTCACCCGCAAAATCGGCGACGCGCCGGTCGACGAGCCGATGCAATTGACGGGCATGATCGGCCCCGGTGGCGTGCTCTGGCAGGGGACCGTGACGCGAATGCTTAAGATCGCCCCATGACGTTCCCCGACGGCGACCCGGATCGCATCCCGACGCAGGCCGAGCTGGATGCGCAGGACATGGCCGAGATCGCCCGTCGATCCAAGGACGCCGAGCAGCGTGACCGCTACCCGGCGCGACCACTCGACCCGGGGCCGCCGCCGACCGCTCTCGCCCGTGACGCCCGCGTCGCCTGGCTGCTGTCCGCGGCCGCCGGCCTGATCTGGGTGGTCTACGGGTTCGCGAACTTGTCACAGACGACGTCGCGGCTCGCCGGACGGCTGCAGCCCGGGCTCGAGGAGGTTCCCGACGTCGACCCGGCGGCCAAGGCGGAGTCGCTGGCTCACTTCTGGCCGCTAGCCTTCCTGATCGGCATCCCGGTCGTCGTCGCGCTCACGTGGCCGATGCTCGTCGCCATTGCACGAGCACACAGCCGCAACGTGCGCAGCGTCTACCTGTCGACGGTCGTCGTGATCCTGCTGTTCGTGCCGGTGTGTGCGGACCTATTGTTCAGCTATCCCGATTCGCCTCGATGGGTGTGGGCAATGGCGTGGGTCCAGTTCGCGCTGCTCATCGTGTCTGCGCTGATGACGTTGCGGCGCAGCGTCGGACAGTGGCTGCCGCAGTCGATGCGCGTGCGCCCGATGAGGGTGGCTCGCGGCGAGTAGGTTGGAGATCGTGCGCCGCGAAGACCGTCGGCGACGACACGCGAAAACAAGGAGACTCTCATGACTGTGACCCCCGTGTACCGAGTTTCGTCGACGTCCCGCGGCGGTGGCCGTGACGGCGAAGTGGTGTCCGAGAGTGGACGCATCGACCTCACCCTGGCACCGCCCGTCGAGATGGGCGGTAACGGCGACGGGAGCAACCCGGAAGAGTTGTTCTCGGCCGGCTGGTCGGCGTGCTTCATGGGCGCATTGCGCCTCGTCTCCAAGAATGCGGGCGTCACCGTGCCGGAAGGCACCGAGGTCAGCGTGACTGTCGGCATCGGCAAGGACGACGCCGATGACGGGTTCGGCCTCACCTCCGACATCTCGGTGTACCTGCCGGGATTGGAGACCGCACAGGCCAATGAGCTGGCGCTCGCCGCGCATGGCTTCTGCCCGTATTCGAAGGCGACCCGAGGCAACATCGCCAGCACGGTCACATCGCGTGTGTGAAACACGTTTCAATTCGTGAGCCCCTGGCGGTAGGTTGTCCCTCGTGAACAGTTGGGCATTTACAGCAGGCATCGGCCTCGTCGCCGTGACCATCGCGACGATCGCATTCGTCGCCTACCGCCAGCGGGAGTCGGCTTCGCTTCTGCGCGACGCCGAACTCGCGAGAAGTCTGCGCGACCTAGCCGACGACGATGCGGTGCGGCTGGCAGCGGTGGACGAGTTCGAAACGACCGTCTACCGGCGTCTGTTCTACAGTTCGGTAGTGGGGCCGCGTCTGCGTAGCATCGCCTGGGCGCTGCTCGGGGCGGTACTCGCCGGAGCGGGCGCGCTTGCCCTCGACACGTTTGACGGAGTCGTCGCGATGGTCATGTGGGGTGTGCTCCTGGCTGTGACGGTCGTCTTCGCGTTCGCCGCGCTCGGATACGCAGGAGCCGCAGTCTTCCATGCTGCGACCACTCCGCGAGTGACTGTCTCCTACGCGGAACCATCCGACGAAGAATGACTCGTCGGCGGGCGACGTCTGTGTGGCACCCGATTCTCGCTGCCTCGGTCATCATCGTTGTCGGCGTTCTCACCGCGTCGTCGGTCCCGACCCTCGACGCGGCAGCACCGGCGGCGACAGCACTTCCGTCGTTGGCCGTCGTCCGTGATGTAGACGCGCCCACCGCAGTTCTCGTCAGTCGCACTCTCTTCGATTCGGCTCCGACTGTCGTCGTGCTCGCCGCCGACGCACCCGCTACGGATGTGCAGCGCGCTCGGGCCGAGGCCGCCGAGAACCGGCTCCCGATGTTCGAGGTCGGACGCGATGTCGACGCTGTACGAGACGAACTCGCACGTCTGCACACCTCCGGTCTCATCGAGATCGGTGATGTCCCGGACCTCGGCATCCCCGTCTCGGAAGATGCTCCGCTACCCGCCGTGGTTTCGGCGGCTGCAGGACAGGATGCGCTGGTGTTGGTCGCCGGAGGGGCCGATGCCGTCGCCACGGCCGAATCTGCCGGCGTGTCGGTCGTCGGATTGCCGGTCGGCGATCCGCGAGCCACCGGCCAGTCGGTCGCCGCGCTGAAAGCCGACGGGGACCGTCCAGTTGTCGCCATCGGTGCGTTCGGTGACCAGAAGACGGTCGCTGACCAGATCGACGCCGCACGAACTGTCGCCGAACTCCCCGGCGGCGGCCAACTCGTATTTCCGGGTCGGCGTGTCGTCGCGCTCTACGGGTCGCCCGGCTCGGCCGACCTCGGCCCCCTCGGCGCGCAGGGAGTGAACGAGTCGATCCGGCGGGTCAAGCGCATGGCGCGCCCGTACGGCGCGCTGTCGGACGTGCCGGTGGTTCCGGCGTTCGAGATCATCGCGACCATCGCATCCGCAGACCCGGGATACCAGGGCAAATACACGAATATCGTTGACCCGGCGACGCTCCGGCCGTGGGTCGATGCCGCCGAGAAGGCGGGGCTGTATGTGACGCTTGACCTTCAACCTGGCCGGATGGACTTCCTCACGCAAGCCAAAATGTATCGCGACCTGCTGCGTCGGCCGAACGTCGGACTCGCGTTGGATCCCGAATGGCGGCTCAAACCGAACCAGAAGCATCTGACGCAGATCGGCTCGGTCGAACCGGCTGAAGTCAACCGGACCGCCGACTGGCTCGCGGACCTCGTCCGCAGCGAGAATCTGCCGCAGAAGGCGTTCGTCCTGCACCAATTCGACGCGGCGATGCTGGGTGACCGGCGACTGATCGACACTTCGCACCCCGAACTCGCCACCGTCATCCACGCCGATGGTCACGGGACACCATCGGTCAAAGCGGAGACCTGGCAGCGGATCGTCGCCGGTCTGCCGCCGAACGTCTGGCTCGGGTGGAAGAACTTCTACACCGAGGACAAACCGATGTTCTCGCCGCGCCGCACTCTCCGGGTTAGCCCGGAACCCTGGTTCGTCTCGTACCAATGACAGCGGAGAAAACCCTGCCTGAGCAGACGATTTAATACTTCGCATGTCGTCGTTGTAGGCTGTATCAGGTTGCACACGGGGTGTGGCGCAGCTTGGTAGCGCGCTTCGTTCGGGACGAAGAGGTCGTGGGTTCGAATCCCGCCACCCCGACGCTAGGTTGAGATAGCAGTTTGAGGCCCTGACCAGGGGAGACTTTGGTCAGGGCCTCACTCGTTTGCCCTGTTCCTCTCGCCGCTCTCGCCGCTCAGTCCGCAGTTGGTCCGCAGTAGATTAGGCGAGTGCCGCAGCGCACGCCGCGTCGAGGGCATCCGCGACGGCTTCCAGATCATCAGGGAACAGGTCCGCGTAGGTGTCGAGGGTCATGGCCGCCGACTTGTGTCCCAGCATCGTCTGCACGGCTTTCACGTTCGCGCCGGCACTGATCGCTAGCGACGCCGCAGTGTGTCGGAGGTCGTGGAGTGTCGGCCGCGGCCAGTCGGTCTGAGGCTCGTCGTGCTCGTCGTCGAGGCCCTGTAGTAGTGCGACGGCTGGCTTCAATATCCGTGTGCGGAACGTTGCGATCCTCAGCACGCCGCCCTTGGGTGCCTGGAATACCAGCTCGCCGCGGCTGAGACCTTCCATGCGTTCGGCGAGTTGGTCGGCGAGCATCTTCGGGAACGGCACTGTCCGTCGTTCGTGTGTCTTCGGCGTCGACCAGACGAGCCCGCCCTTGACCTCGGTCACCGACTGGCGGACGTTCACCCGTCGCCGCAGCATGTCGAAGTCCTGCACTCGAAGTGCAGCCATCTCCCCGTACCGGAGCCCGGTGTAGGCGAGGAACCGAATCACCAGCCCGTCGCGGCTGACGGTCCGTGCGAGTTCGTCGACCTCCTGGTGGCTCAGATAGGCCCGGTCGGAGTGCTGACGTCGCGGTGCCTTCACCCCATCGCACGGGTTCCGCGGGATTCGACGGTCCTCGACGCCGAGCGCGCACACCATCCGTAGGACGCCGAGAGCGTTCTCGATCGTCGCCGCACTCGACGCCTTCCGCGCCGGCTGATCGGTCGCCAACTCGGCGACCCATGCCCGGACTGCTGATGTCTGGACGTCGACCAGGCGAACGTCGGACCACCGGACGCTCACGTGAACTGACCACGCCGACTCACGTGTGGCACGGGTCGACTTCTTCACGTGGCCTTGCGTCCCGAGCCACTGTTCGTGCATCTGCTCGATGGTGACGTTCCCAGCGCCCGGAGCGACATATGTTCCGGTGACGATGGTCGAGGTGATCTCGTTCAGCCACGCCTGAGCATCGACCTTGCGGGCGAACGCCTTCGAGTGTTCCCGGGCGGCGTCGTCGACGTAGCGGGCGCGCCAGCGCATCCCCTTGCCGTCGTTCGCGGAGGGGGACCCATCTGCCTTGCGCCACCGGTCCTCGACGCCAGCCCGACGATTACGGCGCTGAGTCATCGCGAACCATTCGCCTGTATATGCCTTGCTCCGCTTTGGTCAGTTTCTCTTCTATGCCCGGGTATCTGGAAACTATTGACATCGCCCTTTTGCGCCTTCCTTCCATGAGCTTCTTTTGGACGAGTATCGAGGTGAACGAGTTTCCCCAGTCTTTGACCTCCGCTCGCAATCGGCCCAGTTCGGGAGACTCCTCGACAAAGAACGCGTCGACCTCGACCGAGAAAATTCGCGCCATGGATTCAATCTCCGCGACGGTGGTGGGGCGCTTCCCTGACTCCATTCTCGTGATTGTCGTCGGGTCGATCTTGGCCTTCCCAAGGCGCTGAGCAAGCTGGTCTGCCAGTTCCGCTTGCGACATTCCCTGATCCTTTCGCCACTTCGCGACGTTCCGGCCGACGCGTTGGTTCAGGTCGTCGCTCGCTTCATCCTGCATGTGGTTCAGCATGGCACTGGTTGACGTTCAGGGCAAGGTGTGGTTACGTTTGCTGCGCAGGAATCAGCATAGGGCTGATTCTCACGCAGACGGGATACGAAGATGACTGAACAGCAGAAACAGGCGTATCAGGATGTCCTCACCACGAAGCAGGTGTGCGCGTCCTGGCCGTTCCTGAACGAGAACACGATGCGGTATCTCCGCCACGCGGGTACCGGTCCCGCGTCCTTCGTCGTCAACAAACGGGTGCTGTACCGCCGCAGCGAGGTCGAACGCTGGCTGTCCGAGCAGGAGGCCGCAACGACTCGGGGCGGTGCAGCCTAATGGCTGCGCGACCGGGCATCGCCCGGACCACCAGCACGACCCGAGG
This sequence comes from Gordonia abscondita, assembly GCF_032711245.1. Classification (GTDB taxonomy): domain Bacteria; phylum Actinomycetota; class Actinomycetes; order Mycobacteriales; family Mycobacteriaceae; genus Gordonia. The sequence continues at coordinate 1,765,377 of NZ_CP128986.1, forward strand.
GCACGGCAGCCTCGGCAGCGATGACCTGAAAGTCACCGACCTCGTGGACGCGCCACATGCGTGCTGCATCTGCTGTGAACAGCTCCCGGAATGGCCGCTCGGAGCGAACAACCCGTACCCGGTGACAGCGGACGGCGCGTGCTGCAACTCGTGCAACCGGCAGGTCGTCATTCCAGCCAGGGAGGACCAGTGAGCCGCCCAGACAAGCAGACGGAGTTCGACCAGATCGAACGCGACGCGCTCTGCACCGAGATCGCCGACCTTCTCAATGCGCGTCAGATCGCGAACGGGAGCACAGCCCAGCTATGTCTGCTGGCTCTGGTCCTCGACACCTTCCCCGAGCACGGAGGCGCATCGTGAACCGCCCGCAGGAGGACCACGCCGACCTCGGCCTGGTCGACGACGACAAGACGCCTGACATGCGAAAGACCCCGGTGCATCCCGCCAAGAACGTCACCGAGGTCTCCGAATCCAACAACCACAAGGAAGTAGATCTGCCATGAACGTACCTGCAATCAATCTCGACCACCAGCCCGAGCCGCTTGCCCTCTCGTGTGAGCACTGCAGCACCAACGTCCAGGTGGTCGGTGATCAGACCGCGGTCGACGTCGACATGATCCGCGAGGATTGGAAGGCCGAGCACGCCCAGTGTGGTGCCAGTGCTGAACTGACCCGCTGGGCTGTGATGACCCAGGCAGTGCCGTACATGGTGTCTGGCCTCGAGCAGAGGATCGGTCCACGACCGTCCTGGTCGGATCCGTCCAACGACAAGCACGGGGTAGTCCCGTCGTACGGATCTACCCCTGCGCGTACGCACTTGAGCCTGCACAACGGCCTGCCTCACGGCGACAAATACACACCGGCGTGCGTGAGCGTGTGCGCTCGACTCCGACAGACGGTCGACGGCGGACCGTTCGTCGGCATGACGATATCGAAGTACTACGACGGCGAATGGATCCGTCGCGGTACCTGTCTCACTCCGGATGAAGCACGCCACCACGCGGCACTGCTTGTTGCTGCTGCCGATCTCGCCGAATCAGAGATCGGAGGCGACCCCTTCTAACACTCCGCTTCTGGGTATCCGCGCCCCTCTCCCTCGGGGCACGGCTGCGCGGCTCCTGACCACCTACACCCGTAGAACCCAAAGCCCCGGCCTCGGAGAAGTTCCGAGGCCGGGGAGGAAGCGACATACACCGAATGTCTACAACAGATTCTATCCGACCTTGGTCGGAAACGGAGACGCCCGAAAACCGGGAGATCCGCGAACACATCGAAGCACTCACCGAGCACGGTTACGTCGTCGGCATCCGCTGCCACAACTGCGGCGCGATCCTGACCGCCCGCCGCTCCGTCGACCTGCAGATCGGCCCCGTCTGCCGAAACCGGGTGAACTATGCCTGAACGTCTCACCGACTCACAGCAGCGACTACGCGCCAAGAAGCATCGCGAAGCTCAGCAGGAGCGGGAACGCCTCAACGCCGAGCACAAGGCCGAGCTCGACGACGAACTGATGGCCGCGACGCTCGAGGCAGCCAAGGTCAAGGTCGACACCGACTTCCCAGACCTACCGGATCACGCACGCGAACTGTACGTCGCGAAAGTGTTCGCTGACCTGCTCGACGCACCTGACCCGGTCAATGTCGAACCGAGCGGCCGACAACTGCGCATCACCAAGGGCAGCGACGTCACGATGAAGACGATCAACTGGTGGGAACCCGACTGGATCCCGGCCGCAGCTCTGACCCTGCTGGCCGGGCGTGAAGGTCTCGGCAAGTCCACGATCGCTTGCCACTGGTGTGCCCGCGAAACCCGTGAGGGCAACCACGTCCTGTACTTGCACACCGAGGATTCACGCGAACACACCGTCGCACCCAGACTCAAGGCCGCGGGCGCTGACATGTCCAAGGTGCTGTTCGTCGACGTCGAGACCGAGACGACCGACGAAGGCAACGTCGTCCTACCGCTCGACACCGACAGGCTCGACGACTTGTTAGACGAGTACAACGTCACGTTCGTCGTCCTCGACGCCGCGACCTCGGCCATGTCCTCGACGCTCTCAGGCAAGGATGACCGACAGGTTCGCCAGTATCTCGAACCGCTCTCGAAGCTCGCAGCCAAGCACGATGCGGTGTTCCTCGGGCTGGTGCACTTCGGCAAGCGCGACGGAGCCGACAGCGGCAAGCTGATCCTCGGCTCGATCGCCTGGTCCCAGGTCGCCCGCTCAGTCCTCTCGGTCGCTCTCGACCCCGACAGCGGGAACCTTGTGGTGACCAACACCAAGGGCAATCTCGCCCCGCGGACCCGTTCAGTCGAGGCGCACATCGTGTCCAAGACTGTCCAGATCGGCGACGGGGACACCGCAGTCGGTGTCCTGGAATGGCTCGGCGAGACCACCTCCGACGCCCGCGATTTCCTATCCGGTGAGGATGGCCAATCGAACCGGGATGTCGACGACTGGCTCCGCGAATACCTGTCGGTCGAGCGCCGTAAGGCCACCGACGTGTTCCAGGCCGCTGACGCCAACGGCTTTTCCAAGGATCAGGTGAAGCGAGCCAAGAAGCGGGTCGGGGTCCACGCGGTCAAGGAGATCAACAGCTGGTGGTGGGAGCTGTCGACAGTCGTCGAAGGCGAAGTGATCGAGCCCGAAGCCAAGGGAGCGAGCACACCGCACGCACGTTCAGGTGCTCCCTTGCTCCCTTCGAGGTCAGACACCGTTTCTGAGTGCTCCCTTGACCCAAGGGAGCAAGGGAGCGTGCGTGCTCCCTTCCCCGCTCCCTTGCGTCCGACAGCGTGCCGTCACTGCAACCTCGCCCTGCCCGCGACCGCGACCACCGAAGTCTGCGAGGACTGCGACGACCCCGCCAGACAGTTCCTCAAGAACCCCGAACCGCCCGTGAACGAACCCGTCGTCGTCCACTCCGCAGCCACCGAACGCCGCGCAAGCCGCCGTGGCCACTGGGTCGGCAGCGGACAACCCATCACCGATCAGGAGACCGCCTGATGTACTCCCCGAACCGCACCACCGACGAACTCGTCTACGCGACCCGCCGCTTGCTCGGTGCTGTCGAGTGGCACGCCGAAGTCGCATCCGATCACGGGCACGCCGACGACTGCTGCTCCGATTCCCTCGACGCGATCGCCTCACTCACCCCGGACATGCCTCGGCTACTCCACCAATTCAGCCACTACAGCGACGGTCGGCCGATGGTCACCTACGTCGACGTCGACGGCGGTGGGATGCAGTTCAGCGAACTCTGGCCACCCGATCCGGCAGACCATCCCACAGAGCCGTTCGAGGCTCCGGCGTATGCGCTCGCGCCGCACAAGACTCCCGGAGACCGCGGCCACGTGATCGTCACGTGGTGGCCGGCCGACTGCTCGGCGACCGTCCGGTACATCGAACCGTTAACAGCGGTGCGAACGCTGGAGGTGGTCCGATGAGCAGGTTGTCGATGATCGACGGAAAGTTCAGGTTGTGGCGTACCGACTGGCAAGCCAGACTGCAGCCGCCCATCGTATCGCGCGCGGTTATAGGCGGCTCCCTTCAATACGTCCGAAGCAACCCGGCCTACGACGACGGTTGTGGGTTGTTCTACGTCAACACATTCGAGGCGTTCTCCTTCGGACTTGTGAACGCATGGGAATTAGCCGGCCTCACTGACCGCTTCGGGCCCTTCCCCCCGATCGTCGGGCGTGTCCGACCGATCGACTCGTACGGTCCCGAATTCACACGACACCACACCGCCGCGGAGAAGCTCTACTGGCAGGGACAGATCTACCATGCACGTGGTCTCCAGATAGAGAAGCTTTTCATCTTGTCGCACCCGGGCTCGGACCCGAGAGCCAATCTCGAAAAGTTCGCGACTCTACTCAGCTCCAACTACGCATGCCCGGTTCAGAGACTCCCTATCGCCGACTCCAAACACACGAGCTTCAGCGAAATTCATGGGCTGGTGAAATGAGGGGCCGCGACTACGACCCCGGCGGGTGTGAACGGCTCCTGGCTCGGATGCTGTGGGAGTCTCCGAAGCTGACCGGTGCCGCGTGCACGCGAGATCCGCGACTGTTCGACAGCCGAGACCCCGACGAGTCGGTCGATGCCGCCGCCGATCGACACGAACAGGCCGTCGCGCTCTGCTGGCAATGCCCGGCGCTCACCGCCTGCCGCGAGTACGCCGACAGCCTCAGCAGCTACCGACGCGTCGATGGGGTCATCGCCGCCCGAGCCCCCGCCCGAATGCAGACCGCGGGCCGTCCACGGAAAAAAGCGTCATGACCACGCGCACCCGCACCCGCCGCAGGCCATTCATTTGTGACGCCTGCCGAGGACCGTGCCCACGGTTCGCAGGCCCCACGCTCGGCTGGATCTGCGATCACTGCCTCGCCTACCGCGCCGTCATCGACGACGCACTCACAACCACCCCAGGAGACACCGATATGTCCGCTACCTCACGCCCAGCCCGTTCATGCGCCGTCGACGACTGCACCCGACTGACCCGCTCCGCGGCCGGCCGATGCGCCGACCACCGGCCACAGAACGTACCGACCGTCACCCGCGTGACCGGAGGAATGATCGCGATCGACGGCCGCTGCCACACACCCGCCGAAGCACTCGAACTCGCGAACCGGCTCGCCGACGCACTCGCCACCACGGAGGACTGACCATGAAGCACACGACGACTCGCCGAGACCGCGTCCACGAATGCCGCACCTGCCACGGACCGTGCCGCGCCTACTCCGGATCCGTCCACGGCTGGACGTGTCGAGCGTGCCTGACCGCGTACGTCAACCGTCAGCGAGGCCGCGATGGACGTCACTGACGACCAAGCACGACTCATCACGTACGTCACCGCCGAGTTCGTTCGACGCCGGCAACTCACCGGGCAACCGATCCCGAACCAGGTTCGCCGACTGCTTACCGAAGTGTCCGCGCACGGAACCTCCGAACGCGAGCCAGAACCAGACTCGAAGACGGATCTGATCGACACCACCGAAGCCGCACAGATCCTGCACTGCAGCACCCGCCGCATACGCAGGATCGCCGCAGACCTCGACGGCGAACAGGTCGCAGGCCGGTGGGTTTTCCACCGCGCCACCGTCACCCAATACGCACACCTCAAGGAGGCCTCGTAATGGCTACCAACCCGAACACCGATGCTCTCGTCGCAGGCGCAAAGCAGTGGCTCGCAGACATGTCCGACGACGAGTTCGACACCGTCGTCGCCGAAGTCCGCGAACCCGACGACAACAAGGAGACCAGCAACAAGGGCTCCATCGCCGACGGCCGCGAACGCTTCAAGAACGGACGCCGCTAATCATGGCCAAGACCACCACGAAGACTCTGCCGATCCGGGAACGGATCCGCGCCGCCAACACCGACCTCGTCGACGCACAAGCATTGCGCGAACGTCTTCTGGGCTGGAATCCGCAGCGCACCGAAAACGTCGATGACCAGTACCGGGCACGATTGACCGCCGGAGCAGACCCCGCCACCCTGCTCGACGATTACATCGAAGCGAAGGGCCGGGAGAACCTCGCCGGTCAGTTCGGTCTCATCGTCCGAGATGTTCTGCAACGCGTCACCGACCAACGAGACTATGAACGCGCCTTCGTCGACACCGCCCTCGACATGTGCCGCGACGAACTCGACACGATCATGGCGCGTGTCGACAGCAACCGCGACCTCATCGCCCGACATGAGACCGCCGAGACCGCAGCACGCAACGGCGACCTCGAAGCATGGCAGACCGTCGAAGGCCTGCTCGACGACTACGACCAACTGACCGCCGAATACCGGCGCCAAATCCGCCTCGCCGACAGCAGCCTGCACGGACCACTCATCGGCTCCGCGCAATGCCGCGACTTCCTCGACGTCAGCAGCTACTGGATGCACCAACGGCGGGTCACCTCGATCCTCGAGGATTATCCCGATCACACCATCCGAGCATGGTTCCGCGGCCTACCCAACACCGGCGGCCACAGTCGCGCCGAATGGATCCTCACCGTCGCCGACCACCAGCCGTGGATGCCCGACGCCGACGAGCTCCGCCAGGCCACCACGATCGCCGAGCAACTCTGCCGACACAGGTGGAACAGCGGCAACGCGGGAGCCGACCGACAGTTCTTCGCCGCGAACATGGCGAACCTCCGCCACATCACCCACGACGAGCCGCTGCCCGAACAGAAACCCCGAGCGCGACGAGTCGCATAACCGATCAGTCGACGATGGCCTCGACCAGACACCCACACGTGTTCGGTCGAGGCCATCGGCATCTACCCAGGAGAAAACCAATGGCATGGACCAATGGCAACAGCAGAACCTCCACACCCGCATGGCGCGCGATCCGCAAGCAAGTCATCGCCCGCGACGGCAACAGGTGCGTCGACTGTGGCGTCCACGGCGACGACGTGCGCCTCGAATGCGACCACATCGTGCCCGTAGCCGAAGGAGGAACCGACACCCTCGAGAATGCCCGGATGCTCTGCACCACCTGTCATGCCGTCAAGACCCGAGCCGAAAGCAACCGCGGCCGCGCACGCCGAGCAGCACGAGGACACCGACCACCCGAAAAACACCCCGGACTCCTCTGAACTCACCCAGGGGGACGGACCGGTCAGCACCAACCGCCAGCCACGTCTGTCATAGACGTTGTGCTCGCGTACGGGTCTGGGGGATTCAGGCCTCTCCGTCCGGAAAAAACACCCAGGGGCCCATGCCCCGAAAGCACTCTTCCCCCGCACTCTCTGGCATTGGCAGAATCTCTCTCCACGTTTTTTCCACACACCCCACCCAGGTGGGCCGGTCGAGTCTTCGGGCCGCCCCTCAGGCCATAGGCACGCACCCTCCCCCCGTCTCTTATACACCTCTCACGCTGCCGCCCACCCCTTCCCTCTAGATCCCTGCACTCCCCCCATCCTCCTAACCAACCAGGGCCCCATTGCCCGCTCGTTCTGACGGCCTGTTATTTCAAGGCTGAAGCGGGGGGGAACCCTGCACCTCTGAGGGTACGTCCAGCGGCGACGTTGGTCTAGACGAGAGTGCAGGGCCCCCGCTCGTTCTGACGGCCGGTTATTTAGCGGCTGGAACGGGACTGCCGAGCGAGCGCTACGCCGTCTCTAGTTCATCCTCGCGCAGCAGGACGTGAATCTCTTCATCGGCACCAGGGATCTCAATGTTGACCGCAACGCGGCCTGCGCGCATCCCGGTGACGACCCCGGAGACCTGTCGGGTCCCGTAGCGGGCAACCACCATGCGACCGGGCTTGAACGAAGATCGCCGCCTCATCACCATGCCTCCCGTCACCATCCTGTGCCTGTCAACGCTACCAAATACGCTTCAAGCACAGCGTCCATACTCGTCGCAGCGGTGTTGACGCTTGACTTCCAAGTCCGCCAAGTTTTCAGGGTCAGGGGATGGTCGTGCTCAACCTTGTCGATCTTGGCGATGTCGCTATGGGCGATCCCGTTTCGCAGTTCGTTCAGGTTCGTCAAAGTCTTCTGCCACTTCGGCGCCTTAGTTGGGTAGCGCTGCTTCAACTCGGGCCACAGCTGGATCCCAAGCTTGCCGAAGTCATCTCCCAGGTTGCCAGGGTTCGCGTTACCTCGGTCTAGCTTCCGGTTGCTTGTGAGGGCCGTCAGGATTATGGGGATCTGGGGACCAACGCCGTTCGCGGCGAGACTGTCTACGACGCGGACCGCCGCCTCGTCGTGCAGATCCCGGCAGTAGCCCTGAAACTGGCTCGCCAGCGCCGTGAACAGGCCCAAGTTGTAGTGGCGGGTGTTCCACTGCCGACCTGGTCTGTTCTTGGTGACTTGACCATGAATTGTGTCAAGGCTCGACAGCGCGGACAGCCGCGTGTTTGTCCAATCGTCGAGCGCGTCAGATGGCATAGGGCAGACTTTAGGGCCCCGCCTAAGGAGCCGTAGAAGAGCCTCGGATTTACGGTCCGTTGGACTGCGGTCTCAGAATGACCGAGAGTGACGACGACTGGATTGAGGACGTGCCGCCGGTCGAGGTACCGGTGGACGTGCTGGCACGGATCGATCACCGCAGACGAACTAAAGGCTCGCAGTCCGCAGTCAGTCCGCAGCACTCCAGCTAGCCGCCCGCACCTACCAACGACTGCAGCCCTCTGAACTGGCGGTATTCAGTTCTCCCAACATGGTCAACAATCACAAACGCCCAGGACGTCGAGTTCGGGACGAAGAGGTCGTGGGTTCGAATCCCGCCACCCCGACGCTAGGTTGAGATAGCAGAAGAGGCCCTCACCGGGAGAGATCCGGGTGAGGGCCTCCTCGTATGCGGTGGACGGTCTTGGGGCGCCATGCATCGCCGCGGTGTCCGATTCGCGAGTCGTGCGCAAGTCGGAGCCGGGTCGAGGTCGCCGAGAAAAGGGAGCCAAGGCTAGCATTACTAGCTATGGATATGAGCAAGGCAGTCGCGCCCGTCCCGGCAGCGATCGGCAGCCCGTCCTCCGTCCGAGATGCTCAGGAATTCGCGGCGATCGGCACCTTCCCCGATGACACGCGACTGGCGGCCCACTCGATAGCATCCGGCTACGGCGGGAAGCCGATCATCGGTGACCTCGACCTCGACGTGCCGACCGGCGTCATCACCACGATCATCGGACCCAACGGCTGCGGAAAGTCCACCCTGCTGCGCACTCTGGCTCGCCTGATCAAGCCGTCGTCGGGTTCGGTTGTGCTCGACGGCAAGGACATCGCCGAGTACCGCACCAAAGAGGTCGCAACCAAGCTCGGCCTGCTACCGCAGTCACCGATCGCGCCCGAGGGCCTGACCGTCGCCGACCTCGTCGCGCGCGGCAGACACCCGCACCAGAGTTGGATGCGGCAGTGGTCGTCGGAGGACGACGAGATCGTCGACGCAGTGCTCGCCCAGACTGGAATCCGAGACCTCGCGGACCGCACCGTGGACTCGCTGTCCGGCGGACAGCGGCAGCGCGTATGGATCTCGATGACGCTCGCGCAAGGCACCGACATGATCCTGCTCGACGAGCCGACCACCTTCCTCGACCTGTCGCACGCGCTCGACGTCCTCGACCTCGTCGACGACCTCCACGAGGAAGGCCGCACCGTCCTCATGGTGCTGCACGACCTCAACCTCGCAGTCCGCTACAGCGACAACCTCGTCGCGATGAAGGACGGTGCCGTTATCGCACAGGGGCCGCCGTCGAAGGTGATCACCGAGGAACTCCTCCACGACGTGTTCGGTCTCCGGTCACGTGTCGTCGACGACCCCGTCAGCGACCGACCCATGATCGTGCCGATCGGACGCAGTCACACCAACGTGTGACCGCGTGTCCAGGTAGCCCTAGACGGGCACGCCCTGGAGGCTGGGGAGTTGCAGATCGATGTCGGCGTCATGGCCGCCATCGGAGACGGGCGTCAAGGTCAAGAGCGTCGCCTCAGGCCGACAGCTGAAACGGGCCGGCGCGTACGGCGACGTGCCTAGGCCCGCACTCACGTGCAGAGCCATCTCGGCACCCCATCGGGACAAGCCCTTCACGCGTGACCGGTCGATGTGACAATTCGTGACCACCGCGCCATATCCAGGGACACAGAGCTGTCCGCCGTGCGTGTGGCCCGCCATCACCAGGTCGTAGCCGTCATCGGCGAACGAGTCCAAGACGCGTGGCTCCGGCGAATGAGTCAGACCCAGGCGCAGTTGGGCGAGTGGATTCGGGCGCCCCTCGATCGTCTCGTACCGGTCCCGTTCGATGTGCGGGTCGTCAACGCCCGCAGCCGCGATGCGTACACCGGACGCCTCGATCTCGCGGATCGTGTGCGTCGCGTCAAGCCAGCCTCGTTCAATGAAGGCCGCGCGCAGGTCCTGCCACGGCAACGGCTCGCCGTGCGTCCTCTTGTGGTCCTTCTTGAAGTACTTGAACGGGTTCTTGGGCTTCGGCCCGAAGTAGTCGTTCGACCCGAACACGAACAGGCCCGGCCGCGACAAAAGTCCGCTGAGCGCCTGAACCACAGCCGGGACAGCATTAGGGTGCGCCAGATTGTCGCCTGTGTTGATCACCAGGTCGGGTTCGAGCGAATCGAGTTCGGAGATCCACGCCTGCTTGAGGTGCTGGTGCGGCGTCATATGGATATCGCTGATATGCAGCACCCGCAGCGGCGACGATCCGGCTTCCAACAGCGGGGCGCTCACATGGCGTAACGCGAACGCGTTGCGTTCGATCACCGTCGAATAGAGCAGACCCGCCGCCGCGGCACCTGCCGCGCCGACGGACAGTCGTGCCAGGCTCGTCGCGGAGATGCCTGTGTCGGAAGCAGAATCCATGTCATCCAAGATAGCGCTGTCCGCCACGACGGCGCTGCCCGCCGTAGATCTCAGGTCACTCGTCAGGGACTTCGATCACCACGGGCCCCACGCCGGGCACCTCGACAGTCTTCTGCGTCGAGCCGGTCCTTCCGGCACCGTCGTTCTTCTCCGATCCGCGCCCATTGCTCACGTACATGGCGATGGTGCTGCCGGGCATCGCGCTGTCGGACGGAGCGGTGAACACCACGGTGCCCTTGGGACGTCCGCTGTCGACCTCCAACTCGTTCACCTTGAACCCCGCCTCTTGCAGGCGTGACGTCGCCTGGCTGGCAGGTAAGCCGCTCACGTTCGGGATCCGTCCACGATCGCTACCGACCACGTACGACGGATCCTTCGGCGGCATCGCGACCGGACCGAACTTGGTTGCGACAGGCTTCACGGCGTTGAACCAGGTGCGGGCCGGCTCGAAACCGCCGTAGACGTCGCCGTCGTAGCACTGACGCAGCGGCGCCGTGCAGATGCCGGTCGGGGTCGGACCGTCGTTGTACACGTACGACGCGGCCGCCAGCTGATTGGTGAACCCGACGAACGCTGCCGACCGGTGTGCCTCCGTGGTTCCCGTCTTTCCCGACAACGGGAGCGACCAGCCGGTCGACGCGGCAGCGGCCGCTGACGTGCCGTTTCCGCGGTCGTCCTCGCTCATCGCATTCGCCAGGGTGTGGGCGAGACCCGAGTCGACTACTTGCTCGCAAGCGGGCGGCGTGAACGGCACCGGAGCCAGCGCCGGATTGCCGTTCTCATCCATCACCCGGTTGCCGTATTTATCGCGCTTCACCTGTTGGATCGACTGGATCGGGTTCGGCGGGCACCAGACGCCGCCGGACGCCAGCGTCGCCGCGACATTCGACAGTTCGAGCGCGTTGACCGCGAACGGGCCGAGCGTGAACGAACCGAAGTTGCCCTTCTTGATGTACTCGGCGAGGCTCTGATCGCCATTGCCGGACGATCCGGGGGAGTTGTACGAACGGAGCCCCAGCCGCACCGCCATGTCGACGGCAGGCTTCACGCCGACCTGCTGGAGCAGCTGGACGAACGTAGTGTTCGGCGACGTCGCGAGAGCCTGCGTCACCGACACGCTCGGCGCGTACGCGCCCGCATTCTTGACGCAGTACGCGTTGACGGGACAGCCGTTGAGACCGTTGCTGTCGCCCATCCCGTAGAGGGCGACACTCGACGGGACGGGGAGTACCGCATCGGTGCCCATTCCCTTCTCCATCGCGGCAGCCGTCGTGAACAGTTTGAAGACCGAACCCGCGCCGTCGCCGACCATCGAGAACGGCTGCGGCTGCACAGTCTGGTCCTTCGCCGCGTCGAGTCCGTAGTCGCGGCTGGACACCATCGACACCACATCGTGCGACTGCCTGCCCGGGCGGACCAGGCTCATCACATTGGCGATACCGGTGGTGTGTGGGTTCGCCTGCGCCTTGGCCGAGCGCAGTGCCGACTCCTGCACCTGCGGGTCGAGGGTGGTGCGGATGACGTAGCCGCCGCGCATCACCGTCTGGCGGGAGATGCCGTTGTCGGCGAGATACTGCAGGACGTAGTCGCAGAAGAAGCCGTCGTTGCCCGCGCCGATGCAGCCCTGGACGGGAGTGCGGGGGGAGGGCAGGACGCCGAGCGGTTTCGTCTTAGCCTCCGTCAGCTCGGCCCTTCGCTCCGGGAAGTTGCCGATCATCGTGTCGAGCACGGTGTTGCGGCGCTTGGTGGTCGCCTCAGGATCGGTGTACGGGTTGAGCGCCGAACTCGACTGGACCATGCCTGCGAGCATCGCTGCCTGCTCGACCGTCAGTTCCTTCGCCGAATGGCCGAAGTACGTCTGTGCCGCGGCTTCGATGCCGTACGCGTTGTTACCGAACGGGACGACGTTCAGGTAACGGGTGATGACCTGCTTCTTCGCGTCTTGCTTGGCAGCGGCGTCGTCGAGTCCCTGTTCGCGTTTGGCTTGATCGGCGAGCGTCTGCTCCAACGTCAGCGCCATCCGGACCTCGCGCAGCTTGCGGGCGGGCGTCGTCTCGATGGCTGCCTGCCGTTCGGCCTCGGTCCGCGCCAACACCAGCAGTTGGTAGTTCTTGATGTACTGCTGGTCGAGCGTCGACGCACCCTGCTGCACTTCGCCCGACGACGAGTTCTTCAACGCCGCGCGGATCGTGCCGCGCCAGTCCACGCCGTCGTGCTCGAGGAAACGGCGGTCCTCGATCGAGATGATCGCACGGACCATGTCCTGGGAGATGTCGTTATAGCCGACCTGGTACCGGTACTGGTCGAACAGGGTGGCGATGGGTTTGCCCGCAGCGTCAGTGACCGTCGTGACTTCGGGGACGGTGCCACTGAGCAGTTCCGACGAACTGTTCTCCATCGTTGCGGCGGCCCGGTTGGTCAGCACCCCGAACCCGCCTGCGACGGGGAAGAGGAGGCCGGCCACTAGGACGCCCGCCATGACACAGGCTACGGCCAGGCCGACTAGGTTCGATGTCTTCCGCACGGTCGCCAGGATACGTGTGAATGCAATCTCATCGCGGTAGCGACCTGGCTGATCGACCCTTCGATACCTTCCGCTCGCCGATCCGACTTGATTTGCGATAGGGGTCTCAATAGTGTGATGGACGTGAGGTACCCCACAAATAAGTGATTTGTAGGGTGGATTCACTGAAGAGATCTTATGCGCGTGCCGAGCGCCGGTTCGTGTCGATGGGTTTGTGAAAGGTGGGATCGCGCAATGACTCTCGCACCGTTGCCGTCCGGAGATACTGACACTCGACTGACGTGGGTCTCGCTAGCGCGCTGTCGCGGCGGGAACCCGGACGACCTGTTCGTCCGAGGGGCTGCGCAGCGCAAGGCTGCGACGATCTGCAGACATTGCCCGGTGCAGATGGAGTGCGGTGCCGACGCACTCGACAACCGGGTCGAATTCGGCGTGTGGGGTGGCATGACCGAACGCCAACGTCGCGCGCTGCTCCGCCAGCACCCGGAGGTCACCTCCTGGGCGGCGTTTTTCGAAGCGCAGCGTCGCAGGCAGCGGATCGGTGCCGTCCCCGACACCAATAACTGACGTGAGAGGCCCGGCGCTGATGCGCCGGGCCTTTTCTGGCTGACCGGGTCTTAGCCGCGGCTGATGATCTGCTCGGCCACCGCGCGGAGCGCGTCCGAATCGGCCACTTCGAACGGCAACGCCGGTACTCCGACGGTCGGGACGCTCGGGTGCGACGACGTGAACCGTTGCAGCAGATGGAGTTCGCGTTTAGCCATGGTGGCGCGATCGACGTGCACCTGTAGGACTCCGCGCGTCAGGTCGTCGTCGACCGTGCTCAACACGGCTTCGACAGCAGGTGTCGGCAACGACGTCAGATTCGGATGTGTGCGGTTCACGATCAGGCCGGCCAACGGCATCGTGTCCTTTGACAAGCGGTCGACGAAGAATGACGCTTCCCGAAGTGCGTCGGCCTCCGGAGCAGCCACCACGACGAACTGCGTGCCCGGACGCTTCAGGAGCGAATAGGTTCGTTCGGCGCGTTCGGAGAACCCACCGAACATCGAGTCCAATGACTGTACGAAGGTCGCGACGTCGCGGAGAATGTCGCCACCGACGATCGTCGAGATGCCGCGCATCGCGATGCCCATCGCGCCAGTCACCACGCGGCCAACACCGCGTCCGCCGCCGACGAGCATCTTCATCAGCCGGCCCGACAGGAACGATCCGAGACGTTGCGGTGCGTCGAGGAAGTCGAGGGCGTTCCGCGACGGGGGAGTATCGACGATGATGAGGTCCCACCGGTCCTCGTCGAGGAGCCTGCCCAGCTTCTCCATCGCCATATATTCCTGAGTGCCGGAGAACGACGATGCGACAGTCTGGTAAAAAGCGTTGTTCATGATCGCTTCCGCGCGATCAGGTGTCGAATGCTCGACGACCATGTCGTCGAAGGTGCGGCGCATGTCGAGCATCATCGCGTCGAGCGACCCGCCCGCTGCCGCCGCGCTCGCGATCGGAACCGGCTGCGGCTCGTTGGTTAGTTCGCTGACGCCGAGTGACTGCGCGAGACGACGCGCCGGATCGATCGTCAGGACGGCCACGTTGCGGCCGCTCTCGGCGGCGTGCAGCGCCATCGACGCGGCCGTCGTCGTCTTGCCGACGCCGCCGGAGCCGCAGCAGATGACCACGCGAGTATTCGGGTCGGCGAGCACCGCACCCATCTTCAGGTCAGGCATTCAGGCTCCCGCTTTCTTCAGCACGTCGACGAGTTCGTACACGCCGCCCAGATCCATCCCCTGATCGATGGTCGGCAAGGAGATCTGTGGGGCGTCGACATCGTCGAGTTCGGCGTGCGCCACCTGCTGGGCTTGGACGCGTGAGGCGTAGTCGATCGACTCGGTCAGCAGCCCGGCGAGATCGTCGTCGGTGAACGCGACCCCCGCATCGGTCAACGTCGAGCGAACCTGGTCGGCGTCGATCCGTCCTTCGGCGATCGCGTCGAGCTGGTCGTCGGGGAGGTGCGCGGTTTCGACACGGTTGATGATGATCGAACCGATGTTCAAGCCTTTGGCGCGCAGTTCGTCGACGGCTTCGACGGTCTCCTGGATCGGCATCGCCTCGAGGAGGGTACACAGGTGAACCATGGTGTCGGCCGAGTGCAGGAGCGTTGCGACGCCTTCGCTCTGCTTGCGGATCGGGCCGGACTTGGCGAGGTCCCGCATCGCGGAGGTGACGTCGAGGAAGTTACCGATGCGTCCGGTCGGCGGCGCGTCGACGACGATCGAATCGTAGAGGCGGTGCCCCTTCTTATCGAGGGCGATGACACGTTCCTTCACCTTGCCGGTGATCACGACGTCGCGCAGGCCCGGTGCGACCGTCGTGACGAAGTCGATCGCGCCGACACGTTTGATCGCGCGGCCGGCGAACCCGAGGTTGTAGAACATGTCGAGGTACTCGAGCAGTGCGTGCTCGATCTGCAGGGCGAGCGCCCACACCGAACCGCCACCCTCAAGCGTCGCGACCTGAGTGTCAACCGGCGGCAGCGGCTGAGTGTCGAAGAGCTGCGCGATGCCCTGGCGCTCTTCGCATTCGACGAGGAGGACACGCTGGCCCCGCGAGGCCAACGTCAACGCGAGCGCGGCGGCGACTGTCGTTTTGCCGGTTCCGCCCTTGCCCGACACGAAATGCAGTCGTGCCTGGCGGGCCTGATCGGACCACTGCCTCGTGGGACCGTCCGTCACATGTTTCTCGACCACGCCGTTCACCTTATCGGCCTCGCCGACGTGACAGTTCGTTAACCGATAAGGTGAGCGACATGACAGCACCGACTTCCTGGGAATACGTGACAGTTCCGCTGCTCACGCACGCGACCAAACAGATCCTGGACCAGTGGGGATCGGACGGATGGGAGCTCGTCAGCGTGCTTCCCGGTCCGACCGGTGAACAGCATGTCGCGTACCTGAAACGCCCGAAAGGCTGACGGCTGTGAGCGGACAGTGGACCGCCCGATTGGCGGAACTCGGCATCACCTTGCCTGACGTGGTCGCGCCCGTCGGCAGTTACACACCCGCGCTGCGTGTCGGCGACGTCGTCTACACATCAGGCCAGTTGCCGGTGGTCGACGGTGTTCTCGACGTCACCGGCAAGGTTTCGGAGGGCGCGGAGGGCGTCGTCCGACCTGACGTGGCGAACACGGCGGCGCGTCAGTGCGCGTTGAACGCGTTGGCCGCCGTGCACGCCGAAGTCGGTATCGATGCGGTGGTGCGCATAGTCAAAGTGGTCGGCTTCGTCGCCTCGGCGAACGGATTCACCGGCCAGCCCGGCGTCATCAACGGAGCGTCCGACCTGATTGGCGAGATCTTCGGCGACGCCGGAGTCCACGCGAGGTCGGCCGTCGGCGTCGCCGAACTCCCGCTCGGTGCGCCCGTAGAGGTCGAGCTGGTCGTCCAGGTTCGGTGAGCGAGGAGATGGCCGCCGCCGAACTCACCCATCCCGCCTACGGGCGGGCTCGCCAGGTGACTCCGTTCGCGTCGGTCGTCCTGTGTGAGAACCCCGGCATGATGACGCTCGACGGAACCAACACGTGGATTCTGCGAGCACCCGGAGCGCAGCGCTCCGTCGTCGTCGACCCGGGACCGCGTAAGCATCGTGAGCATTTGACGAATGTGCTCGACGAGGCGGGCGAGGTGGAGCTGACGCTCTTCACGCACCGCCACGACGATCACGTGGGTGCCCTCAAACGATTCCGGAAGATGACCGAGGCTCCGACACGCGCCTACTCGTCGGACTTCTCGTTCGATGCGCCGCGGCTGACCGACCGTGAAGTGATCGAAGCTGCCGGGTTGCGGATAACCGTCATGCATACACCTGGACACACTTTCGACTCGACCAGCTTTCTAGTCGAGTGCGACGGACAGCGCGCCGTTCTCACCGGGGACACAGTCCTCGGGTCAGGGACGACGGTCCTCGACCCGGAAGACGGGACGCTCGGCGACTACTTCCATTCGCTGAATCGGTTGATCGTTGAGGCGTCTGACGTCACGATGCTGCCCGGCCACGGTCCGGACCACGCCGAACTCGGTCCGGTCGCGCGCTTTTACAAGCAGCACCGTGAGGAGCGGCTTGAGCAGATCCGCGAGGCCCTCAGTGAACTCGGAAAGTCGCCGCACGAGGTGAAGCCGATGAAGGTCGTCAAGACCGTGTACGCGGACGTCGACGAGGAGTTGTGGCCGGCAGCCAAGATGAGCGTGAAAGCGCAACTGGAGTATCTGCGGACCCTCTGACCGCTGCTGCCGGATCGACGAAACGCACTCAGCCCGGCGGACTGCCCACCGTATCGGTGGGCGATCCGCCGGGCTGAGTAGTACAGCTGTTAGCCGCCGGTCAGCGGGCTCGTCGCGCGAGTCGCTCCGAGTCGGCGATGAGGACGCTCTTGCCCTCGAGTCGCAGCCAACCCCGCTGGGCGAAGTCGGCGAGTGCCTTATTCACCGTCTCGCGCGATGCGCCGACGAGCTGCGCGATCTCTTCCTGAGTCAGGTCGTGGGTGACGCGCAGCGCGCCGCCCTCCTGCGTGCCGAAGCGCTGCGCCAACTGGAGCAACTGCTTGGCGACGCGACCGGGGACGTCCGTGAAGATCAGGTCGGCGAGGTTGTTGTTGGTCCGTCGCAGACGGCGCGCGAGGACTCGCAGCAGCTGCTCGGCGATCTCCGGACGGTCCTTGATCCACTTCTTGAGGGCGTCACGGTCCATGGTGACGGCGCGGACCTCGGTGACCGTTGTGGCCGACGACGTGCGCGGGCCCGGATCGAAGATCGAGAGTTCGCCGAACATGTCGGACGGACCCATGATTGTCAGCAGATTTTCGCGGCCGTCCGGCGAACGCCGGCCCAGTTTGACCTTGCCCGAGAGGATGATGAACAGTCGGTCGCCCGGCTCCCCCTCGTGGAAGATCACATGACCGCGAGGGAACTCGACCGGCTGCAACTCTTTTGCGAGTGCAGCTACAGCCGTGGGCTCAACCCCCTGGAAAATGCCTGCCCTGGCGAGTACTTCTTCCACCTAAAGAACCTCTCTTATTCCGAACGCACGTTCAGTGATCAACACTACTGACAAAAATCATAGTTGTTGAATTGATCACTCGCGCGGCAGGCATTGACAATGGTGCGCAATGTCTGAATTTTGAATCTATCAACTCGCGCGGTTGCGAGCATCGGAACCAGCCGGAATGACTGGCTCGCCCACCTCGTCGTTGTTCCGTCGCTGACGCAGTTCGTCCAACGCGGCGGGGAGACCGTCCTTCGCCAGATTGCCGACGTCGGTCTCGTCCGCCGTGTCGAGGAACTCTTCGACGTGCGCACGTCCGACGGACAATCGGTCCAAACCGTTCTGCACCTTCTCCATCGCGAGCGCGAACAGCATCAGCAACGGGGGGATCAGAAGCACGGCCAGTCCTTGCATGGTTCCCCAGTCAACACGAAGTCGCGGCGAGGGTGAAACGAGACGGCCCGTCGTCACCGAGTTGTGACCACATCGTCGCTCGCGGCGCGGGCGCAGACGCGGGTGGGGCGGCGACCGCTAACCTGGGATGTTGTGAGCAGCCGTAAACCGGAGACCCGATTGGGCCTGACCCGACGAGCACGTCGGATGAACAGGACCCTTCACGTGGCGTTTCCGCACGTGTACTGCGAACTCGACTTCACCACGCCTCTCGAACTGTCTGTCGCGACGATCCTGTCGGCGCAGTGCACGGACGTCCGCGTCAACCAGGTGACTCCCGCATTGTTCGCGCGGTATCGGGATGCCTTCGCGTACGCGAGCGCCGACCGCACCGAGCTCGAAGAGATGATCCGCTCGACCGGCTTCTACCGGAACAAGGCGAATTCGATCATCGGTCTCGGACAGGGGCTCGTCGAACGGTTCGACGGCGAGGTGCCCGGCACGTTGAAGGAACTCATCACCCTGCCTGGATTCGGACGAAAGACCGCGAACGTGGTGCTGGGCAATGCCTTCGGTGTTCCGGGCATCACCGTGGACACACACTTCGGCAGGCTCGTCCGACGCTGGCAGTGGACCGACGAGACGGACCCGGTGAAGGTGGAACGTGTGGTCGGGGAACTCATCGAACGCAAGGAGTGGACTGATCTGTCGCACCGGATCATCTTCCACGGGCGGCGCGTCTGCCACGCGCGGACTCCCGCGTGCGGTGTCTGTGTTCTCGCCAAGGACTGCCCGTCGTACGGGGAGGGACAGCTCGATCCGATGAAGGCTGCCGCACTCGTGAAGGGGCCGGAGACCGAGCATCTTCTGGAGCTTGCCGGGATGAACACATGAGTCGGCTCGGCACCGCGAAGAAGGTGTTGGCTCAGCCGGGAATGCGCGCGATGATCGCGTTCGTGGTCGTCATGATCGCGCTGGTCGCTGCGCTCTGGCCACGCGGCGGCAGCGAGCCCGAGTCGGCGCCCGCGCCCGGCTCGTCGACTCCGACCTCAGGAGTGACCGATGCGGGTGCGTCGGCGGACGAGGTGACGCAGGCGCGGGTGGCGGCCGCCCTCACGGCGTGTCCGAGTGGAAGTGGGCCCGCCACCGGTGTGCTCGCTGGCGTCTCGGCGCCGTGCATGGCCGACGGACAAATCGTCGACCTCGGTGCGGTCACCGCAGGTAGACCGTTGGTGATCAACATGTGGGCGGTGTGGTGCCTGCCGTGCCGCCGGGAACTCCCGCTATTCGACCGGCTGGCGTCCCAGGCGGGTGACCGGTTGAACGTGCTGGCAGTGCATGCCAAGGAGGGCGCGGACAAGGAATACTTCGTGCTCAAGTTCCTGCAGGAGTTGAACGCGCATCTGCCGGTCGTGACCGACCCGCACGGCGACGTCGCGAAGGCGGTCGCCGCGCCGCGAGTGTTTCCGTCGACGGTGATGGTCCGCGCCGACGGAACCGTCGCCGCAGTGTTGCCGCGCGTCTTCGACACCTACGAGGATCTGACTTCGGCGGTCCGCGAACATCTCGGCGTCGACGTGGGGGAGGCATCGTGAGTCGACATGCCTCGAATCTTCTGGTGCCCCGCACGGCTGTACCCGAATGGCTGCGTACCGTCACCGACGACCTGTCGATGATCAACGAGAAGGTCCTCAAGCGGGGCGGCGACCGTGCCCGGATCGCGGCGGACTTCGTCGCGACTCGGTCGGCGGCCGTGCTCGTCCTGTTCGGCGGAGCGTTCGACGCCGCCGCCGACTATCCGGGCGGCGTCCCGGCCGACGCCGACATCCTGTTGACCGAGCGCGCGACGACGTTGCGGACCCACGGCGGACAGATCGCGTTCCCCGGTGGGGCCCGGGACCCCGGCGACGAATATCCGGTCGGGACCGCGCTCCGCGAAGCGTGGGAGGAAACCGGGCTAGTCGCTGATGGCGTCGATGTACTCGCCGCTCTGCCAACCTTCCCCGTGCCTTCGGGGTTCGAAGTGACGCCAGTCCTCGCGCACTGGTCGCGACCTTCGCAGGTGAGCGTCGTCGACGAAGGGGAAACTGCGCGGGTGACCCGCGTGAACCTGCGGGAACTGTTGAGCCCGGAGCATCGCTGTCAGGTGACCCGCGAGATCCCCGGCATGGCGCCTTACCTGGGCCCCGCGTTCGTCTACGACGGCATGCTGATCTGGGGTTTCACCGGCGGGTTGCTCGCCGCGATCTCGGAGACCGCGGGCTGGGATGTGCCGTGGGATCGTGACGACGTCCGGCCGTTGGAACAGATGATCTCCGAGACCGGCGGGCGTCAAGTGTCCGGATTCGCTGCGGAGCCGCCCCGGTGAGCGGGTCGCTGTGGGTTGACCTCATCATCCTCGCGGTCGCACTGCTCGCAGCGATCAGCGGTTATCGGCAGGGGGCTGCGGCGTCCGCGCTCGCGTTCATCGGTGTCATGATCGGTGCCGTCGCAGGCGTCCTGTTGGCGCCGCTGGTGATCGAACACTTCGATGACCAACGGCTGCGCCTCGTGGTCGGTGTGATGCTGATCGTGGTGCTCATCGTGGTCGGCGAGCTGTCCGGCATGGTGTTGGGCCGCGCCGTCCGAAGCAGCATCCACTCGCGCACACTGCAGCACGTCGACAGTGGGGTCGGCTCGGTGTTGCAGGCGATCGCGATCTTCGTGGCCGCGTGGCTGCTGTCGTTTCCGCTCGCTAGCTCTGAACAAGTCCGCATCTCGGACGCCGTCGCTGGCTCGAAAGTGGTGGAGAGCGTCGACGCGGTTGCCCCGCAGTGGATGCACAACCTGCCGAACGAACTTACCGACCTCATCGACTCGTCCGGGATCAAGGAAGTCATCGGGCCGTTCGGCGAGACACGTGTAGCTAACGTCAACGCGCCGGACCAACGGCTGGCCGACCTCCCGGTCGTGCAGCAGGTGCAGCCGAGTGTCCTCAAGATCAACGGCGTCGCCCGCAGCTGTGGGCAGGCGTTGGAGGGAACCGGATTCGTCGTGTCCCCCGAACGGGTGATGACCAATGCGCACGTCGTCGCGGGCACCGACTCGGTCAGCGTCGAGGTGGTCGGCGGACGTCAACTCGATGCGACGGTCGTCTGGTTCAACTCGCGCAACGACGTGGCTGTCCTCGACGTTCCGGGTCTGCGAGCACCGGCGCTCAAGTTCGCGACCGACGCGGGCGACACGGGCGACGACGCGATCGTCCTCGGCTACCCGGAGAACGGCCCGTACACGGTGACGCCGGTCCGGATCCGCAACGTCGTGCAGTTGAATGGACCTGACATCTACCAGCACGCCAAGCAGATCTCCCGCGAGGTGTACACGGTCCGCGGGAGCATCCGGCCCGGCAACTCGGGTGGCCCGATGATCGACCGCGACGGATCGGTGTTGGGAGTTGTGTTCGGTGCGTCCGAGAATCCCGCGGACCACACCGGCTTCGTCCTGACCGCAGACCAGGTGCAGAGCGACCTCGCGAAGTCAGAGAAGCGTTCGGGTTCAGCCGAAGCAGACACGCAGCGGTGCGTGTCCGCGCACTGAGCGCGCTGCCCGCCGACTGCGCGGAGTCGAGAAGTTAGCCGCCGAGGTGTTCGAGCACCGCGGCGTTCACCGCATCAGGTGCCTCTTCGTGCAGGAAATGTCCCGCACCGGTCACCGTGCGGTAGCTGAAGTTACGAGCCCAGTGTTCGCTGTCGGCCATCAACGAATCGAGGATGTACTCGTCCTCCCTGCCGCGCAACGCCAGGAACGGTTGGTCGAGGCGCTTGTCCATCACCTCCATGAACCGCCAGCCGTCCGGACGGAACTGGGAGCGGAACGCCCACCGGCGGTATTCGAGGCTGCAGTGAGCGACGCCGGGGATCTGGATGGCCAGCCGGTTGCGTTCGACGGCCTCGGCGAAGTCCGCGGTCTTCTGCCACGCCTTGCCGGACTGGGCGTGGAAGTATTCGTCGATGAACGCGCCGTTGCCGCGGGTAAGCCGGCGTTCCCCAATCCTGGGGAGCTGGTTGTGGATGAATGGCGCCAAGAACGACGAACGCTCCTCCGCGTTGAACAGAACGCCTTGGCGGAGGGCCCGCGGATGCGGAGACGACAAGACGACGACACGGTCGATGGCGCGCGGATGCAGGGTGGCCGTCGCCCAGCAAACGAGACCGCCGTCAGCGTGCCCGACAAGAGACGCCGACGAATGCCCGAGAGCTCGGACCAGCGCGTGCGTGTCGCCTGCCAACGTCCACCCGTCGTAGCCGCGTGGAGGCTTGTCGGAGTCGCCGTACCCGCGCAGGTCGACGGCGACTGCGCGGAATCCGGCAGCGGTCAACGCGGGAAGCTGGTGACGCCACGTCCACCAGAACTCGCCGAAACCGTGCAAGAGCAGGACGAGCGGCCGGTCGGCGATCGACCGGTCGCTTTCGACCGCGTGGAAACGAAGGCCGCCCGCACGCACGTCGAAGTGCTGCCAGGGCCCGTCGAACCGGACCTCCGTGGGGTCCGGGGGAGTGTTGTTGTTCAATTCGTCGATCAGCGAGGAGCCGTCAGCGGCTCATCGGATCACGTGCAGGCGGGATCTGCGGGTGGGCGACACCGCCAACTGCCGACTTCTCCCGCCCCGGAACCACACTGCTGATCTCCGACAACGACTCGATGGTCTTCTCGGGCTTCCGCAGCTTCCGGAACAGGATGTAGCCGACGACGATCGCGGCGATCGACACGAACAGCAAGACCAAGAAGACGATGCCGAACGCGGCCCATGTCGGCAGCCACAAGTCGAGTAGGAAGCCGAGGAACACGAAGAAGAACAGGCTCGCATACAGGAGGAGGACGGCTGCACCGATGATCAGACCGGTGCCGGCGCCTGCCTTCTTCGCCTCGTTGACGAGTTCGGACTTGGCGAGTGCCACCTCCGCCCGGAACAGCGTCGACACGTTGGCCGTCGCATCCTTGACGAGGTTGCCGATGGTCGGTTCGCCGTCCTTGCCGAGGTTGGCATCCGACATCGGAATCGACGGGACGCGCGGAGCGTCGGCGGGCTGCGGAGGCCAGGTGTCCTGATTGCCGCTCACGAGTTCTCCCTTGCTGGACGTTGGTCGGCCTTCATGTTGCCATGCCTGAGGTTTCGATCCGACGCCCACACGCGGATCGAGGGCATGAAGCCTGTCGTCGCTCCACCACGCGCGCCCTGATCGAGCGGAGTCGAGGTCGCGACTTCGCTCGATCAGGGTGAGGTAGGTCGATCTGCAGAGGGCCGATCACGCCCGCTTGGCGCGGATCGCCTCGAAGACTGCGGGATCGACGAGGGTCGACGTGTCGCCGAGTTCGCGGCCTTCGGCGATGTCCTTGAGGAGGCGACGCATAATCTTGCCCGATCGGGTCTTGGGTAGTTCCGGAACGATGTTGACCTCGCGCGGCTTGGCGATCGGTGAGATGTCGACCGCCACCTGCTGGCGAAGTTCAGCGACGAGGTCGTCGCCCGGTGTCGCGTGCTCCATCAAGATGACGAACGCGACGATGCCCTGGCCGGTCGTCTCGTCGGCGGCGCCGATGACGGCGGCTTCGGCGACAGCGGGGTGCGCGACGAGCGCCGACTCGACCTCGGAGGTCGAGATGCGGTGGCCAGACACGTTCATCACATCATCGACGCGACCCAGAACCCAGAGTGCGTGGTCCTCGTCGAAGCGAGCGCCGTCGCCCGCGAAATACCAGCCCTGCTCGGCGAACCGTGACCAGTACGTCTCCTTGAAGCGTTCCGGGTCGCCCCAGATGCCGCGCAGCATGCCTGGCCACGGGCGGTCGAGGACCAGATAGCCCTGTTCGCCGTCGGGAACGGCCGCACCCTTGTCGTCGACGATCGACGCACTGATGCCGGGCAGGGGCCGCATCGCCGAACCCGGTTTGGTGGCGGTGACGCCAGGCAGCGGGGAGATCATGATGCCGCCGGTCTCCGTCTGCCACCAGGTGTCGACGATCGGGCAACGCCCGCCGCCGATGACCTCGCTGTACCAGCGCCACGCCTCGGGGTTGATCGGCTCACCGACGCTGCCGAGGAGCCGCAGTGACGACAGGTCGTGCGCATCGGGGATCTCGCGGCCCCACTTCATGAACGTGCGGATCAGGGTGGGTGCGATGTAATACGTGGTGACGCCGTACTTCTCGATGATCTGGAAGTGGCGGTGCTCGTCAGGCGAGTTCGGGGTGCCCTCGTAGATCACCTCGGTGGCGCCGTTCGAGAGCGGGCCGTACACGAGGTACGAGTGGCCGGTGACCCAGCCGATGTCGGCTCCGCACCAGAAGACGTCACGGCCCTCTTTGTGGTCGAACACGTTATGGAAGGTGTACGCGGCTTGCGTCAGGTAGCCGCCCGAGGAGTGGACGATGCCCTTCGGTTTGCCAGTGGTGCCCGACGTATAGAGCAGGAACAGCGGATGCTCGGCGTCGAACGACTCCGGCTCGTGCTCGGTGGACTGCTCGTCGACAGTGTCCTCCCACCACACGTCACGGCCCTGCACCCAATTCAGATCCGGATCGTGGTTGGTGCGGCGAACGACAATGACCTTCTCGATCGACTTCGCCGCATCGGCCCCGGTACCGAGAGCTTCGTCGACGGCCTCCTTCAGCGGGGCGGGCTTCCCACGCCGGAACTGTCCATCGGTAGTGATGACGACCTTCGCCTCGGCGTCGTCGACGCGCGAGCGCAGGGCGGCGGCCGAGAAGCCGGCAAACACCACCGAATGAGTCAGGCCAAGACGTGCACACGCGAGCATCGAGATGATCGCTTCGGGGACCATCGGCATGTAAATGGCGACGCGGTCGCCCGCGACCAAGCCGATCGACGAGAGATAGTTCGCGGCGCGCGACACCTCGTCCTTGAGTTGGCTATAAGTGATGTCGCGTGTGTCGTCGAGCGGCTCGCCGACCCAATGGATCGCGACCCGGTCGCCCTTGCCTGCGGCGACGTGGCGGTCGACGCAGTTCACTGACACGTTCAGCTCGCCGCCGACGAACCATTTCGCGAACGGAGCGTTAGACCAGTCGAGGACCTGTCCGAACGGTGTCGTCCAGTCCAGGCGCCGCGCCTGCTCGGCCCAGAACTCGTCGGGATTAGCGTCGGCGCGGTCGTACATCTCGACGGTCGCGTTCGCATTGTCGGCGAACTCCTTCGACGGCGGGTACACCTTGCTGGCTTCGGTCATTCCTGGTCTGCCTTTCCTTGTCGAACTGCTGCGCTGGGAGCACGTCGCGCGCACCGCGCACAGTGTTGTCTGGCGCTGGCTGCCGCTTACATGTGAGGGTAGTCACCGCACGTTGCAAGCGCGTAGCGGGTAGCGGCCATCAGGAGCCCTCGCGCGATGAGCGGTCGTTCGGGCGCGACGGGAGGACAGTGCTCGAGGTACGACGAGGTGGCGTCGTCGACGCAGTTTGTTATCGACACGGTCGGAGTCGACACCGATGGCGACGCAACGGAACGCGAACGGCGGGCACATATATCGTGGCCGGTGTGAGTGTTGACCCGCTGGCCCCGCTACTCGACCTTCCCGACGTCCGCGATGCGTCGGAGTCGGCGCGCGACGCGCTAGGTGTGGTGCATCGGCATCGCACCAACCTGCGCGGGTGGGATAAGACGTCCCGCGAGGCGTCGTGGCGCGCGGGTCGTTCGTCTGCTGCCATCGAAGGCGGCAGCGTCGAACTGCAGCGCGACGCACAGTTTGACGATCCGATCACCGAAGGCGCGATCCGGGTGGCGCAGGCTCTCGACACCGATGGAATCGACCAGCTCGTGTCGGTGTTCCGTCGTGCCCCCGCACAGGCTCTCGCCCGACTGCACACGCTCGCCGCCGCGGGCCTCGTCGACGATCCTGAACTGCTCGGGCGTCCCCGGTCGGATCCGCACATCGCGCAGCGCCTCGACTTCCTGAGTCAGATCATCACCGGCGGGACGACGGTTCCCGCGCCGGTCCTGGCCGCGATCGTCCACGGCGAACTGTTGTCGCTGGCGCCGTTCACCGAAGGAAACGGTGTGGTCGCACGTGGTGCGTCACGACTGGTCTCATCATCGACAGGCCTGGACCCGCACCTGCTCGGCGTCCCCGAAGTGACGTGGTTGAAACGGATCGGCGAATACCGTGAACTGTCGGCGACGTTCGGCACCGGTGACCCGTCGGCTATCGGGACGTGGATCGTCCTGTGTTGCGAGGCGATGGAGGCGGGAGCTGTCGAAGCCAAATCGATCGCCGATGCGGCCGCCAGCTGACCTGCACACAACCGCTGACCTGCACACGATTGCGGGCGGTACCGGTGGTCGATTGTCATCTCGACCGGGGTACCGCCCGCGAGCACGAGCGAAAGTTACCAGGCGTGCTGGGTGGGTTGTGTGGGTCGCCTCGGCGTTCCCAAAATCACCTCGACGTGTACTCGAAAGACAGCGACGCTTTCCCTGTGTGAGTTCACGAATGGTGGCTAAGGGTTCGCAGGCGCACAACGCTTTTGCCAATGCGGCGTGCTCCGCGTGGGTGCTTGCCGCCCGTGCCGGGAACCTCAATTCCGGGGGTTCAGGCCTTCTCTGCCGGTCTGAACTTGGCCGTCTGTGATTCCGTAACCACATTCTTACCCTGTGACCGTCGTCACTGCAAGGGGTTCGGCAGAAATCGATCGGAATCGATCAGACGGCACGAAACCGCAGGTGAAAGGGCCTGGTGGCGGTGGTGGTACATGACCGCTGCGGCGGCGATTGCTCCGATCCCTGTGGCGCACAGGGCTCCCCGTCCGATGACGCTGGGACTCGGACGGTGGGAGGCGGCCGCGGGAGTGGCGAAGTCGAGGATGTCCCACCCGTTGTCGGCGGCGTGGCGGCGGAGCGGCTTGCCCGGATTGACGACGGCGGGCCTGCCCACTGCATCGAGCATCGGGAGGTCGGTCGCGGAATCGGAGTACGCGTAGCAACGGCTCAGGTCGTAGCCGCGCTCGGTCGCCAGATCTTCGAGGACAGTGGCCTTCTCGGCGCCGTAGCAGTAGAAGTCGAGGTCGCCGGAATATTGGCCGTCCACTACGCGCATGATGCTGGCGCGCACGATGTCGACGCCGAGCAGGTCGCCGATCGGTTCGACCATCTCGATGCCCGACGCCGAGATCAGCACGACGTCGTGGCCCGCCTCCTTGTGTTGCTCGATCAGTTCGAGAGCCTCCGGGAATACGACCGGACGCACCACGTCGTCGAGCGTCTCGGCGACGATCGACCGCACCTGCGCGGCGTCCCATCCGGTGGACATGTCGGTCACGTGTTTGCGCAGTTTATCGACGTGATTCTCGTCGGCGGCGGTCAGTAAGAACTGGAGTTGAGCTATCCCGGAGCGGAGCATTGTGCGGCGCGACAGGAGCCCGCCCTCGTAGAATGGCCGCGTGAACGCGAGGGCGCTGGAGCGGGCGATCACAGTCTTGTCGAGGTCGAAGAAGGCGGCGATGCGCGTAGGCTCTGCCGTGGTCACATCCGATATCGTACAACGTCGAAATGTGATCCACGGAACATCAAATGATTAATAGTTGGACTTGCAATCTTCGCGTCGGCGCGTGTAACTTTGGGTTTGTCCGGCAATGCCGGAAGCATTCAGCCCGACCCCCCGGGGCTGAACTGCTGATGACCCCGGCCTCCTCCCCCCTGGCCGGGGTCATCTCCTATTCTGCAGTCTTTCCGCCGTTGTCGTGTTGCCGATTCGCGCAGTCATCCGGATTTTTGAGACGTTTCCCCATATCTGTCGCGATTCTCGGCGTAGGTTCGAATGCGCCGAGCAAGTGCTTGGTAACGCGCACCGGGGGTCGCAGATGAAGCTCGTCAAACGTTCGTTGATCGCGGCCGGTGCGGCGTTGCTGGCCGTCATCGCCGCTGGGCCCGCGTCGGCAGCACCGAATAAGAAGCTGCCGGAGAACTACAACTTCCTGAGCGGAATCGCTTATGAACTGCAGCACCCAGGCGGGTCGCTGCCTGGATCCAATGATTTCAGCTGTAAGCCGACGCCGGAGCATCCGCGCCCGGTGGTCCTCGTGCACGGAACCGGCGGTGCACAGGCGACCAACTGGGGTCCGTACCCGGCGCTCCTCACCAACCGCGGGTACTGCGTCTTTGCCCTGACCTACGGAGCGATCCCCGGAGTTCCGTGGCCGGCCAACCAGATCGGCGGCATGGACAAGCAGGACGTCAGCGCTCGACAGCTCGACCGCTTCGTCGACGATGTGCTCGCCGCCACCGGAGCCGAGACCGTCGACCTGGTCGGGCATTCCCAAGGCACATACATGCCGACGTACTACGTGAAGTTCCTCCGCGGAGCCGAGAAGGTCACCAAATATGTCTCGCTCGCACCGTTGTGGCGTGGCACAGCGGACGGGGTTCCCGTTCCGAATGTCGGAAACATGCTCGACACGATCGACGTGCCGGTCTGCACTGGCTGCGGCGGAATGGTGGCCGGATCGGCGATGAACAAGAAGCTCTGGACCGGAGGTAGTCCGTACGTCAGCGGCATCGACTACGCGAACATCATGACGCGCGGCGACGAATTCGTGGTTCCGTACACCTCGGGTTACGTGAAGCCGCGCGCAGGCGAATCGGTCACCAACGTCGTCGTCCAGAAGGGCTGCGCCAAGGACTTCAGTGACCACCTGGCCATCGTGAGTTCGCGCCGCGCCGCGTTCTTCGTCCTCAACGCGCTCGACCCAGGGCATCCGGTCACTGTGCCGTGCGAGTACGTCGCGCCGATCACCGGACAGAGTCTTCGGTGACGGTGCAGGACTTCTGATCGCTGGACGATGCCTCTGACCTGGTCAGATACCAGCCTGTGGATAACGTGCTTTTCGGCATGAGGTGATCGCCGCATCATCAGGCCATGACTGATGTACTGCTCGTTCTCGCCGACGACGCGCTCCACTCGGACCTCGCGCGCTGCGCCGCAGCAGCCGGGTACACGATGGTGATCGGGGACGCCGCATCGTGCCGCCACGATTGGCTGCGCTCGTGCGCGGTGGTCGTCGACGCCGATGCGACGGCGGTCCTCGCCGCGCTGCACCCACCGAAACGTCCGGCCGTGGTGGTCGTCGGATCGTCCGACGACGATCCACGCGCGTGGCAGACCGGGCTCGCGTTGGGTGCGCAGGGCGGATTCGTCCTCCCCGACGAGGAAGCTGGCCTCGTCGGTGCGCTGTCAGAGTTCCGCCGGCCGGTCCGGCAGCCCGCGGGAGCGGTCGCCGTGATCGGCGGGCACGGGGGAGCGGGTGCGTCTTCGCTGGCCGCAGCGGTAGCCCTGGTCGCCGCGCGCGACGGCGAACGCGTACTGCTGCTCGACGCCGACCAATCCGGCGCGGGCGTCGACTTGATCCTGGGGGTGGAGGACGAACCTGGGCTGCGGTGGCCGGACGTCACCGGCGAGACCGGAGCCATCGCGGGGCCGGCGTTGCGCGCCGCGCTGCCCGGCGTCGGGCGCGTCAGCGTGATGACATCCGCGCGTGACGACGTCGAACCGTTGCGGCCCGACGCCGTCCTCGCTGTGGTGGATGCCGGACGGAGCGCAGGCGATGTGGTCGTCGCCGACGTGGGCCGCGAACCGGGGCCGGTCGCTGCGGCTCTCGTCGACAGCGCCGACTTCGCGGTCGTCGTGACCACTGCGTCTGTCCACTCGGTCGCGGCGACTCGCCGTACGGCCGCCCGGCTCGTCCCAGAACGGGACGCCGTGCTCGTCGTCCGCGGGCCGTCGCCCGGTGGGCTCCGGGCGAGTGACGTGGCGGCCGCGATCGGGTTGCCGCTGCTCGGCGGGTATCGGCCCGAGCGGGCTCTCGCGCAGCGGTGCGAGGCGTCAGGGTTGTCGCTGCGGCGTCGTAGTCCGCTGACGGTCGCCGCGGAGGACGTCTACCGTCGGCTGCACGCGGGAGCTGCGCGATGACCGCCGTCGGACGCGCCGACCTGCTGGAACGGGTTCGCGACAGGTTGGCGACACAGACGAGTTGCCCCGAGCCCGCGGTGATCGCGGACGCGATCCGCGCGGAGTCGGGCGGGTTGCTCGGCGACACGGATCTGCTCGACGTACTGCGGTACCTACAGACCGAGATGGTCGGCGCGGGACGGTTGGAAGGACTGCTCGCAGAGCCAGGCGTCACCGACGTCCTCGTCGTCGGCCCAGACCGCGTCTGGGCCGACCGCGGCGACGGACTAGAACTGACCGCTGTGCGGTTCGACGACGAGGCGTCGGTGCGGCGACTCGCGGGTCGGCTCGCTCTCGGCGCGGGCAGACGACTCGATGAGGCCCAGCCGTGGGTCGACGGGCAGTTGTCGGGAGTCGGTCGACGTGACGTGACGGTGCGCCTGCACGCGGTGATCCCGCCGCTGGCCGTCGACGGCACATGCATCTCGTTGCGTGTGCTTCGCGGCGCCACGCAGACCTTCGACGCGTTGGTGAAGACCGGAGCGATACCCGGTGAAGCCGCCGGCCTGCTCCGTGAGGCGGTCGCGGCACGGCTCGCCTTCCTCATCGTCGGCGGTACCGGCTCCGGGAATACAACCATCGATGTGTGACACAATAGCAGCTATGAGCCGAAGTGCAGCCATTTACGCGAGAATTTCTCAGGACCGCGACGGATCCGCGCTCGGCATCGAGCGGCAAGAGCAGGATTGTCGCGCGCTCGCCGACTCGCTCGGCTGGACTGTCACCGACGTGTTCGTCGACAACAACCGGTCTGCATACAGCGGCAAGCGTCGACCAGAGTACGAGCGGCTTCTCGCCGCGATCGAGTCCGGACACATACAGGCCGTCGTCGCGTGGGCACCCGATCGGCTTCACCGATCCCCGGCGGAGCTCGAACGGTACATCGACATTGCCGAGCGTCGAAGCGTCGTCACGAACACTGTGAAGTCTGGTGCGTGGGATCTGTCGACACCATCTGGTCGAGCCGTCGCTCGCACGCTCGGAGCATGGGCTCGATACGAATCTGAGCACAAGGGAGACCGGATCGCGCGCGCCGCCCGTCAACGCGCAGAGCAGGGCAAGCACCATGGTGGTAGTCGACCGTTCGGCTACAAGGACAACGGCGTCGACCTCGACCCCATCGAGTCCGAGATCGTCCGCGAAATGTTCGAGAAGGTACTCGCCGGTGTCAGCCTGCGGAAGATCGTTCACTCACTGAACGGACGGAACGTCCCTACCGCCCGCGGGAACCGCTGGACGGCGCTACAAGCCCGCTCGATCGTCATGAACGGTCGGTACGCCGGGTACCGGATGCACAAGGGCGAACCGATCGCCAAAGCCGTGTGGCCTGCGATCGTCTCCGAGGACGTCTGGCGCGCGGCGCTGACAATCGTCACCGACCCGAGCCGAGACACCAACGGTGGCCGCGGCGCTGAGGTTCGCTGGCTTGGCTCAGGTCTCTACATCTGCGGCGTATGCGGCACCAGGCAGATCCGCTGCTCATCGTCGGGTAATAAGATGCCGGCATATCGGTGTATCGAACGCGAGATGACCGGGACTATCGCTCACGTGAACCGAAACGCACGCAAGCTCGACGAGTACGTCGAGTCGGTACTGGTCGCGCGGCTGACTCAACCGGACGCGCTCGAACTACTCACTCCGAAGTCCCCGGCCGTCGACGTCGCGGCGCTCTACGTCGAGCAGTCGGCCCTGGCGTCGCGGCAAGATGAACTCGCTGGCCTGTATGCGGCCGGGAGCGTCACGGCCCGCCAGCTGACGACCGCGACGTCGACGATCGAGAAGCAGTTGTCTGGCATAGCTGAGCAGATCCGTACCGCGACGTTCACCGATCCCCTTCGTGCGATCGCGAACTCGCCCGACGTTGCCGCGGCTTGGTACGGCAGTGACACGACACCGGCGCTGGATCTCGGTTCTAAGCGGGCAATCCTCGACGCGCTGCTCGACGTGACGATCAACCGGACGCCGATGCGCGGCCGGTTCGACTACGACGCGATCGGGATGGAGTGGAAGCAATGACCGACGAAATTGTCTTGTACTGTGCCGCGTGCCGAGGCCGAGGTGAGCAAGGGCACGTCGAGCGTTTCCGGAAGCGTGGCGGAAAGACATGGACCGTTGTTGGCGGCCATCGCCCCGGCGTATCCGAATGGGTTCAACTCTCAGGCGACGACCTCGCGGGCCTCGAACAGTACCTCGCCAATGGGCACCAGAGTCCGGGCGGGCGGCAGCGTGACCGGTACCGGTTCGAGTGCCCTCGCTGCGGCGACACGCTCCCGGTCCGCTGGGGCCGCGTGAGGCTCGTACTGGCACTGATCGCGGGGCAGGGTGCTACCGAGATCTCGATCGACAGTCTGCGGCGCGCCGTCGCGAAGGTTGTCGACTTCGAACGGTAGTCCGCTACGATGGTTTTGCTGCTCTATCCAGATAGAACAGCGTCGGCCGCCGATGCGCGGTCTGGTTAGTTCCCCAAACCCTGGCAGCCCAGGGCACTGAATGGTGCCCTGAGGACGACTGCTCCCCAGGGCGCCACCGAGTGCCAAGGAGCACTGGTGGACGCAACTGCCAACCATTACCGCGCCCGAGTGGCGTCACTCTCTAGAAGCCGCGCCGCTGACGATCCCGAACTAGTCGGGGCACGTCGCGATCTGAAAGCGGCTCGCCTCGCTGAGCACGTCGCAAAGGTCGTCGCCGCTGCTCCGCCTCTAACCTATGAGCAGCGCGCCCGGATCTCGGTCCTTCTCGTCGCCGACCGCCCGCAAGCCGCGCACGCGGATCTCGGTCTCCCCGATCCCACCGAGCAGATCGGGGGCGAGGTCTGATGCAGACAGAAGAAAACCCCGGCGTGCAGACCGGGGCTCTCGAAATCTCTGGGCGAGACAACTTAGAGTCTACCGCCCTAACACCTTCGTGGGTGTTCGATCCCGACGAGCGTCAGTTCCACGAGCTCGAAGCGAAGGTTCGCGAGGCCGGTTTCCGTCTCGCGGTCCGATGCCGGGTCTGTGGCTCGTGGCTCGTCGCTGACCGCTCGCGGACCGAGCACATCGGCCCCGTCTGCCGAGGCCGGGTGAGCGTCGATGCCTGAGTCTCTGCTCGCCGCGGTCCTGCTTGCGCCGTCGCGACAAGTCGTCGACGTCCTCAACGTCTGCCGGCCCGAGGATGTCCGCCTGTTGGACGCCCCGATCGCGACTGTTCTCGACGTCGCGCTCGAGATCGCCCGGTCCGGTAAGCCGCCCGCCGCCGCCGTGCTCGGTGCCGAGCTACTACGCCGAGGCTTGTACGACGCGCACGCGGGTGATCTCGTCCGCACGCGCATGGCTGACGCCGTGACGACCGTCGCTTATCCGGAGCTCCTGCCTGAATATGCGGCGTCGATCCTCGCCCGAGTGTTCCGCGCTCGCCTCGCCGCAGCAGGCGAAGCATTCACCGCGGGAGCCGAGACCGCGCCTGAGTCGGATCTCTGGACACTGCTGGTCCGTGAGGGTGCCGCGCTCCGAGCGATCTGGGATCGACTGTCTTCGACCCGAGGGGAGGCGGCGTGAGCGACGACGACTACAGCGAAGTCCTCGACCGCGTCGAGGAACACCTCGGCCGGTATATCGCGGTCCCTGATGACCGCGACCTGTCGCTGCTCACCCTGTGGGCCGCGCACACGCACATGGCGATCGAGTGCTACACCTCGCCGCGGCTGCTGCTCGACTCGACAATGCCCGGTAGCGGCAAGACGACGGTTCTTGACCACCTCGCTCGCCTCACATGCGACGCGATCCAGGCGGCCGCGCTCTCGTCACCGGCACTGCTCGCCCGTGTCCTCGACGACCGGATCCGCACAGTGCTGATCGACGAGACCGACCGCTCGCTGGCACCGGACAAGCCAAACGTCGGCGAACTGATCGCGATCCTCAACAGCGGCTACCGTCGCGGCGCTACGCGGCCGGTCCTCGTCCCGGACAAGGAGAAGGGGTGGGTGTCGAAGGAGATGGCGACGTTCTGCCCAGTCGCCATGGCCGGCAACAGTCCGCGGCTCCCAGATGACACCCGCTCGCGGTGTCTACGGGTGCTACTGATGCCGGATCTCGACGGCACGATCGAAGACTCCGACTGGGAACTCATCGAGGACGACGTCGTATTGCTGCACGACATGCTCGCGGCGTTCGCCGACGCCGTCCGCGACCAGATCGCCGGAATGCCGGTCGACCTACCGCCCAGCTGTATTGGCCGCGCGAAGGAGAAGTGGCGCCCCCTCAAGCGGGTGGCCGTCGCCGCGGGCGGCCACTGGCCCGAGATCGTCGACGAACTGATCCGGCGGGGACTCGACGAGGACCGCGCCGAACGGGACGCCGGGTTGATGTCGGAACCGCCCGGCATGGTCCTGATGCGCGATCTGCACCGGGTCTGGCCCGACGATCAGACGTTCGTTCCGACTGAGTCGCTCGTGTCGATGCTCGTGGCGAGGAACCCGGAGATGTGGGGCATGGCATCGGCCTACGGGAAGCAGCTGACCGCGAAACGGATGGGCTCGCTGATCTCTCAGGCATCGAAGATAACGAGTGTTCGACCAGGTGGGAGGGGTCCGCGCGGGTATCACCGGGCGACCCTCGCACCGGTTTGGCACCGCTTGGGCATAGGTCGTAAACCATCCGGTGCAACCGGTGATCCCGGTGAATCCGGTGCACGACCTGCACCACATGAGCCGGGATCACAGCATGCACCGGATGGAAAGAGAGGGGTACCGGATGCGGTGCGCGACGCGGTGTCGACCGGTGGAATCACCGACTCAACGCCCGGAATGACGCCCCGAGTCCAAGCACTAATCGACGCCCAGGAGGCGAACCGATGATCTCCCCGAACCGCATCACTGACGAACTCGTGTACGCGACCCGCCGACTGCTCGGTGTCGTCGAGTGGCATGCCGAGACCGCATCCGATCACGGTCACGCCGACGACTGCTGCTCGGCGTCGCTCGATGCGATCTCCTCGATCACCCCGGACATGCCGCGGCTGCTCGCTCAGTTCACCCACTTCAGCGACGGCCGCCCGATGGTCACCTACGTCGACGTCGACGGCGGGGGAATGCAACTCGGCGAACTCTGGCCGCCTGATCCTGCTGACCACCCGATCGAGCCGTACGACTCTCCGGCCTACGCGCTCGCGCCGCACAAAACGCACGGCGACCGAGGCCACGTGATCGTCACCTGGTGGCCGGCCGACTGCTCGGCGAGCGTCCGCTACGTCGAACCGCTCAGGCTGGTGGTCGCATGACCGCCAACTATGACCCGACCGGGACGATCGATCTCCTCTCGAAGGTGTTGGCGGACTCGCCGAAGCTCACCGGTGCCGCGTGTATCGGACACCACGAACTGTTCGACGCCAAGTCGCCAGACGAGACGCCCGAGACGGTCGAGGATCGGCACGAGCGCGCCGCCGCGCTCTGCTGGCAATGCCCCGCCCTCGACGACTGCACCGAATGGGCCTCGAGCCTCTCACGCAGCGCACGGCCGGCCGGTCTGGTCGCAACGCGAGCACCCCGCCCCGGACCGCGACCCGGCCGACCGAAGTCGGCAGCGTCGTGAGCACACACCGCGTGAGATGCCGGCACCGCCCATTCGTTTGCCAGGTCTGTCAAGGACCTTGCCCTCGCTACGCCGGGCCGCACGGCTGGACCTGCGACACCTGTATCCGACAACTCGACGACCACCACACCACGGAGACCTCATGACACGGCGTCCGCAACGTCACTGCTCGACCACTGGCTGCACCAACCACACGCGCTCGTCGGCCGGGTATTGCGTCGACCACCGGCCCCCGTACTGCCCGAAGATCACACGCGAACAAGACGGCCTGAACGTCGGCGACCGCTACTACACCGCAGCCGAAGCCCTCGACCTCGCGCACCGGATCGCCGACGCACTCGCAAACAAGGAGACACCCGCATGAATGACGGTGTTGACCGATCCCTCCGTATCGACCGGGCGGCCTCACTCCTGGTTCTGCACGGTCGTCGCGGTGACCGCGAAGGCTTCGCCCAAGCCGTCGCCGACCTCACCGCAGACGGCGCCGACCTCGCCCTCGTCGCCGAGTATTTGTGGCCGGCACTGCGCACCACCGACGATCAACTCGCCACGATGGTCTCCACCTACGTGTTCGCCGAGATCAGCGACCGCGACGACGACGGGCCCAGCGATGGTTGAGCCTGCACGCGGGGTGATCCTCACCCTCGACGACGCCCGCCGAGTATGCGACACATTCCTCACGATGCAACGCCAGTTGGGTGCGACCGGTGCAAGGATCGCGCTACCGGTGACCAGGCTGTTCGAGGAGATCAACGCGGCCACGCAAGGCGATCCACGCGCCGACGTCGGACTACTCGACGGGGTGTTCGACACGCCCGAGCATGAGATCCGTGAACACACCATTGGCACCGACGCAGCGGCCGTCGTCCTCGGAATCACCGCAAGCGCCGTCCGAGACCTCGCGCGCCGCGGCACCTTGCCCGGCCGGCAAGTCTCGGGCCGGTGGGTGTTCGCGCGCTACGACGTCGAAGCCGAACGCGCACGACGCCGACACCACCGTTAGACAGGAGTCCTAGCATGTCACTGTTCACACCCACGACCGGTAACGGCACCATCACCTTCGGTGTGATGATGCAGAACCCGCTGGCCCTCACGCAGCCGATCCGCAACCTCGTCGAACGCCAGTCGATCACCACGAAGTTTTTCCGGCAGCATCCCGGCCCCATCCAGGGTGGCGCGATCCAGTTCAACAAGGTCAACCTCGCTGAGATCACCGTCGCCGACGACGTCGAGGAACGCTCGCCCGGTGCCGAGTACCGAGTGACCCGGCCGGTCGATCCCGACACCCGCGTCGCACCCGTCAAGGACTGGGGATGCTCGGTCCTCATCTACGAGGAGGAGTTGCGCCGGGGCCAGCAGGACTACCTGCAGCGAGTGATGCAGCAGGCAACGAACACGCTGGTCAAGCAGATCGACCTGGCGGCGATGACCGCACTCAACGTCGCCACCACCGACGAGCAGATCGAAGGCCACGACTGGTCACAGTTGATGTTCGTCGGACCGGCTGACTCCCTCACCCCGAGCGCCGAGCGCCCGACCGCCGACATCTCGTTCGCCCAACTCGCCGCCGACCTCCAGCAGCTCGACGTCGCGCACGACACGCTCGTGGTCAACCCGCAGGAAGCACACCACCTGCGGACCGCGTACGGCCCCGACCTGACCGGTGCACTCGCCTCGGCCGGCATCACCGACATGACCGTCAACCGGTTGGTCGAGCCCGGCACCGCGTGGACCACCCAAGCAGGTGAAGCAGGCTACATCGGCTTCGAGGAGGCGATCACCGTCCGCGCCGTCGAGCACGCGAACCGACGCACCCTCGAGCTCGTCTGCTACGTCGTACCCGCGTTCGCGGTCTCCAACCCGGCCGCGACCAAGCTCCTGACCGGGCTCGCAGGCTGATGACGAACCGCAGACGGCCACTCAAGGCCGCACGACGACGCCCACGAGCCACCGAACCACCCGCCGAGCAACCCGTACCGCTCACACCGGAACAAATCGAGGAGATCCTCGACGAAGCCGTGCAAGACGGGCGGATCTCGGCCGACCACGTCGAGCACTGGCGAAAACTACTCGAGGTCGACCCCGAAGGAACCATCGAAGCACTCGAAGCACTCCCACCCGGACGATTCGACAACACCCTCGCCAACGCGATCACGACCGTCCTCCACAACCTCGGCGTCAAACACACCCGCAGCCGCTGAAGATCCCGGCACACGGAACGCATGGCGAGACCACGACAGGCAACCCTTCCGCCCGAGTCCCGACCAGCGCCGAACACTGAGGCCGCCCCACCCGTACCCATGCGGGCCAGGGGCGGCCTCAACGCTTCCCGGCACCGGGAAAATATCCGACCACCCCCCTTGGGGGCGTCACTCCTCGGGGTATGACTTTTTTGTTTACAGCCGATCCGAAACCGGGCCGGAGTTCCTGGTCAGGCCGCATAAATCGGCTAGGTCAAACGAGCGAGACCGCGGTGCTTTGTTCGATGCTCCGCCATACTTATCGCGTGGACACTGTCATTGCCGTTCTCGTCGGGTTGTTGACCCTACTCAGCGTTTGGTTTGCCCGCCGCCAAGTGCGTCTGGCGCAGATAGAGTCCGGTGGCCGCACGACGGCAATCGCTGCGTCGGCGAGTCCACTTTTACAGGAGGACGGGCGTCGGGAGTGTTCCGTCTCGGTGCAAAGCCACGGACCTGGGAAGCTGCACGCGCTTCGAATTGATGTGGTCAACGTCGGTGAGGACGGCCTGCACAGTGACCGTGTCGAGACGTTCTCTTGCGATTCTGAGCCTGTCGAATGGCAAGTGGTTCTGTCGGACGAGCAGATCGAGGACGCGTGGGTGGTGGTCAGCTGGGGCGCAACTCGATCGACCCCGTTGGGTCGAATCGACTTCCTTAGCGAAGCTGTGCGGCGCAGGATTCAGAAGCCGGGCGAAGACTGCGCTGCGCCGATTGAGGTCTGGAAGTACAAGCGGCCTTACTGGTTCTGGGCAGCTTTCGAGAATCGGAGGCGGTGGTGGATGCCGGGCAGTGGTAGACACCGACAGCTCGGCGAATACGTCCTGTATCGACCCAATGGGAGGAAACTGTCGCAGGGGCCTCTAGCGGATCCTACTGTGGCAGACACAGATGCAGATGAGTGATTGAGATGGAAGTTGCGCAGATGCCTGAAAGCACGGATGTCTTCGATCTGGACAAGGTTGACGGCATCGAGATCCCGCCACACGTACGGGCCCGGCTAGACCAGCAGTTCGCGCGGATGCGTGACGAGCGCCGGCCCGCCAGGGACCAAGGGGAGGAGAACGATTGAGACTAACTCGACGACAGGTCGCGCGTCTGGCGCTAGTTCGCATCGCACTCGATGATGCCGTGGTCCGTGAGATCGTCACCAGCGGCGGCGACGTGTGGACAAGCGTCGTCGACTCCGACCCGGTATCGCTCGCCGCGGCTCAAGGCGAACCGGACCCAGTGTGGCTCTCGGATTTTCGCATCGCCGTAGACGCTGCGCTGCGCGAAGTTGGCTCGATCTGAACTACGTGCTGCACCGGACTGATCGGAACCTAGCGGTGCCGGAGCGTTAACCCCATCGCCGGAATCGACCCACGAACCAAGCCCATTATCGCGTCAGGCCACGACGAGTAGCGCCCGCTGAGGCAGCGCGCGTTGGGTCATGGCACCACGTTGCGGGCCCTGCTGTGGTGGCGCACGGGCACGACGTGCGACTGGGCTACGTGCCGAGCAGCTGGTTATGGTCGGGCTGCTCCAACGAACGACCAGCGCCTCACCGGGAATCGAACCCGGCCAGTTGAGAGGGAGGGGAACTCACTGTCAACAGGACCGTCGAGGCTGGTCGTCCTTAGAACCGAGGACGGTCGACGCCGGTCTGTGCGTCTGCGAGTGCGACGAGTTCGGCCGCGATCTGGCGTGCCTCGCCTGGCGTCAGAAGGAGCGTTGGAACGTATCCGTCTTCGCCCTCGTCCTCGACAAACAGGCCGATCGCAGCGGACTCGCGGCGTACGCGGTCGCGGTGCTCGGCGACCGTCTGGCGGCCGTGGAAGTGCTCGACGGCCTCGTGGAGCCAGAGTCGGCGAGGTTCTCCGTATGGGCCGCGGCCAATGCCGCCGAACTGCCTCCCGAGGCAGAACGGCTCGTGGTCTTCGGCTCGGTCGTGTAGCTGCTGGGAACCGCACCACGCGTAGCAGTGGCCGTCGACGTCGATGTGCTTGTCGTCGCTCATGCTGCACCGCCCGCGTACAGGCCGAGCGTGAACGCGGCTTGCAGGGTGCCGTAGATCGCCGCAGTGCCGACGACGAAGCCGATCAGAGTAAACGCGGTGAGGATCAGATAGTTCAGGACGACGCCTGTAGAGTGCTGGTTACGGTTCATGACGAGGCCTTCTTCTCGTTGTGCCGGAGGTCCAGGGTGGTGTTGGTAGCACCGACTTGGACCGCTATCGCATCGATGGTGTCTCAGTCATTAAGTCGTGAAGACGACACTGCTCAACGCGCTCCTCGGCCAGGTAGATCCGGGTGACCGCGTCGTCACCGTCGAAGACGCCTCCGAGCTCGCGCCGCAGCACCCGCACGTCGTCCGGCTCGTGTCCCGGAGTGCGAACGTCGAGGGTGTCGGGAACGTGCCGGTCCGGACACTCGTCCGGCAGGCGTTGCGGATGAGGCCAGACCGGATCGTCGTAGGGGAGGTGCGTGGCGCCGAGGTGATCGACCTGCTCATCGCGCTCAACACCGGGCACAACGGGTGCGCTGGCACCCTGCACGCGAACTCGACGTCCGAAGTTCCGGCTCGGATGGAGGCACTCGCCGCGCTAGGTGGCATGGACCGGGCCGCACTGCACAGTCAGTTGGCCGCCGCGATCCAACTCGTACTCGGGCTGGGCCGTGACCGTGACGGACGCCGGGGTCTTCTCGAAATCGGTGTCCTGAACCGAGCCGACAACGGATTGACCACGATCGAACAGGCGTGGTCGCGGCGGTCCGGGTTCACAGCGGCGCGAACCCGGATTGACGCGTTGATCGCCGACAGGCGACCGCAGTGATCGCCGCCGCACTCCTCGCGGCAGGCGGGATCGGTCTGCTGTTGTGGCCGAGACCCGCCGTCTGGTCGCGGCTTCCGACGGCCGAAGGACGCAGGAAGGGGCGGCGCGTCGACCTAGTATGGCTGTTCGCGGCGGCTCCGGCGCTGGCCGCTGCCGTGGTCGGCGTCGGTCTGGGAATCGCGGTCGGGATCGTCGCGATCACCGCGATCGCGCTTCGCCGCCGATCGGTGCGTCGCGCCGACCTGGATCGTCGTCGGGATGAACTACGGCGCGCGTTGTCGTTCATGATCGCCGAGATGTCGGTCGGTGCGCCGGTGGTCCTCGCCTGCCGAAGCGCCGCCGACGACCTCTCAGGCGACGGCCCGTCTCCGGTCTCGACGGAACTCGCGCGAATGGCTGCGCGCGCCGAACTCGGTGGCGACCCCGCCGACGCGGCAGTCGGTGCAGCCGAGGACGTCGGCATCGATCGGTTGGCGACGGCGTGGGCCGCGTCGTCGAGTCGGGGGCTGCCGATGGCAGATCTGCTGCAGATGCTCCGCTCGGATCTGACGGCTCGCGCCGATCACGCGTCTCGGACCCGCGCCGGTCTGGCGGGACCGCGCGCAACGGCGCTGGTGTTGGCGTTGCTGCCGATCCTGGGGATCGGACTCGGTCAGTTGATGGGGGCTGCGCCGCTCGTGGTGCTGTTGTCGCCGGGGATAGGTTCCATCCTGCTGGTGGTGGGCGCCGCACTCGGGTGCGCTGGGGTCTGGTGGACCAACTCCATCACCGAGAAGGCCCTCCGATGACTGTGTTCGCTGCCGCGCTGCTGGCAGTTGTCGGACTCTGGATGTGGCCGTCTGCCGACTGGGCGCTCGCCCGCGTCGTCGAGCGGCCGACGAGGGTTCGTGAGGCGCGGTGGCTGGGCAGGTCTCGGGCCGGCCCTGATCCGTTCGACGTGGCGGCGACGTACGACCTCTTTGCCGTATGCCTGCGCGCTGGACTGCCGGTCTCCGCGGCTGCTGAGGTCGCCGCCGAGCATGCGCCACCGGTGATCGGTGAACCGATGGCGCGCGCCGCCGACCTGCTCGCACTCGGCGCCGACGGTCAGACGGCGTGGACTGTCTCGTCGACTGGCGACGGGTCGTTCGCCGAACTCGCGGCGCTCGCGCGTCGCGCGTCGCGGGCCGGGGCATCGCTCGCGGACAGTGTCGCCGAGTTGGCATCGGCTACGCGTCGTCGCGCGGCGGACGAGGCGGTCGAGGCCGCGGAGAAGGCTGGCGTAAAAGTGAGCGGTCCTCTCGGCCTGTGTTTCCTTCCGGCGTTCGTCTGCCTGGGCATCGTGCCCGTCGTGATCGGTCTCGCTGCCGGCATGCTGACGCCGGTGTAGCGCTGTGGAATCGGGTGGAACCGCATATCTGCGGCGTGCGTCTGACTTTGTGAGGGCTCGAAACGCGGGCCGGAGACGAGGGGGATGTCATGGGTGGGAGCCGATTGATGCGGTGGTGGAGTGAGGTCCGGACGCTGTCTGGACTGCTGATCACGGACGAATCAGGAATGTCCACCGTCGAATATGCGATAGGCACAGTCGCTGCGGCGGCGTTCGGTGCATTGCTGTACACGGTGGTCACCGGCGACAACATTCTGTCTGCTTTGACGGGGATCATCACGCGGGCGTTGAGTACGGCGGTGAGTTGAGGTGTGGGCGCGGTTGCTGCGGGATGAGGGCGGGATGGTGACGGTGGAGGCAGCATTCGCGCTGGCGGCGATCGCCGTCTTTCTGGTCACGGGGATCGGTGCCGTGGCTGGTGTCGTGACGCAGATCCGCTGTACGGACGCCGCGCGCGAGGTTGCGCGGCTGGCTGCTGCCGGTGATAGTTCGGCGTCGGAGGTGGGGCGTGCGGTGGCGCCGGGTGGTGCACGGATCGCGGTGTCGGCGGGCGGGGAGACAGTGACTGTGTCGGTGTCGGCGAGAGTTCCGATGTTGCCGATGGTGACGGTGTCTGCGCGCGCCGTGGCTGCGATGGAGCCGGATGGGGCTTTCGGTGAGATGCCGTGATGAGGAGGGCTTCTCGACGATTACCGGGGCGGCGGTGATCGCAGTGCTGGCTGCTGCGCTGGTCAGTGTTCTCTATGTGGGGGCGGCCGTGTTGGCTCGGCATCGTGCGCAGTCTGCGGCGGATATGGGCGCGTTGGCCGCGGCCGCCGTGCATGTGTCGGGGAGTGCGGATGTGTGTGAGGTCGCTCGTGATCGGGTCGCCGAGCAGGATGGTTCGCCGTCCGTGGCGGAGTGCGTGATCGATGGTCAGGACGTTGTCGTGCACGTCGTGGTTCGGGTGCGGCTGGGCGCTCTAGGCGTGCGTGATGCGGTCGCGGCGGCGCGGGCCGGTCCGATACAGTCGTGACGACGGCGTCGAACCGGCGCTGCAGATCTGCGGAGTCACGTCCTACGCGAATTCACGAACTGTGGTGCCGCCCGATCAGCCGCAGCAGTTTGATCGCGTGTTCCTTGTCGAGCGGCTCGTTTCCGTTTCCGCACTTGGGCGACTGCACGCACGACGGGCAGCCGCTCGTGCACGCGCACGACGAGACGGCTTCGTCGGTGGCGGCGATCCAGTCGTCGAACGCCTCGTGA
The DNA here is from genome assembly GCF_032711245.1 of Gordonia abscondita. GTDB lineage: Bacteria > Actinomycetota > Actinomycetes > Mycobacteriales > Mycobacteriaceae > Gordonia. The sequence continues at coordinate 1,808,857 of NZ_CP128986.1, forward strand.
CCGCGCTCGGCGAAACCGGCGCCGCCGGGGAAACCGTCGTACACGAAGACCGTCGGTAACCCGGTCTGCGGGTGCAGGTCGGTCGACAGTCCGCCGATATCCCAGCGGTCGCAGGTGGCGACGAGCCCCAGCATTCCGATCGCCGCGTGCTCGGCGGCGTGCAACGCGCCCGGGAACTTGTCGGGGGCGATCCCGGCGGCCACCAACGCATCCGGTTCCACGGTGTACATCACGGCGCGCGTCGACAACTGGTGCTCCGGCAGATCGAGGGGAACCTGGTCGAGGATCTCGCCGGTGAGCGCCTTCCGCAAGAATCCGACCACCTGACTGGTGACTGTCACTTCGGCGAACCCGACAGTCAACGGGCCGAACGCCCGTTGTTCGACGATGCGGTCGACGACGATCTCGCTCACTTCGCGTGCCGTGGTCGTCCAGTCCGGTTCCTCCGGGTGAGCGAGCGCGAGGGAGTCATCGAGCGCGAGTTCGTCGACGACGAAACTCTCGCCCTGGTGCAGATAGACCGCGCCCGGGAACACCGACGTCATGGCGCGCGAGGTGTCGACAGTGCCGAGAAGCCGCGACGTCGTCGCGTCGACGATGAGGACTTGGCCGCCGATTCCACCGCGGATGTCGATGTCGCCGTGCGGATCGAGACCGGGCGCCGGATACCAACCGGCCTTGCGCCGCTTCAACTTCCCTTCGTCGACGAGACCTGCGACCACTTCGTCGGCATGCCAGGAGGCCGCCTCGGCATCGGTGATGGGGAACTCGGTCGCCGCACACAACAGGTGCGGTCCGAGAACGTACGGGTTCGTCGGGTCGGTGACTGTCGCCTCGACGGGCCGGTCCAACAACGCGTCAGGATGATGGACGAGATACGTGTCGAGCGGGTCGTCCCGCGCCACCATGACCACGAGCGAACCCTCCCCGCGACGGCCCGCACGACCTGCCTGCTGCCAGAACGAGGCGACAGTCCCCGGATAGCCTGCGACGACGACGGCGTCGAGCCCACTGATGTCGACGCCGAGTTCGAGAGCGTTCGTTGTCGCTACCCCGAGCAGTTCACCGTCGGACAGTGCCCGCTCAAGCCTGCGGCGGTCGTCGGCGAGATACCCGGCACGGTAGGCCGCGACCCGGTCGACCAGTTCGGGCGCCGACTCGGCGAGTATCTGGCGGGCCTTCACCGCTGTCACCTCAACCCCGCGTCGGGAGCGGACGAAGCACAGGGTGCGGGCGCCCTCGACAACGAAGTCTGCGAGGAGTCGCGCGGCCTCGGCGCCGGCGGAGCGCCGGATCGGTGCCCCGTTCTCGCCGCTGCGTTCGGCGCCGGTCGTGCCCTCGACGAAACCGGGCTCCCACATCGCGACGGTCCGCTCGCCGTGTGGCGACGTGTCGTCGGTGACGGCGACGACGTCGTCACCGATCAATCGTGACAGCGCTTGCGCCGGATTGGAGACGGTCGCGCTGGCCCCGATGACGACGGGGTTCGCACCGTAGCGGCGCGCGATCCGCAGGGTGCGCTGCAATACCAGCGCAGTGTGCGAGCCGAACACGCCCCGGTAGTGGTGGCATTCGTCGACGACGATGTACTTCAGTTTGGCGAAGAACTGGCGCCACTTGGCGTGCGACGAGCAGATCCCGACGTGCAACATGTCCGGGTTGGTGAAGATCCAGCGAGAATGCATCCTCGCCCACTGCCGTAGCTCGAAGTCGGTATCACCGTCGTAAGCGCTCGGTTGCAGATGGCTCAATGACGGCACGCCCGCGATGATCTGGGCCGTCGCCCTGAGTTGGTCGGCGCCCAGCGCTTTGGTCGGCGACAGGTACAGGGCGGTGGCATTCGGATCCTGCGCGAACGTGGTGAGGATCGGCAATTGATAGGCGAGTGACTTGCCCGACGCCGTGCCGGTGCACACGCAAACGTGGCGGCCCGCGTACGCGTGGTCGGCGGCCTCGATCTGGTGGCGCCACGGGCGCCGCAGCCCGTGCTCGGTGAAGGCGTCGAGTACCTCAGGATGGACCCATTCCGGCCAGTCGCTGAATTCTGCTGTGCGCGTGGGAATCACGGCCATGTGGGTGAGTGGCGACTCCTCGTCGGAGCCGGTGCCCGCGAGGGTTCTGCCGAGCAGTTCGCTGCCGTAAGTGGCATGCTGCATCGACGTCGCTCCAATGTGTTCGGGGTAGGTAAGTCAGCTTACCGTCGGAGCTGGAAGCGAGCCGGTCGCGGGGAGTTTGATTCGGTACGCGCTAAAAGTATCGCGCGCGCCCGAAACGTGGTTAGCTAAACACGGTCGCACACTCCGCTCAAAGGGCGGAGTCCGTTGCGAACGTGGTACTGCAGTCGGTTCCATCGCCTTATGGCGGGGTCTTGTCGAGGTATGGCGGTCGGAACAGGCCCCCGCCGGGGACGCTCCGTGGCGGGTGATGAAAAGTTAGGAATGCAGTAGATGGCACAGGGCACTGTGAAGTGGTTCAACGCGGAGAAGGGCTTCGGCTTCATCGCGCCTGACGAGGGTAACGACGACGTGTTCGTCCATTACTCGGAGATTCAGGGCAACGGCTTCCGCACCCTCGAAGAAAACCAGCGCGTGGAGTTCGAGGTCGGCCAGGGCACCAAGGGCCCGCAGGCCACCGGAGTCACCGCAGTCTGATTTCGTACGCCCTCGGGCGTCCCAGACTCAAGAGACAACACTCCCGGCACCGCTTCGGCGGTGTCGGGAGTGTTGCGTTGTGGCGCAGTAGGATCGACACGTGAGCCAGATGTCGTTGTTCTCCGCGGACACGGAAGACCCAGTGATCGACGATCTCGCAGGTCTTCTCGCCGGACAAGGGCAATCAGTCCATACCAGCCTGGGGGCCCGTGTATCGATCGTCCTAGGCGCGCAATGGCGCGCTGACGAGATCGCCGCGGACATCATGGCGACCGGGCTCGACGCGCAGACACTGATCTCCGACGAAGGATCGCCGATCGCTCGGACCGAAGCCAATCCGCGGATCACCGCGCTGCACCGTCGCTGGTCGTCCGGCGCGGTGAAAGCCGTCCCCGACGGTTGGACGCCGAGCGCGCGTGCGCTACGTCTCTGGGTGCTTGCCTCAGGTCGGTTTGATGGCCCCCATTACGTGCTGGGCCTCGACCCGAGTGCGCCGGAGACGCACGCGCCGCTGGCAACCGCGCTGATGAGAGTCGGCATCGCGCCGACCCTCATCGGGGTGCGGGGCAGCCAGCCGGCACTGCGGGTGTCCGGCCGCAAGCGGCTGACGCGGCTCGCTGAGACTGTGGGCAGCGCTCCGGACGACGCGCCCGATGGCGTGTGGCCGGAAGCCTATTAGAAGGTTCTCGCGAACGACTTCGCGATCAGTGCTTTGAGGGCCGGGTGGCTGATCGTGTCGACGTCGACGGGCTCTACGACCTTCAAATCGGGCATGGTGCCGGCCGCGAGGGGGCCATCTGACCTGCAGTGCGCAAGATAGCGGTTCGCCCCGGCGAGGTAAGAGTCCACCCATGAAGGCTTCCACTGAGGCGGGTTATTCGCGTCTACCGGATCGAATCCGAGCTCGTGGACAGCCCTTAGACGAAGCTCGACGACTCGGGCGTCGGCGGCATCTCGTTCCGCAGTAGTGGTCGCAGCCGCGATAGCCGCGGTCAAGGAGTCGAGTCTTTCGCCCTGTGCGGCCAACCACTCGAAGCCTAGGTCGGCGACCGCCGTATCCCACGCCGAGTCCATCGCTGCGACCAAGTGACATTGGGTGGTGATCATGGCGTTGAAGCGTACGAACGACTGCCCGCCCGGGGTGTCGAGCCACGCATCGAAGTCGAAGTCCGAGTCGGGAGCCATGTATCGACTGGTGGTAGCCCTGGATGGCTCGTTGGCCGCTGCCGGAGCCGAGTGGGGCGGTACGGGGGCAGCGTCAGCAGTGGCTTCCCGTGCCGGGGCCCAGGATTGACCGGACGTGTTGTCCAATGGTCGGTCGGAGAACGAACTGAGCAGCGGAGAAGCGATCGGGACCGGCGCGGCGTTCGCCGCAGACGACGAGTGCGTAGGGCGCGGTTTAGGGGCTGCAGCGCGGGACTGCGGTCGGGCGGGGCTCTGTGGCGGGGCACGGAAGAGGGTCGTTCCCTGATCATCCTGAACACCGGCGGCCGTTTGCGCCGACTGAAGGCGACGCGCCCACGCGGCGTACCCGACCGCGATCACGAGGAGAAGGTAAGCGCCGACCAGGAAGACGGCCAACCACACGGTGGTCACGAGAAAGCGTAGGAAGATCCCGACGATACCGTAGTGGAAGACTTGCAGATCGGACAGCAACCACCAGATCAGCAGCAGCACCGGCACGCATATGGCAACCGAGATGGTGGCGGCGCCGCGCGAGACACGAGTCGCATAGGCGACGAGGTCGCCTCGCTCGGGCTCGTTATGAGGAGTCGGGCTATCGTCCAGATACTGAGGCTCCACGCTGCGAAGCGTTTCGGTACAGACGGCTTTGAGTACGGAGTTGCGGTACGAGTCCACTGCGGACTCCTTCCTCGATGGTGCCGGAGCAGCGCAGTGCTGGTTCCGGTGCGTGGAGATCAGTGGGGCAGGAGCTGTTTAAGTGCCGGGCTCTTGATCGACGCCGGGTCGACGAACCGGTATTGGCTGATCTCGGGAAGACTGCTCGCAGACGGATGCGTGCGATAGGCGTCCTGGCAGTACAACCGAATCTGGCGGGCGTAGGCGACGCAGTCGGTCGTCGACCACGGGGGAACCTCCTCCGACATGGGATCGAAGCCGAGCTCGTCGGTGCCCTGCGCGCGGAGTGACACGAGTGTTGCGGTCCGTTGCGGTTTGTCACTCGAGAAGAATCTCCAGACACCGGCGCCGGCGAAGCCTAGGGCCCCGAGGATGAAGATCAAGTTCACCAATCCGATCACGCCGGCGAGCAAGAAGATGATCCAGAGCGATACACATACGCCAGCCCCGGTGAACAAGCGTTTAGCGATCGCCGCGTTGCGTTCATCGGGATTGAAGACGGCGAATTCGACCTGCTCGCGACGCGTCGACTTCCATTCGGACTTGATCGCTTCGACGGCACCTCGCCAGTGCTTGTCGTTGGCTTCGATCTCCTCGGCCACAGCCACAGCTCGTCCGTACCAGGCAGTGAACGACTGTCCGTCCGGAGTCTGACGCCAGATCGCGAACGCTTGCCGGTCTCGCTTCGCTTCTTCCTCAGCGCGCCGTTCGGCTTCTTGTTTCTGGAGTTTGAGCTGCTCCACCTGAACGCCGAGCTGCTGTGCGAGCAAAGCGTTATTCGCGCGGGTCGCAGCAGCGATTTCATTCTGCTTCTCCAGAATCTCGCTATTCATATCCAGGATCGCGGAATTCGCCAGGTGCGATTCCAGGCGCGAGTAGGAGAGATGCTGTTCGATCGCCGACGAGTGCTGCGCTGTGCGCCGATGGGCCGCGAGAGATTTGGCTGAATCGCTCAGCATCATGCGTTGGTACGGGCTGTAACCGGCCATCAGTCTTCCTGTCGTTGGAGTTGGTCGGCGAATGTGAGCAATCGGCAGTCGATCACTCGCAGGTTCAAGGCGATTCCGACTGACCTCAGCTCGCGCGAGCGGCTGCTGTCAGCGGAACCGATGCGCGAGCGGCTGCTGTCAGCGGGGAATCAGATAGTTGCGCCCGACGACGAGTCCTGCGCCGTAGAGGTTCCCGGCGTAGCGCCCGCGCTTAGCCTTGATGAGCGTTGAGCGTGCGCCGCCGAAATCGAAGTAGCCGCCGCCTCGCGTCGGGTGGATTCGAACTCTGGTGTTGGGGCGGCCCGGTACCTTGACCGACATTGTGTTCCCACGTACCGACACGCGGCTGTATGTGGTCGAGTGATCGAAAAAGACGTTGTTCTTGACCTTGAATATGTAGGAGCCGTTGGCGATGCCGTACGACCTGGCGTCGGCGTCTCCAGCCGTGACGGTGACCCCGGTTGCTGCGGCAGCTCCGATGGTCAGAGCCGCGACGGCACGCTTCACAGTGTTCTTCATGTTCGATTCCTTTTGTGTTGTCGGACTACAGAGTGGTATCGGACTACGGAGTGCAGCCCGCGAGTTGAGTGAGTCGTGCGGGGACATCGCCGGACTTGGCGACCTTGTCGCCGTCCCAGGTGAAGGTGAGTGTCGCGCGGCCAGTCATATCGGCGTTCGAATCGCCGTCCTCCGGGTAGCGGTAGGTGACTTCAACCTCGTCGTTGCCGGTTTGTCCCACGGAAGCGCCGTCAACGACGCCCGCGACCGGCGGGAAGCACGTCGATGCGGGGCCGACGAACCGGCCCTCGTTGAACAGCAGAATCGCGACGGGACTGGAGTTCGTAGCCATCTCCACGGTCGTGGTCGCGAAACTGAGTTCGTTGCACGGGTTGAGGTGAGACGTGTCAGCCGTGGTCTGCCAGGTCCAGCCGTTCTTAGTGGGCAGAGTCGCGATGGCCTCGCGCACGGTCGACGACATATCCTTGTCCGAATCGCAGGATGTAGCTGTCGTCGATGGCGCCGTCGATGACGGCGCGGCTGAATCGAGCGACTTGATTCGGACGTCCCTGCATTTGAAGTGTGTCTGGCCGACGGACATGTCCGTAATCTCGGACGGATCCACGGTTCGGCGACCGGTGACGACCCACTCGGATGCCTCTCCCGCTCCGCTGCCGGGTTTGGACTCGAAATCGACGACACGTCCTTGTTTCGGGGACGGCATCTCAGTGCTTCCGAGGCTCAGGCCATCGTCACCACATATTGCGCGGGCCAAGATGCGTTCCCCGGGAAACACCCAGAAGGACGATCCGAGGTTCAGTTGAAACGTGTCGCCCGGCGCGCTGACCGCTTTGATGTCGCCGTCGCGGAGCGTGAAGACCTGGAAGATTGAGTTGGAGCCGTTCATTCCGATCGGAACGACGATCTCTGCTCCGGGTTGGCCGTCGAGCTCGTAGTACTGGATGCCCTTCTCGATCTCAGAAGCGTCGAAGGGGTGTGTCAACTTGATGCTGCTCGGAGCAACTTCTGGACTCACAAGCTGCCCGCTTTCGGTAGTCACCGAGACGAACTTCTCACCCGACGGATGAAAGCTCACCGATGCCGGTTTGCCAGACCCGTCGATGTCGACGACAGCGAGTGGAGTGCATGCACCCATCGCTTCCGGCGGGCACGGGTCCGGTGCGGGTTCTGCACTCGTGGTCGTCGGCATCGACGTGGGCGCAGATGCCTCGCCAGCGTTCCCACCATCTGAGGACTCGTTTCCGCACGACGTGAGTAGCGTTCCGATGACAGCGATGCAGGCGAGTGAGGTGCCAGCGCGAGATATCGTCATCGCGGGACCAGCGCAATCCATCCGCCGCGCCGACCGACGCAGTAACCGGGTCTGTGATCGTTCGACCGACGAGGACCCGCGGCGACCTCTCGCTTGAATAAGGTTTTCATGACCCCTCCGAAAATTCTCCCGCCCGGCCCTAATCGCCTGAACCGGACTTTTCTACGAACCTAACATAGAATGCCATAACCTATATTGGGTTGTCATGTGCGACGGGGGGATGATCGATGAATGGCCTTACGGGGAGCCGACTACGTGCAACGCACTGAAGCGCTGCGTCGGATCCTCAAGTCGTACCGAGTGCTCACCGGTCTGACTCAGGACCAACTGGCCGAACAGCTCGGTGTTGTCCAATCGCTGGTGTCGAAAGTCGAGTCCCGTGAGCGGCGCCTCGACCTCTTGGAGCTCCAGGAGTACCTGAAGCCGCTCGGTCGGACAGTGCAGGATGTGCTTGCTGACCTCGAGCGGATTGCGCCGTCGCCCCGGGACGTCTCTGTCGAATCACTCACCCGCGACGCGATCGAAGCCGCGATCGAAACAGATCAGAGACGCTGACCGATCCGCGGCCTTCCCCGCCCCGGGAACTAAACTGGGGGAAAGGTCCGTTAGGTGGGGTGGAGTGCAGACAACACCGTATATAAGGTACAACGGCATCGAACAGCGAAACATAGACCGAAGGGCTCTTAAGTGGCCGCCACTGACAGTGCTGACCCCGCCATCCGGCGACTCGTCATCGTCGAGTCTCCGACCAAAGCGCGCAAGATCGCGGGGTACCTCGGCGCGAACTACGTCGTAGAGTCGTCACGCGGGCACATCCGGGACCTGCCTCGGGGCGCCGCCGACGTGCCCGCGAAATATAAGGGGCAGCCGTGGGCGCGCCTCGGTGTGAATGTCGACGACGGGTTCGAGCCGCTCTACGTGGTCTCGGCTGACAAGAAGTCGACCGTCTCCGAACTCCGCGCGTTGATGCGCGACGTCGACGAGCTCTATCTCGCGACAGACGGCGACCGCGAGGGGGAGGCCATTGCCTGGCACCTCCTCGAGACGTTGAAGCCAAAGATCCCGGTGAAGCGCATGGTGTTCCACGAGATCACCAAGCCCGCGATCATCGCCGCCGCAGAAAACCCGCGCGACCTCGACATCGACCTCGTCGACGCGCAGGAGACCCGGCGCATCCTCGACCGTCTGTACGGGTACGAGGTGTCGCCGGTCCTGTGGAAGAAGGTGATGCCGAAGCTGTCGGCGGGACGCGTGCAGTCGGTCGCGACCCGTGTCATCGTCGAACGTGAACGCGAACGCATGGCATTCGTGTCGGCCGACTACTGGGATATCGCCGCGACGATGGACGCCGGAGCGGACGCGAAACCGCGGACCTTCTCCTCGCGCCTGGTCAACATCGGCGACGACCGGGTCGCCACCGGACGCGATTTCGGTCCGGACGGCAAGATCAAGAAGGCGACCGGCGTCACCGTGCTCGACGGCGCCCGTGCGACCGCGCTCGCCGCCGGACTCGAAGGCTCCGCCCTGACGGTGACGTCCGTCGAAGAGAAGCCGTACACACGTCGTCCGTACGCGCCGTTCATGACGTCGACGCTCCAGCAGGAGGCAGGCCGCAAACTGCGCTTCACGTCCGACCGCACGATGCGCATCGCGCAGCGGCTGTACGAGAACGGCTACATCACCTACATGCGTACCGACTCGACGACTCTGTCGGAGTCGGCGATCGACGCCGCCCGCGCACAAGCCCGCGACCTGTACGGCGACAAGTTCGTGCACTCCTCGCCGCGCCAGTACACGCGCAAGGTGAAGAACGCGCAGGAGGCGCACGAGGCGATCCGCCCCGCAGGTGAGACGTTCCGTACACCCGGCCAGGTGGCGTCCGCGCTGGACACCGACGAGTTCCGACTGTACGAACTGATCTGGCAGCGCACGGTCGCCTCACAGATGGCCGATGCCCGCGGTACCACCATGAGTTTGCGGATCGGTGGCCGCGCGGACACTGGGACAACGCCTGGCGGCGAAGCGGTCACGTTCGCGTCGTCGGGCCGCACCATCACGTTCCCGGGCTTCCTGTCAGCGTATGTGGAGAGCGTCGACGAGCAGACTTCCGACAAGTCTGACGATGCGGAAAGTCGTCTCCCGAACCTGACCGAAGGCCAGTCCCTGACGGCGTCGACGCTCGTCGCCGACGGACACTCGACCAACCCGCCCGCCCGTTACACGGAGGCCTCGCTGGTCAAGGTCCTCGAAGAGCTCGGCATCGGTCGCCCATCGACGTACGCGTCGATCATCGGCACCATCCAGGATCGCGGCTACGTGATCAAGAAGGGCAATGCGCTCGTCCCGTCATGGATCGCGTTCGCCGTCGTCGGACTGCTGGAGGGCTACTTCAACAGTCTCGTCGACTACGACTTCACCGCGTCGCTCGAAGACGACCTCGACCAGATCGCGTCCGGCGACCAGGACCGGACTCGTTGGCTCACCGAGTTCTATTTCGGCGACGAGACCGAGTCGCCCGGCGGCGACGACGCGGCGGGCGCCATCGCACGCAAGGGCGGTTTGAAGAAGCTCGTCGGCGTCAACTTGGAGGGTATTGACGCCCGTGAAGTGAACTCGATCAAACTGTTCGAGGACTCCGAAGGTCGCACCGTGTTCGTCAGAGTCGGCCGGTACGGGCCGTACCTGGAGCGTAATGTCGCGGGACCGGATGCCGAACCGGACCTCAAACGCGCCAACCTGCCGTCAGACATGACGCCGGACGAGTTGACTCTCGACGTAGCCGAGAAGCTGTTCGAGACGCCGCAGGAGGGGCGTGAACTCGGTGTTGACCCGGTGACCGGGCACCGCATCGTCGCCAAGGAAGGTCGCTTCGGTCCGTACGTCACCGAGATCCTTCCCGAAGACGAACCGGAGAGCGACGACGGATCGGCTGGCGCGCCCGTTCCGACCATCCCGGCGGGACCGACACCGCGCGACGGTGGCGTGGTCCCGACGGGCGACGCTGTCGTAGCACTCGATGAGCTACCGTCCGGTGGCGTCACGACGGTGACGTCGACGGCGAAGAAGGTCGCCAAAAAGCCAGCGAAGAAGGCCGCGAAGAAGGCTGGCCCCAAGCCGCGGACCGGCTCGCTGTTCAAGTCGATGGAGATTTCGACTGTCACGCTCGACGACGCGTTGAAACTCCTGTCGTTGCCGCGTGTGGTCGGCGTCGACCCGGAGTCGAACGAGGAGATCACAGCGCAGAACGGCCGGTACGGCCCCTACTTGAAGAAGGGGACGGACTCGCGGTCGTTGACGTCCGAAGACCAGCTCTTCGACGTCACGCTCGACGAGGCGTTGAAGATCTATGCCGAGCCCAAGCGGCGCGGGCGTGCTGCTGCCGCACCGCCTCTGCGCGAACTAGGCAAGAACGATGACGTCAGCGGCGGCGCGATGGTCATCAAGGATGGTCGCTTCGGTCCATACGTGACAGACGGCGAGACGAACGCGAGTCTGCGTAAGGGCGACGAGGTCGCCTCCATCACGCCCGAGCGCGCGATGGAACTGCTCGCCGACCGCCGAGCACGAGGACCGGCGAAGAAGGCCGCCAAGAAGACGACTGCGAAGAAGACGACCGCGAAGAAGACCGCAGCCAAGAAGACGACTGCGGCCAAGAAGACCACCGCAGCCGCCAAGAAGACGACTGCCAAGAAGACGACCGCGAAGAAGACTGCGGCTAAGAAGGCCGCGGTTAAGAAGGCCGAACCCGAAAAGTGATGCCGGGGTGAGTCCGGCAGGGTGTCGAACCTGTCGCTCGACTCAGGACAATGTCCAGTCTGACGAGGTCGGCGAGCTGACTTCGATGTCGGGGCGGGCGAGCAACGTCTCGATGCCGCGGCCGCGGAGTTCGACGCCTTCGCCGATCGTCCAGTGGGCGGCTTCGGCGTCGCTGGCGAGGAACGCTGCGCGGGCCGACCCGAGGACACGGGTCGGCTCGTCCTTTGCGAGTTCAGTGAGACGCGCAGCCTCGTTCACCGGGTCGCCGATCACCGTGTACTCCAGACGCTGCTCGGCGCCGATATGGCCGGCGACCGCCTTGCCCGCGGAGACGCCGATACCCATGTCGACGTCGCCGAGACGGCGGTCGAGTTCCACCCGCAGATCCCGTGCGGCCGCTAGCGCGGCGCCCGCGAAATCGTCCTGATCGAGCGGCGCGCCGAAGATCGCGAGCGCGGCGTCGCCCTGGAACTTGTTGACGAAACCGCCGTGGCGGCCGACGACCTCAACGACGACCTGGAAGAACTCGTTGAGTAGTTCGACCACCTCGCGCGGCGGCCGGTTGACCGCCAGACGCGTCGAACCGACGATGTCGACGAACAAGACGCCGATATAGCGTTCCTCGCCGCCCAACTCGGTACCGGTCTCGATCGCGCGGCGGGCGACGTCCTCGCCGACGTAGCGGCCGAACAGGTTGCGCAGCTCCTGACGTTCCCGAACGTCCGACACCATGTCGTTGAACCCGGCCTGCAGCGACCCGAGGTCGTTGCCGTCGTACACCTTGACAGCCACATTCAGATTGCCCGCACGGACCTGGGCGAGCGCGATCCGCAACTGTTTGATCGGATCGGTGATCGAGCCGACGAGACGGGTGATCGCGAGAAGCCCGAAGACGAGCGACGCCGACGCCATCCACAGGATCGGGCGTTGTAGGCCTTCGGCATTGGTGTCGATGAACGCCAGTCGCTGCAAGGTGATCAGCAAGATGATCACGAGCATCGGGACGGCGACGGTGACCGCCCAGAACGAACTGATCCGGGTGGTGATGCCGGGAGCGTGCACACTGTCCGGGTCGTTCGCCATCGCCGCGACCGTGATCGGACGAAGAACGCGCTCGGACTGCATGAAAGAGAGCACACCGGTCACTAGGCCACCCACGAGACTGGCGAGCGCCACCAAGGTCGCGTCCTTCCCGGACGTGTTGCTCCAATTGATCAGTGCCAGGAGGGTGCCGCCGACCGCCCACAACGCGAGGTTGGTGATGGTCAACAGTGTGGGCAGGCGGAGTGCGCGTCGGCGGGCAGCCGCGTCGTCGAGTCGAGATCGCCGCCGGTGCCAGATCAACACGGGCAGACTCAAACGAGTCACGACGTACATGCCGACGAGGACGGCGATCACCAGGTACACGGCGAACGCGATCTGGTTGGAGCCGTTGGCGTCACCGATGGAGAAAGCGTCCGCGGGCGGCATGCCCCATCGCAGGAAGGCGAAGGTGAACAGTGCGCCGATGAGGTTCGCGCGGAGCAGGTCGAGGGCAAGGATTGGCCACGGCGTATGAGCCAACCAGCGCAAGGTATGCGCGGGCCTGGCGAACCCGAAGCGTCGTGCAACCACGAAGTCCACGGTAGCCGCCTGCTTGCAATTGTTAAACGTCTTGCGATTGGCCGGTCGTCTGAACTGGGGCTTAGGCTGACATGTGTGACTAATGTCTTCGACCGCATGATCGGACAGGACGTGCTGGCAGCCGAGCTGCGGGCCGCAGCGACGTCGGCGCGGGCGGTCGCGGCACGCTTGGACGAGGCCGCCGACGGCGCGGTGTCGATGTTCGCCGACGACCCGGTCGATGACCTCCCGGTCGGCGTCCGCGAATCGATGACACATGCCTGGCTGTTCACCGGCCCGCCCGGGAGTGGCCGTTCTGTCGCGGCGACGGCGTTCGCGGCCGCTCTGCAATGTCTGGACCCCGACCAGGTCGGCTGTGGTGAATGCCGTGCCTGCACGACGACGATGGGCGGGACGCACGGCGACGTTCGGCACATCCAACCCGACGGGTTGTCGATCGCGGTCAAGCAGATCCGCGACATCGTGTCGTTGGCCGCGCGACGCCCCACGACCGGCCGCTGGCAGATCGTCGTCGTCGAAGACGCTGACCGGCTCACCGAGCACGGTGCTAACGCACTGCTGAAAGCCGTCGAGGAACCACCGGAACGGACCATCTTCCTGCTGTGCGCTCCGTCGGTGGCGCCCGAGGACATAGCGATCACGCTGCGCTCGCGGTGCAGGCACGCCGCGCTCACCGCACCCGCGAGCGACCAGATCGCGAAAGTGTTGATCGAACGCGACGGCATCGACTCCGAGTCCGCGCACTGGGCGGCGTCGGTGTCGGGCGGACACGTCGGACGGGCCAAACGTCTTGCCACCGACCCGATGTCCCGCGCCCAGCGGGAGCAGGCGTTGAGCCTCGCACGTGCGGCGACACGCGACTCGACGGCGTTCGCGGCCGCCGATCGACTCGTCAAGACGGCGATCGAGACTGCGGAAGCGATCAGTGCCGAAGCCGACGCCGCGGAGACCGACGAGCTGATGACCGCGCTAGGTGCGGGTGGAACCGGGAAAGGAACCGCCCGTCCGCCCCGAGGAACTGCGGGCGTCGTCAAAGAACTCGAGAAGCGGCAGAAGTCGCGGAAGACTCGTTTGACGCGCGACGTCCTCGACCGTGCCCTCGTAGATCTCGCCGCCTTGTTCCGCGACGCGCTGTCGCGGTCGTTGGGCGCGCAGGTGACACTCATGCATCCCGACAAAGAACACGACGTCATCGCAGGCATGGCCGGTTACGCGTCGCCGACGAAGCTCTTAGCCTGTATCGAAGCGGTCCTCGAATGCCGGGACGCCCTCGAGAAGAATGTGAAGCCGAAGTTCGCGGTCAGTGCGATGGTCGTCCGCCTCGGCGATCAGCTTGCGAGCCGGGGGTAGCGGTCAGCCGAGCTGCGGAGCCACCTTGTCGGCGACCAGCGCGAGGTGGTCCAGGTCGTGCAGGTCGAGCATCTGCAGGTAGAGGCGAGTGACGCCGATCTCGCGGTACATCTCGATCTTCGCGACGACCTCGTCGACGGTGCCTGCTGCGCCGTTCTCACGGAGTTCGGAAGGCTCCCGGCCGATCGCGTCTGCGCGTCGGGCGACGTCGGTATCGGTTTCGCCACAGCACAGCACGAGGGAAGCCGAGTAGACGAGCTCATCGCTGTCGCGGCCGACGCTCGTACAGGCAGTTCGGACGCGGTCGTACATGGCGGCGACGGTATCGCGTGGCGCGAACGGGACGTTGAACTCGTCGGCGAATCGGGCGGCCAACGCCGGAGTCCGGCGCGGACCGAGGCCGCCGATAATGATCGGCGGGCGAGGTGCCTGTGTCGGTTTGGGGAGCGCGGGCGAGTTCGCGACGGACAGGTGTCGGCCGGTGTAGTCGAACGTCTCGCCTGCCGGCGTGGTCCACAGACCGGTAACGATCTCGAGGGTGTCTTCTAGACGGTCGAAGCGTTCACCGAGACTCGGGAACGGAATGCCGTACGCCGAATGCTCGGCGTCGAACCAGCCCGCGCCGAGCCCGAGATCGATACGGCCGCCGGACATCTGGTCGGCCTGCGCGACCGAGATGGCGAGCGGGCCAGGGTGGCGGAAAGTGGCCGACGTGACGAGAGTGCCGAGGCGGATCCGCGAGGTCTGCACGGCGAGCCCGGCCAGCGTCAGCCACGCGTCAGTGGGGCCGGGGAGGCCGTCGCCGTCGCCCATCGCCAGATAGTGGTCGGACCGGAAGAAGGCGTCGTAGCCGAGTTCTTCGGTGGCACGGGCGACGGCGAGCAGGTCGTCGTACGTCGCGCCTTGCTGGGGTTCGGTGAAGATTCGAAGGTCCATGACAAGTCATGGTTCCACCAGAAGTGGCTGCCCGCTCGACGGGGCCAGCCGGGAGTCAGGCGTCGTCGGACTCTGGGTGTGCGACGTCCTCACCTTCGTGCTCGGCGAACACGTCGTCGCCGCCCGCGCCTTCGAGGACGGTGAGCTCGTTGTCGATCACCGCTGCGACCTCTTCAGCCTTATGTTTGATCTTGTCGATGAACTCGGACATGGCGGGCTCCTAGGTGCGGGGCGGACTGGTCTCACCGATTGTATGGGTGCGACGGAGCCTAAGCTGGTGAAGCCTCACCCGAATTCGAGACGCGAGGAGTTCTCACGGTGACCGAAGGAGCGTCACGCGGATCCGACCTCGCACTCGTATTCGTCGGCGGCGCCGCAGGTACAGCGTTACGGTGGCTGGCGGAGGAGGCGTGGCCTGCGCGCGACGGGCAGTGGCCGGTCGGTACGTTCGTGGTCAATATCGTCGGCGCGTTCGTGCTCGGCGTCTTACTGGAGGTGTTGGTCCGACTCGGCCCGGACGACGGAGCTCGACGAAGGTTCAGGCTCGCGGTCGGCACCGGATTTTGTGGTGCGTTCACCACGTACAGCGCGTTCGCGCTGGAGTTGAGCCTGCTCGGCAAGGGTGGGCACGTAATGCTCGCGATCGTGTACGCGCTGGTCAGTGTGTGCGCCGGCGTCGTCGCCGCGTGGGTAGGGGTGCGCGCCGCGCGTCGGGTCGTGCGTTTGCCGGGCGGTGCCGGGTGATCCCCGCGCTGGTCATCGTCGCTGGCGCGCTTGGGTCGGTGCTGCGGTTCGTCGTCGACGATGCGTCCCGACAGCGGTGGCCTGGCGCGTTTCCGGGCCCGGTGCTCGCGATCAACGTGACCGGGTCGTTGATCATCGGTGTGGTGGCTGGGGCAGTGATGTTCCACGGTGCGTCGCCGGATTGGTCTGCAGTGGTCGGCACTGGGTTCTGCGGCGGATACACCACGTTCTCGACTTCGGTGCTCGACACGGTCCGGACGGGCGGGCGCCGCGGTCTGCTGTACGCGATGCTCACTTTGGTCGGTTCGGTCGGGGCGTGCGCGATAGGTCTGGCTCTCGTCTGGTCTGTGTGATCGCCTCCTCGGTGCGATCGGGACTCACGCGAACGATGCGAGGACCGCCGGCGTCACGAACTGTTCGATGGTGTCGCGTTCATTCGGGCCTGCGGGTACGACGAGCAGGGAGACGATGACCCGGACGATCCACCGGGCCGCGGCGACGCCCGCCGGGCCGTGGTCGCCGACGAACCGGTTAGCCAATGTCTCGATCGCGGACGACGACAGCGCGAGTTCGCTTGCCAGACCTGCGCCGGCGGGAGAGAACCACGCCGACAGTGCTGGGTCGGCACGGACTTCGGTCAGCGCGAACAGGATTGCCTCGGTGAGTCGGTCGTCGGGGGCCGTCAGGTGCGCGGTCCGGTTCGCGACGGCCGCTCCGATGGTGACGGCGACCTGCTCCACGTACGCCAGTTGTAATGCGGTGCGGCTGTCGAAATGCCGGTACAGGGTGGCTCGGGAACAGCCGACGGCCGTCGCGATCTCGGACATCGAAGCGTCCGCTCCGTGCTGCGCGAAGACGTCGCCCGCGATCGCGAGGATCCGGTCTCTCGCCGCGGACCGTCGCACGCCCTGAGCCCAACCGCTGCGGTCTGGGTGACTGGTCATGGAGTAAACGGTACCGACGTCGGCCTGCGTACATAGTTGCCGTCGGCCCATTCGATACGGTCGACGTCCACCTCGAAGTCCGGGCAGCGAGCTAGCAGTTCTTCGAGTGTGACGCGGGCCTGCATGCGCGCGGCCGCCGCACCGAGGCAGTGGTGCATGCCGTGACTGAAAGCGAGAATGTTGCGGGGCTTCCGTCGTACGTCCAGACGCTCGGCGTCGGGACCGTATGTCTGCTCATCTCGATTGGCCGATCCATAGCAGAGCAGGACTTTTCGCCCGGCCGGAATGGTGGCGCCGTGCAGTTCGACGTCGCGTGTCGTGGTGCGGGCGAGTCCTTGCACCGGGGAGGTGAGGCGCAGCAGTTCGTCGATCGCGTCGGGTAGGGCGTCCGGCTCGTCGAGTAGGACGGACCGTTGATCGCGGTTGGTGGTCAGCAGTGCCGATGATCCGCCGAGCATGCCGGTCGTCGTATCGTTTCCGCCCGCGACCATGGTGAAGGCGAACGCCAGGATCGACAGGAGGCCCGCAGGGTCGGCTTGCGGATCGTCGGCGATTCCGGCGGCGACGAGGTGCGACACGGTGTCGTCGCCGGGTTCGGCGCGACGGAGTTCGATGAGTTCGGCGAAGTAGCCGGTGAGTTCGAGCACCGCGTCCGCGGCCGTGCTCATGGCGGCGGCGAGGTCGCCTCCGGGGTTGGCGCCGACGATCGCTTCGGTCCAGGAGTCGAATCGGAGACGGTCGGCTTCCGGGACGCCGAGATAGTGCGCGACCACCATGCTCGGCAACGGTTTGAACAGATCGGCTGCGATGTCGCCGCCGCCTCGTGACCGGAGCGCCTCGATGCGCTCGACGGCGAACTCGCGCACCAAAGGTTCGAGTGTCGCCACCTGGCGCGGAGTGAATCCGCGCGAGACGAGTCTGCGGAACTCGGTGTGCGCGGGCGGATCCTGCATCACCATCGGCGGATTGTCGGCGAGGCCGATCGTCGCTAATTCGCCATAGGTGACGGTGAGACCCTGCGCAGACGAGAACGTCTCCCAGTCCTTGGCGGCCGCGGTGACGTCGGCGTGGCGCGTCAACACCCAGTAATCGTCGGACGGAGCGGTGGCCGGGACCACGTGATGGGCGGGGTCGTCGCGCCGAAGCGCCGCGTACATCGTGAACGGGTCCCGCCACGTGGGTCCCGATCGCAGTGTGAAGTCCATTGACGCATTAGTATTCATGTCGCAATAGTGAGACAAAAGTATAAAAGTGTCAACCAAACTCCTCCTAACTCTCTAGTTGGTGTCATCACGGGACACCAGCTAGAGGGTTAGAGGCGATGTGGGACGGCGCCGCGCCGGAAACGAAGAATGCAGGCCAGAGGGAGTCTCTGGCCTGCATTCTTGTGGAGCCGCCTAGGAGAATCGAACTCCTGACCTATTCATTACGAGTGAATCGCTCTACCGACTGAGCTAAGGCGGCGTACTGCCTCGCGGCAGCCCGGACAATGTTACCGACTCAACGCTGCTGGGGGCAAAACGGGGGTCAGTGCGGCGGCTCCTGCTGTCGGCGCAGCGTCTCCGACGCTACGAGAGCGGCGGCGTCGGAGGTCGTCAGTGCGACGCCGAACACGTCCCGCAGGACCGTCGAGAGGTCGTCAACGCCCACCTCACGCACAGTCTGCGCACCGTCAGGTGTCACCGCCGTCAGGGTGGCGTCGTCGAGCGTGAAATGCACGTCGGCGGCGAACCGTTGGATGAACGGCCGCGTGGTGAACGGCGAACGCGGTGACGTCGACACGAAATGGCTGCCGACCCGATAGTCGATCGGAAACTGTGGATTCAACGTGAACGTGTGGCGGTCGACCCAGCCGTCCTCGCCGACATGCCAGAGGATCCAACGGTCGGTGTCGAAGAGGTCACCGACCGGCTCGGTGGTCAGGCGCAGGCGCCAGCCGTCCTGATCGACCTCGACGCCGTCACGGAACTCGATCGGTTCGAGCGGCCCGCGCCCGAACCCGACGTCGCAGAGGTACCGGTGCTCATCGATCTCGACGACGATCAACGCATGTGTCGGCGGACGAGACGATGGATCGCCGCCGAGAGTGACGCGGCCGCTCAGCGCCGTGAACTGGAATCCGATCCTCTCCAAGACCGCCGCGAACAGCGTGGCGTGCTCGAAGCAGTAGCCGCCCCGCGCCGAATCGACCAGTTTGTGCTGCAACGACCCCAGGTCCAGCGGAACGTCCCGGCCCAACATGGTCTCGAGATTTTCGAACGGGATCGACGTCGTCTGCCCGCGATGCAGAGCGACGAGCGTGTCGAGGTTCGGCGTCGGATCGCCACCGAACCCGACCCGTGAGAGATACGCGGACAGGTTCAGATCGTCTCCGTGCCACAAAGTCATACGACCATTGTGGACGTGTACTTCAGCGGGATCGACTTATTTGGTGACGCCCTCGAGTCGGGCGGCGTCGGCGACGGCTTTCGCGACGGCGGGCGCCACCCGCGGATCCAGCGGGCTCGGAACGATGTGGTCGGCGGCGAGATCGTCGCCGACGACACCGAAGATCGCTTCCGCGGCAGCGAGCTTCATCCCCTCGGTAATGCGACGGGAATCGGCGTCGAGCGCGCCGGCGAAGACGCCGGGGAAGGCGAGGACGTTGTTGATCTGATTCGGGAAGTCGCTGCGGCCGGTCGCCACGATCGACGCGTACTTCGCTGCGACGTCCGGATGAATCTCCGGGTCCGGGTTCGACAACGCGAAGACGATCGCGCCGTCGTTCATCGAGGCGATCGCCTCTTCCGCGACCGTGCCGGCCGAAACGCCGAGGAACATGTCCGCGTCGACGAGTGCTTCTGCCGGGCCGCCAGACAGCTCACGGGGATTCGACCACGACGCCAACTCTGTTTTGAACTCGTTGAGGTCGTCTCGGTGGCCGCCGATGATCCCCTTCGAGTCGAGGATCACGATGTCAGGGACGCCTGCTGCCTGCAGGATCTTCGCGCACGCGACACCGGCAGCGCCCGCGCCGGAGATCACGACCTTGAGGTCGCCGATATCCTTTCCGAGGTGAGTCAACGCGCCTTTCAGTGCGGCGAGCACGACGATCGCGGTGCCGTGCTGGTCGTCGTGCATCACCGGGCAGTCGAGAGCTTCGACGACGCGCCGCTCGATCTCGAAACACCGGGGAGCCGAAATGTCTTCGAGATTCACCGCGCCGAAGCTGGGGCGCAGCCGGATCAGCGTCTCGACGATCTCGTCGGGGTCGGTCGTGTCGAGCACGATCGGAATCGAGTTGAGTCCCGCGAACGTGCGGAACAGTGCCGACTTGCCCTCCATCACCGGCAACGACGCGCGCGGTCCGATGTCACCGAGGCCGAGGACCGCAGTGCCGTCCGAGACGACGGCGACTAGGCGATCGGTCCACGTGTACTTGTCGACGAGGTCGCGGTCGGCGGCGATCGCCCGCGACACCTGCGCGACGCCCGGCGTGTACGCGATCGAGAGGTCGCGCTGCGAGTCGATCGGCGATCGGAGCTCCACCGACAGCTTGCCGCCCTCGTGCGCGAGGAAGATCTCCTCGTTCGTGATGGGCGAGTCCGCGAGGCTAGGCCGGCTCGTCGCGCTTTCGTTCGCTGGACTGGTCACACTTGCTCCTCGATCTCCGGCATCACCGGACGTACTGGGACACGAAAATGTGCGTTCAGAGTATTTCGTGAACGACTGATGGTGTGAGATGAACCACCGTTTGTGAGTGACCTGACATTCTACTGGTGAGTACTCATGTCGCGGGTCACGGCAAAATGGATGGACGGGTCGCGTCCAGCTCCGGAATAGCCCGATTCTGCCACCGCCTGCGGCGCTGCGGTCGAGTGGGTGCCCGGTCGACGGTTCGGTGAACGCACCACACTGCCGTAGTATCCATCTTGTGTCTATGACGTATTCAGCTGCGGACCGGGTGTACGCAGACGTGAAAGAACTCATCCTCACCTGCGAGCTTCCCGGTGGCGAACTCATCAGTGAGGGCGAAATCGCCCAACGTTGCGAGGTGAGCCGCACGCCAGTCCGTGAAGCGTTCCTCCGACTGGCCGCGGAAGGCTGGATGCGGCTATACCCCAAGCGCGGCGCACTCGTAGTCCCCGTCGGCGACCAGGAGGCGCGCGAGGTCCTGGAGGCGCGCATACTCGTCGAATCGCATGCCGTGCGGTCAGTGGTCGCGATCCCGTCGACGCTCGCTGCACTCGCCGAGCGACTCGACGAGAACCGTCGTGCGCATCAACAGGTCGACCCATCCGACGCGGCCGAGTTCGCCAGACTCGACGCACAGTTTCACCAATTGATCGTCGCCGCCGACGGCAACGCGCTGCTCGGCGGCTTCTACAGGTCCCTCGGTGAGCGACAGCGACGAATGACCGCGGCACGACTACAACTCGGCGGTGCGGTCGTCGACCGCATCCACCATGACCACCGCGCACTCGCGGCAGCGATCGCCGACGGAGACGCAGACGGATTCGCCGAACTGCTGGCGACCCACCTCGCCGGAGTTCACGACGTCGAAGGAGGAATTCGATGACCACCCTGCGAAACACCGGTTGGCCCGCGGTCTGCCTCGCCGTGTTCGCGGCGGCTTGGGGCGGTAACGAGTTCACGCCGCTGCTCGTCATGTATCGCACGACGACGGACATCGCGCCGGTCGTCGTCGACGTGCTGCTGTTCACATACGTCCTTGGTATCGTCCCGGCGCTGCTGATCGGCGGACCGCTGTCGGATCGGTACGGTCGCCGTCCGCTGATGCTGCCCTCGCCGATCATCGCGGCGGTAGGTTCAGCACTGCTCGCCGCCGGATCGGACTCGGTGCCACTGCTCGTGATCGGACGCGTCGCCAGCGGTATCGCGTTGGGGTTGGCGATGGCCGTCGGCGGAAGCTGGATCAAGGAACTGTCGGATGCCGACGGCGCGAGCGTGACGGCGGGGGCGCGCCGTGCCGCGTTGAGCCTGACGGCCGGATTCGGTGTCGGTGCGGGAGTTGCGGCGATCCTCGCCCAGTGGGCGCCCTGGCCGGGACAGCTCTCGTACCTGATCAACATCGCGTTGTCCGGAATCGCGTTCGCAGCGCTGCTGCGGGCACCGGAGTCGCATGCACCGCGCGAGACGGCTCGCAGCCTCGGGCAGGACCTGCGTATCCGGTCGGCGCGGCACCCCCGGTTCTGGTTGCTCGTCGCGCCGGTCGCGCCCTGGGTGTTCGGCGCGTGCGCCGTCGCCTACGCGGTGGTCCCCGCTTTCATGACGGAGGAGACGTCGGACTGGGCGATCGCGTTCGCCGGACTGTGCTGCGTCGTCGGCCTGGCGGCGGGCTTCCTGATCCAGACGTTGGGTAAGCGACTCGATAAGCCCGGATCTCCGCGGACCGGCGTCATCGCGCTGCTCTTCGTCGCTGTCGGTCTCGCATCGGCAATCGTGGCCGCGTCGAACCATATTGTCGCGATGGCATTGATCGCGGCCGCCATCCTCGGTTGCGGTTACGGCATGGCGCTGATCTCGGGCCTGCTCGAAGTGCAGCGGATCGCCCGCCCGGACGAACTCGCCGGGCTGACCGCCGTCTTCTACGGACTCACCTATCTGGGCTTCGCTTCACCGGCGATCATCGCCGCCGTCATGGAACGCTTCGATTCCGTCGGCTACGGTGAGGCCTTCGGATTCGGCATCGCGATGGCACTGCTCGCGGCAGTCGTGATGGTGATCGGCAACCGCACGAGGATCGCGGGACCGCACACCATGAGAAGTAACGTCACCGACGTCGACTTGACGAACGAAGAGTCGGCGTCGAGCCACTGACGACCAGGAAAGACCAGCGGTGACCGGCTTCCGGTCCTTTGCGGACCAGGATCGATACCGGCCTACTCGTCGTCGTCGGGGAAACCGTTCGGGTTCTTCGACTGCCAGCGCCACGTGTCCGCGCACATATCGTCGATCGTGCGGGTCGCCGTCCACCCGAGTTCGGCGTTGGCCTTCGCCGGATCGGCCCAGTAGGCGGGCAAATCGCCGGGGCGACGCGGCACGACCTCGTACGGCACGTCGCGGCCGCTGGCACGCCCGAACGCGGCGATCACCTCGAGCACGGACACCGCCTGGCCACTCCCGAGATTCCACACCGACAGCGGCTCGTCGCCGACCGTAATCTTCTCGAGCGCGGCGAGATGCCCGGACGCGAGGTCTTCGACGTGGATGTAGTCGCGGACACCCGTGCCGTCGGGGGTGTCGTAGTCGTCCCCGAACACGGACAGCTTGTCGCGACGTCCCACCGCCACCTGCGAGACGAACGGCATCAGATTGTTGGGCAGCCCGTTGGGGTCTTCGCCGATCTCACCGCTCGCATGCGCGCCGACCGGGTTGAAATAGCGTAGTAGCGCGATGCGCCACGCGTCGTCGGCGACCGCCAGGTCGCGCAGTACCTGCTCGATCATCACCTTGGTCCACCCGTACGGGTTGGTCGCCGACGTCGGCATGTCCTCGGTGCGTTCTCGGACCGGGTTCTCGCCGTACACGGTGGCCGACGACGAGAACACGAACGTGCGCACACCGTGCTTCTCCATCGCTGCGAGGACTGAGAACGTGGTGTCGAGGTTGTTGCGGTAGTACGAAAGAGGTTTCGCGACCGACTCGCCGACCGCTTTGAAACCGGCGAAGTGGATCACGGCGTCAACCTGCTCCTCGGCGAACACCCGCTCGGTCGCGACCTCGTCGGTCAGGTCGATCGTGTACACGGTCACCGGTGAACCCGACAGGGCGACAAGCCGTTTGACGATGCTCGGCTTGGCGTTGCTGAAGTCGTCGGCGATCACGACGTCGTGCCCGGCGGCCTGGAGTGCCAGGACGGTGTGCGAGCCGATGTAGCCGGCGCCGCCGGTGACGAGAACGCGCATCAGGATCCTTCTGGGTCGAGGATGGTCTGGGTCAGTGCATACGACGCTTCCACACCGTCCTTGACGGGTGTCCACCAGCCGCTGTGATTCCGGTACCAGTCGACCGTGGCGGCCAGTCCGGATGTGAAATCGGTGTACCTGGGAGACCATCCGAGTTCGGTGCGCAGCCGCGTCGAATCGATGGCGTACCGACGGTCGTGACCTGCCCGGTCGGTCACGAAGTCGAAGGCGTCGCGCGGATGGCCCAAGGCTTCCAGAATCGATTCGACGACGGTCCGGTTGTCGACCTCGCCGTCGGCGCCGATCAGATACGTCTCACCTGGTCGTCCCCGTTCGATGATCGTCCACACCGCGTCGTTGTGGTCGTCGACGTGGATCCAGTCGCGGACGTTGCGGCCGTCGCCGTACAGCTTCGGCCGGATACCCGTCAGCACATTGGTGATCTGCCGGGGAATGAACTTCTCGACGTGCTGGTACGGCCCGTAGTTGTTGCTGCAGTTCGAGATCGTCGCGGCGATCCCGAATGAGCGGACCCACGCCCGGACCAGCAGATCGCTGCCAGCCTTCGTCGAGCTGTACGGACTTGACGGGTTGTACGCGGTCTCCTCGGTGAACCGCGCGGGATCGTCGAGGTCGAGATCGCCGTACACCTCGTCGGTACTCACATGATGGAATCGGACGCCGTGGCGGCGAACCGACTCGAGCAGTGTGTACGTGCCGACCAAGTTGGTCTGCACGAACGACGACGGGTCGGCAAGCGATTTGTCGTTGTGCGACTCTGCCGCGAAGTTCACCACTACATCCGCCGCGGCCACCAGCCGGTCGACGACACCAGTGTCGGCGATATCGCCGCGCACAACATCGACTCGATCTGCGACCGGCGCCAACGTCGACGGGTTGGCCGCATACGTGAACTTGTCGAGCACCGTGATCGACGTCTCCGGTCGGGTGTCGAGGGTGCGCAGCACGAAGTTCGCGCCGATGAAACCGGCGCCGCCCGTCACCAGGACTCGCATGACACTCCTTAGTCGTGTGGGCCTCGACTGGGTTCGATGGACAGAGGGTTCGACAGCCGGACGGCTCGACCAGCAGGGTCTCGTTCGATGTCGGGGGACCTCGAACGACTCTACCGATAGGGTTGCCTCATGCGCGGAATCATCCTCGCGGGCGGCACCGGCTCGCGACTGCACCCGATTACACAGGGCGTGAGCAAACAGCTGGTCCCGGTGTACGACAAGCCGATGATCTACTATCCGCTGTCGACGTTGATGCTCGCGGGTGTCCGCGAGGTGCTGGTGGTGACCGCTCCGCATGATCGCGCATCGTTCGAGTATCTGCTCGGCGACGGCGCGCAGTTCGGCGTCCACATCACGTACGCAGTCCAACCCGAACCGGAAGGGCTGGCGCAGGCGTTCGTGCTGGGCGCCGACCACATTGGTGACGATACGGCGGCGCTCGTCCTGGGTGACAACATCTTCTACGGACCCGGCCTCGGCAACCAGCTGCGCGGTTACGGAGACGTCGACGGCGGCGCGATCTTCGCCTACCGTGTCGCCGACCCGACGGCGTACGGCGTCGTCGAGTTCGACGACGCCGGCCGAGCGATCGCGCTGGAGGAGAAGCCTGCCCGGCCGACATCGCGGTACGCGGTACCCGGCCTCTACTTCTACGACAACGATGTCGTTGAGATCGCGTCGCGCCTGCGCCCGTCGGCGCGGGGCGAATACGAGATCACCGACGTCAACGCCGAGTACCTGCGACGCGACAAGCTGCATGTCACTGTGTTGCAGCGAGGCACGGCCTGGCTGGACACCGGCACCTTCGATTCGCTCCTCGATGCGAGCAATTTCGTCCGTACCGTCGAGCAGCGGCAGGGGCTCAAGATCGCGGTGCCCGAGGAGATCGCGTGGCGGCTCGGCTATATCGACGACGCGCAGCTGCGCGATCTCGCCCAACCGCTCCTCAAATCCGGTTATGGCGCCTACCTCTTTGACTTGCTCGACCGCGGACGGGAGCTGTGATGCGGGTTCGACCGCTGAGCATCGACGGCGCGTGGGAGTTCACCCCCGTCCAGCACGGCGACGACCGCGGTGTCTTCCTCGAAGCGTTCAAGGCCGATGTGCTCGCCGAGACTATCGGCCACCGATTCGACCTCGCGCAGGTGAACACGTCAGTGTCGGCGGCCGGTGCCCTGCGCGGTATCCATTTCGCCGATGTCCCGCCCGGTCAGGCCAAATACGTGACGTGCACGGTCGGCGCGATCGTCGACGTCATCGTCGACATCCGTGTCGGATCGCCGACCTTCGGGACGTGGGACGCAGTGCTCCTCGATGATGTCGACCGCAGGGCCGTCTACCTCGCCGAAGGGCTCGGGCACGGATTCTGCTCCCTGCAGGACGGCTCGACCGTCACCTACCTGTGCTCCACCGGATACAACCCGACGGCCGAACACGGGGTGAACCCGCTCGACGATGAGTTGGGCATCGACTGGCCGACCGTCGGCCGGGACGGTGCGCCGCTGCACTACGAACTGTCCGGGAAGGACACCGCCGCACCGTCGTTGGCGCAGGGGCGGGCGGACGGGCTGCTGCCGGCATTTCCAGCACGCATACGGTAGCTACTCGGCGCGAATGGCTGATTCTCGTCGATTACGTGTTAGTAATTCTCGCGCGTGCGTCTACAGCGTCGGATAACGCGGCAGGTCCGGTGTGAACAGCCAGTCCCGCCAGAGATCTTTCAGCGACTCCGACGTGAATGTCGACGCTAGCGCGATGAAGTCTTCGGTGGTCGCGCACTGGTACCGGTACTTGTCGGTCCACCGTCGCAGCAGTGCGAAGAACTCGCCGTCGCCCAGCCGGAGACGCAGAGCGTGCAGCGTGAGAGCTCCGCGTTTGTAGACCCAGTCGTCGAACATGGCGCGGGGGCCGGGATCGGCGAGCGGTGTGGTGAACCTCGTCTGCTGCAGTTTCTCGTAGTAGTGGCGTCCCCACTCGTCGGCCGACCGGCCACCGCTGTGCTGACTCCACAGCCATTCGGCGTAGCAGGCGAAACCCTCGTGCAGCCAGATGTCGCGCCATCGGGCGCCGGTCACCGAATTCCCGAACCACTGATGAGCCAGTTCGTGGGCGACGAGCCGCTCATGGTCGAGGGAACCGTCGCAGTGATTGGCTCCGAAGGTCGAGAAACTCTGCGCTTCCAACGGGATGTCCAACTCGTCTTCGGTGACCACGGCCGTGTACTGCGGGAACGGGTAGGGGCCGAACATCTCGGTGAACGCGCCGACCATCTGCACCTGGTGCGCGAAGCTCACGTCGAAGCGTTTCGACAGCGACGGCGGGACCAGAGCGTGCACCGGTACCGGCGACGTCGCCAGGGTTCGATGCTCGTACTGGCCGATCTGAATGGACGCCAGATACGTCGACATCGGCTCCACCTGGTCGTACGTCCACGTCGTCTGCGCGGCGCGCCGCTGCTTGGACGCGAGCCGCCCGTTCGCGAGCACGTAGTACGGGCTGTCGGTGGTGACCTCGATGTGGAAGGACGCCTTCGCCTCGGGATGGTCGTCGCACGGGAACCACGACGGGGCGCCGTCCGGCTGGTTCGCGCACAGCGCTCCATTGTCGAGTTCCTCCCAACCGACGTCGCCGAACGGTCCGCGGACCGGCCTGGGTGTGCCGCCATAGCGGATGAGAATCGACATGACTCCGCCGGGCAGGATCGGCGATCCCGGGGTGATCGATAGCTTGCCGCCGCGATGCGAGTGACGGGCCCGGGAACCGTTCACCGTCACCCGGTCGACGCGCATCGACGTCGCGAGGTCGAGGGCGAACCGCGTCAACTCCTGGTACGAGGTGGCGGAGATCGTCGCCGTACCGGACAGGCGATTGCTGGCGACGCGATAGCCGAGTTCGAGAGCGTATCGCGAGATCCGGTAGCCGAGATTGCCGCTGTGCGGCATGTACGGGTCGAGTTCGTGATGACCGCCCGGCAACGTCGGTTCCTGCGTATTCCGTTTACTCGGCACTACCTCTCCGTCTGTTGTTCGCGATACGAGCCAACCCTACCGGCGTCGCCGGCGCGGGAACTCGCGTGATCACGGTGTCCACGGCGCGATCGGGTTGCCCTGCCACACGGTGTGGTCCGGGACGACGTCGCCGCGCATCACCAGCGACGCCGGGCCGATTGTCGCCGACTCGCCGACACCCGACGCCGGGAGCGCGACGCAGTGCGGTCCGAGGGTCGCGCCCGCACCGATTCGGACGTGGTCGATCGCCATCACCCGGTCATGGAACAGGTGGGTCTGGACCACGCAGCCGCGCTGCACGTTGGAACCGTCGCCGAGTTCGACTAGGTCCGCTTCGGGAAGCCAGTACGACTCGCACCACACGCCCCTGCCGATCGTCGCACCCAACGACCGCAGCCACAAAGTGAGGGCCGGGGTGCCGGTCGCGGCGTTCGCGAACCACGGTGCGGCCACTGTCTCGACGAACGCGTCCGACAGTTCGTTTCGCCACACGAACGAACTCCACAGCGGATGCTCGGATGGTCGGATCGGTCCGACGACCGTCCACTTCGCCACGCATGCCACCGCGCCGGCGCCCGCGCCCGCAGCCAACAGGATCAGGCCACTTAGGAACGCCGCCGCGATCACCCCCCATTTGTCGGCGGCGATCTGCATCGCGAACAGCACGCACACGCCGATACCGAACGACACCATGACCGCGGTGAGCCGCAGCGTCTCGACGGTCGCTCGCGCGACCTTCACGCCGAAGGTTGGCGCGAAGGTGCGCGCGGAATCGGTTGCGGCTGCCGTGCGCCGCAACCGGACGGGTGGGCTGCCCAACCAACTCGACCCGTTCTTCGCCTTCGACGGCGCGGCCGACAGCACGGCGACGAGTCCGTTCTTGGGGACTTTGCGGTCCGGGGCGATCATGCCGGAGTTGCCGAGGAACGCGCGTTTGCCGATCTTCGCCTCACCGACCCGCATCCAGCCGCCGCCCAACTCGTACGACGCGACGAGCGTGTCGTCGGCGAGGAAAGAGTCGTCGCCGACAGTCGTGAACTTCGGGACCACCAGCGCCGTCGAGATCTCGGCTCCTGTGCCGATCGACGCGCCCAACGCCCGGAACCACCATGGCGTCAACAGGCTCGCATACAGCGGGAACAGGTACGTTCGGGCTGCGTCCATCATGCGTTCGGTCGCCCACACCTGCCATCCGATGCGGGAACGGACGGGGTGCGTTCCAGCCGTCATCCGGATCGACGCCAAGCGAACCCCGATCAGGGTGAGCAGCGCGAACACACCCATCGCGGCCAGTGCGCCGACGGGTGCGAGCGCGAGCATCCGCCACGTCGCGGTGCGTAGACGGTCGGCGGAGACGGCCCAGCTGCCCGCGACGGCGAGACCGGCGGCCAGCGAGATCAGCGGGACTGCCGAGATTGCGAGTGCAGTGCCCCCGTAGACGGCTACCCACCACCGGCGCGTCTTCGGGCGCTCCGACGGCCACGTCGGTTTGGCCTTGCCGAGTTTCATCGCGGGGGAACCTCCCCAGCGTTGCCGGGCTTTCACCTTGCCCGTCACCCCGGAGCCGGGGTCGACGATCGCGTCGCGGCCGACGACGGCGCCGGGGAATAGCGTCGACCGGCTGCCGACGACAGCGCCCGGCTTCACAGTGATCTCGCCGATGATCAGGATGTCGCCGTCGAGCCACCAACCCGCGAGGTCGACTTCGGGCTCGATGGCAGCTCCGTCGCCGATCCGCAGCAGGCCGGTGACCGGTGGCAGCGAGTGCAGGTCGACATCGTCGCCGATCCGTGCGCCGAGAGCCCGCGCGAGGGTTGGCATCCACGGTGCGCCCGACAGGTTGTGTGCGCCGCTCGCCGCCATCAGACGTTCGGCGATCCAGAGGCGGATGTGAACGCCGCCGCCGCGCGGATAGTGTCCGGCGGTGACCCCGTTCAGGAGTAGGCGTGCACCGACTGCGGCGATCGTCATGCGGCCGAGCGGTGTCACGAACACACCGAACGCGACGAGCAGCGCCCACCAGTTCACGTCGATGAGCCACGGGGCGTCGTAGCCGAGCCTGCCGGCCGCCCAGTCGGCGACGTTGTTCGCCACCCCGAGCCAGGTGACCCATTGGATGCCGGTCAGCGTGGCGAGCGGAACCGATGCGACGGTCTGCGCGAGACCGGTCGAGAACGGGACGGGCTTCACTTCGCGAGGTTCGACGGCTGCCGTCGGGTCGAGGGCGTCGAGCATCTCCGCCAGCGAACCGAGTCGCGGGTGGTCGTAGAGGGCGGCGACGGTGATCTCCGGGTACCGGCTCCGCAATGCGGTGACCAGTTGGGCAGCCGATAGCGACCCGCCGCCCTCGGCGAAGAAGTCGGCCGTGGAGCTCGATACGTCGACGCCGAGGACCGCGGACCACTGCTGCGCGAGCCAGCCCTCGGTGCCGGACAGGTTGGACGGTTCGTCGCTGGAGTCGGTTCCCGGGACGGGCCAGGGGAGGGCGTCTCGGTCCACTTTCCCGGAGGTGCGGGTAGGTAGCTCGTCCATCAGGACCAGTCGCGGAACGAGGGCTGCGGGCAGTTCGGCGCGCAACGCGGCCCGCGCTTCTGCGACGTCGAAGTCGGGGTCGGTGGACGCGAGGTAGCCGACCAGAAACGCGTTGCCAGACTCGGTGGTGCGGACGGCGACTGCCGCGCCGCTGACGCCGGCGACCCGCTGCAGGGCGTTGTCGATTTCGCCGAGCTCGATGCGGCGCCCGCCGATCTTCACTTGGTCGTCGGCGCGGCCGACGAACAGTAGTCCGGCGCTGTCGAGGGTGACGATGTCGCCGCTGCGGTAGGCGCGATCCCAACCGAGTGCCGGTGCCGGAGCGTACTTCTCGGCGTCCTTGGCTGGATCGAGGTAGCGAGCCAGGCCGACGCCGCCGATCACGAGTTCGCCGGACTCGCCGTCTGCGACGGGTTGACCGTTCGGGTCGACGACCGCCAGATCCCAGCCGATCAACGGCAGACCGATCCGGACGGGCTCCCCGCGGCGGAGTGGGGCGGCGCACGCGACGACGGTCGCCTCCGTCGGGCCGTAGGTATTCCATACTTCGCGGTCGTCGGTGGCGAGGCGGTCGGCGAGCTCGGGCGGGCACGCTTCGCCGCCGAAGATCAGGAGTCGCACCATCTCGAGGGCTTCGGCCGGCCACATCGACGCGAGCGTCGGCACCGTCGACACCACGTTGATGTCGCGTTTCACCAGCCACGGACCCAGATCCATGCCGGAGCGCACCAGCGCACGCGGTGCGGGCACGAGGCAGGCTCCGCTGCGCCACGCCAGCCACATCTCTTCGCATGACGCGTCGAACGCGACCGACAGTCCGGCGAGCACGCGGTCGCCAGGGCCCAGCGGCGCGTCCTGGAGGAACAGGGCGGCTTCGGCGTCGACGAACGCGGCGGCGTTTCGGTGGGTCACCGCGACGCCTTTCGGCTTCCCCGTCGACCCCGAGGTGAAGATGATCCACGCGTCGTCGGACGAGGTCGCGGGTGAGGTGCCGACCGGAATGGCTGGCGCGTCGGGCTGCGGTGTCGCTACGCGGTCCGTCTGCGGGTGAATTCCGTTGGCGTCGATGATCGCGTCGACATCGGCTTCCCCGAACACCAGGCGGGCGCGCTCGTCGGGATCGTCCGCGTCGACGGGAACGTATGCGGCGCCCGCCCAGAGTGTCGCCAGGATCGCGAGGTAGAGGTCGCGGCTGCCCGACGGCATGCGGATACCTACCCGGTGGCCGCGGCCGACGCCGATCGCGGACAGTCTGCCGCTCACGCGACGGATCAGCGCGATCAGTTCTGAATACGTCACGATCGCGTCGGAGTCGTCGATGGCGGGCGCGTCCGGATGAGTCCTCGCAGTCTCTGCGAGGATGTCGCAGAGGGTGCGAGGCAGGGGTGCCCGATCGGCGAGCAGATAGGCCGCGGGTATCGGCACGGGGAAGTCCTCCGGTGATCGGTCGAACTGTTACGTATCGGACGCGGGCGCGGCACGACAGGCTAATGATGCCTCAGCGTCGGCTCCCTCGCAGCGCGGCGAAGTCGGCGGCGGTCGTATGGTGAGAACCGACACTCGAACAGCGGCGGTTAACCGCCGGAAGAGGAGACGACGACGTATGGCGCGCAGCAGTGTGGACGAACTGTTCGGATTCGCGGGACTGCTCGACGACGACGAGCGATCCATCGTCGACACCGTCGCCGCGTTCGGAGCCAAACGTCTGCGCCCGCACGTGGCGGGGTGGTTCGAGGACGGCACACTCCCGGTCCGTGAGCTCGCCCTCGAACTCGGTGAAATGGGCCTGTTCGGTATGCATCTGGAGGGCTACGGCTGCGCGGGGACGTCGGCCACCGCGTACGGGTTGGCGTGCATGGAGGCCGAAGCGGTCGACAGCGGTCTGCGCAGCTTCATCTCGGTGCAAGGCTCGCTGTCGATGTTCGCGATCCACGCGTTCGGCAGCGACGAGCAGAAGGACCAGTGGCTGCCCGCGATGGCACGCGGTGAGGCGATCGGCTGTTTCGGACTCACCGAACCCGACTTCGGATCCAACCCGGCGGGCATGCGCACCACCGCACGCCGCGACGGTGACGACTGGATCCTCAACGGCGCCAAGATGTGGATCACCAACGGCAGTGTCGCCGATGTCGCTGTCGTATGGGCACAGACCAACCCCGCTGACCCGCGCGGCATTCGAGGGTTCGTCGTGCCCACCGACGTTCCGGGGTTCTCGGCTAACGAGATCAAGCACAAGATGTCGTTGCGCGCCTCGGTGACCGGTGAACTCGTCCTGGACGACGTCCGGTTGCCCGCCGACGCGGTACTGCCGGGTGTCGAAGGCCTCCGCGGCCCGCTCAGCTGCCTCAACGAAGCGCGTTTCGGCATCGTGTTCGGTGCGGTCGGCGCCGCGCGCGACAGCCTCGAGACGGCGCTCCGGTACGCCGACGAACGCGAAGTGTTCGACAAGCCGCTCGGCGGATTCCAACTCACCCAAGCGAAACTCGCCGATATGGCACTGGAAGTCGGCAAGGCGTTCCTGCTCGCCGTCCATCTCGGGCGGATGAAGGACGCCGGGACGATCCGTCCCGAACAGATCAGTCTCGGCAAGCTCAACAACGTCCGGGAGGCGATCGCCATCGCCCGCGAATGTCGGACGATTCTCGGCGCCAACGGGATTACGCTCGAATACCCGGTGATCCGCCACGCGAACAACCTGGAGTCGGTCCTCACCTACGAGGGCACCAGCGAGATGCATCAGTTGATGATCGGCAAGGCGCTCACCGGTTTTGACGCCTTCCGCTGACGCGTCGCCGCCAGAAACCCACATCGAAGGAGAAGCATGGCATCGCTCAAACTCGGATTGAAGGCTTCGGCCGAACAGTTCGGACCCCGTGACCTCGTTGAACTCGGTGTCGCCGCCGAAGAGTTCGGCTTGGACTCGGTGACCGTCAGTGACCACTTTCAGCCGTGGCGCCACAACGGCGGACACGCGCCGTTCTCGCTTGCCTGGATGGCGGCAGTCGGCGAACGGACCGAACGACTGCAGATGGGGACATCGGTCCTGACCCCGACGTTCCGCTACAACCCTGCGGTGATCGCGCAGGCGTTCGCCACGATGGGCTGCCTGTTCCCCGACCGCGTCATGCTCGGTGTCGGCACCGGCGAGGCTCTCAATGAGTACGCGACCGGATTCCGCGGTGAATGGCCCGAGTTCAAGGAGCGTTTCGCGCGGCTGCGCGAAGCGGTCCGTCTGATGCGAGAGCTGTGGACCGGCGAGAAAGTGAACTTCGAAGGCGACTACTACTCGACACAGGACGCCTACATGTACGACGTCCCCGAGAACCCGATCCCGGTGTACATCGCCGCGGGCGGGCCGGTCGTCGCCCGTTATGCGGGCCGGGCAGGCGACGGTTTCATCTGCACTTCGGGCAAGGGCATGGACCTCTACACCGAGAAGCTGATCCCGGCAGTCAAGGAGGGCGCGGCGAAGGTCGAGCGGGACTTCGACGCGATCGACCGGATGATCGAGATCAAGATCTCCTACGACCGTGACCCGGACCGCGCACTCGAGCAGACCCGATTCTGGGCTCCGCTCTCGCTCACCCCGGAGCAGAAGCACAGCGTCAACTCGTCGGTCGAGATGGAACGTCTGGCCGACGAACTGCCGATCGAACAGGTCGCGAAACGGTGGATCGTCGCGTCGAACCCCGACGACGCTGTCGCTCAGATCAAGCCGTACCTCGACGCAGGCCTCAACCACCTGGTCTTCCACAACCCGGGAGCCGACCAGCGACGGTTCCTCGAAGCGTTCACCGAGGACGTCGTACCGGCGCTCCGCAGCCTGGGGTAGACGATCAGTTAACTGCTCGCACTCGCACCGGTGGTTTCGGCTGGCGCGGTCTCGGTCTCGGTTGTCGTCTCGGTCTCCGTCCGGGTCCGCGTCACGGTGTCCGTGACCGTCCGCGTCCCGGTCTGGTGCTCGGTCGCCGTGTTCTCGCGGGTCGCCGTCGCGGTCGCCGTCGTCGTCTTGGTGACGGTGCTGGCGTCGCCGTTTTCGGTCTCTGTCTGGGTGACGACGCTGGTCACGGGGTGTGCGGGCGCCTTGCTGCCGCCCTTGTTGCCGACGATGAAGAACGAGATGATCACGATTGCGGCTGCCGCACAGGCGACGGCCGCGATGATCTGCATACGCCGCGCCGCCGCGCTCGCACCTGCTGCGGCCGTGGCGGCGGCCGGTGAACCGCTGTAGAGGTCGTTCGGGATCGCGCCGTACGGCGTCTGCGTCATGTCGTTGGGCGCCGACTGCTCGCGAGGGAGGTCATCGCCGCTGTTCCCGGGCTCGTTGGGAGTGTGCGGGGGCGGCGGTTGGGTCAACGGTCTGCTCCTAGTACGGGGCGGAAATCGGTTCTCGGAGAGTTGTGTGCGCGTTCACTTTAGCGTGCTGAAGTCTGACTCAACGATCTGGATTTTGGTGAATAGCGCGCTTGACACTCGCCCGGTCGGAGTAAAGTCGGCTTTGGCACTTTTGCCTCGGCTCCCTCCCCTAGCCGACTTCTGATCGTGACGAAAGATTGATCGAGGTCAAATGACGACGTTGAACTATGCGCCCACCCGCCCTGGCCTCGGCGGGCTGAATGCGCTCCGCGAGCCCACGGATGACACCGGAGTCCAGCTCACCCCACGCATGATCGCGGCCTGGGAGTCGCGACTCGGTGTGGACCGGCATCGACTCGCCCACCCGTCGCGCTTTTTCGGTGCGACAGGCGTGCAGGAGTGGCAAGGCGGAGTCGATATGATTCCGCGCGACATCGACCGGTTCAGTGCCGTCCGGTTCGAGCGTGAACTGTCGACCACTGCAACGTTCTGCGCGCTGTACCCGCCTGCCCGGATCGCACGGACGGCCGAACGCGTCCGGACCGATCCGTACGAGTTGCTGTTGGTCACGGTCACCTCGATGCGTGGCCGGACCGTCCTCCGTCAGGACGGAAAGGAGCATGCGTACTCGGCGGGCGACCTGATGTTCGTCTCGACGGCGAGTCCCTTCCTGCAGAGCGCCGCCAACGTGACTGACCCGTCGGGGCTGGCGATCCCGCTGGCCATGCTCGGCAGACATCGGGCCCTCGCCGAGCGGCGGGGTCGGCCTACCAACAAGCCGACCCTGCTCTCCGGGGCCGCTGCCGGGTTCGTGCGGCGATTCGCCGCTGACACCGCAGCCGCCGACGTGCCCTTGCCGTCGGCAGACGCGGAGCTCGCGGCGGTCGACCTCATCACCGCAGCGTTGGCTGAACTGGCCTCCGACGAGGGGTACCGCTTGCAGGATGACGTGTTGTTCAACAACCAGTCGGCGCTCGAGTTGATCGCGCGCCGGCATCGTGATCCTGACTTCACGCCGGACAGTATCGCCGCTGAACTCCATCTGTCGCGACGTCAGTTGTATCGACTCTTCGAGAACAGTGGCCGGTCATTGGCTACGCGGATCGCGGACGCACGAGTCGAGACTGCACGCGAGATGCTCGGTGCCAATCCGTGGCTGCCGGTCAGTAGCATATCGGCGGCGTGCGGATTCGGCTCGGTAGCGACCTTCCGTAATAGGTTCAAGACGCGCTATGGCATCGGCCCCGTCGAGTACCGCCAGAGTGTCGCGCGCTGACCCGCTCAGCGCGTCCGACTGTTGACCAGGGTCACACCCTGGGGCATAGTGGTCGATGGAAAAATAAGCGATCGCTTACTCGGTCTGTGGTGTGCACTCGTGGTCGGGCTGTCGGGAAAACTGCTGCGACGGCGAGCTGACGCGTGGATCATGTGATCGTCGGCAACCAGTTCTACAGGGAGAGTTCATGACCATTCAGCGGACAGCCATCGTCACCGGAGCAGCTCGCGGAATCGGCGCGGAAGTCGCTCGCCGTCTCGCATCAGACGGCCATGCCGTCGCGGTCCTCGACCTCGACGAATCCGCATGCCAGAGTGTCGTCGACGAGATCGTCGCGGCAGGTGGCAGTGCACTCGCCGTCGGTGCGGACGTCTCCGACGAGGTCGCCGTTGAAACAGCGGTCAGCCGTGTCGCGGCCGAGTTGGGTGCACCGACGATCCTCGTCAACAATGCGGGGATCATCCGCGACAACCTGCTGTTCAAGATGACCGTCTCCGACTGGGACGCGGTCATGGGCGTTCACCTGCGCGGTGCGTTCCTGATGGCGCGCGAGGTACAGAACTACCAGACGAAGGAGGGCTGGGGTCGCATCGTCAACCTGTCGTCGACATCGGCTCTCGGCAACCGTGGCCAAGCCAACTACTCGGCGGCCAAGGCCGGCATGCAGGGCTTCACCAAGACCCTCGCCCTAGAACTCGGACGTTTCGGTGTCACCGCGAACGCGATCGCCCCGGGCTTCATCGCCACCGACATGACGGCGGCGACGGCCGAGCGCATCGGCGTCACGTTCGACGACTTCAAGTCGGCGATGGCCAAGGAGATCCCCGTGCAGCGGGTCGGCGAACCCGCCGACATCGCCCATGCCGTGAGCTTCTATGCGAGCGAGGGCGCAGGCTTCGTCTCCGGGCAGGTGCTGTACGTCGCGGGTGGGCCCAAGGACTGAGAACCGATGCACTTGCAGCACCGCACTTGCACGACCGCCCTTGCCACCATGTGATCGCAGAGGAGAGAAGATGAAGATCCTGAACGGCCGGGCCGAACTCGAAGCAGCGGTCGGCACCCACCTCGGATACTCCGACTGGCTGCAGATCGACCAGGAGCGCATCGACCGCTTCGCGGAGGCGACCGGCGATCACCAGTGGATTCATGTCGATCCGGAGCGGGCTGCCGCCGGACCGTTCGGATCGACCATCGCGCACGGATATCTGACGTTGTCGCTGATTCCGATGCTGTCGGGGCAGGTCTACTCGGTCGAGGGCACGACGATGGGCGTCAACTACGGCAGCAATAAGGTGCGCTTCCCGTCGCCGGTGCCCGTCGGTTCACGCGTGCGCGCAGGCGTGGAAGTCGTGTCGGTGACCGCGACCGGAGCGGGCCTGCAGGTGGTGAACCGGGTGACTGTCGAACGTGAGGGCTCCGACAAGCCCTCCTGCGTCGCCGAAACCGTGTCGGTGATGGCGTTCTGATGACGCAGGAACACCCCGGACTCGATCTCGCGGTCCTCGGTGACTGGTTGCCGAGGCACGTCGACGGTGCGGGTTCAGACCTGGCGGCGACGTTGATCGCGGGCGGCAAGTCGAATCTGACGTACCGCGTCACCGACGGCTCATCGTCGTGGATCCTGCGTCGGCCGCCGGTAGGCCGCTTGTTGGCGACCGCGCACGACATGGGGCGCGAGTACCGAATGATGTCGGCGCTGCAGCCGACCGCGGTACCGGTGCCGGCGATGTACGCGATGTGCGAGGACGTCGAGGTACTCGGCGCGCCGTTTTATGTGATGTCTGAAATCGACGGGGTGCCGTACCGGTCGAAGGACGAGCTCGGCGCCCTCGGGCCGGAGCGCACGCGCGCGATCTCCGAACGGCTCGTCGACACTCTCGTCGACCTGCACCGGGTGGATCCCGCGGAAGTTGGCCTGGCGGACGCCGGTCGTCCCGAAGGGTTCCTCGGCCGTCAGGTGGAACGGTGGCGCAAACAATTCGCGGCCGCGCACACGCGAGACCTTCCGTCGATGGAGACCCTGTACGCGATGCTGTCCGACCGGGTGCCCGCCGACAGCGCGCCAGGGATCGTGCACGGCGATTACCGTCTAGACAACGTCCTGGTGACCCCGCAAGACGAGATGGGGGCCGTCGTCGACTGGGAGTTGTCGACGATCGGCGATTCGCTCACCGATCTGGCGCTCATGCTCATCTACGGGCGTCTCGCACAGGTCACGCCGGGCGCGGTCGCAGACGCCACAGAGGCACCGGGATACCTGACCGAGCAGGAGATCATCGAACGGTACGCGGCGGGCAGTGATCGCGATCTCGGTGAACTCGGCTTCTACGTCGCTCTCGGCTGCTTCAAACTGGCGGGGATCGTCGAGGGTATCCACTACCGGTTCGCGAACGGGCAGACCGTCGGAGACGGTTTCGCGCAGCTCGGCGACGGAGTGTTCGGACTATTGGACGCGGGCATCGCCGCGTTGAGGGAGAACTGACATGGATTTCGGATTCGACGAGAAGACCCGTGAACTGATCGACGGCGTCAACGCCTTCATGGACAGTCACGTCTACCCGGCCGAGAGAGTGTTCGGTGACCAACTGGCTGCGCTGGACAACAGGTGGGCGTGGGACAGCGTTCCGGTACTCAGCGAGCTGCGCACCGAAGCGCGGGCGCGGGGGTATTGGAACCTCTTCCTGCCCGGCGAGAACGGTGCGGGTCTGACTAATCTGCAGTACGCCCCCCTTGCTGAGATCACTGGTCGGAGTTCCCAGCTGGCGCCAGCGGTCTTCAACTGTGCAGCGCCGGACACCGGCAACATGGAGGTCCTCAACGAATTTGGCACGTCCGCACAACAGGCCGAGTGGTTGCAGCCGCTGCTCGACGGAACCATCCGGTCAGCGTTCGCGATGACCGAGCCGGATGTCGCGAGTTCTGATGCCACCAACATCGAACTGTCCATCCGGCGTGACGGCGACGACTACGTCATCAATGGCCGAAAGTGGTGGATTACCGGGGCGATGAACCCCAACGCGAAGATCTTCATCGTGATGGGCAAGACCGACCCCGAGGCTCCGCGGCATCGACAGCAGTCGCAGGTCCTCGTCCCGCGCGACACTCCAGGCCTCGAGATCGTCCGAGGTATGGAGGTGTTCGGGTACGACGACCACAGTCACGGCGGCCACGCGGAGATGAGGTTCACTGATGTCCGCGTGCCGATCACCAATGTGATCGCCAACGAGGGCGACGGCTTCGCGATCGCACAGGCCCGTCTCGGGCCGGGACGCATCCATCACTGCATGCGTGCGATCGGTCTGGCCGAGCGCGCGATCGAGTTGATGTGCGACCGCGCGTCGGGACGCGTGGCATTCGGCCGACCGCTCGCTGACCAAGGTGTCATCCGCGATTGGATCGCCGAGTCGCGAGTGCGGATCGAACAGCTTCGTCTGCTGATCCTCAAGACGGCCTGGCTGATGGACACCGTCGGCAACAAGGGGGCGCACGGCGAGATCCAGGCGATCAAGATCGTCACCCCGAAGACCGTCCAGTGGATCCTGGACAAGGCGATCCAGGTGCACGGTGCCGGCGGACTCTCCCAGGACTTCCCGCTAGCCGAGGCCTACGCGGGCATCCGCACCCTCCGCTTCGCTGACGGCCCGGACGAAGTCCATAAGAACTCTCTCGCCAAGGCCGAACTACGGAAGCGAGCCGACCGCTAGTCGGTCGGCGCCGCGGTTTCGCTCGCCCGCCGCGCTCGCACCGCGGTGGGCGATGCGCGCAAGTGAAGCGTCCCACTGCTGCTGAGTAGGCTCGGCGATCTCTCGGCCGGGACGCGGCGTCATATGCCTCCAGCGGCGCCGCAACTCCATCAATCAGTTCACGACCCCAGTCCGCGCACACCGACGCACTGGGGTCGTGTCGCGCGCCAAGCAGTCCCACCGTAGAGCGGCGTACGCCGATAGGTGTGCCGAATCGGTGGTCGCCTCAGCGGGATGGTCGCCGTCGACGACCGGTCCCGAGGCTATCGGGTTCCCCGATTGTGCGAGCGGTTGCCGAATTCGAATGCGAGCGGTTTGATTCGGAGTGCCTGCCGAAGCTTGTTAGTGATGGTTCTTTTTCGCGATTTGACGACTGTCTGGACCGATCGATAATCGAGTCTGTGCCATTTATGGGCAATACTGCGACAGGTAGTAGTTGTCCATTACTCGTGTGGCGAATTTTAGTATAAAAGCTGTGTAGTTCGAACGACCTACAAAATGGCGATCGGATCGATATCCGCAGCGTGTGACGGGTCTGCAAGCGAACAAGTAGGCGCTTTGTGAGATTGCATTCGGATGCGATTTTTTAAGAACTTTTGTTTATGCTGTCTCGTATGGATACGCCCCCTGGTCGGTCTCGGACCGTCCTTCGTAACTGCAACCTGTTCAACGGAATAGACGATCAGACGGTGGCCGGAGCGGACGTCGTGTTCTCGGGTTCGACTATTTCTGCGGTGTCGACTTCACCGGTGGCGCAGCAGCAGGGTGACACGGTGATCGATGCCGGTGGACGTTTCCTGATGCCTGGCATGAGCGACGCTCATGTCCACCTGATGGGGAACGCCAACAGCTATATGGACTTCATCATGGGGCCGACGGGCGGGCTCTATGTGAATACCCTCGCCGAGGCGAAGTCCATGCTGCACCGTGGGTTCACCACGGTCCGCGACATGGGTGGCGACCTTGCTTCGGTGAAGACGGCGATCGATCGCGGTCAGTTCGAAGGCCCCCGCATCTTCCCGAGCCAAGCGATGATCTCGCAGACATCCGGCCACGCCGACTTCGCGTTCGTCTACCAGACGCCACAGGCGTTCGGCGGCGGCCCGAGCCGGACGGAGGAGATCGGATTCACGCGCGTCGCGGACGGTGCGGCGAAAGTGTTGACGGCAGTACGTGAGCAACTGCGCAAGGGCGCGACTCAGATCAAGCTGACCGTCGGCGGCGGGGCCGCGTCGATGTACGACCCGCTGAATACGCTCCAGTACACGACAGACGAGATCCGAGCTGCCGTCGAAGCAGCAGCCGACTACGGCACGTACGTAGCTACCCACGTCTACACAGTGGAGGGGATTCGCCGGGCGATCGATGCGGGCGTGCGGTCCATCGAGCATGGTCACCTCGCCGATGAGGACACCGTCGCACTGATCGCAGAAAAGGGGATCTGGCTGTCCATGCAGCCGTTCGCCGAGCACGACCATTCGTACCCGGATCCGGGCCGATCGGCGAAGAACGTGCAGATTTGCAACGGCACCGACGCGGTCTACGGCTGGGCGCGCAAGCACGGGGTGAAGACAGCGTGGGGTACCGACCTGCTGTTGGAGCCCGCGTCGGCACCGAAGCAGAGCGAGATGGCCGCACGACTCGGCGAGTTTTACACCAACGTGGACGCACTCAAGATGCTGACCTCGGGCAACGCGGAACTGTTCGCGATGGCAGGTCCGCGCAACCCATACGCCGCACACCAGCTCGGCACGATCGCTGAAGGGTCGTGGGCCGATATGTTGCTTTTCGACGGCGACCCGATCGCCGACCTGTCGATCATCGGCAAACCGGACGAGCGACTCAAAGTCATCGTCAAAAACGGTGTCGTCGTCAAGAACGAGTTGTAGGACACAATGACAGAACCAATTCCCGCCCCGTTGTACCCCGACATGGCGGTCACTGAATACGCAGCCGGGACCGAGGACGTCTTGCTCGACGCGCAGGGCATAGGCGTCCGCGCATCGTGGGGACAGATCTACGGCCCGGTGGACTTGCGCGTCCGCCGAGGCGGACTCACCGTCCTCGTCGGTGCGGGCGGGCGCGGCCGCACGGCGCTGCTCCTCACCCTCGCCGGCCGGATGAAGCCGACCTCGGGCGTCCTCGAGTCGTTCGGTCAGCGCAACAACGCGCGTCACCTGTTCACGAGGGCTGCCCTCGGGTTCGTCGACGAGGTGGACGGTATCGAACAGACGATCCGGGTCCACGACGTCCTCACCGAACAGATTCGATGGACGGCGCCCTGGTACAAGTTCGTCGGCCAGTCCACACAGGAGGACCTCGAACGCCTGTGCCGCCCGATATTCGGGCAACTGGCACTGCCGTCACTCGACGCGTACGTCGAGGAGCTGCCGCAGCTCACCGCGGCGCTCTTCCGCATAGCGATGGCCAACATTCGCCGTCCGGAAATTCTGGTAGTCGGGGGCGTCGACAAGCTGTCGAGTGACGACAGCAGTCGCCTGCTGGTTGAGCGACTCGTCGTGCTCGGGCAAGACCAGACAGTCATCACCGCGGATGTCAACGGCGTCCGGCCCCAGCCCGGTATCCGCGACGTCATCCATGTACCCAACTTGACCGACGACGAGTTTGTCCGTCTCGAACGTGAGGACCAGATCCGATGAAGATGCTCGCCGCGTTTTCCCCAGGCAGCGACTTCAAGCGGTACTACCGCGGACGGATGCCTCGCCTGGCACTGGCTGTCATCATCCTGATGCCGCTCATGTACGGCGCGCTTTACCTCTGGGCGTTTTGGAACCCGTTCAACGAGGTCAATAAGATGCCGATCGCGCTGGTCAACCTGGACACCGGTGCCACCCTCGACGGCAAGCCGCTCGCGGCGGGCGAACAGGTCGTGCAGGGGCTCGTCGCGTCGAAACAGCTCGATCTGAACGTTGTTTCCGAGTCGGAAGCCGCGGATGGCGTCGCACACGGCAAGTACTACTTCTCGATCACGCTGCCGAAGGATTTCAGTGAGGCGGTCGTGTCGCCGACCACCGGGAAACCTCGGTCGGCTCCACTGATCTTCACCTACGACGATGCGAACAACTACCTCGCATCCGTGCTCGGCGGCGACGCCGCGCAACAAGTCGTCTCGCAGGTCGCGTCGCAGGTCGGAACCCAGACATTCGATATCGCGTTCAAAGAGGTCGGCAGCATGCTGCCGCAGGTGACGAAGGCCGTCGACGGCGCAAACGAACTCGCGACCGGTTTGGACACCGCGAACACCGGCGCGCACGAATTGTCCGGCGCGCTCGACGAACTGTCGGGCGTAGTCATCAAGGCGACCGACCCGGTCCTGGCGGCCACCAGCGGCTCCGGCGGTCTCAGCCCCGCCGAGGTGAAGGCGACAGCTACCCGAGTCAGCCAGGGCGCTGAGACGATCAACGAGATTGTGGGCGGGGCAGCCGCAACGCAGTCGCGCGGGTACACCGCGCTCGACCGCGCCATCAGCGGTATGGCGAGCAGTCCTGACCCTGCGATGCGTGCGCTCGCTCGATCGCTGACCCCTGCGAAAGACGCGCTGGCGAACCGTGGCCTCGGCCCGGACGCGAACAATGCCGCCACCGCGCTGCTCAGTGACTCTCAGAAGCTGTCGGCAGCGATGACCACCCCGGGCAGCCAGGTGAACTCGCTTCTGGCTCTCGCCGAGAGCGGTGGCCTGCATGCTGACATCGAGAAGGCACGCGGCGCCGCAACCGAATTGAGCTCGGCCTCCGGCGAACTAGCGGCCGGAACCAAAAAGCTCGCGGGCGGCGCTCACCAGCTCGCGGGTGGGCTCGACGAAGCGAGCAAGGCCATCCCGAAGTGGAACAAAGAGCAGCAGGACGCGCTGGCGAAGACGCTGTCACAGCCGGTGTTCCTGTCCGAGAAGTACGAGAATGAGGCCGGGACCTTCGGCACCGGTTTCGCACCGTTCTTCTTCTCTCTCGCGTTGTTCGTCGGCGGAATCATCGCGTGGATGCTGTTCACTCCGCTGCAGTCGAGGCCGATCGCTCAGGGACTCAACTCGGTACGTGCGGTGCTGGCGTCGTACGCGCCGACTTTCGGAGTCGGCGCGCTGCAAGCGGCGATCCTCTTCGGGGTCACCGTGCTTGCCGTGGGGCTGCGACCCGTGCACGTGGCCGGAACATTCTTGTTCATGCTTTTGGTGGTCGCGACGTTCCTGGCACTGATACAGATGTTCAACGCACTATTCGGGCCAGCAGTCGGACGAGTCGTGACGCTGGCGTTCCTGATGATCCAACTGACATCGGCCGGTGGCATCTATCCGGTGGAGACGACGACCAAACCGTTCCAATACATCCACTGGGTGGACCCGATGACCTACACGGTCAACGGGTTGAGACAGATGATCATGGGCGGGGTGGACTACCGATTCTGGGTGGCGCTCGCCGTCCTGAGCTGCCTCACCGTCATCTTCCTGTCAGTCTCCGTCGTCGCGGCCCGACGGAACAGGCAGTACACCATGGACCGG
Organism: Gordonia abscondita; assembly: GCF_032711245.1. Classification (GTDB taxonomy): domain Bacteria; phylum Actinomycetota; class Actinomycetes; order Mycobacteriales; family Mycobacteriaceae; genus Gordonia. The sequence goes on from NZ_CP128986.1 coordinate 1,852,893, forward strand.
CTCTATCCGCCGGTCGAAGTGTGACCTGCAGAGATCGCGCCGACCCGGTCCTGTTCGGCGGGCCCTACCCACAACCGCTCGAGAAAAAGGAGACAACACATGCCCAACAACGAGTCTGACCTCATGGAACTCAGTCCGGTCTTCGACAGGAACGGCGAGACGACCTCTCTGCCGCGCCATGAACTCCCGGACGAGATGATGCTCCCGAGCACCGCGTACCAGATCGTCCACGATCAGGCGATGCTCGACGGCAATTCGCGGCTCAACCTGGCCACCTTCGTCTCGACGTACATGGACAAGGAAGCCAAGCTCCTGTACGCGCAGACTGTCGACAAGAACATGATCGACAAGGACGAGTACCCGGCGACCGCCGAGATCGAAGACCGTTGCTGGCGGATCCTGGGCAATCTCTGGCACAACCCGGACGTCGAACAAGCCATCGGTACCTCCACGATCGGTTCGTCGGAGGCCTGCATGCTGGGCGGTCTGGCACTCAAACGCCGCTGGCAGGGTCGCCGGAAGGCCGAGGGCAAGTCGACGGAGAGCCCGAACATCGTGCTGTCGACGGCCGTGCAGGTGTGCTGGGAGAAGTTCTGCAACTACTTCGAGGTCGAGCCCCGCTGGGTGCCGATCACCGAGGACCATCTGTTCCTCGACGGTCACGACCTGGAGAAGTACGTCGACGAGAACACGATCGGCGTCGTCGCGATCATGGGACAGACGTACACCGGTGCATACGAGCCGGTGAAGGAGATCGCTGCCAAGCTCGACCAGATCCAGAGCGACACCGGCCTGGACGTGAACATCCACATCGACGGAGCGTCAGGTGCGATGATCGCTCCGTTCTGTCAGCCCGACCTGGAATGGGACTTCCGCATCGACCGGGTCGCGTCGATCAGCACGTCCGGGCACAAGTTCGGCTTGGTGTACCCGGGCGTCGGTTGGATCGTGTGGCGTGACAAGGAAGCCCTGCCGGAGAGCATGATCTTCCATTGCGCGTACCTCGGTGGCGACATGCCGACCCTGGCGCTCAACTTCTCGCGTCCCGGCTCGCAGGTATTGCTGCAGTACTACCAGTTCCTGCGTCTGGGCCGCGAAGGCTACCGGGCGGTGCAGCAGGGTTCGTTGAACGTGGCACAGCATCTGTCGTCGACGATCGCCGAGCTCGGGCCGTTCGAACTCGTGAGCAAGGGCGACACCATTCCGGTCTTCGCGTGGCGCATGAAGCCGGGGTACACCGACACGTGGACCCTCTACGACTTGCAGGATCGCCTGCGTATGAAGGGCTGGCAGGTGCCGGCTTACCCGCTCGCCGACAACCTGGCCGAGGTGACTGTGCAGCGCATCGTGGTCCGTGCGGGGCTGAGCATGGACCTCGCTAACGCTTTGCTGAGAGACCTGCGCACTGAGGTCGACTTCCTGGAGAAGCTCAGCGGCCCGATGCCGCACGAGGGCCAGAAGGCTGCGTTCCACCACTGACCTGAACGAGACGTCCCGGACCCTGTGTGTCAACGGAGTCCGGGACGTCGCCTTTGACTGGAAAGGGTATGCATGAGCGTGGACGACACGGTGCGGACAGTCCGTGCACTGAAGCCGACGCTGACGAAACAGTGCGTCGGCTTCATGATCGGTTCATCGCTGTTCGCCCTCGGCTCAGCTCCGGGATTCGGGAGCTGGGCCGGATCGGATGCAGCGAACTTCAGCTACTTCGTTGGTGCCTGGTTCTTTACCGGCGCCGCATTCATCCAACTCGTGTTGAGCGGAGCGCGCACCGGTCCCGTCTCCTACGGGACCGGTGTCATGTTCCGGGCGGAGTGGCTCGCCGCATCCACCCAGTTTTTCGGAACCCTCTTGTTCAACGTGAGTACGACGACGGCCCTCCAGGTGCACACAGTCCGCGGCGAGCAGCATTTGGTGTGGAACCCGGACGCGGGCGGCTCGGTGGCGTTCCTCGTCAGCGGGTTCTTCGTCCTAGTCGCCTTCACCAGGTCGACCGGCAGGGTGTGGGCGCCGACCAGCGTCGACTGGTGGTCGGGACAGATCAACATGATCGGGTGCATCGCCTTCGGCGTCGCCGCGGTCGGATCGTTCGTCAATAGGTCCGGGACCACCGCCGACGCGACGCTTGGCAACTACGGCACCTTCGTAGGTGCGCTGTGCTTCTTCGCGGCGTCGGCAGTCGTGGTCGCCGCCCTTGCGTGGACTCGCGGCGACTCCGCCGATCATGGCCAACCACTCACCCCAGCCGCCAGAGCGGGTTGACGGGTCCGTGGCCCGCACCCAGCGGGTACGCCGACTGCAGTCCCTTGGTGACCCATGCCTTCGCGAAGTCGACGGCGTCGGGCACCTCGTAGCCGTGGGCCAACGCGCCGCATAAGGCGGCGGCCAGGGTGTCGCCCGCGCCGTGGTCGTGCGGGGTGTTGACCCGCGGCAGGTCCAACGAGATGAACTGGTCGCCGTCGAAGAGTAGGTCCGGGCTCAGTTCGCTATCGCGCAGATGTCCGCCCTTCACCAGAGCCCACCGGGCCCCGAGGTCGCGGAGCGCGCGTGCAGCGTCTCGTTGAGTCGCGGCGTCGACGACGTCGATTCCGGTGATCAGCCGGACCTCGTCGAGATTCGGCGTAACGACGTCGGCCAACGGGATCATCCGCCGGATCAGGGTGTCGAGGGCGTCAGCGGTCAGGAGGGGGTCGCCGTGCATCGACGCGCAGACCGGGTCGACGACGAGCGCGACACCGCGCCCGCCGCCGATGTCGAGTTCGCCGCACGTATCGGCGATCGCCTCGATGATCGGCGCGGACGCGAGCATGCCCGTCTTGACCGCGCCGACACCGATGTCGGGGACCACCGACCGCATCTGCGCCGCGACCGTCTCCGGTGGAATCGGTGCGATCCCGGTGACGCCCAGCGTGTTCTGTACGGTCACCGCGGTGACCGCGACGCACGCGTGCAGTCCGAGCAGCGCGAACGTGCGCATGTCGGCTTGGATACCCGCGCCGCCGCCGGAATCGGAGCCGGCGATCGTCATGACGCGAAGCGGTGTCTGTCCCGGAGCCGCTGTCGGCAGCAGACGCGGTTCGGTCACTGTGCCGGACTCGATTCGGATATCGGCAGGTAGACGTGGTTTCCCGCCGCCGCGAACTCGTCCGACTTCGCGGCCATCTCCTCGGCGATCTTGCGGTCGATGTCCTCGGCGGTGACCAGATTGTTCTCCTCGGCGTACGCTCGCACGTCGGCGGAGATCCGCATCGAGCAGAACTTCGGTCCGCACATCGAGCAGAAGTGTGCGGTCTTCGCCGGCTCGGCGGGCATCGTCTCGTCGTGGTATTCGCGAGCCGTGTCGGGGTCGAGTGCCAGATTGAATTGATCGGTCCAGCGGAACTCGAATCGCGCCCGGCTCAACGCGTCGTCGCGCTCCTGTGCCCTCGGGTGACATTTGGCGAGGTCGGCAGCGTGCGCTGCGATCTTGTAGGTGATCACGCCGACCTTCACGTCGTCGCGGTTGGGCAGGCCGAGATGCTCTTTCGGGGTCACGTAACAGAGCATCGCGGTGCCTGCCTGTGCGATCATCGCTGCGCCGATAGCCGACGTGATGTGGTCGTATGCCGGAGCGATGTCGGTGGCGAGCGGGCCGAGTGTGTAAAACGGAGCCTCCTCGCACCACTGTTCTTCGAGCTTCACGTTTTCGACGATCTTGTGCATCGGCACGTGGCCGGGGCCTTCGATCATGACCTGGACGCCATACGACTTCGCGCGCGTCGTGAGTTCGCCGAGGGTTCGCAGCTCGGCGAACTGCGCCTCGTCGTTGGCGTCCGCGATCGAGCCGGGGCGCAGGCCGTCGCCGAGTGAGAACGTGATGTCGTAGCGGGCGAGGATTTCGCTCAGCTCGTCGAAATGCGTGTACAGGAACGACTCGGTGTGGTGGGCCAGACACCACGCGGCCATGATCGATCCGCCGCGCGAGACGATGCCGGTGACGCGTTTGGCGGTCAGCGGCACATAGCGCAGCAGCACGCCCGCGTGCACGGTCATGTAGTCGACGCCCTGCTCAGCCTGCTCGATCACGGTGTCGCGGTAGATCTCCCAGGTCAATGCCGTGGGGTCGCCGTTGACTTTCTCCAGCGCCTGATAGATGGGGACGGTGCCGACCGGGACCGGCGAGTTCCGCATGATCCACTCGCGCGTCGCGTGGATGTCCTTGCCGGTCGACAAGTCCATGATCGTGTCTGCTCCCCACCGAGCAGCCCATACCATCTTCTCGACCTCTTCACCGATCGACGAGGAGACGGCCGAATTGCCGATGTTGGCATTCACTTTCACCGTGAAAGCCTTGCCGATGATCATCGGCTCGGATTCGGGATGGCGGTGGTTGGCTGGGATCACGGCCCGTCCCGCTGCGACTTCACTGCGCACCAGTTCGACGTCGACACCCTCGCGGGCCGCGATGTACGTCATCTCCGAGGTCACGACCCCGGCGCGCGCCCACGCGAGTTGGGTCGCCGCACCGTCTATCGGCTCGGGGCGGGGCCATTCGTCGCGCGTCGCGGGAAGTCCGCGCTCGACGTCTATCTCCGCAGTGGCATCGGTGTACGGGCCGGACGTGTCGTACAGGTCGAGGTGTTCGCCGTTGGTCAGATTGACGCGGCGTTGCGGAACGCGCAGTCCATCTACCTGCAGATAGTGTTTGGTGCTGCCCTCGATCGGACCCGTCGTGACGCTATTGTTTGACGTCGTGACGGCTTTTCCGGACACAGGTGTACCCATGACATCTCCTCCCTACGCCGGCATTACCCGGACAGGTTCGAGCGGTCAGCGATCGCCATTCGCCATCTCAGCCCTCGGATCGTGAGAGCCCCCGCGTGTGTAATTGTGTGGCACGCCGACCAGATGGCCGACGTACGTTGGCCACCTTAGTCCCAACGTCCGGCGTTGTTCCAACCACACCGAACCGTGATGCAGATGTGACGGATGTGACTTGCCGCACATTGTCTGCGCGCCGTATGGTTGTGAGCGGTATCACAGGGAGGGTGTTGTGCAAATGAGAAACCGCCATCAACATGCGCCGCAGAACAGTGCACGATCGCTGCTCCAGCAGATCTCGGAGGTCGTGCACAATCCTGCTCGGGAACGATTCGAGCTGTGGGTGGCCGGCGACCTCGTCGGTGTCCTCGGTTACAGCATCGAAGACGCCCCGGACGGGCGGGTCGCGACGATCTTGCACACCGTCCTATACGACGAGTACGCCGGTCACGGACTGGCGACTCGATTGACCGGGAGCGCGATGGGCTACATGCGTGACAACGGTTTGAAGGTGCGACCGGTCTGCACATTCACTCGAAGTTTCCTCGACGCACATCCCGGCGTCGTCGCACTCGCCCCCGTCTAACCCCGAACGGTCACCACGTGCGGTGAGTGGGTTGCGGTGGCTGGGCAGAGGTGACTGTGGCTAGGCGGACGAGACGTCCAGTACGACAGGCGCGTGATCACTCGCACCCTTGGCCTGCCGAGCCGCGACGTCGATGAAGGCGTCGAAGACGCGATCGTTCAGCGCGGGGGAGCAGAGGGCGAAGTCGATGCGCATGCCCTCGTTCCTGTCGAGGCGTCCGGCCTGGTAGTCCCAAAACGTATATGTGTCAGGCCCCGGCGCGAAGGGGTCGGCGCTGTCGACGAACCCCGAATCAGAGAACGCTGTGAACGCAGCGCGCTCGGCATCGGAGGTATGGGTGCGGTCGGCGAAGTACTCCCGATCCCAGACGTCGGCGTCGGTCGGCGCGACGTTCCAGTCGCCAGCCAACGCGATCTGGGCGGCCGGATCGTGTGTCAACTCCAGCCGGGTCACATTGGCGAGGACGTCGAGCCACTCGAGTTTGTAGGTCATGTGCGGGTCGCCGGGCGCGCGGCCATTCGGGACATAAAGACTCCAGACGCGCACGCCGCCGCAGGTCGCCGAGATGGCCCGCGCCTCCGGGCGCCCGTCGAAGGTCGGTTGCCCATCGAAGCCCATGTGCACGTCGGTCAGGCCGACGCGGGACGCGATCGCGACACCGTTGTAGCCGCCGTTCCCGTGGATCGCGACGTCGTACCCGTGGGCGGCGAAACTCATCACCGGGAACTGGTCGTCCGAACACTTGGTCTCCTGCATGGCGAGCACGTCGACGGCGTGCCGGGTCATCCAGGCGACGACGTCCTCCGAGCGGGCGCGGATCGAATTGACGTTCCAGGTGGCCAGACGCACGATGTCAGATCTCCTCGGCCGGTTCGGTCACGGTCATACCGGCATCGGACCAGTGGGCGCGGACCGCGTCCGGATCGTCGTCGACGAGTAGCACGGCGAACCGCCGGTCGCGATACGAGTCGCGCCAGAAGTCGACCGACTCGGCGAACCATTCGAACGCGTCGGGCTCGTCGGCGAGCACCTGCGACGCGTTGTCGATAATCGTCAGCCACCCGGTCGACGGTGTGCCCTCGGCCGTGTGCAGGCCGGCAGGGAGGTCCCGCATGCAGTCATCGAGCGCGTCGCGGTTGCGGCCGAAGTAGTCGGGGAAGTCCCAGGCTGCCGCGAGCGCGTCGAGTACCTGCGGCACGGTCCGCATCCGGGCGCCGTCGACGCGACGCGCGACGAGACCGCTCCCGAACAGGGCCGGCGACGAGGCGGCGACGGCCGTCATGTGCGTGGCCCTCGGATCGCGGCGAACGTCTCATAGTGGTCGAGCGTGTAGTAGGCCGAACCGTTGCTGCCGGTCACGATCCGTTCGGCGTCGCGGCCGCGCCCATTCTGTTTCGGGTTGACGTCCCATTCCCGGTAGGTGATCTTCTTGCCTGCCGACGTCTTCTTCGGAAGTCGTCCTTCCGCGTTACGGAAAGTGTCCCCGCCGTGCGTGCCAGGCGCGTTCGCGGCGCCAGGCCAATCGCCCGCGTCGATGTAGTCGAGTGTCTGCTGCACGCGGGCCGGTACGTCGCTCGACGGTCTGCCCGCGGTACGGGAGCGTTCGGACGCCGCGGAGCCCGGCGCCACCATGGACACCCCGGACTGTGCGGCCGCCGACGGTTCGGCGTCGGTGGTGCTGCGTCCGTCGACCCACCAGGTCAACACGACGACAACCAGCAGGACGATGACCCCCAGCGCGGATGCGAGCATGCGGCGACGGGATTGGTCCGGGTTGCTGTTCGGGTGCGACATCGCGTTCCACGGTAACCGGTGACGCCGCGGAATCGAATTCGTCTAGATCGGACTCGTCTGGATCGAATTTTCGTGGGGCTCGGCGAGGCCGCCGACGGTGACGGTGTGGTGGAGTTCGTAGCCGGCGGCCCGCGCGGCCGCTCGTACGGTCTCGTCGGCCGCATCGACGTCGATCGCCCACAGTGCGTCGCCGACTCGGACGGGGACGAGGCCGCCGACGGTTTCGGGGGCCGGGGCGACGAGCACCTCCAACGACTGAGCGTCGTCGACGGTGATTCGACCGGGCAGTACGAGGCGGTCCGGGAGTAGCGCCAGCGCTGGCAGGTTGCGGGCCGCGTACCACTCGACGATCTCGGTGACGGCCGCCGCCGGTGCATTGAACTCGACGGGAACTGCCGACCGGCCGCGGATCGTCGACCCGCCCGCCGCGACGATCCACCCGTCGATCTCGGCGCGATGTGTCGCATCGGATCCCGCGCACAGCGCGCGCTCGACGTCGCGGATCACCGAATTACGGACCACCCGTCGCGACAGGAGCCGGATCGAGGTGATCGCCGTGCGTGGAATCGAGATGACTTCGCCGTCGCGGTCGACCGTCAGCGACTGCTCGTCCGCCGACGTCACAAGTACGCCCGTCACATCCGACTGTGACGGGCCGGACGGTAACTCCGGGTTCGGCGCAGCGCGCCAATCCGATGGGGTGTCCGACCGGTCGAGTCGATAGCGGACGACGACGCGGTCGCCTACGGTCGGTTCGATCACGGCACGTTCAGTCGTCGTCGTGCCCGAATGGGTCGCGGTCTGCGCCCGGCATCCAGGTGAGGCCGGGCACTCCCCAACCGTTGCGTTTGACGGCCTTCTTCGCCGCGCGCGCGTTCCGGCCGACGAGGACGTCGATGTACAGGTAGCCGTCGAGGTGGCCCGTCTCGTGTTGCAGCATCCGAGCGAAGAGGTCGTCGCCTTCGATTTCGACCGGATTTCCGTCACGGTCGGTGCCGACGACCTTGGCCCAGTCGGCGCGCCCGGTCGGAAAGCCTTCGCCCGGCACCGACAGGCAGCCTTCGTCGTTGTCGTCGGGGTCCGGCATCGTCTCGGGGATCTCCGAGGTCTCCAGGACGGGGTTGATGACTTCGCCGCGGCGGCGCGTCGGACCGTCCGGGCAGTCGTAGACGAACATGCGCAGTCCGCGACCCACTTGATTGGCGGCCAGGCCGACGCCGTTGGCCGCGTCCATGGTCTCGTACATGTCGTCGAGCAGACCGACGATCTCGGCGGACGGACGGCCCTGATCGTCGACGTCGACAGGCGTCGTCGGATGGTGGAGGACCGGTTCGCCGACGATGCAGATTGGAAGAATTGCCATGTCCACATACTTTACCGGCGCAATGCGGAGGGTTCGCGGTGCGTCGCCGTGAAGGTGGCGGTTTCGGTGGCTACACTCTTGAGGCGAACCACACGCTTGTGATTCGTGCGGGGACGCGGGTGCGGAACGCGGAAACGGGGCGAGTGGATGTGACTATTCGGCAGGCTTTGCAAGGGAGCGAGATGGACGGCGCAACCGCGCGTACACCAGGCGACGACGATTCGGTGGGTGCTGCGCAGGCTGGGCAGCACAGTGACCCGCACGAAGTTGGTCCGGACGGGCTCACTCGCCGGGAACGTGACATTCTCGCCTTCGAACGTCAGTGGTGGAAGTACGCGGGCTCGAAGGAAGAAGCCATCAAGGAACTCTTCAGCCTGTCCGCGACCCGCTATTACCAGATTCTGAACGCGCTGGTCGACCGCCCGGAAGCGCTTGCGGCGGACCCGATGCTGGTGAAGCGTCTGCGTCGTCTGCGGGCGTCGCGGCAGAAAGCGCGCGCCGCGCGACGCCTCGGATTCGAGATCTGAAACAGTCACCGCGGGCGCGTCGTACGGACGGCTCGCCTCACGGGCGACCTCGTGAGCTAAAGTTGCCGTGATGAAAGCTGACCGAGAAACCAACCGACTGCCCCTTCGGGCAGGCGCCATGCTGCTGTTGGCTGTCGCCGTGGTCTTCATCGGCCTCGGCTGGCACCACGCGGCCACCAGTGGCGACGATGACAGTGACTTGTCCGCCGCCCAGAGTCCGACGACCTCGGCGGTTGCGGAGGCGCCCGAATCGACACCGCGAGGCGAGAGCAAGTCTGCTCCGCCGTCGTCAACGAAGGCCGCCGACGCCGCCGACGTCGGGACGATGTGCGTGCTCAACGCGGGGACGGTGACGGGCCTGGCCGGCGACGTCTCGACCAAGCTCAAAGAGGCGGGCTTCGAGGTCAGCAGTGCGGAGAACCTCTCGACCGGCAGTATCAGCGAGAACACCGTCTTCTACGACGAAGGTCATGCCGATGCAGCCAAAAAGGTCGCCGACGCGGTGCCGGGCGGAGCGTCAACCGACCCGCGTCCCGCTGTGTTCACGCGGTGCGAAGGTGAACTCGTCGTCGTCGTGGTCACCAAGTAAGCCTGTTCAGCCCCCAGTCCTCGTACGGAACACATAAGGAGCGCCATGTTCGCCCGTAACCACAGCGGTGCCGCTACCGGAATCTCGACCACCCGTGTCTTGGCGGTCCTCGCCGCGGCCGGTGTCGCCGGTGCGGCCCTCGCGGGCTGCACGCCCGATCAGTACCCCACGGATGAGAAGGGCACTACGCCGTCGGTCATCACCGGAGATCAGGCGCAGCCGGGCGACGAGATCAAAGCCGGCACCACCTCCGGCGGTGCCGAAGAGCTGACCGTGACGTTGCGCAACACCGACGGCACCAGCGTCGGCTTCGCTACGTTCAGCGCTGAAGGCGATGCGGTCACCGTGAACCTGCGCGTCACCGGCATGGACACGGGATCGCACGGCGTTCACATCCATTCGGGCAGCAAATGCGAGGCGTCGAACGGCTTCGCATCGGCAGGCGACCACCTCCAGGTGAACGGTCACACCGGCAAGCCGGAGAGCGGTGACCTGACCAGCGTCACCGTCCTGCAGAACGGAACCGGAACTGTCACCAGCTCGACCGACGCGTTCAAGCTCGACCAGATCCGCGGCCGGGCGCTCATCGTCCACGAGGTCGGCGACACGGACGGTTCGCACCGTCTGGCCTGCGGCGTCATCGCCGAGTAGCGAGCGGGCACGTTACCGGTGGGGGATCGTATCAGCGAGACCGAGTTTCACGGATCACTCGAGCCGACGCTCGGAGTGGAATGGGAGCTCGCGCTCGTCGACCGTCATACACGTGACCTGTCGAACTCCGCTCCAGAACTGTTCGAGCTGATCGCTGCGCGCGGCGTCGATCGATCGGGACAGATCCACAAGGAGCTGCTCCGCAACACCGTCGAACTCGTCACCGGGATCTGTCATACGGTTCCCGAGGCGATGGCCGACCTCGGCGACACTCTCGACGTCGTGTGCGCGCTCACCGACGAGATCGGCGTCGACCTGTACGGCGCGGGCACCCACCCGTTCGCGGAATGGTCGACGCAACAGTTGACCGAAGGTCCGCGCTACGCCGAACTGATCGCTCGCACACAGTGGTGGGGACGTCAGATGCTTATCTGGGGTGTCCACGTGCATGTCGGGATCAGCCGCCGCGACAAAGTGCTGCCGATCCTCTCGTCGCTGCTCAAGTTCTACCCGCACCTGCTCGCCTTGTCGGCGTCGTCGCCGATGTGGGGCGGGCAGGAGACGGGGTACGCGAGCAATCGGGCGATGATGTTCCAGCAGTTGCCGACCGCGGGTCTGCCGTTCCAGTTCGAGCGGTGGAGCGAGTTCGAGCGCTTCGTCGCCGACCAGAAGACCACCGGAATCATCGACCATCTCAATGAGATCCGCTGGGACATCCGACCGTCACCTCACCTGGGCACCATCGAAGTCCGGGTGTGCGACGGCGTCTCCAATCGCCGTGAACTAGCGGGCATCGTCGCCCTCATCCACTGCCTCATCGTCGACCTCGACCGTCGGCTCACCGCAGGTGAGACGCTGCCGCAGATGGCTCCGTGGCTGGTGCAGGAGAACAAATGGCGCGCCGCCCGCTACGGCATCGACGCCATCATCATCCAGGACTCCGACTGCTCGGAGCGCCTCGTCACCGATGACCTCGCCGACCTCCTAGTTCGCCTCGAGCCGGTTGCCGCGTCGTTGGGTTGTGCCGACGAACTCGCGTCCGTCGCCGATATCGTCGCCAACGGTGTCAGCTATAAACGCCAACACGAGGTGTTCGCCCGTACCGGCGATCTCCGTGACGTCGTCGCGTCGATCGTCGACGAACTGGAATGAGCGTCGCGCTCGCGTGACCGGGTCACCCACTGGCCGTGGGCGACCGGTCAGCGATCGCTGTCTTTGATCTGTGAGCGGAGTTGGCTCTCGTCGAGAAGATGTTCGTCGATGCGCTGCTCGCGGTAGACGAGTCGGCCGACGCGTTGCGCGATGACGGGTGCAGTGATCAGCGTGAACAGGCCGCTCAGCACGAGCATTCCGCTGTCGAAATGCCCATCGAGTCGGATGAGCACACCGATGAGGACGAGGATCATGCCGAACGTCTGCGGCTTGGTCGCCGCGTGCATACGGCTCAACGTGTCCGGGAAGCGGACGATGCCGATCGCCGCGGTCATCGCGAGCAGCGAACCGGACAGCACGAAGAAGGCAGTCAGCACGTCGGTGATCATTGGTCGTCCCTCACTCGGAAGCGGGCCACGGCGACGGACCCGATGAAGCTGACGAGGCTCAGGACGACGATCGCAGCGGAGATCGTCGTGTCGCCGGTCACTGCCACCCAGATCGCGAGGCCACAGATCATGATGGCGACGATCGCGTCCACCCCGACGAGTCGGTCGAGGGTACTCGGGCCGCGGAGCGTCCGGTAGGTGGTCAGGACGGCGGCGATGAGGAGCATGGCCGCGGAGATGGCCCAGACGTAATTCACCGGTCCTCCTTCCGTCGACGCAGCAGTTTTCGGGAGGCACGACGCTCTTCGGCCGCGACGCGCTGACGGTCGCTGAACGGAACATGATGGTAGTCGTCGTCGATCCCGTGGAACGGGCTCGGATGCCACTCGGAGTCGCGCTCGAACGCCTTGATGAACTGCCGTTCGACGTACGCCATCTGGCGGAAGAACGAATCGATATGCGACTGCTTGCGGACGTCGAAGATGTGCACGTACAGCATGCGCCGGAGGTGGTCGATCTCGACGACCATCGTGCCCGGCACCAGGTTGATGTAGTCGACGGCGAGCGTCAGCACCAGGTCGGATTTGATGGCGACGTGGACTCGGACGACGGCGCCGAGGGGTGGTGGTCCCGGCTTGATCGCCGCCCACGCGACCTGCGCCGACGACACCACGAAATTGCCGATCAGCGTGAGTAGGAGTTTCGCTGCGGCCAGCGGATGGACTCGTCCCTCGACGGGGACGCGCGGCAGCGGCAGCACCGTCATGACGACGATCGCGAGCACGATGCCGACGACGATGTTGGCCCAAGTGACTTCACCCCAGAGGAGGACCCAGACGAACGCGAGCCACGCGACACCCCACAGACGCATCGCGAACTCACGCAGGTCGCCGCCCGCCCACTTCGGGAACTTGAGGTGCTCCTGCAGCCACACGATCAGATTCGTCAGGGGCCACGCAAACCAGACGACGGCGAGTCGCCACAGGTTGCCGAAGAACGACGGGACCGGCTTCTTGCCGACCGGCTTGACATGCGGGCGGTCGGGGAACGGCGTGTTGCTCATCGGCCACCTCCCGGCCCGAGGACGGTCTCGATGTAGATGTTTCGGTCGAGGACGCCATGTGCGCCGCTGTCGGTGAACTCGAAGATCGGTCCGGCCCACACTGTGAGGGCGAGGCCGACGGCGACCATCGCGGCCGTCGGCACCACCATGGTGACGGGCATCCGGCCGACGTCCTCACGGTCGTCGAGCTGTACGTCGATGCCTTCTTCGACGAGTGCGGACGGCGTGCTCGACGCCAGGTCGCCTTCGGGGGCATCTGCCCGTGCCCGCCAGAAGCCCTTCGTCCAGATCCGGGCCATCACATACAGGGTCAGCAGGCTCGTGACGACGCCGCCTGCAACGAGAATCCACGACAGGACCGAACCGTCGGCGACACCTGCCTGCAGGAGCGCCACCTTGCCGATGAATCCGGAGAACGGCGGTATACCGCCGAGGTTGAGCGCCGGGATTAGGAACAGGACAGCCAGCAGCGGGCTCGCGATGAGTCCGCCGAGCCGTCGAAGGGACGACGATCCGGCTTGACGTTCGATCAGTCCGACGACCAGGAATAGCGTCGTCTGGACCAGAATGTGGTGGGCGACGTAGTAGATCGCGGCCGACGTCGACTCCAACGATCCGACGGCGATGCCGAAGATCATGTAACCGATATGGCTGACGAGTGTGAACGACAGTAGTCGTTTCACATCCGACTGGGCGATGGCGCCGAAGATGCCGACGAGCATCGTCAACAGTCCGGCGATCATCAACACGGTGTCCATGCTGCCGCCCGGGAACAGGAGCGAATGCGCGCGGATGATCGCGTAGACGCCGACCTTGGTGAGCAGTCCGGCGAACACCGCGGTGACCGGTGCGGGTGCCGTCGGGTACGAGTCCGGCAGCCACGTCGACAGCGGGAAGACCGCCGCCTTGATGCCGAACGCGACGAGGAGCACCGCGTACAGCGCGTTGCGGGTGCCGTCCGGGACGTCGTCGAGCCGTACCGCCATCTCGGCGAGGTTCAGGGTGCCGGTCGCCGCATACGCGAATGCGATGCCCGCCAAGAAGATCAGGGACGACACCATCGACACCATCACGTACGATGCGCCGGCTCGTACGCGTTCGGCGCTGGCGCCGAGCGTCAACAGCACGAAGCTCGCGGCGAGCAGCACCTCGAACGAGACGTACAGGTTGAACAGGTCGCCCGCGAGGAACGCATTGCAGACACCTGCCGTCAAGATCAGGTAAGTCGGCAGGAAGATCGACACCGGCTGTTCGGTGGTGCCGTCTCGGATGCCCTGGCCGATGGCATACACGACGACGCACAGCAGCACCGTCGTCGACACGACGAGCATGAGGGCGGCCAGTCGGTCCACCACGAGGGTGATACCGAGCGGCGAGCCGCCACCGCCGTCACGGTCGCCCCATCCGCCGACGTGGACGGCGTACGGACCGTTGACGCTCGTCAGATACAGCATCATCGCCGACGCGGCCAACGCGACACCGATCGCGGTGACGCTCACCGCGCGCTGGACGCTCGGGCTGCGCCCGCGGAGCAGCGTGACGGCCGCGCCGAGCAGCGGGGCCAGTGTCGGCAGGACGATCAACACGGTGATCCACGACGATTGGGGGATCACCGATCGCCCCCATCCCGATGGCCGCTGCCGCCTCCGTGGTCGTCGCTGTCTGGGGTATCGCTGTCTGGGGTATCGCTATCTGGGGTATCGCTGTCTGGGCTGGCGCTGTCTGGGTCGTCGGTCATATCAGTGGTGTCCGGCATGTCGTCGCCGTCGTCGTCGTGCAGGTGTGCGATCAGGACGGCGTCCTCGGGCATCAGGTCGGTTTCGATGACGCCCTGGTGGACGGCTTCGAACTCTTCGGCGGTGAGCGGGTTTCCGTGGTCGTCGAAGAAGTCGCCTGCGACGGTGTCAGCTCCGGTGAGCGGATCGTCGCTGCGGTCACGGTCGCCGAACGACTGCAGGGAGCCGGTGGCGATCTTGACGTCCTCCGGATCGTCGCCGAGATCATCGTCGTCGGTGGCGGACTCCACCGATGTCGGTTCGATGTCGGGAGGTGTCTCTCGACTGCGCCGGTTGATGACGAACAGCCGGTACGCCAGGGCGAGCACGAACGCTGCGACGCCCATCGTGATGACGATGGCGGTCAGCACCATTCCTTGAGCGAGCGGGTCGGCATCCGAACTCTGGCCAGACGATTCGCGTCCTCGGATCGGGGGACTCCCCGGCGAGCCCGCGAGTGTGACGATCAGCAGATTGACCGCGTTGCCGACCATCATGAGGCCGAACAGCATCCGGATCAGGCTGCGTTCCATCAGCAGATATACACCCGCCGCGGCGAGCACACCCGCGACGACTAGCAGCCCGAGGTCGACGCTCATTTGCGCACCTCCTGCGGCTGCTGCTGGGCGGAGACGCCGCCGGTCAGCGGCGCATCGTCGGCCACTTCCAGGCGGGCGCCGAGGCTGCGAAGCACGTCGAGGACGAGTCCGACGACGATCAGATAGATGCCGAGGTCGAAGAACATCGCGGTGACGATGTGAACGTCGCCGAATACCGGTAGATGCAGGTCGATGACCGCCGACGACAGGGCGGGCGCGCCGAGGAACAGTGAGCTGACGGCCGTCGCCGCGGAGATGAAGAGGCCCGCACCGAGAATGGTTCCGGCCTCGACTGGCAGTGCTTCACCGAGTTCGTACCGGCCGCCGGCGAGATAGCGCAACACGAGGGCCAGGCCCATGACGAGGCCGCCCGCGAACCCGCCGCCCGGCGCATTGTGGCCCGCGAAGAACAAGTAGAGCGACAGGATCACCAGGGTTGGAAAGACGACGCGGGTAGTGGCTTCGAGCACCATCGTGCGATGTCGAGGATCGCGTAGTTCGCTGCCGACGAGCCACGTGGTCCGTTCGGAGACCGAATCGTCGTCGTCGATGCCTGCTTGTAGTCGCGCGGCATCGGTGATGCGCGGCACCGCACCGAACCGGCGGCTGCGGAACACCATCGACGCGACACCGGTCGCGGCGACGATGAGGACCGAGACCTCGCCGAGGGTGTCCCAGGCGCGGATGTCGACGAGGAGGACGTTGACCGCGTTCGAACCGTGCCCGAACTCGTAGGCGGCGTCACCCAGGCGGACTTGGAGGGGTTCGGTGGAGCGGGCCGCAGCGGCGAACAGTCCGACCAGGACGAGCATCGCGCCGAACGCCAGACCGATCAGGGCACGCCCGATTCGGAACCCAGTCGCGTGGCCCGCGGCCGCTTCACTCGGCAGCTTGCGCAGCACCAGGACGAAGACGACGAGGGTGACGCTCTCCACCAGGAACTGGGTCAATGCCAGGTCGGGGGCACCGTACATCGCGAACAGCGCACCGCAGCCGTACCCGGTGAGGCCGACGAGAAGCACGCTCGCGAGGCGGTTGCGCATCATCGTCGTGGCGAGCGCGGCGGCGATCATGATGAGGCCGACGACGACTTGTTCCGGGGTGTCGAAACCGTGGACCGACAACGTGTCCCGGTTGCCGAGCGCCAAAGCGATTAGCGGCAACGCGACAGCGGTCGACAAGATCACCGCCTGGGTGATCGGCAGGGAGCCACGCTGAGTGGTCCGAGTGACCCACAGGGATGCGGTGTCGGCCAGACGCAATGTCGCATCGTAGGCGCGGTCGGCGTTGAGCGGCGGCGGGTTCTTGAACACGCGACGTCGGCGGGCGCGGAGCACCAGGAAGAGTGCGGAGCCTGCGACGACGACGATGACCGAGAACAGCAGGGGGAGCCCGAAACCGTGCCAGAGAGCCAGATGCTCGATGGGATGCCCGAATGTCGGCAGGGTCTGCGCGTACGGCTCGAACAGGTCGCCGATCTGGGGCGCCACGAACGACGAGACGACACCGAGGACGGCGAGGACGGCAGGCGGAGCGAGGAACGCGAAGCTCGGCGGATGGAGGGTGGCGACCGCCCGCGTCGGGAGACGACGGACCTTACGGCCGAACGCTCCCCACAGGAACCGCGTCGTGTACGCGAAAGTGATGATCGAACCCACGAGAAGCACGATGTCGACGAGGTGTGCGGCCGTCGGGTCAATGGCCCCGGTGTCCCAAAGGGTGCCGAAGGCCGATTCTTTGCCGACGAATCCGAGGGTGAACGGCAGCCCGGCCATGCTCGCGCCGGCGAGTGCGGCGATCGTGGCGAGGACGGGCAGCCGATGGCCCAGTCGCGCTAGGAGCCGGATGTCGCGAGTGCCGGTCGAATGGTCGATGATGCCGACGACCATGAACAGGCACGCTTTGAACATGGCGTGCGCGACGACCATCGCGAGCCCGGCCATCGCGACTCCGCCGTCGCCGACGCCGACGAGGACCATCATGAAGCCGAGTTGCGAGACGGTGCCGAACGCGAGGATCAACTTCAGGTCGCGTTCGCGGAGCGAGCGCCACCCGCCGAGCACCATCGTGAGGGCGCCGAGACCGAGAACGAGGACCTGCCAGCTCAGCAGGCCCGCGAACGCGGGCGCCAACCGGGCGACCAGATAGATGCCAGCCTTGACCATGGCCGCGGCGTGCAGGTACGCGCTGACCGGGGTTGGGGCGGCCATGGCGCCGGGCAGCCAGAAGTGGAACGGGACGATCGCGGACTTCGACAGCGCGCCGATCAGCATGAGGATCACGGCGACGTCGATGTAGACGCCCCCGCCGGGCGGGTCCGCGATGAGATCCGACAGCAGGTAGCTGCCGGTGCGCTCGCCGAGCATGATGATGCCGACGAGCATCGCAAGGCCGCCGAACGTGGTGACGAGCAGTGCTTGGGTCGCTGCTCGGCGGGACGTCGCGCGGACCATGTTGAACCCGACGAGCATGAACGAGAGGATCGTCGTCGCTTCCCAGAACACGTACAGGACCAGCATGTTGTCGCTGACGACGAGCCCGAACATGGCTCCCGCGAACGCGACGATCTCGGCGCCGAACGTCGCGACGCGGCGCCGCATGATGTCGAAGTAGTTCGCGCAGTACACGAGGACGAGCGAACCGACACCGAGGATGAGGACCGACAGGACCGCCGACAACGTGTCGAAGCGGACTTCGATGTCCATCTGCAGGCTCGGCACCCACGAGATCGACTCCGTGCTGGGTTCGGCGTTAGCGTCCGGCCAGTTGACAATCACCCAGACTAGGGCAGCGGCCGGCATCAATGCGAGGACGTAAAACCCCCGGGTACCACAGGCTTTCATGATCGGCGGTGACGCGAGCGCACCGATGGCGAGCGCGATCATCACAACGATCAAAAGGGCACTCCGTCGTTTTCAGAGGGTGGGCGGGGTGTCGAAACAAGTCTTCTGCCGTGGTCTACTCTACCGTTTCGGGCATGAAGTCTTTGTTTCGCATCTGTGCAATCCTCGTCATAGTGCTTCTCGGGGGCGTCGCATTGAGCGCGTGCGGGGACGATAGTTCCGACGGATCCGGCCAATCCTTGCCCGCGGATTTCCCGTCCGACGACGTCCCTCTGGTCGAGGGAAACATCCTCTCCGCGTCGGGGGAGGGCGACTCGTGGCGCGTGACGATCCAAGGGAACGCGGCCGACGGCAATCCACTCGCCAACGCGACGAAACTCCTTGAGGACGACGGGTACGAAGAGTCCAGCCGCGCGGGCGACGCAGCGAATCAGACGGTGCTGCTGTCCAAGTCCGTCGACGGTGGAACCCTGTGGGTGCGCGTCGGTGTCTCCGCTGATGCCGCTGGAGGTGGCGCGACCGCGTTCTACGAGGTGATGCGCACCGACTGACCGCCTGCCTGCCCGCGCAATCGCGGCGATCGGACAGTCAGCCGCGACGGCGCTCCGCGTACTCCGCC
Organism: Gordonia abscondita; assembly: GCF_032711245.1. Taxonomy (GTDB): domain Bacteria; phylum Actinomycetota; class Actinomycetes; order Mycobacteriales; family Mycobacteriaceae; genus Gordonia. The sequence continues at coordinate 1,871,643 of NZ_CP128986.1, forward strand.
AACTCGGCAACCTGCTGCGGGTCGAGCGATGGCCGAACCGTCGCTCGGGCGGCCGCGACGTCGTCGACTGTGACGGTGGCCGCGTCGATGTCGCGTCGCATCGCTGCGAGCGCGGCTTCGCGGAGCAGAGCCGAGCAGTCGGCGGCGGAGTACCCGTCCAAGTCGGCGGCCAACTCGTCCAGGTCGACGTCGTCCAGCGGGACGTTGCGCGACGAGGTGCGAAGAATGTCGGCTCGGGCTGCGGCGTCGGGTGGCGGTACGAAGACGAGACGTTCGAGTCGTCCCGGTCGCAGCAGTGCGGGATCGATCAGGTCGGGCCGGTTCGTCGCGCCGAGCACCACGACGTCCGAGAGTGGTTCGGCGCCATCCAACTCGGTGAGGAGCGCGGCCACCACGCGGTCGGCGACCCCCGAATCGGTCGAGCCGCCGCGGCGGGGTGCGAGGGCGTCGACCTCGTCGAGGAAGATCAGCGACGGCGCCGACTCGCGGGCCCGGGAGAACAGGTCGCGCACGGCGCGCTCAGACGACCCGACCCACTTGTCGAGGAGTTCGGCGCCCTTCACCGTATGCACCGACAGTCGGCCGGACGCGGCGAGCGCACGCACCACGAACGTTTTCCCGCAGCCCGGCGGGCCGTAGAGCAGAACGCCGCGTGGCGGCTCTACCCCGAGTCGGGCGAAGGTGTCGGGGTGCTGCAACGGCCAGAGCACGGCTTCGGTGAGAGCTTGGCGGGTCTGCACCATGTCACCGACGTCGTCGAGCGTCACCGACCCGAGTGCGACGTCGGGCGACTCGTTGCGTGACGTCGGACGGATCACGGTGAGGGCTTCGGTGAGGTCGGCGGTGCGCAGCGCCGGCTCTGTTTCGTCGGCTGCTGCGCGGGCCGCCGCGCGCAACGCCGCGTCGCGGACCACAGCGGCCAGGTCGGCGGCGACGAAACCCGGGGTGTGGGCTGCGACATCGTCGATGTCGAGTCTCCCGTCGGTTGGCACGCCGGTGAGGATCGCGCCGAGCAGTCGGGCGCGCAGGTCGGCGTCGGGCAGACCGATCGAGAGCGAACGGTCACACAGGTCAGGGGCGCGTAGGCGCGGATCGATCGCGGTCGGGTCCGTGCTGGTGGCGACGAGGGCGACGGCACCGGACGCGATCGCGGCCCGAAGATCGTCGAGGATCAACGTCGAGACGGGGTCGGGTGTGGCAGGGAGCAGTGCGTCGATCTCCGGGATCAGGAGGACTCCGGGGCCTTGTTCGCGGACTCGGGCGATCGCGTCGGTGACAGCCGCGCGCCGCCCGTCGGCGGTGAGGGCACCAGTCGTCGGACCGTCCAGTTCGAGGAACGGACGGTCCGCGCACACCGCGCGGACCACCGTCGTCTTGCCCACTCCGGCCGGTCCGGTCACGAGAACGCCCAGACGCGGCTGAGCCCCGAGTGAACGGAGGATGTCCGGCGTGTCGAGGGTGACCGTCAACCACTCGGTGAGTCGACTGACCTGTGAGTCGACACCGACGAGTTCGGAGACGGGCCGCACCGGACGCGGCGACACTTCGCTTGCCGCGGCGGGCGACTCGACAACCGGGTACGGCACCGCTACCGGTGAGTGGTGCTGGTCGGCCCAGAGGGCAGCGGTCCCCGTCTGCACGCTCACCGGTCCGGCAGGTTCGGTCCCGGTGACGGTGAGGAGTTCGTTCGTCCACGTGATGCCGAGCGTGTTGGCCAGCGACCGGGTCGCCGGGCTCGCCGAGAGTTCCGGGCCGAGGTCGCGGGGAAGCAGCGCGACGGTGTCGCCGACGTTCAGGATCTTGCCGAGCAACGCGCGTCGCAGCGTGGCCTCGGTGACCACCGACATGGCGACCGACGACCCGTGCACCGTGACGCGGGATGCACCCTGCACCAGCGTCGGTCCGACAACGACCTGGGCGCTCTCCCGGACACCGAGATTGGTGAACGTGATGTCGTCTAGCAGCAGGACGCCCGGGGGGATGTCGGAGCCCGCACTCGCCACGACCGCGGTCATCGCCCGCGCACCAGTCATGCCGATGGCATCCCACTCGGTCAACGAGAGCGCGGCCAGCACCTCCGGGTGGACGCGTACCAAGCCGCGACGGGAGTCTGCTGCCGACGTGTTCAGTCGGGCGGTCAAGGTCAGCGACGGCCGCGTCACAGGTCAGTCCTCCGGGTCTGCGGATGCAGGCGCGTTCGGGGTGACGCGAGCCTCTGGCGATCCGGGACGACGCAGGCCGAGTCGAGCCGCCGACGCCTTCCCCGGAATGGCGCGACGCCGCACGCCGCCCGCGGCGCGTCGCTCGTCGCGTCGCTGGATACGACGGTCGCGGGGCGGTGCGTCCCAATGCTCGGGATGCGACGCCACCCACCGTTGCATCCGCCACGCGAACGGGATGTGGATGAGGTAGGCGGCGACCACGAGCATCATCAGGATGTACGGGAACGTCATCAGGAGCGCGGCGGCCGCGGCGACGACGATGAGCAGTCCGGCGAGCGCGCTCGGGCGAACCCTGGCCGACTTGAACGACAGCGTAGGGCAGCGGCTCACCGCGAGGATGGACACGAAGATCATCCATACGCCGACGGCTGCCGTCGATGTCCACCAGCCGTCGCCGAAATGCTGTAAGACGCCGACCGGCAGCAGTGCGGTCAGTGCGGCTATCGGTGCAGGTACACCGATGAAGAAGTCTCTCGTGTATCCGGGGGCGGTGTCGTCGTCGAGCAGCGTGTTGAATCTGGCCAGCCGCAAGATGATGGCAGCGCAGTAGATGAGGACGAGGACCCAGCCGAGGTCTTGGGCGGCGCCGTCCTGGTCACGCAGGACTGTCGAATAGACGATGAGTGCGGGCGCGACACCGAAGTTGACGGCGTCCGCGAGGGAGTCGATCTCGGCGCCGATCTTCGTGGTGGCGCCCATGAGGCGCGCGACGCGGCCGTCGAGGCCGTCGAGGATCGCTGCCGCGACGAGAAGCCCGAGAGCTGTGTCGACGTTGCCCGCGTCGGCCGAGCGGACCGCGGTGAGGCCCGCGCAGAGCGCGAGAATCGTGAGCGCCGATGGCAGGAACATGCGACTGTCGCGCAGCGACCGGCGACGCGTGTCGCCAGGCCGGTTCGTCCGACGGCCCGCGACGCGCAGCCTGCGCCGCGGGGTCCCGTCGCGACGGAGTCGGCCGGGACGGTGCGGAGTGGACGTGCTCGGCATCAGTTGAGATCCGCGAAGACGGTTTCGGCGCCGACCGCGCGCTGGCCGACCGACACCTTCGGGACGCTGCCCGCGGGAAGGTAGATGTCAACGCGCGACCCGAATCGGATCAGGCCGTACGTGTCGCCGAGCGTCAACTCGTCGCCGACGGAGGCTTCGTTGACGATGCGACGAGCCAGTAGGCCGGCGATCTGGACGACGCCGACCTGGGGCCCCGCGCCGTCGACGCCGGTCGCGATGGTCATCGATGTCCGTTCGTTCGCAGTGCTCGCTTCGGGCAGATCTGCGGACAGGAACTCGCCGGGCTTGTGCACCACTGACACCACTCGGCCTGCGATCGGGACACGCTGGACGTGGACGTCGAAGATCGAGAGGAACGTGCAGATGCGCGGCACCGGCTGGTCGCCGAGTCCCAGTTCCGGATGCGGTACGGCCTCGTCGACGAGGGCGATCGCTCCGTCCGCCGGGGCGACGACCAGTCCGGTGCCTGCGGGCGGCACCCGTGACGGATGCCGGAAGAACAGTGCCGACGCGGCAGCCGTCGCCGCCGCGGACCGTGCGAGCCACGGATGTCTGCGTCCGAGGAGTGCGACGGCGGCCGGTGCCGCGACGAACGGCAGTCCGCGGCGGTGGACGGGTGGAACCGTCGAGTTGAACAGGTCGACCAAGTGAGCGACACCTGTGCGATCGTCGGGTTGTGCGGGGCGTCGTGCCACCGGGAGTCTCCTCACCTCTGGCTCCTCCGGCAACCTCGACCGGGAGCTCTGCGTTGCTGCAAGCTTAGGCGGAGCCCGCCGCCCGAGCGAAGTCGAGACCCCACTGCGGGTCGGACGGAGTCTGTTGAGGCAGCCCAGCGGGTCGAGTGGAGTCGAGGCGCTGCTACGCGCTTTCCGCTGCGCGCTTCACTTTGCCGAGTGTCTCGCGGATGCCTGCGCGGAGTTCGTCTTCGAACGAGTCGTTGCCGCCGAACACCTTGTCGACGAGGAACGACGACACAGCCGTGGTCTTGCCGCCGGCGGCCGTACGCTTTTCGGTGACGCGTGACCCGGTCGTGGTCGGCTCGATCGTGTACGACCACACGGTGTGGTTCTCGGTGATGCGGAAGGCGATCTCGCGATTCGGCTCGAATGCGACCACTTTGGCGCTGGTCGGCCAGACCAGGGGGCCGCGACGGTTGACGTTCAGGGTGCGGGCGCCCTGCTTCACTTCGCCGCCGAAGACGACCATCTTCTTGCACTGAGGGCTCCACTGACCCATGCGCTTGAGGTCGCTGATGACCGCCCAGACAGCTTCGGGGGACGCGTCGATCTCGATCGAGTCTTCAATGATGGGTGCAGCCACGAAAATTCCTTCCAACGGTGTAGTGCCCGTCACCATAGACCAGTTGCCGTGACAGGCGGTAACGCCGACGACGTCCTACAGGGCGGCCGCGACGAACAGTCCGATCGCCACGAACACGACCGCGTTGAGCCATGCCGCGCGTGAATAGCCGCCGTCGGACTCGTCGAGCAGCACCGACCCGAGTCGGCCAGGAGTGAGCCAGTCGACGAGGACGAACGAGAACGTCATCAAGGCGATGGTCGCGACGCCGTAGCCGAGCGTGAACAGGATGCCTTTCCATAGTTCGAAGCCGGTGGACGCGCTGATACCCGCGGCGACCGCGACCGCGAGGCCTGCGGACTGTGCCACCGCCAACACAACGGCCGACCGATTCTGCTCGACCCACACTTTGGTCCGGAGGCTGCCGGGTGTCACCAGGTCGAGCGCCGCGAACCCGAGGATGAGGAGTGCGATCGACAGCAGGCCGTACGACGTGAGGTCGGCTATGTCGCTACGGAAGATCTCCAGCGGTTCCATGCAGTTGACTGTAGCGGTCAGCCGACAGTCACCATCTCCCAATCGGTGACCGAACCAGACAGTCGCGCGAGGTGGCTGTCGGCGTCGCCGAGCGTGTGGGAGATCGCGGTGAGCCTGCTGACGTAGTGGCCGATCGGGTATTCGGCCGTCATGCCGATGCCGCCGTGCATCTGCACCGCCTCCTGCCCGACGTGGCGGCCGCTCCGGCAGATCTGCAGCTTGGCCCGCGACGCGGTGATCGGGTCGTAGTCGCCGTCGGCGAGCGATGCGGTGAAGTACGTGTTCATGCTGCGAGCGAGTTCAGCAGAGACGAACATGTCCGCTGCTCGGTGCGACAACGCCTGGAAGGACGAGAGGGGCACACCGAACTGCTTGCGCGACTTCAGATACTCGGTGGTCATCTCGAGGGCGCGGGTCATGGCGCCGACCGCTTCGGCGCACAACGCCGACTGGGTGGCGACTTCGACGTCGGCGATGACCTGCGATGCGTCGCCGTCGCCGAGCCGAGTGCCGACGGTCCCGGTCAGGTCGAGTTGCGCACCGCGTCGACGGTCGTGCGTGCGATATGTGGTGCGGGTGAGGTTGTCGGCGTCGGCCTCCACCAGGTACAGGCCGATGGCGCCGTCCGGTTCGCGGGCGGACACGACGAAGGTGTCGGCGCAGTCACCGTGGTCGACTAGCGTTTTGACGCCGGTCAGTCGGCCGTCGACAGCGGTGGTAGCCACCGCGGTGTGCGGCCACCGGTCGCCGGCTTCGGTGTGTGCGAACGCCAGCAACCGCTCGCCGGACGAGAGCCCTTCGACGATCTCGGTGCGGGTCGCGTCGTCGGCGGTCCGAGCTACCAGCATCCCGGGGACGACGACGGAGCCGAGAAGCGGCTCGGGCGCCAGGCTGGCGCCGACTTCCTCCATCACCACCGAAAGTTCTTCGGCGCCTGCGCCCATCCCGCCGTCGTCTTCGCTGAAGACGAGGCCGAGGATGCCGATCTCGGCGAGGGAACGCCACACGTCGCGGCTCCATCCGAGGTCGGTGTCGGTCACGGCGCGGAGCTTCTCTACGTCGTAGGCGGACCTCAGTACGTCGCGTACGGTGTCGCGCAGCATCACCTGTTCGTCAGACAGATCGAATTCCATTGTGTTCCTTGAAATCTGGGAGGGCTACAGCCCGAGGACGGACTTGTCGATGATCTGGCGTTGCACTTCCGATGAGCCGCCGTAGATCGTGACCTTCCGGTAGTTGAGGTACGTCGGCACCGTGAGTTGTGCCCACTCGGGAGACAAGACGTCGGCGGTCCCGTTGGCGGCATCGGCGTCAACGCCTGCCACCGGCAGCGAGTCCGGTCCAGCGATGTCGGCGAGCAGTTCCATTGCGTCCTGCTGCAATTGCGAACCGCGCAGCTTCAACAAGGACGACGCCGGGTTCTGTTTCCCGTTGGCCGAGCCAGCCACGACGCGCAACTGGGTGATCTCAAGCGCGAGGAGTTGGTTTTCGAGGTCGGCCAGGCGGGACGAGATAGCGGGATCGTCGAGCAGGGTCCCGGTCGGGGTCGTGATCTCGGACGCGAGCTTCTTAGCGCGTGCCAGCTTGGTCTTCGTGTAACCGACGCGGGCGATGCCCGACCGCTCGTTGCCGAGCAGGAACTTGGCGATCGTCCAACCCTGGTTCTCGTCGCCGACGAGGTTCTCGACCGGGACGCGCACGTCGCTGAAGAACACCTCGTTCACTTCACGGCTGCCGTCGATCAACTGGATCGGACGCATCTCGATGCCCGGCGTGTCCAGGTCGATGAGCAGGAAGCTGATGCCTGCCTGCTTCTTCACGTCGGGGTCGGTGCGTACGAGCATGAAGATCCAGTCGGCGTACTGGCCGAGCGTCGTCCACGTCTTCTGACCGTTGACGACGTAGTGGTCGCCGTCGCGGACGGCGCGAGTCTTGAGTGACGCGAGGTCACTGCCTGCCTCCGGCTCGGAGAAGCCCTGGCACCACCACAAGTCGAGGTTTCGGGTGGCGGGAAGGTACTTCTCCTTCTGCTCATCGTTGCCGAAATGGGCGATGACGGGCCCAACCATGCCCGCGTTGAACGGGAGGAGATCGGGTACGAAGTTGAGCGCCATCTCCTCGCGCCAGATGTGGTGCTGCACAGGAGTCCAGTCCTGGCCGCCCGCGTCGACCGGCCACGCCGGGACGGCAATTCCGCGCTTGTTCAGGATTTGGGTGGTGGTGACGACGTCATCCGGGTGGATCGTTTTGCCTTCGGCGTTGCGGCGACGGATGTCTTCGGGGATCTCGTTGGTGAAGAATTCGCGGAGCTCGGCCCGGAACGCTTCCTCCTCGGGGGTGAAACGAAGCTGCATGCTTCAGTCCTACCCCGAAGTAACTCGTCGTGTCGCGATTCGTCGGAAGGAAGTACCGTCGTGAGGCATGAAACATGTTCACGCGTTCGGTGACGACGCTCTCGGAGATCTGGACGCGCTCGGAGTGGCCGAGCGGATCGCGGTCGGCGAGGTCAGCGCCACCGAAGCGCTCGACGCGGCATTGGCTCGCCTAGACCGGATAGAGCCGCGACTCTCGGCAATCGCATTCGACGACCGCGAGCGGGCGCGGACACGCGCCGCCGGTGAGTTCCACGGCGTGTTCGCGGGCGTGCCGTCGGCGATCAAGAACAACACCGATCTGGCCGGACTGCCGACCCGCAACGGCTCGGCGGCCACCGCCGATGTACCGGCCGCCTCGGACGAACCGTTCACCGGTGAGTTCCTCGGCGCAGGGTTCAACGTGATCGGGGCGACGACGACGCCTGCGTTCGGCCTCACCGCGACCACCGAGTTCGCTGATCGAGAACCAACGCGGAACCCGTGGGATACCGACTATTCGTCTGGCGGGTCGTCCGGCGGTGCAGCAGCACTCGTCGCATCGGGTGTACTGCCGATCGCGCACGGTAACGACGGTGGCGGCTCGATCCGTATCCCGGCTGCGGCGTGCGGTCTGTTCGGGTTGAAGCCGTCGCGGGGGCGGACGGCGCCTGCCGCGATGGGCGAGAAGCTGCCGATCGATTTGATCTCGAATGGTGTCCTCACCCGTTCGGTGCGCGACAGTGCCGCGTTCCTCGCGGATGTCGAGTCTCGCCGCGACATCGGGAGTCTGCCGCCGGTCGGCCGCGTCGAAGGCCCCGGCAGTCGCCGGCTGCGGGTGGCATTCGTCAACACGCCGATCACCGGTCGCCTGTTAGACGCGCCGACCGACAGAGCGGTGAACGACGCCGCCGAACTGTTGGAGTCACTGGGTCACCGTGTGGAGAAGATTCCGTTGCCTGTCGACCGGTCGTTCGTCGACGACTTCGCCGACTATTGGGCGATGATGGCGTTCGGCATCGACCGTTTCGGCGGCAATACGGTGGGGAAGGGCTTCGACCGGTCACAGCTCGACCCGTTCACCCAGGCGTTGTCGGCCAGGTTCTTTCGGCACTTCTACCGGTTGCCGTTCGCGCTCCGCCGCCTCAACAAGGCGACCGCTGAATTCCGCGGTCTGTGCGACCGGTTCGACGTCATCTTGTCGCCGACGCTCGCGCACACGACTCCGAAGATCGGCTATCTGTCGCCGACCGACGACTTCGACGAGGTGTTCGACAAGTTGATCGGTTACGTGTCGTTCACGCCTGCGAACAACGTCAGCGGCACGCCCGCGGTGACGCTGCCGTTCGGTTCCACTCCCGACGGGCTCCCTGTGGCGATCCACTTCTCCGCGGACGTGGGTGCCGAACAGACTCTCCTGGAACTGTCGTACGAATTGGAAGCAGCGCGGCCCTTCGCCCGAATCCAAGACGTCTAGGACACCCGTCGGCTCACTCGGTCAGCCACGCCCGCGCGGCCGTGACTAGCGCTGCCACCCCCACTGTCGTCGTCGGCTCGATCACCGGCGCATATTTCGGCGAGTGGTTCGACGGAATCTGGCCGAGCACCTGCATGAGGTCAGCCGGCGGGGCGAACAGCTTCGGGTCCGCTCCTCCCAGGAACCAATACACGGAAGGGGCGCCGGCGGCCGCGCCGAGGATGCCGAAATCCTCCGACCCGGTACCAGCGGGTACCGCCATCACTCGGCCCGGGAACGCCGAGTTGAATGCGCCGACCACCCGCCTGGTGGCGTCGTCGTCGTTCACGGTCGGCGGCGAGTGGTAGACGGTGCGAATCTCGGGGGACCGGTCGGCGCCGGACGCCGCGGCCTCGCCCTCGACGATTCGGTTGATCGCCGCGAGCACCTTCGCACGGACCTCCGGAGTGTAGGTGCGGACCGATAGTTCCAGCACCCCCTCGTCCGGGATGATGTTGTTCTTGGTGCCGACCTCCACCCGGCCGATCGTCACTACGGCCTCGTCGCCCGCCGCGATCTCGCGGGACACGATGGTCTGCAGGCGCATGATCACCGACGCCGCGAGCACGACCGTGTCCACGGTCGTCTCCGGCCGAGAGCCGTGTCCACCGCGGCCGAACAGCGTGATCTCCAGCGCATCGCTGGCGGCGAGGGTGGCACCTGAATGGTAAAAGACCATGCCTGCCGGGCCGGGGGCCACATGCTGACCGAGCACCACGTCTGGGTGCGGAACCTTGTCGAGGAGTCCGTCGTCGACCATCGCCCGGGCTCCGGACAAGTTCTCCTCAGCCGGTTGGAACACCGTGACCACGGTGCCCGTCCACTCGCCGATGGAGGCGGCTAGGGTCTCGGCGGCGCCGATCAGCGCGGTGACGTGCATGTCGTGCCCGCACGCATGCATCACTGGCGTGGGGATACCGTCCTCGTTCGCGACAACCACCTCGCTGGCGTAAGCCAGCCCGGTGTCCTCCTTCACCGGGAGAGCGTCCATGTCGGCCCGGAGCCAGACGGTGGGACCCTCGCCGTTTCGGAGGATGCCGGCGACTCCGTAGCCGCCGATGTGCTCGATCACCTCGTAGCCGCTCTCTCGCAACGCGGCGGCGACGATACCTGCTGTGCGTTTCTCCTGCCCGGACAACTCCGGGTGCGAGTGCAGATCGAGGTAGAGGCGGTTCAAATCGGTCATGGCAGGTCCTTTCGGGAAAATGGTCAGAAGACGATCATCTGCATGCCCAGGCCTACCGCGATCGCGAAGGCCGACGAGAGCAGCATGGGGACCAGGAATGAGCCGTTGATCAGAATCGAGCCCTGCTTGGTCGACCCCGTCTTGTCGGTCATGATGCAGGCCTGGCCCAGACCGCCCATGGAAGCCAGCAGGTTGTTTCCGCCGGCAGCGCCGAGCATGCCGGCCATCGGCCCCACGCCGAGGCCTGCCGCCATGGAGATCGGCATCAGGATCGTGATGGAGGCGACCTGGCTCTGGATCAAGGCGGCGAGGAAGAAGAGGATCACGGCGAACAGCGACACCGACACCCCGATCGAGCTCTCCACGAAACTCTTGATCTCATCGGTGTGGTCGTTGATGATCGTGCCCGCCAGGACTGGCACGGCCAGAAGCAGCAGTGCGGCGATCACCCCGGTGCCGATGATCGGCTCGCCCATCACCTGCGGTGTCTTCACCCGGCACAGGACCATGATCAGACCGGCGGCGGCGAACATCAGGATCGGGATCATGAAGCTCATCGACACGTGCGCGACGACCTCGGAACCGTCGGCCAACGACTTGGCGTAGGTCGGCCGCAGGCTTTCGAAGAAGCCGAGCACCACGCCTAGGACCACTGCTGCCAGGAAAATGTAGGCGCTCCACGCCGCCCGTTCGCGCAGCGGCGGCAGATCGGTGTCGATCAGTGGCGCAGGCGGCTCGACCTCGCCTGCGGCCAGACGTCGCTGATACTCGGGATCCTTGTCGAGGTCTTTCCCGTACCGCGACATGATGATCGAGGTCAGGACGGTCGCGACCAACGAAGCCGGAACCGTCACCGCGAGCAGTTTGCCGAGGGTCGTCGGCTCGCCGCCGGCCTCCGCGATGTTCAAGAACACGTAGGTGACCGCCGCGACCGGGCTGGACATCAGCGCCAGCTGACACACCGCGTTCGCGGTGGCCAGGATTCGTTCGGGCCGGATCTTGGCCGAGTATGAGACGCGGTACATGATCGGGATCAAGGCGAACGTGATGTTTCCGGTGCCCGACATCACGGTGAAAAGCCACACGATCAGCGGGCCGACCACCGGAATCGCCTTGGGATGCTTGCTCATTGCCTTACCCGCGATGCGGACCAGATACTCCATGCCTCCGGCGGCACTCATCGCGGCCGACGCGACGATCACTGCGAGGATGATGAAGATCGCGGTGACCGGCGGCGAGCCTGGCTGCAGCCGCAGCACCTCGACCAGGATGAACACCGATACGCCGGAGGCGCCGATTAGCGCGAGTGGGCCGTACTTGGCGGCGATCGCCAACGGCAGTAGAAACAGCAGAATTTCGACGACGGTACGGACGACTTCCACGGACTTAAGCTCCTAGGTCGAGACAGGCTCCGGCGGCATCCCCCACTGGGCAAACCGGCTCCAATGCTCCGCTACTCAACCCCTGAACATCGGTCGACACCGGGCGGATCGTCCGTATTCGTCGCACTTTGGCGCGTGTCCGACACAGAATCTGCACACTCCGGGACCAAAGACCCTCGTCATCGCGTCCTCCGGAACGGAGGACGCGAACAACGAACGGGGGCATCGATGCCACGACGTCTTGTTCTGGAGCCGAGATCGGGTGTGCGAACACAGATCGGCGGGTCGACTCAGCTGGTGAGTCGACCCGCCGATGTCGTGCAGCGTCAGTGGGCGACGGCCCCTTCCGCGCCGACTCCGGTCAGCGAGCGGACCTCCATTTCGGCATTCTTGGCCGCATCGCCGTTGTCGCGGGACGTCAGGGTGCCGACGATGCCGAGGAGGAACGCGAGCGGGATCGAGACGATGCCCGGATTCTCCAGTGGGAAGTACGAGATGTCGATGCTCGAAATCATTGCTTTCGAACTACCGGTGACGGCGGGGGAGAAGACGATCAGGACGATGCACGAGGTCAAACCGCCGTACATGCTCCACAGCGCGCCACGCGTGTTGAACCGACGCCAGTACAGCGAGTAGATGATCGTCGGCAGGTTGGCCGAGGCTGCGACCGCGAACGCGAGAGCGACGAGGAACGCGATGTTCTGGCCGTTCGCCAGAATGCCGAGGACGATGCTGACGATGCCGAGAACGACGACCGTGATCCGCGAGACACGTACTTGGTCGGTCTCCGATGCCTTGCCGCGCTTGATGACAGAGGCATAGATGTCGTGGGCGAACGACGCCGACGCGGTGATCGCCAGTCCGGCGACCACGGCGAGGATCGTCGCGAACGCGACGGCCGACACTATGCCGAGTAGGACGGTGCCGCCCAGTTCGAGCGCCAGCAGCGGAGCCGCCGAGTTCTCGCCGCCGGCCGCGCTGAGGATCTTGTCCGGTCCGACGAGCGCTGCCGCACCGTAGCCGAGAATCAGGGTGAACAGGTAGAACGCGCCGATCAGGGAGATCGCCCACACGACCGAGCGACGGGCCTCCTTAGCGGTCGGCACCGTGTAGAAGCGCATCAGCACGTGCGGCAGGCCTGCGGTGCCGAGGACCAGGGCGAGACCGAGCGAGATGAAGTTGATCTTCGACTCGGTGGAGCCGCCGTACTTGGCGCCCGGCGCGAGGACGTCCCGCGACGCGACCGCCTCGTCCGCCGAACCGGAGATCATGGCCTGCGCTTCACCGAAGAGGTGGGAGATGTTGAACCCGAACTTGATGAGCACGATCGCCGTCATCACGACGGCTCCCGCGATCAGCAGGCACGCTTTGATGATCTGCACCCACGTGGTGCCCTTCATGCCGCCGATCAGCACGTACGCGATCATCAGGACGCCGACGACAGCGATCACGATGCTCTGGCCGGTCTTGTCGTGGATATTCAACAGCAGTGCGACGAGACCGCCTGCGCCAGCCATCTGTGCGAGCAGATAGAACAGTGACACGACGAGCGTCGACAACGCGGCAGCCATGCGGACCGGGCGTTCCTTCAACCGGAAGCTCAACACGTCGGCCATGGTGAATCGGCCGGTGTTGCGCAGCAGTTCGGCCACCAACAGCAGCGCGACCAGCCAGGCCACCAGGAATCCGATCGAATACAGGAAACCGTCGTAGCCGTACACGGCGATCGCGCCCGCGATACCGAGGAAGCTCGCCGCCGACAGGTAGTCGCCTGCGATCGCGATACCGTTCTGCGTGCCGGAGAAGCCGCCGCCCGCAGTGAAGAACTCGGATGCCGTCGTGTTTTTCCGGCTGGCGCGGATCACCACGAACATGGTGACCGCGACGAACGCCACGAAGATCGAGATATTCATCGCGGTGTTGCCGACGGCCTCGGGCTCGGCGAGAAGGGTGATGGTCATCGGATTTCCTCCGCAGTCTCTGCATACACGCCGTCGGCGAAGTTCTGACGGATCTGTTCGGCCCTCGGATCGAGGTCACGGCTCGAGAACTTCACGTACGCGGCGGTGATCGCGAAGGTCGTCACGAACTGGAGCAGCCCCAGGATCAGACCGAGGTTGATGTTCCCCCACACCTTGGTTCCCATGAAGTCGTCCGCGAACGCACCGAGGATGACGTAGACGGCGTACCAGAGGAGGAAGAAGACGGACATCGGGACGATGAACCGGAGGAGAGTTCGCCGGAGACTGGTGAATTCGGGACTCGCTTGCGCGACCAGGAACTCGTCGGGCGACGGTTGCACCCGCTCAGGGGGCGGTGGTGCTTGATCGGACACGATCACTCCTTACACATGAGAGTCGATGGTGAATCGCATGCGAGAAGAATGGACGAGATATGAGTCACATGACGTGCTTGTTGTGATCGAATCGACGAGTCTCGTGGACCATGCGATGAACGGTCGTCCGGCGCCGACGAGCGGTGAACGGTCGTGCCCCTCGCCCGGATCAGGGTGTCCGTTCGACGCCCAACCCGAGACGTTCTGGCACGTGCATCGCGGCGAAGACGCCGGCGACGCCAGGTGGCCGCGATGAACGTGTCGCGACGCTGACCGTGATCATGACGACGAAAGTGAGCGGGACCGTCACCGCCGCCGGATAGTCGATGATCGCCGTCGGCCAACCGCCCGCAGCCTCATGGTCGAGTACGCCGCTGACGACTAGGACGACGGCGGCCGCCGAAGCGACCCCGCCGACGACGAGCCCGGCGATCGCACCCGCAGCAGTCAGCCCCCGCCACCAGATACCCAACAGGAGCAGCGGACAGAAGGTCGCCGCGGACACGGCGAACACCAGGCCGACCGACCGGGACAAGTCGAGGGTTCCGGCGCCCAACGCCAAGCCGATCGGGATGAGTCCGCCGACCAGTGCGCAGATCCGGAAGCTACGGACGCCCGCAGGCAGCAGATCGGTTGACATGACGCCTGCGATGCTGACGAGCAGGCCCGACGACGTCGCCAGGAACGCGGCGATCGCGCCCGCCGCGACCAGTGCGCCGAGCAGCGTCCCCCACACTCCCGGCATAGCGGCCGTCGGCAGCAGAAGGACCGCGGCGTCGGTGTTGCCGGTCGTCAACACCTGCGGAGTCCAGACCCGCGCGAGCGCGCCCAGCACCGTCGGGAACAGGTAGAAGACCGACAGCGCGGCGATCACGTTCAATGCGGTCCGCCGCGCAGCCCGCCCGTCGGTGTTGGTGTAGAAGCGCACCAATACGTGGGGGAGTCCGACGGCGCCGAGGAATGTAGCGACCATCAGCGAAAGCACCTGGTAGAGCGGGTGGCTGCCGCCGAGCCCACCGCCGGATGCCGCCCACTGCGCGCCGGTCTGCGGGGCGTCCGAGACAACCGGAGTCGCCGCGCCCGTTGCCAACGTCACCGTTGACCCACGTTCGACGGTGACAGTCCCGACCTCGGCGGGCACGCCGTCGATTCGGACGCCTGCCGGATCGGACACGGTCACCGACACCGTCCGGTCGACGCTCACCGTGGTCGCGACGTCGACGCGAGGCGGCAGCGGCTCGCCCACGTTCGCATCGTGGTGGATGAACAGCATCGAGAGGGCGAGCGCGGGCACCGCGACCGCGGTGAGCTTCAACCAGTACTGGACTGCCTGCGCGAACGTCACCGAACGCATGCCGCCGCCGACGACATTGACGATCACGAGCAGGCCGACGGCTACCACGCCGATCCACGGGGGTAACCCCAGCAGGATGTCCAACGCAAGGCCGGCTCCCTGCAACTGCGGGACCAGATACAACACACAGATGCCGACGACCACGACCATCGTCGCCGTGCGCGCTCGTTTCGACGTGAGGCGGAATTCGGCGAAGTCGGGCACCGTGTATGCGCCCGACCGACGGAGCGGAGCGGACACGAACAGCAGGAGCGCGAGGTAGCCCGCGGTGAACCCGATCGGATACCAGAGAGCGTCGGCCCCGTACTTGGCGACGAGTCCGGCGACGCCGAGGAACGATGCCGCCGACAGGTATTCGCCCGCGATCGCGGCGGCGTTCCAGCCGGAGCCGATGCTGCGCGAAGCGACGAGGAAATCCGACGTCGAGCGGGCGCCTCGTCCCGCATAGGCACCCGCGGCCAGGGTGCCGATCGCCGCGAGCACCACGGCGGCGACGGTGAGCGCGGTGACGTGATCGCTCACGGAGTTGAGTCCCGCGTCGATCGAGCAGAGCGAGTGGCCGGGTCGAGATATCGGGTGGAGCCAGTCGCAGGTTCGTGGTCATCGTCGGTGAGGCGGACGAAGTCCCGTTCGGCCTGGTCGGCGAGCCGGATGTACAGGCTGCCCGCCAGGTACAGCAGTGGATACGGGAGCACTCCGAGAATGATCCAGTTGAGCCGGATCCCGAACACGGTGGCCGATGCGAACGGTTCGACGGTCGCGCCGAGGATCGGAACGGCGACGAAGATCAGGACCACGGCTAGGCCCAAGCGCAGGGCGAGGCCGAGTTGCGCGCGGACCAGGCCGCGGACCAGATTCTCGCCGATTCCACTCTGTTCCGCGACCTGGACGCGGGTGTGGACCATGCGCGCTCCGCGTCGCTCGGACAGGACGACGCGTTCGCGGGGCGGGTGGTCGGGCATCTCAGCCGCCGGCCCCCGCCGGTCCGCCGCCTCGAATGGTCCGCATCGGGTCACGGACCAACCGGTCTTTGAGTTCCCGGACCTGGCGGCGGCTCACCGGCAGTTCGACCGCCG
This sequence comes from Gordonia abscondita, assembly GCF_032711245.1. GTDB lineage: Bacteria > Actinomycetota > Actinomycetes > Mycobacteriales > Mycobacteriaceae > Gordonia. The sequence continues at coordinate 1,887,906 of NZ_CP128986.1, forward strand.
GTGACGTCCCGTTGGACTGGATTCGGACCATGGTCGACGCACCCGTGGACCGCAGGCCCGACACCATCAGGAGGTTAACCAGGTAGCTGCGGTGAACACGCGCGAAGCCTGCCGGGCCCCAACGGGATTCGAGCATCGACAACGTGATGCGCACCAAATATGAGCCGCTGTCGGTGTGGAGGCGGGCATAGTCACCGACCGCTTCGACCCACGAGATGGCGTCCCGTCGGACGAGCGAGGTGACGCCGCCGGATTCGACGGGGATCACCTCGTCGGATTCGGTGCCTGCGGCGGTGCCGGACTCGATGCGGGCGGACTCGTTGCGGGCGGGATCGCCGGGGTTGGCCCGTTCGTACGCTGCGACTCGGTCGACCGCCCGGGCCAACTGTGCTTCGCGCAGCGGTTTGAGAAGATAGTCGACGGCGCCGACCTCGAACGCTTCGACGGCACGGTCGTCGTGCGCGGTGACGAAGACGATGGGTGGCGGGTCGGCGTACTTGGCGAGGACCCCGCCCAACTCCATGCCGGACAGGCCGGGCATCGAGATGTCCAGGAACACTCCGTCGACCCGGTGATCGCTGAGTTCGCGCAACGCCGACGTGGCGTCGGACGCGGTCAGTACGAGATCGATGGCATCGTTGCGGTTCAACAGGAACGCGAGTTCGTCGAGGGCGGGTGCCTCGTCGTCGACGGCGAGGACGATAAGTCCGTTCATCGTGTGCGCGGCTACCTTCCGTCCGGCGGAGCGACGGCGCGGATCCCGGCAGCGAATTTCGGGATCCGCATGCTCACCTTGGTGCCCGCGCCGACTGCGGTCTCGACTATCAGACCGTAGTCGTTGCCGAACGCCGACCGTAGGCGTTGGTCCACATTCGTCAGTCCTACATGTGCGCCGTCGGATTCGGCGGGCCCCGCAGGGGCGAGCGCGTCGATCGCTCCGGTCCGCAGCAGTTCGGGATCCATGCCCGCACCGTCGTCGTCGACACTGATTTCACAGTCGGGTCCCGCATCGCGGGCGGTGATCGAGATCGTGCCTAACTTGCGTCCGGCCATCCCGTGCCGGACGGCGTTCTCCACGAGCGGTTGCAGCGCCAGGAATGGTAGGACGACGCCCAGTACCTCTGGTGCCACCTGCAGCTTCACGGTGAGCCCTTCGCCGAAGCGTGCTCGTTCGAGGGTGAGGTAGCGGTCGATGTTTCGTAGTTCGTCGGCCAGCGGCGTGTACTCGCCTGCGGCGCGGAACGAGTAGCGGGTGAAATCCGCGAAGTCGAGGATGAGTTCGCGGGCGCGGTCGGGGTCGGTGCGCACGAACGACGCGATGGTGTTCAACGCGTTGTAGATGAAGTGGGGGCTGATCTGAGCGCGCAGAGCGAGGACTTCGGCGCGGTCGAGGCGGGCGCGGGACGCGTCGAGCTCGGCGAGCTGCAATTGGCCTGCGACGTACCGCGCGAGTTCGGTGATGGCCCCGATCTTGCCCGGGCCCGGCTCGTCGCGGGTTGCGGCGACGAGGACCCCCGCACTGATGTCGTCGGTCAGGAGTGGTGCGGCGATCAGGCGGCGAGCTAGGCCAGCGGTGCCTGTGGGAGCGCGTTGCACACTCGGGTTCTGCTCGCGTAAGGCGGTCTCCGCGAGCCTTCCGGCAGCGGCGAAGACGGACGGCGTCCACAGATCATCGTCTCCTTCGCAGGCGAGGAGTGTGGAGTCGGGGCCATAGAGGGCGACGCCTTCGGCTTCGGTGAGGGTGTGTAGCGGCGCGATCGCCTCGGCGGCGGATTCTGCGGTCAACCCGTTTCGCAACGGTCCGGCGGCGAGAGCTGCCGTGTGCAGGGTGTTGTGGACGGCGAGTTCGGCAGGTGTCGACACGACCCGCCGTGTCCTCAACGCGATCACGATGAGGATCATCGTCAAGGCGGTCCCCAACACGGTGATCGCGATCAGTTCGCCCGACATGAGTGACGAGCGTATCTCGACCGAGGGTGGTCCGTGGGCCGATGGGGCGACGACGATCTCGTCGCCGCGCGAACTGTATGTCATCTGTTCAACCGGCGGGTTCCGTGAATTCATATTCGACTGTTCGCATATGTTCATGGTTAAGAAACATGGCATGAAGAACGTGCGCGCGATCAGTGCACTCGGTGCAGTAGCGCTGGTCGGTGTCACGGGTGTCCTCGGCGCGTGCTCGTCCGATGAGGGGGTCGGCAACGACGGCGACACGGCGTCCAGCGTCGACGTCGAGCGCGCCGCGACCGGCGACATCACGAAGAATGGCGGCGCACGCCGCCTGTCGGAGGATCAGACGCAGGCGATCGCCGACTCGGTCCAGAAGTCGGGAGCGAAGAACGTAATTCTGGTCATCGGCGACGGCACCGCGAACCAAGAGCTGACCCTCGCTCGCGACTACCAGTACGGTGCTGCCGGACAACTCCCCGGCATCGATCAGCTGCCGTTCAGCGGTGATTACACCACCTACTCGCTGAACAAGGACTCGCACAAGCCAACCTATGTGACCGACTCGGCGGCGTCCGGCTCGGCGTGGTCGACCGGGACCAAGACCTACAACGGCGCGGTCGGTGTCGACGTCAACGGCAAGGCACAGCGCTCGATCCTCGAGATCGCCAAGGCGAACGGGCGCAAGACCGGCGACGTCACCACGACCGAACTGCAGGATGCCACCCCGGCCGTCCAGGTGTCGCACGTGTCGGAGCGCAAGTGCTACGGACCCAAAGTGACGCTGGAGAAGTGCCCTGAGAACGCGCTCGAGAACGGTGGCCAAGGCTCCATCACCGAGCAACTCCTCGCAACCCGCCCCGACGTGACCCTCGGTGGCGGTTGGGAGACCTTTTCCGAGACCGCCACTGCGGGCCGATACAAGGGCAAGACGCTCGACGTCCAAGCGAAAGAGCGTGGTTACCAGGTGGTCCGCAGTGCCGACGAGTTGACGGATGTGCAGAGCGCGGACCAAGACAAGCCGCTACTGGGGGTCTTTGCCGACGGCAACTTGCCGCGACAATGGGCCGCGGCCACCGCCGTCAAGGATGGAAACAGGCAGCCCGCAGTCAAGTGCACGCCGAATGCGGAGTTCGCCTCGACCGTCCCGAAGCTCGGCGCCATGACGACCAAGGCCATCGACCTCCTCAAGGGCGACAAGGGATTCTTCCTGCAGGTCGAGTCGGGCTCGGTCGACAAAGCCAACCACGACGCCGACGCGTGCGGTCAGATCGGTGAGACGGTGCAGCTATCCGATGCCGTCAAGGCTGCGCTCGATTTCGCCAAGGAGAGCAAGGACACCCTCGTCATCGTGACCGGCGACCATGCGCACTCGAGTCAGATAGCCGAGACCGATGCGGAACTGCCGATGCCTGGCCTCACTCGCAACCTCACCACTAAGGACGGCGAGACGATCACCGTCAGCTACGGCACGTCCCTGGAGCCGGGCGAAGAACAGCACACCGGCGGGCAGGTTCGGATCGCCGCCTACGGACCGGGCGCGGTCAACGTCTCAGGTCTAAGTGATCAGACCGACCCGTTCTTCTACATCACCGATCAGTTGGGTGTGGACCGCAATAAGAAGTAACTCCGACGCGGGGTAGCCGACACCGCACAGCGCCGGCGCCGTCCGATAGGGCGATGCCGGCGCTGAGGCGCGTTAGTTTGCAGTGGTGTGTTGGTTGCAGCGGTGCGTCTGACTACTTCTTCTCGCAGGCGACGCCGTCCTTGTCTCGATCGAGGTGCGTGTTCTTCGAGTAGGCGACCTTGTTGACGACGTATCCGCGGGCGGGCTTGGACTTGCCCTTCACTAGGTCGCGCCCACCTGGGCGAGCGACGCCGTGGCGGTAGTCCTTGTTGAGCGCGGTGCAATTGGCGTATCGCTTGGCGGGGGCGGCGTCCGCGTGTGCGTGCGGGACGACGGCAACGACTGTTAGGGCGATGGCTGCAGCTGTGCAGAGTCGAATGATCACCGGTGGAGTGTAAGGAGGCGTGAACGCCGTCGGTAGTCCCGAAACGGGTGCCTCTGCTCGCGAGACCGACCTTGCACTCTCCCTACCTGAGTGCTAAAACGGAACCTGGCACTCGCGGCGTGTGAGTGCCAGGTCGGAACGGTGAGGCCGGTTCATAAGACACCCCGGTCGTCCGTCGCGGGCATCGAGTCCGACCCTACGAAAACTTAGTGTCACCCCCTACCGGAGGATCACTTACCAATGGCAAAGCAGATTGCTTTCGACGAAGAGGCCCGTCGTGGACTCGAGCGCGGCCTGAACAGCCTGGCCGACGCCGTCAAGGTCACGCTCGGACCCAAGGGACGCAACGTCGTCCTGGAGAAGAAGTGGGGCGCCCCCACGATCACCAACGATGGTGTTTCCATCGCCAAGGAGATCGAGCTGGAGGACCCGTACGAGAAGATCGGCGCAGAGCTGGTCAAGGAAGTCGCCAAGAAGACTGACGATGTCGCGGGCGACGGCACCACCACCGCAACCGTTCTGGCTCAGGCCCTGGTTCGCGAAGGTCTGCGCAACGTCGCGGCCGGCGCTAACCCGCTCGGCCTGAAGCGCGGCATCGAGAAGGCCGTCGCGGCCGTCACCGAGTCGCTCCTGGCTTCGGCGAAGGAGGTCGAGACCAAGGAGCAGATCGCTGCGACCGCAGGCATCTCGGCCGGCGACCCTGCCATCGGCGAGCTCATCGCCGAGGCGATGGACAAGGTCGGCAAGGAAGGCGTCATCACGGTTGAAGAGGCTCAGACCTTCGGTCTGCAGCTGGAACTCACCGAGGGTATGCGCTTCGACAAGGGCTACATCTCGGGTTACTTCGTGACCGACGCCGACCGCCAGGAAGCAGTTCTCGAGGATCCGTACATCCTGCTCGTCTCGGGCAAGGTTACGACGATCAAGGACCTCCTGCCGCTGCTGGAGAAGGTCATCCAGGCGGGCAAGCCGCTGCTGATCATCGCCGAGGACGTCGAGGGTGAAGCCCTCTCGACCCTGGTCGTTAACAAGCTCAAGGGCACCTTCAAGTCCGTCGCCGTCAAGGCTCCGGGCTTCGGCGACCGCCGCAAGGCCATGCTCGCCGACATCGCCATCCTCACCGGTGGCGAGGTCATCAGCGAAGAGGTCGGCCTGTCGCTAGAGACCGCAGGCGTCGAGCTGCTCGGCACCGCACGCAAGGTTGTCGTCACCAAGGACGAGACCACCATCGTCGATGGTGCAGGCGACAACGAGGCCATCGCGGGCCGCGTCGCGCAGATCCGCTCGGAGATCGAGAAGAGCGACAGCGACTACGACCGCGAGAAGCTGCAGGAGCGCTTGGCCAAGCTGGCCGGCGGTGTCGCAGTCATCAAGGCTGGCGCTGCCACCGAGGTCGAGCTCAAGGAGCGCAAGCACCGCATTGAGGACGCTGTCCGCAACGCGAAGGCTGCTGTCGAAGAGGGCATTGTCGCCGGCGGCGGCGTGGCCCTGCTCCAGTCGGAGGCTGCCATCAACGGTCTGTCGCTCGACGGCGACGAGGCCACCGGTGCCAACATCGTGCGCGTCGCGCTCGAGGCTCCGGCCAAGCAGATCGCGATCAACGCAGGCCTCGAGCCGGGCGTCGTGGCGGACAAGGTTCGCAACTCGCCGATCGGCACCGGTCTGAATGCCTCGACCAACGAGTACGAGGACCTGCTGGCTGCAGGCATCAACGACCCGGTGAAGGTCACCCGCTCGGCGCTGCAGAACGCAGCCTCGATCGCGGCTCTGTTCCTCACCACCGAGGCCGTCGTGGCTGATAAGCCCGAGAAGAACCCCATGCCGGCGATGCCGGGTGGCGACGAGATGGGCGGCATGGGCTTCTGATCTGACGATCAGCGGCTTACCGCAGAACTCACCGAAGGCCGGTCACCCGAGAGGGTGGCCGGCCTTCGGCGTGCGTGGACGACGGTCGGGGACCGATATGTATTCGTCGGTATCCGTCGACATCTGGTTCGGATCGCCTGGCTGGTGCGCTACGAGGCTCTGACCGGCGGAGGACCGAGTGGGCCGTGGTCATCGGCTAGTTCGGGAAGCGGAGGCAGCGGACGGGATGCGATCTCGTGTGCTTCCTCGTCGGGCAATCCGAAGGCCCGCAGCATGTACTCGGCGAAGGCGCTGCCTGGATCGTCGGAAGCGGCCCCGCTCAGCTCCGATTGAATCGTGGCGAGGAGGCCGCCGAAGTAGATGGCCGTCGCCACCGTTGCGTCGGGTATCGAGAACCGGCCAGCTTCGACGCCCTTCTGCACGTCCCTGGAGTGCAAAGGTCCGATGGTGTCGCGAAGCTCCTGCTGGGCGACCCCGAGTCGAACCAACAACCAGCCCCAGAGTGGATCGCTGACCGCGCTGGCGACCATGTGCCGCATTGCGCACGAGCAGATCTCGGCGGGGTCGGTCATCGAATCGGTCAACGAATCGAGTCGCACACCGAGGGAGGCCAGCGCGTCATGCACGACCGCGGCCGTGATCTCTTCGCGGGTCTGAAAGTAGTTGTAGAAGGTGCCGGTGCCGAGGTCGGCCCGCGCGGTGACCGCAGTGACGGTGAGGCCTTCCGGGCCGACGGTTGCAAGGAGTTCGGCTGCCGCCGAAACCAACTTACGTCGGTTTCGTACCCGCTGGCGCTCGGTGCGGCCTCTCGGCGTCGTCGTCCTCGATTCGCTGACCATGGTGGTCAGCGTATCGGCCCGATCCGACGCGGGACGCCGTCGGGTATTCCTCTGGTAACCCATGCCACTCGTCCGTAACACGGATTCACAATATCGTCACCTGTGAGGGTTGTGTCAGAGGTGAAGAACCCTTCATAATGAGTATGTGCCAAATCACATCGAAGCGTTGTCGGGATCGGACGCCGGGTCTTCCGGGGCAGGGCTGAAGCCTGCTCGTCCGTTGACCGCCACTCAGATTGTCGCCGGGGTTCGGGCAGGAGGTCTTCGCGCCAGCGAGGTTGTAGCTGGACGCCTCGAGGCAGTGTCGAACTCTGATTCGGTGATCGGCGCCTTCCGTTCGACCTCGGCGGAGTACGTCGACACACAACTTCGGGCGGACTCGGCCCGGCCGATCGGTCCGCTGTCCGGGGTCTGCGTGGGAGTCAAGGACGTGATCGACACGTCCGCGCTGCCGACCGGCTACGGATCACCACTTTTCGAAGAGCACCAGCCGGATCGCGACGCGGCGGTCGTCACCCGAATTCGTGACGCCGGCGGGGTCATTCTCGGCAAGACCGAATGCACGGAGTTCGCGATGTTCCAACCGTCGCGGACACGAAATCCGGTTGACCTCACTCGGACTCCCGGCGGCTCGTCGAGCGGGTCGGCTGCTGCCGTCGCCGCGGGTATGGTGCCGGTGGCGCTGGGCACACAGACGGCGGGCTCGGTGATCCGTCCGGCCGCCTATTGCGGGGTCTACGGATTCACACCGACGCGCGGCTGGACCGACGCGGACGGGATATGGAGTCTCGCGGAGTCGCTCGACACCGTCGGAGTATTCGCGCGCACGGTCGCTGACCTCGAACTCTGCTATCGCGCCTTGGCCGTCGAGGGACTGCATGCCAGTCCCGACACGTCACGGAGGGCGCTGCTGCTGCGCTGCGATGAGTGGGGCCTGTGCGACCCGGTGGTCTACGAAGCGCTCGAAGCTACGGCTGCGGCGCTTCGTGACCACGGTTGGGTCGTCGCCGAAGCGCCGTTGCCCCCGACCTGGCGCGACCTCCCTGAAGATCACAAGACCTTGATGGCGATTGAAGTGGCGACGTCGATGACGGCGGCCCTGGGTGACCGGATCGACGGGATCTCTACGGCGGCACGTGCGGTCGTCGAGCAGGGGTTGCGTGCGAACCCGGGCGATCACGCAGCGGTCCTTCGGCGCCGCGACGCAGCACTCGGCGATGCTCGACGTCTCGCTGGGATAGGTGACGTCGTCCTCGCGCCGAGTGCACTCGGTGTCGCGCCGCCTGGTCTCGACTTCACCGGCGATCCGGTGATGTGCCGTCCGGCGACCCTTCTCGGACTTCCGGCTGCCAACGTTCCCGGATACACCGACACCAGCGGGCTTCCCGTGGGTGTGCAGGTCGTGGGTCTCCACGGCGACGACCGCACACTTCTCGCCGATCTCGCCGCCATCGAGGCGGCACTGAGCTCAACCGAGCGCAACTGAATCCGTCCATCCGGACGCAACCCGAAAGAGGAGTTTGACAATGAATACACACGACTTCGTCGCCATCTGCCGCGAGGAACTGCGACTCTGCGGTGTACATGAGGGCGAGTCCATCGCCATCCTGTCCGACGACTCGCCGGGCGAGCTGGTCGAACATGCGGCGGCATTCATGCAGGCCGCCAAGGAGCTCGGCGCGCTGCCGTTCCACGTGCGAGCACCGTCGATGCGAGGCAAGGATGGCGCGGGCAGCGGCGCCTCCGCCTGGGAAGTCGGCAGCACCGCAGTGACCGGGCATCGTCCGGTGATCGACGTCCTCAAGAGCGCCGACATGGTTGTCGACCTCATCTTCATGCTCTTCTCCGAAGAACAACTCGAGATTCAGGCCGCGGGCACCCGCATCTTGTTGGCCGTTGAGCCGACCGACGTGCTCGCCCGCCTTCTTCCTGATCCGAGCATCCGCGAGCGCGTCGACATCGGCGGCGAAATGCTAAGGGCGGCAAAGAACCTTCGGGTCACGCACCCGAATGGCACGGACCTGCTCTACAAGCTGGGGAAGTACCCGACCATCACGCAGTACGGATATGTCGATGAGCCGGGTGGCTGGGACCACTGGCCGTCGGGGTTCCTGTTCACCGGAGCCTACGACGACGGCGTCGACGGCAAGATCGTGCTCGACCCGGGAACGATCATCTATCCGTTCAAGTCTCACATCCGCACGCCGATCACCATGCACGTCGAGAAGGGATTCATCACCGAGATGACAGGTGACCTCGACGCGGGGCTGATGCGCGACTACATGGACCAGTTCAACGATCCCAACGGGTACGCGATCTCGCATATCGGCTGGGGGCTCAACGAGAAGGCTCGCTGGTCCGGGCCGATGATGGATACCCGTGGAGTGGGGCAGGAGGGTCGCTCGTTCTACGGGAACATCCTGTTCGCGACCGGACCGAACCAGGAACTCGGCGGGTCCAACGCCTCACCGTGCCACCTCGACATCCCGCTGCACGGATACACCCTCGAACTCGACGAGACGTTGGTCGTCAAGGACGGCGACATCGCGGTGCCTGAACTTAAGGCTCCCGGCCGCTGACCACCTCCTAGTTCACCCCCACACCTGTAGCGAAGGAGCCACCCAATGCCACGAATCGTGTCGCCGGAGTGTCCGGTACTTCCCGAATCGATCTTCTTTCGATCCGACGCACTACGACTGCACTCGTTGCGGTGGCGGGGCAACGACGGCCCGGACGTCGTAGTCGTGCCTGGAATCACCACGCCGGCCGCATCGGCAGGATCCTTCGCTTGGCGTTTGGCTGGCTTGCCGGGTGTCGGTGACGTCTACGTCCTCGACACCCGGGGTCGCGGTCTCTCCGAGAAGTCCCCGTTCGGAACTCACAGCTCGGTCGACTACGCGCAGGATGTCCTAGCTCTCGTCGAGCACAGCGACTTGTCCGACCCCATTCTGATCGGACACTCGATGGGGGCCAGGGTGGCAGCGCAAGCGACGGTGCAATTCCCTGGTGTCGCACAAGCATTGGTGGCGATCGATCCGCCGATGTCGGGTCCCGGGAGGCCGCCGTACCCGATCCCGCTGGATCGGATGGTCGACGGGGTGATGGCCGCGCGCAGAGGTGAAGGACGTGTCGCCGCTGCTACCGCTAATCCGCGTTGGGGTGCCGAGCAGGTCGCTGAACGTGGCGATTGGCTGGGAGCCTGCGACGAGGTGGCGCTCGTGGAAGCCTTCGCTCATTTCCACCTCGAGTCGTTTGAGCCGGTCTGGCGCAATATCACGGTGCCCACGCTCTTGCTATTCGGCGACGACAGCCCGGTCGTGTCCAGTGAGACGGCGGCGAGTCTGAGGGCGTTGCACCCTGGAGCCTCGGTTGTCTCGGTCTCGAAGAGCGGCCACATGGTCCCGATGGACAATCCGGAGGAAACAGTGACTCGTATCGAAGAATTTCTGTCCGCACTCGCCTGATCGCGGCTGCCGCTCCGTTACAGCACTGCATGTTTCAGCACTCGGCGTGACACACCGAGCGAATCTGTGGCCAACCCGCTGGGTAAACCGGAAGCCTTCATGGGTTTCCGCAGTTTCGTGCATCCATCGGAGGCCGGCCGGTCGGTACTGACCGACGCGGGAATCCCCAGCTCAACCAACTAGAACCCAGTCCTCCCCACTTTTGCACAGGAGCCCGTTGTGACAACAATCTCCCCTCCCGTCCCGGTCGTCGATCTACTCATCAACGGCACAAGTTCGCCGGCCACGTCCGGGCAGTATTTCGAGACCGTGGATGCGGCCACCGGCGAGACGATCGCCCAGGTCGCTGCCGGGACCGTCGGCGACGCCCGCCACGCCGTCGACGCCGCTGCGGCGGCGTTCCCGGCATGGGCGGCTCTGCCGCCCCGCCAACGGCGCGCGGTGCTAGCGAAGGCAGCGGAGCTCCTACAGGAGCGGACCGCCGAGATCGTGACGACCATGGGGCGCGAGATGGGTGCCACAGCACCCTGGTGCGACTTCAATGTCCATGTGGCGCAAGGCATGCTGACCGAATCCGCCGCTCAGGCATATTCGGCGGTCGGCGATACGTCGCCCTCCGACGTTCCGGGGCTGACCTCCATGTCGATTCGCCAACCCGCCGGTGTTGTCATCGGCATCGCGCCCTGGAATGCACCACTCATTCTCGGGGTGCGCGCCATCGCCATGCCGTTGGTGCTCGGCAACACGGTCGTGCTCAAAGGGTCTGAACTCACGCCGCTGTCCCAGCGGATCATCATCGAATGCCTTCGAGACGCCGGCGCGCCCGACGGAGTGGTGAACTTCCTGACCAATGCTCCGGAGGATGCTGCGGACGTCGTCGAAGCGCTCATCGCGCACCCGCAGACGGCACGGGTGAATTTCACCGGCTCGACCCGTGTCGGGCGCATCATCGCTGAGACGGCGGGACGCCACCTGAAACGGACCGTTCTCGAACTCGGTGGCAAAGCACCGCAGATCGTTCTCGCAGACGCAGATATCGAAGAAGCCGCGGCCGCTGCCACCTTCGGCGCGTTCATGAATCAGGGGCAGATCTGCATGTCCACCGAGCGGATCATCGTTGATGCGACAGCTATCGACGAGTTCGCTGCGCGACTGGCCAATCGTGCGTCGACGCTCGTCGTCGGTCCGCCGAGTGACTCCCGGTCGCAGATCGGCCCGGTAGTCCACGCCGGCGCACGAGATCACGTCATGGAACTGATCGCCGATGCCAAGGAAAAGGGCGCGGACGTCCTCACCGGCGGCAGCACCGACGGGCTTTACATACGACCAACCGTCTTGCGTGGCGTGACCCCGGACATGCGAATTTACGCGGAGGAGTCATTCGGCCCCGTGGTGTCGCTCATCGAGGTCTCGGGTCCGGAGGAAGCCATCGCCCGAGCGAACGATACCGAGTACGGACTGACCGCCTCGGTCTTCTCGACCAATGCCGCACAGGCGCTCGAAGTTGCCAAACGCATTCACTCGGGGATGTGCCACATCAACAGCGCCACCGTTCAGGATGAACCGCAAGCCCCATTCGGGGGTACCGGTGCGAGCGGCTGGGGCAAGTTCGGGACCCGTGCGGCCGTCGATGAATTCACGGAGCTGCGGTGGGTCACCATCCAGGCGGGATCCCGCCACTATCCGATCTGATCGCAGGCCAGCCGGTCGCATACCGCGTCCGAAGACACAACGGGAGCAGAGACAACCATGACAGACAACAAATGCAGAAGCGCCATCGTCGTCGGCGGCGGTATCGGCGGCCTGACCGCTGCGCTGGCCCTCCGACGACGCGGCATCGAGGTGACCGTCCTCGAACAGGCAGAAGAACTCGGTGAGGTTGGTGCGGGGCTGCAGATCGGCCCGAATGCGTCGAGCGTCCTGTACGACCTCGGACTTGCCGATGAGCTGAACCGGATCGGACTGGTGGTTCAGGAATCGGTACGGCGCAGATGGCAGGACGGCAGGATTCTCGCCAAGACCACCCTTGGATCGACGGCCACGCGGAAGTACGGAGCCCCCTACTTTCACGTCCACCGTGCCGATATCCACCGGATCACTCTGGATGCGGCCGTCGACCCGAATCAGCCGGGTCCGGCTGCCGAGGTCATAACCGGTCAGCGTGTATCGACGATCGAAGACGTCGACAGCGAGTCCCCCACGGTGGTGACGGTCGACGGGAAGCGGTACACCGCTGATGTCATCATCGGCGCCGACGGCATTCGCTCGGAGGTGCGCACGGCGATCGGCGGCCCGTCGGAGATCATTCAGAGTGGCGATATGGCCTACCGAGCGCTGGTGCCGATGGATCGCCTACGCACAAACTCTGCGACGTCGTGGTTCGCTGACTGGCCTGCGGCGAACTTCTGGCTCGGGCATAACCGGCACCTGGTTGCGTACCCGGTGCGCGACATGCAGTTCCTCAACGTCATCGCTATCGTGCCGTGCTCGCCGCAGGTTGCCGACGAGTGGCGCATAGTTGCGCCAGCACAGGAGATGCGGGCGTGCTTCGAGGGCTGGGATGTCCGCGTCACCGAGATGCTCGCGGAGTCGGACCCCGAGGTGATGGCATGGGCATTGAACTGCCAAGCGCCCTTCGCCGACTGGAGTCGGGGGCGAGTGGTGCTCCTGGGAGACGCATGCCATGCGATGTTGCCGTACTTCTCACAGGGCGCGTCCGAGGCGATCGAGGACGGCGCGATCCTGGCAGAGGAACTGTCCGACGATGTCCCGGCACGGGTGGGGATCGACCGATACTTGGCTCGTCGGGCTCCGCACGTCGAACGAGTTCAGCGTGGTGCTGGCGGCAATCGCGATCTCTTCCATCTTCCAGACGGACCAGAGCAGGAACGGCGTGATGCGCGCTTCCTCGAGCAGCATCAGGAGGCGGACATCTCGTTTGACTTCATTTACCAGGGGACTCCGCCTCGCGGGCATACCCAAACTGTCGCCACAACGTCGTAGCGCCGATCAACCACCACTTGATAGTTCACAAGGAGTAAGGCATGAGCGCTACATCTGCCGACAGAGTTCTGCCGATTGAGCAGGCGGGACTTGACCGAATCCGTCCGGATCAACGAAAGGGAAGACCACACAGTCTTTTCGGGATCTGGAGCTCGACTAATCTCACCCCTGCTACGTTCGTGACCGGTGCGCTCGGTGTCCAACTCGGTCTCAGTCTGCCGATGGCCATTTTCGCGTCGATCATCGGTATCCTGCTTGGCTCGACCCTGATTCCGACGAAGTCCTATGTTGGATTTCGGCTAGGCATTCCCCAGATGTTGATGAGTCGGGCGACTTTCGGTCGTATCGGAGCGGTACTGCCGTCGCTGATAGGCCTATTCAGCTTCATCGGCTGGTTCACTGTCCTCGATGTACTCGGCGCCATGGCGTTGAACGACGGCCTCGGAATTCCGCTGATACCGGGTATCATCGTCCTCGGTCTGATCACTCTCGCCGTGGCAATGATCGGCCACGATCTGGTTCACAAAGTCGAGAAATGGGTGGCGGCCGCAGTGGCGATCGTCTTCGTCATTCTCGTCTTCGTGGCGTTCAACGATATTCAATGGGACTACGCCGGTGACACGGCGCTGACCGGCGGCGAGAAGTGGGGGCTCTTCGGGGCCATCGTCGGAATCGCGTTCACCTATTCCGGTCCCGGCTATACGCCCTACGCTTCGGACTACACGCGCTACCTGCCGCTCAAGACGACGTTCAGGCAGATATTCACCCCCTCGTTCTTGGGGATGGCGCTGTCCTGCACCTTTGTCTTCGCATTAGGTGCGGCAATCGCCACTATCGATCCGACGGCCGACGCTACGGCGCTTGTCGGCCAGGTATCAGGCGGATTGAAGATTCCGATCGCACTGGCCTTCGCCGCCGGGACCGTCGGAGCCAATGTGCTCAACGTATACAGCGGCAGCCTCACTACGTTGGTGTTCGGGCTTCGCGTCTCGCGATGGGCGACGGCTGCGGGCGTCGCAGCGTTCGGCACGGTCCTCGCGATCGTGTTCCGCGAGAACTTTGCTGCCAACTACGAAAAGTGGCTACTCGCCGTCCAATACACAGTCCCTGCTATGGACGCGATCTTCCTCGCTGACTTCTTCCTGGTAAAGAAGGGTCGACACGGATACTCTGACGTCGACTTTTCGCTCGAGCGTGCCAATCCGGCCTTCCACTGGCGCGCCTGGCTGGCCTATCTCGTCGGTGTGGCGGTGTGCATTCCATTCATGTCGTCGTTCATCCACACCGGCTCAGTGGCGATTGCTCTCGACGGTGCCGACCTGAGTTACCTCGTAAGTATGGTGGTCGCCGCCCTCATCTATTGTGGCACATCCATTTCGATCGCCCGTTCCAAGGGGCGTCTACGGTCTCGGAACATTCGGGACGATCAGCCTGGGCTAGCCGATATCGATCCCGATCACGCCCTGTAAATGCGCAAGACAATTGCGTTGTCAAATTAGAAAGATCAAGGAATACAATGAGTGAAAAGACCTATGTTGTAACCGGCTGCTCCGCTGGCATCGGCCTCGAAACGTCACGACGTCTCATTGCGGCGGGGCACAAGGTGATCGGCGTTGACAGGCATGCTCCCGAAGCCGTCGAGCTGGCAGAATTCGTCGAAGCCGACCTCGGTGACGAGGCGAGTATCGGAGTCGCGGTATCCAAAATTGCCGCTGCCGGACCCATCAACGGACTGGCCAATGTCGCGGGCGTTTCCGGACTCGGTGGCGCCGATCTCACTCTGCGAGTCAACTTCCTCGGCCTCCGCGCGCTCACCCAGGGGTTGGAGTCGGCGTTTGCGCCCGGCGCCTCGGTTGTCGTGTGCGCGTCGGTGGCTGGCGGTGGCTGGTACGAGCGCAAAGAGCAGCACTTCGCGCTTGCGCGCACCGACTCATTTCAATCCGGACTCCAGTGGCTCGCCGAGCACCCGGTGGAAAACGGCTTCTCCTACCCGTATTCGAAGGAGGCGGTGCGCGTTTGGGCGCGCGTTCAGGCGGCGGAGTGGCTCGCCAAGGGAATTCGAGTCAACGCGGTGAATCCCGGACCGGTGTCCACGGGTCTGCGCAAGGAGTTCATCGAATCGTTGGGAGCCGTGCGGGTTGAGGACGACATCACTCGCGTTGGCCGTGACGGCACGGTTGAGGACATCGCGCCGCTGATCACCTGGCTGCTCGGCGATGAGTCGATCTGGGTCAACGGCACCGACATTCCCCTTGACGGCGGACTGGCCGCGACGTTCGACGGCGCGATCCTATGACCCGGGGCCGTTGAGGCCCGCGGCTCTGTCCTGAGGTTCGGGACGCCGGGACTGCGAGCGGGAGTGGGCATGGCATCGCATGTCCGCCCCGCTCGCTGTCGGGTGTCGGTGACGTCCAACGTGCCGGCGCGTCGCGCAATCGTCCACAGGGTGAACGACACAACCAACGACGGTGCGTTATGTTCACTCTCGGGGGCCGTGAGAGTCACGCTCCGCGTCTGTCGAGGAGCAGCTCGTGACACCTGGCTTCGGATCGCCGATCCTGACCTCGCCGTACGGTCCGACACACGGCCCGTACGCGGCGGTCCTCGCGCTCGGCGCTCCGCTAGCGCTCGGTCTCGGCGTGTTCTGGAACAGTCCGGAACGCCCAGGTGCACCGGTCAGGGTCGTCGAAGCCTCGGTCGAGGAGAAGTTGAGTCTGGTGCGTCGCTGGCAGATCAACAGCGCAGCGTCGTGGCTGACGGTCACCGACCAGATGATCCGCGGCGAGCACATTCGGGGACAGGCGGGGGAGACGGCGCTCGACGTGCGCGACGAAGTGCTCGAGCGGGTCGACGCCGCATACCTCGACATCGATGACTGGTTGCGCGCGGTCAGCGATCGCGCCGAGCGGGACGGGTGGATCCCCGACCGCATAGATCTCGTGATGCGGCTGGCGGTCAAGGCTTTTCACGCCGAACAGCAGCTCGCAGCCGACGAGATGCTGCCTGCGGGCGAACGCGTCGTGACGATGTTCGCCCACGATCTGGCGACCGCTGCCTATCTGACTCAGGCAGGCGCACGAATGGGATACGCCGACCCGGCGACCGTGCAGCAGATGATCGAAGCCATCGGCCACAACGCCTCCGCCGTCTTCAGTTCGTGGAGGTCGTTCGCCGCGTCGTACGCGATGGCCTCGACCATGCTGTACGGCGGCTACCCGGTGGACGAACCGTATACCGGGCCGGTAGCGGCGATGAAGCTACTGACGACCGATTCGTTGAGCCCGTGGACCAACGTGCCGTTCCCGGGCCGGCCGTGATCGACCGTGGCATGGATCGCGACACCGCGAACACCAGATACGGCGCAGGCGTTTACGCGGCGGCGACGTCGACGATCGTCGTGGACCCGAACGGTCCGCTCTACGACGATCAGGCGCAGGCGCTCGCCCTCGACGCGATGTCGGCCACCGAAGGCTGTATCGCCTGGAACAGCCTTGTGACCGGTGACGTGTCGACCTACGAGGTGCGAGTCAACCTGTCGCGCAACGGTATCGACAGCACCGCCGACTGGGTGGCGCATCTCGGCGATTGTCTCGAACCCGATATGTTCGGCGATCTCGGATTCGTCCTGAGCGCCCGCGCCGAGATGATGAGACGTGATGGCCACGCCATCAGCCTCGCCCACTGGCAGGGGGAACTGCACGAACTCCTGGCCGCGGGCGAGCAAGATCAGTCCGCGCACGACGCCGTCGACAGACTGTGTCCGGCCGTCGCCGAAGTCGACGAATGGATCGCGGACGCGGGACTCCTCCCTGAGGGCACGGTGCTGCGCTCGTTGACGGGCGTGCAGTGCTCCCGAGTGGTGACGGCGGTTCGGTGGGGCGCGCAGTCCGGCTATGGCGATCGTGCCGCGGTCCGGCAGGGCCTGCTCGCCGCGCGCGACCTCGCGGGCGCCGAGTTCGCCGACTGGGCCGAGATCGGGACGTCGACTCTCGCCGGCTGGACGCTCCACGAGCCGCCCGAGCGGCGTCGCGCCGCGTGGGACGCCGGACTCCCCGCACTCGCGACGCTGTTGACCGCTGTCGACAGCCCGTGGCGCAACCTCGACTTCCCGCTGACCGCAGACTTCACCGGTCTGCCCGACTGGTTCGGAGACGACTGATGGCTTTGCTGCGCCGTTCGCGACGATCCACCGACGACCACGCGGAACCTGACTGGGGTTCGGGAGACAGTCCCGAGAAGCTCGCCGACGTGATGGCACGCGACTTCACGTCAGCGCCGCTGCCGGTCGATGTCGACGGCTACCTGTACGGACCAGTCGCGCAGGGGCTCGCCATGTCCGGGCCGCTGGTCGCCGCGAACGAGGGCAGGTGGAACTCGCTGACCGACGTCGGCGACCTGACGCCCGGCAATGTGCGATACATCCTCAACGATGTGTGGGGCATCGAGGACGCCGACGTGTGGATGGACCGTCTCAACCGCCTCGTGTCCGGCGGTTACGGCGACTCGACTGCTTACCACGCCGCCGACATCCGACGTGACGCGCGACGAACCCGTGACGTGCCGACGCTCGACGACGCGACGTGGGAGCGGGCCCTCCGCGACGAGGCCGCGCGCATCGAAGCACCGCCCGGATACGCGGAGTCGCTAGTCGAATCGATCCCCGGGATCCGGATGGCTGAAGACACGCTCCGTCGCGCCCGCCTCCTCGCCCCGGACGAGGAGGTCGAAGCACTCGACGCCTACGACTATGTGCGTGCCGGGAATGTGGCGCGCTGGGGCGTCGTGGAGGGATGGGGAGATGAGAGTATCGTGCGCAACGTCGCGCTTGCGACCCGAGACGCCGCGCTCGAACACTACTCGTCGTGGCGCGCATACGGGCTCGGTATGAGCGCGGGCCGCATCGTCACCTATCCCGACACCTGGGGTAGGGAAGTCGTCGACGCGATCGAATGGGTTCGCCCGTTTCTCGACTCGATCCACTCGCCGTGGAACCACCTCCCATTCCCGACCGAACCGCTGGAGTAGGTGGGGCGACTCGCTCGACCGGTGAAAGAGTCGGTGTGTCAGACGCCTGCTGTGACGCCGTAGGCGGAGGCGAGGCGGGTGATGCGGTCGGCTTCGTGGAGGCGAGGCTTATCGCTGCCGTCACGTACTTCGCCACCTGCGCGTGCGAAGTCGGCGAGGAACCCGCGAGCCCAGTCGACGTCGGCGCTGGTCGGGCTCATCGCTTCGTTCACGACGCGGGCCTGCTCGCCGAACAAGCAGAGACGGCCGGTCATGCCGGTCGCACGCGCGGCTGCCGTCTGGGTGCGGAGCAGATCGAGGTTGGGGCCGGGCGTGGGGCCGTCGATCGGGTTGGGTAGCTTCGCGACCCGCGACGAGTTGGTCAGCCGTGAACGGGCGTATGCCATCGCGAGATCGGTTGCGGCGGTACCGGTGTCGCGGCGGTAGTCACCGCTTCCGAAGGCGAGCCGGACGGTGCCCGCACGCGCGATCGTCGTCGCCTCCTCGATGCCGAGTGCAGATTCGACGAGCGCGATCACGTCGACGCGTCCGCCGAATGCGGCGATCGTGTCCGTGACGTGCGTCGCCGACTCGACCTTCGCGAGGATGACGCCGCGCAGTCCGTTGCACGACCGCAGACGTGCGATGTCGTCGCTCCAGAATTCGGTTTCGGCGTCGTTGAGCCGGACCCAACCGGTATTGCCGGGACGGTCCAGCCAGTCCGCGACGGCGTCGCGAGCGGTCGGCTTACGGGCGGGTGCGACGGCGTCTTCAAGGTCGAAGATCAGTTGGTCGGCCTCCGACGCGGTGGCGTCGGCGAAGCCTTCGGGGCGGGCTCCGTTGACGAGTAGCCAGGAGCGGGAGAGGGCGTAGTCGATCGGGGCTGGTGCAGAGGTCACGGACTTCCTTGTGGGCTCGTAATGGGAGAGGTCTCGGCGGACGTCACGCATGGCTGGCCCGTTCCGGAGGCGGCTTGGCGTGTGGTCTCGCTCATCAGACAAATTGTATGACGATCTGACCCAATCTTCCATCCGCGCGACCGTGTCTGTGACCGGTTCGTCGTGAAATGAATGTACTCAAACCAATTATTACCTGCGAGTACTAAAGAAATAGCGGACGGCAGCGCGATGTGGACATTGTATTACGAGATTGCGTCGCGGCGCTGAACTTGCCAGCACCCAGCGCTGCGCGCACCGCGTCTGCACAGTAGATTCACGTGCATGCCCCGAGTGTTCGACGGCGATCGAGGAGGCGCGCGAATGAGTGCAGACGAGACGGCTCCGGTAGCGGCGCCAACCAGACAGCGGCTCGCGACGTCGATCCGCGACCGGATCAGCACCGGCATGCTCGAACCCGGCTCTCGACTCAACGAGCGGGAATTGTGCGAGGACTTCGATGTCTCCCGCACGGTCGTCCGGGAGACGCTGCGGCAGATCGAAGCCGAAGGCTTCGTGACCATCGAACCCAACCGTGGCGCCGTCGTCGTCACGGTGTCGTACGCCGACGCCGAGCAGATGTTCGAACTTCGGGAGTCGCTGGAGTCGTTGGCGTGCAGCTTGTTCGCGCGCCGCGGAACTGTCGAGCACAAGCGGGCTCTGTGGGAGGTGATCGAGCGGCTGGAGGCCGCCGTCGACACCGGTGACCTGACCGCGATCATTGCGGCGAAAGCCGACTTCTACGACGTGCTGCTCCTCGGCGCGGGCAACGAGCAACTCACGTCGACTCTGCGGCTGCTGCGCGTACGGATCAACCTGCTGCGGCGCTACTCGCTGTCGCTTCCCGAGCGGCACCCGGAGACATTGACCGAGATCCGCGCGATTCGGGACGCGATTATCTCCGGCGACGTAGACGGCGCCCGGCGTGCAGGCGAGCACCACGTTCAGCAGGCGAGTCGGGCGGCGCTACCGCGGATCTTCGACGAACTGCAGCACGCCGCGACGTGAGCGGTCACTCCCCGCGCAACAGGCCGAGCATCGCGTAGGCGGCGACCTTGGTTCCGTACGGAACCGCGGCGAGGTCGACGATGTAGTTCGGGGTGTGCGGGGAGAACGGAACGTCGTCGCCGTGTGCCCGCGCCGCCGCGACCAGTGCGGAATCGGCGATGCCGACCATCAGATAGTTGAACGGCATGTCCGGGTACGGGCCCTTGAGGATCTGCACGTCCTCGGACGCGGTCGCGGCAGGCAGATCGGTGAGCACTCGGTCGTCGCCGATGGTCGCGGCCAGCGATGTCGACATCGCCGCGGCGAGTTCGGGATCGTTGACCAGCGGGAGCGAGCCGCCCTTCAAGATGATCTCCGGCAGCAGATCGTCGCCGACGCCGGCGTCGCGGGCGATCTGCTGGGAGACCGACTCGATGGCGTCGAGAAGTGTCTCGCGGACTTGCGGGTCGTACCAGCGGATGTTGGTCCTGATCACGGCCCGCGACGGGATCACGTTGTTGTCGGCGCCCGCCGCGATCGCCCCGACTGTCAGGATCGCAGTCTGTGACGGATCGATTTGCTCGGCTACCACCGACGAGAACGCGACGACAGCCCGCGCGGCCATCTGCAGGGGGTCCTTCGTCCGCTCCGGCATGGAGCCGTGCCCGCCGACTCCGTGGAAGACGATGTCGACCTGATCGGTGCCCGCCAGCCGCGGGCCGGGCGAGGACGACACGATGCCGACCGGCGCGGGCATCGTGTGCATGCCGATGAGGACGTCGGGTTTCGGGATGAAGTTGTAAAGCCCGTCGTCGACCATCGCCTTGGCTCCGGTGATCGGCTCCTCGGCGGGCTGACCGATCAACACTGCCGTTCCCGACCACGAATCACGCACCGCGACAAGTGCGTTCGCCATGCCGATCAACCAGGTGACATGTGCGTCGTGGCCGCACATGTGTGCCGCGGGGACGACGGAGCCGTCTTCGCGGGTCACCTGCACGTTGCTCGCGTAGTCCAGCCCGGTCTGCTCCTCGATGGCGTTCGCGTCCATGTCGGCGCGATACATGACGACGGGGCCGTCGCCGTTGCGGAGTGTGGCGGCGATCCCGGTGCGTCCGATGCCTTTGGTGACGTCGAAACCGAGCTTCTGTAAAGCCTTCTCGATCAGCCGAGACGTATGCACCTCGCCGAACGCCAACTCGGGATTGCGGTGGATGTCCTTGAATATCTCGACCAGCCGATCAGTGTCGGTATCGACGACTTCATTGACACGAGAGATCAGTTCCTGGGGGAGAGGTGCGGCGAAGGTCACAGGACCACCGTATCGGTGAACGCGCGACGCTAATCTCATATCCATGACTGATCTGCAGAATCCGAACATACAACCCGGAGCGCCGAGCCCCATCGTCTCGCTCCCCAACCTGCGGGACCTCGGCGGCTGGCGTGGCTCCGACGGACGTGCGGTCCGTCCCGGCTTGCTGTATCGGACTGCTGACTTCGAAGCGATCACCGGCGACGACGCGAAGCTCTTCCAGGCTCTCGGTGTACGGACCGTGTACGACCTTCGGTCGAAGGCCGAGCGCGCCGCCGCCCCGGACCTGGCGTTCGACGGCGTGGAGGACATTGCGTTGGACGTGCTCGCCGACTCGTCGACCGCGATCCCCGCGAGTCTCGGTGGCGTCTTCGCTGACCCGAAACTCGCTGTCGAGGTCAGTAAGGCGCTGAACGACGGAACGGCTGCCGCCGCGATCGCCGGAACCTACCGCGACATGATCACGTTGCCGAGCGCGAACACCGCGTACGCGCGCTTCTTCACCGGGCTCGCCGGCCTTGATCGAGCCCCTGTCGCATTCCACTGCACCGCGGGCAAGGACCGCACCGGTTGGGCTGCGGCGTCGGTGCTCACCGTTCTCGGTGTGTCACGCGAGGACGTTTTCACCGACTATCTGCTCACCAACGATCGGCTGGTGCCCGCATACAAACCGATCTTCGACAAGTTTGCGTCCGAGGGCGGCGATCCCGATCTTCTGCTGCCGATTCTCGGAGTCCGGAAAGAGTATCTGGCCAGCGCATTCGAGGAGGTCGACACCCGGTACGGATCGATCGAGGGCTATCTCACCGACGGACTCGGTCTCGATCCGAGTGTGCCTGACACCCTTCGCGCGAGCTTCCTCGAGTGACGTTGACCGGCGCACAGGATGCGGGTCGACGGCGTTTGAGGCGATAGTCGGGGCCGTCGGTGAGGTCCGTCGCCTGGGTGTGCGCCCGATGGCCGTGGTCTATGGCCGTGGTCGATGGCCGCCGTCGGGTCGGTGTCTGACTCAGCCGGCCAGATGGCGACTGATGACCAGTCGCTGGATCTGATTGGTGCCTTCGAAGATCTGGGTGATCTTCGCTTCGCGCATGTACCGCTCAACCCGAAAGTCGCGGGTGTATCCGCAACCGCCGAGGACCTGCACGGCGTCGGTCGTCACCTTCATCGCGGCGTCCGTCGCGACGAGTTTGGCGACCGACGCGTTGCGTGAGTACGGCAGGCCCGCGTCGCGGCGGCGAGCCGCGTCGAGGTACGTCGCTCGTGCCGAGTCGACTGCGGCGGCCATGTCGGCAAGGAGGAATCCGAGGCCCTGGTGGTCGATGATCTTTCGGCCGAACGTGGTTCGTTCCTTCGCGTAGGCCACCGCCTCGTCGAGTGCCGCTTGCGCGATGCCAACGGCGACCGCAGCGATGCCGAGTCGGCCGGAGTCCAGAGCGCTGAAGGCGATCTGGAGTCCTTGGCCTTCCGTGCCGATCCGGCGTTCCTCCGGTACGAACACGTCCTCGTAGTTCGCTGATGTGGTGGGGACGGCGTGCAGCCCCATCTTCTCTTCGGGGCGACCGAAGCTGAGACCGTCGGTGTCGCGAGGTACCAGGAAGCACGAGATGCCTTTGGATCCTTCGCCGGTGCGGGCGAAAAGGTTGTAGAAGTCGGCTATGCCGCCGTGCGTGATCCAGGCCTTGGCGCCGTTGATCGTGTACCCGAGGTCGGTCGCGTTCGCGCGGCATGCCAGGGCCGCGGCGTCCGATCCTGCCTGCGGTTCGGACAGGCTGTAGGCACCGATCGTGCGGCCGCCGAGCATCTCGGGTAGCCACCGCTGCTTCTGTTCCTCGGTACCGAAGGACATGAGCGGGTGAATCGCCAGGCTGTGGACGCTGACGGCGACGGCGACGGACGCCCAACGCGCGGCGAGTTCCTCGAGTACTTGGAGGTAAACCTCGTACGGCTGTCCGCCGCCTCCCCATTCCTCCGGATACGGGAGGCTGAGCAGGCCGACCTCGCCGAGGGATCCGAACACGCCCTCCGGGTAAGTCTCGTTCTTCTCGTGCTCGTCCACGATCGGCGCGAGGACCTTGTCGGCGACGTCGCGCGTGAGTTGGATCAGATCGCGAGCTTCGGTGGTGGGGAGGAGTCTGTCGACGGGCATGATCATCCTAGGGATACTCGAAATAGTACTTTAGTGTGCTAAATGGTACTGCTCACCTTTCGATACTGCAACGGCTCCGCCAGTACTATCTGCGCATGGATACTCCGTCTGACTTCGCGACCGCGCGCCAGAGTCAGCTCTTCACCGAACTGGTTGACGTGTTCCTCGCGGAGGGGTTCGCGCACCTGACGCTCGACGCGTTGACTGCCCGCCTCCGATGCTCAAAGTCGACGCTGTACGCCCTGGCTGGAAGTAGAGAACAGCTGATCACCGCCGCGACGGTGCACTTCTTCAAACGCGCGACGCGGCAGGTCGAGGCGAATGTCGACCCGGCCGCGCCCGCGCGAGAGCAGGTGTTCGCCTATCTGACCGCGGTCGGCGAAGCGCTCGCAGTGGTATCCGCACAGTTCATGAGCGACCTTGACGCTTTTGCCCCCGCCCGCGAGGTGTATGAGCAGAACACCAGGATCGCCGCGGACCGGGTGCGAGAGATTATCGACCGCGGCGTCGCGGCTGGCGAGTTCCGGGGCGTGAACGCGGCTTTCGCGGCCGACGTGATCGCGACGATGATGGTCCGTATTCAGCGCGGCGGCGTTCAGGACAGCCTGGGTATCGACGACGCGCCCGCGTATCGGGAACTGGCGGTGATTCTCACCGGCGGCTTGAGTTCGTGAACGCGACTCCTGGTTGACGGACGTCTATCGGTGCCCGAGCCCACGCTCTTCCCGATGGACCACGCAGGCCAAGCGCTGGAGTTGTTGGCGACGCGGAAGTCGACCGGGAAGATCGCACTCGAGCTGAGCGTGGAGCACGCGTCGCGGCGGCACCACCTGCCATCCACGCCAGCTACCATGTGAAATCGGCGATCAAATGAGGAGTGTGGTGTGTCCGGCGACGGAACGACGACTGAATCGGCCGTCGACTGGCGGCACTACGATGGCCTCCCGCTGGCGTCGATCCTCACGGCTTCGCTCGAAGCCTTCCAACTCAACGGCTATCACGGTGCGGCGCCCCGTGGCTAGAAGCGAACGACTGCACACCGCTGTGCCCGCTGCCGACGCGCTCCGCGCGGGTTTCCGCGGATGACGTCGCCGCGTGCGCATATGGTGGCGAGTGCCGCCGATCTGATCGCGCGCAACGGAGTCGCAGGCACATCGGTCGGCGACGTTCTCAAAGCCGCGGGCGCATCGCGCGGCTCGGTTTACCATCATTTCCCCGGCGGTCGAGCCGAGATCATCGCCGAAGCCGTCCAGTTCGGCGCGACGCGCGTCGACGACGGCCTCGTGGAGGCAGTGCGATCGTCCCCAACCTTCATCGTCGCCGACATCGCCGCCATGTGGCGCCGGGTGCTCACCGACACCGACTTCGCGGCGGGCAGTACCGTCGCCGCCGCCGCGACGGCTCGTGACACCGACCCGGCGGTCGCCGACATCGCCGAACAACACTTCATCCGTTGGGAGGACGGCCTCGCGGCGGGTCTGCGCTCTCGCGGCTTCGACAGCGACCGCTCGCGGTCGTTGGCGATGACCATCCTCGCTGCGATGGAAGGCGCCGTCGTGCTGTGCCGTGCACACCGGAGCTTCGAGCCGCTAGACCGCGTGGTGAAGGAAATCAGTCCGCTTCTGACATCGGCCGGATAGATTGACGGTACATTCTCTGCCATGGCTGTCACCGCAAACACCGAGTTCGACGTCGACGCACCGCCGTCGGTCATCATGGAGATCCTGCTCGACGTCGAGTCCCTCCCCGAATGGTCGGGCCCGCACAAGTCCGCGAAGATCCTCACCGAGCACGAGGACGGAAGCCCGGCACGCGTCGAAGCGTCCGTGACCGCTGCCGGTATCACCGACGACCAGGTGCTCGACTACACGTGGACCGAGAACACGTGCGAGTGGAGTCTCGTCGAGAGTTCGCAACTGTCCATGCAGCAGGGCAAGTACACGATCACCCCTAAGGGCGACGGTGCCCACGTGTCGTTCGAGCTGACGATCGACCTCAAGATCAAGCTGCCCGGAATCATCGTCAAACGAGGCCAGAAGGTGGCTGTCGAGACCGCGAAGAAGGGCCTCACCGCAGAAGCCAAGCGCCGCGCCTGAGCAACGTCTGAACACCCGAACGACCCCGTCACGGACGCCAGTCCGGGGCGGGGTCGATTCTTGTGCATCGCGTCGGTAACGATCGCACCCCGAGCGCTCCCGCGCGAGTAGCGTCGGACTGGACTTCGATCGACCATCGGTAATCTTCGCGGGAGAGGAATCAGCGTGCGCATTTTCAAGGGGAGCCAGGGGATTCGAATCCTCATCGCAGGCCTCGCAGGAGGCGCCGCGATCGGCGCGATGGCTCTCCTCGGCGGCGGAACCGCATCCGCTGACACGACCTGTTCGGCGGCCGACAACAACCGAGTGGAACACGCCGACGGTCTGAGCCACTGCATCGCCAACGCCGGTCCCGGATCGCACGCCGACGCACGCGACACCAGCAACAGCGGCGTCGCCACGTCGGTCGCCACCCAACGCGGAGCCGCGACGAGCATCAACCTGCAGCCGGGCTCGCAGGCGCTGTCGAGCGGCGTCCGAGGCGGCAACGCCTACTCGTTCTCCACCGGCCCCCGATCGACGTCGATATCGATGGCCCGCGACGGCGGAACCTCGGTCGCCGTCGGCGGCTGGGGCGGCCAGGCGTATGCCGGACCGCAGGGTGCGCTGTGCGCGGGCGGATTCGGCGCGGCTTACGATTCGACCACCGGACAGTACTGCGTGAAGTCGGGATCGATCGACATCCACTGACAGCGAGCAGAGGGGACTTTCGGCGGGACCTTTGACGCCGATCGCAGTCCTGCCGAATCGGCGGTATCGCGCTAGCCTGTGCGCGTGGACAATCTCGACGGCTACGTGCAGCCGCAGCAGAACATCGGACCCGACCTCAGCCTCGTCTCAGGGCGGGAGGCCCTGCAGCAGCTCGTCGATCTGCGAGACACCGGGGGCTTCACGGTCGTCGACGACGATGACGACGACCCGATCTTGCTGACGCTGCCCGAACGCAACGTCGTCGACACCTGGCGTGAGGACTACCCGTACGAAGAGCGGATGAGTCGCCGCGAGTACGAGGTGACCAAGCGGCGACTTCAGATCGAGTTGTTGAAACTGCAGAAGTGGTCCAAACAGACCGGACGCCGTCACCTGCTGTTGTTCGAGGGTCGGGACGCGGCGGGCAAGGGCGGCACGATCAAACGATTCAACGAGCATCTGAACCCGCGCGGCGCGCGCGTCGTCGCACTCGAGAAGCCGTCCGAACGCGAGTCGACAGAGTGGTACTTCCAGCGTTACGTGCAGCATCTTCCCGCCGCAGGCGAGATGGTCTTCTTCGACCGCTCCTGGTACAACCGTGCGGGCGTCGAACGCGTCATGAACTTCTGCACACCCGAGCAGTACGACCAGTTCATGTCGCAGGCGCCGGCCTTCGAACGGATGCTCGTCGACGACGGCGTCCACCTCGTCAAATTCTGGTTCTCGGTGACCCCGCTCGAACAGCGGACCAGGTTCGCGATTCGTCAGATCGACCCCGTCCGGCAGTGGAAGCTATCGCCGATGGACCTGGCGTCACTCGATCGCTGGGAGTCGTACACCGGAGCCAAGGAACGCATGTTTCGCGACACCGACACCGACCATGCGCCGTGGACCGTGGTCAAGAGTAACGACAAGAAGCGGGCTCGCATCAATGCGATGCGGTACGTCCTGAGCCTCCACGACTACGACGGCAAGGACGAGACGATCGTCGGGACTCCCGATCCGTTGATCGTGGGCCGTGCGCGTGACCTCGTCGGAGAGTAAGACTCGACTGGCCTCCGGTAACGTCTGCGGGGTGCGAAGTATTGCCTCCGGACTGTTCACCGTCGTCGCGATGATCGCGGTGATCATCGCCGTACCCAGTATGTGGGTGTCGCAGCGGGTGGTCTCCGTCGATGGATTCGCGGCGTCGGCAGGCGACGCCGCCCGCAACACCGAAGTGCAGGACTATTTCGCGGAGAAAGTCGCGGCGTCGGTCGAACAGGAGACGAGCGTCCCGTTGGCGGGTGCCGTCGTCGAACCGCTCGCCCGCAACTACACGCGCAGCGAAGGATTCGTGCAGGACTTCCAGGAGATTGCCCGACAACAGCACGACTGGCTGTTCACGGCACCCGGGCCCGACACGGACACCCACGTCATGGACGTGAACGTGACACCGATGGTCAATCGAGTCCTTGCGTCTACGAACCTCCCGACGGAGGTGGCCGTCGACCGACCCATCTACATCGGCATCGACCAGCACCGACTGACCGCCGGGTCGATGGAGTCGACGGGCCGCCTGGTGTCGGCGACATCGTGGATCGCGGTGACCGTCGCCGCCGTCGCGGCGATCCTCGCACTGCTGGCCGCGAACCGGCGCAGCACTGTGCTCGGATGGTTGGGCGTCGGCGTACTGCTCGCCGCCGCGGGCGCGTTCGGGCTCGCGCAGTACATTCGGTCGCTCGCGGGCGACAAGACTGCCGACACCGACGAGGCCGCGCGCCGAACGGTCGAAGTGGTGGCCGATGGCGTCTCCTCCGATCTTGCGAACCTCTCGCTGATCGTCGCGATAGCCGGAGCGCTCGTCACCGTGGCCGGGCTGCTCTTACGGATCGTCGGAGGACGCCGCCGCTCAGCGTTCTGACGGTTCCGGCCGGGTTCTAGGCCGGCGCGTCAGGCTTCGTCGTCGATGACGAATGCGAATTGATCGGAGTCGAAGCGCAGGCGACCGCGGTCGAATGCGCCGGACACCACGCCGTCGGCCGCGAGCGCCGCGGGTGACCCGGTAGCCATCGTGCCGTCGCCGCGCAGGAGCCACACCTCGTCGGACAACCGCATCACGAGTTCCAGTTCGTGTGACGACATGAGGACGGCGATCGACTGTTCGCGTGCGAGAGAGGCGAGCAGGTCGAGGAACTCCACACGCGACGGTGCGTCCAAGTGCGACGTCGGCTCGTCGAGCACCAGCAGCTCCGGCTCCTGCGCGAGCGCGCGGGCAGCGAGGACACGTTGACGTTCGCCGTCGGAAAGATTGTGAAACGGACGGTCGGCGAGATGACTCGCGCGAACCGCGTCCAACGCCTCGCCGGTACGTCGTCGATCGCGGTCGGCGAGGCGGCCGCTCGGCGACAGGTAGGGCGTCCGTCCGAGAGCCGCCACGTCGTACGCGGTGAGTCTGCCGGGGTCGACGGCGTCGGTGGTGACGACGGCGACGCGTCGAGCCAATGCCGACGCCCGCAGCGACGTGATCTCGGTGCCGTCGGCGAGTACCGCCCGACCCGATAGTGGCGGCTGCAGCCCGCAGACGGTGCGCAACAGCGTCGACTTCCCGGCGCCGTTCGGGCCGATCAACGCGGTCAGCTGGCCCGTGGCCGCCGTGGCCGACAGGTTCGCCGCGACCGTTCGCCCGCGGCGGCCGCGGTATCCGACAGTCAGGTCGTGCAGTTCGAGACCGGTCATACCGAGCCTCCCTCACGGCGCCCGCGCAGGAGGACGGCGATCACGACGGGGGCACCGATGATCGCTGTCACTGCGTTGAGCGGCAAGGACATCCGTTCCCCTGGGAGGTCGGCGAGCGCACCGCACCAGACGGCGAGGGTCGCGCCGACGAGCGCACATCCGGGGATCAGGATCCGGTGGTCCGACGTGCGGAGCAGGCCGCGCACGAGGTGCGGGATCACCAGGCCGAGGAATCCGACGGGCCCACAGAACGCGGTCACCACCCCGCTCAGCAACGCCGCGGACAGCAAGGTGACGGTGCGCGCCACACGTAGGTCGACGCCCATCGACCTGGCGTAGCCCTCTCCGAGGAGGAGCGCGTTGAGTGGTCGGACCGTGAAGAACACGATGCCGATCGTGCCGAGCACGATCGGCGCGGCCACCGAGAGGTCGCCCCACGACGTCGACGAGAACGTGCCAAGGCCCCAGATCATGTACTTCTGCACAGCCGTCGGATCGGCGGTCACGATCAACACAGACACCAGTGCCCCGGTCACTGATCCGAGCATCACACCGATCAGTAGGAGAGTGACGGCGTTGCGGACCCAGACGGCCATCACCAGGATCACGCCGAGCACCACGGCGGCGCCGGTCGCAGCGGCGAGGACGATCCCGACGCGCCCGTACCCGCCGACCGCCCCGACGAACACCGGGCCGCCGACCCCGCCCGCGAGCGACACGATCGCGACGCCGAGGCTCGCGCCGGAGTTAGCACCGAGGATGTACGGATCGGCCAGCGCGTTGCGGAACAACGTCTGCATCTGCAGGCCCGCCACCCCGAGCGCCGCGCCCGCGATCGCCGACGTCGCGATGCGCGGCAGCCGGACGAGTCGTAGGATCGCGTCGTTGCCCGGGTCGGACGCGTCACCGCCGGTCAGTACCGAAAGGATGTCGGGGATCGGCACGACGACCGCACCGACCGACGCAGTCACCATCACCGACACGACTGCGACGACGGCGAGCGTCGCCCACGTCGCTCGCCGTGACAGCGTCCACCGGGGCCGCGCTGAAGTCCGCAGAGTCACTGAGCGGGGAGTCGCAGATAGAACTCGAAGTCGTGGTCGGGGAACAACTCCGGGTGCAGGATCGCCGAGAGGTCCCCGAGGACGAGGTCGGGGCGCAGAACGCCGCGCTCCCAGTAGTCATTCCCGCCCGCTGAGTTGACCGCCTTGATGGCGTTCCACGCGCGCTTGGCGGGTTGCGCGAACACCCGGTACCGGTCGTCCTGCTTGTATACGGCGTCGAGCGACGTCGCCGTCATGTCCGACAGGATCCAAGCGTCAGCGGTCCGCTGCTTGTCGATCACCGATTCGATGGACAATCGCAGCGAACCCGTCGAGTGATCGCCTGCCCACGGATAGTCGCCGCCCGCGTCATGGATCAGACGACCGAAGTAGCTGCCGCCGGCGGCCATCGTCCATGTCCCGTTCTCGATGCCGCCGAGTAGAACATTCGTCTTCGGTGCGTCCGTGGCCTTCGCGGCGACTGCGTCGTAATCGCGCTTGATGCCGTCGAACACTTCAGTGGCCTTCTTCTCATGGCCGGTGAGGGCGCCGAAGAATTTGACCCATTCGGCGCGGCCGAGCGGGCTCGTCTCCAGCCAGTCGGCGTCGGCGAGTACATCGATGCCCGCCTGCTGGAGTTTCGTGTACGACGGGTCGTCCATGCCGTCGGAGACGAGGACGTCCGGTCGGCCGGCGATCACCCGTTCCACGTCGGGCACACCGGCCTCCGCATACTGTGTGACCTTCCCCGCATCGATGCGGGCCCGGATCTGCGGCGTCGACACGTAGTCGGTGGTGCTGACCCCCGTGACCGTGTCGGCGGCGTCGAGCGCCGCCATCGCGGGTAGGTGCGTCGTAGACCCCGAATACATTGTGCGGACCGGCACTTCGACTTGCGGAGCGTCCGCGAGTGCGCCGTCGAGCTTCGGGGCGGGCGCCCCGCAGCGGACCAGTACGTACGAAGCAGGCGCGGCGCCGGGGGCTGGCTCCTTGACGGTCAGCACCTGATACGACTTGTGGTAGTCGATCGCCAACCCGGTCGCATCGGTGATTGTCGATTTGTCCGGGAAGTAGTCGGTGTTCGCGTCGTAGTCGGTGATGCAGTCGCGGTCAGCGCCCACGTCATACGACGAGGACGCGGAACAACCGGAGACGGCCAGCCCAGCGATCAGCAGGCACGCGGCGGCGCTCTTGCGGGGACGGGGGTGCATCGCGCGCTCCGCCTCTCTCAGGGACGCACCGCACCGGCCTCGTTCCGGCCGCGCTACGTCATAGCTGGTTGGACGGTAGGAAACGTAACACGCAAGCGTCAGTCGCCTGCGGTCGCGCCGACCGTCCGCCACAGGAACTCGTAGGCGAGGGACTCCTTGAACGCCGACTGTTTGTTGTCCGCGGCGCCGCCGTGCCCGCCTTCGATGTTCTCGTAGTAGCGGACACGATGTCCGGTCTCCTCCAGCCGCGCCGTGAACTTGCGGGCATGGCCGGGGTGAACCCGGTCGTCGCGGGTGGACGTCGTGACGAGCAGTTCCGGATAGTCGACGTCGGCGCGGACCAGTTGGTACGGCGAGTACTTCGAGATGAACTCCCATTCGGCCGGATCGTCGGGGTCCCCGTACTCGGCCATCCACGAAGCGCCCGCCAACAGCAGGTGGTAGCGCCGCATGTCGATGAGCGGTACCTGGCACACGAGCGCGCCGAACAGTTCCGGATAGTTCGTCGTCATCACGCCCATTA
The DNA here is from genome assembly GCF_032711245.1 of Gordonia abscondita. Taxonomy (GTDB): domain Bacteria; phylum Actinomycetota; class Actinomycetes; order Mycobacteriales; family Mycobacteriaceae; genus Gordonia. Next base: position 1,919,705 of record NZ_CP128986.1, read on the forward strand.
GCAGGCCGCCGTTCGACCCGCCGCGAGCCGCGAGGGTCTGCGGCGTCGTCCAACCGCGTGCGACGAGATCCCGCGCGATGGCCGCGAAGTCTTCGTACACGAGGTGACGGCCGGCCTTCTGCGCCTGCGTGTGCCACGTCGGCCCGTACTCGCCGCCGCCGCGGATGTTCGCGTAGACGAAGATCCCGCCGCGCGCGATCCAGTTCCGCCCGGTCACCCCCATGTAGCCGGGCGTCAGGGCGTTCTCGAAGCCGCCGTAGCCGTACAACAGGGTGGGGCCCGATTCGACGTCGTCGCGTTTGATCACAAAGTAGGGGACCTGCGTGCCGTCGTCCGAGGTCGCGAAGATCTGCTGCGCCGTGACCGCCGAGGAGTCGAAGTGTTCGGGCGACGCCTTGATCGGCGTCACCCCGGTCGTCGCGTCGCCGTAAAGCAGCGACGGAGCCTGGGTGAACGAACTCGACGACAGCCAGATTTCGTCGCTGTGGTCGGGGTCGACGTCGACGACGCCGACGGTCGCCAGTTCGGGGACGCCGGGCAGATCCGCAGGCGTCCACGAGCCGACCTCGAACGCCTGGAGGCGGGTCGCCACGTCGTGCAAGGTCGTCAACACTAGGCGGGTCCGGGTGAACGCGTAGTCCTGCAGGCTCGTGTGCGAGTCCGGCGCGAACAAGACGCGGTGTGCGCGGTCGCCGGATATGAACGCCGGATAGTCGAAGACGAGCAGTGAGCCGGGCTCGCGTTCGACGCCGTCGACTATCCACGACGACTTCGGCGACACCATCAGATAGTCCCGGTGCACGGCGTAGGCGGCGTCCGACGGGATGTCGATCGGGACGAGCGCACCGTCTATCACCTCGAAGTTGTCGGTGTTGTAGAAGTCGGTCGCCCGATACGCGAAGTGACGTCGATAGCCGGGTGTCGGATCGAATGCCGCGCCAACGGCGACATCGCCGACGCTCCCGGAGAACACCGTGTCGGCCTGCGACAGATCGGTGCCGCGAGTCCACCGTTTCACTACACGCGGATAGCCCGACGACGTCCATGACCCCTCGCCGTCCGGCTGCTCACCGAACTCGGTACCCACGTAGACGGTGTCGCGGTCGATCCACGAGACGTTCGACTTGTTCTCCGGAAGTTCGAACCCGCCGTCGACCCACGCGCGGGAGGGCACGTCGTATTCGCGGACTACCGTCGCGTCCGCGCCGCCGCGGGAGAGCGAGATCAGCGCGCGGTCGTAATCGGGCCGCAGCATCGACGCTCCGGCCCACACCCAGTTCTCGCCTTCGGTCTCGCGCAGTTCGTCGACGTCGATGAGCACGTCCCACTCGGTCACGTCCCGGCGATATTCGTCGAGCGTCGTCCGACGCCACAGACCGTACGGGTGCGTCGCGTCCCGCCAGAAGTTGTAGAGGTAGTCGCCGCGACGCCGCACGTACGGGATCCGGTCGTCGGTGTCGAGGATCTCGAGGGTGTCTGTCTGCATCTGCGCGAACCGCTCGGAGTCGGTCAACTCGTCGACCGTGGGAGCATTGTGGGCGCGCACCCAGTCGAGGGCCTCGTCGCTGTCGACTTCTTCGAGCCAGAGATACGGATCGTTGGCGGTCGTGTTCGCATCAGTCACCGGGTCCACGTTACGTGCGGAGCCGGATGGCTGGCGGACCGATCTAGGACGTCGAGCTTCGAATCTGGCCAGGAACCCGGTGAACGGGCGGTGCGCCGACACTGCGCCGATATGCTTATCCGCGGTTTAGACCGGCCGCAAGTCTGGAGGATTCGTGAGTCGAGAGACAACGCCGCTGTGGATGGTGTCCGTAGCGCTGGTCATCGTCCTGGTGGTGGCGTGGCTGCTCGGCGCCATCGCTCGATGGCTCCTACGCGGCCGTGCGAATCTGCGCGCATCCGTCTCGGTCGTCCTCGCGATCCTCGGCAGCGCGGTCGGCCTCCTCGTCGAATGGGCGATCTGGCCGACGGCGCATCTGCGGACACCGTGGACCGTCCTTTTCGGGCTAGCGGGATCGGTGGCCGCAGTGTTCGTCTACGGACTCGCCGCCGCCCACTTCCAACGTCCGGACATCGCTCCGGTCGACGAACTCCTTGTGGCTGGCGAGTCCGACCGGCTCGAGTTCAAGTCGTCGGCGCGCGTCAACATGCGTACCGGCGATAAGGACGCCCGGATGGAGCAGGTGATCGCCAAGACCGTCTCGGCGTTCCTCAACGGCGACGGCGGAACGCTATTGATCGGGGTCGACGACGACGGAGTGCCTCTCGGTCTCGACGCCGACTACGCGACACTGCGCGTCCCCGACGCCGACCGCTATGAACTCTGGCTGCGCGACTTGCTGGTCACCTCGGTCGGGCAGAACGCGGCCGCGCAGGTTGCGATCGCCGTCGAAGACGTGACCCGTGACGGTGTCCTCCGCCCCGTCTGTCGATTGCGCGCTGTCGCGTCGCCTCGTCCGGTGTATCTGCGACCAGGTAAAAGCGCCGACCGCGAGTTCTGGGTCCGCACCGGAAACTCGACGCGTCGGCTCTCCGTCGATGAAGCAGCCGAGTACGTCATGCTGCGCTGGCCGCTCGGACTCGGATCGTCGCTCGCCGCCCAGGCGAAGGCCGCAGTGCGTTTTGGCGGTGGCTGAGGCGGGTCAGCGTAGGGCTGTCGGCTCCTCGACTTCCACGTCGGTCTCCGGGCCGGCGTGCTGCTCGGGGATGTCGGTGCCGCGCAGTGACGCACCGGCGGTCTCCTTGAGGAATGCCAGCGCGACCATGCCGACTACACACGCGAGCATCATGTACAGCGCCGGGAACTCCAACCATCCGGAGCTGCTCACCACGGATTCGTTCACCAGCGGAGCGGTGCCGCCGAACACCGCGGTCGACACGTTGTACGCGATCGCGAAGCCCGCGTAACGGACGTGGGTCGGGAACATCGCCGGGAAGGTCGCCGAGATCGTGGAGAGCTGCGGTAGGTACAGCAGACCCAGAATCAGGAACCCGATAATCGCCCACGCGAGGCCCTGCCCCATCAGCCAATACATCGGGAGCGCGAAGATGAACAGTCCGATGAGCGACGTCCACCACATGGGTTTTCGGCCGACCCGGTCGGACAACGCGCCGAAGAACGGGATCAGCGCCATCATCGTGAGCTGCCCGATGAGAATGACGATCGAGCCCTGGGCCTCGTCCATCCCGAGGGTGTTCTTCAAGTAGTCGGGCTGGTAGGCGAGGAGCGTGTACTGCGTGACGTTGAGCGCCACGACCATGCCGAACATGATGACGATCGGCTGCCAGTAGTCGACGATTGTCGTCTTCAGCTGCGCGAATATCGACGGTTCGTCGACGTGCTTCTTTCGAGCCTTGTCCGTGCGCGCGTTGTCGACCTCGGTGAAAACCGGTGAATCGTCGAGTTGCGACCGCAGGTACAGCCCAACGATGCCGAGCGGCAACGCGAACAGGAATGGCACGCGCCATCCCCAGGTCGCCATGTCGTCGGCGTCCAGCCAGATCTCGTGCTCGGCGAGGGTATCGAGAATGAGCACGAAGCCGGTACCGGCCGACAAGCCGGCGAGAGTGCCGAATTCCAGGAAGCTGCCCAGTTTGCCGCGCTTCTTATCCGGCGCGTATTCGGCCATGAACGTCGCGGCGCCGCCGTACTCGCCGCCGGTGGAGAAGCCTTGCACCACACGTAGCAGGATCAGCAGGACCGGAGCCCAGACACCGACTGAGGCATGCGTCGGCAGGACGCCGATCAAAGCGGTGGCCACCGAGATCAACAGGATAGTCATGGCGAGAACGGCTTTGCGGCCCAGCCTGTCGCCGATCGGGCCCCAGACGAAGCCGCCGAGTGGCCGCAGCAAGAATGAAACGGCGAAACCGAGCATCGTGCCGATTCCGCCCAACTCCCCGGGGAAGAAGGCGTCCGTGAGATAAGTGGTGGTGGCGGCGTAGACGCCGTAGTCGTACCACTCGGTCGCGTTACCGATCGCCGACCCCATGATGGCCTTGCGAACGGCCTCAGGTTTGGGTGCGGTGAAGTCTTTTGTTGATAGCGCGTCTGCCATCGTGCCTCCGATGTGTGGCCGAGACGGCGAGGTTCGGCTCTGTCGGGCCGGTGGGCTCGACGCCGCGTTGAGTCGCGGAAGCACCATAATCTCGACGGCTTCTCAGCCAATAGACAATCGAGGGGTCGTTCCCCCCGAACGGACTAATTAATCCGTAGCACTATTGGCGCGGGAGGGAAACTCGAACGGTCGCATTTTAGATCGTTCAGCCGGGTGATTCTGCAGGTGACAGAGGGTCTGGAACCTCTCTGTCGCGAATTGGGCAACGCGTCTTCGAGTAGATGCTCGGCATGCACAAATTGCAGTGCACACACCGTGAAACCGTCGAAGGGTCGTTCTGGATCAATAGTGGCAAATCGGGTTCCCGGAGTAGGGCGCGGCCCATCGCGACGAAGTCGAATCCCTCATCGAGGGCGGTCTGAATGCTCGCGCGATCGGTGATTCCGCCGAGCAGGATGAGCGGCATCGAGACGGCCTTGCGGAGTTCTCGGGCCAACGGCAGCAGGTACGTGTCTCGGTATGGGTAGTGCCGAAGAAACAGCGGCCCGGCGGCCTTCAGGCCCAGCCGCATGGCGCCGTCGAATGCTGCTGCGAACTCTGCGCGCGGCGCCTCTCCGTGGAACAAGTACATCGGATTGAGCAGTGAGCTGCCTGCCGTCGGCTCGATGGCGTCGAGGAATCCGTCCGCTTCGAACAAGCGGGCCGTCTCGCATGCCTGGTCGACGTTGAGGCCGCTCCATGGGTGACCGCCTTTGCCGGTGCCGGGCGTGCCGACTCCGTCGAACATGCTTAGTTTGGCCCACACTGCGGCCTGGTCCCCAACCGCGTCCCGTACTGCTTCGATCACCTCGCGTGCCAGTCGGGCGCGCCCTTGCGTGCTGCCCCCGTATCCGTCGCGCCGGTGGTTGAGCAGCGGCGACAGGAACGAACTGATCAGATAGTTGTGGCCGCAGTGGATTTCGATCGCGTCGAAACCGCAGTCGACAGCCTGTCGTGCCGCGTCGGTGAACTGGCGCGTCAACGTCGCGATCCCGTCGGCGTCGAGTCGCTTGGTTAACGTCATGCCCATCGGGGCGGGGATGCGTCCCGGGCCGAGAGCGGGGGCCCGGTTCGAGATTGAGTTCGCGACCGGCCCGGCATGCCCGAGCTGTGCGGCGGCCAGTGCGCCCTCGCCGTGGATCGCGTCGGTGAGTAGACGAAGTCCCCCGGCGGCTTCGGGGCGCAGATGGATCTGGTGCCGGTCGGTGCGCCCTCCTGGGCTCACCGCACAGTAGGCGACCGTGCTGATGCCGACACCGCCCGCGGCAGCCTCCCGATGGAACTCGATGAGATCGTCGGTCACCAGGGCGTCGGGCGTCCGGCCCTCGAACGTCGCGCATTTGATGAGCCGGTTGCGCGGCGTGATCGGGCCGAGCCTCGCGGGGCTGAACGGATCGGGGGTCACGGCCGGTTCCTTCCATGCCCGCCCGATGGGGATGCATCGGCTGCGGGAGCTGGATCGGAGGCGGGGGATTGGTGCACTGGTGCGCTCAAGCCTGCGGTGAGGAAGTCGGCGAGAGCGGAGACTGCGGCGACGCTCGGTGGGGGCCGGGTGGACAGCTCGGTCATCAGGATCGAGAACGCGAAACGCCACCGACGACGGGCGGTGCTCTCGTCGACGTCGATCGTCGACGTGAGAATGCCCACCCACGCCTGCGTTCGGAACCACGTCGCCGTCCAGGGCAGGTCGGGGTGGGTCAACACGAAACGACCGAGAATCGACAGCAACGACGCGGTGGTCGGATCGTCCCGAAGCCGGACAAGGGGGGTGAGTATCGCGTCGACGATTTCGCGGACGGTCACCGGCCCGCGCGTCAGTCGATCGAGTGGGGTCGACCAGAACGGGGCCAGACGGTCCTGAAGCAGGGCTGCGACCAGGTCTTCTCGGGAACCGAAATGGTAGTGGACCGCTGCCGGGTTGACGCCGGCATGCGCGCACACTGCGCGGACGCGCAGATCTTCGTACGACGTCGTCGCGAGCAGCTGTTCAGTCGCGTCGAGTAGTCGGGCGCGGGTCACGTCAGTCGCCATGTGGTGAAGTGAATCACAAATCAATCACTGATTCAAACGATGATTGAAACTGCCTGTCTCTTGCGCGTGCGACGACCGGCCCGCGAGCGTTAGGCTTGACGCCGTGGCTGAACATTTTGAAACAGTTGTCCTCGGTGGTGGCCCTGGTGGGTATGTGGCCGCGATCCGGTCCTCCCAGCTCGGCAAGAAGACTGCCGTCATCGAAGAGAAGTGGTGGGGAGGCGTCTGTCTGAACGTCGGATGCATCCCGTCGAAGGCGCTGCTCCGCAATGCTGAGCTCGCGCACGTCTTCAATCACGAGGCGGCGACCTTCGGTATCAGTGGTGAGGTGTCGTTCGACTTCGGTGCGGCGTTCGACCGCAGCCGGACGGTGTCTGACGGCATCGTCAAGGGCGTCCACTTCCTGATGAAGAAGAACAAGATCACCGAGATCGATGGTTACGGCGAGTTCGTCGACTCGAAGACGATCAAGGTCGGCGACCGGGTGATCACATTCGACAACGTCATCATCGACACCGGCTCCACCGTGCGACTGCTGCCCGGTGTCGAGCTGAGCGAGAACGTGGTCACGTACGAGACCCAGATCATGACGCGGGACCTGCCGAAGTCGATTGTCATCGTCGGGGCGGGCGCCATCGGCATGGAGTTCGGCTACGTGCTCGCCAACTACGGGGTCGACGTCACTATCGTCGAGTTCATGCCGCGCATCCTGCCGAATGAGGACGCCGACGTCTCCAAGGAGATGACCAAGGCGTACAAGAAGCTCGGCGTCAAGATCATGACTGGTACCGGAGTTCAGACGATCGACGATCAGGGCAGCCAGGTGGTCGTCACCTACAAGGACGCCAAGGGCAACGACGGCAGCCTGACTGTCGACAAGGTGCTGATGTCCGTCGGCTTTGCGCCGCGCGTCGAGGGCTTCGGGCTCGACAAGATCGGTGTCGCACTCACTGACCGCGGAGCCATCGCGATCGATGACTTCATGCGCACCAACGTCGACGGCGTCTACGCGATCGGCGATGTCACGGCCAAACTGCAGCTCGCGCACGTCGCTGAAGCGCAGGGTGTCGTTGCCGCGGAGACGATCTCGGGCGCGGAGACCATGCCGCTCGGCGACTACCGGATGATGCCGCGCGCCACGTTCTGCCAGCCACAGGTCGCCTCGTTCGGTCTCACCGAGGAGCAGGCCAAGGCCGAAGGCTACGACGTCACGGTCACGAAGTTCCCGTTCTCGGCGAACGGCAAGGCGCAGGGCCTTGCCGCTCCGTCCGGCTTCGTCAAGCTCATCACCGACGGCACGAACGACGAGCTGATCGGCGGCCACCTGGTCGGCGACAACGTCTCGGAGATGCTGCCCGAGCTGACTCTCGCGCAGAAATGGGATCTCACGGCCAAGGAGCTGGCACGCAACGTCCATACCCACCCGACGATGAGCGAAGCGCTGCAGGAAACCTTCCACGGCGCGATCGGCCACATGATCAACCTGTAGGTATTCGGCTACAGGACCCGTTTCGACCAGGACCTCGTCCGAGGGTGCCCCTTATCGGTGGCGCTCGCCGGACGGGGTTCTGCGTAGCTGCGGCACCTGTCCGGTGATCAAGGGCGCGATCACGCTGGCGATCATCATCGAGACCGCCATGCTGAGCAACGACAGCGCTGCGTTGGTCCCGAGACTTCCCAGCTGCTGATCAGCGGTGATCGCGCCGCTGACGGCGACGAACCCCATCGATCCAGGGACCATGAGCCAGAACACGGGCAGGAACATCGACAGCACGCTCGGGCGGCCCGTCACGTGCGCGTTTATCGCCCAGGCGACCAGCAGAGCGGCACCGACCGCGATGCCGCCCGCGAACGCCGACTGCATGACTTTCCCCAACAGTGCGTTGAGCCAGAACGTGCCGATCGCAAGCGTGAGGACCCACAGCCACAGGCGCCGTGGTGTGCAGAAGTAGAGCATCGCGCCGATCGCGAATACGGGTGCCGACAGGCCGAGTACCCATGCGGGAGCCTGGGAGTCCGTGAGGTCTCGTAGGTCGGATGACGTGATCCCGGCGATGTCAATGGCCAACGCCAACCCGAATGCCATCGACAACAGGATCACTAGCGAATACACCAGGCGAGACGTTCCCGCGATCATGTCGCCTGCCGTGATCTCGATCAGTCCCGTGGCGAGTGAGGCTCCGGGAATCAGCGTCACGACAGGTATGACGGCCAGCCGAACCGGGTCCTCGAACCCGCCGTGGACTGCCCAGAGCGTGACTGCCAGGGTGGATACGAAAGTCAACAGGACCGGCATCAGTGCGGCCAACGTTCCCTTGACGTGTCCCCAGAGGACGATGCCCGCCAGGGGGATGGACACGGCGACGGCGGCGATCGTCGCGGGGATGCTCATGCGGAAGCAGAACGCGAAGCCCAACGCCATCAGCGCATAGCCGACCGCGCGGAGGGCTGTGTTCACCGGTGGGGGCGAACTCTCGATCGCCTGCAGCGCGTCGATCGCCTCGCTAGGTGTCAGTTGGCCGTGGCGTACACGGTGGACGACATCCTCGGTGTCGGCGATCTGATCGAACCGGTAGATCGATCCGGTGTTCGTGATCTGGGTCTGATTGGCGGTGCGGTCGAGCACGATGATGTAGTTCGCGAACACCTGGGTAACGATGTCGGTTTGGTATTTCGCGCAGATCTCCTCGATCACCTGCGTGGTCCGTGGAACCGGATAGGACGAGCGGTTGAGGGCGTTGCCGACCTCTGCGACCAGGGTCAGCATCTCGTTCTTGTCCGCAGGACCTGGGTGCTCGGGTACAGCGTGTGGCATCGCTACTCTCTACATGACCCTGAATATGCGACTAATCGGCCGTGCGGCTAGTCGACGATTTCAGCCAATTTCTTCTCGACGCGTCCTTGAATCTCTCGGACTCGCTGTTCCGCGGATTTCACTTCGCCGCATGCCTTGGTCGCCTCCGCGATGGCCTCACCGATGAGCGCGGCCTGCTTGATCGAGACGATGTGAAACCTGTGGTGCTTGCGGAAGTGCGAGTGGACCTCGCCTGCGATGCCGCCTTGGACGGCGAGGTCGCTGAGCAGATCGAGCTTCGCCTCCCCGGAACCCTCGGTGAAATCCAGATCCGACAGATCCACCCACACCAGGTTGGGGGTGGTAGTCGACTCAAACGCGTACCTCAGATTGGTCAGGTCGATCACCACTTGCCACAGGGTCTGGGACGCATCTGGTTTGCCTGGCTCCGGGTTGCGGAATGGCTGTGCGCAGTTCCGAATGATGCTCATCATGGCGGCCATCGCCTGGACCTGTGACGTCGGGGTCGGCTGGTCGTTGACGTAGTACAACGCGCGGGCGAACCGATCGGAAGCCAGACACGTGCCCGGCAAGGGATCGTCGCCGCCCAGGCCCTGGTACTTCGTCACTAACTCGAGCTGCTTGTCGTAGGTCGGAGAGTTCGTCATGACCAGGTAGTCCCGGCTATGGAAGATCGTCAACTCACCGTCGATGTACTCGAGGATCGCCGAGTCGCCGGTCGCGTCGTCGAGGGCGAGGTGGATCGCCGGGCTGCTCCCGCCGGTCGGATCCGTCATCGGAACGACCTGCGGGTTGTTCTCCCGCGACCACACGACGGCTTCGGCGACCGTCATGAAGTTGTCGAGATAGAACTGCAGCCAGACCGACATCGCGAGTTGCGTGCGCGACGAGGATGGCGTCCCGTAATCAGACTCGGCCAACCACAGGATGTGGCCTGCGAGCCCCTTCTCGTTGAGTCCGTCTGTCGATAGGACGTCGTAGACGCCCGCGACGATGCTGCCGTATTTGGCCGTCCACGAGAAAGCACCGTCGACACGGTCATCACGTTTGACGCCACGCGGCAGCTTCCAGAGGTTGGTATGGAGATTCTGGTGGAAGTCCATGTTTCGGCCGACGATGACTGAACCGCCGGCGTCCGGCCACAGGATACGAGTGCACATTAGATCGTGTAACCGCCGCGGTTGCTGGCCACTTTGCCCTCTTTGAGTACGAGCAGGATGTTGTCGTGGTCGGCGAGCGAATCGATGTCGGCGAGCGGATCACCCTTCACGACGACGACGTCTGCGAGCTTGCCCGCCTCGAGAGTGCCGAGGGTATCCGCGACGTCGCACAACTCCGCGGACGTCTTGGTGCCTGCGACGATCGCCTGCATCGGCGTCATGCCGCCGAACTTCACCAGGCAGCCGAGTTCGGCGAGGGTATCGCCGTGGTCGGGAACCAGCCCGGCGTCGGTGCCGACGGCCACCTTGATCCCGGCCTCGACCGAAGCCTGGATCGACTCGTGGGCCAGCGCATGCCATTTGGTGCTCTTTGCGACGGCCTGCGGCGTCGCGGTGTCGGGCTTGAGTGTCTCGATCAGCGTCGGCACCAGGAACTGTCCGCGCTGCACCATCTCGGTGCGCAATTCGTCGTTGAGCGCGTAGCCGTGCTCGACGCTCTGCACGCCGCCCTGCACCGCGGCCTGGATCCCGGCGAATCCGATGGCGTGCGCGGCGACCTTGCGGCCTCCGTAGTTGTGCGCCTCCTCGACGAGCGCGGCGACGATCTCGGTGCGTGCACCGAGCCAGTCGGGATCGTCGGAGGGCGAGGTGACACCGCCGCTCGATGCGATCTTGAGAACATCGACGCCTTCGCGGAGGAGCTGGCGCGCCTCCTTGCGTGCCTCGTCGACCGAGTCGACGACCACACCGCCGATCAGGCCGGTACCGTCCAGGCCGGACGGGATGTGGAAATCGGCGTGACCGCCGGTCTGACTGAACATTTTGTCGGCTACCAGAAGGCGAGGACCCTCCACTAGACCATGCTTGACGGCGTCGCGGACACCGACGTCGACGCCCATCAAGTCGCGAACCGTGGTGACGCCGGCGGCGATCGTCGTCTTCAGGCGTCCGATGAGTTGGAAGAAGCGGTACGACTCGGGAACCATCGCGGCCATGATGGGCGACCCTTTGGTGCCCGGCAACGACAGGTGGACGTGGCAGTCGAAGAAACCGGGCACAACGGTATTGCCGCCGATGTCGACGCGGACGGGATTCGTTGTCGCGTCAATCTGTGGGGCGTTGGCGGAAGGCCCGGCGTAGGTGATCTTCCCGTCCTCGATCACCAGAACAGCGTCGGCGACCGCGGGGCCACCTGTGCCGTCGATGAGACGGGCGTTGTGCACAATTGTTGTCGTCACAGAGTTAGCTTGTTCGGCGTCGTCGCCGAATGTGTGGTGCCGTGCCGGATATGGCATGAAAACGGCTCAAATCTGGCGCAGGTCGGCACCATAACCGCTCCGATTACTGCTTCGCGGTCGGCGGTTCGGCACAATAGCGAGGTGACCGCTCAGCATCGTCGATGGGCCTGTGCCGCCGAGACTTCGCTGACGGCTGTCCTGGGCGTCCATCGGCGGGGCCACGGCGACCCGGCGTACCGAGTCGCCGCGGACGGGTCGGTATGGCGGGCCGTCCACACGCCGGCCGGGCCCGGCACAATCGCGTTGGTTCAACGGTCCGGAGTGATCTCGGCTCGCGGGTGGGGGCCGGGCGCCGACTGGCTTCTCGACGCAGCGCCCGAGTTGACTGGATCTGCTGACCGCCCTGATGAACTCGTCGTCGACGATCCGGTGATCGTACGTCTCGCCGCCCGTGCACCGGGTCTGCGGATCGGACGTACCGGCCGAGTCTGGGAGGCGCTCGTGGCGTCGATCTTGGAGCAGAAAGTGACCGGCACGGAAGCCTATCGAGGCTGGCGGTACCTCCTCAGCCACTACGGCGAGCCCGCGCCGGGGCCGGTGCCGTCGGACATGCGGGTTCCGCCGCCTCGCGAGGTCTGGCGCGACATCACCGAATCCGATTGGCACCGGAGCGGTCTTGAGCCGGTGCGTATGCGGACGATCCGTGCGGCAGCCCTGGTGGACGTCGAATCCAAGGCTGATGTCCTGACTGCGCTGCGCGGTGTCGGAGAGTGGACAGCGGCGCATACCCGGATCCGGGCGCTCGGTGATCCCGACGCGGTGCCGGTCGGCGACTACCACACGCCGTCGGTAGTGGGGACCGCGCTGATCGGGGAGCGGATCGACGACGCCCGGATGCTCGAACTCCTCGAACCTTATCGGGGCCAGCGGTATCGCGTGATCCGATTGTGCGAAGTAGCCGGCGGCATGCCGGAACGGCGTGGGCCGCGGATGTCGACCCGCGACTACCGGGAGTTCTGAAGAAGCGGACGGTCGGTCAATCGTAGGCTGACGGTGCAGTCGTCGACTGTCGTCGCCTGGACCAGGTAGCCGACGCCGAAGGTCTCGGCGATCACGTCGAGGGCTTGTTCGGCCACGCCGCGGACGGTCCCGCGGGCTATTTCCGGTAGGACGCCAGTGATGTCGGCGAGCGGACAAGAGCAGATCGTCACGTGTTGAGCATGCGGATCGGACGTGATGTCGGTGATGCTCAGGCCCAGCTCGGCGAGCGCGGCCTGCACGGCGATGACAGGGTCGGGCAGCGCGGTCTGCGCCGCCTGCGCCGCATGTCGACGCGCCCATTCTCGCCCGCCGGCGGCAGCGGCGTCCTCGCGCGCTCTGGCTGTTGTGCCGAGTTGCATCAGCAGTAGGTCGTTTAGGCTGTCCGCCGCGGCGGGTGGCGCGATCCGGTATGCGACTCGAGGACGTCCGACCCCCTCGGGCGCTAGCTGTTCGGTGATGGCGATGCCGTCGGTCACCAGGTTGTTCAGGTGGAATCGAGCAGAGGTCACGTGCACGCCAAGGGCGTCACCGACCTCGGTCGCGTCCAGTCCCACGTCCGAGCTTTCCAGGAGTTCGCGAACACGATCGCGTTGACGAGTTTTGGTCGCTTCGGACATGCGCCGATCCTATGTGCCGCCCGGAGGTGCCGTTGACGCGCCGGCCGTTATTTGCCGTGGACGATCACCAGGGTGACGGTTCCGTCGCTGACCGCGTACAACGAGTGGGGGACGCGAGCGTCGACGCGGATCGCGGTGCCCGGTTCCAGACGCAGCGTCTGGCCGTCGACAGTGAAGTCGATCCCGCCGTTCTGACCGAGCACCACGATTGGGTGTGCGGCGAGATGCTCGGCCATCATCTGCCCGGCGCGGAATGCGAGCCGGACGACAGTCTCGGAGTCACTGCGGTTGATCCGGGTGATCGCCGGCCGTTCACCGTCCCCGTCGCAGTTCGGGTCCGCCAGCCCCGTCAGATACGTGAACGCCGGTTCGGTCATCACGAGGCTTTCGGTGCGCGGGCGTGGACGTACTGTCCGACGCCGGTGACGGTCTGTTCGAGATGCTCCAGCCCGAGGAGACGCATCCGATTGGAGAGCTCGTCCAGATCGAAGACGCGGAGCCCGACGAGCCCGGCCAGCGTGGTCCCGCCCGGCAGCGCGGCGACCGAGGTCTTCGCCGACGCGAACACGATGATCTCGCCGCCCGGCGCGCATACGCGTGCCATCTCGTCGAGCACCGGCAGCGGGTCCGGGATCAGGTAGAGCGCGGCCAGGCACAGGACAGTGTCGAAGGTGCTGTCGGAGAACGGGAGACGGTGGGCGTCGCCCCGCACGAACGTCACCCGCTCGGCACGGTGGTCGCGCACCGCCTGCTCGACCATCGCGGCGGAGAAGTCGATACCGACGTACCGGCCGTCGCCGGTCAGACCAGACGCCGCGTCGTCGCTGTGATTGCCCGGACCGCAGGCGACGTCGAGGACGCGCCGGTCGCCGGGCCGCGCGAGGTAGGCGCGCAGCGCGTGGTCGTAGTCGGCGGTGCCCGAGCCGCCGAGGCTGAATCCGCGAGTGAAGATCGGCCGCCACGCTCTCTCATAGACGAACGAGAACGCCCGGCTCCCCATCGCTCGCTGGGCGATAGACGTCATTTTCGGGGCCCGAACTCGTCGCGCTGCACGCGCAGCACACCGATCGTTGTGGCGAGCGAATCGTACTGTCCGACGAGGAGGAGGAACGCGATCGCCTGACGCTCTGTCAAATGTCGGCGCAGGGCCGCCCACGTCGGATCGGTGAGATCACGGTCGGCGACCAGTTCGTCGACGGCGAGCAACAGTGTTCGCTCACGGTCGCCCCATTCCGCGTCCGGGCCTTCGATGATGTCGTCGAACGCGGTGTTATCGATGCCTGCCTTCGCGCCGAGGCGACGGTGATGATCGAGCTCGTAGTCGCATCCGCGTTGGTGGGCGACACGGATGATGATCATCTCGGTTTCCCGTCGGGACAGTTCGCCGAACGGCATCATTCGCGAGGAGAAGTGCAGCCAGCCGCGGAACAGCCCTTTGCTTCGGCCGAGGGTGGCGAAGATGTGGGCGTTGTCGGTCCCGGTCGCGACCGACATAGCCCTGACCACCAACCAGTTGATCGGCCCTAGGTCGCCGAACGTGCCGGGTGAGACTCGAGGTGTGCTCATGGTTCGACGGTAGACCACGGACAACGGATCGGGGATCGGCGATCGGGTATGGGGCGCAGACCAGCCTCAAGTCATTGTGTACGGGGAGACGGTGCTGCGGTGCTCGTCGATCTTGAGCGTGGAGCCGAGCGGAGGGAAAGCGCGCTGCGGGCAGTCGCGCCGATCGCAGACGCGGCAGCCCGCGCCGATCGGTGTCGCTTTCGCGTCCGTGCCGATCTCGATCCCGTCGGAATAGATGACCCGGTTCGCGTGGCGTAGCTCGCAGCCCATACCTATCGCGAATGTCTTGCCGGGCTGACCGTAGCGCGCGGCCCGACGTTCCACGGTCCGCGAGACCCAGAAGTAGTCGCGCCCGTCCGGCATCTCGGTGATCTGCGTAAGGATCTTGCCGGGCGCTGTGAACGACTCGTAGACGTTCCACAGTGGGCACGTACCGCCGCTGGACGAGAAGTTGAAGCCCGTCGCCGACTGCCGTTTGGACATGTTGCCTGCGCGGTCGACGCGGACGAAGGTCCACGGCACACCGCGCAGATTCGGGCGTTGCAGCGTCGAGAGCCGGTGGCAGATCGTCTCGTACGAGACCGCGTAGAACGCCGACAGCCGCTCGATGTCGTAACGGAAGTCTTCTGCCGCGCCGTGGAATTGGGTGTACGGCAGCACCGCTGCCGCCGCGAAATAGTTCGCCAAACCTTGACGCGCCAGCGCTGCCGCGTCGTCGCTGGAGAATCCGCCGTCGTCGACGAGGTTGGTGATGAGGTCGTCGAACTCCAGGTACGCCAGCTCGGCAGCCACCTTGAATCCGCGCTGACCGGCACCGAGCGCCGCCGAGAACTCGAGCTGCCGTCGTTCGGGGTCGAAGCGGTGCAGCACGTTGTCGCCGAGGTCGACGCGGCGCACGATGCGGACGCCATGCACGTCTTCGAGCCGGGACGTCAGTTCGGCGCGCAGGTCAGCGGAGTGCATTCGCATGCGCGATGTCAGGTTTTCGGCTGCCTCGTCGAGTTCGTGGACGTAGTTGCGGCGTTGATAGAAGAAGTTGCGGACCTCTTCGTGTGGCGCTGAGATCGTGCCGCGCCCGCTGTGGTCGCCGCGACCGGCGGTTGCCGCCGCCAGTTGCTCGGAGACGACGCGGTACCGGCTGTACATGCCGACGAGCGCTTCGGCGATGGCCCGATGTGCGCCGACCATCGTCGAGACCTCGTTGGCGTCGCTTGCCGCCGGATCGAAGTCCAGGTCTTCGTCTAGGAGTGCCTCCCGCAGCTCAGCGACCAGCCGGACGTCGTCCTGAGGGTCGAAGAACCCGATGTCGATGCCGAAGATCTCGGTGATCCGCGCGAGCACCGGGGCGGTGAGCGGGCGTGTGTCGTGCTCGATCTGATTCAGGTATGACGCCGAGATCCCCAACGTCGACGCCATCGTCAGTTGGGAGAGCCCACGTTCGCCCCGAAGCCTGCGGAGTCGGGCGCCGACGTACATCTTGTTGCCGCTCATGCCTGAATGCTTCTTCCTGTGGGCCGTCGGTCGGTTGGCTGGTCGGTCAATCGGCTGGCGAATCCGTCGATCGGTCTATCCGTCGCCGACACCCGGTACCGTGACCGCGTGCGCAGCAGAACTCCCCGTGCTTCATTTCCCAATACGTCACGTCCGGGTGCCACCATCATGGCCGCAGTGGTCGCCGCTGTCGCGGCGACTGTTCTCGCGGCGTGCGGCGGAGGCGGTCAGACTGACGTCGGAACGCCGCTCCCCGGCCGCCTCGTCCCGAGCGATCGGCTGCCGAAGGGCTTCACCGCGGTGCCGTATCAGGTTGGCGACATGATTGCCGCGAACCGATCGACTCTCGAACAATCGGAGAAGGTCGGTTTCGTGCCTGCGCAATGCCGTCCGACGGCCGATGCCGAGTTCAACCCCAAGCTGACCGAGGAGAACACCGTCCTCCTGGCCGCCCAGTCGGTTTTGGATACACAGTCGGGTTCGGGCACTCTGACCGAGCTGGTCAGCACGGTGCGTCGCAACGTCGACGCGGACCGACGGGACACCAGCGGCGTGTGTCGGGTCGTGACCTCCACGCCGACCATTGGCGCGCTGGCCGGAGCGCGGATCGTCAACACCTCCACGGAGTTGCCTGCGTTGCGAGGCGACCCGGACCTGCGCGAGGAGGTGGAGCAGGCGTATCTCGTCCGGACGGACTCGGTGACGACGTTCGCCGACGGCTCGGTGCGCGCACGCAGCTCGTATCTGGCGAATGTGCTGGTGGCGTCGCCGGATGGTCAAGTCTTTACGCTGCAGCTCGGCGCCGGTGGCGGCGATACGTCCGGAACGGCTCGGAGTGAGCCCCCGGTATCCGAGGAGGTGTTCACCGATCTGGTGCGATCGGCGGTTGAACGAGTTGCGCAGCCCTAGAACCAGTACCCGCGGGTAGGTGATATCTGTCACACTTGCGTAAGGTTGTGGTCGATGTGCGGGCCGAGTAAGCGAGGCGTTGCCGCCGTCCTCGCCAGTAGGGGTCGCGATGTTTTCCCAGTACGCGCGTACTTTTTTGTTGCAAAGGGCTGGATGGTGCACCACCTGATATTTGCAATCTTTGCAAAATATGGCAATGGGGTGCCTGAACTTAACACCGGAATGGTCTGGACCAGGACGTTTCTTGTGTGGCAACCTTTTAGCAGGCATCGCCTCAAAGTGTGAACCGGTTCGCAACCGGTGAACGCTAAGACCGAAAGCAGACACTGCGAAGTCGCAGTTCTAACGAAAGCGAAGGCTATGAGCAACGTCGGAAAGCCGCGTACCGCTGCCGAGATCCAGCAGGACTGGGACACCAACCCCCGCTGGAAGGGCATCAAGCGCGAGTACACCGCAGAGCAGGTCGTCGAGCTCCAGGGCTCGGTCGTCGAAGAGAACACCCTCGCCAAGCGCGGCGCGGAGATCCTGTGGGACGGCGTCACCAAGGGTGACGGCAGCTACATCAACGCACTCGGTGCACTGACCGGCAACATGGCTGTTCAGCAGGTCCGCGCAGGCCTGAAGGCCATCTACCTCTCCGGCTGGCAGGTTGCCGGCGACGCGAACCTCTCGGGTCACACCTACCCGGACCAGTCGCTGTACCCGGCCAACTCGGTCCCGAGCGTCGTGCGTCGCATCAACAACGCCATGCTGCGTGCCGATGAGATCGCCGCGGTCGAAGGTGACAACGCGGTCGACAACTGGGTCGTTCCGATCGTCGCCGACGGCGAAGCCGGTTTCGGTGGCGCCCTCAACGTGTACGAGCTGCAGAAGGCCATGATCGCAGCGGGCGCCGCAGGCACCCACTGGGAGGACCAGCTCGCTTCGGAGAAGAAGTGTGGCCACCTCGGCGGCAAGGTGCTGATCCCGACCCAGCAGCACATCCGCACCCTGACCTCGGCTCGTCTCGCCGCCGACGTCGCGAACACCCCGACGGTCGTCATCGCCCGCACCGACGCTGAGGCAGCAACGCTGCTCACCTCAGATGTCGACGAGCGTGACCAGCCGTTCCTGGACGGCACCCGCACGAACGAGGGCTTCTACGGCATCAAGAACGGCATCGAGCCCTGCATCGCTCGCGCCAAGGCCTACGCCCCGTACGCAGACCTGATCTGGATGGAGACCGGCAAGCCCGACCTGGAGCTCGCTAAGAAGTTCGCGGAGTCGGTTAAGGCCGAGTTCCCGGACCAGCTCCTGGCCTACAACTGCTCGCCGTCGTTCAACTGGAAGCAGCACCTGGACGACGACACGATCGCCAAGTTCCAGAACGAGCTCGGCGCGATGGGCTTCACGTTCCAGTTCATCACCCTGGCCGGCTTCCACGCCCTCAACTACTCGATGTTCGACCTGGCTCACGGCTACGCCCGCAACCAGATGTCGGCATACGTCGAACTGCAGGAGCGCGAGTTCGCTGCTGAGGAGCGCGGCTACACCGCCACCAAGCACCAGCGTGAGGTCGGCGCAGGTTACTTCGACCGGATCGCCACCACTGTCGATCCGAACACCTCGACTGCAGCCCTCAAGGGCTCGACCGAAGAGGGCCAGTTCCACTAGGAACTCCGCCCGACTTCATTTACTGAGGTCGAAGCCATGACGATCCCGGGTCGGGTGGGGCATTGCCCCTGCTCGACCCGGGATCGTGTGCATTCGCCCCTCCCCACGGCACGGCAGGAAGTCCCACATGGCAAGCGAGAAGATCGCTCGCGTCGGCATCGTCGGTGCGGGACGGATGGGCGCGGGCATCGCCGAAGTATGTGCCCGCGCGCAATGTGATGTCCTCGTGCACGAGCCTGCCCGTGATCTTGTCGCCGTCGGTCGCAGCCGCATCCTCGACTCCCTCGACCAGGCGGTGTCCAGCGGAACGTTGACTGCCAGGGAACGCGAACGCGTGTCGAATGGTCTCCGATTCACCAGTGACCTCGCTGACTTCGCCGATCGGGACCTCGTGATCGAGGCGATCGTCGAAGACGAGGAGGCGAAACTCGACGTCTTCGGCAGGCTTGATGCGGTCGTCGGGTCCGCGGCGATTCTCGCGTCGAATACCTCGTCGATTCCGATCGCCACGCTGAGTGCGGCGACGTCCCGGCCGTGCAGGCTGGTTGGTATGCACTTTTTCCATCCCGTTCCGGAACTCGCGCTGATGGAGCTGGTGACGACGTCCGCGACCGACGACGCCGTCGCACGATGTGTTCGCGAGTTCGCACACGATGTCCTCGGCAAGCATGTGATCTGTTCGTCGGACCGGTCGGGTTTCGTCGTTAACGCACTCCTCATGCCGTACCTGCTGTCGGCGGTGCGGATGGTCGAGAGCGGGTTCGCGCGGGTCGAGGACATCGACACCGCGATGGTCCTCGGCGTCGCGCATCCGATGGGGCCGCTGCGTCTCGCCGATCTCATTGGGCTCGACACCGTCGTCGCGATCGCCGACCGCATGCACTCCGAGTTCGACGAGCCGATGTACTCGCCGCCACGTCTGTTGCGTCGCATGGTCGACGAGGGGCGTCTGGGCAAGAAGGCAGGCCTCGGGTTCTATCGCTATGGCGACCGCGTGACGGCCGACATGTGAACACCGTTCACGGGGGTTTTGCTAGCACTGATCCCAACCCCGAAGTTGATCGACTGATCGTTTCTGGCAGGTTGATTGCGCAGGTCCGCGAGGTTTCCAGTGCGCCGATTTGCGATTGCCAATCGTGACTTCAGCCACGATAGCTAGCAAAGTGCTTGCAGTTGCTAGCGGGCTGGACGATACTCAGGGTGTCAGATAAAACCCGTGAACAGGAGGCTCCCATGAGCACCGCCGAACGCACCCTCCCCACCCCGCTCTTCGCCGTCGTCGGCGCAGGCGATGCCGCAGTCCAGGAAGTCAAGGACGCCGTCGCCGAGCTGCGCACGCGCATCAGTGGGCTGCCCGAGGAAGTCCCCACCCTTGACGAGCTGCGCGGCAAGCTCACCGCCGACGAGCTCCGTAAGCTCGCTGACCCGTATATCGAGACCGCGACCGGCCTCTACAACTCGTTCGCCGAGCGTGGCGAGACCACCGTCGCCCGCCTCCGCGAAAACACTGTCGTCGCCGAGAACATCACCCGCGTCGAGAAGGCCTACAACGACGCCGTTGACCTCACCGAGGATGCGCTCGGCGCAGTCTCCTCGCAGACCCGCGCGGTCGGTGAGCGCGCGGCAGGACTCGTCGGCCGTGCAGCTGACCAGGTCGAAGATGCTGCCGTCGATCTCGCCGAAGCGTCCGACAAGGCCGAAGCTGTCGCCGAGCAGGTCGAGAAGGCCTCCGCAAAGGTGAAAGCTGACAGTGTCGCCGCTGCGCAGAAGGTGGCAGGCGCCGCCGGAACTGTCGAAGCTAAGGCCCGCCCGGCCGCGAAGAAGGCGGCTCCGGCTCGTAAGCCTGCTGCCAAGAAGTAGTTTCGTTCTGCCGGTCGGCCCGGGGTTGCCTCACGCGCAATCCCGGGCCGACCAGCAGTCTCAGCGTCAGCCGTTCAGCGAGGCACGTCGTGCTCTCACGGAATCCATGTCGGGTCGGCGACCCAGCCGCTCACCGAGCGTCGCCCGGAAGCGCAGGCATGGGCAACGGGTTCGCGGCGAACGCCACGGGATCACCGTTTCGGGCAACGATGCCGACCAGTGCGCTCCACACCAGCATCGTCAACTCGTCCACGAGCTGTGTCGTCGGCTGGTCGCGAGTCACCAGCCATCCGTCGACGGCGCGGATGATCGCGCCGACGATGGCCGTCGCCCACGTTTTGGCGCCGTCGATTTGCGCACCCCGCACTCCGAGGCGCTGCTCGATCGTCGACCGGACAGCGCCGGTGAAGATCCGTTCCGTGTACGCGGCCGAATTGGTGCCCGCCGACCGTCCCGTCGTGAACACATAGACGTTCGGATCCGTCGACACCGTCCCCACATAGACGCCGATGACGGTTCGCACCAAGTCATAATCGGAGAGATCGTCGGTCAGCACATCGGTCAGCAACGGCAGGAGCGTCGTCTCCATGTACGTGACCGTGACCGCTGCCGCCAGATCGTTCTTGTCGGTGAAGTATCGATAGAGCACTGTCTTCGACACCCCGACGTGCGCCGCGATCTCGTCCATCCCGGCGTTAGGTCCGAGCGCGCGAATCGCCTCGACTGTACCCTCGGTGAGCTCTGTCCGCCGAGCCTGCTTGTGGTGCTCCCACCGCTGCTTGCGTCCGTCTCCGGCGACCGCTTCCACCGCAGGTGTGAGAATCCGCTGCTCGAGTTCGCGAGTAAGCGTGCGTGCGGCGTTCACTGCGACCGAAGCGGTCGACAACGGGTTCAGGGTAGGCATCACCTAGCAACAGTAGTAGGTGTTCGGGAACACTGTGTACGTGTCGACAACCTTCCGGTCCCAGCCGTCCGCGCCGAAACCGACTCCGACCGTGTTAGGAGCCGCAGGCGACGAGCAGCGGGCGCGTGACCTTCGCAAGATGAAGATCGTCGCCACCGGCATGCTCGTGGGCGCCGCAGCGATCTACTTCCTGATGCGGTGGATCGAGCACCGCGACGGCTCCGATACAGCGGCCTGGGTCGGATTCGTGCGCGCGGCCGCCGAAGCAGGCATGGTGGGAGCGCTCGCCGACTGGTTCGCGGTGACCGCGTTGTTCCGTCAACCGCTCGGCATCCCTATCCCGCACACCGCACTCATCCCGCGGAAGAAGGATCAGATCGGCGAGCAACTCGGCGAGTTCATCGAAGAGAACTTCATGACCACCGAAGTCGTCGTCGACCGCGCCGTCGGCCTCGACATGCCGGGACGCGTGTCCCGGTGGCTCGCCGACCCGGTCAATGGTCCCCGCGTCAACGACGAGGTGTCGCGCGCCATCCGTCTCGGTTCGGAGATGCTGCGCGACGAGGACGTCGAGAAGTTCATCCAAGCAGTCCTGAAGTGGGCCGCCGAACCGTTATGGGCTCCGCCCCTCGGCCGGGTCCTCGAACAACTCGTCGACGAAAACCGGGTCGAACCGATCATCCAGATGCTGTGCGATCGCGCCCACGAGTGGGCGCTCGACAGTCAAGAGCTCATCGACCGGGTCGTCGACCGCGACGGCCCCGCCTGGGTGCCGTCATTCGTCAATAATCTCGTCGGCGACAAGATCTACCGCGAACTCACCGAATTCACTTACAAGGTGCGCGCCGAACCCGACCACGATCTACGACGCGCCATGCACGACTTCGTCAAAGACTTCGCGGACGAGTTGCAGCACGACGAGGCGACAATCGCCAAGTTCGAAGACATCAAGGGCGAACTCCTCGGCCGCGACGAGGTTACCGGCGCGGCGTCGACCGCCTGGCAAGCGGGCAAGGACGTCATCGAGCAGATGCTCGACGACCCGTCGTCCACCCTCCGCACATCGATCTCCGACGCTGTCGTCCGACTCGGCGTACGGATCAGCCACGACCGACCGCTCCAGGACAAGATGAACTCCTGGATCGCGCGGATAGCCAAACACGTCGCCGACAACTACTCGACCGAGATCATCTCCGTCATCACCGACACCGTCCGCGGATGGGACGCCGAGGAGACCAGCCGCAAGATCGAACTCCAAGTCGGTCGCGACCTCCAGTTCATCCGGATCAACGGCACTGTAGTCGGTTCACTCGCCGGACTTGCCATCTACTCCGTCTCTGTCCTCGTATTCGGGTGACCAGTCCCACCACCCCGAGTGCTTGCATCTGCTAGCACAGTGTCGGCACACTGGATTGCGGGCGAGAAGAGAAGGTAGATCTGAACGTGAGCAGCTCCATACAGCGGTCCGACGACGAATCGGTCGGCGACGCGGGCCCGGCCGAAGCGGTCGCCGCGGCGGCCCAGGACATCGGCGGATTCATCCGTACGCAGCGGCTGTCGGCTCAAGTGTCTCTACGCCAACTCGCCGAGCGGGCCGGAGTCAGCAACCCGTACCTGTCGCAGATCGAGCGCGGCCTCCGCAAACCGTCGGCAGACGTCCTCGCGCAGATCGCGAAAGGGCTGCGGGTCTCGGCCGAAGTCCTCTATGTGCGTGCCGGGATTCTTGAAGAACGTCCGGCCAGCCCGGTGCGCGACGCGCTTCTCGTCGACGAGTCGATCAGTGAACGGCAAAAGCAGATGCTTCTCGAAATCTACGACTCGTTCCGTCGCGAGAACGGGCAGGCCGGCGAGAACACCGGAGGGCGGCGTGTCGCCTCGGGCTCGTCCGGCGACCCTGACAATGCGCGTGGGTAAGGTGGCGGGGTGACCGTTCAAAACCTGGTTCTCGACGCCCGGATGTACATCCTCCTCGTGGTGGGTGTCATCGCCGGGCTCTCGTCGCTCGCTGCGTTCGTGCACGCGCTGATCACGCGGCCGGACGCCTACACTGCGATCGACGCGCAGTCGAAGACGTTCTGGGTCGCGATCCTGGCCGTCGCGAACCTCCTCATCTGGCTGTTCGTCGTCGGTGGGATGTCAGTCCTCATTCTTTTCCTCGTCGGTGTCATCGCCACGATGGTCTACATCGTCGACGTCCGCGTGCGGGTCGACGAGATCCTGAACCGCAGCTGGTTCCGTAAGCTCGGATGAGCCACCGCACCGACGAGCCGGATCGACAGGCTAGGCAGTGACCGAATACCGCATCAACGAACTCGCTAACGTGTCCGGCGTCAGCGTCCGCAACATCCGCGTCTATCAGGACCGCGGACTGTTGCCCGCGCCCGCGATCCGCGGACGCACCGGCTGGTACTCCGACGAGCATCTCGTCCGGCTCAATCTGATCTCCCGCATGCTTGAGCGCGGCTACACGTTCGCCACCATCAGTGAACTCCTGCACGCCGCTCACTACGGGATGAAGGTCGAACACGTACTACGCGAGTCGCCGAAGAACAGTCGATTCAAGAGCATCAAACGTGCTGCCACGATCACCATCACCGAACTGCGCAAATCGCTTGGCGCGTCGGACCGGTCGATCGTCGTCAGTCAGAAGCTCGGCCTCCTCGTCAAAGACGGCGCGCACTACGCCGTGCGGAATCCGGAGGTCCTGGCCGGTGCGGAAGCTTTCGTAAAAGCAGGCATCGACATCGACGTCCTGTTGGACGTGTGGGTGCGAGTCGAACGCGACCTCGAAGATGTCGCGCATACCTTCGTCTCCCTCATCACCGACAAGTACTTCGACGAGAACCTTCCGTCGCTCGACGACCAGACGGTCACCCGGATCGCCGAGCTGATCCAGACGGTGCGCCCGATGGCGCACGAGATCGTCGAGTCGGCGTTCACCAAGGCGCTCGATGACGAGATCTCCAGAGCCGTCGGCCAAGCAGGCGAATACTTCGAGAGCCCGCGCGAGCCCAAGTCGGACGACGCGGCGCAATAGATAAGGGGCAAGACATGGGAGACACACGGCACGGATGGCGTCGAGGGGTGCGGACACTGGCCGCCGCAGGAGCGATCGGAGCGGGCGTCGTCGGAGTGGAACTGGCCGTTATCGTCGGCTCCCTGCTGCGCGAGGCCTACCGTTACCCGAAGCCGGTGCAGGACGGGCCCGACCCGATGCTGGCGGCGCCGACGCACACCCGGTCGTCGGTGGTCGCGGCCGCGGACGGGACCCTGTTGCACGTGGTGACGGCGGGCGATGTGGACGCCTCCGACGAGGTACTCGTCTTCGTGCACGGATGGACGTGCAACACCGGTTTCTGGAACGCGCAGATACAGCACTTCGACGGCGGGCAGGCCGTCGTAGCCTACGACCAGCGCGGACACGGCCTGTCCGAACTCGGCAAGAGCAGGCCGTCCACCGAGATGCTCGGCCAGGACTTGCAGGCCGTCCTTGAGGAGATGATTCCGGCAGGTAAACGCGCCGTCCTCATCGGGCACAGCATGGGCGGTATGACGATCATGTCGTGGGCCGCCCAGTTCGGTGCAGGCATGGAGGAGAAGGTGTCGGCGATCGTCCTCGCCTCCACGTCGGCGTTCGGTGTCGTTCAACGTCAACTGCTGATCCCAGAGGACCTGCCCGCATTCGTCCATCCGATGGAGCCGATCGTCGAGCGGGCCTTCGTGTCGACGCCGCTGCCGTTGCCGACCAATCCGGTCAGCGAGCGGATCACCCACTACATCGCGCTCGGACCGGTGGCCCGGCAGGCGCACGTCGACTTCAGTGACGAACAGATCGCCGCGTGTTCACCGTCGGCTCGCGCCGCGTGGGGCGCGGCCATGTATCAGTTGGACGTGCGTGCCGGACTCGCCAAGATCACCGTCCCGACAGCCGTAGTTGTCGGCGCACAGGACCGCTTGACCAGCCCTATCCACTCGGAGGAGATGGCCGAGGTGCTCCGCGCAAACGGTGTGCTGCACTCGATCACGGAGTATCCGGGGGCCGGTCACATGGCGCCGATCGAACGCGCCGTGCCATTCAACCGGCTTCTCGACACTGTGCTCGGTGACGTCAGCGAGGCAAAGAGCAGTTGACGAATACCGGTTCGGGGTGCAGGGCGACGCCGAAACGCTCGCGCACCCCGTCCCGGATCGTCCCGGCCAAGGCCAGCAGGTCGGCCGTCGTCGCAGTCCCCCGATTCGTAAGCGCCAACGTGTGCTTGGTCGATAGGCGCGCGGGCGCGTCCTGCGCCGGATAGCCGCGGGTGAAGCCTGCCCGCTCGATGAGCCACCCTGCCGACAGTTTCGACCCGCCGTCCGCCGGGAACTGGGGGATCGCGGCGTCGTTGCCGACCGTCTCCCGGATGCGCGCCAGGACATCGTCGATCGAATCGTCGGCGACGATCGGGTTGGTGAAGAACGAACCGGCACTCCACGTGTCGTGATCGTCGGGGTCGAGCACCATGCCTTTGCCGCGTCGTAGTTCGAGCACTGTCGCCCGGACATCGGACGCGGGAGCCGCCGCTCCCTCCTCGACGCCGATCCGGCGCGCCAACTCGCGGTAGGCGATCGGCTGGGACACGCCGTCACCGTTGAGGCCGAGCCTCACGGCGAGCACGACGTGATCGTCGCGGCCCTTCAAATTGGATGTTCGGTACGCCAACGCGAGATCGGCGGGCGGTACCCACCGGACCTCGCCGGTCGCCCGGTCGAGCAGTCGTACCTCGCGCAGCAGGTCGCCGACCTCCACGCCGTACGCTCCGACGTTCTGTACCGGAGTGGTGCCCGCAGCGCCCGGGATGCCTGACAGACATTCGAGCCCGCCGAAGCCGGCGTCGACTGTCGCGGCGACGAGAGTGTCCCAGTCGGTGCCAGCCTGTGCTGTGACGTATGGACCCGCGTCGTCGGAGCCGAACTCGATCCCCTCGGTCGCGACGACGACGGCGGTTCCGGCGAACCCGTCGTCGCCGATCACCAGATTTGACCCGCCACCGATGAGAAGCACCGGGATCCCGACGTGGTCGAGAGCCGTGACCGTGTCGATCAGCGCAGCGGTCTGAGTGCATTCGACGACGGCGTCGGCGGGGCCCCCGAGGCGCAGCGTGGTGAACGCAGACAGCGGCTGTACGTGACTCATGTCGGTAACGGTAACCTCTCAGCCATGTCGAGCAACTTCGAGCACTCGGTCACCTACCCGTTCTCCACTACGGACTACTGGGCACTGATCACGACCGAGCAGTACTGGCGTGACCTGTTGGCCGCGACGAACTCCGATCACGGGTCGCTCGAGTCGTTCACGCTCGACGGTGACGAGGCGACCGTCGTGACCAAGCAGGGCGTCGATGAGGCGAATCTGCCGAAAGCCGTCACCGCGGTCCGGCCGGGCGACCTCGAGATCCCGCGAACCTGTGTCTTCCGCCTCTCCGGCGACACCATCATCGGGCGGATGGAGGCGTCGGTGACAGGTGCGCCCGCCAAGATCTCCGGTGACATCATCATCTCCGGCGACCAGGCAACCGCCCAGTACACGGGGGCTGTCGACGTGTCGGTCCCGTTCGTCGGCGGCCGTATCGAGAAAGCGGTGATCGAGCAGGTCGTCTACCTCCTGGACGCCGAGCACGACGCCACCGTCGATTTTCGTCAGGGTTAACCAGCCGGTTACTCTTGGCTTCATGGCACGACGGCTCAGTTATTCCGCACGCTACGAGCACCCGGCGGAAAAGCTCTACCAGGCGCAGATGCAGCGACAGTACTGGGACGACCTCATGGAGGGATTCCGGGAACTGACCCCGATCTCGAACGTCGAGGAGTTCGAGACGGGTGCGGGAGGCATGCGAGTCGTCCTCAAGCAGACCCTGACTCGGGACATGCTGCCGCCGATCGCGCAGACCGTGATGATGAAGGACATGGTCATCACGCGCGTCGAGTCGTTCGACGCGTTCGACGCCACCGGCACCCCCGGCTCCTACACCGCGTCGATCCCGGCCGGTCCGGGATCGCTGACCGGCGAGCAGGAACTGTTCGACACGGAGACCGGTTGCACCGTGCGTAAGACCACCGAGGTCAAGGTGTATCTGCCGTTCGTGAACGGCAAACTCGAACAACTCATGCTGGTGAACCTCGTCGACCTCTTTCGCGGCGAAGCCGAGTTCACCGCCGATTGGGTGAGCAAAAACCTGGCGTGATCTCGGCAGGCCGGGCCGAGGGGCGGATCACCCGCGGCACCACGAACATCAACCGACTTCGCCGGATCGATCGCGCGATGGCCGGGGATCGGCGCGTCCACGCGGCGTGCGCCGTCGCATCGCCACTCGCTGTCGATCTCGGCTACGGCGGAAGACCGGACACTGCAGTCGAGATGGCCAGACGTCTGCGCGCGGTGATCCCGAATCTGGACTTCGTCGGACTCGAGATCGACCCGTCGCGCATCGTCGAACCGCGCGAGAACGTCCGGTTCGCGCTCGGCGGCTTCGAGTTGGCCGGTCTGCGACCGAATCTGGTGCGCGCCTTCAACG
The DNA here is from genome assembly GCF_032711245.1 of Gordonia abscondita. GTDB lineage: Bacteria > Actinomycetota > Actinomycetes > Mycobacteriales > Mycobacteriaceae > Gordonia. The sequence continues at coordinate 1,947,641 of NZ_CP128986.1, forward strand.
TCCTCCGTCAATATGACGAAGCAGAGGTCGCTGACGCCTGGACGCGGATGCGGTCGGCGCTTGCGCCGGGCGGACTCATCATCGAGGGGACCTGCGACGAGATCGGCCGTCGCTGCTGTTGGGTGCTGCTCGACGAGAACGGCCCGGTCGAACTGACGTTGTGCTGGGCGCCCGAACACACTGGCTACCCGTCGCAGCTGGCGCCACGCCTGCCGAAGACATTGATCCACCACAACGTACCGGGCGAACCGATCCACGAGCTGCTGGTCCGCGCCGACCGGGCGTGGGATCGCGCGGCTCGACGGACCGCGTTCGGTCCACGTGACCGGTGGCGGGTCGCCGTCGAGATGTTGCGCGAGGAAGGACTGCCCGTCACGATCCCGCGCGGCCGGCGGGTGGACAACCTGCTGACCGTTCCCTGGTCGGTCGTCGCCCGATCGGACTGATCCGGCGACACGGACATCGCCTGTCGGAGGCCGCGGTTACTATGAGCGCATGTCGAGGCCGGGGCACGGGGAGTCGCCGCAGGGTGATGCGGATGGGCGCGTAGACCACTACGCAGAGACGATGCACGGTGGAACCCTTCCGGAAGTGCCCCACTACGGGAGTGATCTGTACGGGAGTCAGCAGCAGAATCGGGATCAATACACGGGGCAGCAGTACCCGGCGGGGAGCTACCCGCCTTCCGGCCAATGCCCCAGTGGCCAATACCCATACGGCAGCCAATACCCAACGAGCGGTCCGCCTCGTGACTCGAATGTCGCGCGCGGCATCGTGATCGGGTTGGCGATCGCCTGCGTGCTCGCGCTGGTCGTCGCCGCCGTCGTCATCTGGGTGAAGGTGGCGGGTAAGGACGATCCCGCCGACGCTCCGGTCGCCGATCAGCAGGCGGTGTCGGTGCCCGCCACGGAAACGCAGGAGACGGCGACGGTCGTCACTGATCCGGAGGGCGACGCGCAAACCGAACTCACCTCAGTTTCGCAGACGGACACCGCTGATGTCCGCGCTCAATACGACAATCGGTGGGTCGCTCAGGTGAGTGCGAAGTGGCCGGGGGTTTTCGCGGAGGGGCAGACTTGGGACAACCGGTCGATCCTCGCTGAGTACCAGGGCATGAAGGCCCGCTATCCGAACGTGAAGCTGCTGCGGTCGTCGGACTGGCCGGTGTTCTCCAGCCCCAACTGGTGGATCCTGGTGTCGGCGCAACCGTTCGCGAACCCGGAGCAGGCATTGTCGTGGTGCGCGAGCCAGTCCCTCGACAAGGACCACTGCTTCGCGAAGCTCATCAGTTCGACGCGCGGACCCGAAGGGTCCACCCGTTACCAGAAGTAGAGCGCGAGCTCCGCTGCGAAGACCGCATCGAGGCTGAGACAGCGGAGTTGAGGGTGCGGTGAGGCCTGCCGCGATTGGAGGTGCGCGCCGCGTTTCGTCGATCCCTTGGCAGATACCGGCGACAGCCGACTAGCGTTGACACTCCAGACCCAGTCACTCCAGACCCAGTCACTCCAGACCCCAGACACTGCTGCGGACCGACGACTTTCCAGGAGGAACTCGCGTGCATCTCGCGATGGCCCAGATCTCGACAGGTACCGATCCGGCTGAGAATCTGACCAGAGTGCTCGACGAGACGCGGCGAGCGGCAGCCGCGGGCGCCGACTTGATCGTGTTCCCCGAGGCGACGATGTGCCGGTTCGGGGTGTCACTGCGCGGCGTCGCCCAGCCGTTGGACGGTCCGTGGGCGTCTGCGGTATCCGATGTCGCCGATGAGACCGGTGTCGCCGTCGTCGCGGGCATGTTCACGCCGTCCGACGACGGGCGGACCCGAAACACCCTGGTAGTCGCCCGCCCCGGGCTACCTCGGCTCGCCTACGACAAAATTCATTTGTTCGATGCACTCGGCTTCGAGGAATCCGCGACTATCGCACCAGGCGACGAGCCGCTCGTGTTCGACCTCGGCGACCACCGGATCGGGGTGGCCACGTGCTATGACATCCGCTTTCCCGAACTGTTTACCGAACTCGCACGGCGCGGTGCGGACCTCATCGTCGTCCCTGCGTCGTGGGGGTCCGGACCCGGGAAGATCGCCCAGTGGGAACTATTGGCGTCGGCCCGCGCACTGGATGCCACAGCCTTCGTCGCAGCTGTGGGCCAGGCATTGCCGGACGACGCTGCAGTGCGCGAATCCGCGGCCCCCACGGGCATCGGTCATAGCCGAATCTCAGATCCGTTCGGTAGCGTGATCGCCGACTATGATTCCGGCGAGCGGGTGGATCTACACGATCTCGACCTGTCCCGGACTGACAAGGCGCGTACGGCGCTGGCGACGCTCGCCAACCGCCGGGACATTCCCCGCCTGGATGGGACCGATGCGAAGTGACGGACGAGGACAAGAACGAACCGGTTGAGAATCCGGAGACCCCTCCGACCCCGGAGACCCCCGAGACTCCTCCAACCCCGGCGACACCCGAGACTCCTCCGGCCTCGGTGACCCCGCCGCCGGACGCCGTCGAGCCGCCGGCGAGCCCCGACAGTCCGGCGACCCCCGGGGACGCGCCGACCGGTGAGGTGGTGACCGGTCCGATCGACCAGAACCGTATCCAGCCTCGTCCGCCCGCGCACGCTCGGCCCGACCCGGCGACGCACGCCTATTCGAAGTCGAATCCGTCCACGAGGCAGATGGAGACGCCCGGGACCGGCGAGTTCGGACCGATCGGAACCGACCCGACGCTACCGACGTCGCCGCCCGATGTGCCGGTGACCCGTTCGGCACCTGCCGCAGGCAAGCACGGCCGTCGTCGGACGTACGCGCTCGTCGCGGCGGCCATCGTGCTGCTCCTCGTGATCGCCGGAGTCGGTACTGAGCTGTACATGCGGAACAAGGTCACCGGCTGCATCGAGAACGCGTTCGGCGACCTGACCGGGGCGTCGACTGAAGTGTCTGTGTCGCGTAAACCGATGCTGCTGTCGGTGCTCGGAAGCAGTGTCCCGTGGGTGCAGGTAGATACCAGCGACGGTGCGCCAACCGATATGCGCCTGCATGCGCGAGCCGAAGGCATCAGCACCGACGGCGGCACGGTGGACCATCTCGACGGCAACGGGTATCTGCCGTACAAGCGGATCACCGAGCTGAGCAACGACTCGAGCACCGAGAGTGGCGCGAAGATCACCGGCATCACCGCCGACGACAAGGCCGGGACTATCAAGATCAGCACCGAAGTGCCGATCGCGATCATCTCGGTGCCCGCCACCGTCACGCTGAAGCCGAAGCTGACCAACGGGGCCGTCGACTTCCAGGTCACCGATGCGACCGCGCTGATGTTCGGCCTGCCGTCGGACTTCGCTCAGCCGATCGTCGACCAGGTGACCGACTCGATGTTCGGCCCGCTGTTCAAGCAGATCAAAGTCGACAAGTTCACGGTCACCAAGACCGGGATCGACTTTAGCTTCGCGGGCGACGACGTGAACTTGAAGGAAGCCGCCGAGAGCACCGACTCGTCGGGTGAGTCGTCCGGCGGCTGCTCGATCTAATTCGGTGAACCAGGTGTACCCCCGAAACCACCTAGGAAAACCGAAATCAGGAAAACCGGAGACTAGGAAAACCGAAGACCTAGGCGAACGGCTACCTAGGCGGACCGATAGCTAGGCGAACCGATCGCTAGGCGAACACGACCGTCTTGCGGCCATGGACGAGGACTCGGTCTTCGAGGTGCCACCGGACGCCGCGCGATAGGACGAGGGTCTCGATGTCTCGGCCCTGACGGACCATGTCGGCCGTCGAATAGTCGTGGTTGATGCGGCTGACGTCCTGCTCGATGATCGGCCCCGCGTCGAGATCCGCGGTCACGTAATGGCAGGTGGCCCCGATGAGTTTGACTCCGCGGTCAAACGCTTGATGGTAGGGCCGCGCGCCGACGAAGCTCGGCAGGAAGCTGTGGTGGATGTTAATGGCGCGTCCCGCCCACGCCCGACACAGGTCGGCGGGCAGAATCTGCATGAACCGGGCGAGGACGATCGCGTCCGGCGTGTAACCGTCGACGAGCTCTTGTAGCGCCGCGAAGGCTTCCGGCTTGCCGTCGGCGGGGAACGGCACATGGTGGAACGGCACACCGAACCGAGTGGTCAGATCTTCGAGGTCGGGATGGTTGCCGACGACCGCTCGAATGTTCGCGGGGAACTCGCCGCGCTCAGCGCGCCCGAGAAGGTCGATGAGGCAGTGGCTGTCGCGGCTGACCAGCAGGACGACAGACTTCTCCGCACCTGTGTCGGTGAGGGACCATTCGGTGTCTGGACCGATCTGTGCGGCCACCTCGCCGAACCGTCGTCGCAGATCGTCGACGTCGAGGTCGACGCTATCGGCGCGGACGGCCTGCCGGGTGAAGAACCAGCCGGACTGCGGGTCCGAATGGTACGCGGCCTCGGTGATCCATCCGCCGATCTCAGCGATGAAACCGGAGATGGCCGCAACGATGCCGGTGCGGTCGGGGCAGCCGAGTGTCAGGACGAGACGGCGCTCGTCCGCAGCGACGGGAGAGGGGCTGGCGGAGGAGGGAGATGAGGTCGGGAAGGTGCTCACTCTGTCAAGTGTGCCAAGCTCGTATGTTGTGACGAACAGTAACCTGACCGGACTCCACGACAAACCGAATCGTGCGGCCGTCGCGGCCCTCGTCGACCACACGCTCCTCAAACCGGAAGCGACCCGGGCCGACGCCGAAGCAGCCGTCGCCGAAGCGCTCGACCTCGGCGTCTACTCCGTGTGCCTGTCGCCGTCGATGCTGCCCATCGACACCGGGTCGTTGAGCACCTGTGTCGTCGCCGGGTTCCCCTCGGGCAAGCACCATTCGCTAGTGAAAGCCGCGGAGGCTCGTTTCGCGGTCGAGAACGGCGCGCAGGAGGTCGACATGGTGATCGACGTCGGCTCCGCGGTCGACGGTCGATTCGACGAGATCCTTGCCGACGTCCTCACCGTCCGTGAAGGCGTGGGCGCCGACACGGTGCTCAAGGTGATCGTCGAGTCGGCTGTCCTCCTGGCGGCGATCGGCGACGACGGGCTGGCGGCCGTGTGCCGCAAAGCCGTCGACGGCGGAGCCGACTTTGTGAAGACGTCGACCGGATTCCATCCGGCGGGCGGAGCGAGCACCCACGCGGTGCGGGTGATGCGCGCCGCCGTCGGGCCGTCGATCGGAGTCAAGGCCAGCGGCGGCATCCGGACGGCCGAGTTCGCGGCCGACCTCATCGCGGCAGGAGCAACCAGACTCGGGCTGTCCGGATCGCGTGCGGTCCTGGCAGGATTCGCCGAGTAGGCACGGCCGTCACCGGGGCAGCGGGTCCTGGACTGTCTCGTTCAGACGACGGCCAATGGATCGACGTAGACGGCCGACAGCGCGACCGCGACGGCCGCTGCCTCGGGGACATGCACGCCGAAACACGTCGGGACGATCTCGAGCGGCCGGTCGATCCTCGTCGCCTCGTCGAATGCGGCCTGCACCGGCGCGAGACCCTGCGGGTGGGCGGCGAACGCATCGCCCGCCACGACGATCTCGTCGGGGTTCACCACATCGCGCATCGCGGCGACCGCCTGGCCGAGGACGCGGGCGCGTTCGTCGGCGAGCCGATTGGCGCCGGGTTCGATACCGAGGCGGTCGGCGGCATCAATTAGCGACTGTGTGCCGATCACCGATTGAAGCGGGGCGACGGCGGTGTCGGCGAGAGCCCCCGGCACGACGGTCAGCCCGGCGATCGTGCCGGCCCCGCGCGCGGGCTGATACACCTGGCCGTCGAAAGTCATCGCCATGCCGACGGTCTCGCGAGCGTAGAAGAACAGCCCGGACGGTCCACGGGCCATCGCGCCGGACAAGATCAATTCAGCGGCTGCCATCGCCTGCACGTGCTCGGACACCGACACTGGCACGCGCAGGGACGCGGTCAGTTCATCGCCGAGCGGTTGATGCCGCCAGCGGAGGATCGGATGGTCGACGACGCCGGACTCGCTGTCGACGGCGCCGCCGATCGCGACACCGCCCCACAGGACGCGTCGCCCCGAGAAGCGGTCGGCGAGCTCGCTCAGCTGGGTGCACAGGTCAGTGATGTCGGTGGTGCGCACGGCGTGCGAATACAGGGTGCGGCCGCGCAGGTCGGCGATCACGAGCGCGGTGCGACGAGCGCCAACGTGCATTCCTGCCACACAGAAGTGGTCACGGTCGATCGTCAACGGCAGCTTGGGGCGTCCGATCGCTCCGGGGTCGACGAGGTCGGGCCGTTCGCTTACGAGCTTCGCGTCGAGGAGTGCGTTGACCTGCCGGTTGACGGTCGCGGGCGAGAGGTCGACGGCGGCGACGATCTGGTCGCGGGTGACAGGTCCGTGCACGCGGACCGCGTGCAGGACGGCGGCCGTCGGTCCGGTCCCGACGCGCAGACTTGCCGGAACCACTCCGCTACCGATCATGGCGTCGAATCTAGCAGCCGGACGGCGCAGTCGGCCGTCTCTTAGACTTTAGATTCATGGGTATCTCAATACAGTCGACAGATGAGTCCGAACGCAAGGTCGCGGTGGTGACCGGCGCGAGTTCGGGGATCGGCGAGGCGACGGCGCGTGCATTGGCCCACGACGGCTACCACGTCGTCGTCGGTGCCCGCCGTACCGAGCGGATCGAGACGTTGGCCGCCGAGATCGGCGGTCGCGCACACTATCTCGACGTCACGGATGCGGAGTCGGTCGAGCAGTTCGTCGCTTCACTCGACCGGGTGGACGTCTTGGTCAACAACGCTGGCGGCGCGAAGGGGCTCGCGTCGGTGGCGAACGCGGACCTCGACGACTGGCGGTGGATGTGGGAGACCAACGTGATCGGCACGCTGCGCGTCACGAAGGGCCTGCTGCCACTGTTGGAGGCCTCTGGCGACGGCCTCATCGTCACCATCACCTCGATCGCGGCGATCGAGGCGTACGACAACGGCTCCGGCTACACTTCGGCCAAGCACGGCCAGTCCGTGCTGCACCGCACGCTGCGGCCGGAACTGTTGGGCAAGCCGATCCGGCTCACTGAGATCCTCCCGGGCATGGTGGAGACGGAGTTCTCACTCGTCCGATTCGACGGAGACGCCGAGCGGGCGGACGCCGTCTACCAGGGCCTCACCCCGTTGACGGCAGGCGACGTCGCCGATGTGATCGCGTTCGCGGCGTCCCGCCCGCCGCACGTGAACCTCGACCAGATCGTCCTCATGCCGCGAGATCAGGCCAGCGCACGCCGCAACGTCAAGACCGGGTGAACCCAGCGCCGTATGCATTTCGGCCGGGCGAACCCGGCACGGTATGCATTTCGGCCGGGCGAACCCGGCACGGTGCGCTTACGGCCGGGCGAAACCGGCACGGAGGTCGACGACCGCTGCCAGCACTTGCGCGACCTCGTCGGTGTCGGCGATTCGGAACTTGGCGGCGGTCGCACCGTCGCCGACCTTGACGCTGACGTCGCCGGGCAGATTGAGGTGCGCGAACGCCTTCTCATCGGTGATGTCGTCACCCAGGTATAGGACCGCTTGGGCGTGGACACGGTCGCGGAGACGGTCCAGCGCGTGCCCTTTGCTGGTCTCGATGACGGCGAGCTCGATGACGGCTTTGCCGTGCGTGACGTGCACACCGTTCCACGAGGCCGGGCCTTCGACGGCGAGCGCCAGTGCGGCGCGGGCGTCGTCGTCGGACGCGTTCCGGACGTGCAGGGTGGTACTGACGGGTTTCGTCTCGATGCTGGTGCCGGGCAAACGCGCGGCGATCGACTCGAACTCGGTGACGATCGACGCCAAGAGTGCCCGCTTCTCGTCGGTGAGCGGCTCGTCGAAGCCGGATTCGAACTCGGCCCCGTGACTGCCGACGAGAGTCACCGGTTCGCCGAGCCCGGACAGCGCAGCGAGGTCGGCCCGGGCCCGCCCCGAGACGAGCGCCGCCCACGTGTTCGGGAGTTCCGCTGCGGCGGCCAGAGCCGCCGCGGACGCCGGATCGGGCACAGCGTCTTCCGGGCGCGACACTATCGGCGAGACGCAGCCGTCGTAATCCGATGCGATGAGCACCCGATCGAGCGACGCGAACTCGGCGAGTGCGTCACCGAGGGGCGTCGCCCGAGACGTCGGACTCACCGGGCGGCTTCGTTCGCCGCAGCGGCGCCCGACAGACACTGCAAGAAGCTCCGGGACCACACGTCGACGTCGAAGTCGAGGACCTGCTGGTGCAGGACGGACATTCGCTCACGACGATCCTCGGGGGAGTCTGTCACCGCGCGGACCACGACGTCGCGCACGTGCTGCCCGTCGTACGGGTTCACCAGGTACGCCTGATCCATTTCGGCTGCGGCTCCAGTGAACTCGCTGAGCACGAGGGCGCCGCCGAGGTCGGCGCGGGCCGCGGCGTACTCCTTGGCGACCAAGTTCATGCCGTCCCGTAGCGGGGTCACAAGCATGACGTCGGCGGCGAGGAAGTACGCCAGCAGTTCGTCTCGCGGTACGGGCTGGAGGAGATACCGGACCGGGGGACTGCTCACCGTGCCGTGAGTGCCGTTGATGTGGGAAACCGAGCGTTCGATGCGGTCGCGGACCGCGATATAACTGTCGACGTTCTCCCGGCTCGGGCTGGCCAACTGGACCAGAACGGTGTCGGTCGGGTCTAGTCGACCTTCCCGGAAGAGACCGTCGAGCGCATCGAGTCGGACATCGATGCCCTTCGTGTAGTCGAGTCGGTCGACGCCCAGCAGGATCGTCGACGGGTTACCGAGTTCGGCGCGGATCGCTGCGGCGCGGTCGGTCATCGCCGCAGCCTGTTCGGCCACCGCGGACGCGTCGATCGAGATCGGGAAAGACCCGACGCGGATCGTGCGTGAGCCGTCACGGACGGTACCGAGTCCGTCGCGGACACCGACCGGGTCACGTGAGGCGTCCAGTTTCAGGACACGACGGACCAGAGTGAGGAAGTTCTCGGCGCCCCCGGGCAGATGGAATCCGATGAGGTCGGCGCCCAGAAGCCCGCGGAGCAGTTCGTCGCGCCACGGGAGGCGGGCGAACAGTTCGTACGAGGGGAACGGGATGTGCAGGAAGAATCCGATGCGCAGGTCGGGGCGAAGTTCGCGGAGCATCGACGGGACGAGCTGCAGCTGATAGTCGTGCACCCACACGGTCGCGCCCTCGTCGGCCGCCTCCGACGCAGCCTGGGCGAACTTGCGGTTGACGGCGACGTACGACGTCCACCAGTCGTGGTCGAAGATCGGTTCCACGAGCAGGTCGTGGTAGAGCGGCCACAAGGATGAGTTTGCGAAACCCTCGTAGTAGTCGGCGATCTCATCGCTCGACAGCGGAACGGAGCGGATGTCGATTCCGTCGATCTCGGGGTCGTCCGACGAATCGGGGACCCCACTCCAGCCGACCCACGCGCCCGACCGCGACGCCAGGGTCGGGGTCAACGCAGTGACGAGCCCGCCGGGCGCACGCTTCCACGTGGTGGTCCCGTCGGGCTCGACACGTTTGTCGACCGGGAGGCGATTGGCGACTACGACGAAGTCAGCCATACCGGTTCAGGCGGCCGGCTCGTCCGGTGCGATTCCGAGCATCGCGAGGAGCATCCGGCATTCGTCGGCGTCCTGCGCGTATGCGGCGACGACGCGACGCGCGGAGAGTGCGGTCTCGTCGGCGACGGGTACCAGTTCGTCGTCCGCGGCGATATCAGTTGTCTTAGCAGGCATGCTGCAGATTCTACCCCGCGCTGATCAACTGCTCCGGTCGGCGTTCGCGACGATCGCGTCGCGAACGTACTGGGCCAGCCCCGGTTCGAGGTCGTTGTACGTCGCCGCGAACCGCGGATCGCTGACGTACATCTCGCCGAGACAGCGATGGAATTCGTGGCTGCAGTCGTAGAATCGCTCGTCCATCTGCACGCGCGCGCGTTCGGCGATCGCCACGGCGACATCACCGTCGGCCGGTTCGCCCGCCCGCTTGGCCGCGATGAACGCGTCGTTCGTCGCGTCCTGCTCGTCTTTAACCTGCGCCCAGTCGGCCTTCGTGTAGCGGGCGGTCCTCGCCTGCGACTGGGCCCACCTGTCGGTGTCGCCCCAACGCTCCTGCGCTTCCGCCTGGTATTCGTCGGAGAAGCCGTCCCCGAACAGGGCTCGCATGTCGGCGTCGGTCGCCGGTTGGTTGTTCATCTCTCGCTCCAATGCTTGATCGATCGCGTCGACGAGCACATCGAGCTCGTCACGCCTGGCGGCGACGACGTCACGCTGGCGGCGGAGATGCTCGACGGTCCCGTCCGAACCGTCGAGCAGGTCGGCGATCTCGTCGAGCGGTAGCTCCAGCCGCCGGTACACCACGATCTGCTGCAACCGCGCCAGATCCGACTCGGTGTAGAGGCGGTATCCGGCGCTGCTCCGCAGGGTCGGACGCAGGAGCCCGATCTGGTCGTAGTGGTGCAGCGTTCGCACTGTCACTCCGGACAGATCGGCTAGTCGTCCCACCGTCCAGGTGGTGTCCTTGCGTGTCATCGTCACGCTTTCGATCGTCGACTCTCACGTCGCGTGAGGGTCAAGCGTTGGTTCCGGTACCGTGTCCTCCCTGCTTCCGCATAATTGGTTTACGCAGGTCAGGGCGTGGCGGTATTCGGATGATGCCGTTGGGGAGACGAGGGCGGCGCAGCGAGCGCGCGAGGAACTCGCCGAGCGTGACTCCGGCCGCGAGCGCGCAGCCAGTGGTCAGTGCGGCGGCGACCTGGCCGAATCCGATAACCGACTGGCCGCTCATGATCCCGTAGAGGCCGCGGTAGATCGCGAGACCGGGCAGCAGGGGGGTGATGCCTGCGACCGCGACGACGAGCGGCGGGGTGAGCGCTCGGCGGGCGGCCAGACCACCGACGAGACCGACCACGATCGCGGCCGCCGCAGAACTGAGGATGGCACCCGAGTCGGTGAGCGCGAGACCGAACGCGACGGCCGACGCGACCGCGCCCGCCCCGAACGCGACCGGAATGGCACGCCGCTCGGCATAGCTTCCGACCGCAAACGCTCCCGCAGCGATCGCGCCGCCGACGATGCGCGCGGCCAGGTCGGCGGGGCCGAACGGCATCTCGGTGCCCAGGCCGGGCAGGAAGACGCCGAGGCTCTCCGTCATTCGCACGCCTAACGCGACACCGGCGAGGATGCCGCCGGTCAACAGCACCACTTCGGAGAAGCGTGCGGTACCGGTGATCGGCGCCCCGGTGATCGCGTCCTGCACCGAGCCGACGAGCGACAGTCCGGACAGGAGCACGACTATGCCCGCCGCGATGATCTGCGACGGTACGAAGTTGTCGTCCAGACCGAGTGAGTCCCGCCAGTGGAACAGCAGTGCCGCGGGCACGGTGGCGATGAACCCGCCCGCGAACTGCTGGAAGAATATCGGTGTTCCGGCTCGGGCCAGACGTCGGTTCAGGGTGACGATGACGACGGTCGTGATGAGCGCCGTGATCCCGACGATCCACGTGCCGCCGAGCAGGATTGAGATGCCGGATGCCATCACACCCCACGCCACGTTCGCCACCCAGTAGGGGTAGGGGTGCGGCGCTCGGGTGATCTGATCGACGATTCCGTGCGCCGTCGCGGGGGTGATCGCGAGTTGCCGGATACGGCGGACGAGCCGGTCGACGTGCGCGAGTCGGGTGAAGTCGAGCGACCTCGCGTACACGGTGCGGACACATGTCACCGGCGGCAGATTGTTCCCGCGCTGCGCGCACACGAGGATCGTGTTGAACGTGACGTCGATGTCGACGTCGTCGAGACCGTAGATGCCTGCGACGAACTCGATCTGACGTCGAGTGTCGATCGCGCCGGTCCCCGAATCGAGGAGGACCGCGCCGATCTTCGCGGCGAGGTCGAGGACCTCGGTGATTGCTGCTTCGTCGTCGAGCGCGATGGGTTTGCGCGGTGCGACGACGATGCTGCCAGGCTCGATCGTGTCGATCGTGGCCTGGGCTGTCCCGAGGACTCGGTTGAGTCCTCGGCGGATGAACGCACGCACGTGCGTGGCCTCCTCTCGTCCGGTCGGTAGATAGGTGCGTGGTGTCGCGACTATGCAAACGATGCTAGTCCCGGGCTGGCGGCGGGCGACCGTTATACTTTTACCCCGCACGCCTCCTTAGCTCAGTGGTAGAGCACTCGCCTTGTAAGCGAGCGGTCGTCAGTTCAATCCTGACAGGGGGCTCCACCACGTTCCCTTCGGTTGTTCGCCGGAGGGAACGTCTGCGTTGCAGAGTGTGATCGACGTGTCAGATCGCCGAGGTCTATCGGGACAAACGCACTCCACTCACACGGTATTCGCACGGTCCTCTCAGTGGCCGTCCGTAGATTCGCCGCATGAGTTCAACAGCTGACAACTTCGTGCAGACCCGTTTCATCGACGGTTGGTCCAGGACGAACGGGGTCCACGCTGCAGTGTTGGCGACCCGCGACGTAGACACCATCGCTCGGGCCGTCGAGCGGGTGGCCGAAGAGAGCCCCGACGCGCCGCGGTATCTGCGGCACGGGGTGATCGCGCGGGGGTTGGGGCGGTCGTACAACGAGTCAGCGCAGAACCGGGCGGGCCTCACCATCGACATGACTGCTCTTGATCGGATCCACCGGATCGACGGCGAAGAGCTGGTGGTCGACGTCGACGCTGGCGTCAGTCTGGACCGGTTGCTGCGGACTCTCGTCCCGCTCGGGTTGTGGTTGCCGGTGTTGCCGGGGACCAGGCAGGTCACGGTCGGCGGGGCGATCGCCCACGATATCCATGGCAAGAGCCATCACAGCACCGGCAGCTTCGGCGACCAGGTGGTCGATGTCGATCTGCTCGTCGCCGACGGTCGTATCCTCACCCTGACCCCGAACGGGTCACCGGACGACCCGGACGGATCGCTGTTCTGGGCGACCGTCGCCGGGCTCGGCCTCACCGGTATCGTCCTGCGTGCACGGCTACGGGTACAGCGCACCGACAGTGCGTATTTCCTGGCCGACGGCGTCGTCACCAATAGCGTGGAAGAGACGATCGACCTGCATCGCAATGGGTGGGGCGACTCCGCGGACTACAGTGCGGGCTGGTTCGACGCGGTTAGCAAGGAGCCGAGGCTCGGTCGCGGGTTCTTCACGCGCGGTCGGCGCGCGGGGGTCGAAGAACTGCCAGCGAAGCTCCGGAAGGATCCGTTGACGTTCGACGCCCCGCAATATCTGACGGTGCCGGACGTATTCCCGAGCGGGCTCGGGAACCGGTACACGTTCGGACTGATGAGCGAAGCGTACTTCCGGACGGGGTCGACGTTCACCGACAAAATCCACAACATCACCGGGTTCCTGCACCCGCTCGACATCATGGGGGAGTGGAATCGCTTCTACGGTCGGAAGGGCTTCCTGCAATACCAGTTCGTGATTCCGTCGGAGAACCTCGACGCCTTCGGGCCGCTGCTGCGTGCCGTTCGCCGCTCCGGGCACGCGAGCTTCCTCAACGTCCTCAAAATGTTCGGTGACGGCAACCGTGCGCCGCTATCGTTCCCGACGGCAGGGATGACCGCGACATTCGATTTCGCGATCACCCGCGGGCTCGACCGCCTCGTCGCCGACCTGGACCGCCGCGTCCTCGACGCGGGCGGTCGGCTCTACTCAGCGAAGGACTCGGTGACGTCGCCCGCCACATTTCGCGCGATGTATCCGCGGTTGGACGAGTGGATCGCGGTGCGTCGACGCATCGACCCGACGGGAGTGTTCGTCTCCGACATGGCGAAACGTCTCGAACTGATGTGAAGACTGGTCTAGTACAGCGCGATCAGGTCGGTTCGCAGATCCTCCTGCGGGGTCGACGACGGATCATTGACATAGATCTCGATCATCGCGCGCGGCGTCGAACCGCCGTTGGCCTCGTGGACCTCCATCAGCGCATCCCACGCCGAACCGAGGCCGTCGAAGCCGCCGATGTGGCTCATGATCAGCGCCTGGCCGGACGGGAACACCTCGTTGGCGATATCGCCGAAGTCGGCGGTGTCGACCGGGGCGTCGACCGGGAATCCGAGCGTCAGGTCGAACACATCGGTCGGGTCGCCCTCGTACATGGCATAGCCGGGGCCAGCGGGCCGCGTCTGCGCGAGCGTGTGGAACGACTCGTCGAAGATCTCCCGCAGGTCTTCGAGCCGCACGTCGTAGAACTTCTGGGTGACGACGGCGATCCCGTCGGGCAGCGCCACTTCCATGGGCTGCAGGAACGAGTCGTCACGGAGGAACAGCGGGATGCTCATGTCAACAGAGCGTACGGACGCCCTGACGTGCTCGCACTGCGAGCCGGTGCCGGTGACGGCACAATGGGACTGTGAACTCCGATGATCTGGTCGTCGACACCTCCAACGGACCGATCCGAGGCATCGCCACCGAGTCCATCGACGTCTGGAAGGGGATCGCCTACGCACGGCCACCGGTCGGGGAACTGCGGTGGCGGCATGCCGTCGAACCCGAGTACCACGCCGACGTAGTCCCCGCGGACACGTTCGGGCCCGTCTGCCCGCAACCCGTCATGCAGGTGGTCGAGCTCGCCGCGGGCACTCGTCAAGAAGAGGACTGCCTTTACCTGAACGTCGCGACGCCGCGCGGCGCGGCAGCGAGCGACGCGCAACTACCCGTCATGGTGTGGATCCACGGCGGAGCCTATCTGTGCGGCGCAGGCTCGCAGCCGATGTACAACCCCGTCTCGTTGATCACGACCGGCAACAGTGCCGGCGCCCCGACCGTCGTCGTCACCGTCAACTATCGGATGGGCGCGTTCGGCTTCACCGACCTGTCAGCGTGGTCGACCGTCGACCAGACGTACGAGGCCAACTGCGGGATGTCCGACGTTCTGGCCGCCCTGGCATGGGTGAACCGAAACATCGCCGGGTTCGGCGGCGACCCGTCCAACGTCACCCTGTTCGGCGAGTCGGCGGGCGGCGGCATCATCACCACCCTCCTCACGATGCCCGGTGCCGACGGCCTGATCCATCGAGCGATCGCGCAGAGTTCGCCCGCCACCAGCGTGTACGGACGCGAACGCGCCGAGAAGTATGCCGAGCTGATGCTCGCGCCGATGCCGCAGGACCGCGTCCGGCCGGGCATGCTGCGCAGCGTCCCGGTCGGCGCGCTCGTCGCCGGATCACAGCGTGCATTCCTCGACGTCCCGCGAGACTTCCCGGGAACCATCGCGCACACTCCCGTCATCGACGGCGATCTGATACCCGACGATCCGCTACGGGTATACGACAGCGACGGCGCGCTGCCGGTACCCCTGTTGATCGGCACCAACCGGCACGAGACGTCCCTGTTCAAATGGATGTCGTCGCCGCTGATGCCGGTCAAGTCCGAGCACGTCGACGCGATGTTCGCGCATATCGGCACCGAACAGCCGGAACTCCCGCTGCCCGAACCCGATCACCTCGATGACTCGTACCAGCATGTGAAGACGAGGGTGCGGAGCATGGCGATCTCCCGAGACATCGGATTTCGAATGCCTGCGCTGTGGATCGCCGAAGCCCACCATCGTCAGGCACCCGTGCACCTGTACCGGTTCGACTGGGCGACACCGTTGCTTCGCTTCATCGGCTTCGGCGCCGCGCACGCCACCGAACTGCCATACGTGTGGGGCAATCCGGCATCCACCAAGCGCGACCCGATGTACCGACTCGGCGGCCGCCAAACCGGTGACGAAGTGTGTCGCCGCGTGCAGCGTCGCTGGCTCAACTTCGCGGCGTCCGGCGACCCTCGAGTCGGCGACGGCAGCGACGACGTGGTGTGGGAGCCCTACACCGACGATCGGCACGCATCGTTGCGCATCGGCGCGAACGACACGGCGTCCGTCGGCCTCGACGACGCGTTGCTGCAAGCATGGGGTGAGGAGGTGCTGAGTTTCCAATGACCGATCCCCACGTGCGTAGACACGGCTCACCGGCGCTGTTCGACGGCGGATTCGCCTATAGCGCAGAAGTTCCCGACGGTTCTCTGCTCTTCACCGCCGGGGTGTCTCCGTTGGATTCCGACGGAGGCATCGTCGCTCCCGACGATCCTGCGGCACAGGCCGGGCACGCCTTCGCTCTGCTCACGACCGTGCTCGCCGAGCGCGGCGCGGCGATCGCCGACATCGCGAAACTGACCGTCTACGTCGCCACCTCCGATCGGACGGACCTCGCCGCCGTCTGGCAGGTGCTCGCCCCAGAATTCCGAGGAGACGTCCCGCCCGCCGTCATGGTGGCGGTCACCGTGCTGCCCTATCCCGGGCAGCGCATAGAACTCGACGCTGTGGCAGCCGGCAGGTGAGCCGACTGTTCGTCGACGACACCCAACGTCGCAGCCGTCTGCAGCGCCGACAGCTGTTGGCCGATGACTCGACACGTGACGTCGTCGACGTCGCCGACGCCGTCGTCGGGCTCCACGCGACCACCGCGTCGACCGTGCATCTGTCGGTGTGGGCCCGCAGCCCGCAGACTCGGCCGGAGACGGTCGACTCCGCGCTCTACGACGACCGCACCGTCGTCAAACAACTCGCCATGCGCCGGACACTGTTCGTGATGAGTCGGCCGGTCCTCGCCGATGCCGTCGGCGCCGTAGGGAGCCGAGTGGCCGCGTCCGAACGGACAAACATGCTTCGCGATCTGCGCCGAGACGACGGCCCCGCCGAACCCGAACAGTGGATCGCCGACGCGCGGTCCGCCGTCCTCGCACTGTTGGACGGCGCCGAACTGACCGCTGCGCAGGTGCGGAAGGCATTGCCCGACTACGACCTATCGATTCTGCGGGACGTCGGCAAGAAATACGGCGGACCGTCGCCGATGCTGCCGCGACTGCTCAACCACATGGCCGCCGCAGGCGACGTCGTTCGTGGAACCAACCGAGCCGAATGGTTCGCGTCCCGACCGGGGTGGACAGCGATGACGTCGTGGCTCGGCGAACCGCTCGCCGAAGTGACCCCGGTCGACGGCCATCGTGACCTGATCGCGCGCTGGCTGCGAGCATTCGGTCCGGGCACCGAGACCGACCTCGTCTGGTGGCTCGGCTCCACCAAATCGGCCGTCCGGGCAGCGCTCGCCGCACTCGACGTCGTCGAAGTTGACCTGGAATCCGGGGACGTCGGATACCTGCTCGCCGACGACGTCGACCCCGTCGAGCGGGTAGGTCCGCGGGCACTGCTGCTACCGGGCCTCGATCCGACGACGATGGGATTCAAGCAGCGGCGCTTCTACCTCGACGACGCACATGTCCCCCACCTGTTCGACGCAAACGGCAACGGCGGTCAGACGGCGTGGTGGGACGGGCGGATCGTCGGAGGCTGGGTTCAGGAGAACAGCCGGGTCCGGGTCCAATTGCTGGAAGACGTTCCGGCCGAAGCCGTACGGGCGTTGACTGCGCGCGCCGACGAGTTGGCGCAGTGGCTGGGAGAGGTCCGGCTTAGCCAGGGAGCGTTCGCATCACCCATGATGCGGAAGGCGTCGACACCGCTCGACCAGTGACCTGCGTTCACAGGAAGCTCCCAGTGTTCGGTCAGTCGGAGAGTAGGCGCCGGAGGCATCATTGGTCGGTATGAGCGAGACCCCTGCCGCCAAGGTCCTTGTCGTCGACGATGAGGAGAACATCCGAGAACTGCTGTCAGTGTCGTTGAAGTTCCAAGGACACGAAGTGCGGACAGCAGCGAACGGACCCGCGGCAATCGACACCGCGCGCACCTACAAACCCGACGTCCTCATTCTCGACGTGATGATGCCGGGAATGGACGGGTTCGGCCTGCTGCGCAGGCTCCGCGCGGACGGCGTCGCGGCACCGGCACTGTTCCTGTCGGCGCGCGACTCCGTCGAAGACAAGATCAACGGCCTCACCATCGGCGGCGACGACTACGTGACCAAGCCGTTCAGCCTGGAAGAGGTCGTTGCCCGCATCGGTGTCCTCCTGCGGCGCAACGGCCACGGAGACATGGCGACCGAACCATCCCGCATCGTCTTCGCCGACATCGAATTGGACGAAGACACCCACGAAGTATTCAAAGACGGCGAACTCGTGGCGCTGTCGCCGACCGAATTCACATTATTGCGCTACTTCATGGTGAACGCGGGAACCGTGCTGTCCAAGCCGCGCATCCTCGACCACGTGTGGAACTACGACTTCGGCGGAGACGTCAACGTCGTCGAATCGTATGTCTCGTATCTTCGACGCAAGATCGACTCCGGTCCGCAGCGACTAATCCACACCCTTCGCGGCGTTGGGTATGTGATGCGCGAGCCGCGCACGTGAAGGCGATCGCGACACGCCTGCGGGCGATGCCGTTACGAGTGACTCTCGTCTTATCGACAGTGATCCTGGTGCTCATCGGGCTCGGGGGATCCGGCATAGCCGTCACATCCGCGATGCGCAGCGACCTCACCGCGCGCGCCGACGGCGAACTGATCGACGCCGTCAACGGCTGGGCACAGCCCCTCGGGCCCCATGGCGACAATTCGCCTGAACCGCCCGGGGTGCGGCGCCCGCCGTCGCAGTACTTCGTCGCCGCGACCCTCCCGAACGGATTCCAGATCACCTTCAACGATTACGGTGCGGTTCCCGACCTGTCGTCCCTCCCGGACGGCGACGCATCCCCGCGCACCGTCGGCTCAGAAGGATCCGGCCCGAACTGGCGGGTCGTCAAACGTGTCTCGAACGGGATGTCCAGCGTCGTCGCGGTTCCGTTGAGCGACGTCGACGCGACGATGACCCGGCTGATCTGGCTGCAGGTCGGTGTCGGCTGCGTCGTCCTGATCGTGATCGGCGTCCTCAGCTATCTGCTGGTGCAGACCAGCCTGCGACCCTTGCGCCGCGTCGAAGAGACCGCACACGCCATCGCGGGCGGCGACCTGCACCAACGGGTCCCGGCCCGTCCAGTGAACACCGAAGTCGGAAGCCTCGGCGAGTCCGTCAACGCGATGCTCGCCCAGATTCAGGGAGCGTTCGCGGCGACCGAAGCATCCGAACAGCAAGCCCGCGCGTCAGAGGGGAAGATGCGTCGGTTCGTCGCCGACGCCTCACACGAACTGCGGACACCACTGACCTCGATCAAAGGATTCGCCGACCTCATGTCGATCGGTGCCGCACCAGATCGCGACGACGCGGTCCGTCGCATCTCCGGCGAAGCCGACCGGATGACGATGCTCGTCGAAGATCTCCTCATGCTCGCCCGACTCGACGCACAGCGGCCGCTCGCCATCGAACCCGTCGAAGTGCTTCCGCTGCTCGTCGACACCGTCGAAGCAGCGAGAGTATCCGCTCCGGGCCGCGACATAGACCTCGACATCGTCGGATTCGACCCGGTGACGACGGTAGCGGGCGACGGGCTGCGCCTACGGCAGGTACTCGGCAACCTCGTCGGAAACGCGATCGCCCACACCGGTGGCGCCGTCACAGTGTCGGCGCAAGTGGACGGCACCGACGTCGTCGTCGCCGTCGTAGACCGAGGCCCAGGACTTACCGCCGACGAACGCGAACACATCTTCGAACGCTTCTACCGGGGCGACCCGTCGCGCCACCGCGAAGAGACTGGATCGGGCAGCGGGCTGGGGCTGTCGATCGTCGCGGCCCTCATCCACGCCCACGGCGGCCGAGTGGGCGTACGGTCCGAGCCCGGGGAGGGCGCCTGCTTCTGGTTCGCGCTGTCGCGCGCGGACGGCGACAGGGGCGCGGCGGCACACCCAGACACGTCCGCGGACCTGGACGGACCACAGTAAGGTCGGGGCATGGCTTCGGTATTCACGCACATCATCAACGGAGATCTCCCCGGACGTTTCGTCTGGAAGGACGGCCAGTCCGTCGGGTTCCTGACGATCAACCCGGTGACACCCGGACACGTGCTCGTGGTGCCGCGCAAAGAGATCGACCACTGGGAGCAGATCGACACACCCACGTTCACACATCTCACCGACGTATCGCAGAAAATCGGGCGCGCCGTGAAAGACGCGTTCGACGCGCCGCGCATGGGCTTGCTCATCGCCGGGCTTGAGGTGCCGCACCTGCACATCCACGTGTTTCCGGCTCACTCGCTCGAGAGTTTCGACCTGTCGAAGGCCGACCAGGACCCGTCGCCCGAAGCGCTCGACGACGCGGCAGCCAAGATCCGGGCCAGCCTCCGCGGCCTCGGCTACGGCGAATACGTCGCCGACTGACCGCCAGCCCGCAGCTACGCAGTCTGATGCACGAGCATCGGTAGCACGGCCGTAGCGCCCGCTTCCCGCAGCGACGCCGCGGCCAACGTGATCGCCCACCCCGACGAGGTCTCGTCGACGACAAGCAGCACGGCGAGCCCAGCGACATCAGACGGCGACGACCCCAAGTGGTCACGCCAGTAGGCGGCCTCCGTCGCGCTCGTCGCGTCCCGGCCCGGGACCGGTCCCGCGACAACCGGGTACGCGGTACCCGGACGTCGTCCGACGCTACGGAGTCGCTCGGCGAGATCAGCCGCCAGATTCCCGCCGAACAAATCGAGCGACACGATCGTCTCGGGACGGATCCCGCCGCGCCGTCCCCAATCCCCGAGGACAGCGACCGCCGACTCCGCCAGGCGTTCCCGCGCGGTGGCATCGCCGCCCTTGGCGGCGTCGAGTACATCACCCCACTGCGGTGCGTCGGCGAACGCCAAGACCCGTCCGGCCTCCGCAGCGAGTTCGGCAGAGATCCGCCCGCGACGACCGAACGATCCACCCGGCCACATCTTGCGCGGCGCCAAAATCTGCGCATCGCGCCGAAGGACAGCCGACAGAGTCGCGACAGTCTCATCGTCGGGGCGCTCGTTCAGCCCCGGCGTCAACTCGCCCCGGCACACCGAACAACGGCCGCAATCGTCGGCCGCCGGATCGTCAAGCGACTCGGTAAGCAGCCGCATCAAGCAACGGTCACCGCGGACGAACGACCGCATGATGTCGGCCTCGCGTTCACGCACCGCGACGACACCCGCATAATGCGGTGCGTCATACACGTACGGTCGGCCAGTCGCCGCCCACCCGTCCGGCGTGCGCTCGACGACACCGTCGACCGCCAACTGTTTCACCGCCAACTCGACCTTGCCGCGCCGGACACCAGTCGCCGACTCCAGACTCGGCACGCTCACCGGCCCGCCCGCCTCATTCATCGCGTCAAGGATCCGATTCATACGCTTCGGATCGGGGATGGTCGCCGTCGCGAAATAATCCCAGATCGAGTCGTCGAGCCGCGATGCGAGGAGGACGACCACAGCCTCGTCAAGCGCACGACCAGCACGACCCACCTGCTGGTAGTACGACACCGGAGACGGCGGAGCCCCGACATGGACGACGAACCCGAGGTCAGGCTTGTCGAAGCCCATACCGAGCGCAGACGTCGCAACCAGCGCCTTCACCCGATTGTCCAGGAGCGCGTCTTCGAGGTCGTGACGCTCATCGGCAGGCAACTGGCCGGTGTACGCGGCCACCCGAGGCTCGTCGCCCCACACCGTCCGGATCGCCGTGACCAGACGCTCCGCGTCCGCGACCGTCAACACGTAAATGATTCCCGAACCAGGCAGGAACGGAAGTTCCTGCGCCACCCAGCCATACCGTTGAATCGGCGACAGCCCGTCGACCACATTGAGGTGCAACGACTTGCGCGCCAGAGGACCTCGCAAGACGAGCGTGGCCGCGCCGTGACTACTAGGCCCGCTCGCTTCGCTCCCGGCGCCGTGAATACTAGGCCCGCTCGCTTCGCTCCCGGCGCCGTGAATACTAGGCCCGCTCGCTTCGCTCCCGGCGCCGTGACTACTTGGCCCGCTCGCTTCGCTCCCGGCGCCGTGACTACTTGGCCCGCTCGCTTGGCTCCCGGCGCCGAGCTGAGCGGCGATGTCATCGGTGACGCGTTGGTTCGCGGTCGCCGTCGTCGCGAGCACCGAAGTCCGCGGATTCAAATTCTGCAACACGTCAGACACCCGGCGGTAGTCCGGCCGGAAGTCGTGCCCCCAATCGGAGATCGCGTGCGCTTCGTCGATGACGACGAGACCGAGCCTGCCAGCCAGCGAGTGGAGGACACGAGCACCGAAGCCGGGATTCGCCAGGCGCTCCGGCGAGACCAACAGGACGTCGAGGCTCCCGGCCAACAGATCGCCTTCGACGGCGGCCCACTGGTCGACATTGCTGGAATTGAGGGTCGCAGCGGCCAAACCCGCGCGGCCCGCGGCGGCGACCTGATCGCGCATCAGCGACAGGAGCGGCGACACGATCAGCGTCGGGCCGCCGCCCGCCTCCCGAATCACCGCCGTCGCCGCCCAATAGACGGCCGACTTGCCCCAGCCGGTCGCCTGCACGACGAGCGCACGCGAACCGGGCGTCGCGAGTGTCGCGACCGCAGCCTCCTGGTCATCGCGGAGTCGAGCATCAGGCCCCGCGAGCGAAGTGATGACGCGGTCCGCGACAGAGCGTTGGGCATCGGTCAGAACCGTCGGTGTGCTCATGCGACCAAGGTATAGGCGACCGGTGACGAGATCGAATGAGTTGTCCACAGGTGACGTTCTTGCGTTGAAGTGCACTCGAAGACCTACGGTTTGTTCATGCCAGCATCAGATCTGACCATCGCCGACGTGTCGGCCCGCACCGGCCTCACACGCGACACACTGCGCTGGTACGAATCCGAAGGACTGATCCCCGCAGTGCCGCGGAACTCGGCGGGTGTCCGACGCTACGACGAGGCGACCGTCCGAATGGTCGACCTCCTCGTCCGCCTGCGGCGAACCGGCATGCCGGTGGCCGTGATGCGTGACTTCGTGACGCTGGTCGCGCAAGGTGCACGGACGCACGGCCGACGGATGAGGCTGTTGGAAGACCACCGCGACGAGATCGCATCACGGATCCGCGAACTCGCCGACGACCTGGACGCGGTCGACGCCAAAATCGGCCACTACCGCCAACTCATCGACGCAGGCCTCGACTGCGCCGAACAGACGATCACCGACCCCGGCGCGCTCGCCGAGCAGCGTCGTACGAACTGACGAAAAGGAGCACACCCATGCAGACGATCACTCTCGGCGACGGGCTCGAAACGTCCGCGCTCGGCTTCGGTGCGATGGCGTTGACCCACGTCTACGGCGGCGTCGACGACGACACCGCGCTCGGCGTCTTGAACTCGGCCGTCGACGAGGGCGTGCGGCTCGTCGACACGGCAGACGTGTACGGGCAGCCGAAGCCAGACACCACCGGGCCCGCCGGAACCAACGAGGAACTAGTGGCGCGGCTCCTCGCGGATCGGCGCGACGACGTGACGTTGGCGACCAAGTTCGGCATCACCGGACTCGGTGCACCAGCGGGCGTCAAAGCGTCCCGCGGCGACGCCGACTACGCCCGGGAATGCTGCGACGCCTCGCTGCGACGGCTGCGGACCGACGTGATCGACCTCTGGTATCTGCACCGACGCGACCCCGACATCCCGGTCCAAGAGACGGTCGGCGCCATGGCAGAACTGGTGGCCGCAGGCAAAGTCCGCCATCTCGGACTGTCCGAGGTGACGGCGGCCGAACTACGTGCGGCGCACGCAGTCCACCCGATCGCCGCAGTGCAGAGCGAGTGGAGTGTGTGGTCGCGCGACGTCGAAGCCCAAGTAATACCCGCTTGCGCGGAACTCGGAGTCGGATTCGTGCCGTACTCGCCGCTCGGCCGCGGCTTCCTGACCGGAACCCTCACCCGCGACCAGATCGCGTCGGACGTACGCGGCCGCACCTCCCGGATGGGCGACAACTGGGACATCAACCAACGAGCGTTGGCCGTCGTCACCGACGTCGCCGAGCGACTTCGTATCACCAACGCGCAGACAGTTCTCGCATGGCTGTACGCGGCGGGACGCCGCGCCGGCGTCGCTGTGGCACCGATACCGGGCACCCGGTCGATAGCGCGACTCGCCGAGAACGCCGCGGCCGTCGACATCGTGCTCGACGACGCAGCACTAGCCGCATTGGACTCCGTCGCACAGCTCGTCGCAGGCAGCCGGAACATCGCGGCCGATCCCGCGTGGATCTCCGCAGGCCGCGAATGACCGCCGATCAGTTTCACCGACCCCCGCGGTCTATACAGAGATAGACATTCAGCACGACGAAGGGCACCGTCATGATCCGCAAAGTCACCGCACACCTGTTTCACTCTGTCGACGGAGTCGTCGAAAGCCCCGACCGCTGGCAGTTCGACGCGTTCGGCCCCGAAGAGGGGCAGCTGATGGGCGACACGATCGGGTCGGTGACCGATGCCGTCATCGGCCGAAAACTGTGGCAAGAGTGGTCGGAGTACTGGCCGGACGCCGACGACCCGTTCGCCGAATGGATCAATCCGGTGCGCAAACACGTCGTCTCGACAACCCTGTCGGGCGACCTGCCGTGGAACAGTGTCCTCGCCGGAGGCGACCCGATAGCGTACGTCCGTGCCCTACGTGAACAAGGCGACGGAGACATCTCGGTGGTCGGCGGCATCGACACGGTGCGTTCGCTGTTCCTCGCGGGCCTCGTCGACGAACTCACGCTGACCACGCACCCGGTGATCGCAGGCGAAGGCCGACGACTGTTCGACGACACCGTGCCGCTGACTCGGCTGCGCCTCATCCGCGTCGTCGCCACCAGCTCGGGCAACGCGATCGGAACGTACGCGCTGAGGTAGACGACGAGACCCGACTCAGGAAGCTCACAGGTCGGTCGCAGAGGTGCCGGAGGTTGAGCGTCGATCGTTGCTCCTATGACGACTTCACTCGATCCCGAGCAGATCGCGGAGGCCAACGACTCTGCGGAGCCGCCGCCGGTGATCCTCGACATCGTGGTCCCCGCCCATAACGAGGAAGACGACCTGGCGGCCGCCGTCGAACGCCTCCGTGATCACCTCCGCGCGAACGTCCCGTACCCGGCCCGCGTCACCGTCGCCGACAACGCGAGCGTTGACCGAACCCTCGCGATCGCGAAACGCCTCGCCGAACAGTACGACGACGTGCGAGTGGTCCACCTTCCGCAGAAGGGGCGCGGAGGCGCGCTCAACCAGGTGTGGCGAGCGAGTGACGCCGAGATCGTCGCCTACTGCGACGTCGACCTGTCGACGGACCTGAACGCGCTGATGCCGTTGATCGCTCCGCTGATCTCCGGCCACTCGGACATCGCGATCGGCACCCGCCTCGCACACTCGTCGCGCGTGGTCCGCGGACCCAAGCGAGAGGTGATCTCACGCTGCTACAACCTGCTGCTTCGCACCGCGATGCACGCGCACTTCTCCGACGCACAGTGCGGTTTCAAAGCGATGCGGACCGATATCGCGCGCCGGCTCCTCCCATACGTCGAGGACACCGGCTGGTTCTTCGACACCGAACTGCTGGTACTCGCCGAACGCGTCGGGCTGCGGATCGCCGAAGTGCCCGTCGACTGGATAGATGACCCCGACAGCTCGGTCGACATTGTCAGCACTGCCGTCGCCGACCTGCGAGGATGTGCCCGTATCGGGTGGGCGTTCTCCCGGGGAGCACTCCCGGTCGCCGAACTGCGCGCCACACTCGGGCGGGCGCGTCGCCCCGGCCCGCCAGTCGCCGGCGTGCCGCACGGGATGGTCGGACAGGCAGTCCGATTCTGTGCAGTCGGTGTCGCATCGACCGCCGCCTACGCGCTGCTGTACCTCCTGCTGCACTCCGCGTTTGGTGCGCAGGCAGCGAACTTCGTGGCGCTCGCCGTTACCGCGGTCGCGAACACCGCCGTCAACCGACGATTCACCTTCGGTGTCCGTGGTACCGAGCGCGCGATCCGCGACCAACTGGTAGGGCTCGGCGTATTCGGATTCGGGTGGGTGCTCACCGCCGTGTCGCTCGTCGTCCTTCACCGGTTCGACGCCGACGCGGGACGCGGCCTGGAACTCGTCGTCCTAGTGGTCGCGAACCTCGTCGCCACCGCTATTCGCTTCGTCGGTCTGCGGATTCTGTTCTCGAGCCGGGGACGCGGACCGAAGGAGGAGACAGCATGACCGCCACTGCGCCCATCTCAACCGGGCTCGATCGGGACGACCCGCCGGCGGCGGACACACCGAATTCCGGAGACGCCAGTTCGTTCGGGCACCCGCGTGCCACAACGTGGTGGTCGGTCGCGATGCTCCTCATCGGCACCGCCGCCCTCTACCTGTGGAACCTGTCCGCGAACGGATGGGCGAACTCCTTCTACACGGCGGCCATCCAGGCCGGCTCACAGTCGTGGAAGGCGTGGTTCTTCGGATCGTCCGACATGGCCAACTCCATCACCGTCGACAAACCGCCCGCCTCCCTCTGGATTCCCGGGATCGTCGTGCGAGTGTTCGGGCTGAACTCGTGGACGGTACTCGTCCCCGAAGCGCTGATGGGCGTGGCGTCGGTCCTCCTGCTGTACCTGATCACCCGCAGACTGTTCGGGCATTGGGCAGGCATCGGTGCGGGTGCGGTTCTCGCGCTGACTCCGGTCGCGGCGATGATGTTCCGCTTCGACAACCCGGAAGCGCTGCTGATTCTATTGATGATCGCGGCGTGCGGCGCACTACTGAAGGCGGTCGAGACCGGTCGCCTGCGGTGGATGGTCGCCGCTGGTATCGCGATCGGCTTCGGCTTCCTCGCCAAACAACTCGAAGTGATGCTGATCGTCCCGCCGATGGTCATCGTGTACCTCGTGGCCGCGCCCGGCGCCTGGCCACGGCGGGTAGGGAACCTGCTGGCGGCACTCGCATCGCTGATCGTCGGTGCCGGATGGTGGATTCTTGCGGTCACCCTCTGGCCCGCGTCGAGCCGACCGTACATCGGTGGCTCGCAGAACAATTCGATCCTCGAACTGACCTTCGGATACAACGGCCTCGGCCGACTCTCCGGCAACGAAGAAGGCAGCGTCGTCCCCGGCCGCGGGCTGGCCGGATTCGCCGAGACTGGACTAGGTGGGGCGCCGGGCGGACCCGGCGGCCCGGGCGGCTTCGGCGGCAGCATGTGGGGGCAGACTGGATTCTGGCGGATGTTCGACGCCGACCAAGGCGGTCAGATCGCTTGGCTCATCCCCGGTGCTCTGATCACGCTCATCGCAGCGTTCGTCGTGATCGGCCGCGCGCCGCGCACCGACGGTCGACGCGCCTACCTGCTGCTGTTCGCCGGTTGGTTGGTCGCGATGGCCGGGACCTTCAGTTATATGGCAGGCATCTTTCATAGTTACTACACGGCGGCGTTGGCTCCGGCGATCGCCGCGGTCCTCGCCGCGTCGACCGCCATCCTCTGGCCGTGCCGGGACCGGCTGTGGGTTCGTCTCGTTCTCGCCGCCGCGACGTGGACGACGGCAGGCTGGGGTTTCGCGCTGCTCGCGCGGTCGGCGGACTTCGTGCCGTGGCTGCGGTGGCTGGTCCTCGTAGTGGGCGTCGCCGCGGGTGCACTGCTCCTCGCCGGCAGCAGAAGACGGTGGCAGCGGCGTGCGGTCGTCGGCGCCGCAGCGGCAGCGATCGTCGTCGGTCTCGCCGGGCCGACCGCGTACACGATCGACACCGTCGCCACCGCCAGACAAGGGTCGATCATCAGCGCCGGACCCCAGATCGACGGCGGACGGTTCGGGTTCAGAGGCTCCGGAGGACGTCACGGAGGGCACCTGCGACACGGCGGCACTCCAACGATGGGACCGATGCCGACGGGGCTCACGCCGATGGGAAGCAACGGCGGGCACAGCGGTGGGGCGGGAGGTCCCGGCGGGCTGCTCGACGGTTCGCAACCGAGCGCCCAACTCACTGCGACCCTCCGGGCGGACGCCGAACGGTACACGTGGGTCGCCGCCGCGATCGGCTCGAACGAAGCGTCCGGATACCAGATCGCATCCGGCTACTCGGTGATGCCGATCGGTGGTTTCAACGGCACCGACCCGTCACCGACGCTCGCCGAGTTCAAACAGTTCGTCGCCGCCGGGCAGATCCACTACTACATCGGTGGAAGCCGTGGGGGACGCGGCAGATTCGGCGGTTCAAGCGGAATGTCGGGGCAGATCACGTCGTGGATCGAGTCGACTTTCACCTCGACGACGGTCGACGGGGTGACCCTGTACGACCTGAGCCGCGACACGGACTGACCTCTGCGGCGTCATTGCAGGTCCGATCCCGCCTACCGGGTCTAGGGTGGCGGCGTGCCAATGCGAACTCAATTGCAGCGGATGGTGGGGCGGGACCCGGACGAAGGGGAGCGGGCCGGGAGCGGCCTGGAAGTCTTCTACGACCTGATCTTCGTCGTCCTGTTCTCCGTCGCAGGCGTCCAGCTCGCCGACTACCTGGCCGAAGGCGAAGTCTTCGTCGCCGTCGTCGGCTACCTTCTCGTCTCGTTCGCCGCGATCTGGGCGTGGATCAACTTCGCCTGGTTCGCGTCGGCGTTCGACACCGACGATGCGTGGTTCCGGCTGTCGGTCCTCGTCCAAATGATCGGTGTGTCGATCATGGCGGTCGGCGTCCCCCCGGTCTTCTCGTCGATCCACGCAGACGCCCACGTCGACTTGAAGGTCATCGTGTTCGGCTACATGGTGATGCGGCTCGGTCTCGTGCCGCAGTGGCTGCGCGCCGCCTACCAGTCCACGCGATATCGTCAGACGTGTCTGACGTACGCGGTGGCCTGCACCGTCGCACAAGTCGGTTGGACGGTCGTCGCGCTCGCCCCCATGGGGCTGCGGATGACGCTCGTCGCGATCGTGATCTGTGCCGTCATCGAATTCCTTGGTCCGTTCATCGCCGAGACGGCGCGGACCGCCACACCCTGGAATCCCTTCCACATCACCGAGCGGTTCTCGACGCTGATCGTGATCACCCTCGGCGAAGGCGTCGTAGGCACCGTCGCCGTCCTACAAGCCCAGATCGGGCGGACGGGATGGACCGTGCAGACCGCCGTCCTGGGCGCCACCGCTCTCGGCGTCACGTTCGCCATGTGGTGGTTGTACGCGGCGATGCCGAACGGTGAGGCTCTCGCCGAACGTCGTCGTCGCTGCTTCCTCTGGGGCTACGGAATGATCCCCGTGTTCATGGCGTGTGCGGCGGTCGGCGCGGGCATGGATCTGATCGCCAAGTGGATCGAAGGTGAGACCGGCGACTCCGCGCTGATGGTGATGCTGGCCGCCGCTATCCCGTTGGCGGCCTTCACCGTCGGCGTTATCGTGGCCCACTACTATCTCGTCGGCCCGTCGGGCATGGAATTGGTCCTCATCGTCGCGGCCGTGGTGCCGATCATGGTCGCCGTCGTCTTGGTCGTGGTCGGTGTACCGCTGCTGACCACCGTCGTCGTCGGATCGCTGGCACCGGTCCTGCCCGTCCTCATCATCGAATTCAGCGAGAGGTTCGAACCCGCTACGCTGTGATGCGTGCGCGCACTGGTGATCGGCTCGGGCGGCCGCGAACACGCCCTTCTCCTCGGCCTCGACCGGGACCCGTCGGTGACGGAGCTTCACGCTGCACCCGGCAACGCAGGTACCGCAGGGGTCGCGACCAACCATGCGGTCGACGCGAACTCCGGTGACGCGGTAGTCGCGCTCGCCCGTGAGATCGGCGCCGACCTCGTCGTCGTCGGACCCGAGGTGCCGTTGGTGCACGGTGTCGCCGACGCGCTCCGCGCCGCGGGCATCGCAGTCTTCGGCCCGAGCGCGCAGGCCGCGCAGATCGAAGGGTCCAAGGCGTTCGCCAAGGACGTGATGGCTGCGGCCGGCGTCAATACTGCACGCGCGGAGAGCGTCACGTCGGTCGCCGACGTCGACGCGGCCCTCGACCGTTTCGGGCCGACGTGGGTAGTCAAAGACGACGGGTTGGCGGCAGGGAAGGGCGTCGTCGTGACCCCGGACCGGGCTGCGGCTCGTGCACACGCCGTCGACGTCATCGAGAACGGGCATCCGGTGCTCCTCGAGAGCTTCCTCGACGGCCCCGAAGTCTCCTTGTTCTGCCTCGTCGACGGCGAGACGGTCGTCCCGCTGCTGCCGGCCCAGGACCACAAACGTGTCGGTGACGGTGACGAAGGCCCCAATACGGGCGGTATGGGCGCCTACACACCGCTGCCGTGGCTGCCCGACGGCATGGTCGATCGCATCGTCGACGAAGTGGTCCGACCCGTCGCGGCCGAGATGGTCACGCGCGGCGTCGGCTTCTCCGGTCTGCTGTATGCGGGCCTGGCGATCGGATCCGACGGTCCGTCCGTCGTCGAATTCAACTGTCGCTTCGGCGATCCCGAGACGCAGGCCGTCCTCGACCTACTCGAGTCTCCGCTCGGCGAGGTGCTCGGCGCCGTCGCGAACGGCACTCTCGCCGACCTGCCGCCGCTGCGTTGGTACGACGGCAGCGCTGTCGTCGTGGTGCTCGCCGCCCAAAACTACCCGGGCAGCCCGCGCACCGGCGACGCGATCACCGGGGCAGCCACCGTCGGCGTCCTGCACGCGGGTACCAAGATCGACGGCTCCGGCGACATCGTCTCCTCTGGCGGACGCGTATTGTCCGTCGTCGGCCGGGGCGCCGACCTCGCGCAGGCGCGTGCCCAGGCCTATGCCCGCTTGTCCGAGGTGAACCTAGACGGTTCACACTTTCGCACTGACATCGGCAAAGCCGCTGAAGACGGTCGGATCACGCTGTAACGCCGCCGCCTGAAGCTCGTCCCGCAGGGGCGGCTGCACCAGCTGCCGAGTGGGGTTGACGTACTTCGGCACTTTCTTTCGGCGCCTGGCCGATAACTAGTGCCGAAGTCCTTCTACGGCGTGGCTTCGGCCTAAGTATGAGCCCGCGACGTCAGACGGCCAGCGAGCGACCGAGGAACGCGATCTGATCGGGGAGCGCCGACCGCCAGTAACGGTTGGTGTGGCCGCCCGGCGATGTTGCGAACGCTGCAGGCGGATGCAGATCGGCAGCCCACTGGCGCGTGTACATGTAGAACTGGTCCGATGTGCCGACGCTGATCATCAACGGGATGTTCGCGAACACATGCTGCTGTCCGAACATCGAGTTCGCACGATAGTCGGCGTACGAGTCGAATGCGCGAGGCGGGAACTGTGCGGGATCGGCCCACATGGCAGGCGAACTGACGGCGATCGCGGCGACGCGCTGCGGCCCGAGGATCGCGCCGATGCGCAGCGCGCCGTATCCGCCCATCGACCAGCCGAACAGGCCGATCTTATCGGTGCGAAGATCTAGGTCAGGACTCTGTTCCAGCATCGGAACGAATTCGTCGATGATCATCGCCGCGCCGTCGGCGCCGTCGGTCCGCAGATGGAAATAGTTGTTGCCGACGTCGGCGCAGGCGACCGCGAACGGCGGGTTCCCGGCGTCGACGTGCTGCTGGACGAAGCCCTGAATGTTCAAGCCGTGACTGAAAATCGTCTTCTCGTTGGTATTGAGTGCGTGTGCGACGACGACGACGGGCAGCTCACCGGCCACACCGCGCGGACGGGCCACCGCCCAACGCGTGCGCCGTCCGGCCATCTTCGCCGACACGAACTCACCGGTGACGACCGGCGGATCGTTAGGGATCGTCGCGGGCGTCGTTTCGATTGCCAACTCGTCGTCGGCGCCGACGTGCGCCGCGCCGTGCGGGGTCAGCGGATCATTCGACGCGCACGAGGCCAACCCGAGCATCGCCAGCCCGGTGCCGCCCGCGAGTAGTCCGCGCCGTGAAATCGGGCGCGGACGCGCTACACCGGACAGCATCGAACCCGAGAGTTCGGTGATGTGGGGTGTCGTCTCAACGGGAGTGGAACGATCGGCGGCCATCGCCCGTGGATTCTACCGGGCCGACGGCGGTATTCCGACTCGTCAGCGCGGGCAGGTGCAGTGCTGGTCTTGCGGTACCGCAGACATGACGTCGTCGACATGGGCGCCGCAGCCGTCCCAGGTGGTCTTGCCGCAGGCCTTGCACGTGACGGGATAACACATGATCGCCAGGATACGCGGAGCCTCGCCCGCAGCCGATCGCGACTCCGACTCTGGTCCACTGGCTCGACCAGCAGGGCCTCGATCGGCAGCGGGGGCAGGGATTCGGCACGTGCGCTGGACACCACTAGACTGCATAACGTGGGTAAACCTGCTATTAGCAATGTCCTTGCCAATCGATACGCGTCCGCCGACCTGGCGCAGATATGGTCGCCGCGACACAAGATCGCGTTGGAACGCCAGCTCTGGATCGCCGTGATGAAAGCGCAGCGCGACCTCGGGATCGATGTCCCGGCGGACGCGATCGCCGACTACGAGCGGGTCGTCGACCAGATCGACCTCGAGTCGATCGCCGACCGCGAGCGGGTCACCCGCCATGATGTGAAGGCTCGTATCGAAGAGTTCAACGCGCTCGCCGGGCACGAACAGATCCATAAGGGCATGACGAGCCGGGACCTCACCGAGAACGTCGAACAGTTGCAGGTCCTGCTCTCCCTGCACCATGTGCGCGCGCACGGCGTCGCCGTGCTCGCCCGCGTCACCGATCGCGCGACCCAGTACGCGAGCGTCGTCATGGCAGGTCGCAGCCACAACGTGGCCGCCCAGTCGACGACCTTGGGTAAGCGTTTCGCGTCGGCGTCGGACGAACTGATGATCGCCCTGACACGTGTCGACGAACTGATCGCGCGTTACCCGCTCCGCGGTATTAAAGGCCCGATGGGCACCAGCCAGGACATGCTCGACCTGCTCGACGGCGACGCCGGCAAGCTCGACGACCTCGAAAGCAAGGTCGCGCAGCACCTCGGCTTCGCGACCGGCCTGACCTCCGTCGGTCAGGTGTACCCGCGGTCCCTCGACTACGACGTGGTCTCCGCTCTCGTCCAGGTCGCTGCCGGGCCGTCGTCCTTGGCGACCACGATCCGCTTGATGGCGGGCCATGAACTCGTGACCGAAGGCTTTCAGCCGGGCCAGGTCGGCAGTTCGGCGATGCCACACAAGATGAACACCCGCAGCTGTGAGCGCGTCAACGGCCTCGCCGTCATTCTGCGCGGCTACGCGTCGATGACAGGTGAACTTGCGGGCGCCCAGTGGAACGAAGGCGACGTGTTCTGCTCGGTGGTGCGACGTGTCGCCCTGCCCGACGCCTTCTTCGCGATCGACGGCCTCATGGAGACGTTCCTGACGGTCCTCGCCGAGTTCGGCGCATACCCGGCGGTCATCGCTAATGAACTCGACCGCTACCTGCCGTTCCTCGCCACCACCAAGGTGCTGATGGCATCGGTGCGTGCAGGCGTCGGACGTGAGACGGCACACGAGGCCATCAAGGAGAATGCTGTCTCTGTCGCCCTCGCGATGCGTGAAGAGGGTCGCGAACCGGATCTCCTCGATCGGCTCGCCGCCGACAGCCGTATCCCGCTCGACCGGGCGCAGCTCGACGACCTGATCGCCGACAAGTCGGCGTTCGTCGGGGCTGCGGAAGCACAGATCGTGTCGGTCGTCGAGCAAGCGCAGAAGTGGATCGACGCCTACCCCGACGCCGCGGCCTACACGCCAGCGCCGATCCTGTAACGCCAGCGCCGATCCCGTCACGAAGTCTCCGACCCCTAAGGTTCACTCACCCCATGCGTCCTGCACTCGAGTCCTATCGACACATCGCGTCCGGCAAGGTCCGCGACATCTATGAGATCGACGATCAGACGCTGCTGCTCGTCACCTCCGACCGGATCTCGGCGTACGACTTCGTCCTGTCGACGCCGATCCCGGACAAGGGGCGGATCCTCACCGCTGCCAGCTTCTTCTGGTTCGACGCGCTCGGCGTGCCGAACCATCTCGCGGGCGGGCCGGACGACGACCGGATCCCCGCGGACCTAGTCGGACGCTCGATGGTTGTCGAGAAGCTCCCGATGGTTCCCGTCGAGTGCGTCGCACGCGGCTACCTGACCGGTTCCGGGCTCGTCGACTACCGGGCTACCGGCTCGGTGTGCGGAGTGGCACTGCCCGACGGGCTCGGCGAGTCGGACAAGCTCCCGGAGCCGATCTTCACGCCCGCAACTAAAGCCGCGGTCGGCGACCACGACGAGAACGTCTCGTTCGAACAGGTCGCCGAGAACGTCGGACGCGCGCTCGCCGAACAGTTGCGCGACGCGACACTCGACATCTACCGGCGGGGTTCGGACCTGGCCGCTGACCGCGGAATCATTCTGGCCGACACCAAGTTCGAGTTCGGACAGGCGGCCGATGGTTCACTCGTCCTCGCCGACGAGGTGCTGACACCCGACTCGTCGCGGTATTGGGACGCGCAGGCGTACACGCCAGGGCAGGTCCAGCCGAGTTTCGACAAGCAGATCGTCCGCAATTGGCTCACCGGCCCCGACTCGGCTTGGGACAAGGCATCGCAGCAGCAGCCGCCCGCTCTGCCCGCCGATATCGTCGAGCGGACCCGGCAACGCTACATCGAAGCGTACGAACGCATTTCGCAACTATCCTTTGCCGACTGGGCGGACCGACTCTGATGCCGGCCGCGCCAGTAGCCAAGAAGGTCCACTCCGAGCGGATCCACCACGGCGACGTCTTCGTCGATCAGTATGAGTGGCTGCGCGACAAGTCCGACCCCGAGGTGATCGCATACCTCGAAGGTCAAAACGCGCACACCGAGGAGCAGACCGCGGATCTCGCGGACCTGCGGGCGACGATCTTCGGCGAGATCAAAGCACGCACCAAAGAGACCGACATGGGGCTGCCCACGCGCAGCGAAGGGTATTGGTACTTCGCGCGCACCACCGAGGGGCAGAGCTACGCGAAATACTGCCGGTGCCCGATCCGCGGCGACGACGACTGGACGCCGCCGGAGGTGTCGGTTGACGCCGACCTGCCCGGTGAGGAAGTGTTCTTCGACGCCAACGACGAAGCGACGGGCACCGAGTTCTTCAGCATGGGCGCGTTGTCGGTGTCGCACGACGGCACTCGGCTCGCCTACAGCGTCGACACCGAAGGCGATGAGCGGTACACGCTGCGATTCCGCGACTTGGGGACTGGTGACGATCTGCCGGGCGAGGTCCGCGACACTGCGGGTGGCGTCACCTGGTCGAAGGACGGCCGATTCGTCTTCTATCTGACGGTCGACGACGCGTGGCGTCCCGACACGGTGTGGCGGCACGAGGTCGGCGCAGGCAACGACGACGTGAAGGTGTTTCACGAACCCGACGAACACTTCTGGGTGGGTGTCGGATCGACGCCGAGTGACGAATACCTCTTGATCGGCGCCGACTCGAAACTGACGTCGGAGATGTTCGTGCTGTCCGCTGACGACCCGACCGGCGAGTTCGTCTCCGTC
Organism: Gordonia abscondita; assembly: GCF_032711245.1. GTDB lineage: Bacteria > Actinomycetota > Actinomycetes > Mycobacteriales > Mycobacteriaceae > Gordonia. Next base: position 1,982,848 of record NZ_CP128986.1, read on the forward strand.
GCCGGTCGGACGCCGGGCACCGAGTACGGCGTCGACCACGCGCGTATCGACGGCGCCGACTACTTCCTGATCGTGCACAACGGTGAATCCGACGGCGTCAAAGCGGTCAACTACGCGGTGGACATCGCCCCCGTCGACGACATCGCGGCGCGACGACCGTTCATTCCGCACGATCCGGCTCGCCGCATCGAGGACGTCGACAGCTTCCGTGACTATCTGGTGCTGTCGTATCGGGCGGATGCGCTGCCGAAGCTCGCCGTCGCGGATCTGCGTGCGGTGCCGGGCATTCCGACGGTCGACGACTTCGTCGAAGTGACGTTCGAGCAGGACTTGTGTTCGCCGGGACTGGGCTCGAACCCCGAATGGGGCACGCCTCGACTGCGGATCGTCTACACGAGCTTTGTCGACCCCGTGGAGGCCCTCGACCTCGACGTCGCGACGGGGGAGCGGACCTTGCTGCGGCGTCAGACGGTGCTCGGCGACTACGATCCGTCCGACTACGTAGCGAGCCGCGACTGGGCGACCGCCGACGACGGCACGCTCGTCCCGGTGTCGCTGGTACGACGGCGGGACCTCGCCGACGGTCCGGCCCCGGTGTTGCTCGTCGGCTATGGCGCGTACGAGATGCCAATCGATCCCGGCTTCGCCGTGTCCCGGCTGTCGCTCCTGGACCGTGGCGTCGTCATGGCGTACGCGCACATCCGTGGCGGCGGTGAACTCGGTCGACCGTGGTACGAGGACGGCCGACTCATGCACAAGCGCAATACATTCACCGACTACATCGACGTCGCGCGGCACTTGATCGACTCGGGGCGTACCTCGCCGCAGCAGTTGATCGCAGACGGTGGCTCGGCGGGCGGGCTCCTGATGGGCGCGGTCGCGAACATGGCGCCGGAATTGTTCCGCGGCGTCCTGGCAGCGGTCCCGTTCGTCGACGCGCTGACGTCGATGCTCGATCCGAGCCTGCCGTTGACTGTCACTGAGTGGGACGAGTGGGGAGACCCCTACCATGACGCTGACGTGTACGAATACATGAAGTCGTATTCGCCGTACGAGAACGTCGCCCTGCGCGACTACCCGGCGATCCTGGCTCTCGCCTCCCTCAACGACACCCGTGTCCTTTTCACCGAAGCCGCCAAATGGGTTGCGCGACTGCAGGAGTCCACCACATCGGGGCGGCCCGTCTTACTGAAGACCGAGATGTCCGCTGGCCACGGCGGGGTCAGCGGCCGGTATAAGCAGTGGGAGGAGACGGCCTACGAACTCGCCTGGATCCTCCGCGAGTCCGGTGCCGTGACCATCTGAGGCAGGTCGAGCAGATCCCGCGGCTGGTCCCATTGAGTCCTGATCGGGCGACAGGCGCATTCGAACCCGGGTAGTGCTAAAGCCTCGGATCGACAGGCTCGGACTCGAGTGCGAGCACACCGAACACGCTGCGGTGCATCTCCCAGAGCGGCTTCCGGTCGACGAACGCGGTGAGGGCGTCGAGACCGAGACCGTGTTCGCGGGTGGCCATCGAGCGTTTGCGGCCCAGGCTGCGCGAGCGGAGGACGTCGAGAGAATCGGTGTAGTCCGGGCCGTAGATGATGCGCAGATATTCGCGGCCACGGACCTTGAGGCCCGGCTGGATTCGGGGCGAGGCCACGGTGGCGGGTTTGACCACCATGCCCTCGCCGCCGCCGCTGGTCAGGTCGAGCCACCACTTCGTCGCTGCCGCGCGGTCGTCGACCGATGTCAGGTCGACGACGCGGCTGCGTGTATGTGTCAGCAAGGGATCGTCGAGCGCGCCTAGTGTCGACATGTGCCATTCGTGGGACTGAGACGTCGCGAGCACCCGCCCCTCGGCAGCGAGGACCTGAAACGGTGCGATCCGCACTGTCTGCGTCTCGCCGGGATCGCAGTACGCGGCATACGCGTTGCGGAACGCGCGGGCATGACGACGACGGCGATCGGTCCGCGCCGACAGCCCGGCGACGTCGAGCCCCCGGGACGCAGCCTGTGCGAGTGCGTCCTGTGCTGCGGGCAGCGCTGCGGTCGCCGCCGCACCGACCGACGCGTACTGCGAGGTGATGAGCGGTAACGCTTTCGCTGACCAGGGGAGAAGCTCGCAGTCGAGAATCAGCCAATCAGTGTCGAGCGAACCGAACAGCGGGGCGACGGCCCTCCTCAATCGGTCGACGAGGTCGGTCGCTTCGGCGAAGAACGGTCGTCCGGTACGCGTGTAGATCGCACCTGCCGAGCCGTCCGACACACCGAACCGTCGGCGCGCCACATCGCTGTCGGCGGCGAGCACGGCGACAGCGCGCGACCCCATGTGCTTCTCCTCGCAGATCACCTGCTCCACACCCCAGCCGAGGTAGTCGTCGAAGGCCTTGTCCGGGTGCTCCAAGAAGCCGTCGACGTTCGACGTGGCGGCGGGCGACATCGTTGGCGGCAGGTAGACAAGCCACCGCGGATCGACGGCGAAACGGCTCATCACTTCGAGCGCCGCCGCAGCGTTCTCCTCAGGAATCTTGACTCTGCCTGCGTGCGGACTGTCGATCCACTGGGTGCCTGCGACGTCGTCTAGGCGAAGCACCGCAGGGTCACGAAGCTCCTCGACGGGCGTGAGCGGACGTGTTGGCTCGTACCATTCGCGTTCGGCAGGGACCGACACGAGTTCGCGCTCGGGGTAGCGAAGTGCCGTCAGCGAACCGCCGAACACGACTCCGGTGTCCAGGCAGATCGTGTTGTTGACCCATTCGGGTGTCGGTGTCGGCGTGTGCCCGTACACGACCGTCGCTGAACCGCGGTACTCGTCCGCCCACGGGTAGCGGACCGGGAGACCGAAGTCGTCGGTCTCCCCGGTTGTGTCGCCGTACAGTGCGAACGCGCGTACGCGCGCGGAGGAACGGCCGTGGTAGGCCTGCGACAGACCGGCGTGAGCGACGACGAGCCGCCCCTCGTCCAGTACATAGTGGCTGATCAGGCCTTCGAGGAAAGCCTGTGCGCGGGAACGGAATGCGGGGTCGTCGAGGGCATCGAGTTGGGCCAACGACTCGGCGAGCCCATGCGAGACGGTCACCTTCGCGCCGCGTAGCGCCCGCGACAGTTTGTCGTCGTGGTTGCCCGCCACACACAGTGCGGTGCCCGCCTCGATCATGCCCATCACCAGTCGCAGCACCCCGGGAGTGTCGGGGCCACGATCGACGAGATCGCCGACGAAGACTGCAGTGCGCCCGCTCGGGTGTCGCGCGCTGACCGCGACGCCGTCGTCGTAGTCGATGGCCCATCCGAGATCGGTCAACAGCGTCACCAGCTCGCTCGCACAACCGTGGACGTCGCCGATCACGTCGAAGGGTCCCGGCAGCTCGGTCCGGTCGCTCCACGACTTCTCCAAGCGCACGGTGACCGCGTCGATCGCTTCCACGCTGCGCAGGCGGTGGACCTTCCGGAATCCTTCCTTACGGAGCTTCTTGATCGAACGCTGCAGGTCGGCGTGCTGGCGTCGGATCACCGGCGACCCGAAGTCTCGGTCGGTGCGCGCCAGCGTGCGTTCGAGGGCGACCTCTTGCGGCACGTCGAGCACCACCGCGTCGACGAGGACGTCATGATCCTTCGCGAGCCTGATCAGCGACGCGCGCGACGAGTGTTGGACGTTCGTCGCGTCGACGACCGTCAACAGGCCGCGGCGTAGACGGATGCCGACGAGGTGGTTCAGCAGGTCGAAGGCGTCGGGTGTCGCCGCGAGATCGTTCTCGTCGTCGGCCACCAGGCCTCGGCACGTATCGCTGGAGACGACCTGCGTGGGACCGAACAGTCGCTTCGCGAATGTCGACTTGCCTGAACCAGACGTACCGATCAGCAGGACGAGCCCGGCGGCCGGGAGGCCGATGACGGGCGGCGAGTCTGCGGGCCTCGACTCCGCTCGACCGGCCGAAGCAGTGTTGTCAGCCACGGGTGAATACCGCCATCTGGGTCGGGGCGCCGAGTATCTCGTCGGTGTCGCCGATACCGACGAACCGAACGCGGTATCCGTGGTCGACTGCGATCCGGTCGGCCCACGTCGCGAATTCGGCGCGTGTCCACTCGAATCGGTGATCGGGATGCCGCATTCCGGCGAGATCGGGATACAGCGAGTTGTATTCACTGTTGGGAGTGGTCACGAGAACCGTTCCAGGCCGAGCCGCATCGAAGACGGCGCGTTCGAGCGCCTCCAGGCGGGGGATGTCCAAGTGCTCGATCACCTCCATCAGGACGGCGACGTCGAATCCGGCGATCCGCGGGTCGAGGTAGGTGAGCGCCGACTGAAACAGTTCGAGTCGCGTGGCCTGCCGTTGCGTCATGTCGTCGACGTGCAGTCGATCAGCAGCGCGGCGCAGTTCCCGCGTCGAGACGTCACAGCCGGCCACCCGGCTGATCCCGGTGCCACGCAGCACCTTCGACAAAAACTGACCCGAACCGCAGCCCAGATCGATGATCGATGCCGGGCCCAGTCTGACGATCTCGGCGAGGACGGCGTCGTGCCGCGCGATGTTGAGCGACGGGCGGCGCCGCGGGACGTCTCCCTCAGCATCGTCGGCCGGCCCGAGGTCGTCGAGTTCGTCGAGACGCGCGCGAGCCACCGCGTCCAGACCGCCAGTGCGAGCCAGGTATCGGCCGACGATGGTGTCGCGGTCGGGGTGGGCGCGCAGCCACTCGCCGCCCGCAGTGATCAGCTTGTCGACCTCGTCGGTGGTCTGCCAGTAGTGCTTCGACGAGTCGAATACGGGCAGCAGCACGTACAGCTGATTGAGGGCGTCGGCGAGACGGACGTCTCCGCGCAGTGTCACGTCGAGGTACCGGGAGTCGCCCCACTCGGGGAACTCGGGATCCAATGCGATCGGTGTCGCGTCGATCTGCCAGCCGAGTGGACCGAAGATGCGGGTGGCGAACTCGACGCCGTCGCGGCACGGCAGTGCGGGAATCGTGATCTCCAAAGGGATGGCCGTGTCGGCCAATTCCTGGCGTGATGCGCATCGCCCGGTACGGGCCGTGCGGAACGCTCGGCCGAGGGCGACCGCGATCAGCGACGTCGCCGCGTACGGGCGGTCGTTCACGTACTGGCCGAGAGCGAAGTCCGGTGACCGCTTTCCTCGTGAGCGGGCGAGCGCGATCGGGTCGACCTCGAGCATGAGTGCCGCCGTACACCGCTGCGGTGTCGCCTCCGGGTAGAAGACAGTCGCTGTCCCGGTCGGCTCGGCGAACTCTTGGACTCGATCGGGATGCTTGTGCAGCAGGTAGCCGAGGTCGGTTGCCGGGTGATGAGTGGTCGAGACGGTCAACAGCACCCGATCAGTCAAACATCGGAAGCACTGGACGTCCAGGCGATTTCGTTCGCACAGACGACTGTGCCCCGCTGCAAGTCACAGCGGGGCACAGTCGGTGAATACTCGGATGCGTCAGTGCACCAGGACGGGTGTCGCCTCGACACCCTCGGTAGGTGCGATCTTCTTGCGAGGCAGGAAGATCGCCGGGATGATCGTCACCGCGACCAGGACGGTGCTGACGATGAACGTCGTGGCGAATGCCGACGCGGCATCGTCGAACCCGAGGTCGAGCACACCCTGCGGGATGTCCGCAGGCACCCTGTCTGGTGCGACGTGCGAAGTGATGGCCAAACCGGCGCCTGCCGACAACAGTCCGGTGTAGATGACTGTGATCACCGACGAACCGATCGACGATGCGGTCTGCTGAACGACGTTCACCAGAGTGGAACCGTCGTTGACCTGCGCGGGCTTCAGCGTAGCGAGGGCGGCCGACATGATCGGCATCATCGTCATGCCCATACCGAGACCCTGGACGAACAACGCGCCGCACAAGTACCAGTACGAGGTATCCGGGCCGAGGAAGACGAACGCGCCGACACCGATGACGAGCAGCACCAAACCGCCTAGCACGAACTTGCCCGGGCCCATCTTGTCGGTCATCCTGCCCGCGATCGGCATGGTCAGGATGGCGCCGAGACCCTGCGGTGCCAGCAGCAGGCCGGCGATCAGAGTGGTCTCGCCGCGGACTCCGATGAAGTACTGCGGGTAAAGCAGCGACGAGCCGAAGAACGCGATCATGAACGTGACCATCGTGAGTATCGAAACCAACATGGTGCGGTTCTTGAACAGTCGCAGGTCGAGCAACGGGTTCTTGGAGCGCAGCGCGTGGAAGACGAAGGCGATGATGAGCAGGGCGCCGATGATCATCGGGATGTACACCTTAGGTGCGCCGAACGTCTGCTCCTCGGCGCTCGAGGAGACGCCGAACAGGAACAGGGCGAGACCCGGCGACAGCAACACTAGGCCGATACCGTCGATCGACGGCCGGACCGTGTCCTTGTCGGTCGGCAGAGCGAACCACGCGTAGACGATGGCGACGATGCCGATCGGGATATTGATCAGGAAGACCCAGTGCCAGGAGGCGACCTCGATGAGCCAGCCGCCGAGGATCGGGCCGGCGATCGGGCCGAGGAGCATCGGGATACCGAGCACGGCCATCACCGAACCGACGCGAGCGGGACCAGCCGCGCGAGTCATGATCATCATGCCGATCGGCATGAGCAGACCGCCGCCGAGACCCTGGATGACGCGGAACGTGACAAGGGTGCCGATGCTGGTGGCCATCGCGCACAGTGCTGAACCGATCAGGAACAGGACCAGCGACACAAGATAGACGTTGCGGGTGCCGAAGCGGGACGCTGCCCAGCTCGCGATCGGGATCACCGCAGCCAGCGCCAGGGTGTACCCGGTCATCGACCACGCGACGCTGGCGGGCGAGGACGAGAACTCCTCCGCGAAGGTGTTCTGTGCGACACCGACGACGGTCACGTCGAGGATCGACATGATCGCGCCGAGGACGACCACACCGGCGACGATGAACACATCGCGGCCGAGTTTGTCCGGCGCAGGGGCCGAGACGGATGAAGTCATGAGGTCACTTTCTCTGGTGAGAGGTGGGTGAGAACGTCGGACAGAGTGTCGCGGAGGGTGTTTCGCAGATCCTCTGGCAGTGTGGCGACCACGTCGGTCAGGTCGTCCGCATGCTGGGTGAACTGGTCGTCCAACAGCGCACGGCCCTTGCAAGTGAGTGAGAGTCGCTTCACTCGCCGATCCTCCTGGTCTTCTCGCCGATCGACGAGTTCGAGCCCGACTAGACGGTCGGCACCCCGGCCGGCTGCCGCCAGCGACAGTCCGACAGCGTCGGCCAGGGTGTTCACCGAGACGGCTTCGTTCTCGCGATGTAGGACGAAGAGCATGCGCAACTGAGACAGAGTCATGTCCGTCGCGGCGAGCGAATCCGCAGTGCGGGCGCTCTGTTGGCATGCGAGTGTGTCGAGGAAACGAAACAGGACAGTGCTCGTCGCACTTACTGATTCGTCGATGTCATTGATCGCGGGCACCTGAGATAAGTTACGGACACGCAACTATTGCTGCAACACAATTAGCCGTGAGCTTACTCACGCTGACTACTGTGTGGGGTATGAGCCACTCAAGCATCAAGTCCATCCCGGTGAACGCTCTCGACGGGACCCCGTTGAACCTCAGTGAACTACCGGGACCGCTCCTCGTCGTCAATGTCGCGTCCAAATGTGGGCTCACCCCGCAATACACCGCGCTCGAGCAGCTGCAGAAGGACTACGGCCCGAGGGGGCTCACCGTCGTTGGCGTGCCGTGCAACCAGTTCATGGGTCAGGAACCGGGGACCGCCGACGAGATCGCCACCTTCTGTTCCACCACATACGGAGTCAGCTTCCCGCTCCTGGAGAAGGTCGACGTCAACGGCGACGACCGCCACCCGCTGTACGCGGCGCTTACCGAGACTGCCGATTCTGGCGGCGAGGCAGGGGACATCGCGTGGAACTTCGAGAAGTTCCTCGTCTCCTCGGACGGTGAGACCGTCGCTCGATTCCGTCCGCGCACCGAGCCCGACGCCCCCGAAGTGGTGTCAGCGATCGAAGCCGCGCTCTGACTCACCGCCCGCGGCCGGTGAAAGGCCTACGGCCGGGTACGATACGGCCGTAGGACTTTCTCACCGAAGGAGCGGTTGCCTGATGGCACGTGTAGTGGTCGATGTCATGCCCAAGGCCGAGATTCTGGATCCGCAAGGGCAGGCGATCGTCGGCGCGCTGGGGCGTCTCGGATTCGCGGGCGTCGCAGATGTCCGGCAAGGCAAGCGGTTCGAGTTGGAGGTCGACGACTCGGTCGGTGACGCCGACCTCGAGCGCATCGCCGAAGATCTCCTGACCAACACGGTCATCGAGAACTTCACCGTCTCCCGCGCGGCGGAGTGACGACGGAAATGACCGCACGAATCGGAGTCATCACGTTTCCCGGCACGCTCGACGATGTCGACGCGGCGCGCGCGGTTCGCCTCGCCGGGGGTGAAGCCGTCGAACTATGGCACGGCGACGCCGACCTCAAAGGCGTCGACGCCGTCGTCGTCCCCGGTGGCTTCTCGTACGGTGACTATCTGCGGACCGGAGCCATCGCTAAGTTCGCTCCGGTGATGGGCGAAGTGGTGTCCGCCGCCGCGAAGGGTATGCCGGTCCTCGGGATCTGCAACGGCTTCCAGATCCTGTGCGAAGCCGGACTGCTGCCGGGGGCGCTGACCCGCAACGAGGGACTGCACTTCGTGTGCCGCGACCAGTGGCTGCGCGTCGAGTCGAACGTCACCGCATGGACGAGCCGCTTCGACGCTGGCGCCGAGATCCTGATTCCCCTCAAGTCGGGGGAGGGGCGCTACGTCGCATCCGACGAGACCCTCACTGAACTCCAAGGCGAGGGTCGCATCGTGTTCACCTATGCGGGCGACAACCCGAACGGCTCGCAGCTCGACATCGCGGGGATCTCCAGCGCCAACGGTCGGGTCGTCGGCCTCATGCCGCACCCCGAGCATTCGATCGAGGCGCTGACCGGACCGTCCGACGACGGTCTGGGGCTCTTCTATTCGGCACTCGACGCGGTCGTCGCAGCCGTCTGACCAGCATGACGACGACGGCGAACGCGGTCGGCCTCGGCGAGTTCATCGACGCCTCGCCGTCGCCGTTCCATGTGTGCGCGACGGTCGCGACGACCCTCGACGACGCGGGTTACACGCGAGTCTTCGAGAACCGTCCGTGGTCCGCCGACGCTCGGCGCGGCTACGTGGTGCGCGGCGGGTCGATCATCGCGTGGGACGCGTCTGCCGTCGACATGCTCCGGCAGTCGGGGAACGCGCCGTTCCGTATCGTCGGAGGTCACACCGACAGCCCAAACCTTCGCCTCAAACAGCATCCGGACCGTCGTGCCGCAGGGCTGTCGACAGTCGCGTTGGAGCCGTACGGCGGCGCCTGGCTCAACTCGTGGCTCGACCGCGACCTCGGACTCTCCGGTCGGATCGCCTACGCCGACGGCTCGTCCGTCGCGCACGCGCTGGTCGAGATCGACGACCCGATCCTGCGTGTCCCGCAACTCGCGATCCACCTGTCCGAAGACCGCAAAGGGGTGCATCTCGACCCGCAGCGGCACGTCGACGCGCTGTGGAGTCTCGACGACGAGGCCTCAATCATCACGGTCGTCGCCGAGCGGGCAGGCGTCGATCCGGCTGCAGTCCTGGGCTGGGAACTGATGGCGCACGACGTGACGCCGTCGCGCATAATCGGCGGTGCAGGCGAATTCCTCAGTGCGCCACGCCTGGACAATCAGGGCACCTGCTATTCGGGACTACGGGCGCTGCTCGACGCACACCAGAGCGAGAACGTGACCGTGCTCGCCCTGTTCGACCACGAAGAAGTCGGCTCGGGCTCCGAGCGGGGGGCCTCAAGTGATTTCCTCGTCACCGTGTTGGAGCGACTCGTCGCCGTAAACGGCGGCGGCCGGGACGAGTTCCTGCAGATCATGGCGGCCAGCGTCTGTGCGTCCGGCGACATGGCACACGCCACTCACCCCAACTTTCCGGACCGGCACGAGCCTGGCCACCAGGTCGCCGTGAACGGTGGACCGGTCCTCAAAGTGAACCAGAATCTTCGGTACGCCTCGGACGCGACAGGTGAAGCCGAGTTCGCAATGGCGTGCCGTGACGCCGACGTCCCGTTGCAGCGGTACGTCCATCGCGCCGACCTGCCCTGCGGTTCGACGATCGGCCCGCTCACTGCGACCCGCACCGGACTGCTGACTGTCGATGTCGGCGCTCCGCAGCTCGCCATGCACAGTTGCCGTGAACTGATGGGCGTCGACGACGTCGCCATGTACTCGAAGGCCCTGCGAGCCTTCTTCGAGCGTTCTTCTCGCTGACCGACGATCTATCTCGCGTCGTACGCCTCGCGGGCCTGCTCGACATCCGGCAGGTGGCCTTCGACGAGCTCGATCAGTCCTTCGAGTCGCTCCGCGACGTCGGCCCCTAAGTCGGTTAGCGAGTACTCGACTCGCGGCGGGATCGCTTGCAGCACTTCACGAACGACGAAGCCGTCGCGTTCGAGTGACTGCAGGGTCGACGACAGCATTCGTTCGCTGACGCCGTCGACGCGACGACGGAGTGCGCTGAAGCGGAGTTCGCCCTCGCGTAGGGCCACGAGGGCGAGGAGCCCCCACCTGCTCGTCGCGTCTTGCAGCACGCCCCGCGACGCGCATGCGCGTGAGAACACGTCCGGCTCCAACGTCGGGTCGACGTCGTCGGACGGGAGTGAAGCGGTCATAGCAACCACGCTACACCCACAATTCCGCGCGTGCTGATATAAATCATTGCACTATCGAAAAAGTAAGTGCATGATCGTAGTGGCAGCTCACCCGATCGAAGGAGAACCTCATGACCACGTATGCAGTCACCGGATCGACCGGCGGCCTCGGCAGCGCAGCCATCGCCGCGCTCATCGCCCGTGGCGTCGCCCCGAGCGACATCGTCGCGATCGCACGTAGCGAAGCGAAGGCCGCTCCGCTCGCGGAGTCCGGCGTCGCAGTCCGGATCGCCGACTACGAGCAGTTCGACACCCTGGTCACCGCCCTCGCCGGAGTGGACCGACTCCTCCTCGTGTCGGGGTCAGAGGTTGGGCGACGCACCCCCCAGCACCGCAATGTCATCGACGCCGCGAAGAAGGCAGGTGTCGGGTTCGCCGCCTACACGAGCCTGCTCGGCGCGGATACGTCACCACTGCTCCTCGCAGGCGAACACCGCGAGACCGAGGCGTATCTCGCCGACAGTGGGGTCGATCATGTGATCCTGCGCAACGGTTGGTACTCGGAGAACTACGCGGGCTCCGCCGCGTCGGCCATCGACGGTGGGGTCTTCTACGGAGCCGCGGGCGCGGCGACCGTGGCGCCTGCCGCACGCGCCGACTATGCGGATGCGGCCGCTGCCGCTGTCATCGCACCGGAGCCCGGACGCGTGTACGAGCTGGCCGGATCCGAGCATCTGACGTACACCGACATCGCCGCAGTGTTCGGCGAGATTGCCGGCAAGCCAGTCCGCTATCAGGACATTCCGGTGGCCGACTACAAAGCGGCGCTGATCGACGCCGGCCTGCCCGAGAGTGCGGCCGAGATCGTCTCCGATGCGGACGCGGGTGCGGCCAACGGCGCACTCGACTCGTCGTCGACCGAACTAACTGATCTGCGTGGCGGGGCCGCGCAGACACCGTTCGTCGACGTGATCCGGGCCGCGAGCACTATCTGAGCACGCTGAGCGTCGACCCCTGGACCAGGACGATCCGGCCGTCGATGACGGACGCGTCGCCATTGATGGGGAACGTCCACGCCTGCTCGCCGGTGGCCGGGCGGAACCCGGTCAGCTGACTGTTGTTGCCGAAGACTGCGATCTGGTCGGAGGCTCCGACGCACGACAGAATGTCGATGTCGGCCTCCGGGTGACCGAACGCGGGTTCGGGTAGCTCGCCGACCCGAGTGCCGTCGGCGAGTGTGAAGAATACGCGCGAGCGGTCTTTCCGGGCGAACGACACCTGCGGTCCGCACGGGCGGGTGTGGACTTTGGACAGTTCAGCGTCCGACACCTCCCACGCGGCGCGGCCCGTTCCCGGGTCGAGGATCTGGTATCGGCCGTGGGAGTCGAGGACCGTGTCGCCTGCCGCTGTCACGACGGGCAGCATCGACGGGCCGGGCACCAACTGCAGGCCGTCGGCGCTCCGGACGCGATCGGCGTCGACGACACCGTTGGAGACGCGATAGAAGTCGAGCGTGTTGGTTCCGTCGTGGCTGCGTGAGACGACGAGGCCGGTCGGGTACGTCGTCACCTCGCAGTCCTGGCACGCGACGACGTCCTCTCCGGTCTCCGGGTCGAGGACGAACCGGGCCCCATCCGAGGTCGTGACGACGAGGACGCCGTCCGAGACGGTCGGCGTCGCCGACGAGGCGAAGGTACGGCTCCACTCTTCGTCGCCCGACGGGGAGCGGCGCGATACGCCGTACCCGCTGTCGTTCACGTGGATGTAATCGGAGTCGATCCCGATGAGGTGGGCGGTGTCCGAGCCACGTGACATCAGATCCAGGTGGCCGGATTGGTGGTCGACGAGGAAGAAGCCGTTGTCGGGTCCGTCGGTTCGCGTCCGCACCGCGCATCCGATGTCACCCGACTCGTCGAACGCGCACGCGCCGAATCCGGCGTTGACGGGAGTGTCCCACCGGAGCTCGCCGGTGTCGGCGTCGACGAGCACGTATACGCGGCGGATGCCCGCGGTGTAGGCGACGAGCCAGTCGTCGCCCGAGGTGTCGGCGACCTCGATGTCGCCGTCGCCGGTGAGTCCGGGCAGCGACTGGTCATCGAGGGTCCACGCGGTCTCCGGCGTCGACGCGTAGCCGTTCAGAATGCCGTGACCTCCGGCGATCTCGGCCTCGGCCGGCTGCCCCAGTACGAGGCCCGCAGTGATGACGAGGGCGGCCGAGCCGATGGCGGCGACGGCGCCCATGCCGAGCGGGCGACGGCGGAAACGGGACTGGATCGGCATACGGTCAGTCAATCACGCGGCGCTGCCGCGGGCGCGCAGGAGAAGCGTCATCATGTCCGCGCTCCGCGCCGTGCTCGGTGATCCGGTCCGGGGAATCCGCGACCGATGACAGTGCATTGAGCGACGTTCGCTCACGGCGTAGTCGGTCGGGAACATCATTCCTGCGTGCAGCGTTGTCAACCTCAGACCCCCATCGTGGTCGACGGCATCCGCCCGAGACCGGAGTAATGCGCGGTCGGCTCGCCGCGACCACTAGAGTGGACGTAGGGCTGGTCGTCATACTCTGCCGCGGCTGCGCGGCAACGACCGGGGCGCAAGCTATCGAGGGAGAACAATGTTCGAACGGTTCACCGACCGCGCACGCCGGGTTGTCGTCCTGGCGCAAGAAGAAGCGCGGATGCTCAACCACAACTACATCGGCACCGAGCACATCCTGCTGGGCCTCATCCATGAGGGTGAAGGCGTGGCGGCGAAGGCGCTCGAGTCGCTCGGCATCTCACTCGAGGCCGTGCGCAGCCAGGTGGAGGAGATCATCGGTCAGGGCCAGCAGGCTCCGTCCGGTCACATCCCGTTCACCCCGCGCGCCAAGAAGGTCCTCGAACTGAGCCTGCGTGAGGCGCTGCAGTTGGGCCACAACTACATCGGCACCGAGCACATCCTGCTCGGGCTGATCCGCGAGGGCGAAGGCGTCGCCGCGCAGGTGCTCGTCAAGCTGGGCGCCGACCTCAACCGGGTCCGTCAACAGGTCATCCAATTGTTGTCGGGCTACCAGGGCAAGGAGGCGGAGACTGCAGGCACCGGCGGACGTTCGTCCGACTCGGGCACCCCGTCGACGTCGCTCGTCCTCGATCAGTTCGGCCGAAACCTGACGACCGCAGCGTCGGAGGGCAAACTCGATCCCGTCATCGGGCGCGAGAAAGAGGTCGAGCGGATCATGCAGGTCCTCTCGCGTCGTACCAAGAACAACCCGGTCCTCATCGGTGAGCCGGGCGTCGGCAAGACCGCGGTCGTCGAAGGTCTCGCGCAGGCCATCGTTGCGGGCGACGTTCCCGAGACCCTCAAGGACAAGCAGTTGTACACGCTCGACCTGGGTTCGCTGGTCGCAGGCAGCCGGTACCGCGGTGACTTCGAGGAGCGTCTCAAGAAGGTCCTCAAGGAAATCAACACTCGCGGCGACATCATCCTGTTCATCGACGAGCTGCATCAGCTCGTCGGCGCGGGTGCGGCCGAGGGTGCCATCGACGCTGCCAGCATCTTGAAGCCGAAGCTGGCCCGCGGCGAACTGCAGACCATCGGAGCCACCACCCTCGACGAGTACCGCAAGTACATCGAGAAGGATGCGGCTCTGGAGCGTCGTTTCCAGCCGGTGCAGGTTGGCGAGCCGTCGGTCGAGCACACCATCGAGATCCTCAAGGGTCTTCGCGACCGGTACGAGCAGCACCACAAGGTGTCCATCACCGACGGTGCGCTCGCCGCAGCCGCATCGCTGGCCGACCGGTACATCAACGACCGGTTCCTGCCGGACAAGGCGATCGACCTCATCGACGAGGCGGGCGCGCGCATGCGCATCCGCCGGATGACCGCTCCGCCAGACCTGCGCGAATTCGACGATCGCATCGCCGACGCGCGCAAGGAGAAGGAGTCGGCGATCGATGCGCAGGACTTCGAGCAGGCCGCAAGCCTCCGCGACAAGGAGAAGAAGCTCGTCGCCGAGCGCGCTGAGCGGGAGAAGCAGTGGCGTGCCGGCGACCTCGACGTCGTCGCCGAGGTCGACGACGAGCAGATTGCCGAGGTCCTCGGCAACTGGACCGGTATCCCCGTCTTCAAGCTCACCGAGGAGGAGACCAAGCGTCTGCTCCGCATGGAAGACGAGGTGCACAAGCGGATCATCGGCCAGGAAGACGCCGTTAGGGCCGTCTCGAAGGCGATCCGTCGTACGCGCGCCGGTTTGAAGGACCCGAAGCGTCCGTCGGGCTCGTTCATCTTCGCCGGCCCGTCCGGTGTCGGTAAGACCGAGTTGTCGAAGGCGCTCGCGAACTTCCTGTTCGGCGAGGACGACGCGCTCATCCAGATCGACATGGGCGAGTTCCACGACCGGTTCACCGCGTCGCGCCTGTTCGGTGCCCCTCCCGGATACGTCGGCTACGACGAGGGCGGCCAGCTGACCGAGAAGGTCCGCCGCAAGCCGTTCTCCGTGGTCCTGTTCGACGAGATCGAGAAGGCGCACCCGGAGATCTACAACACCTTGTTGCAGGTTCTCGAGGATGGCCGTCTCACCGACGGTCAGGGACGCACAGTCGACTTCAAGAACACGGTGCTGATCTTCACGTCCAACTTGGGCACTGGTGACATCTCGAAGGCCGTCGGCATGGGCTTCAGCAACGACGACGGTAGCGGCAACAACTACGAGCGGATGAAGCAGAAGGTCAACGACGAGCTGAAGAAACATTTCCGCCCCGAGTTCCTGAACCGTATCGACGATGTGATCGTGTTCCATCAGCTGAAGAAGGACGAGATTCTGCAGATGGTCGATCTGATGATCGGCCGCGTCGAGACGCAGCTGAAGAACAAGGACATGGCGATCGAGGTGACGGAGAAGGCCAAGAGTCTGCTCGCCAAGCGCGGTTTCGATCCAGTGCTGGGGGCGCGTCCGCTGCGTCGCACCATCCAGCGCGAGATCGAGGACCAGCTCTCCGAGAAGATCCTGTTCGACGAGGTCAAGGCGGGCCAGATCATCCTGGTCGACGTCGAGAACTGGGACGGCGAGGGAGAGGGCGAGGACGCCAACTTCACCTTCACTGGTTCGGAGAAGCCGCGTGACATTCCGGACGACGCGGTCGAGTTGACCAAGTCGGTCGGCACCGGCGACGACGCCTAGCCGATTCGACTCGGAAAAGATCTACGACGAACGGCCGACGGGTACATCCCGTCGGCCGTTCGTCGTAGTCCGCGGACGGCGGTGGACCGTACAAATGACGGTGGTCCGACTGAGTGGTCGTTCGTATGTTTAGGATTCACTTGCGAAGATCCGGCCGATCCGGCCGATCGTGAACAATGAGTCGGGAGACGAACCATGACATACGGACCGCCGAACCAGCCGCCGCCCAACTTTGGGCAGCAGCCGCCGTTTCCCGGTGCGCCTGCGACTGCAGGGCAGAATGGGCAGCTTTCTGTGCAACGGGCGATTCTCGCCCCGACGGCAGCGCCGAACCAGAAGAGCCTGCTGGTCGGTGTCGGCGCCGCAGTCGTCGGCGCCCTGCTGATCATCTTCAGCTTTTTGAACTGGTTGTCGGTCAACGTGTCGTCGTCGCAGTCGATTCCAGGCACCGGCACGATGTCGATGAACATGGAGCTGTCGATCAACGGCGTCGGCAGCTATGCGACCGACGTCGATGTCGACCTGCCCGGTGGCATGCCTGACTCTATCGCGGATGAGGTGCGGAAGAGCGCCGATGAAGGGTTCGCGGAAGGGTCCGACGACGGGCCGGGCTCGCCCGCTGTTTGGACGATCATCTTCGGCGTCTTGCTCATCGTCGGTGGTGCGTTGATCGCGGCTCGTCGGTTCCCCGGAATCGGATCGATCATCGTCGCCGTAGCTGGGTTGGCGACGACGATCGCGACCATCGTGTTCGTTGCCAACCCGCTCAGCGCATTCGGTGGAGACATGAGCGATATGGATGAAGGCGGAGCCGACGTCAGTGCCGGTTACGGGCTGTGGTTGACCCTGGTGTTCTCCTTGGTCGCTCTCGTCGCAGGCGCGCTTGCTGTGCTCATGACGGTGGCCCCCGAAAAGTTCGGAACCTCGTCGCGGCCTGCGGGTCCGGGCTTCGGTGGCCCGCAGCAGCAATTCGGCGCCCCGCCGCAGGCGGGCTTCGGTCAGCCCCAGTCAGGTCAGCCGCAGCCGGGCCAGCCGGCTCCGGGGCAGCAGCAGGGCGGCTTCCCGCCAGTACCGCCGCAGGGCCCGAACTACGGTCAGCAGCCGCCGAACTACGGCCCGCCCCAGGGCTGAGCTTAGGCGAGACGCCACTGATTCTCTTTCGTCCGAGAGGCTGAGACCACTATGTGGTCTCAACTCTCGGACGAAACCTTTTGTGGATGCTCGACAGCGAGGAGCGCCAGGTGACGAACCAACACCGCGCGGGCATGTCAATGCTCTATCGGGAGGCGCAGCCCGCGAGAGGTGTAGGTTTCGTGGCTCCGTGGAGCGGTCGTGGTGGGGGAGTTGTCCGCGCCTCGAGTACTGGTCGAACATCACACGCGGAAGGTCCAGCGGATTCGGCATGTTCACAGGTTCCTATGTGAAACTACAACTCATGGCCTCGTCTCGAATCCCGTTGTCGCGCGTCCTGATCGTCATCATCACGATGGCGGTCGTGGCGGGCCTCGGCGTGGCGATCGCGACAGCGCGGGACGCGGGTGGAAGCACCGTAGCCGAACCGTCGATGGCTGCCAAGAACTCGCCTGCCGACAAACCCCGATATGTCGCGATGGGCAGTTCGTTCGCGTCGGGTCCAGAATCGAACAAACGCGGTCCCAGCAACTGTGGCCGCAGCAATGACAACTACCCCAACCGGGTCGCCGACGCTCTCGGGTACCGGCTCGTCGACGTCACCTGCGCGGGGTCGACCTCGTCGGAGATCCTCACGCCGTCGAAGAGGCATCACAAACCCGCTCAGATCGATGCCGTCACCTCCGACACGCAAGTCGTCACCATCACCACTGGCGGCAACGACGTCGGTTACATCGGTCGGCTCGGCGTACAGAGCTGTGTGAACCTCGCGATGGCCGGCAAACGCCCGTTGCGCTGCAACGCCAACCGGGTGGCGTCGCCTATGCCGGTCCCCGAGTCGTTCGCCTCCGTCGAGCGCCGAATGGAGACGATCGTGCGCGAGGTGAAGGCCCGCGCACCCAAGGCGAAAGTCGTTCTCGTCGACTATCCGCCGGTCGTCTCCGTTGCCGACATCGCCTGCCCGAAGCTGCCGCTGGCACCGTGGGAGATCGCCGAAGCGGGACTCGTCGCGGACTCGTTGGCCGCGGCCACCGCACAGGCCGCACGCGCGACCGGCTCGGTCCTCGTCCAGCCGTCCCAGGCGGGTAAGGCGCACACTGTGTGCTCGGCCGATCCTTGGCTGCAAGGCTTCCCCGGCAGTCCGCCCTACCACCCGACCGACTCGGGCAAGGATGGCGTCGCGAACCTCGTCATCAACGCCATGCTCTGAGAACGTCGGACAAGACCGAAAAACGCTCCGTCCGCCGATCTGGACCACTAAGTGGAACAGATCGGCGGACGGAGCGTCTTCTGGTCGAGGTGTGTGGCCGTCAGACCCGCGGACCGCGATCCGACGTCCCCGCCTCCGCGTCCTGCTCGACCGGCGCATCGGTCACCGGGTCGTCGAGTTCGTTGACTTGCGACGGGGCGTCCGAAGCGCGAGCCGCTGCGATATCGGCAGCACGTTGCTCGCGTGTCTCCGACAGTTGGCGGTAAGCGACAACCGCCGCCGACAAGAGGAGTAGTGCGCCGATCGCAGCGATGAGCGAGCCGATCGACGTATTGCCCCAGAACCGCAGGGCGAGGCCGAACGCGATGCCGCCCGCGGCTACGAGGGCCGACTCGAACGGACGCTGCTGACGCCAGTCCTCACGCTCACGGCCTGTCGTGATGAGACTGACTGGGCTTCGACGCAACGTCTCCACCAGCGCCACCGTCAGGATGATGGTGATCAGATAGGTAAAGAAGATCATCCAGAACTGGCTGAGGTCGATCCACTGACGTGTCGTGCTCATGACCTCCGACAGCACGAAGACGTGCGCGAGATAGATGCCGTACGACCGGTCCGAGCCCTTGCGCAGGATCGTGTCCGGAACCGAACCCGGCGTCCGGCGCGACTGCCAGACAGTGCCGAGAATGTACAGAATGCAGATGATCGACAGCAGCGCGAAAACGTT
This sequence comes from Gordonia abscondita, assembly GCF_032711245.1. Taxonomy (GTDB): domain Bacteria; phylum Actinomycetota; class Actinomycetes; order Mycobacteriales; family Mycobacteriaceae; genus Gordonia. Next base: position 2,001,734 of record NZ_CP128986.1, read on the forward strand.
GTGCAGCATGAAAACGTTCGTCGCACGGAACATCTCCTCGGTGCCCGCGGCCGGATCTTCCATACCGGTCGCGATGTTCGCCTTGCGGGCGAAGTAGACCAGCGTGGTGATGATCGTCGCGAGACCCGCGCCAACGATGAACCAGCGCCACCGCTTCATGAAACCGGTGAACGCCTCGAAGTGGTAGGCGGCCAGACAGCCCGCGAAGATGAAGAACTGGTACGGCAGGATCGTGACCGGCAAATAGCGCCACAGCGCACCCAGGACGCCTGACTCGAACAATGCCGTCGGGGCACCGCGCACCATCTGGTACATGAACCACGCTTGGACGAGTGCGCTCAGTGCCAGCAGATAACGGTGGTAGCCCCACGTTCGCTTCATCATCCACAGGACAGCCGGGAACACCAGGTAGATCTGCATACTCACCGACATGAAGTACAGGTGGTATGCGGCATGTCCGGTGATGAGGTCGTAACCGATGCTCTTCAATGCGAGTCCGACGTCGTGGGCACTGGAAAAGATTCCGGTGACCGCGTCGACCCCGCCGGAGTCGTAGTGCCCCTTCAGCCAATAGAACAGCGACCAGACCAGGAACGGCAGGCCGATCAGTTTGTACCGCTTGCGCCAGAACGTCGGAGCGTGAAGGTCGCGGTTCCGGTATTGGTACGTCAGCACGAAGCCGGTGAGCGCAAAGAAGCAGTAGCGCGTGTAGCGGAGCATCAGCCCGACACCCTGCGCGATGACCGCCGTGTAAGGGACCATGCCCAAGATCACGTGGTCGAGAATCACTCCGGCGAATGTGACCAGTCGGACGAAGTCGATCTGATAGAGGTGCCGGTCCTTCTTGGCGGGCTTGGCCTGTACCGGGGTCTCGACCTTCTCTTCGGTGAGGTCGCCTGCTTTATCTGACATAGGTGTAGCGGTCCGTCTCGTCCTTCGGGGGCGCGCGCGGGCGCGTTTGATGACTGTAGGCAGGCTACTCGCCCACCGTGTGACTTCATGCATCGCAATGGTCGGACGGCGTCGTGTTGCCCGGTTTGGGGTGCTGCTTCCGATTCCCGAATCAGGTCCGAACGCGCTAGACTGCTGTGGCAGTTGTTTCTAAAGAGACTGATGGGGTTAATGATGCGAGTGTCTGTCGTGCGTGGGGTCGCCGCACTCTCTGTTGCCGTCGCGGCATGCTCTGGAGCGGGCACCGCGTTCGCCGAGCCGGCGTCGACGACGCCGCGTATCCCGGCGACGGCGCAACTGCCGTCCCGCATCATCTCGACCACCGCCGTCACGCCTCGCGAGGCACTCCTTGAGGTGTACTCGGCGTCGATGGGGCGGAACATCTCGCTCACCGTGCTGCGTCCGGACGATCGGACGCGTCCCGCCCCGGTCCTGTATCTCCTCAACGGAGCGGGTGGTGGCGAAGACTCGGCCACGTGGAAGGCGAAGACCGACTACAAGGCGTTCTTCGCCGACAAGCACGTCAACGTCGTCACGCCCAACAGTGGTGCGTTCTCGTATTACACCGACTGGCAGAAGGACGATCCGGTGCTCGGGCGCAACAAGTGGCAGACGTTCCTCACGACCGAACTGCCGCCGCTCGTCGACAAGGCGTTCGACACCACCGGCGCCAACGCCATCGCGGGCATCTCGATGGCGGGAACCTCAGTGTTCAATCTCGCGATCGCCGCACCCGACCTCTACCGCTCCGTCGCGGCGTACAGCGGGTGCGCTCGCACCAGCGATCCGCTGGGGCAGGCGTACATCCGGACCGTGGTCGGTGACCGTGGCCGCGGCGACATCACCAACATGTGGGGTCCGCTCGACGGTCCGGGCTGGAAAGCGAACGACCCATACCTGCACGCCGACAAGCTCAAAGGCGTCAAGGTCTACATGACCAGCGGCACCGGCCTGCCCGGACGGTACGACGTGCCGAGCGCGCGTCTGATCAACGGCGATCCGGCTGTGCTCCTCGATCAGGTCCTCATGGGAGGGGCGATCGAAGGCGTGGTCAACAGCTGCACGCAGCAGATGAGGCAGGCACTCGACAAGGCGGGCGTCGACTCGACGGTCACCACGCGACCGACCGGGACGCACTCCTGGGAGTACTGGCAGCGCGACCTGCACACGACGTGGCCGTCCATCGCCAAGGACCTCAACGCGCCTGCTTGACGCTCGCCTGCTTGAGGCTCTTCGGCGTCGTCTACTTGTCGAGGAGGAGGCGGACGGTCAGCTCCATCCGGTTCGTGACGTCGGTCGCCGAGACTCGGCGGGTGAGCCATTGGACGAGGTTCGACATCCACACGTCCGAGATGACCCGAGCGATGGCCAAATCCTGTTCCGACGGCTCGCCGGGGTCTGACGGTTCGAGGATCGCGCCTGCGAGGAGTCGGTCGATCGTGACGGCGACTCGGTCGACCTCTACGGTCGCCGACGCGTCGGCGAACATGAACGCGCGCGTCATGGCCTCAGTCAACAACGGGTCCCGCTGCATCGCGAACGTGATCATGTTGAGGACATGACGTAGTCGTTCCATCGAGTCGTCACCCGGCAGCTGGGTTCGATCGACGCGACCCTCGACGCGCTCGAGCTCGCGCGCCAAGGCGGTCACCAGAAGGTGGACCTTGGACGGGAAGTAGCGGTAGAGCGTTCCGACGGCCACGTCTGCCTTCTCTGCGACAGCACGCATCTGAACCGCGTCGTAGCCGCCTTTGGATGCGAGCGCGAGTGTCGCATCGAGAATTCGACGGCGCCGTTCCCGCTGGGCGGCCGATCCGACCTCGGCGCCCGACGTCGGGGTGGCGGCGGGCGGGGGCGCTGGTGCGTCAGTCTCGCTCGTGGTGCTGGCCGGACCTGCCATGCGCGGCGTCCTCCTCGGATGTCGGGTGGCCGCTGGTTGGCAGCGGCACTTGGATGGTGTACACCCTAGGTGTCATTAGAACAGGTTCTAATTGGCTGCATCAACAGAAACGCAGAGGAAACGCCCGTGACAATCGCCACCTCATCCGACCAGCTTGCTGTGTACGACAGTGTAACCGAGTGGGCGAGAGCGAAATCGGTGGTCGACGCGGTGCGGGCCGACGTAGACGGTGCGGGCCCGTCCTGGCGTGCGCTCTTCGCCGAGCTCGGCGAACTCGGCATCTTCGCGGCCGCCATCGACGACTCTCGCGGCGGCGCAGGCGGAACCTTCGTCGACGTCGCGGTGATGGTGGAGGCCTGCGGTGCGTCGCTCGTGCCGGGTCCGCTCGCGGCGTCCGTCGCCGCGGCGTATGCCGCAGCCAAGCAGGAGTCGCCCCACGCGTCGTCGCTGCTCGCGGGCGAACGACCGGCAGTCGCTCCGGCGGCCGCGATCGCCTCGGGACAACCGTTGACGATGGTCGACGGCGTCGTCGACCTCGGGCCGGTGCCCGGGTGGGTGGACGACGGGTGGGTCGCGGTGCCGCTCGCCGCTGACGACGGCGGCCCGCGCTGGTGCCTGATCGACGCCGCGACGGTGACGGCCGACGTCGCCGAGATGGTCGGCCCGCTCGACGGCACCGCTGTCCCGCGTCGAGTGCGGTTGTCCGGCGTCGACGCCGCGACCGTCGTCGAACTGGTCGACGGCGAGGCATTCGTCGCGGTTCTCACACTCGGCATCGCCGCCTATCAGGCCGGAGTGGCACGCCATGCGCTCGACGTCGCGGTCGACTATGCGAAGGTGCGGACCCAGTTCGGCGCTCCGATCGGATCGTTCCAGGCGATCAAGCAGATCTGTGCAGACATGCTGTGCCGCAGCGAACAGCTTGCCGCCGCCACCTGGGACTTGGCGTCGGCGCTCGACTCCGCTGACCGCGAACAGGTGCGACTGAGCCGTCTCGCGGCGGCCGTCCTCGTCGCCGACCTTGCTCCCGCCAATACGAAGGACGCGATTCAGGTTCTCGGCGGCATCGGCTTCACCTTCGAGCACGACGCCCACCTCTACCTGCGGTCCGCGCTGGCCGCGCGCATGATCCTCGGGCAGGGGAAGACAGCGCGGACCGAGCTGGCGCAGCTGGGACGCGCCGGTGCGCGCCGCGAATTCTCGCTGGACCTCGGCTCAGTGGAATCGCGTCGCGCGGAGATCGCGGCGGCCGCGCGCGAGGTGGCCGCCGCCCCCGAGGCGGAGAAGCGGTCGGCCCTCGCGCGCACCGGACTGCTGGCCCCCCACTGGCCGGAGCCCTACGGGCTCGGTGCGGGGCCGGCCCTTCAGCTGCTGATCGACGCCGAACTCGACAGTGTCGGCGTCGTCCGGCCCGACCTCGTCATCGCCGGGTGGGCGTTGCCCACGATCCTCGAACACGGCACGGACGCACAGCGTGAGAAGTTCGTTGCGCCGACGCTGGCAGGCGACATCCGCTGGTGTCAGCTCTTCAGCGAGCCCGAAGCCGGATCGGACCTCGCGTCGTTGCGCACCAAGGCGGTGCGGACCGATGGCGGCTGGCTGCTCTCCGGCCAGAAGATCTGGACGTCGGAGGCGCACATGTCGCAATGGGCGGTGTGCCTGGCGCGCACCGACTCCGACGTGCCCAAGCACAAGGGCATCACCTACTTCCTCGTCGACATGGCAGCCGAGGGTATCGACATCCGGCCACTGCGCGAACTGACCGGGCGCGCGATGTTCAATGAGGTATTCCTCGACGGGGTCTTCGTGCCAGACGAGATGGTCGTCGGTGAGATCAACGGCGGGTGGCGACTGGCCCGAACGACGCTCGCCAACGAACGCGTCGCCATGGGCGGATCCGGGCTCGGCAAGGAGGTCGACGCACTGCTGTCGCAGATCGACGGCGTCGAGCTCGACGACGATCAGGCTCGGCTCCTCGGCGGGATCGTCGCCGACGCACACATCGGTCGCGTGCTGGATGCGCGCGCCGTCGTGCAACGCCTGTCGGGCACCGATCCCGGCGCCACATCGAGCGTCCGGAAGCTGATCGGTGTGGTTCATCGGCAAGCCGTTCCGGAGTTCGCGACCGACCTGCTTGGCGTCGAAGCGCTTGCGGCGACCCCGGCGACGGAGTTCCTTCTGCTCAACCGCTGCCTGTCAATCGCCGGCGGTACCACGCAGATTCTCAAGAACGCGGCGGCTGAACGGATTCTAGGTCTGCCGCGAGGCTGATCCAGTGACCAGCAGCACTGTCGATCTGATACAAATAGAACAAGTTCTAGTTATTCAGATTGGAGGCACGGGTGGATTTCACCCTGGACCCCGCGGCTGCGGCCGTAGGCGAGGCTGCTGACGAGGTCGTACGACGTCTCGAACCCGATTGGGAGAGCAGATTCGCGGGAAGCGGATATGACGAGGACGCATGGCGCGCGTTCCAGGAGGCCGGCTTCGTCGCGATGCCATTGCCGGAGGCCGACGGCGGTGACGACCTCGACGTCGACTCGTTGCGCCCGCTGGTCACCCGGGCCGGACGCGACGCAGTCGTCACGCCGCTGCTCGGCACACTCGCCGCCGGACTGGTCGTGCGTTCCGATGTCGGTTCGGTCGCGGTCGCGATCGGCGAACCAGGTTCGGCGCTCGGCGACCCGCAGACGACCACACTGTCCGACGGCGTCGTCACCGGTGTCAAGACCGGCGTCCTGCACGCCGACACGGCGGACACTCTCCTCGTCACGACCGACCGCGGCGTCGCGGTCGTGGCCGCAGACGTCGACGGTGTGCAGATCGCCCGGACCACGTCGTCGTCCGGGTGGGGCGAATGCTCGGTCCGCTTCGACGGCGCCCGCGCCGATCGAGTCCTCGCCGACGACGTGCCACGTCTCGTCGACGTCTACCGCTCGCTGCTCGCCGCGTACGCGTCCGGTCTGCTCGCGGGCGCCATCGCGCGCACCGCCGACCACGTCAGCACACGACACCAATTCGGAAAGCCGATCGCCGCCTTCCAAGCCGTCGGACAGCAGCTCGCCGATGTCTACGTGGTGTCGGCGACGCTCGACCTGATCGCGACCGCGGCCGCGTGGGAGCTTGCGCAGGGACGTGACGCGGCGACGGACCTCGCCACCGCGGCCTACACCGTCGCTGCCGAACTGCCCGCCACGATGCGGACCATGACACACCTGCACGGCGGGATCGGTGTCGACGTGACGTACCCGCTGCACCGCTACTTCTCCATCGCCAAAGACCTCGCCCGACTGGTCGGCGGCGCAGACCGCGCTCTAGGAGTGCTCGCATGTTCATAGCGCTCACTGACGACCAGCTCGCGCTCCGCGACGAGCTGCGCACCTATTTCTCGACCCTCATCAGCGACGATGACGCTCGGACCATGAGGACCGAACGCCACGGACCCACGTACCGCAAGGTGATCAAGCAGATGGGCACCGACGGATGGCTCGGGGTCGGCTGGCCGAGCGAATTCGGTGGCCGCGGCTTCGGCGAGATCGAACAGCAGATCTTCACCAACGAAGCGGTCCGGGCAGACGTGCCGCTCCCGTCAGTCACCCTGCAGACCGTCGGCCCGACCCTGCAGAAGTACGGGACCGCCGAACAGAAGGACATGTTCCTGCCGCGGATCCTGGCAGGTGACGTGCACTTCGCGATCGGCTACACCGAGCCGGACGCCGGAACCGACCTGGCCTCGCTGACGACGAAGGCCGTGCTCGACGAGACCGGCGAGAACTACATCGTCGACGGACAGAAGATCTTCACCACCGGCGGCCACGACGCCGACTACATCTGGCTCGCGTGCCGGACCGATCCGGACCTGCCCAAGCACAAGGGGATCACGATCCTCATCCTCGACACTCGTGATCCAGGCTTCTCCTGGACGCCAATCATCACCGCGGACGGCGCCCACCACGTGAACGCCACCTACTACAGCGGGGTCAAGGTCCCGGTATCGATGCGGGTAGGCGACGAGGGCGACGGCTGGAAGCTGATCACCACCCAGCTGAACCACGAGCGGGTCATGCTCGGCCCGTCGGGCCGGATCAGCGGGATCTCAGACAAGGTCCGCGAGTGGGCGCAGGCCCACGATGTCGACAACGAACCGGACGTACGTCGGACCCTCGCGAAGATCGACGCCTACGAACGCCTCAACGAACTGCTCAACTGGCAGGTCGCCTCCAGCGGAGAGATCTCGATGGCGTCGGCGGCCGCCACCAAAGTGTTCTCCACCGAGCGCGTCCAGACCATCCACCGAATGGTCGACGACATCGTCGGCCGTTACGGCGACTTCACCGATCCGGCGACCGCCGACCTCGCCGACTGGCTCGACATGATGGCCAAGCGCAACGCGGTCATCACCTTCGGCGGCGGCGTCAACGAGGTGATGCGAGACATGATCGGCACCGCCGGGCTCGGCTTGCCGCGAGTGAAGAGGTGACCCCGTGACGAATGTGACTGTGACGAATGCGAGCACGACCGCGTTCGGGACGATCACTCCCGATTCGACGGACGACGAGATCCGCGCTGCGGCCGACGCCATCAAAGCGGCAGGCGCGAGCGCACCCACCACGGGGCGCGACCCGATCAACCGGCCGATGATCCACAACTGGGTCGAGGCGATGGGCGATACGAATCCGATCTACGTCGACGACGACGCAGCGCGCGCCGCCGGACACGACGGGGTCGTCGCACCGCCAGCCATGGCTCAGGTGTGGACGATGCGCGGGCTCCGCGGAGCCCGCACCGACGATGATCCGTTGGGGCAGGCGACCGCGCTCTTCGATGCCGCAGGCTACACGTCCGTCGTCGCCACGAACTGTGACACCGTCTACCACCGATACGTCTCGCCTGGCGACGAGGTGACCCTGTCGGCCGAGCTCATCGACATCGTCGGCCCCAAGCACACCGCGCTCGGCGACGGGTGGTTCTTCACCACGAAGAACACGTGGCGGCTGGCGAACGGGGCGGAAGGAAAGGCGGGGGCAAAGGGCGAATCTGGAGGAACGAGCGGCGAGATCGTCGCGGAGATGAACTTCCGGATCCTCAAGTTCGCGCCCGATACGGCGAAAGCCGCGAACCCCCGGCCCGACCTCGACCCCGCGAAGCTGATCCGCCCGACCACCTCGCGGGACACCGAGTTCTTCTGGGCCGGTGTTGCCGACCACGAACTCCGCATCCAGGAACTCGAGGACGGCTCGCTGCGGCATCCGCCGATCCCCGCCACCTGGAAGCCGCGCGGCGACGACGGCGAGTTCGGTACCACCGACTACCGCGTCGCGTCTGGTCGCGGAACGGTGTACAGCCACGTCGTCCACCATGCGCCGAAGGTGCCCGGACGGTCGTTGCCGTTCGTGGTCGCCCTCGTTGAACTCGACGAGGGCGTCCGCATGCTCGGTGAGCTGCGCGGCGTCGACCCCGCAGACGTGCGGATCGGGCTGCGGGTCGATGTCGAGTTCCTTGACTTCCCGGCAGACGGTGACAATCCCGCGTGGACGTTGTACGCATTCATGCCGAGCGAAGGAGGCGACCGGTGAGCGAACCGACGATGATGGTGGGTGCAACGCTCACCCCCTTGAGGATCGACGCGACCCCGACGTTCGTAGTGTCGACGGCGATCGCCACGCGCGACTTCCAAGACGTTCACCACGACCGGGACCTCGCGCATCAGAAGGGGTCCAAGGACATCTTCGTCAACATCCTCAGCGACACCGGTCTGGTGGAGCGTTTCGTCACCGACTGGGCGGGGCCGAAGGCGAAGATCGCATCGATCGCGTTGAAACTCGGTGTGCCGTGGTACGCCTACGACACGTTGACGTTCACCGGCGAGGTCACCGAGATCGAATCCGCCGGCGCAGACGGCGACCGGGTGACGGTGGCCGTGATCGGCACCAACTCGCTCGGTAAGCACGTCATCTCCACTGTCGTCTTCACCAGGAAAGAGGACGCGTGATGACTGACCGCACGTTGTCGGGGAAAGCGTCGATCGTTGGGATCGGCGCGACCGACTTCTCCAAGAACTCGGGCCGCAGCGAACTGCGTCTGGCAGCCGAATCCATCACCGCCGCACTCGACGACGCCGGGCTCACCGCGTCGGACGTCGACGGCCTCGTCACGTTCACCATGGACACCAACATGGAGATCGCCGTCGCCCGTGCTGTCGGGATCCCGCACCTCACCTATTTCTCCCGTATCCACTACGGCGGCGGGGCAGCGTGCTCGACGGTGCAACAGGCGGCGATGGCCGTCGCGACCGGGGTCTGCGACGTCGCGGTGGCCTACCGTGCGTTCAACGAGCGGTCGGGCAACAGGTTCGGGCAGGTCAACGCGGCGGTCGCCAACCAGGAGAACTCATCGGGCACCGACAACGCGTTCTCCTATCCGCACGGTCTGTCGACACCGGCCGCGTTCGTCGCGATGACCGCCACCCGCTATATGCACGAGTACGGCGCGACCAGTGAAGATTTCGGTCGGATCGCGGTCGTCGACCGCAAGCACGCGGCCGTCAACCCGAAGGCGTTCTTCCACGGGAAGCCCATCACGTTGGAGGACCACCAGAACTCGCGTTACATCGCCGAACCGCTGCACCTTCTCGACTGCTGCCAGGAGTCCGACGGCGGTGTGGCTATCGTCGTCGTCTCGGCTGAACGCGCCAAGGACCTGCGTCGGGCACCGGTGTCGATCGCCGGCGCCGCGGCGGGAAGCGGAAGCGACCAGTTCATGATGACCAGCTACTACCGAGACGACCTGCCCGCTCTCGAAGAGATGGGCCTCGTCGGCCGCCAACTGTGGGAGCAGTCGGGCCTGGGCCCGGACGACATGGATCTGGCCGTCCTCTACGACCACTTCACCCCGTACACGCTCATCCAATTGGAAGAGCTCGGCTTCTGCGGCCGCGGCGAAGCCAAGGACTTCGTGTCCGAGCCTGGCGCGCTCGAAGTGGGCGGGCGGCTGCCGTTGAACACCCACGGCGGACAGCTCGGCGAGGCCTACATCCACGGGATGAATGGCATCGCCGAAGCCGTGCGTCAGCTCCGCGGCGACTCCGTCAACCAGGTCGACGGAGCATCGAAAGCAATCGTCACCGCAGGAACCGGCGTTCCGACGTCGGGCCTCGTCCTCACCCTCTGACCCCATACCTCCCCGCCACCATCAAGGAGACACCGAGATGAAGTTCAACCTCGCCGACGTGTTCGAGACCGTCGCCGACTCCGTGCCCGAACGCGTCGTTCTCAGCTACGAGGGAACCAACTACACGTATGCGCAGATGGACGCCCTCACCACGCAGGTCGGCCACATGTTCGCGACGCATGGGATCGGTCTCGATGACCATGTCGCGCTGTTCCTCAAGAACAGCGTCGAGCACGTCACCAGTCTGCTCGGGCTCATCAAAGTGCGGGCCGCCCCGATCAACGTCAACTACCGGTACACCGATGCCGAGCTCGAATACATCTTTGAGAACTCGGATTCGTCGGCGATCGTCGTGGAACTGCCCGAACACCAGAAGGCTGTCGCCCGGCTGTTGCCGAAGCTCCCTTCGGTGAAGACCGTCTTCGTGATCGGTGACCTCGACGAGGAACTGTCGGCGACGGCCGCGGCCCTCGACGGCGGTCGACGGGTCGAGATCGTCGACTTCGCCGAGCACACGAGCGCTTCGACGGTGCGCGACTTCGAGCCGCGCACCGGCGAGGAGCGGTACGTCCTCTACACGGGCGGCACGACGGGCTATCCGAAGGGCGTCGTGTGGCGTCACGATGACTTCTTCCGAAAGCCGATCTCCGGTGGCAATCCGTACGGGGACCCGCGCGAAGACCTCGACGAGATCACGCGCGAGGTGAAGAACTTCCCGTCGATCGCGGCGCTCATCGCGGCGCCCCTCATGCATGGTGCTGCGTCGTACCTGCTGTTCACGTTCATCGCGCTCGGCAGCCGCCTGATCGTGGAGCGCGACTTCGATGCCAAACAGATCATCGAGAACATCCCGCGCGATCAGACGCAGATCATTCTGATCGTCGGCGACGCGATGGGCATCCCACTGGTCGAGGAGTTGGAGAAGCAGAAGGACACCACCGACATGTCGTCACTGTTCTCGATCACCTCGGGCGGCGCGATCTGGAGCAAGAGCGTTCGCGACCGGATGCTGGCGGTGAAGCCAGACCTGCTGATGCGCGACAACTTCGGTGCGTCGGAGTCGGGTAACGACGGCGAGATCATGATGGACGAGAACGGCAATCTGTCGGTTCCGCCGTCCGACAAGATGATGGTCGTCGACGAGCGCTTCAACGAGATCACCACGCCGAACGAGCCGGGCCTCATCGCTCGCGTCGGCAACGTCCCGGTCGGTTACTACAAGGACCCGGAGAAGTCGGCGCGCACCTTCCCGACGCTGCCCGACGGCCGTCGGATCTCGGTGCTCGGCGATATGGGCTACGTGACCGAAGACAAGCACATCGTGTTCCTCGGTCGAGGCAGTCAATGCATCAACTCGGGCGGCGAGAAGGTGTACGCCGAAGAGGTCGAGGCTGCGCTGCACGGACATCCTGCGATCGGCGACGCACTCGTCGTGCCAGTCCCCGACGAGCGGTACGGACAGCGAGTCGGCGCCGTCGCCAGCCTCAAAGAGGGGGCGGTCGAGCCGTCGTTGGCGGAGCTCCAGGAGCACTGCCGGGAGACGATCGCCGGTTACAAGGTGCCGCGGAGCGTCGTGTTCGTCGACGAGGTGAAGCGCACGCCCGCGGGCAAGGCCGACTATAAGTGGGCGAAGTCGGCGGCTGCCGCGACCGTTGAGACGGTGTGATCAACCGACCGACCGACGGCGGACCCCGCTCGTTCTACGATGTACCCCGTACATCTCCTGAATGGACGGGGTCCTTCCCATGCGTATCCGTGCTGTAGGCGGCTCCGGTCTTGCCGCCGTCGCCATGACCCTGTCCGTCATCGCCCTGTGTGCGATGACCCTGTCCGGGTGTTCGACGGTCGACGGAACACCGACCGTTGCTGAGTCCGAGCGGGCAGGCATGTCGACGTCGACGTCATCGACGGAGAGCCAGGACGTCCCGTCGGGCGATTCCCCGGGGAGCAGTTCGACGACCAGCATCGATGAGACGTCGTCGCCGGACAGCAGCTCAAGTGAAGGGATCTATCTGAAGGTCGTCCGGCAGGGCGACTCCTTCGCGGGCACGAGCGACAGAGAGCTGATCGCGGCGGGTGAGCAGGCATGCTCGGATCTGCGTTCGGGCAAGAAGTTCCTCGATGTTGTTGACGACGTCGAACTCGCCAAGGGCGACGTCACGAAGGGGGCTCGCCTCGTCGGCGGTGCGGTCGGCGCGTTGTGCCCCGATCAGACGAGCAAGATCAGCAGCTAGACACGATCAGCAGTGAGCGCGCCGACCAGAGGGGTCGTTCAGTTTAGAGTGGGATGACCTTCCCAGATCGGAGTCCCACCATGCGGTTACGCATCGTGCTCGTCGCCCCACTCGTCGCGGGTATCGCCCTTCTGTCCGTTGCATGCGGGTCTGACTCGGATACTAATTCGACGCGACGGCAGGCCTACTTGTCGGCGGTGAAGCTGAGCGGCGTCACGTTCGCCGACGACGACCAAGCGATCTCGGTCGGCCGCAAGATCTGCGAAGACGTCAAGAGCGGGACGAGCGTGTCCGACGCCGCGAAGAGTGTGAGTCAGGCGTCCAACATCGGGCAGGGCACCGCAGTCGTCGGTGCCGCGATCGGCTCGCTGTGTCCGGGTGCGGCGAGCAAGATGCTGCCGGACTCGTCGGACCTGCCGACCATGCCGAGCATCGATCTGCCGGGCTAAAGTTCGGGGCATTGCCGCATCGACCCGTTCGAATCCAATTCGAGGACGGTGTCGATGCCGATCCGCTGCAGGAACGGATAGTCGTGGCTGACGACGACGAGCGCCCCGCGATAGGCGTCGAGTGCCTGGGTAAGCTGCTGGACACTCGCGACGTCCAAGTTGTTGGTCGGCTCATCAAGGATGAGCAGTTGCGTCGGTGGTTCCGCGAACAACAGGGTGGCGAGGGACACTCGGAAGCGTTCGCCGCCGGAGAGCGTGGACACCGGACGGTCGACGGCCGCTCCGCGGATCAGCAGCCGCGCGAGACGGTTCCGGATGTCGCCCGGGTCGGCGCCGGGTGCGACGGCCTGCACATTGGCGAGAGCACTCGCTGCGTCGTCGAGACCGTCGAGTCGTTGGGGAAGATAGCCGTAGGAGTCGGTGAGGAGTCGTCCGGACGCACGGCCGGTGACCGGGTCGGTGCCCGTCACGAGCTGCGCCAGCAGGGTCGACTTTCCTGAGCCGTTCGGCCCGACGACCGCGACGCGTTCCGGACCTTGCACGACGACGTCGCCGTGCGCCGTCGTGAACTCGAGGAGACGTCGGCTGCGCGGTAGGTCGGGCGCGGGCAGGTCGAGGCTGATGTGGTCGTCGTCGCGGATACGGGCGTCGGCGGCGTCGACTGCCGACTGTGCTGCGTCGACCTTGCCGTCGAGAGTTCCGCGCAGGGATCCCGCCGACTCCTGTGCGCGGCGTTTACGTGCTCCGGCGAGAATCTTGGGCAGCCCGCCGTCGGCCTGTGCCTTCTTTCCTGCGCGGGCACGGTGGGCGAGCCGCGTCTCGGCGTCGACGCGTTGTCGTTTCTCGGCGTTCAACGTCTGTTGGGCGGTCCGTGCTGCTTGGACGGCGGCCGACTGCTCGGCGTCGACGGATTCGCGCCAGGCGCTGTACGGTCCGCCGAAAGTCGCGATCGAACCGCCGTACAGTTCGGCGGTCACGTCCATATGCTCGAGGAGTTCGAGGTCGTGGCTGACGACGATCAGGGTACCGGGCCACTCGTCGACGAGGTCCGCGAGTTTGGCCCGCGTGACTCGGTCCAGGTTGTTGGTCGGCTCGTCGAGCAGGGTGATCGGGGTGCGGCGCAGCGACAAGCCGGTGACGGCGAGGAGGATCGCCTCCCCGCCCGAGACGTCGGCGACGCTCCGATCGAGGTGTTCGGCGGAGAATCCGATCCGGTCGAGGGCCGCTGCGACCCGGGACTCGACGTCCCAGTCGTCGCCGACAGTCTCGAAGTGGGCTTCATCGACGTCACCGGATTCGATCGCGCGCAGGGCGGCGAGCACACGGTCCACCCCGAGAAGTTCGGCGATGTCGGTGCCTGCGTTCAGCGTGAGGGTCTGCGGCAGGTAGCCAACGTCGCCCACGGTGTCGATGCGGCCGCTAGTCGGAGCGAGGACGCCAGCGATAAGCCGCAGGAGCGTCGACTTGCCCGAACCGTTCCGGCCGACGAGACCGGTGCGTCCCTCGGTGAACGCGCCGTCGACGTGCGCGAGAGCGACTGCGCCGTCGGGCCAAGTGAACGAGACGTCGCGCAGGGTGACGGGGGAGTGCGTGGGAGTGAGCATGTGGCGGCGACATTACCGAGGCGTCCGATGACACGCATCCGATTTTCCGGTCGTCGTGTTCAGCGCCGAACGTCCGAACAGATATCTGGCCGCCGTGTACGACTCGCTCTGACCGGGTCAGCATCACTGCGCGCTTGCCCCGGAAAACTACTTCGGCACTTTCTTTCGGCCGTACGCCGAAAGAAAGTGCCGAAGTGCATTCACGCCGCGTGTGTGACGGGCGGAGACCCAGGTGCCGGGGGTCTCACGCGTCTTGCACGCGAAACGACACGGCCTTGAGGAGAATGTCCCCGATGTCCTTGGGATCGTGGGCGACGAACGAACTGCCGCCGGTGGCGTCCGAGATTCGCTTGAGCGCCGTCGCATCGGCGTCGTCGGAGATTCCGACGGTAATGATCGGGATGCGCCGCGCCGGGTTCTTCATGATGTTCAACTCGGAGACGAGCTGATTGAGCGTGATGCTGTGCGCCACCTCGTTGCGACCGTCGGTCATCAGGATCACGCTGTTCGAGTAGGCGGGATCGTAGGTGTCGTAGACCTTCTTGAAGGCGGCCAACGTGGTGTCGTACAGACCGGTGCCGCCGCGCAGGTTCTTCAGGCTGGAGTCGATGGCCTTGCCGAGGACATCGCGATTGAGGACGCCGTCAGTCGTGGCCATGATCGGCGCGATCGGCGCGACCTCGCGGTAGGGGACGCCCGGACCGCCGCGGTCGATGCTGAACTCCCAATAGCCGAGCGCGGTGTTCTTGGGAAACTCGGCCAGGCCGTAGACGGAGGCATCGCGCAAGAGTTGTGCACGTGAGCGTCCGCCCGCATCGCGGCGCATCGATCCGGATACGTCCTGCACGACGAGGGCTCGGATCGGGCGGGTCAGCGCCGCCCACTTGCGCTCGATGTTGTCGATGAACGCACGCTCGGGCGCCTCGATCATGGTGACGTCGCCGACCCCCTGGCCGTCGCCGAGCGGCGACCCGCCCGCCGGTCGGATATGGTGCGCCGCTCGAATCCGGCCGCCTTCGTCGGTCTTCGCCGTTTCGGCGAGCGCACCGATCGCGGCATTGGAGTTGACCGCTCGGGCCGGGGCCGCGACGTTCGCGATGCGGTAGTCGAGAGCGACGGTGCCGGTCTGCGGGACGGCCGCGTCCAGCGGCGAGTGGGACTCGCCCGCGGTGAACCCGGCATACGCCTGCTCGGAGACGAGTGCGAGCGACGGAGCATCGTCGTCGGCCATCTTCTTCAGGTCGGGTGCCCCGTCCTCGTCGTTCATGCGCAACGCGCGACCGGTCAGCGTCTGAATCAACTCGGTGTGGGTCATCGATCCCTTAGACATCTCGGCGAGCGCACCGACGACCGCGGCATTGCTGACATCGCTGGCGCCAGGCGGGTCGACGCGAAGCGCGGGCATCGAGAGGACCGTCGACCATGACGGGAGGTCCGGCAGATCACGTCCCGCGACGACGATCGGCGACGTTCCGATCGACGGTCCGATGCCCGTCCACGAGCGGCCGAGGGCCGTCCCGACCTGACGGATGCGCGACTGTGATTCGGCGACCCAGATGTCAGGGACCGCGTCACCGCCGAGCCGGTCGCTGACATGGCTGGCCGGCACCGCCGCCACGGTGAAGTCGAAGCAGGACGTGCTCTCGGCCTGGTCGGCGAGTTCGGTCACGTAGTCGGCGAGGTCACCTTCGGCGATGACCGACACGGGCTGGATCTCGCCGCATTTGGACCGGGTGTTGTCCCAGACGACATAAGTGCCGACCGCCAGGACCGCGACGAGTGCGACGGACAGACCGACCCGCAGCCCGGTGCGGCGCGGTGCGCCGCCGTCGGTGATGTTGCCGTGTCGACCCATCGAGGGCGCCTCCTTGCGAGAATGTCGTAATCGCGAAGAAGGCTAGCGCACGGACGTGAGGAACGGCACATCGGTATGTCCGAGTAGCGGAACTCGACGAACCCCCGCGTGTCGCGGCGTGTTTGCCGAGACCGACAGACGTGTCAGCGGGTTCAGTCGTCGGCGATCCGATGCTGGTAATCGGCCCGGGTAGTCGATCCCTCTACTGTCGAGACCTGGTCGGGGACCATGACGCGCATGAGCCGGTCGCGCACCGGTTGCGGCAGAACGCCCGCGAGAGCGACGAGCGGTCCGACGTATGCAGGCACCCAGGTCTGGAAGCGACGACCCCCTACCGTGTTCACCACGGCGTCGGCGACCTCCGCAGGTTGAAGAGTCCTCACCGAGCCAGACGAGGTGCCCGCCGCGAGGGCGGTGTCGACGACGGTCGGCATCACGACGGAGATCGTGACGCCGCTTCGGCGCAACTCTTCGCGGACGCCCGTCAAATAGCCGAGCACGCCGTGCTTAGTGGCCGCATACGTCGATTCGCCGGGAGGTGCGAGGCGCGACGCCGCCGATGCGACGGTGACGATCTGGCCTGCGCCGCGCTCGCGCATGGCGGGTGCGGCGAGGCGGACGCCACGGATGACGCCGAGCAGATTGACCGACACCATCGCCTCGGCCGCTCGGGCAGGCTCGGCGTCGAACGGGCCAACCCACATGACCCCGGCATTATTGACGAGAACGTCAATCGGTCCGAGATCGGTCGCGACGACGTCCAGGAACGACTGGAACGACGGGTCGTCAGTCACGTCTAGGGCATAGCCTCGGGCCGTACCGCCGTCAGTCGACAGCGATGCCGCGGCCCCGCGAGCGGCATCGGCGTCCACGTCACCGATCGCCACGCGTGCGCCTTCGTCGACGAGTCGCTTGGCGATCGCTAGGCCGATGCCGCGGGCCGCACCCGTCACCGCGATCGTCAAGCCTGCGACGGCTCCGTTGTGCTTGTCCTTCGAGCGCCCGATCACCATGCCCACATCCAATCATGTCCGAAACGTTCAAGACGGCGAAGGGCAGCCGGTCTAGCGTTGTCGCCATGGCTAAAACGAATGTTCCCGCGCCCCGTCTCAACGCGCTGTCGATCGTGTGCGACGACCTGAGCGCGACCCTGGATTTCTACCGTGCGCTCGGGCTCGCGGTCCCGGACAGCGCCGCCGATGCACCGCACGTCGAAGTCGACCTCGGCGGCTTTCGCATCATGTTCGACCCGCTCTCGACGATTCGCAGCTTCGACCCCGACTGGACGCGGCCGCAGTCGGGGTCGTCGCCGATGAGTCTGGCGTTCGAATGCCCGTCAGCCGCGGCGGTGGACGACGCGGTCGCCCACGTGTCGGGTCTCGGCGCGCGGGTAGTCCGTCCGCCGTTCGACGCGCCGTGGGGGCAGCGGTACGCGACTGTGCGCGACCCGAACGGCAACGAGATCGACGTGTACGCGGCCTTGTAGGCCGATCCGGGTAGGCCGATCCGGACGTATTAACGGCTGCCGAACGCCGCCGGGCGTAGCCCGGTGAGCCGGACGACATCGCGATACAGGTGCGGGTAGTCGGCGTAGCCTGCGTCGGCCGCAGTGTCCGCGAGTGCGGCGCCCGCCCGCAGTAGATCGATCGCATGCCCGACGCGCAGGATCACCTGGAGCCGGCGGGGACCGTATCCGAAGGCGGCGACACAGCGTCGGTGCAGGTGGCGTTCGCTGATCCCGAGGTAATCGGCGGTCTCCCGTGCGCTCGCCCCCGAGGATAGGGCGCGCACCGTCGGGCCGACCCACGACAGCGTCGTCGCCGATTCGATTTCGGCGCGGGCGTCCGCCGGGCATCGCACTCGGCGAGCGACGGCGGGCGCGACGTCGGCCAACGGCACCGTCAGATCGGTGAGCTCGTCGGCTGGCACCCCGAGGATCACGGGCAGTAACCCGGGAGTGAATCTGACGCCGGAGACGTCTGTCGCGGAAGGCCGCGAGACGTGTCGGGGCCCGGTGTCGGCGCCTGCGACGGAGACCGAGTCGCCGTCGAACACGAGGTCCATGCAGCCGTCCGGGTAGACGAGTACGGGATCAGGGCCGATTCGGTGCGACCACGACTCGACTACTGCCGGGGTCGTTCGCGGTGCCGCCATCGTCGCTAGACCCTACGCGCTCGATCCTACGACGCGTCGGAGGCGGCAGACGCATCCTCGACCACCTTGCGCGGCGCGAACCAGCCGAGGAATACCGCCCCGACGGCCAGCACCCCGCCAAGCACCAGAAACGCGGTCTGCAGGGGTTCGGTGAACGCGGACCGCGCCCCGGCGGTGATGTGGTCGGCGATCGGTGACGCCATCGGAGGTAGTTCGTCGCTCACCTTGACCGCACCCGCCATCGAGCCGCGGATCGCGTCGTGGGCCACCACGGCCGCATCGGGGTCGACCTTCTCCAGCTCAGCCTTCGCCGCGTCGGCGGTGGGACCGATCCGGTCTTCATAGCCTGCGGCCATGATGCTGCCAGCGAGAGCGATGCCGATCGCGGCGCCGAGTTCGCGGGCAGTGTCGTTGACCGCCGATCCGACTCCCTGATTCTCCAACGGTGTATTCGACATGATGGCCGTGGTCGACGGCGCCGTCGACAGGCCGATGCCGACGGCGCAGACTCCGAGGAGCACGCCGACCTTCCAGTACACGTCGATATCGAAGACACCCAACGCGATCACGCCGACGGCCGCGATCCCTATGCCGATCGCCAACACGAACCGCAGCGAGTCGAACCGCACAGCCACCCAGTTGCCGATCATGGCGAATGCGCCGACCCCGACCACCATCGGGAACAGGGCGACCGCCGACTTGAGTGGGGAATAGCCGAACACCAACTGCAATTGCTGGAGGATCAAGAAGAATGCGCCGAACGAGGCCAGGAATTGCAGCGCCACCGCAAGGGATCCGGAGGCGAACGCGCGATTGCCGAACAGGGCGACGTCCAAGAGCGGTGCGGTGCGGCGGCGTTCGATGACGATGAACGCCGCGATCAACCCGACGCCGCCGATCAGACAGACGAGGATCAACGGATCGGACCAGCCGCGGTGCGGCGCCTCCAGGAGGCCGAACACGATGCCAGCGATGGCGGTCATCGAAGTAAGCGAACCACCGACGTCGAATCTGCCCGGATTCTCGTCCTTCGACGAGCCGACGGTGAGCACGAGGACGAACACGACGGCTGTGGACCCGGCGAACGTGATGAACACCGAGTGCCAGTGGAAGTAGTTGAGGAGGACTCCGGTGATGAAGAATCCGGCGATCGCGCCCGCGCCTGCGACGGCCGCCCACACGCTGATTGCCACCGGGCGCTTGTCCTTCGGGACGCCCGCGGTGATCAGGGACAGCGTGGTCGGCATGATCAGCGCCGCGCCGGCGCCCGCGACGACGCGCGTGATGATCAGCTCGGTCGGGCCGTCGACCCAGATGGCGGCGAGTGATCCGGCGCCGAACACGATGAGACCCACCAGGAGGACGCCGCGTCTGCCGACACGGTCGCCGATCGCGCCTGCCGGGAGCAGGAGTGCGGCGAGGGCGAGCGTGTAGCTGTCGAGAATCCACGTCATCTGCGCGTTGGTGGCGCCGGTGTCGGTGGCGATATCGGGTAGTGCGGTATTGAGTGCTGCCATGGCTGCGACGACGAGGCTGACTGCGGCGCACGCGACGAGGACGAGCCACGCGGCGCGGAAGGTCACCGTTCTGTCACCTGTTCGAAATCCGACACGCATCGACAGTTCACCTGTTTCTCTAGCAACTCGTGTAACTGTAGTCACACGGGTAAACAATCAGCCCGAACGAGCGAAAGTGGATGATCATGGCTGCAGATCGAATCGCGCGGTCTTCCGAATTGAGCGAGGTCCGACTCCACATCGGGCGACTGCTGGTCTTGGTGGCGGGGGTGGTCGGGATCATCGCCGTTCTCGTCCTCATCGTCACCACCGCCGCCTGACCGGTAACGGCAGACGCCGCCCGACGCGACATGCGTCGAGCGGCGTCAGAACCTGGCATTGTCAGGCCGCGTACTTCTCAATGACGCCGCCCACCGGGGCGAGCGCGTCGATGACGTAGCCCTTTGCCTTGCCGCGCAGGCTCTTGTAGGCCTTCGCCAGGCCCGACGGCGCAGACTGTGCCCGACCGTCGGTCACGGCGAGCAATGCTTCGGCAGCGGCGTCGCCGTTCGCGGCCAGATGGTCGCCGAACGACGTGCCCGCGGGCTTGGAGTCCCAGAACGGGGACAGTGCGGTCAGGAAGTCCGGCAACATCTTGCTCGTCGCACTCGCGACGACGCCGGGCTTCACTTTCTGGGCAGCCGAGTAGGCGGCTTTGACCGCGGTGCCGGACAGACCCGACTGCTTCTTCACCTCCGCGTCGATGACGTCGGTGAAGTCGGCCGTCATCGCCTCTCGGTTGGCGTCGAGAACAGGAAGCAGGGACGTGGACATGCAGGTCCTTTCGGCTAGGAAGTGCTGATTACGACATTGCCCAAGGCTGCGGCGCCATCTCGTTCGACGACGCTCACCTCCGCGAGTAGTCGCTCGCCATCTTCCCAGGCATCGATCTGCAATGTCTCGCCGGGGAACACGATTCCGGCGAAACTCACCGAGTAGTCGACGACCTTCGACGCGTCTCCTCCGTAGAGCTGGTCGACGACGGCCCGGCAGATCGAGCCGTACGTGCACAACCCGTGCAGGATGGGTCGAGTGAATCCGGCGCGTTCGGCGAACGAGGGGTCGCTGTGGAGGGGATTGCGGTCGCCGCACAGCCGGTACAGGAGCGCCTGCTGGGGCAGGGTCGGGACGGCGATGCGGTGGTCCGGTGCGCGGTCGGGCAGGTCGACACGGGTGGATGCGCCGCGGTCGCCGCCGAATCCTCCTTCGCCCTTAGCGAAGATCGACGAGCGAGCCGTCCATAGCGGGTCGCCTGTCTCGTCGACGGTCACCGACTCCTGGATGATGACGGCGGCCGAACCCTTGTCCTGGACTTCGGCGATCCGCGTGCGCATGGTTGCGGTACCGGTCGCCGGAAGCGGTCGGTGCACGCGAACCTGCTGGCTGCCGTGCACAACCTTCGCGAGGTCGATGTCGACACCTGGGAACTCGACTTTGGGGGCCTGCGTCGCCAGGAAGTTCGCGGCGACCGTCGCGAACGACGGCAGCGTCTTCGGTTCGACGTCGTCGATGTACTCGAGGCCGACGGTGTCCATCGGATCGGCTGCGCCGCCGACTGCGAGGTTGTAGAGCGCGATCTCACGTGGCGTCCACGAGAACGTCTGTTCACCCAAGTCGGCGCCGACCGCGATTGCGGGATCGATGGGCACGTCAGGCCTCCGCAGCGGTAGCGGTCTGCGTCTGCGACTTAGCGGCCGCGTCGAGTGCTGCCAAGTAACCGAACACGAGGGCCGGACCGATGGTGGCTCCGGGGCCCGCGTACGTGTGTCCCATGACGGGGGCGCTGGTGTTGCCTGCTGCGTAAAGCCCTTCGATCACCGAACCGTCCTCCCGCAGTGCGCGTCCGTGCACGTCGGTGTCGATGCCGCCCTTGGTGCCGAGGTCACCCGGCACCATTTTGGCCGCATAGAACGGGCCCTTGTCTACCGCGCCGAGGCTTGGGTTCGGCTTATTCGTGATATCGCCGTAGTAATGGTCGTACGAGCTGTTCCCGCGGTGGAAGTCCTCGTCTTCGCCTGCATGAGCGAATCCGTTGAAACGCGCAGTGGTCTCGGCGAGCTTGTCGGCGGGCAGGCCGGTCTTCTCGGCGAGTTCGGCGATGGTGTTCGCCTTCACGACGACACCCGACTTGAGCCAACTCTTGGGCAGCGGCTGGCGCGCGGTGACACCTGCGAACATGTAACGGTTGCGACAACGCTGATCGAAGATCAGCCACGACGGGACGTTGTCGCCTGGACCGTCGCCCTGGCCGAACTCGCCGCCGTACATCCGGTGGACGGCTTCGACGTACGGCAGCGACTCGTTCATGAAGCGCTCCCCGCGCAGATTGACGATGAACGTGCCCGGCACCGACCGCTCGGACAGTGCGAACCACGGCCCCTTGGGGAGCGGGATCGTTGGACCCCACCACGCATCGTCCATGATCGAGACACCCGCACCGGTCTTGATCGCCGCGGTGATGCCGTCACCGGTGTTCGACGACGCGCCCGTCGTCCACTCGGTGCCGATCGGCGCGCGCTGGTGCTCTGCACGCATCTTCTCGTTGTGCTCGAAGCCGCCGGACGCGAGAATCACTCCGCGGCGCGCACGCAGTTCGGTCCGGGCGCCGTCGTGCTCGGTGATCACGCCGACGACCTTGCCGTCTTCGATGAGGAGATCGACGAGGGGCGTGTTGAAGCGGATGTCGACACCTGCCTCACGGCAGCCGAGCAGCAGTTCGGCTGCCAGCGCCGCGCCCATCGCGATCAGCTTCTTGCCGCGCGTGCGGGCCCAGAAGAAGCGAAGGCCGACCTTCATCATCCGCTGGATTCCGCGCCAGTGCCGCATGCCGATGTTGAGCCAGCGGTAGTCGGACTGCAGCACCACCATGTTCAGCGGGGCCTTCGTGTACTGCGGATGCAGTGTCTTTAGGTCGTCGCCGAGGCGGGCGGCGTCGAACGGCTTGGGTTCCACGGAACGTCCGCCCGAACGGCCGCCGGGGGCCTCGGGGTAATAGTCGGAGTAGCCCTTGACCCATTCGAGGTCCAGTGGTGCGTGCGCCATCAGATAATCGAGCGCTTCGGGGCCGCGGTCGATGTAGGTGTCGATCCGTTCGGCGGGCGCGTGCTCGCCGATGATCGCGTGGACGTACTTGCGGGCTTCGTCGACTGTGTCGTCGACGCCGTCACGGCGCAGCACACTGTTGTTCGGGATCCAGACGCCGCCGCCGGACCGGGATGTGGAGCCGCCCCAGTACGGCGACTTCTCGATCAGGACGGTGTTCAGGCCCTTGGTCTTCGCAGTCAGTGCTGCGGACAGCCCCGCTCCGCCTGCACCCACGACGATGACGTCGAACTCTTCGTTGGCCATGTACTTCCCTTCGTCCTCCAGCGTGGACGGATCCACAAAACTAGAACAGGTTATAGAATTCGCTACTGGACAGATTAGACCAGTCGCGCAGACGGCGGAAGGACGCGGGCGGGTGATAGCTGAGCGGTTGTCACTGCATCACCCGAGGAGAAGGGTGTTCGGCGACGTCAGCGAATCCGGGGGCGGCTGTCTGAGCTATCGAGAAGTCGGGTGAACGACGCTGCTCTGAGCGGATCTGCCCACGGCAGAGACACGGGCGTCGAGCCCGCGGGACCGTGCACGATGGCGGCATGAGCGAAGACACCGAACCGAGAGCATTCACCAGACGAGACCGCGACGACCTGCTGAGACGACGCGTCGTCGTCCTCGACGGACCGCTCGACGACGACAACGGAACGCTGCTCGCCACCCAACTGCTGACGCTGGCGTCCGCCGACGAGACGTCCGACGTCGCCCTGTGGATCCACTCGCCGGGCGGCTCGGTGCCGTCGATGCTCGCGATCCGCGATGTGATGCGCTTGATTCCGTGCGACGTCTCGACGCTCGCCCTCGGCCTGGCGTGCAGTGCGGGACAGTTCCTGTTGTCGGCGGGTACACACGGCAAACGGCGTGCCCTTCCGCACGCACGGGTGCTCATGCACCAGGGATCGGCGGGCATCGGTGGGACGGCGGCCGACGTCGAATTGCAGGCCGACGATCTGCGCCTCACCCGAGACACGGTGCTCGGGCTGATCGCCGACGACACCGGACAGACGATCGACACCGTCTTCGCCGACTCGGTCCGCGACCGCTGGTACACGGCGGCGCAGGCCGTCGACTACGGATTCATCGACGCGATCGTCGACGACTTCTCGGTGCTCGCACCGGCAGCCGCCCGCACGGGATTCGATCTTCGTGGAGGTCAGTGATGTCGTATCCGATCCCGAACGTCGTCGAACGGACCCCGGCGGGGGAGCGGTACAGCGACGTCTATTCGCATCTGCTGTCCGGGCGCATCGTCTACCTCGGCACTCCGGTCGACGCGGGGGTGGCCAACGCGCTTGTCGCGCAGCTCTTATACCTCGATTCGGAAGATTCCGAGCGCGACATCGAGCTGTACATCAATTGTGCCGGTGGTGATCCCGCCGCGATGCTCGCCGTCTACGACACCATGCGCCATGTCCACGCCGACGTCGCCACCACGTGCGTCGGCCAGGCCGTGTCGGTGGGCGCGGTACTGCTCGCGGCCGGGGCCGAGGGGAAGCGGTCGGCGACACCGCACTCACGGATCGTCCTGCATCAGCCGGGCGTCGATGGGGGCCGAGGCGCTATCCCCGATCTGATCATCGAAGCCGAAGAGCTCGTCCGGGTGCGCAGTCAGATCGAGTCGATCCTCGCCAGGCACGCCGGGCGAGAAGTCGAACGATTGCGTTCCGACACCGAGCGCACCCGCGTGTTCACCGCGCCGGCTGCTGTGGAGTATGGGTTGATCGACCTGGTCGTCGATGACCGGTGACGAGGGACGCCTACGCGGCGAGCGCGTATGCGCCGACCGACCCGGCTCCGCCGCGCGCCACGCGGACCGGTTCGCCCGAGTCCAGGCGGGCAGCGGGCGCGACTACGGCCCCCATCAGTTCGCCGACTGCGACGGATACGTCGGCGACACTCGTATCGAGGGCTCCGGCCACGGCTTCGATCATCTCGCTTGACGGATCCTTGCGGCCGCGTTCGATCTCCGACAGGTATTGGGTCGAGATGCCTGCCCGTCGGGCGACGTCCGACAGGCGTTCGCCGCGATGGAACCGCAACTGCTGCAAATGCGATCCGAGCACCTCTCGGAAAAGAGGTACGCGCGGCTCCACGATCATGTCCATGACCGCACGCTACGTCGTTCCGTCCGGCGACGTCTGCCAATTCTGCTGTCGGCAGATCGACTCAGGCCCGCGCGGACACCAGCCACGGTGACACCCTCCTCGACGCCGTCGCGTGTCGGTGTCGAATAGTCGACGCGGAAGGTGACGTCGTCGAGTGCCGAGAGTGAATATCGGATTGCTGCGCCCGTCCGGCCTGATCAACCCTCCGGTAGCACCGTCACCAGTACCCTTCCGGGTCGGAGTCGGGCGACTGGCGGGGGACGATGCCCTCGGCGACACCGTGATCGACGGTCGCCGACATGCGCGGGCAGGTCGGGAGCATCGCCGGGTTGCCGCCTTCGGCGCGGATCTTTGAGATCTCATCGCAACGGTCGAGCGCGGCGGTGTTCCATTGGATGCTCGTGTGGTGCGGGCTCGTCTTTTTGACCATCACGCACGCGTGGCAGGTACGACACTCGATCTCGGTGAGACCACCCGCCAGATAATGCCGACGATCGCGGGCGGTGGCGGCCGCGATCGTCGACAGCCGATCCGGGTCGGCCGAGTAGTCGGGCGCCTTGGCCCAACCGCTCGCCCCAGAGGCATCCACCACGGTCATCAGACCGACGCGCCGGAGTCTTCAGTAGTCGCCTCTTCGGCGGCCTTCTCCTCGGCCTGCACCCGCAGGTTCTCCTCGATCTCGATCCCCCAATTCTCGAGGGCCTTCTCCGTGTCGATCTCGTACTCGAAGCGCCCGGACATCTCATCGGTCACATCGTCGACGTCGACGTAGAACTGTTCGTACCACCGTCGTAGCTGGTAGACGGGGCCGTCCTCCTCGACGAGGAGTGGATTGTCGATGCGAGTCTTGTGCTTCCAGATCTCGACGTCTTGCAGGAAGCCGACCTCCACGCCCGAGCTGATCTTCGACGCCATCCGTGCCCCCTGCTCGACCGACAGGCCCTCGGGGATCTTCGCCATGACGCCGAACATCAGGACGAACGAATTCGAGTCGATCGGGTAGTGGCAGTTGGTGAGGATGGTCTCGACCGCGTAGTCGCCGTAGTACTGGACCATCGGGTTCAGCATGTACGACGGGCCATAATATGCGGCGATAGACTCGAGTCGGCTGTCGCCGTACGCCGAGGTCAACGCGATGTCGGGGCGGCCGCGGCTGTTCATGTACTGCGCGGCGGTCTCGCCTTCGAAGACGTTCTTGAAGTAGTCGGGCAGGGCGTAGTGCACATAGAAGAAGTGCGCCATGTCGACGACGTTGTCGATGATCTCGCGGCAGTTGGAGCCGCTGATCACCAGACGGTTCCACGTCCAGTCGGTCCAGCCCTCGCCGCCGTATTCGGCGAGTTCCGGGATGATCACGTTCTCCGGCGGCGGGTTGCCTTCGGGGTCGTTGTAGATGAACACTTGGCCGTTGCGGGTCATCGTCTGCCACGTGCGGGTTTTGGCGAGCTTCGGGTGGCGTTTCGCGTAGGGGACGCCTGCGCATCGCCCCTTGCCGTTCCACTGCCAGCCGTGGAACGGGCAGGCCACGTTGTCGCCGCGGATCTTGCCCTGCGACAGGTCGGCGCCCATGTGTCGGCAGTACGCGTCGAGTGCCTTCACATTGCCTTCGGAGTCGGCCCACACGACGAGTTTGGTGCCGAAGATGTCCAGGGAGTGCGGCTTGCCGTCGGTGTAGTCGGTAGTGAGACCGATGCAGTGCCATCCCCGCGCGAAGCGGGTCGGTGGGGTTCCGGTGTCGATCTCGCGGATGTCGACGTCAGTCATCTGTTGCTCCTCGATGTCTGTTCTTGATCGGGCTGTCGTGCTGCTCGTATAAGTCAATAGTAGAACAGGTTCCAGTCAGAATGAGAACGTGTTCTAATATTGGTCTACAAGGATCGTCACGAACACTGATTAGGAGAGGCCCATGGGAGCACAGCGGAGCGAAGCCGCGCAGGGGGTTCTGAACAAGATCGACGCGCTGCTGCCTGAACTCGCGCAGCGGGCCCAGTCGACCGAAGATGCACGTCGCTTGCCCGACGAGGTCGCCGAGATGCTGGCCGACACGGGCTTCTTCAAACTGATGCAGCCGTCGCAGTGGGGTGGCTACGAGACCGATCCGGTCACGTATTACGAAGCGGTTCGACGGATCGCCACCGCATGCGGGTCCACCGGGTGGGTCGCCGGAATCGTCGGAATCCACAACTGGCATCTGGCGCTCTTCCCGCAGCAGGCACAGGAAGACGTGTGGGGCGACGACCCGACCGTCCGCATCTCTTCGTCGTACGCGCCGATGGGTGTCGGCGAGGTCGTCGACGGCGGCTACACGGTGAACGGTTCATGGGCCTGGTCGTCGGGCTGTGAGATCGCCGAATGGGTCGTGGTCGGCGGACCGGTCATGAAGAACGGCAAGCCGGTCGACTTCGTCAGCTTCCTCATCCCGCGCAGCGACTACAACATCAAAGACGTGTGGAACGTCGTCGGGCTGCGTGGCACGGGCTCGAACACCATCGAGGTCAAAGACGCCTTCGTTCCCGCACACCGGATGCTGAGCTTCCGCGCGATGAGCATGGGTACCTCCGAAGGCCTCGAGCACAACACCGCGCCCGTCTACAAGATGCCGTGGGGCACCATCCACCCGTCGACCATCGCTACGCCCATCGTCGGCATGGCGTACGGCGCCTACACCGCCCACGTGGAACACCAGGGCAAGCGAGTCCGTGCGGCGTACGCGGGCGAGAAGGCGAAGGATGATCCGTTCGCCAAGGTCCGGATCGCCGAAGCCGGCAGCGACATCGACGCGGCATGGCGTCAGCTGTCGGGCAACCTGCAGGCCGAGTATGACCTGATTCTTGCGGGCGAAGAAGTGCCGATGGAACTGCGTTTGGCCGCACGACGCGACCAGGTCCGCGCCACCGGTCGCGCGATCGGCGCCATCGACCTGCTCTTCGAGAACTCTGGAGCCCATGCCCTGGAGAACGGCACGCCGATTCAGCGGTTCTGGCGTGACGCCCACGCCGGGCGCGTCCACGCCGCGAACGACCCCGAACGGGCGTACGTCGCATACGGCAACGGGGAATTCGGCCTCCCCATCGGCGACACGATGGTCTGACGGATTCCGGTTCACGGGATCGGCCGCTTCAACTTTTTGAGGAATGAGAATGACTGACGAGCAGGGCCCCATCCGGTCGCTGGGCTACATGCGGATCGACGCCACCGACATGGACGCGTGGCGCGAGTACGGACTGAAGATTCTCGGCATGGTGGAAGGCAACGGCTCCATCCCCGGTGCCCTCTACCTGCGGATGGACGATTTCCCCGCACGCCTGGTGATCGTCCCGTCCGACCGCGACCATCTCGCGTGCTCGGGCTGGGAGTGTGCGACAGCCGCAGCGTTGCAGGACGTTCGGGACCGTCTCACCGGGGCGGGCGTCGAATTCCGGGAAGGCACGGCGGACGAACTCGTCGACCGCGCCGTCGCCGAACTCATCGTGTTCGCCGATCCCGACGGCAATGTGCTCGAAGCGTTCCACGGAGTCGCACTGCAGCATCGGCGGGTGGTGAGCCCCTACGGTCATACGTTCGTCACCGGGGAGCAAGGTCTCGGCCACGTCGTGCTGACCACCACGGACGACGCGAAGGCTCTCGCGTTCTACCGCGACGTCCTTGGATTCCGGCTGCGCGACTCAATGCGCCTGCCGCCGCAGGTCGTCGGACGCGGCGAGGGCGAAGAGCCCGCGTGGCTGCGCTTCTTTGGCTGCAATCCGCGCCACCACTCGCTGGCGTTCCTGCCGATCCCGAACAGCACCGGCATCGTCCACCTGATGGTGGAGGTCGGCGAGACCGACGACGTCGGCCTGGCGCACGACCGTGCGCTGCGCAGAAAAGTGCCGATGTCGGCGACGCTCGGACGTCACGTCAACGATCTGATGCTGTCGTTCTACATGAAGACGCCCGGTGGGTTCGATGTCGAGTTCGGGTGCGAGGGACGCCAGGTGAACGACGACGAGTGGGTCGCACGCGAGTCGACGGCGGTCAGCCTGTGGGGCCACGATTTCACCATCGGATTGAAGGGCTGATCGATGGCTACCCGCTCTCCGCTCGGCACTGACGAATTCGACTCCAGGCAGTTCCGTACCGCCATGGGGCAGTTCTGCACGGGTATCACCGTCATCACGTCGCAGAACTCCGACGACGAACCGGTCGGGTTCGCGTGCCAGAGTTTCGCCGCGCTCTCCTTGGATCCGCCGCTGGTGATCTTTTGCCCGATGAAGACTTCGCGAACGTGGCCGGCTATCGCCGAACGCGGGACGTTCGTGGTGAACGTCTTGTCGAACCGGCAGCAGGCAGTGAGCGCGGTATTCGGTGCACCCGGCCAGGACAAGTTCTCGTCCATCAGCTGGGATCCGTCACCCGCGGGCATGCCGGTGATCCGCGACAGCCTCACCTGGGTGGAGTGTACGGTCGAGACGGTCACCGACGGCGGCGACCATTATGTCGTCGTCGGTCGCGCGAACATCCTCGGCGACGTACTGCAAGACAAACCGCTGCTGTTCTATCGGGGCGGGTACCTGTCGACCGAGCACCCACGCGTGACTCCCGCACAGGAGGAACTCGACAACTTCCTGACCTGGAACGGAGGCGACACATGGCTGTGACCGATGATGCGGTGACGAAACCGTTCACCGACGCGATCGCGGAAGCGGAGGCGCTCGTCGCGTCCGCCGAATTCGCCGAGACCGACGCCGATCGTGCGGAGGGCCTCGACTATCTGGCTGGCGGGATTTCGTCGATCCTGCACTTGGCGGGCACCCACAGCAAGAGCCACCCGACGTTTGTGACATCGACCGGGCCGTACTCGAAGATGGGGTTGGACAACCCGGACACCATCTACTACCACGCGAATGTCGTACCGGACGCGACGTACGTCGTGCGCGGTGTGCGCGGGTCGACAACCGACCTGAGTTTTCAGGTGTTGCGCGGCGACTACACGGCGACCGATGTGCCCGGCGGCGACGGTGCGTTCGACGACCGGCGTATCGCCGTCGCCGACGACGGGTCGTTCGAGATCACCTTCGGGCCCAATGTAACGGGCGCCGGGAGCAACGCGAGCGGGCCCAATGTAACGGGCGCCGGGAGCAACGCGAGCGGGCCCAATGTAACAGCCGCTGGGAGCGAATATTTCGTGCTCGGCGAGGGTGCTTCGATGCTGGCGGTGCGGGAGGTCTACGCCGACTGGGATTCTGAGCGCCGAGGCTCGGTGACGATCGAACGTGTCGATTCGGTCGGCACCGCGCCGCCGGAGCTGACGGAGGCGAAGCTCGCGCGGCGGTATCAGATCGCCGCGTCGATGCTGAAGACGCGGATCAACACGTGGTTCAACTTCCCGAAGTGGTTCTATCTCGACGAGCCGGTGAACACGTTCACGGCGCCGCGGACCACTCCCGGTGGTCTGTCGACGCAGTATTCGTCGGTCGGCCATTTCGATCTGCCGGTCGGGAAGTCGATGGTGGTGACGGTTCCGCGTTCGGACGCGCCATATCAGGGGTTCCAACTCGGCAGCCTCTGGTACATCTCACTCGACTACGTCAACCATCAGACGTCATTGAATTCGGCTCAGGCGCAGACGGACCCGGACGGGATGATCCGGATGGTGATCTCGGCGAACGATCCGGGTGTCACGAACTGGGTGGAGACGACGGGGCGTCGTCGCGGCATCCTGCAGTTCCGGTGGCAGCGTGTCGACGATCCGATCGGACCGGAGTCTGGGCCGACGTGTGTGGTCGTGGACGACGCCGACGTTCCCGCTCTCTTGCCGTTCTACGCCGACAACCGAATCGACGCCGCCGGCTGGTCGGCGCGCATCGCTAGCCGTCAACGCGCCTTCGCGAACCGCATGCTCGGCTAGTTACGCCGTTCCGCTGATCGTGGGGCGACGAGATCCACCCGCATAATCGAGAGGACCGCACATCACATGACACTCTTGACTGACAAAGTCGTCGTCGTCTCGGGCGTCGGGCCCGGCCTCGGCCGGTCCCTCTGCCTTCGGGCCGCGGCGAACGGGGCGAAGGTCGTTCTCGGCGCGCGCACCGAGTCTCGCCTCAACGATGTGGCGGCGCAGGTCCGTGACCTCGGTGCGCAGGTGCTCGTCGTGCCCACCGACATCACTGACGATGATGCCGTCGACCAGTTGGTGAGGAGGACGGTCGACGAATTCGGTCGTGCCGATGTCCTCATCAATAACGCGTTCGCGATGCCGTCGATGAAACCGCTCGGTCGGACCGACTTCGAGCAGATCGAGGCGAGTCTGAATCTCACGGTGCTCGGTACGTTGCGCGTCATCAAGGCGTTCACGTCGACTCTCGCGGAGAGCCGGGGGTCGATCGTCAACATCAACTCGATGGTGATCCGCCATTCGGAGCCGCGCTACGGGAGCTATAAGTTGACGAAGTCGGCACTGCTCGCGATGTCGCAGACGCTTGCGACTGAACTCGGCGGGCAGGGCATCCGGATCAACAGCGTCGCCCCCGGCTACATCTGGGACGACCAGCTCAAATGGTATTTCGGCGAGGTCGCGAAGAAGTACGAGATCACTCCGGAACAGGTGTACGAGCAGACGGCGTCCAAGAGCGATCTGAAGCGACTGCCCGAGCCGGACGAGATCGCCGACGCCGCAGTCTTCCTGGCATCGCCGATGGCGAAAGCCATCACCGGGCACACTCTCGACGTGAACTGCGGTGAATACCATGACTGAACTGCGTACCTCGGTCGGCACGGTCGACGACCTGCACGCCGCTGCGGCTCGGACCGTCGGACTCGACGACTTCGGCGATCAGGATTATCTCGACGGCTTGGCGGTTCTCCTCGAGTCGTATCGGGCGGATGCCGGGCTCACCGAGCTCGGCAGCAAGATGTTCAGGTACTTCCTCAAGGGTGCGTTGATCGCGCGTCTCCTCAGTGAGGCTGGCTGGAAGAACAACCCGGGATATGCCGATGTCGCGGTGGAACGCCCGGTGTTCGTGACGGGTCTGCCGCGGACCGGGACGACGGCGCTGCATCGACTGCTGGCGGCCGATCCGGCGCATCAGGGTCTCGAAATGTGGTTGACGGAGTTCCCGCAGCCGCGCCCGCCGCGCGAGACGTGGGCAGACAACCCGGTGTTCGCGCAGATCGAAGCGGGACTCGCCCGGCATCATGTCGAGAACCCCGAGTTCATGGGCTTGCACTACATGAGTGCCGGCGACGTCGAAGAGTGCTGGCAGTTGCTGCGTCAGTCCCTCATGTCTATCTCGTATGAATCTCTCGCCTACCTGCCGACGTACTCGCAGTGGTTGCAACGGCAGGACTGGACCCCCGCCTACCGTCGCCATCGGAAGAATCTGCAGTTGATCGGGTCGAACGACCCGGGCAAGCGGTGGGTGCTGAAGAATCCGAGTCATCTGTTCGCGCTGGATGCATTGATGGCGGTCTATCCGGATGCGATCGTCGTGCAGACTCACCGTGCACCGGAGACGATCATTCCGTCGATGTGCAGTCTCGCCGAGCATGCGACGGAGGGCCATTCGACGGTGTTCACCGGGGCGACGATCGGGCAGGCTCAGCTTGATCTGTGGTCGCGAGGGTTGCGGGAGTTTTCTGCCGCGCGGGCGAAGTACAGTCCCGCGCAGTTCGTCGATGTCGACTTCGACGAACTGCGTGCCGACCCGTTCGCTGCGGTCGGTCGGGTCTACGACGCTCTTGGTGCGCCGTTGTCGGACGAGGCGCGCGCCGCTATGGTCGCGCTCGACGCCGAGTCGAAGTCCGGCGATCGCAAGCCTGCGCACAAGTACTCGTTGGCGGACTACGGTCTCACCGCAGAGCAGGTGCGTGAAGCGTTCGCCTGAGGCGCGTGACCTCAAGTTCCCGGCTCAGGGGCGGCATTGCTTCGGTGCGTGGTCCCGGCGCTGAGCGGGGAATCTGAGGGCAACTGCGCGATCCGGGAAATGGTTTCGGTTGACCGAACTTTTATTAGTCAGCTAGCCTAATTGTATGTTGCGGACTCGTCGAAACAGTGTGTTCGTGCGGACGGGGGCTCTGCTGGGTCCGGCGTTCGTCGCGTCGATCGCGTACGTCGACCCGGGGAACGTCGCCGCCAACATCACGGCGGGCGCGAAATATGGATACCTGCTGGTGTGGGTGCTCGTCCTGGCGAACGGAATCGCGGTGATGGTGCAATACCAGTCGGCGAAGCTCGGCGTTGTCACCGGTCGGACTCTGCCGCAGACGCTCGGCGATCGCCTCCCCGGGAAATCTCGCGTCATGTACTGGGCGCAGGCCGAACTCGTTGCGGGCGCCACCGACATCGCGGAAGTGATCGGCGGAGCCGTTGCCCTCCACCTGCTGTTCGGTTTGCCGCTGCCAGTCGGCGGAATGATCGTCGGCGTGATCGCCATGATCTTGTTGGTCACCGCGAACCGTCGCAGGCAGCGGCAGTTTGAGACGATCATCGTCGGACTGCTCGCGGTGATCGTCGTCGGATTCCTGGCAGGTCTGGTCGTCAGTCCACCCGACGCGGGCGGAATGCTGGGCGGAATGGTTCCCCGACTGGAGGGGACCGAGACGGTGCTTCTCGCAGCGTCGATGCTCGGCGCCACGGTGATGCCGCACGCGATCTATCTGCACTCGTCACTCGTCATCGACCGACACGGTGAGCCGACCAGTCCACAGCGCACGCGGCGGCTCCTGTCCGCGACAAAGGTCGACGTCTGGGTGGCTCTGGTCCTCGCCGGCGCCGTCAACATAGCTCTGCTCGTGTTGGCCGCGACGAGCTTGTACGGCCGTGACGGCACCGACAGTATCGAGGGCGCCCACGCCGCGGTCCGCGATGCGTTGGGGCCGGTTGTCGCGGGCGCGTTCGCCGTCGGTCTCCTGGCTTCCGGTATCGCGTCGACGTCGGTCGGCTCCTACGCGGGCGGTGCGATCATGGCGGGCATGCTGCGCCGACAGTTCCCGATGATCGTCCGACGTGCGGTGACGCTGATTCCCGCGCTGATCATCCTCGGCGCGGGCATCGATCCGACGACCGCCTTGATCATCTCCCAAGTGGTCTTGAGTTTCGGCATTCCGTTCGCGATCATTCCGCTGCGCCGGTACACATCCGACCGCACGCTGATGGGCTCGTTCACTGACGGTCCGTGGTTGCGGTGGGCGTCGCTCGCCGCGGTCGTCGCCGTCGTCGTCCTGAATATCGCGCTTATCGGATTGACGGTGACCGGAGCCGGGTGAGTTCTTTGCCGGCCACGATGAGAGCGACATCGCCAACGGCGCCACCGACTATAGGGTCACTGACTGCAGGGCTTC
This sequence comes from Gordonia abscondita, assembly GCF_032711245.1. Classification (GTDB taxonomy): domain Bacteria; phylum Actinomycetota; class Actinomycetes; order Mycobacteriales; family Mycobacteriaceae; genus Gordonia. The sequence goes on from NZ_CP128986.1 coordinate 2,036,126, forward strand.
GTGCGGCTGCCCGAACAACTGGGCGTCGGCGTGCGCGCGCTTGAAGTACAAGCCGATGTCGTGCTCCCAGGTGATGCCGATGCCGCCGTGCAGTTGGATCGCCTCACCGGTCACGCGCAGGTACTCCTCGGAGCACTGCACGTGGGCGACAGCCGCCAGCTCTGCCGCGTCGTCGCGTCCGTCGACGACCGCGGCGATTGCGGCCGCCGACATCGAGCGCATCGCTTCGACGGACACGTACATGTCGGCCATCCGATGCTTGAGCGACTGGAACGACCCGAGCGTCCGGCCGAACTGCCGACGGTCCGACGTGTACTCGACGGTGAGCGCCAATGCTCGTGCCGCGCCGCCGACCTGTTCGGCCGACAACATCGCCCACGCCAGCGTGCGGATCCGGTCCGCGATGCCCGGGGGCGAACCGATCGCGGTTGCAGGAGCCTCGTCGAATGAGACGCGCGCCAACGCGCGCGTCGGATCGAGCACCGGGAGTGCGGTCACCGCGACGCCGGGAGCGGCCGCGTCGATCTCGTGCAAGGTGATGTGCCCGTCGCCGCCGGACCGGGCGAGGACGAGGAAGACGTCGGCGGACTCGCCGTCGATCACGTACTCCGCGGTCCCGGACAGCAGCCCGGCATCAGCCGAGACCCCCGGAACGCTCCATCCGGTCGAACCGGCCCAACAGAGGGCGCCGATTGTGGTGCCCGACGCCAGATCGGGAAGCAGCCGTGCGGCTGCGTCGGCGTCTTCCGACGCGAGAATCGTGGTCACCGCGAGTACGGCCGACGAGAACACCGGCACCGGCGACAAGCTCGCGCCTACCTCTTCGACGGCGAGCGCAGTCTCCGCCCACGATGCGTCGGCGCCACCGTACTGCTCGGGCACCGCCAGCGCGGCGACCCCGATCTCGGCGCACAGAGTGTCCCAGAGATCGCGGTCGATACGGCCGTCGCTCTGCATGGCCGCGCGAACGGCTTCGGACGTCGACCGTTTGCGTAGTAAGGCGCGGACCGACTCGGCGAGGGCTGCGCGCTCCTCGGCGCTGACCTGCGAACTCACAGCGACTCCAGAATCAGGGCCCGATGATGGGCTGGCGTACCCCATGCCGACAACAGCGCGCGGGTCTTCGTCAGATACAGGGACAAGTCGTGCTCGGCCGTGTAACCGATCGCGCCGAGCACCTGCAGGCCTTGCCGCGACGCGAGATACGCAGCCTCGCCCGCCGCGACCTTCGCGGCCGAGACGTCCCGGCTGACATCGGTCCCGCCGGGCACCTGCCCGTCGATGCCTGCCGCAGCACCGTGCACCAACGGGCGGGCCATCTCGATCGCGATCGCGACATCCGCCAAATGGTGCTTCACCGCCTGGAACGAACCGATCTCGCGGCCGAACTGCTTGCGCGACTTCGCGTACTCGGCGGCCAGATCCAGCATGGCCGAACCGAGGCCGAGAAGCTGGGCGGCCGTCGCGAGGGCACCGAGATCTCGACTCAGCTCGACCGACGTATCGGCGGGCTCGGGCAACTTCGTACCAGCCGACAGCACGGCTACTCGCCGCGTCGGATCGACGGTGTCGAGGAGTTCGCCTGCCGTCGCGGCGAACACGCCGTCGACGGTGATCAGGTAGGGCGTGGCCGCATCGGGGGTGGCTGCGCGTTGACAGACCGGCGGCAGCGCGCACGTCGCCGGGGCGCCGCCGAGCAGAGCGTCGAGGTCGTCGCCCGCACCCAGAACGGTCGGTACAACGGCGAATGTCTCGGCGACCGGGCCTGGCAGTGCGCCGTAGCCGAGTCGCTCGACGGCGGCGACCATCTCCACGGCGCCCGCGCCGCTGCCGCCGAGTTCGTCGGGGACGAGTAGGCCGGTGATGCCTGCCTCGGCGAGCTGCCGGTACACGTCGAGTGCCGCGGAATGGTCGTCGTCCTCGGCCCATGCGCGCGCGACGGCGATACCGCCCGCCCGTTCGAGGATGCCGTCGACCGTCTGCGCGAGATCGGTGTGGATGTCACTGAGGAGAAAGTCCATGATTATCGGTCTCCGCGGGGCAGGCCGAGCAGTCGCTCGGCGATCACGTTGCGTTGGATCTCGTTGGTACCCGCATATATCGGACCCGACAGCGAGAACAGGTAACCGTCCATCCAGCCGGTGTCGAGCTCGGCGTCGGGGCCGAGTAGGTCGAGTGCGGTCTCGTGCGTGGCGATGTCCCACTGGGACCAGAACACCTTGTTGATCGACGACTCCATGCCGAGTTGTCCGCCCGCGGCGAGACGGCTCACCGTCCGGTACGTCGACAACTCGTATGCGCGCGATCCGATCCACGCGTCGGCGACGGCCGCGTCGGACGTGGACACCCCATCGCGGCGGATCTTCCACAGCGTGATGAGTCGATCGGTCGCGGCGAGGAAGCGGCCGGGGGAACGCAGCGACAGCCCGCGCTCGTTGGCCGCGGTGCTCATCGCCACCTTCCACCCGTTGTTCACTTCGCCGATCACCCCGGAGTTGCCCGGGTCGGCCGGGTCGTCGGGGACGAACACGTTCTCCAAGAACAGTTCGGCGAACCCGGGTTCGCCGTCGAGCTGGGCGATCGGTCGAACGGTCACGCCGTCAGCGTGCAGATCGAACATGAAATAGGTGATGCCGCGATGCCGTTGGGCTTGCTTGTCAGTCCGGAACAGGCCGAACCCCAGATCCGCGAAACTGGATCGCGAACTCCACGTTTTCTGTCCGTTGAGCAGCCACCCACCGTCGGTGCGCGTCGCCGTGGAGCGGAGCGATGCGAGGTCGGAGCCCGCCTCGGGTTCGCTCCATGCCTGCCCCCAGATGTCGTCGGCGCGGGCCATGCGCGGCATGATCCGCGCCAACTGCTCGGGGGTGGCGTGTTCGAACAGAGTGGGGGCGAGTAGGAAGATGCCGTTCTGGCTGACACGTCCGGGCGCACCCGACCGGTAGTACTCCTCCTCGAAGATCACCCAGTGGAGTAACGGGACGTCGCGCCCGCCGAACTCCTCGGGCCAACTCACCACTGACATGCGCGCGTCGGCCATCGTGGCCTCCCAGCGCCGGTGGGCTTCGAAGCCCTCGGCGGTGTCCATCGACGCGAGAGGTTCTGTGGGGACGTTGGCGGCCAACCACGATCGGACTTCGGCGCGGAACTCCTGCGCGGCGTCGTCGAACAAGAGGTCCATCAGCGCTCTCCCGCACTTTTCATCGACCCCGCATTTTTCATCGACCCCGCACTCTTCATCGACCCTGCACTCTTCATCGACTTGGCGTCCATGCCGCCGAGCGAGTCGCCCTGCTCGGCATTTGCCGCGTGCGCGTAGTGATGCCAGCCGAAGACCGAGTCCATCGCGTTGCGCATGCCCATCTGGTCTTCGCAGATGTTGACGGCCTTCTTGCTCAGGAACAGGCCCTGCATCGGCATCTCGACCATCCGCCCGCAGATCGAGTCGACCTTCGCCGCTAGTTCGTCGCGGGGGACGACGTGATTCACCATGCCCCAGTCGAGTGCCTGCGCGGACGTGAAGCGGTCGCCGGTGAACAGGATCTCCTTCGCGCGGCGCGGCCCGAGGACGAACGCGTGCGCGAAGTATTCGACACCGGGGATCCCCATGCGGGCAACGGGATCGGAGAAGAACGCGTCGTCGGATGCGACGATGAAGTCGGCCGACCAGGCGAGCATCAGTCCGCCCGCGATGCACGCGCCGTGTACCTGTGCGATGACAGGTTTGGGCATGTCGCGCCATCGGCGGCACATGCCCATGTACACCTCGGTCTCGCGTGCCAACCGCTGGTCGGCGGTCATGTCGGTGCCGCTGCGGCCGGTCTGGCCAGTGTGGTCCCAGTGCAGGGTTGCCGCGTTCTCGTAGTACGTGTCGAAGTCGCGCTCCGGAGTGCCGATGTCGTGGCCTGCCGAGAAGTGCTTGCCGTTGGCGCGCAACACGATCACTTTGACGGATGCGTCGTCGACGGCCTTGCGGAAGGCGGCGTCGAGCGAATACGTCATCACTGAGTTCTGCGCGTTGCGGTAGTCGGGTCGGTTCAAGGTCACATACGCGACGGCGTCGCCGGGGCCACCGACCTCGTACGCGACCGGGGTGGTGTCGGGCCCGAGATCGTCGGGGCGCAGTGCTGGAGGGATCACGGCATCGCTCATACCCTCGACTATAACCGAGCAAGTGCTTGGTTGGTCATGCGGCGCGAAGATCCGCCGCTACCGCGCCGTCAGCCGTGCCGTGTCGATGTGTGCCACGCAATGGTCGCCGCCGACGAACGCATCCAGTTCGACTCGGGCGTCCGATCCGTGGGCGTCGAGGACACCTTGCATCAGCCCGCGATGCACCGAACAGGTGATCTCGGGGTTCTCGCGGGCTGTCTCCAGGAACGGGCACCGGCGAAGTCTGATCTGCGACGGGGCGTGCGTGACGGGAGCGAAGCCCAACCCGTCGAGTACGCGCAGTAGATCGGTTTCGGCGTCGTCGGTGTGGTGGGCATGGTCGGCGCCGATCGTGCGTCCGGCGGCCGCTGCGCGACGCGGACCGTCCGGGGTGGACGCGAGCGCGGTCACCAGAGCCCGCGACAGCGTTCCATACTCGCGGGGCCCGGCCGGATCCATGCCCGGGCGTGCGCGATAGCGAGTGCTCGGTCGACCCGGCCCGCCAGTGGGTACGGACTGTGTCACGGCGAGATCGTCGTCGACGAGTGCTCGTAAGTGGAACCGCACTGTCGTCGCAGGAAATCCGAGGGTGTCGGCCAGGACTGCCACCGTGACCGGCGAGGTCGCATCGCGCAGTGCGCCAAGGACGTCGGCGCGCGCGCTCATTGCTGCGCCTGCGGCTCCAAGGACGCGACCAGGGGTGCGTCCGAGCTTGCCGGCCCGAGCTTCGCGGCCCCACCCGGTGACCCGAGCGGAGCGTCGCGGCCGGGGAGCACGTCGGTGAAGAACTCGGCGTTGTCGTTGATGTACGGCTCCCATTCGTCGGGAACGTCGTCCTCGTAGAAGATGGCCTCCACCGGGCACACGGGTTCGCACGCGCCGCAGTCCACGCACTCGTCCGGGTGGATATACAGGCTGCGTCCGCCCTCGTAGATGCAGTCGACAGGGCACTCCTCGACGCAGGCGCGGTCCATCACGTCGACGCAGGGCTGTGCGATGACGTATGTCATGATCGACTCGTTCTCGGAGTCGGCGGATCGATGGTCAGCGTCGGTTCGCGGTGCGTGTGGACTGTGAGGTAGCTGAGTCCGGCCGGGCCAGCGCGGAATGCGCGCTGCGAGCGCCGCGGCAGCCAGAGGAGATCGCCCGCGGTCACCGCGATGTCGCCCACCTCAGTGCCGAGTGCGCCCTCGCCCGCCACCACGTGCACCAGGACGTCGACTTCGCCGCCCGTGTGCTCGGCGATCTCGCCGTCCGCGGCGAGTCGAATCAGATTCGAGTCCAAGTGCCGGTCGGCCGACTGCAGCTTCCACGCGACGTCGGCGGCGTCGACGGCCGCGCCCGTCAGCTCGGTGGTGTTGCCGAGCTTGCGGGGAGGCGTCGTAGCGGCGGCTTTGCCGATCCGGATCCGGTAGTCGCGCTTCTCGCGCACCAGGTAGTCCCACGAGTAGCCGCCGGCTCGGTCGGCCTCGAACTCGTCGTGCAAGTGACGGGGGTCGTGATCGTTCACCAGGATCAGTGATTCGCCGACGTCGAGGTCGTCGAAGATGGCGAAGATCTTCCGATGGCGCTGGGGCTTGGGAATCTCGCGGACGTCGAGCGTGATGTCAGACATTGGAAGCGCCTCCTCGGCATTTTTACAACTAGTACTTGTAAAAATACGCTTTCGGCCAGGCCATTGCGAGCGGCTGGGCGAGCGTCGGTCGCGCGCGGGCTACGTGAACGATGCTCCACGCGCTGCTTTCGCAGTCTTCTCGCCCCACCGCATCAGCTCCTGCCCGGTCATCGTCGCGTGCGGACAGGAGACGATCGAACCGATGACCCGACCGGACGTGTCGGTGATCGGTGCGCCGATCGTGACCGCGCCGACCTGCGCGTCGTCGGCGAGTTCGGCGTCGAGGTAGTCGACGATGGACAGTTCGCCGAGCAGGCGCTGGACACGGTCTCGCAGCGGTGCCGGCACCGTGTCGAGTCCGGTGAGCGCACCGATCACCGCGCGGTGACCGTCGGTGATCCGCTCGACGGAGTAGCCGCGTCGCCGGACCTCGGCGAGCACTGCGCGCAAGCGGGTCCGGTCACCGGCGGGGGCGCTGTCGATCCATGCCTCACGCGTCGCGTCGTCCGACCATGCGATGAACTCGCGGCAGATCGGTGGGTGCAGGCGGACGGGGCGGCCGGGCTTGGCCCACCCGTCGGCAGCGGGCGTCGTGGAACCGGCGGGCGAACAGTACTCGACGACAGTTATCGTGTCGTCGGCGACGCGCTGGGCCAGGAATCCGATCGCGCCGGTTTCGGCTACGAGTCGTTCCAGCGCAGGTCTGGCCGCGGTCGACAGCACATCGTCGCCGACCACGGCGCGTGCTGTGGTCAGGAAAGCCGGGCCGACGGCGATCGTCAGGTCGTCGTGGCGCGTGAGCCATCCGATGTCGACGAGTTCGGCCACTATCGCGTGCACAGTTGCGCGCGGCAACGCCGTCTCGCGGACGATGTCCGCCAGGGTGGGAGAGTGGCGACCGGCGAGCGCCACGACGCAATCGAGAATGACAGTCACCCGCCGCGTCGGCGGCGACGGTTGACGGCGCGGGGACCCCGCCTCTACTGTTTGTGACACATTTGCAACACTAAGTGTCGAGTATTCGACACGTCAAGGAGGCCTCTCGTCGTGATCGAGGAACTCGAAGCCGAATCGGTGCACATCTTCCGAGAGGTCGCGGCCACCTTCGAACGCCCCGTGATGCTGTTCTCCGGAGGCAAGGACTCCGTCGTGATGTTCCATCTCGCGCGCAAAGCGTTCTGGCCTGCACCCGCACCCTTCCCGCTCATGCACGTGGACACCAGACACAACTTCGACGAGGTGATCGAGTTCCGGGACCGCATCGTCGAACAGACCGGAGCCCGACTCGTCGTCAGCAGTGTGCAAGACGACATCGACGCGGGCCGTGTCGTCGAGCAGACCGGCCCCGGCACATCGCGGAATCGGTTGCAGACTGCGGCGCTGCTCCGCGGTATCCGTGACGGCAAGTACGACGCGGTGTTCGGCGGCGCGCGCCGCGATGAGGAGAAGGCCCGTGCCAAAGAACGCGTCTTCAGCTTCCGCGACTCATTCGGCGCGTGGGACCCCCGCAATCAGCGCCCCGAACTATGGAGCCTCTACAACGGGCGACATGCGCGCGGCGAACACATTCGTGTCTTCCCGCTGAGCAACTGGACCGAACACGACATTTGGGAGTACATCGCCGCCGAACAGATCGACCTGCCGTCGATCTACTACGCGCACGAACGTCCGGTGGTTCCGCGCGACGGGATGCTGCTCGCCGACACCCGGTTCCTTGAGAAGTATCCCGGCGAGACCGCGCACGTCGAGCAGGTTCGGTTCCGCACCGTCGGCGACGCGACCTGCACCGGCTGCGTCGAGAGCGCAGCCGACACCCCGGAGAAGGTCATCGCCGAAGTCGCAGCCACCCGCGTCACTGAACGCGGCGCGACCCGTGCCGACGACCGGATATCTGAGGCCGGGATGGAAGACCGCAAGAAAGAGGGCTACTTCTGATGACCGGCGACATGCTCCGCATCGCGACCGCAGGAAGCGTAGACGACGGGAAGTCGACGCTCATCGGTCGGCTGCTGTACGACTCGAAGTCGATATTCACCGACCAACTCGAAGCGATCGAACGCACCAGCGCCCAGCGCGGCGACGAGACCGCTGACCTGGCACTCCTCACCGACGGGCTGCGCGCCGAACGTGAACAGGGCATCACGATCGACGTCGCCTACCGGTACTTCTCCACGCCCGAGCGCAAGTTCATCGTCGCCGACTCGCCCGGCCACGTTCAGTACACGCGGAACATGGTCACCGGTGCGTCGACGGCGGATCTCGCGATCATTCTCGTCGACGCGCGCAAAGGCGTGCTGGAGCAGACTCGTCGGCATGCGTTTCTGTCGTCACTGCTCGGCATCCCGCACTTGACGGTGTGCGTCAACAAGATGGATCTCGTCGAGTACTCCGAAGAACGCTACGACGAGATAGTCGCCGAGTTCACTGCGTTCGCGGCCAAACTGAACGTGACCGACGTGATGTTCATTCCGATCTCGGCGCTGTGTGGCGACAATGTCGTCGACCGGTCTGAGGCGATGGATTGGTATACCGGCCGCTCGCTGCTCGGGCATTTGGAGACCGTGCACATCGCGTCGGACAAGAACCTCATCGACGCGCGCTTCCCCGTCCAGTACGTGATCCGGCCGCAGCGCGCGGACGGCCTCGACCACCGGGCTTTCGCGGGAACCGTCGCGGGCGGCGGACTGGCTGTCGGCGACAAAGTGGTAGCACTGCCCGCCGGCTTCGGCACCGAGATCACCAACATCTGGGGGCCGGGCGGCACCGACCTGTCGGAGGCTTCCGCGGGTGATGCTGTTTCGATCGAACTGGCCGACGAGATCGATATCGTCCGCGGCGACATGATCGTCCGTCCGGGTAACCGACCGCACGTTGGCCGCGACCTTGACGCGATGGTCTGCTGGTTCTCCGAGACGCGCTCGCTGTCGGAGGGCGACACGTTCGCGATGCTGTGCGGCACACGCGAGACGCGAGTGTCGGTGACCGGTGTGAACTATCGACTCGACGTCAATACCCTGCACCGCGACGGTGCTGCAGACGAGTTGGAACTCAATGAGATCGGCCGGATGACGCTGCACTGTCAGCAGCCGATGATGTTCGACGAATACCGTCGCAACCGGGAGACCGGCAGCTTCATTCTGATCGACGAAGCGACCAACGCGACCGTCGCCGCGGGCATGATCGGCGCGCCCGTCGCCCACGATTCCAATGTCGTCTGGGAGGCTGGGAAGGTGACGCGCGAACACCGCGCGTACCGCGGTGCGACCATCTGGCTTACCGGGCTGTCCGGGTCGGGGAAGTCGACGATCGCGACTGAACTCGAACGACGGCTCGTCGCCGAAGGCAGGCCGGCGTACCTGCTCGACGGCGACAATCTGCGTCACGGACTGAACGCCGACCTCGGGTTCAGCGACGACGACCGCCGCGAGAACATCCGCCGCACCGCGGAGGTCGCGTCGTTGTTCGCCGATTCGGGCGCAGTCTCGCTCGTGTCGTTGATCAGCCCGTTCGCTGCCGAGCGTCAGCGCGCACGGGAGATCCACGCCGCCCGCGACCTTCCGTTCTTCGAGGTCTTCGTCGACACTCCGCTCGACTCCTGCGAGGCCCGCGACCCGAAGGGGCTGTACGCGAAAGCCCGCGCGGGTGAGATCGTGCAGTTCACCGGTATCGACTCGCCGTACGAACGTCCGGTGACCCCCGAATTCGTGATCCGCCCGTCCGATGGTGCGCCCGCTGACATCGCCGAGATGATCCTGCAACGTTTGGGGATGTGAGCCGCCGCGAATCCCGTTGCACGACGGTCGCTCAGTGACCGTCGTGCAACACTATTCGGCCCGCCGAGAGAGTGCGGCGCGCACGTCGGCCGCGGTGAGCGTCATCAGGTCGGCTTCCGACAGCGCGTCGACGTCGTCCGAAGTGGCGAGGCGGTGTTCGCGCTCTTCCTCGGCGGCCTCGATCAGGTTCCGCACGTGGCGGCCGTTGCCTGCGACGTCGATGGCGCGGCGGGCACCTATCGACGTGGTGCACAGCCTCTCGAACGACGCTTCCAGCACCCGGCACGCATCGGCGGTGAGCCGGGAGTCGCGGCCGCCCGCCATCGATTCGGCGATCCGCACCAGTTCGTTCGGCGAGTACGAGTCGAACCGGATGCGGCGGCTGAACCGGGACGCCAGGCCCTCATTGGCGGCTAGCAGTCGATCGATCTCGTCGTCGTATCCGGCGATCACCACAACGAGCCGATCCCGGTCGTTCTCCATTCGGGCGAGTAGGGTGTCGAGGGCTTCGCGGCCGAACGCGTCGCCGCCGGACAGACCCTCTTGGATCAGCGTGTACGCCTCGTCGATGAACAGGACGCCGTCGAGCGCCGAATCGATCACCGCCGACGTCTTGGGGGCCGTCGACCCGAGATGCTCGCCGACGAGGTCGCCCCGGCTGACTTCGACGACGGTGTCGGTGGCGAGGAGGCCGAGGCCGCGATACATGCGTGCGACGATGCGTGCGACTGTCGTCTTGCCCGTTCCCGGCGGCCCCGTGAATGTCAGATGCAGACTGCGGGGCGCTGTCCGCAGCCCTTTCGATGCGCGCAGGTTCGCCAGTAGAACAGCGGAACGTAAGCGCTCCACCTGGTCTTTGACCGCGGCCAACCCGACTTGAGACGCGAGTTCGGTGTCCGCGGCGGCAAGTTCAGTCTGGCGGTCGTCGACGTTCGACGTAGACTCATCCTCCTCTGGAGTGTCGACCGCCAGGCGGTACGACGGGTCGTCGAGCGCGCGCCGCGCATCAGTCAGGCGAGGATCGAGCGCGTACGCCTCCTGGAAGCACGCTCTCGCCGCTGTCTCGTCTCCACGGGTGCGCTGCGCCATCCCGATCGCGTACGCCGCAGCGGCGCGGGCGTTGTCGAGGCTGCTCTCGCGGGCCGCCGAGAGTTGGCGGATCCCCTCGTCGAACATGCCTAGTTGGATGCACGCGGTGCCCGCGACGTAGTCGGCCGCCGCACTCAGGACGGGGTCGGCCCACGCGTCACGTGCGGTCAAAGCTTCGAGGGTCGCGCGCCAGTCGTGTCCGCGCAAGTGGAGCACGGCGCGACAGTAGGCGACGACGGGTTCGTCGACGCCGATTGAATCCAGGACCCGTCGGGCGCCGTCGAGGTCGCCGCCGTCGATCAACGACGACGCGTAGGCGGCTGCCGCCCGCTCCGGTGTGGTGACCGGGTAGTCGACGAACAAGCCGATCGGCGCGAGGCCGCACAGGGCACCGCGCGTCAGACCGATGCGTCGCTGCTGGACGCCGATCGTGGCGTGTGCGCGGTGCAGGCCGAGCAGGACATCGCCCGCCCTGTCGCCTGCGGCCAACCGCCCGAGCCACGCGTCGCCCATCGTCGGATCGAGCTCGCTCGCTCGGGTGAACGCGATGCGCGCCCGCTCCGGGTCCGGGGGGTCGTCGCACATCAGAAAACCGAGAGCTGCCAGTCCGGCATCGAAGAGTCGACGCGCTTGGGCGGCCGCGTTCTGCTGTCTGGTGGTGCTCGTCATGTGGTCCCCCCGACCGTCGGACGATGACGGCGACTCTAATCGCCGACTGGGTCGGATGTGTCGTGATTCGGCGATTCGAGGCGCGTCCGTGGACGACCACGCCTCAGTGCCCGTAGGGCGACGGCGACGCATCGCGGGTCTCGCATAGACTGTCCGGTGTGAGCGCCCAGGTAGATACCGTTTCCCACGCCGCCGAATCCCCCGACACCGCGCAGCCGTACGCCGAGCTGGGTCTGAAGGACGACGAGTACTCACGTATTCGAGAGATCCTGGGCCGCCGTCCGACCGACGCAGAGCTGGCGATGTACTCGGTTATGTGGTCCGAGCACTGCAGCTACAAGTCGTCGAAGAAGCATCTGCGGTACTTCGGGGAGACGACCACCGACGAGATGCGCGCAAGCATGCTCGCGGGCATCGGTGAGAACGCGGGCGTCGTCGACGTCGGCGACGGTTGGGCTGTGACGTTCAAGGTCGAGTCGCACAACCACCCGAGCTATGTGGAGCCCTACCAGGGCGCCGCGACCGGCGTCGGCGGCATCGTCCGCGACATCATGGCGATGGGCGCGCGGCCCATCGCGGTGATGGACCAGCTCCGTTTCGGGGCTGCGGACGCGGCTGACACGCGGCGGGTCGTGGACGGCGTGGTGCGTGGTGTCGGGGGCTACGGCAACTCGCTTGGCCTCCCGAACATCGGCGGCGAGACGGTCTTCGACGCCAGCTATCAGGGCAATCCCCTCGTCAACGCGCTGTGCGCAGGTGTCCTCCGCACCGAGGACCTGCACCTGGCTTTCGCGTCGGGTGCGGGCAACAAGATCATTTTGTTCGGTGCCCGGACTGGCCTCGATGGCATCGGAGGGGTCTCCGTGCTCGCGTCGGAGACGTTCGATGATTCGGACGATTCGGGGCCGTCGCGAAAGAAGCTGCCGAGCGTCCAAGTCGGCGACCCGTTCACCGAGAAGGTCCTTATCGAGTGCTGTCTGGACTTGTACCGGGAAGGCCTCGTCGTCGGTATCCAGGATCTCGGCGGCGCCGGCTTGTCGTGCGCTACGAGCGAGCTCGCGGCTGCGGGAGACGGCGGCATGCGCATCGACCTCGAGCAGGTGCCGATGCGCGCCGAGGGTATGACGCCAGCCGAAGTCCTCTCCAGCGAGTCACAGGAGCGCATGTGTGCGGTCGTGACGCCGGAGAATGTCGACAAATTCATGCAGGTGTGCCGTAAGTGGGACGCGCTGGCCACCGTGATCGGCGAGGTCACTGACGGCGAGCACCTCGAGATCATGTGGCACGGCGAGTGCGTCGTCGACGTGCCGCCGCGCACCGTCGCCCACGACGGCCCGGTGTACGACCGTCCGTTGGCTCGCCCGGACTGGCAGGACGAGGTCGTCGCGTCGACAACGGCCGGTCTCAAGCGGGCCAAGTCCGGCGACGAGCTACGTGCGACGTTCCTGAAGATGCTGGCCAGCCCGGCGTTGTGCAGCCGCAAGTTCATCACCGAGCAGTACGACCGCTATGTCCGCGGCAATACGGTTCTGGCTGAGCACGCTGACTCCGGCATGATCCGTATCGACGAACAGACGGGCCGAGGCGTCGCGATCTCGACCGACGCGTCGGGCCGTTACACCTACCTCGATCCGTACGCGGGCGCGCAGCTCGCGCTCGCGGAGGCTTTCCGCAACGTCGCCGTGTCCGGTGCGGCGCCCGCGGCCGTCACTAACTGCCTCAACTTCGGCTCGCCGGAGGATCCAGCCGTCATGTGGCAGTTCAGCCAGGCGGTGCGTGGACTCGCTGACGGTTGCGCCGAACTGGGAATTCCGGTGACTGGCGGCAACGTCAGCTTCTACAACCAGACGGGCAGCACCGCGATCCTGCCGACGCCGGTAGTCGGCGTGCTCGGCGTCATCGATGACGTGCGGCGCCGCATCCCGACCGGGATCGGCACCGAGTTGGGTGAGACGCTCATTCTGATGGGCGACACTCTCGACGAGTTCGACGGCTCGATCTGGTCGCAGGTGGAGCATGATCACCTCGGCGGTGTCCCGCCGAAGGTCGACCTCAAGCGTGAGCGGCTGCTCAGCGACATCCTGATCGCCGCTTCGCGCGACGGCCTCGTCTCCGCGGCGCACGATATCTCCGAGGGCGGTCTGATCCAAGCGGTAGCCGAAGCCGCGCTGGCGGGCGAGACCGGCTGCCGGATTCTGTTGCCGGAGGGTGCCGACCCGTTCGTGTGGCTGTTCTCCGAGTCGACCGGACGTGTTCTCGTCGCGGTGCCGCGGACCGAGGAGACCCGGTTCACCGGCATGCTGACCGCGCGGTCGATGCCGTGGACTCGCATCGGAGTCGTCGACCAGGGCAGCGACGAGCTCGAAGTCCAGGACCAGTTCGCGGTGAAACTCGACGAACTTCGCGAAGTCCACGAGGGGACGCTGCCGAAATTGTTCGGCTGATTCGACGATGATCGTGGGCCGGCGCCAGTGGAACTCACGGGCGTCGGCCTTCTCCGTTTGAGCCTGCGGCGCTCCTCGTCACTCGACACGTCTGTCGTTTGAACGTGTGGCACTCGTTCAGGGGGCGTGTGGCGGTTACGATCAGTCGACGTTGACCGCACCCGGTGGTCAGACGACGAGGGGAAGACATGACGAATCCGCCCGGAGACCACGGCGATCCCGGATCAGGGGGCGACCCGGACGCCGAGCCGGACCCGTTCGCCGAGACACAGTTCGGGCAGACGCCCAACTTCAAGAAGGACCCCCCGCAGCAGGACCCCCCGCAGCAGGAATCTCCGCAGCAGGAATTCGGGCAGTCGACTCCCGGTCAGCCGCCGTTCGACGCAGCCTCTCAAACCCCGGGCAACCCGTATCCGGGCGCGCCGTACCAGGGCGATCCGTATCCGGCGAACCCGTACCCAGCGGGGCCGACGGGCAACGCGGGACCGGCGCCGGCGAACAATCTAGTCTCGGCGATACTCGTGACCGTCATCGGGTTCGTTGGAACTTGTTTCACCTGCCTGAGTCTGGTGGCGGGCATCTTCGGCATCGTCGCGATAGTGAAGGCCAACGCTGTGAACGGCCAGTGGCAGCGGGGCGACGCCCTCGGTGCGCAACGGTCGGCCGACGAAGCGAAGAAGTACTCGACCTACGGGTGGATCACGATAGGCGTGTCCGTCGTGCTCTGGGTCATCATGATGATCGTGTTGATGACAACCCACACTTCGGCCGGCTACTACGACTTCAGCTGATCGCGGTCGCACTATCCACCGGAGCGCCGCGCTCAGCCACTAGGAAAGATCTCTATGACAACCCCGCAGAACCCGGACGGTTTCGGCCAGGACCCGTTCAACAAGCCCGACTCCGGCCAACCTCAATACGGCCAGCAACCCCAGTACGGTAGCCAGCCCCAATACGGCCAACCCCAGTACGGCCAACCCCAGTACGGCCAACCCCAGTACGGCCAACCCCAGTACGGCCAACCCCAGTACGGCCAACCCCAATACGGTCAGAACCCGTATCCGGGCGGTGCCCCCGGCATGGAGCCCGACAACAACCTGGTGTGGGCCATCCTGAGCACCGTGCTGTGCTGCCTGCCGTTGGGTATCGTCTCGATCGTGAAGTCGACGTCCGTCAGCAAACTCTGGGCGATGGGCGACTACGCCGGCGCGCAGCAGGCGGCCGACGACGCCAAGAAGTTCGCCATGTGGAGTGCGATCGCCGCCGTCGCGTGGTGGGTGATCTTCGTGATTATCTATGTCGTGATCATTGCGGCAGCCGTCTCGAGCAGCACGTAGCGGCATGAGCGTCGCCGTAGGGGCCGCCGACCGGGTGCTGGGGACTGTGCAGACGGTGTCCCGGCACAAGGTTGCCGGTCCCGCGTCGATTCTCGCCGGGGTGGCGGCGGTCGGGACTCTCGTGTGGTTCGCCGATCCGACCACCCCGGGCGGGATCATCCCGCCGTGCCCGACCAACGCGCTGCTGCACATCAACTGCCCGGGATGCGGGGCGTCGCGGGCGGTGTACTGCCTTCTCCACGGGGATCTCGGTGGTGCATTGCACTACAACGCAGTCGGTGTCGTCGCCCTCGCGTTCCTGAGCGTCGCATTCGTCACGTACACCGCCGGACTGTGGCGCGGCCGCCGGGTTCGCGGCTGGCAGCATTTGCGGTACACGCCGACGGCGGTGCTCGTGGTGACACTCACCTGGTTCGTCATCCGGAATATTCCGATCTCACCCTTCGACAGTTTGAAAGTGTGACCCGTCTTGACTACCCCTGATGATCCGTCCGGCCAGTCCTCGAACGACGACGACTGGGCAGCGTACGAGCCGACGCAGATCGGTATCCCGAAACCGGACCTGACCAAGCGTGACGTTCCGCCGTCTGCGGAGCCGCCGTCGAACGGGCCACCCGCCTACGAGCCGACGCAGATCGCCCAGAACCCTCTACCGCCGATGCCTCCGCCACTGCCCGACCCCGGGTATGCCCAACCCGGATACCCCCAACCCGGATACCCCCAGCCCGATTACTCGGAGCAGGCGTACGCCCAGCCGCCGGTCGCCGCGCCGATGCCGTACGGCGCGCCGTACCCGTATCCGGGACAGCAATTCGGGGCCGCACAGCCGGGACCCGCGCCGCAGACCGGGCAGATTTCCTCGATCGTCGCGCTCGTATTCGGTGGGCTACTGACGGTCAGCTGTTACGGCACGCTCATCGGTATCGCACCACTCGTGCTGGGCATCATTGGTCTGACGAAAGCGAACTCGGTCGGTCGGCTCTGGTTCGCGGGGCAGGCGGCCGAAGCCTCGCGGGCCGCGGCGTCGTCGAAGAAGGCCGCTATGTGGGCGTGGATCAGCCTGGGCATCGGTGTGGTGCTCGCGATTATCGTGATCATCATTCTCATCGTGTGGGCGGTCAACAGCGATCCCTCGCCGAGTACGACGCACACCTACGACACCTGATCGGTGTCCCTGCGCGGCGATCACGGGCGGTGGCGTGCGAAAATCTGCCGGTACGGTAATAGCGCGGGAAACAGACCGGGTATGCCTTACGACGGCGGGCAGGCCGGGAGCGGGCAATTCGGTACGAACCCGTTGCCGCCGGTACCCGTTCAACCGATGCAGCCGCACCCGCAGGGACAGCCTTACCCGCACGGCGGTGTGGATCCGTCGACGGGGATTCCGTTTTCGGACAAGACGAAGGTCGCTGCCGGGCTGCTCCAGTTGTTCCTCGGCGGCCTCGGCGCCGGACGCTGGTACGTCGGCACCTACGGGATCGCCGCGACCCAGCTGATCCTGTGGATCGTCGGATGGCTGCTGTCGTTCGTCATCATCGGCATCCCGATCCTGATCGGTGTCTGGCTGTGGGTGCTGATCGACGCGATCATGATGTTCACCGGCTCGGTGCGCGACGGTGCGGCCGCACACTGCGGTAGCTCAGTACGCGCCGGCGCTGAGCGTGCGCGTAGTTGACGCGATTGTTCACATCCATCACGGCGGCTGGGGACCAGGCCGGGATCATCGTCGTGTAGCTGCCGGCGGTGGGTATTGACCGTCACTTGGATGCTGCCTGTGGTGCGCTAGCCAGGCGCCGGGCTGGCCAGGCCGTACCGCGATCGGACACCTGTCCAGTCAATTGACCACGAGATGCGGTGGTGGCCGTTAGCGTGGGGGTATGACCCTACGTGTAGTGGAATGGTCCACCGGAACCGTCGGACGGCATGCGATCGTCGGCATCGACGCTCATCCGGATCTCGAACTCGTCGGGGTCTGGGTGTCCGATCCGGCGAAGGTCGGAAAGGACGCGGGACGGCTCGCCGGACTCGACCGGGACCTCGGTGTCCTCGCGACGAACGATCGCGATGCGCTGCTCGCGTTGCAACCGGACGCGATCGTGCACACAGCGATGACCGACGACCGGATCGTCGAGGCGATCGCCGACCTCACGGCGTTCGTCGAGGCCGGGATCAATGTCGTCTCGTCCGGACCGGTTCTATTGCAGTTTCCGTACGGCGTGATGCCTGACGCGATGACCGGGCCCATCGAGGACGCGGCCCGCACCGGCGGTGCGAGCCTGCATGTAAACGGCATCGACCCGGGCTTCGCGAACGACGTCCTGCCGTTGTCATTGACGAGTCTGTCGCAACAGATCGACGAGGTGCGGTGCATGGAGATCGCCGACTACTCGACCTACTACCAGCCTGTCGTGATGGGTGAACTGTTCGGTTTCGGTAAACCGATGGACCACCAGCCGATGCTCCTGATGCCCGGCGTGCTGTCGATGGGGTGGGGCAGCGTCGTCCGGCAGATTGCGAAAGGACTCGACGTCACGCTCGACGAGCCTCTCGTCGAACGTGTCGAGAAGGTCGCCGCCGCCCGCGACATCGACACCGTTTCAGTGAAGATCGGCGAGGGAACACTCGCCGCCCTTCACTTCGAGGTGGTCGGTCAGGTGGACGGCGTCGACCGCGTAGTCCTTGAGCACTACACGCGCACGAGCGTCGACCAGTGCCCGGACTGGCCTCGACCCGAGTCCGGTGACGGTTCGTATCGCATCGAGATCCACGGTGAACCGTTCATGCGCGTGGAGATGACGCATCACGGCCGCGACGGCGACCACAACGTGTCGGGCATGATCGTCACCGCCCAGCGACTCGTGAACGCGGTGCCGGCCGTTGTCGCGGCCGAGCCGGGCCTCGTCACCGCGCTCGATTTGCCGCTGATCACCGGGCGAGGTCTGGTGACGCGTTAACCGACGAACCTTCTGCGGTCGGTGAGAGCGTTCGGCCGCTGATCGGCAGGAGCCGGTTCACAACGGCCAACCGTGGACAGGTTCACCTCTCCGCTGGTTCACTTCAGCGCCCATTGGTTCATGGTGCCTGAAAATGAGGGCGAGTTCACCGGATAGTTGCACCTTGCATCGGGACACCACAGATTGCCGGCTCGGCTCTGTGGATACCGAGGAGTTCATCCACAGATCACGGTGATCGGCGGCCAAGTCGGGACATCGGACCTCGGAGTCGGCGACGCTGACCGGCATGATCGCGATTCCCTCCGGCGTGTATCCGGCCCGACGGCTGGCCGATCTGGTCGGTCGCGCTGGACTTCGAGCGATGCTGAGATCCGGTGACGCCCGCCTGCTCCGCTTCGGCTGGTACGAGGTCGGCACCGGTCGTGCCGACGAAGTCGAAGCAGTGCGACGCGGCGGCGTCGTCAGTTGTGTCAGCGCCCTCCGCCGGCACGGCGTATGGGTGCCCGAACATCACGACCTGCATGTGCGAGGGAACTCGGCGGCGGTCCGGACTCGGCGGGGGCCGTTCTGTCGTGAGTTCGGGCGCCCTTCGCCGGAAGGTCCTGCGGCCGTCGACGACCTCGACATCGCTGTCCGTCACGCCGCGCGATGTCTCGATGACGAGGGGACCGTCGTCGTCCTCGACTCGATCGTCAACAAACGGCTCATGTCGTGGGATGAACTGCAGTACCAGTTCCGTGATGCCCCGGAGTACATGCATGGCCGCCTCGCGAAGTGTGACGGTGGGGCCGACTCGGGGCCGGAGACGATGGCGCGACTGAGGCTGCGACGCCAGAACATCAAACTGCGCATTCAAGTGCAGATCGACGGGCTCGGCAGGGTCGACATGCTGGTCGGCAAGTACTTGATCATCGAGATCGACGGCTGGGAGTGGCACAGCAACAGGCGCGAGTTCCAGAGCGACCGGACCCGCGACGTGATCGCCCATGAGTTGGGCTACTACCCGCTGCGGTTCACCTATGACGACATCGTGTTCGACTGGGACAAGACGAATGCGCGGATCCTCACCGCAATCCGCGCGGGCGCGCACCTCCGTTCGTTCTTGCCGGAGATTAAAGAGGGGCGTGACGTCAGATTCCCCGTGTAGCGGCGGCACCGTCCAGGCAGCCGATGCTGATCCCTTACGGGGAATCTGAGGTCACGGCTCACTACAATTGACCCATGCTGACCGCCGACCTCCACACGCACACTCGATTCTCGGACGGGACAGATACGCCGGAGGAGTTGTTGACCGCAGCGCGGGGTGCCGGGCTGACGACAGTCGGACTGACCGACCACGACACGGCCACCGGGTGGGATCAGGCAGCCGAACACGTTCCCACTGGGTTGCGTGTCCTGCCGGGGGCGGAGTTCTCGACCAAGCATCCAGGGCAGGACGGGGAGTTGGTCTCGGTCCACCTACTCGGCTACCTGTTCGACCGCGAGCACCCCCAGATCACCGCCGAATGGCAGCGGATCGTCGACGAGCGCACTAGTCGCGGGGAGCGGATCGTCGAGAGTCTGGTGTCCGCCGGGTATCCGATCAGCATCGACGAGGTCCGCGAGAAGGCAGGCCGCGGCAACATCGGCCGACCGCACATCGCCCGCGCCCTCATCGATGCAGGCGTCATTGAGACGGTCGGTGAGGCGTTCGACGGGATATTGGAAGACGGTGGACCGCACCATGTCTCGCTTCGGTCGACGTCGCTCGTCGGGGGTATCGAGATGATCGTCGCCGCCGGCGGTGTGCCTGTGATCGCCCATCCGCGGGCCCGCGGCGCGGCAGCGATCCTGACCGGACCCGTCCTCGAATCGCTCGTCGAAGCGGGGCTCGCCGGACTGGAAGTTCGTCACCCCGACCACGATGACGCCGCCCGAGCCGAGCTTGTCGGGATCGCGACCGATCTCGACCTGCTGCAGACCGGGTCGAGCGACTACCACGGCCGTAACAAGACGTTGCGCATCGGGCAGGAGCGGACCGACGACGACGTCGTTGAACAGATCATCGAGCGGGGCACTATCGCGCCGTTCGTCGGGTAGACCGATGGCGCCCAAAGATAAGGTCGACCCCGCCCAGACACGCGCAGCGGTCCTCGCCGTCGCCGATTGGCTGCGCGACGAGACTCTCCCGACGCCGCCGCGGCAGGCGCTCGCCGCAGCGGTTCGGACGACGGCGCGCACGGTGGGACAGGACGCGCCGGGCAACTCTGTGGAGCTGCGCGTCCCGCCGTTCGTCGCCGTCCAGTGCATCGAAGGCGTCCGTCACACCCGCGGCACACCGCCGAACGTCGTCGAGACGACGCCCCGGCAGTGGCTGCTCCTGGCGACTGGGCTCGAATCGTTCGATGATGCCGTCAGCGCCCACCGGGTCAGCGTGTCCGGCCATCGGGCGGGAGATGTCGCCACCCATCTGCCGGTGATCCCGCTGCGGCGTTAGCGATCCCTCATACGTCTTCGGTTCGGCCGGCTAGTACGCCTTCTGTTTGGCGTCGCAGTGGTCTCTGGTCGTCTGCCCGGTCAGCGAGTTGGTGTTGGCGACACTCGCGTGGATGTCGACGAGACCGACACCGGTCTTTATTCGAGGGAACCGCACGGTGGTGTTCGGTCCGACGACCCGCCTCGTCCACGACTGGCTCCTGTGGCGGCCGTTGTCGATGTTCTTCCAGGTGAGGGAGACGTGCTGCTGATAGCCGAGGAGGGACACCGCATCGGTCTTCACCGTGATCGTCATCGTCTTGTCGCCGTTAGCCGTTCCTGTCAGCACGGTCGTCGCCTGTAATGGAAGCGGGGCGACGTTCGGGTTCAGATAGGCCATCTCGCAGGTGGTCGCAGGTTTCGCCGAAGCCTCGCCTGCGGTCGCGATCGGGGCGACGGCCGCGCCGAGCCCGATCCCGAGGGCGGTGACCGCCAGGATTGCAGATCGTGATCTCACTTGACTGCCCTTCCGTTGTGATGAATTGCCGCGGCGTCGGTGTGCAGCAAGCCACACTCGGTGTGTCGCGGGGCGGGCTCCGATCGTTAGTCTGCACACTTCGGAGCCTGAAGGTTTTCCCAACGCGCCTATCGGTCGGTACTCTCGGGGTACGCCCGTCCAGCCCACGACTTGGAGCGTCGCCTCGTGACTGATCTGTCGATCAACTCCCGCAATCTGCTCGCAGCCCAGCAACCAGACGAAGTCGAGAACGAGCCGCGCGAGGAGTGCGGCGTCTTCGGCGTATGGGCGCCGGGGGAGGACGTCGCCAAGCTCACCTATTACGGCCTGTACGCGTTGCAGCATCGCGGGCAGGAAGCCGCGGGTATCGCCGTCGGCGACGGCGCGCAGGTTCTCGTGTTCAAGGATCTCGGCCTCGTCAGTCAGGTGTTCGACGAGCAGACCCTCGCCTCGATGGTCGGGCACGTCGCGATCGGGCACTGTCGTTATTCGACGACCGGGTCGACGACCTGGGAGAACTCACAGCCGATCTTCCGGCACACTGACGCGGGCAGCGGTGTGGCGCTCGGTCACAACGGCAATCTCGTGAACACTGCCGAACTCGCGTCCCGCGCTCGTGAGCTCGGCGCGTACGGGTCGCGCACCACTGCCACGTCCGACTCCGACGTCGTCGGCGCGCTCCTCGCGCACGGCGCTGCGGACAAGACGCTTGAGCAGGCGGCCGTCGACCTGCTGCCGACCCTGAAAGGCGCGTTCTGCCTCACGTTCCAGGACGAGAGCACGCTGTACGCGGCTCGTGACCCGCACGGTATTCGTCCGCTCTCGCTCGGTCGACTCGATCGGGGTTGGGTCGTCGCCTCGGAGACCGCGGCGTTCGACATCGTCGGAGCGTCGTTCGTCCGCGACATCGAGCCCGGCGAACTGCTCGCCATCGACAGCAACGGTGTCCGCAGCACGCGGTTCGCTGAGCCGACGCCGAAGTTGTGCATCTTCGAGCACGTCTACCTGGCGCGCCCGGACAGTGTGATCCACGGACGTTCGGTGCATTCGACGCGCGTCGACATCGGTCGTAGCCTGGCCCGCGAACAGCCCGCCGAAGGCGACCTCGTGATCCCGGTACCCGAATCGGGTACGCCTGCGGCTGTTGGCTTCGCGCAAGAATCGGGTATCCCGTACGGCCAGGGTTTGATGAAGAACGCCTACGTCGGTCGCACGTTCATCCAGCCGTCGCAGACCATCCGTCAGCTCGGCATCCGCCTTAAGCTGAATCCGCTCCGCGAAGTAATCCGCGGCAAGAAGCTCGTCGTTGTCGACGATTCGATTGTCCGCGGCAACACCCAGCGCGCCCTCATCCGAATGCTGCGTGAAGCCGGAGCGGTCGAAGTGCACGTGCGTATCGCGTCGTCGCCGGTCCGCTGGCCGTGCTTCTACGGTATCGACTTCGCTTCGCCCGCCGAGCTCATCGCGAACGGCATGGAGTCCGAAGAGAACATGGTCGACGGCGTGCGTCAGGCGATCGGCGCCGACAGCCTCGGCTACATCAGCGTCGAAGGCATGGTCGAGGCGACCGGCGAGAAGTCGTCCGATCTGTGTGCGGCCTGCTTTGACGGCACCTATCCGATCGAATTGCCGACCGAGACTGCGATGGGCAAAGCGGTACTTGAGACCATGATGTCGACGTCGCAGGGCACTACTCCTGATTCGCTGATCGCGGAGAATGACAACGTCAGCGCGGTAATGCGCCCCTGACCGCCGATCGCGGAGAGAGATTTACCCTCGCACTCAGGTAGCGTGAGTGCGTTGACCATGGCGACGGTCGGTGCTCGACCACGCCTTAGCGAGTGTGTAGGAGAAGCACCACCATGACGGACGGGGCTGCCGACCAGGCATCCGGGAATGCAGCGGGCGGTGCGTCGTACGCAGCGGCCGGTGTGGACATCGACGCGGGCGAACGCGCAGTGCAGTTGTTCGCGCCGCACGCAAAACGGGCGACGCGCCCCGAAGTCATGGGCGGGCTCGGCGGATTCGCGGGTCTGTTCTCGTTGAAGGGCGATTACCGGGAGCCGGTACTCGCCGCGTCGAGCGACGGCGTCGGCACGAAGCTCGCTGTCGCACAGGCGATGGGCGTCCACGACACGGTTGGTCGCGACCTGGTTGCGATGGTCGTCGACGACCTGGTGGTCTGTGGCGCGCAGCCCTTGTTCCTGCAGGACTACATCGCTGTCGGCAAGGTGATCCCGGAGATGGTCGCCGACATTGTGAAGGGCATCGCGGACGGCTGCGTCGACGCGGGCTGTGCACTGCTTGGCGGAGAGACGGCCGAGCACCCGGGTGTCATGGAAGACACCCACTATGACATCTCGGCGACCGGTGTCGGCGTCGTCGAAGCCGATTCGATCCTCGGACCCGATCGTGTCCGTCCGGGTGACGTCGCGATCGCGATGGGGTCGTCGGGCCTGCACTCGAATGGTTATTCGTTGGCGCGCAAGGTGCTCTTGGAATGGGGTCACCTTGACCTCGGCGGCCACGTCGAAGAGTTCGGCCGCACCCTCGGTGAGGAACTCCTCGAACCGACTCGCATCTATGCCAAGGACTGTCTGGCGCTTGCCGCCGAGACCGAGGTCCGGACGTTCGCACATGTCACCGGGGGCGGTCTCGCTGACAACTTGGGCCGGGTCCTCCCGGCCGGTATTGAAGCGGTCCTGGAACGCACTACGTGGACGCCTGCTCCGATCTTCTCGATGATCGCTCAGCGTGGTCGCGTGGAGCGCGCGGAGATGGAGCGCACGTTCAACATGGGGGTCGGCATGGTCGCGATCGTCGCCCCAGAAGACACTGACCGCGCGCAGGCGATTCTGACTGCCCGGCACGTCGATAACTGGGTTCTCGGTTCGGTCAAGCGAGCCGACGATGCCGGACGTGGCTCTGCACGTCTTGTCGGAGACTACGCGCGCTTCTGACGACAACGAGTCCGCCGATCTGTGCCATATGTTGGCGCGGATCGGCGGACTCGTTCGTTGAGCGGATAGTCGAGCGCGGGGTCGTCGAACCAGTTGAGTGAGCAAAGCGAGTCGAAATCACCTCAGTCCTAGGTGATTTCGACTCGCGTCGTTCGCCCGATCAGCTCAACGAGCAATAAGACCTCGTCTGCTCACGCATCATCGAGGTCCGTTAGCCACAGCGCGTCAGGCGTGTCGCCACTCGTCTTCAGAGTCCCGGCTCTCCTCATCCGACCAGGTGTCGGCGAACGTGTGTTCACCGCTACCTCCGGACAACTCGCGCTGCAAGCTGTCGAAGTCGGTATTTTGGGTGGAGTACTTCAGCTGACGTGCAACCTTCGTCTGCTTTGCCTTAGCCCGGCCGCGGCCCATTTGGGACCCCCTCGCACAATGACGGGGCGGCCATCTTGGTGGCGGCCCCGTTCTATTCGTTAGTAGTTCTCGTACTGACAGTCTAGCGCGCGGACGCAATTAAGTCTCCTTGCGCCCGTCCGAGAACACGGCGAGAGACGTCACATGACGTGTCTCACAAGGTCAGGGGCGTCCTCGGAGGCGTTCTTGAGCGGCTCGCCCCGCCGGGACCGTGTCGTCGGAGATGTACCTATCGCTGTCGATTCGTGCGGCTGCTCCGGATGCGGGCTCGCCCGCGATCAGGTCGGCGTCGGCCGGGATGGAACGTTTGACCAGCGCAAGCGCGATGGGGCCGAGCTCGAAGTGGTCGACGACGGTGCCGACGCGGCCGATGGTCCGCCCGCCCGCCGAGACCGGGTCGCCGGTCGCGGGCCGTGCGTCGGAACTGCCGTCGAGGTGCAGGAGGACGAGCCGTCTTGGGGCGCGGCCGATGTTCGCCACCCGCGACACGGTCTCTTGTCCGCGGTAGCAGCCTTTGTCGAGGTGGACAGCTCCTTGCTCGTCCGGGCCGCCGATCCACTCCGCCTCGTGGGGGATGGTGCGTTCGTCGGTGTCGAGGTGGAGCCGGGCGCGGCCAGCGGCTACTCGCAACGCTTCGAACGCCCAGGCTCCTGCGGGAAGGGCCCCTGCCGCTGTCAGTTCTCGCCACCAGCGGGGCAGGTCGTCTCGCGCGACGATCAGGTCGACGACGGGCGTCGTACGCCCCTCGCCGATTGACGGCATTACCCGCCAGAAGCCGAGCGGTTCGTCGTCATGGTGGAGTTCAGGCAGATTTCCGGCCGCGTAGACGTCCGCTTCGGCCGGGATGTCGAGGAGTTCGGCGATCTTGCCGGAACGCACCTGTGGTCCGACGAGGGTCAGGACCGCCATGTCGGTGCGCAGAGTCGGCGTGACCTGTGCCCAGAACACCATCTTGGCCAGGAAGTCGTGTAGCGGGACACCGCGGTCGGCCTCGGTGTCGAGCCAGGTGATCTCGTCGATGTCAGTCAGGACGAAATGGTCTTCGACGCGACCGTTCAGATCAAGCGACAGGTTCTCCGCGCTGCGGCGGTCGAGGAGGCCGGACACATGCTGTGAGGAGACCGTGTGCAGCCAGGTGAGCCGTTCGGGGCCCGCGAGTTCGATCACGCCGCGATCGCTGCGGTCGACGACGGCGGCTGTTCGGGACGCGGCGCGTTGCTCCCCGAGCGGATCACCGTAGTGCCAGGCGACGCCGGGGCTCGGGTCGTCGTCGGGCGTCGGGATGGCGCCGGGAGTCGAGGAGAGGATGGGGGAGCGAGCGGGCTTGACGGAATCCGCGGACATGCCGTCAGTCTACGGTGGACGACGTGATCGTGGTCGATGGTGATGGACGCCTCCTCAGCGGGGACGTGCCGCTGATCTTCGCGGACGATCTCGGCGTCCTGCACGGCGACGGGGTGTTCGAGACGATGTTGGTGCGTGACGGGCGAACTCGGCTCGTCGACGCGCACCTCGCGCGGCTGGTCGACGGAGCCGCCCGCCTCGACCTCTCTTCACCCGATGTCGACGGGCTGCGGCACGCTGTCGCTGTCGCGCAGGCTGAGTGGGTGCGGGCCGCACATTCGGCGGACGGAGCCCTGCGCGTCGTCTATACGCGCGGACGCGAGTCCGATCCGGGCGTCCCGACGGCGTTTGTGACGGTGTCGCCGATTCCCGAGCGGTCCGTCGTCGCTCGCCGTGACGGCGTGAGCGTGACACTGCTGCCGAAGGCGCACGACCCGGACATCGTCGCACCGTGGGAGTTGTCGGGTGCCAAGGCGCTGAGTTATGCGCGCAATACTGCCGCGCTTCGGTATGCGCGCGGCCGCGGGTTCGACGATGCGATCTACCTGTCGTCGGCGGGCACGGTCCTGGAGAGCCCGAGAGCGAACGTTGTCGCCGTCGTCGACGGCGAACTGACGGCGACGCCCGCCGATGACGGCGTTCTCGCGGGTACGACGCAGGCCGCCGTGTTCGACGTCGCGGCCCGGCGCGGGTTTCCGGTTCGGCATGAACGGATGACTCCGGCCGATCTTGTTTCTGCCGATGGGGTGTGGTTGCTCTCGGCGTTGACTCTCGCCGCGAGGGTTCGGCGGGTGGACCGCCACGTGTTACCCGAACGGTCGAAATATGACTTCGATGTAGAAAAGCTCGTGATCGAAGCTATTTCGACGTCATGATGTGATGGCGGGCACCGGGACGCACGACCCGATCATGTGGGGTCCTTCGTCTCCTGGGTCACGATGGGGTTGTATTCCTGCCCATCGCTACTACGCTATGTAGTAGCGCACTCGGAATCGACGTGCTCTTGGAATCGACGATTGTGAGGCGAGCGTGGACGTCGTTGACATATCCAGATGGCAGTTCGGAATTACGACTGTCTATCACTTCATCCTGGTGCCGTTGACCATCGGTCTGGCGCCACTGGTCGCCGTGATGCAGACCGTCTGGCATCGCACCGGCAATGAACAATGGCTGCGCGCCACCAAATTCTTCTCCAAGCTGTTCCTCATTAACTTCGCGCTCGGCGTCGCGACCGGCATCGTGCAAGAGTTTCAGTTCGGCATGAACTGGAGTGAGTACAGCCGGTACGTCGCCGACGTGTTCGGCGCGCCTCTCGCCATGGAAGGTCTCGTCGCATTCTTCCTGGAATCGACGTTCATCGGACTCTGGATCTTCGGCTGGGGCAGGCTGCCGCGCCGCGTGCACCTGGCCTGCATCTGGCTCGTCGCCATCGGAGTCAACGCGTCCGCGTACTTCATCATCGCGGCCAACTCGTTCATGCAGCACCCGGTCGGCGTCGTCTGGGACGACGTCCGTGACCGGCCACGCATGAACAATTTCCTGGCCGTCATCACCAACAACACGACGCTCGTCGCGTTCCCGCACGTGATCGCCGGTGCATTCCTCACCGCGTCGACGTTCGTCGCCGCCATCTGCCTCTGGTGGATGGCTCGCAACGGCTACCGGGCCCGCAAACTCGAACAGGCGTCGCTCTCGGGCGACGACTCGGAGGTCCCAGCCACGACGTCGCACAGCCAGATCGGTGCGACCCCCGAGCGACTTCGTCACGACAACGTGACCCTATGGAGACCCGTCGCCCTCCTGGGCCTCTGGGTGGTCATTGCGTCCGGCGTCGCACTGTTCATCACCGGCGACCAGCAGGCTCGCCTCATGTTCAAGCAGCAGCCGATGAAGATGGCAGCCGCTGAATCGCTGTGCGAGACCGAGACGGGCGCGGGCTTCTCGTTGTTGAGCATCGGCCGCCAGAACAACTGCGACAACATCGAACACATCATTCAGGTCCCCAACATGCTGTCGTTCCTGTCCGACCACTCGTTCGACAGCACTGTTCAAGGCGTCAACGAACTGCAAGCCGAATATCAGCAGGCGTTGAACATGCCGAATCAGAACTTCGCACCCAACCTGTTCGTCACCTACTGGGGCTTCCGCGCCATGATCACGTGGGCACTCGGCTCGGTGGTCGTCGCCATCGGCGGCCTCTGGTTCCTGCGGCGCGGTCGCAGCGAGATTCCGCGCAAGGTCGGCAAGCTGATGCTCTGGATGCTGCCGACTCCGTTCCTGGCCAACGCGTCCGGTTGGATCTTCACCGAGATGGGCCGTCAACCGTGGGTCGTCGTCCCCAACTGGGCCGATGCGGACGGTGACCCGCTCCGCATCCACATGCTGGTGCAGGACGGCGTCTCCAACCACACGTCGCCGATCGTGTGGACCTCGCTGATCGGTTTCACCGTGCTCTACGGCGCGCTGGGCGTCGTCTGGTTCTACCTGCAGAGACGGTATGTGATCGAGGGGCCCGGCGAGAAGGACGCGATCGCCCCCGACGTCGGAGCCGACTCGGACTCCGACAAGCCACTGTCGTTCTCGTATTAGAGGAGTGCACCGATGAGTCTGGAAACATTCTGGTTCGCGCTCGTCGCGGTCCTGTTCGTCATGTACTTCGTCCTCGAAGGGTTCGACTTCGGCGTCGGCATGTTGTTGCCGTTCCTCGGCCGCCACAGTGAACCCGACGGCGACAAACGTCGCCGCGTGTTGCTCTCGGCGATCGGACCGGTCTGGGACGGCAACGAAGTATGGCTGATCACCGGCGGCGGCGCACTGTTCGCGGCGTTCGGCGGGTGGTACGCCACCATGTTCTCGGCGTTCTACCTGCCGTTGTTCCTGATACTGGTCGGGTTGATCGTCCGCGTCGTCGCCATCGAGTGGCGCGGCAAGATCAACGACCGGAAGTGGCGCATGTGGTGCGACGTCGGGATCGGGATGGGCTCGTGGCTGCCCGCGATCCTGTGGGGCGTGGCGTTCGCGAACGTCGTGCGTGGCATCCCGATCGACGCCGACGCCCAGTACACGGGCGGCTTTTTCAACCTGTTGAACCCGTACGCGCTGCTCGGCGGTCTGACGACAGTGCTGGTGTTCATCACGCACGGCGCAGTGTTCCTCGCGTTGAAGACGACCGGCGACCTGCGCCACGACGCACAGAGCGTTGCCCTGCGTCTAGCGATCCCGACCGCCGTCGTCGCCGCGGGATTCCTGCTGTGGACCCAACTCGAATACGGCGAGAGCTGGACATGGGCGGTCGTCGCGATCTCCGCCGTCGCCGCCGTCGTGATGGTCGTCGGCGCGTACCTGCGCCGCGAAGGTCTGGCGTTCGGTGCGACCTGCATCGCCATCGCGGGCACGGTAGGACTCCTGTTCTGCGTGCTGTTCCCGAACGTGCTCCCGTCGACCACCGACGCGGCGTTCAACCTGACCGTGGCGAACACGTCGTCGAGCCACTACACGCTCGTCATCATGACGTGGGCGGCCGTGATCATGACGCCCGTCGTGCTCCTGTACCAGGGCTGGACGTACTGGGTGTTCCGTCAGCGACTCGCCGTAGAGCGGATCCCCGAGCACGGTGGGCTTCCGCTGCGCGAGGGGGCATCGCGTGCCGGTCGAACCTAGCCCCCGTCCGCTGCCGGTCGAGCGGAGTCGAGACCTCGACCGCACGCCGCCGTTCGACCCGAGGCTCCTACGCTATTCACGGTCGGCGCGTCGGTACGCGGTCGCTATCGCGGCGTTCTCCGTCGGCACCGTCGTCGCGGTGATCGCGGGTGCGGTGGCGCTGGCCGGTCTGCTCGGGGAACTCGTGACCGATCCGGCGTCGCGCACGTTCGGCGCTCAGGCCGTGCACCTGTCGGTGATCGCGGCGGCGTTCGCGGCCCGCGTCCTCACGACATACCTGCAGGAGAGGTACGCACACCGGGCCGCGTTGGCGACCATCGCCGAACTGCGTTCGGCGGCGGTCGACGCCCTGACGGATGCGCGGAGGACGTCACCGCACGCTCTCGCCGCCGACCGTGACCGGTCGTCGACTGTGCTGCTGCGTGGTCTCGACGCCCTCGTCGACTACCTCTCCGACTATGTGCCTGCGCTGCTGTCGACAGTTGTCATCACGCCGCTGGTGGTGATCGTCATCGGCTGGGCCGACTGGCCGTCCGCAGTCATCGTCGTCGTGACGATCCCGTTGATCCCGCTTTTCATGGTGCTGATCGGCCTGCTCACCCGCGACCGCACTCGTCGGCGACTCAACGCGATGAGTAATCAGAGCTCCCAACTCCTCGACTTGCTGACCGGCCTGCCGACGCTGCGCGCCATCGGGCGCGCCGTCGGTCCGAGCCGGCGGGTCGACGAACTCGGTCGCGACTTTAGCCGGACGACTATGTCGTCACTGCGGATCGCTTTCCTGTCAGGTGCGGCATTGGAACTGCTCGCGACGTTGAGCGTCGCGCTCGTCGCGGTCGGCATCGGACTGCGCCTGGTGTTCGGCGATATGAGCCTGTACGCCGGTGTTCTCGCACTTGTTCTCGCGCCGGAGGCATACCTGCCGTTGCGGCGGATCGGGCAGGCATTCCATGCGGCGCAGGACGGCATGGAGGCTTCGCGCGAGGTGCTCGACGTCTGTGCGCGCACCGGCCGCCCGACCGGTACCCAGCGCATCGACGTCGCCGGGGCTCCGATCGATCTCCACCGGGTCGGCGTCGCGACCCGCGACGGGTTCACGCCGCACGGAGTCACCGCGCGTTGCGCGCCCGGACGGGTCACCGTCGTCGCGGGCCCCAACGGGTCGGGCAAGTCGACGCTCCTGTCGGTGATCCTCGGACTGACAACACCCGACGAGGGGACCGTCCGGATCGGCGGCGTCGACGTGCACGAACTTGCGCCTGACGACTATCACGCACAGGTCGCGTGGCTGCCGCAGCATCCGCTGATCGTCCCCGGAACGGTCGAGGAGAACCTCGCCGTCTTCGGGGCGGGCGACGACGTCGCGACCGACCGGGCCGCCCGCGCAGTCGCCTTCGACGAGGTCTTGGCCGACCTACCGAACGGGGCGGCCACCGTGCTCGGCTCCGACGGATCAGGGCTGTCGGCGGGGCAGCGGCAGCGGCTGGCCCTCGTCCGAGTCCTCGCGTCGGACGCGCCGTTGGTGCTCCTCGACGAACCGACTGCTCACCTCGACGCCGACACCGCCGAGCGGGTCCTCGACGCGATTGTCGCCCGCGCCGCCGACGGTGCGACAGTCGTCGTCGTCGCGCATCGGGCTGCGGTCCTGCGAATCGCCGACACCGTGGTCGACGTCCGACGGGAGGTCGTCGATGCGACGCGATGATCCGCTGCTGCGAGCACTCGACTTCGCCGGGGTACGGCGACGCACTCCGCTCGTCGCGATCGGGCTCGGCGCCGCGGGCGCGTTGTCGGCGCTCGGGCTCGCGGCGTTGTCGGCGTGGCTCATCACCCGGGCTTGGCAGATGCCGCCCGTCCTGTATCTGTCGGTCGCGGTGACGGCGGTGCGGGCACTCGGTATCTCCCGCGCCCTGTTCCGTTACCTCGAACGCCTCGCCACGCACGACGTCGCGCTCCGAGCCATGGCGACGGCGAGGGCACGCCTGTACCGCGCGCTCGCCGGCGGGGACCCTGCAGTGACCGTCCGATCCGATCGTTCAGCGCTCCTGGCGCGCACCGCCGAGGACGTCGACGAGATCGGCGACGCCGTGGTCCGGGGCCTGGTCCCGATGGCAGTCGGTGCGGTCACCTCGGTCGCCGCTGTCGCGATTATGGCCGCCGTCTCACCCATATCCGGTGTTGTTCTCGCGATCGCCCTGGTGATCAGCGGTGTCGCCGCGCCGTGGTCGGCGGCCCGAGCGTCGACACGGATCGTCGCCGATGGGTCGCACGCCCGCGAACGCGTCGGCGCCGATGTCACCGGGCTCCTCTGGCATGCAGGCGAACTGACCGTCGCACGAAGCCGTGAGTCGGCGCTGGCGCGGCTGCGTGCCGCCGAAGCCGATCACGCCCGGGCCGTCGACGCCGCTTCGGCACGGCAGGCGGGTGCCGCGTCGTTGACTCCGATCGCGATGCTCGTCAGCGTCCTCGCCGCCGCGGTGGTCGCCGTCGATCTCGCATCCCGCGTCTCCGGTTCGTTGATGGACGCGTCGACGTCCGACGGCGCGGTGACGCCGATGCTGTTCGGCGTTCTCGTGCTCCTCCCGCTGTCGTCGTTCGAGGCGACCGGACCGTTGACCGACGCCGCGATCGCGTGGGAGCGGGGCAGGCAGAGCGCGGCTCGCGTCATGGCGTTGGTCGATGCGGCGGGCCCGGCCCGGACCGTGGCTGATCCGGTGTTCGACTCCAGCCCGGCCACGGTGACAGTCCGCGAACTGCAGTGGGGCTACGAAGTGCCGCTCGGTCCGGCAGGCGGTGTGGACCTCGATTTGCGTGCCGGTGACCGCATCCTCGTGACCGGTCGTAGCGGGGCAGGTAAGTCGACGTTGGGGATGACGCTCACCGGACTCCTCGAACCGCTCGCCGGTTCGGTGACGAGTGCCCCAGCAGACCTACGGTGCGCGGCAGCGTATTTCGCGGAAGAAGCGCACCTGTTTTCGACGTCGGTGCGGGAGAACCTGCGCGTGGCCCGCGGCGACGTCACCGACAGTGAGATCGTCGATGCGCTCACCGATGTCGGCCTCGGTGCGTGGCTGGCGGGTCTGCCCGACGGGTTGGACACCGAACTGGCGGGTGCGGCGTCGGTGAGCGGCGGTCAACGTCGTCGGATCCTGTTGGCTCGAGCGCTGGTGCACGCGGCGCCGGTCGTCGTGCTCGACGAACCGACCGAACACCTCGACCGCGACGACGCGCCTGGCTTCCTGCGACGGATCTGCGATCGGACAGATCTGTTCGGCCCGGACCGGATCGTGGTAGTGATCACGCACCAGTCATCCGATGTCGACGGTGTCCCGGTAATCGAGATTCACTGACCCGCATTTGAAGACGTAAGCCTATTTAGCCTTGCCTTTAAATAGGTAGGAAAGCCTAAAGTGAATTCGCCGAAATAGTGTCGTGACCTGCAGATAAGGTATGCCGTACCTGGCTGGACGGATCTGAATTGGCGGCTATTCTGGATTGTGTCCGAAGGAATCCGGAAGATCCCGAATTCTCTCATTGAACGTTAGGGAGCCGCCATGAAGATGAGCGAAGAACTCGAAGCCCAATTCGTCAAGCAGATCAATCGCGAGTACGAGTCGTCTTTCCTATACCGTCAGCTCGCCATCGAGGTCGAGGTTCGCGACCTGCCGGGCATGGCATCGTGGCTGCGCGCACAGTCGGCGGAGGAGTTGACCCACGCCGACCGACTCATCGGTCATCTCACCGACCGAGACAACCATCCGGTGATCGGTGACATCACCATCCCGTCGATCAAGGTGGAGAAGATCGAGGACGTCTTCGAGATCGCGCTCGACGCCGAGCGTGCCGTCTCCGAAGGTGTCCGCGACCTGTACCGCCAGGCCGAGGATGAGCGCGACCTCGATTCGCGTCCCACCATCGACTGGTTCGTCTCCGAGCAGGTAGAAGAGGAGGCGACGGTCTCTGAGATCCTCGGCCGCCTCCGCATCGTCGACGGCGATGGCTCCGGCCTCCTCCGCATCGACGCCGAACTCGCCTCAAGCGGCGCCTGAGTTACCGAGAGGTCAACGAAGCGAGTCGAAGCCCAGCAGGGCTTCGACTCGCTTGTTTCGTTTAGTTCGGGGCCGCTATCCGATGACGCGGTGCAGTTTCGCGGACAGCCGTGGCGTGAGTTCGCCGTCGGCGTCGACGCGTTCCTCAACGTATGCGAGGTCACCGTCGGGCACGAGCCCGTACAGGCGCTTGGCGCCGCCGGTGTGGACGCCGGTCTCGGTGCGAAGGGTGACGTCGGTCGTCAGATTCCACGACGTCTGGTTGAGGGGCCGACCATAGAACAGTTCGATGACGCCCTCGGCGTGCGTGAGAAGCAGTTCGATGTCGTCGCTTTCGCTGATCCGCCAGAAGCCGGACTCGCGAAGGTCGGGGCGCACATAGCCGCCGTCCTCGTCGAGCACCCACGAGCGGGACTGCCAGACGAGGTAGTCACCGCCGTCGTGGCTGACGACGATCTGCTGACCGAACTGGTAGTCGCCGCCGCTGATCGGATCGTGGCCTTCGCCTTCGCCCTCCCAGACGCCGACCAACGGCAGCAAGGCGAGAAGCGCGGGACTCAGATCGGGACCCTCGCGGAGGTTCGCTGTGTCGATCGGCAGCGGAAGATCACCGATTTCAGGCACGTTCTTGGCAGCGGTCTCCTGAGCGCGGAGCTCAGCGTCGGAGATCGCCTCGTTGCCCGAACGAGTCATGATTCGTCGTTGACCAGGCGGTAGACGGTGTACAGCGCGAACCACACGATGAGGACGGACGCCAGACCAAGCAGGATTTCAAAGAAGAGGACCACGGATCAGATTCTACCGCGCACCGGTGTGACGTGATAACGGCGGTCGGCGAGTGCAGGATATGTCACACAGTGCGGTCGGGCTGCGCTGCGGTGGTGGGCAGGGGACGGCGGTGCTCGGCGCGGTGAACTAACTGTTCGATAAGCGCGTGAACCTCAGGCCACTGATACACCACCTGCGTGTAGCTCAGCCGGATCATGCGATAGCCGAGCGACTGCGCCCGCAGATCGCGCATCCGGTCGTTCTCGAACGCGGACGACGACGAGTGGTATTCCTCGTTGTCCACTTCGATGATGAGCGAGCGGCCGACGAGCAGATCGACGCGGCCGACCCCGAGGATCGTCACTTGTGGTCGGATCTGCAGGTGCGGAGCGGCCAACCGTAGTCGCACCATGCTCTCGGTGCCCGACTCGGCGCGGCCGTCGACCCTGCCGAGTGTGGCGCGGACAGTTCGTGGCGCATCGCGAAGTACGTCGTTGATGTCGGTCTCGGTGAGCAGTCGCTTGTTCAGCAACGAGTCGCATACCACCACCAGGTCTTCGGCGGAAAGGCAGCGCGTGGCGTGAGCGAGTGCGGTCGGTAAGTCGTCGACGGCGTCGTGCTCGGCGGGTTGTCTGCCGAACTGTCGGCACCAGGCCGGATGGTTCCGCGCGGTGTTGCTGTTGCCTCGGATGTGCACATGGTCGGTCGGCGGCACCCACACCCCGTGTAAGCGGAGCGCCGATGCGCACGAGAGGAGTCCGCCTGCCTGGACCGCGGCCACGACGGCCTGGTTAGCGTTCGCCGTCGCGTACCACCCGTGTCTCAGCTTGACCAGCGATTTCTCGTCGATCGCGAGAAGGATCTCGGCTCGCGGCCATCGTTCGAGTAATTGTCCCCACCGGTAGACCCCCGTCTCCATGTCGCAATTGTGCCCTGAGGGCGACTCATCGTGGTTCGTTTCGGCTGCTGGCCAGAATTACCAGCACGTATTTTGCGGAAAAAGCCGGATCTGCTCGAGTAGATACCGTATACGTGCTGGTAATGCTGGAGAACGACGATGCCCCGGTCCGCGTGCTGCGGACCGGGGCATCGTGAGCCTGCGGAAGGTTCTACTTCGCGACGTTGACGTCCTGATTGTGGACGCCGGGGCCCTCGGGCGAGATAGTGACATCGCCGTTGCCCTGCGAGCTGAGCGCACGGAGCGTCCAGGTGCCGGGGGCGGCGAAGAATCGGAAGTCGCCGGTAGCCGATGCGACGACCTCGGCGGTGAACTCGCCGGTGCCGTCGAGCAGGCGGACGAATGCGCCCGCGACCGGGTTGCCCGAGCCGTCCAGGACCTGACCGGTCAGGACGGTCTCCTTCTCGACGTCAACGCCTGCCGGCAGGGACTGACCCTGCTTGGGTGCTGCACACATGTGGGTTTTCCTCTCAGATGAAGTCGGAGCTCTAGAGCTCGACCGGTGCGCCGACGAGGGAGCCGTATTCGACCCAGCTGCCGTCGTAGTTCTTGACGTTCTTCTTGCCGAGCAGTTCCTGCAGCACGAACCACGTGTGGCTCGAGCGCTCGCCGATTCGGCAGTACGCGATGGTCTCCTTGGCGTCGTCGAAGCCCTTCTCCGCGTACAGCGCGGTGAGGTCGTCCTCCGACTTGAAGGTGCCGTCTTCGTTCGCGGTCGACGACCACGGGATGTTGATCGCGCCCGGGACGTGGCCGCGCTGCTGCGCCTGCTCCTGCGGGAGGTGGGCGGGCGCCGCGATCTTGCCGGTGAACTCGTCGGGGCTGCGGACGTCGACGAGGTTCTTGGAACCGATCGAGTCGATGACCTCGTCGCGGAATGCGCGGATCGAGGTGTCAGCGGCCTGCGCGACGTAGGTGGTGGCTTCGCGGGTGACGGTGTCGCTGCTCAGCTCACGACCGTCGAGCTCCCACTTCTTGCGGCCGCCGTCGAGGAGACGAACATCCTTGTGACCGTAGATCTTGAAGTACCAGTACGCGTACGCGGCGAACCAGTTGTTGTTTCCGCCGTAGAGGACGACGGTGTCGTCGTTGGCGACGCCGCGCTCACTCAGCAGGGCGGAGAAGCCATCGGCGTCGAGAAAGTCGCGACGGACACCGTCCTGCAGGTCCTTGCGCCAGTCCAGGCGGATGGCGCCCGGGATGTGGTTGAGGTCGTAGATCGACGTGTCCTCGTCGACCTCGACGAAGACGACTTTGTCGGTGTTGAGATTCTGCTCAGCCCAATCGGCGCTGACCAGGACATCGGAGCGTGCCATGTGTGTTCCTTTCCAGGGGATACGAGCGCTGTCACCCTTGGGCGTGACGCAGTAAGGGTGGAGACGTCGAAAACGCTACAACAGGCAAGCCGGAGCAGGTATCGCGGCGAGCGTCAGTAGTCGATCGGCTTGACAACTCGCGCATCGTTGTTCCCGGCGACGATGAGATCGCTTCCCCTGCTCAGAGCCTTGCTGGCGGCGATGTTCCAGGCCATCGGAAGCGTCGGCAGGGTCGCTGAGAACCGCTCGAGAACGTGTGCGCGAAATTCTGGCGGGACATCCGCGGAGTAATGGTCTTCGGGGCCGTCGTACAGTCCAGTCGCTTCGACGTGGACGCGGCCGTCGACGACGAAGACCTTCGCGCTGACACTGATCTTCACTTTCGGCGCCGTGTAGCCGGAAGCCGACGGCGGACGACCGTCCTCGTACTCGGGTGACCCCGGGTAGGGGACAGTCCCGCTCAGCATGACGCCGTCGGTCCGTTCGAGGAGTCCGTCGCCTGGGCCGCCGCCGCCCGCCTTGCCTTCGGGGGCAGGCGTGTTGATGTAGAGGTCGGTGATTCCCATGAGCCGGCCGAGGTTCACCGAGTCAATGCGCGTCTCGGCGGTGATCGAGGCCGCGCGCATCGGGGTCGTCGCGTCGACGTCCCAGATATCGCCGGTCGTGACGTCGTCGAGTCGGGCGTCGACGGTGGCCGTGCAGGCGCCGCGGTCGCCGCAGCCGGTGATTCTGACTCCTCGAGCGCTGATGAGCATCGACGGGAACCGGCCGTCGCCAGCCCCAGTGATGCCGGCCCGCGGGAGGAACCCGAAGCCGCCGAGGTTCACTTCGGGTTCGAAGTCGACTCGGCCGGATTCTTCGATGGCGACTGCAACGCGGTGCTCTGCGCGCGAAGCCGCGAAATTGTCCGCCAGAAACGCGATGACCAGCACGATTGCGACGACGACGGCGCCGATGGCGGCGATCTGTGCGGCGCGGCGCGAGGGTCGGATTCGGGCGGAGGTGGACATCGGGTCTATTCTGTCATCACATCTTCACGAGCTGCGACCAGCGTCGATCGACAGTTCAGCCAAGAGGCCACGACGAGAGCGGAGTGGTGAGTGGACCTGTTGCTGTTGACGTCGGAGTCGTCGCCGGACTCTGTACTGGAATCCTTAACGCTGTTGCCGCACGATGTGACCTTGGCTCCGGTCGACACATCGTCGCTGGTGAATGCGTCCGAATCAGATCTGGTGCTGGTGGATGCCCGCGCCGATCTAGCGAATGCGCGCAGTCTGTGTCGGCTGCTCGAATCGACCGGCTCCCGTGTGGTCGCCGTTGTCGGTGAGGGCTCGTTGGTCGCCGTGAACCAGGACTGGGGGATAGACGACTTTCTCCTGCCTGGGACCGGGCCCGCCGAACTGGACGCTCGTCTCCGATTAACGTTGGCGCGCGGCACCGCACCGGAACCCGAACTGTCGGACAAGGTCACGTTGGGTGAACTCGTCATCGACGAGAGCACGTACACGGCCCGGCTGCGCGGCAAACCGATCGATCTGACGTACAAGGAGTTCGAACTCCTCAAATATCTCGCGCAGAACGCGGGTCGGGTGTTCACCCGCGCGCAACTGTTGCATGAGGTGTGGGGCTACGACTTCTTCGGCGGCACGCGAACCGTCGACGTCCATGTGCGGCGTCTGCGCGCCAAACTGGGCTCCGATCACGAATCGTTGATCGGGACTGTGCGCAACGTCGGCTACAAGGCGGTGAAACCGTCGGTTGGCCGTGCCGCCGACGAGTCGGGGGCCGGCGAACCCGACTAGCGCTCGTCTGCCGGTCGCGTGGGGCCGAGGGCCGGACCCACTACCCTCGGAGGTTATGAGCAACTCGTTCCCGATCAGGATCGTGCGCGGTGCGTTGACCGCGGCAGACGTCGACCGTGCGTTGGCTGCGCTCGATGCGGCGGAAGCCGTGGACGGTGTCGACGCGTTGAGCGAACAGCATCGTCTCGCGGTGCGGAACGGCGGGGCGCTGCACGTCGTCACCGAGCACGGGTACGGCAATGTCCTTGAGCCCCGCGACGGGGAGGCTCCGATGGCCGAAGCCGTCGTCCACCCCGACCATCGGGGCAGGGGCGAGGGGCGCGTGCTAGTCGGCGCGGTGCTTGACGCGGCAGCCGAACTCGGGGAACGCCCACAGGTGTGGGCGCACGGGGATCTGTCTGCGGCGCAGCACGTCGCCGACGCGCTCGGTTTGGACCGCCACCGAGAGCTGCTGCAACTGCGTCGCCCGCTGGCCGAACCGCTGCCGGAGTTGCCGCACCGCGACGATGTCGTGGTCAGGACGTATCGGCCCGGTGACGACGACGAGATTCTGCGCGTCAACAACGCGGCCTTCGACTGGCATCCCGAACAGGGCGGGTGGACGCCGCACGACGTCGATGAGCGGACCGGGTCGTCGTGGTTCGATCCGGAGGGCGTCTTCCTCGCGTTCGACGCCGCTGACCAGGACGCCCTCCTCGGCTTCCACTGGACGAAGGTCGACAAACCGGGCCTCGGTGAGGTGTACGTTGTCGGCGTCGACCCAGCGGCGCAGGGACGAGGTCTGGGCAATCTCTTGACGCTCGCGGGCCTGCACTACCTGGCCGGTCGGGGCCTGGCCGATGTGGAACTGTACGTCGAGGGCGACAACACAGCGGCGCTGCATACCTACGACCGGCTCGGGTTCACGCGGTACCGTGCCGACATCACATACCGAAGGGCGTGAGCCGGCAGCAGGTGATTCTTCCGCGCGACACCTGCTGTTCGTCTAACGGACCCGATTGTTTCTCGTCCGGCCACCGACGCGTCGACTCCGCCTAACCAGGTGTGGATAGGTTCGCTTCGAATCCCCCCGAAGTAGACCGAAAGGCCATGGACTCCCATGAGCGTCAACCCCAAGCTTGTTCGCAGTGCCGGTGCCGCAGCTGCCACCGCAGTGGCAGCCACCCTCGTCCTGTCCGCGTGCAGTTCCTCCGACGAAGGCTCCATCACCGGTGAGGGCTCCACGGCCCAGCAGAAGGCGATGGAGCTGTTCTCCGACGTCCTCACCGACGACGGCAGCGTCAACCTCGACTACACCGGCTCCGGCTCTGGCGACGGCATCAAGAAGTTCATCGCGGGCGACGTCGACTTCGCGGGCTCCGACTCGCCGCTGAAGGACGACGAGGTCGCCAAGGCCAAGCAGCGGTGTGGCGGCAACGACGCATGGCATCTGCCGCTCGTCGCGGGCCCGGTCGCGCTCGCCTACAACCTCGACGGCGTCGACAAGCTCACCCTGAACGCACCGACCCTCGCGAAGATCTTCGACTCGAAGATCACCGAATGGAACGATCCGGCGATCGCCGCGCTCAACCCGGGCGTCGACCTGCCGTCGACCAAGATCATTCCGGTCCACCGCAGCGACAGCTCTGGAACCACCGACAACTTCACCAAGTACCTCAACGCCGCAGCCCCGCAGGATTGGCCGTACGAGCACAGCAAGGAGTGGACGGGTCACGGCGGTTCGGCCGCGGCCAAGTCGACCGGTGTCGGCGACACTGTGAAGAAGACGTCGGGCGCGATCGCCTACGTCGAGTGGGGCTTCGCCACCGAAAACGATCTCGGCGTCTCGCAGATCGATTTCGGCGCCGGAGCGACCCCGCTGACCGCCCAGACGGCAGGCAAGGCGCTCGATACGGCTAAGTTCGTCACGCCGGGCAGTAAGGATCTCGTCGTCGACACCGACGCTCTGTACAAGATGAAGGAGCCGGGCGCCTACCCGCTGGTCCTGACCACCTACGAGATCGTCTGCTCCACCGGCTACGACGACGCGAAGGTGTCCGACAGTCTCAAGTCGGCCTTTTCCACGATCCTCGACAAGGGCCAAGACGGACTCGCCGACGCGGGCTACGTGCCGCTGCCTGACGCATTCAAGCAGACTCTGCGCGGCACGATCGACGCGCTGTGACGAGTCCGCACACGACTGTCGAGAATTCCGTGAAAAGGGGAACATCGACGGCGCCCGAGGCGGGGCGAGCTGCAGTTGAGCAGCCCGCCCCGCCTTCGGGCGGTCGAGATTCGTCGCGTCTGGCGGACTCGGCTGTGTCGCGGACCGGCGACCGCGTGATGCGTAGTCTGTCGACCGGGTCGGGCCTGCTCGTCTCTGTCGTGATCGGTCTGATCGCGATCTTCCTGCTGATCCAGGCCGTGCCCGCGCTCGCGGAGAATACCGCGAACTTCTTCACCTACCAGGGCCCGTGGGCGACGTCGGGCGATCTCGCGTTCGGCATCCCGCGCCAGTTCTATGCGACGGTCCTCGTCTCGGTGATCGCTTTGATCATCGCGATGCCGGTCGCCCTGGGCATCGCCCTGTTCGTCACCGAGTACGCGCCGAAACGCATCGCGACACCGATCGCCTACATCGTCGACTTGCTGGCCGCCATCCCGTCGATCGTCTACGGATTGTGGGGCATTCTGGTGCTCGGTCCGGCGATGGTCGGTGTCAACACCTGGCTTGTCGGCAACCTCGGGTTCCTGCCGTTCTTCGGTGAACCACAGAACGCGGCCAACATGTCGACCGGCGGCACCGTCTTGACGGCGGGCATCGTGCTGGCCGTGATGATCCTGCCGGTGATCACCGCGGTGACCCGCGAAGTGTTCGCGCAGACCCCGCACGGGCACCGGGAGGCGGCGCTCGCACTCGGTGCCAGTCAGTGGGAGGTCGTCCGGTACGCGGTTCTGCCGTTCGGCTTCTCCGGCTACATCTCCGGTTCGATGCTCGGCCTCGGTCGCGCACTCGGTGAGACGATGGCGTTGATGCTCATCATCTCGACGGCCGGTCCGATCAACTTCAATCTGATGGAGAGCGGCGAGACGTTCGCGACGATCATCGCCAACAACGCCGCCGAGTTCGACGACCCGCTGAAGAC
Source organism: Gordonia abscondita (assembly GCF_032711245.1). GTDB lineage: Bacteria > Actinomycetota > Actinomycetes > Mycobacteriales > Mycobacteriaceae > Gordonia. The sequence continues at coordinate 2,077,523 of NZ_CP128986.1, forward strand.
GGGCGCCTACATCTCGGCGGGCCTCGTACTGTTCGCCCTCACCTTCATCGTGAACGCGGCCGCTCGCGCGGTGATCGCCAGGAAGGCGTGAGCATGGAACTCTCGACGATGTCGACCCGGCGGAAGCTGACCGACAGTACCGTGCGGGTCGGCGTGACACTGGCCGTCGTGCTGGCGGTCCTACCGCTCGGCTGGCTCGTGTGGACGCTCGTCTCTCGCGGGATCGGCCCGGTCCTCGACCCCGACTGGTGGTTTCAGTCCGAACGATTCGGCGGTGCCGCCAACGCGATCGTCGGCACCCTGATCCAGACCGCGATCGCCGCGCTCGTCGCCGTTCCGCTCGGCGTGCTCGTCGCGATCTACCTCGTCGAATACGGGTCTCGGAAGAGTGTGCTGACGAGGGTTACCACGTTCATGGTCGACGTGCTGTCGGGTGTCCCGTCGATCGTCGCAGCCCTGTTCGTCTATGCCGTCTGGCGTACGACTCTCGGCCTGCCGCGATCGGGTCTTGTGGTGGCGCTTGCGCTCGTCCTCTTGATGGTGCCGCTCGTGGTGCGGGCCACCGAGGAGATGCTGAAGATCGTCTCGCAGGATTTGCGTGAAGCGGCGTACGCGCTCGGTGTACCGAAGTGGAAGACGATTCTGCGTGTCGTGCTGCCGACTGCGATGTCGGGGATCATCACCGGCGTCATGCTCGCTGTCGCCCGCGTGATGGGCGAGTCCGCGCCGGTTCTCATTCTGGTGGGTGCCACGCGCGCGATGAACGTCAACCCGTTCGACGGAAACCAACAGTCACTGCCGCTGATGATGCTGCAGGAATACAACAAGGGCCCAGGCGGCTACGAGACGGTGTGGGGTGCGGCGTTGACGCTGGTGATCGCGGTCGCGATCGTTTACCTCATCGCCCGCTTGATCTCGCGGTTCACCGGCCCCATGAGACAAGGACGTTGACCATGGCGAAAAGCCTGACCATCGAAGACCTGAACGTCTATTACGGCGACTTTCACGCCGTCCAGGATGTCTCGGTGAAGATCCGCCCAAAGTCGGTGACCGCGTTCATCGGACCGTCGGGTTGCGGCAAGTCGACGGTACTGCGGACGTTGAACCGCATGCACGAGGTGACGCCCGGCGCGTACACGACGGGATCGGTGAAACTCGACGACCTCGACCTGTACGGCAAGGACGTCGACCCGGTCGGTGTCCGCACCACGGTCGGCATGGTGTTCCAGCGCGCGAACCCGTTCCCGACCATGTCGATCCGCGACAACGTCGTCGCCGGGTTGAAGCTCAGCGGCGTCCGCGACAAGGCGAAGCTCGACGAGGTCGCTGAGGCGAGCCTGCGCGGAGCGAACCTTTGGAACGAAGTGAAGGATCGTCTCGACAAGCCGGGTGGCGGACTGTCCGGTGGACAGCAGCAGCGTCTGTGCATCGCCCGTGCGATCGCCGTCTCGCCGCAAGTGCTGTTGATGGACGAGCCGTGTTCGGCGCTCGACCCGATCTCGACGCTCGCGATCGAAGACCTGATCGCCGAGTTGAAGAGCGAGTACACGATCGTGATCGTCACCCACAACATGCAGCAGGCCGCCCGTGTCAGCGACCAGACGGCGTTTTTCAACCTGAAGGCGACCGGTAAACCCGGCCAGCTCGTCGAAGTCGGCGACACGTCCAAGCTGTTCTCCAACCCGGACCTGAAAGAGACCGAAGACTACATCTCCGGCCGCTTCGGCTAGGCCCGCTCAACCGGCCCCCATCTACCGGTTGAGCGGAGTCGAGAGCCTTAAGCGAATCCCAGCAGCGACTTCACTTCGAGGAATTCGTCGAAAGCGTAGTCGCTCCATTCGCGCCCGTTCCCGCTGCGCTTGTATCCGCCGAACGGGGCGGACGGGTCGGGCGCAGCCGAGTTGAGCGAGATGGAGCCGGCGCGCAGCTTGGAGCCGATGCGCCGGACTTCGTCGACGTCCTCGCCGGAGACGTAGCCTGCGAGACCGTACTCGGTGTCGTTCCCGATGGCGATCGCCTCGTCGATGTCGTCATAGCCGATGACCACGAGGACCGGGCCGAAGACCTCGGTACGGGCGATCTCCATGTCGTTGGTGACGCCAGCGAAGACCGTCGGCTGCACGTAGTAGCCGGTGTCGAGTCCGTCGGGGCGGCCGGGGCCGCCGACGACGGGGGTCGCGCCGTCGGCGACGGCGCGTTCGATGAGGGCCTGGATCTTGTCGAACTGGACTTTCGACACGACCGGACCCAACTGGACGGGAGTGTTGGGGTCGCCGACGGTGATCGCGGCTGCCGCCTGTTCAATGGCGGCCGTCACGTCGTCGAGGCGAGCCGCGGGGACGATCATGCGGCTCGGCGCGTTGCACGACTGTCCCGAGTTCAACATCATCGTCGAGACGCCTGCGGCGACGTTGGCGGCGAGTGACGCGTCGTCGAGCAAGATATTGGGGCTCTTGCCGCCGAGTTCCTGGGCGACACGCTTCACCGTGGGCGCCGCGTTCTTGGCGACCTCAATGCCTGCACGCGTCGAACCGGTGAACGAGATCAGGTCGATGTCCGGGTGTGATGCGAGGGCGGTGCCGACGCCTGGTCCGTCGCCGTTCACCAGGTTGAACACGCCCGCGGGGACACCTGCCGCGTCGAAGACCTCGGCGACGATCGCGGACGAGAACGGTGCGACCTCGCTCGGCTTGAGGATCATGGTGCAGCCCGTCGCGAGTGCCGGGGCTACCTTGCACATCACCTGGTTAAGCGGCCAATTCCACGGCGTGATGAACCCGCATACGCCGATCGGTTCTTTGACGATGCGCGAGGTTCCGCGGTCTTCCGCGAACGAGAAGGTCTTGAGTGCTTCTGCCGCGGTCGCCAGGTGGGCGAGGCCCAGTGGTACGTGGGCCGCGGCGGCGAGTCCGGCAGGCGCGCCCATCTCTTCGGTGACTGCGGCGGCGAGGTCGTCGGCACGCTTCTGGTATTCGCCGATGACCGCGCCGATGACGGCGACCCGCTCGTCGACGCTGGTCTGCGACCACGAGTCGAATGCGCGCCGAGCCGCCGCGACGGCAGCGTCGACGTCGGCCGATCCGCCGATCGCGACGGTTCCGGCAGCTTTCTCGGTCGCCGGGTTGATCACTTCCAGGGAGCCGACGCCGCTTGCGGGCGCGACCCACTGGCCGTCGATGTAGAACTGATTGAGGTCACGCATGTAGTCCGCCGTTCTATGAGGGGTGCGGGTCTCTTCGATTACAGACGCTCGTCAGGCGGATTGGGGCCGAACGGGCAACACCCACGGTTCTGAAAACAAACGTTATCAAACGCATCGAAGGCCTGGAACCCGTCGAACGTGGTCACCTTCGCGATTCGTGCCGGACGTGACGACGGCGCGTGGAATCGAGATCAGTGCGCGGCGGCGGAGAGAACTACGATGCTTCGAGCAGTTGTTCCGGAGTCTTGCCGGTGGCCTGGAAGACGACCCGTCGAGCGATCAACACCGCATGATCGGCATACCGCTCGTAATAGCGGCCGAGGAGGGTCACGTCGACGGCCGCCGAGACGCCGTGCTCCCATTCGCGGTCCATCATGACGGTGAACAGGTGGCGATGGAGGTCGTCCATCGCGTCGTCATCGTCGATAAGCGCGAGCGCGTCGTGGTAGTCCTGGCTTTCGACGATACGGCGCGCGTTTCCGGCTAGCTCGACGGCGAGCCGACCCATCTCCTCGAAGTAACCTGCGACTTCGTCGGGGAGCACGTTCGCGGGGTGGCGGCGTCGCGCGACTTTGGCGACGTGAAGCGCGAGAGCGCCCATCCGGTCGATCTCCGAGACGAGCTGGAATCCGGACACGATGGAACGGAGGTCGCCTGCGACGGGCGCCTGCAATGCCATCAGCTGGAAGGCGAGGTCTTCGGCTTCGACGGACTTCTCGGCGACGGTGTCGTGGTCGGAGATCACTTGCTCGGCGAGCTCCAGATTGGCTTCCAGGAGTGCTTGGGTGGCCAACTCCATCTGACGGCCGACCTCGTCGACCATTTGACCGAGAACAGTGTTCAGGGCAGCCATCTGCTCCTGGTACGCGTCACGCATAGACCGAGTGTACTGATCGTCGGGGTAACGAATGTGCAGGCCGGAGTGAATCTGACGTGAACTCTGGGCGGCTTGTCAGCTGCACGTCGTGTCGCCGGCGTTCGTGACAGACAGGTCGTTCGGCAGGTCGCCGTGCGACGTGTTCTCCGGGAGTTGGCCGACGGTGAGGGTCGATCCGGCGTCCGGGAGTGTCCCCATGGACTCGACGCCGTTGAAGTCGCCGCCGATGATCACCTGGATGCCGGTCTTCACGGTCTTGTCGAGTTGAATCTTCGCGCCGGGGAACAGAGCCGCGATGGTGGCGGCGGAATCCCGTTCGCCGGGGCCGTAGCGGACGACGGTCGAGTCGACGTTGACGGAGGCGTCGCCGAGACCCGATACTTCGACGCCTTGGCGGATGAGTTCGTTCATCACAGTGTCGGCGAGTCCGGACTGTTCGGTGCCGTTGAGGACGCGCACCATCATGTTGGCCGCGTGCTGGGCGGTCATCTCTTTGACTTCGGGCGCCTTGCTCGTAGTGGTCGCGGGCGCGTCCTTCTTCTCCTGCTTGTTCTTTTCACCGGGCAGCGGCTCGTCGTCGATGATGGCGTTGAAGATGGCGTCGATGTCGTCGGTGCGCGGGATCTCGTTGTTCTGGCCGTCGGTGGAGGTGCCCGACGTCGGGATCGTCAGGAACGTCACGGCGCCCGCGTCCATTCCCTGCATCGATTCGGCGAGGTCGATGAGATCGTTGGTGTCGACCTTGTCGACGTAGCTGTAGTCGGTGAACGTCGAGACGATGCTGTTGAGTTTGCCCGGGTTGGTGATGACGTCACTAGACAGGGTGGACCGCAGGAGCGAGGACAGGAAGAGTTGCTGCCGTTTGATGCGGCCGTAGTCGCCGTTGCCCTCGGCCGTGATGTGTCGTGCGCGCACATAGTTGAGCGCCTGCTTGGGCGTCAGTTTGATCTTGCGGCCCGTCGTCTTCACGATGTAGCCGATCTGGTCGTCGAACAGCGGCACCTTAGAGCACACGTCGACGCCGCCGATGGCGCGGACGACGTGTTCGAATCCGGCGAAGTCCATGGCAATGAAGTGGTTGATGTTGAGGCCACTCATCTGGGTGATGGTCTTGACCAGGCACGACGGTCCGCCGTCGCCGAACACGCTGTTGATCTTCACGTCGTTCGCCGCGGCAAGCGGTTCGCCGTACTCCTTGGTGGCGAAATCCCACTGGTCGCATTCGGGGCGGTCGACCGCGAGGTCGCGCGGCCACGACACGGCGACGACGCGGCTGCGGTCGGCGGGCACGTTGACGAGGAGGATGGTGTCGGCGCGGGCGCCTTCGACAGTGCCGGCTTCGCCCGCCCCGACGTCGGCGTTCTTGCCGTTGCGGGTGTCGGTGCCGACGATCAGGTACGTCTCGTCGCCGTACTGGCCCTCTTTATTGCGGATGTTCTGGTCATCGGGGTCGAGAGCGTTGACGACGTTCCAGGCGCCGTTGAGCGTCCGGTTCAGGTTCCAGACGTATCCGGTGCCGACGAGGGCGAGGATGCAGGCGAGCGCGACGAGGACGCGGCCGGTGTTGGTCGCGGTCTTGCGTGCGCGCGCCTTGCCGGTGACGGTCGGCTTCGCCGGCCGGACTCGCGCGATAGCGGCGGTCAGGTCGGGTGTCGGTTCGAGCGGTCGGCGACGAGGTCGCTCGTCCTCGGTGGCGGCTGCCGTTTCGGGTGTGTCCGTCTCGGGTGCGACCGCGGGGATCCGTTCGGTCTCGGGCGCATCCGGTTCAGGGGTGGTCGGTTCGTCCGCACGAGAGGTGGGCGACTGGCCGCGCGACTCGCTGGTCGCTCGGGCGGCGGTCGCCTCGTCCGACAGGTCGACCGGTTCCCACTCGTACCCGGCGACGGGCGGAATCGACTGAGTCTGTTCAGGTTTGGCGGGGCCCGGGGTCTGTGGTCCTGGGGCGTGAGGGCGTGCCTGCTGCTCGGGCCGTGGCACGGGGCGAGAACCGCGCTGCGGTGCGCTCTGCTGCGGTGTGCTTTGTTGTGGTGTGCTCTGTTGTGGGGGGCCGGGACGGCGAGACGGGGGAGGCGTCGGACGACTAGCGCGTCCGGGACGGCGAGGCGGTGCGGGCCGCTGGGGTTCGGCCGGACGCCGCGAAGCCTGAGCCGCACTGTCGTCGACGCCCATCTGCTCCATGAGTTGCCGGACGGTGAGGCGGCCGCGTGGACGGACGTATTCATCGCGGTCGGATGGCTCACGGAGACCTTCGGCGCGTGGCAGTGACCCGGTGTCGCCGAAGCGGTCACGGAAGTCGAAGGAGTCAGACGATCGTCCAGCGCGACGGGACCGCCGGGGCGGCGTCGGCTGGACGTCCGGCTGGTCATCGCCGGGGTGGTCTGAACTCACAGAGGAACCTCACTGGTCAGGGGCTTCGAACATGATAGAGGCCCGACCTGAAAGTTCGATAATGACGAGCCCGCGACGGCTCGTTCAGCCGCCCGAATGCATGATTTCGGCACCTTCGGGCACTATGTCTTCTTCGGGGTCGTCGAGCCATCCCTCGGGGAGTGCGACGGAGGCCGGCGATCCCTGACGGCCGCGCGGACCGTGTGCGTCTTCCGGGAATGGTGTGTCAGCGGGCAGCCCGGCGATGAGTTGTCGCAGGTCGTCGAGTGTCTTCACGAGCGATAGTTGTGACCGGAGATCCGATCCTGCCGGGAATCCCCGCAGATACCAGGCGATGTGTTTACGGATCTCACGCATGCCTTTGTCTTCGCCGTGGTGTGCGGCGAGGAGCGATCCGTGGCGCAGCATGATCTCGCCCACTTCGCCGAGATTCGGTGGCTCGGGGGCGTCGACTCCACGCAGGCGCGCGGACAGTTCGGCGAACAACCAGGGGCGTCCGAGGCATCCTCGGCCGATGACGACACCGTCGCATCCGGTCTGCTCCATCATGGCGACCGCGTCGTCGGCTTCGAAGATGTCGCCGTTGCCCAGGACGGGGACTGCCGTCACATGTTCCTTCAGACGCGCGATCTCGTCCCAGACGGCGGTACCGGAGTATCGCTGGGACGCGGTGCGCGCGTGGAGGGCGACGGCCTGCGCGCCTTCGTCCGCCGCGATCCGTCCGGCGTCGAGGTGGGTGTGGTGGTTGTCGTCGATGCCGATGCGGAATTTGACGGTCACCGGGATGTCGGTGCCTTCGGTGGCCTTCACCGCGGCGGCGACGATGTTGCGGAACAGTCGGCGCTTGTAGGGGATGGCCGAGCCGCCGCCGCGTTTCGTCACTTTGGGGACGGGGCAGCCGAAGTTCATGTCGATGTGGTCGGCGAGGTTCTCGTCGACGATCATCTTGGCGGCCTTGTACGTGTATTCGGGATCGACTGTGTAGAGCTGCATCGACCGCGGCGTCTCGCTCGGGTCAAACGTCGTCATGTGCATGGTGACGGGGTGGCGTTCCACGAGGGCGCGCGCCGTCACCATCTCGCAGACGTAGAGGCCGGACACGGTGCCGGTGCGCTGCGCTTCGAGTTCACGGCACAGGACCCGGAATGCGATGTTGGTGACGCCTGCCATCGGCGCGAGGACGACGGGGCTGGCGAGTTCGATCGGCCCGATACGCAACGGATCCCGACCAGTCAGGAAGTCTGGTCGGGAGTCGGTCGCGTTAAGTGTTGCGGTGTTCAGGACGCCTTCTTCTCGCGCTTCGCGGCCTCTCGGGCCAGGGCGCGATCGCGCATCTCTTCGAAGCGTGTCGCATCTTTGTCGAGCTGGCCGAGGAACGCTGCGAGTTCGTCGCGGGTCTTCTCGCCCGCGGCGGAGAAGTCGTTGCGCTCGAAGATGTTCCACTTGCGCAGAACGGGCTGAATCACTTCGTCGAGGTGCTGGCGCAGATCGTAGATGCCGTGCTTGGCCATGAGGACGCCGTGACGTCGGAAGTTCGGCATGCCTGCGCCGGGCATCTGGAAGTTGGTGACGATGTCAGTGACGGCGCGCAGCGTCTGGTCGGGCGAGATGTCCATGCCCGCACCACAGATGTTGCGATAGAAGATCATGTGCAGGTTCTCGTCCGCCGCGATGCGCTGCAGCATCCGGTCGGCGATCGGGTCGTTGCACGCCTTGCCGGTGTTGCGATGGCTCACGCGGGTAGCGAGCTCCTGGAAGGTCACGTAGGCGACCGAGTGCAGGAGGCCGATCTCTTCGCCGTTGGCCAGCATCTCGTCGGCGCGGTCGGCTGCGGCGAGGATCGGGTCGTATCCGTTGGTCATGTGGATCATGCGCGCTTCTTCGAGCGCGTTGGGGTCGACGCCGCGGGTGACCACGAGGTAGTCGCGCATGGCGATCCCGTGGCGGTTCTCTTCGGCGGTCCAGCGGCCGACCCAGTGGCCCCACGCGGAGTCCATCGAGAAGTTGTCGGCGATCACGCGGTGGTACGAGGGCAGGTTGTCCTCGGTGAGCAAATTGGTGATCATCGCGGCTTTGGCGACCTCGTCGAGCTTCGACTGCTCGGGGTCGTAGTCGACGCCGCCGAGCGCTGCGAAGTTCTGGCCGTCGTCCCACGGCACGTAGTCGTGCGGGTTCCAGTCACGGGCGGTCTTGAGGTGTCGGTTGACGTTGTCCTCGGCGACCGTTTCCAGCTCCCGGAGGAGTTCTATCTGAGTCAATTCGCGTGCCATCGGTGAAAATCCTCCGGTCGGTTCTGCATGCGGCATGTTCGGGCGTGTGTCGGCCCGCTTCCGGTCGACGTGCACATATCACGTCCAGGCTACGTCAGTGGGGCAGTGGCCCCAAGTCTGTGGCCTATGTGTTTGTCGCGGGCCGCCGCCTCGTTGTTACTCAACCGTAGGTTTCCGGAGGTCGAGCGAAGTTTGTCGCTGCTCCTCGGTCAGCGCCCTCAGCGGCGCGGGCGTCCAGAGCGGCCAGGGTGGGGGTGACACTGTGACTCCTCGGGTGAATTCCGCGATGATCCGCATGGTCTTGGTCGAGTTGTCGTAGATGTGAGCCGACTCGACTTTCTCGATCGCGGCGGACTCGAACAGTTCGGCCGAGAAGCGGGTCGCGCGGTCGGGGTCCTTCTTCGGCTTGCGCCGCGCGCCGGATCGGCCGGTCGGTGCTGTCGTCATGGTGGCCGCCGTTGCAGGTTGCAACAGCAAGTTGACGGCGTGCTGACCTGGCCTGTCACCCGCGATAGCGGAATGGTGGAATTCTCAGTTCGTGGACGCGGTCGTCCACAGGTGGACCGCTACTTCCGACGACCGAACATGGCTCCGGTCGTCTCCAACCACTGGCGGGCGGCGTCGTCTAGGGTGCCGAGTTCGGCGGCGCGGTCGCACCATTTGCGCGCCATGAGGCCGAACTTCATCGGGTTGTAGACGTCCTCCTCGCAACTCCACAGGCCGTCGCCCGCGTAGGTGAGGATCGTGATGTTGGTGGCGGCGAACTGCGAGCCGTCGCCGGGGTCGCGCATGGGGTTGTCGACTTCGCAGATCACCCGTCCGGTCGCCGGGTCGGTGACGTGCCACAGCGACGGGTATCCGGTCATGTGGCTGCCCGGGAACTCGTTCATCGTCTTGTTGATCCAGACGCGGATCTCCTCGCGCCCGTGCATGGTGCCGTATGCGTGCTCGATGTAGTCGGCGCCTTCGGTGAACTGGTCGGCCCACGCGTCCCAGTCGCGGTGCTCAGCGACTTCGGCGACGGTCTTCTGGAAGTGGGCGAATGCGGCGTCGAGTTCTTGTGCGGTGAACGATTCAGTCATGTTCGTTGATCGTAAGGGAGTCAGTGCAACGGTGAGGCGAGTTGGGAATGCCGGTCGCGGACATGCTCATTGGCCCTCAAGGTCATTCATCCGACCTGCGTCGATTCGGGGAGTTGACCACTACTGCCGGTAACATGCGGCGCATGTTCGAAGTCGGAGACGAGGTCGCGGGGTACCGCGTCGAAGCCGTGCTCGGGGCGGGCGGTATGGGCGAGGTCTATCGCGTCCGGCACCCGCGGCTCCCGCGCAGTGACGCGCTGAAGGTGTTGAGGTCGGCGCACACGGGTGACCCGGTGGTGCGCGCTCGGTTCGAGCGGGAAGCGGACCTGGTGGCGCCGCTCGTGCACCCCAACCTGGTGCGGGTCTATGACCGCGGCGTCTTGAACGACGTCCTGTGGATCGCCATGGAGTTGGTCCCGGGCACAGATGCGTCGAAGATCGTGAAACAGTCGCCGGGCGGCTTGGATGCTCGGCTGGTCGCGAACATCGTCGACGGTGTGGCGGCAGCGCTCGACGTCGCGCATCGGCACGGCATTTTGCACCGCGACGTTAAGCCGGCGAACATCCTGATCACTCCCGGTCAGGATCCGATCTTGCCGGACGCCGTCAAGGTGACGGACTTCGGTATCGCGCAGGCACTCGGCGACGCTGGAGCCGAACTCACCAGCACCGGGACAACGGTCGGCACAATGCGGTACTGCTCGCCCGAGCAGATCGACGGTCGGGGCGTCGATGGCCGCGCCGACCTCTATTCTCTTGCCGCCACGGCGTTCGAATTGTTGACGGGCAGTTCGCCGTACGATTCGACGAGTATCCACGGGCTGATGACGGCGCACATGTTCGCCGAACCGCCTCGTGCGAGCGAACGCAATCGGAGCCTGTCGCCTGCCGTGGACGCAGTCTTCGCCGTCGGGCTCGCCAAAGATCCGGCGCAGCGTCAGCCGTCGTGCCTCGTATTCGCGCAAGCCTTGCGTGTCGCGCTGTTCGAGGGGCGCGGGCCGGTCGTTCCGCCGTCGTTCGTGAACACACCGGGTGCGCCGGTCCGCAACATAGTGCCCGGCGGTTACGCACCGGAAGTCACCCACGCCGGCACAGTGCCGACCCCGAATGCGCCGTTTCAGACCGCTACACCGCCGCCCTGGTATCGCCGAACTCCTGTCGTCGCGTCGGTTGTGATCGCGGTGGCGGCCGCCGTCGGAATTGGTGGTGGTTTCGCGTGGGCGTCGGGCAGCGGACTGCCGACCCCATCCGGTGTCGAGGTCAAAGCGACACCGAAGGGCGTCGAGATGTCGTGGGACGACGTCGCGGGCGCCAGTGAGTACCTCATCAAAGAGGACGACAAGGTGATCCGGGCGGTGAGCGATACGTCGTTCACCTATACGAGTCCGTTCCCCGGCGAGCACACGTACTCGGTCGCCGCGCGCAGCACCACCAAGCAGGGTTCCGACTTCTCGTCGTCCGACCCGGTCGAGGTGTATCTGACCTGGGGAGTGCTCGGCGATGTCGCCGCGATGTATCCGGATCTGCTGCCCGCGACTCCGGTCAGCACAGGCGGATTCGACGGTATGAAGTGTCGTGCGGAAGGGCCGAAGACTTCCGACTACAAACCAGGGTCGTTGATCACCTGCGCGAAGACCGACGATGCCGAGCAGACTGAGTTCGTGGTTCGAATCGGCGTCTACGCGGACGCGGATATGGCAAGCTCCGCCGCATACAGTGAGACGCCGATCGACAACGAAGACGAATACAACGTCAAGTCTCCGCAGAACGCGAAGGGCAGTATTCAGACGGGGGAGAAGAACGGGGAGTCGCGGTCGGTCTTCATCTTCAGTGGCGACGACGAACCGCGGAGTAGAACGTTCCTTGAGGTCGCGTACCCAGGACCGAAGAAAATCAAACAGGCCCGCGAGCTCCTGGGAAGGCTGCCATTCTGATGACAGTGCGTCATTCGGGTGCCATACCCGCCCATCACGAGTCGGGAGCACGTCGCCGCACGTGGTGGATCGTCGCGGCGTCAGCGGTCGTGATTCTGCTCGCCTGCTTGTTCGGAGTCCGGTTCGCTATAGGGGGCGTCGGCGCAGTCGACTCCCCGTCAGGTTTGACTACGTCGGTGGACGGGGAAGGTGTGAAGGCCGCCTGGACCGGCGTCTCAGGCGCTGACGGTTATCAACTGGTTCGCGACGACTCGGTCGTCGTCTACGACGGCGACGCGACGACCTACGTAGACAGTCAGGCATCGACCGGGAAACACCGGTACACGGTGCGCGCGGTGTCGGAGGACGTCGTGTCAGCGGCGAGCACAGCGAGCGAGGCGACCGTCGATTCCAGTTGGGGAACCTATACGCCATTCGTGGCGCAATTCCCCGAATTGTTGCCGCAGTCACCCGACCTGTCCGGGTGGAAGGGTGTCGAGTGCTACTGGATGCTCAGTGGCTTCAAAGACGAGATGGGTACCGCCGTCGACGGTAGCGGCAACTCGCTGTCCCGCGCACGCATAGCGTGTGACGGTGAAATCGCACTCTCGGTGGCCTGGCTTGACTCGAAGGTGGCTACCGATGCGGTATTCGCGAACGCATCTAAGCGCCCGGGGATCGAGGCTGTGAAGTGGCGATTCGGCACCGGCTACTACGACGGGTCCGAGCATGTCATGCATCTACGCCCGGACAATCATGAAAACGTGTGGATCGGGATCGGTGCGAACGACGCGACCAAGGATCGGCTGCTGGAGTTCGCGAACGACATGCCGCTGGAGTGAGCGGGGTATACCAGAAATCGACTGCAATCCGCTTGCGCTACCGTATCGCCAACTCCGGGAACCCCGCGACGATAGCCGCAATGTTGTAGCCGGCTGTCGACAGCACGTCCTTTCCGTCCTTTCCTTTCACCAACCTGGGATAGCCTGCGTGCCCACTCGCCGCTTGGTGATGGATGCCCCTGGGGTCGTCGCCTTCTTTAGTGGACAATTCTTCTATGCCTTGTATCGCGTACGGATTAGTCCCCCAGAGATGCAATTTCGTGTGGGCAGCGAAATAGTTGACGGTGGGATCGTCGCTCGTGCGCATGATGTATGCCGAATTCGTCGGAAGGCCTAACTGGTCGACGCGGTTTATCACCAACCCGGGCGATCCATAGAATACGGCGCTGGTTACCACCTGCGACGAGCCGTCCGTCTTCGTTGATTTCAGTGTCTGCAACGCTAACGATGCGGCCAGCGATCCGTAGGAATGACCGAGTAGTGACAACAGGCCTGTCGGATTGTTCTGACGGATACGACTGAGGAATTCGGCGAGGTTCGGTGCCGCTTCACGAGCGCGCCGCGTAGTCGCCATGTTCCAGGCATCGATGATGCGACGTGTCTCCACCGCATCGAGCGGCGGGTCGTAGCCGAGCCACGCAATCGTTGCCGTACTGGCCGGGCGGCCCTCCGACGTCAGGATCTCCTTGACGGCCTTGTGAAGTTGGACCGCTTCAAACACCATGCCGGGCAGCGACCGCGAGTCGGTGTCGACTCCGGGAATCGTCACCGAGACGGTGTCCGCCGTGTCAGGGTCGCCGACCGAGATGGCCGCGTGCATCTGCCGGTGACCATCCGGCTCGTACAGCATCAGGAACTTTGGTCGAGTTGGCCCGTCGAGCGCCTTACCGATCGGATGTAGCTCTTCGAGCTGGTCCTCGGCCGACTGCAGTCGCGAGGCCAGTTCGCGCATGCGACGGCGCGTCTTCGCTTCGCGGTCGCCGCGTTGCGTCCCCCGTGTCAGTTCGTCGAACTCGGACCGGCACTGGTCTCGAATGGTTTCGTTGCGGGAGATGTCCTCAGCGAGTCGGCGTCGGTTGCCGCGATCAGCGATCTGCGTCGGAGTGTCGACCGGCGCGGTGTCCGGAGTCGCTCCATCGATGTGACCCCCACTGGTCATCGCTTGAATCCTCCCGAGGTAAGCACAAGCCGGTATGCGTTCGAGGCTACCGCCGAGACGCCGCGGTTCATCGCAAGGGAGTGAGCTCATAGTCGCCACGGATCGCTGTATCCGTCGGTCCGCCACCCGAATGAGCGGAATGCGCGATCCGTCGGCAGCACATGCAAGGATTTGTCGAAGTTGACCGCATTCCTGATCAGGTGGGGAGAACCGATCCGTGCGTAAGAACCTTCTGGCCGCGGGCGGAGCCGCGGCAGCGGTGATCGTCGTGCTGGCCGTGACGCTGTCTGGAGTGCTGACGCCGTCGACGGACGGAGCCGCGGTCCCCGACGAAGAGATGCAGGCGTTGAAAGGCCTCGTGCAAGCGTCGACATCGCTCGCCGACGCCCCCGCAGTCACATACGACGGGACGATCACGTCGACATTGCAGAGCGGCAGCCTCACGCTCACCGTCAGCGACCTGACCGTCACCGCGGCAGGCGACGTGCACGGCACCGTGAGGCAGGAGGGGAGCGGCTCGGCCGAATGGTTGCAGATCGCGGGCAAGACTCTCGCGAAAGGCGACAAGGGGTTCTGGCAGAAGAGGCCAGCCAAGAATCAACCCGCAGGCGTATTCATCGCAGACTCGTCGAACGACAAATGGGTGTCCGTCGAGGAAGCGACCCTCGGTATCGACCTTCGTGACGCCCTGCGCCCGGCCCGCCTGGGCGGAATCCTCCGCCAACAGGACACCAGCCTCGGCGGAACTGAAGTGAAAGGCACCGCAGCCGCACGCGGCGACCAGACACCCGATCGCCGGGTCACCGACGGCGTCGACCCCACCGGCGTCGCCGAAGTAGAAGTCGAGGACGCCGACGGCGGCGTCGAAGGAGCCCGGCGCTACCAGTCCACCTCAATGACCGTCGGCGTCAACGACGACGGCGTCGCCACCGCGCTACGCGGTCCACTAGGTAAAGGGTATGGCGGGGACACCGTGAAGGTGGAAGCCGACCTCAAAGTAGCGCCCCTCGACGACGCAGGCATGCGCGAGTTCTATTCGAGCGCCAGAACATCTGTCGCAGGCGCCAAGATCGGGTCTCGCGAGATCGTCGTGCCAGATCCGGGCGGCGGACTCGACTGCGGCGGAATCCGATGCGTCATCACCTACGACCTCAGTAACACCACGCCGGGCCTCGAACGCGGAGCCGTCGCGATCGCACTGCATACCTCGCTCAAATCGAACGGCCGCGACATCGGATCGTGCGATGGAAACGGCACCATGCCAGTGAACGGCCGCAGCCGTGTGACCTGCTCAGTGCCATTCACACAGAACGCCGACGTCAACGCGGCGTCCCGGATGACCCTCACCGTAGACGGCGAACTCGACCCGATCGCGCTCGACGCCGCCGTCGCCGCAGGCATCAATGTCGGTGACTCGTCGAAGGGGTGGACGATGACCGCACCCAAGGCCACCGAGGAAGCGCGACGCTTCAACCGGCAGATCGCCCTCGTGCCCTCCGGCTACGTGTACAAAGTTGGCGACTTCGCCTTCGACGGGCGTGAGAAAGACGGCACCTTGCTCCTCACCCACGGGCCGGGCTACGACGCGCACGTCGCGCCGAGCGGTGGACTCGACCCCGCATGGGCGGGCACCGAACAGCTGCTGTCGCAGGCGCGCGACGCACGAAATGCCGTAGGTGACAGGCCGATCCGTATGGTGTTCGCCGAGGCCCGAGCCGCCGACGCGGTACGCGGACTACTCATCGCCAACAAGATCGCGAACGTCGAAGTGGTCGCCCTCCCGCTCTACGCCTGATCGGCAACGTCTCCGCATCCATGCGGTGGATACACCGAAAGACAATCGCCGCACGTGAGAGTTGCAACAGCCATGCAATCCGCCTAGTGTGCGGTGAGTCACAGGCCTACTACTTTCAGGAGGCAACAGCCCGTGCCCGACCTCACTCAAGTCCAGCTTCTCACCGAACTCGAGCCGGCCGCAGAAGCCGAACTGAACCGACACCTCTCACTCTCACGTGAATGGCATCCGCACGACTACGTGCCCTGGGATGAAGGGCGGAACTTCGCGGCGATGGGCGGCGACGACTGGGATCCCGAACAATCCCAGCTCAGCCCCGTCGCGAAAGCGGCGATGACCCTCAACCTCTTGACCGAGGACAATCTGCCGTCGTACCACCGCGAGATCACCGAATACTTCTCGCCCGACGGCGCGTGGGGAACCTGGGTGGGGCGTTGGACAGCCGAAGAGAACCGGCACGCCATCGTGATGCGCGACTACCTCGTCGTCACTCGCGGCGTCGACCCCGTGACCCTCGAGAACGACCGCATGGCAAACATGACCAAAGGCGCCCACTCCGACGACCTGCACGGCCTGCTGCGCGGCGTCGCCTACGTCGCCGTCCAAGAACTCGGCACCCGCGTCAGCCACAAGAACACCGGCAAAGCCTGCAACGACCCCGTCGCCGACCGGATGCTGCAACGCATCGCGGCCGACGAAAACCTGCACATGGTGTTTTACCGCAATATCTGCGGTGCAGCCCTCGACCTGGCACCCGACCAGGCGATGGAAGCGATCGCCGGCGTCGTCACCAACTTTGATATGCCCGGCATCGGCATGCCGAACTTCCGCAAGATGAGCCTGATGATGGCCAAGCACGGGATCTACGACATCCGTCAGCACCTCGACGACGTCGTCTGGCCGGTCCTGCGTAAATGGAACATCTTCGAACGCGACGACTTCACCGGTCGCGGCGAGCAAGCCCGCGAAGAACTCGCCGCATGGCTGGACAAGACCGAACTCGACGCGAAGCGATTCGAAGAACAACGTGACCGTTTCCTGGCGCGCGAAGCCGCCAAGAAGGAGAAGGCCAGCGTCTGACCCGGGGGTGTCGGACGGGCGTGCCGGGACCTCGGTCTCGCACGGCTCGTCGCAAGCGCTCCTCACCTGCTCGGCAGCGGGTGAGGAGCGCTTCTCCGTGAGTCGAGCGAGTTCGCGACCTCTGTCCGCGGCGGTGCGTCGCAGGTCTACTGTAAAGCGTGTGTCAGGGGTCTCGACTCCGCTCGACCAGCGGGGAAGGTCTCGACTCCGTTCGGGCGGCGGAGGACTCCCTCGGGCAGCGCGAACAGGTTGATGACGTGTGAGAACAGAGGTTGCGGCATGGAGAGACTGAGTGGACTGGATGCGTCGTTCCTGTACCTGGAGACACCGTCGCAGGTGATGAACGTCGCGGCAATTCTGCAACTCGATCCGACGACCGTCCCCGGCGGATATACGTTCGCCGCAATGCGCGCAGAGATGGCACGACGCGTCACCGCACTCCCGTCGCTGCGACGCCGACTCGCCGACTCGCTCACCAACGTCGACCACCCGGTGTGGATCGAAGACGACGACTTCCGCATCGAACGCCACGTCCACCGGATCGCGGTGCCGTCACCCGGCCGAATCGAAGAACTCTCGCAGGCGTGCAGCCACCTGATCGGCCAAGTCCTCGACCGCAAGAAACCGTTGTGGGACATGTGGGTCCTCGAAGGCATGGCCGACGGAAAGATCGCGATCATGCTGCGCATGCACCACGCGTGCGTCGACGGGGCCACCGTCGCCGACCTCCTCGGTGAACTCGCCACAGCGACGCCCGAACCGCCCGCACTGGATCCCGAGAAAGTCGCGATGAGCGCTGGTTCGGCGTCGCGGCGCGACCTCGCGGTCGGCGGCGCGATCAACGTCTTCCTGCAGCGCCCCGTCGCCGCCCTCAAACTCATCCCGAAGACGGTGCCCGTCCCGTTCGAATGGTTCCGCCGCGTCCGCAGCGGACAGGGCATGCCCGCGCCCTTCCTCGCGCCGCAGACTAGATTCAACGGGCCGCTCACATCGCACCGGTCCATCGCGCTCACTCAACTCCCGCTCGACGACGTCAAACGCGTCAAAGAGCACTTCGGTGTCAAAGTGAACGACGTCGTCCTCGCCATGGCCGGGGGAGCCCTCCGCGAATACCTCGAGTCGCACGACGAACTGCCCCGCGAACCCCTCGTCGGCCTCGTGCCCGTATCGGTGCGCGGCGCCGAAGAGAAAGACCTCGTCGTGTCCGGCACCAACAAGGTGACCGGCATGTTCACGCGACTGCCGTCGAACGTCGCCGACCCAGTCGAACGTGTCCGGGTGGCGCGCGAATACTCGACCCTGTCGAAGGCGCACCTGCAAGAGATCGATGACAACATGCTCCGATCGTTCGCCGAATTCGCGCCCGGAAACTCGTTGGGCGCACTCATGCGCCTGTACGGTGATCGCCGTGTCGCCGCACTCCACCCGCCGATCTTCAACGCCATCGTCTCCAACGTCGCCGGACCGGCTTCGGACATGTATCTCCTCGGCGGCCGCGTCGAATCGGTGTATCCGCTCGCACCGATCTTCCACGGACTCGGACTCAACATGACGGTGTTCTCGGCGGCCGGCGAACTTAACGTCGGACTGCTGACCTGTAGCGACCTCGCTAACGACATTTCGGCGTTGGCTCGCGCGTTCCACGACCAACTCACCCAACTGGTCGACGCCGCCGACCGCGGTGAGACGCTCGGCACGGACGCCTGACGTGGGACTCCTCGCCGTCTACGCGGGCGTGCCTGCCGGGGTCGCCGACCGGTTGGCCGACGTCGACCCCGACGACGCCGTCGAATACGTCGAAAGCGTCCTCGAAACCGGGGCACCGTCAGTCGATATCGACAAGGCGTGGGACGGGCTGCACTACCTGCTCACCGGGCAGACCGCGACCGACCCGATCGAAGACGATGCGCGCAGTGAAGCCGTCGTCGGCGTGTACGCGTTCGAGAGTGACGACTTCGTGGGCGTCACACCGCACGCCGAACTGTCGCGCATCATCGGCACGCTCGACACCGTCGACGTCGACGCCCTCCTGCACGCTGTCGACTTCGCGGCGTTCACCGCCGCCGAGGTGTACCCCGACACGTGGGCCGACGAACCCGCAGACTGGCTGCGCGAAGCGTTCGCCGACGTGCTGAACATCCACCGCCTGTGTCTGGCGGACGGACTGGACCTACTGGTGTCGATCTATTGACCGGGCCCGTGGAGTTCGCGGAGCCACGCAGTCGGCGGCGCGTCCGACGGGGAACGCCAGTCGCCGCGTGGGGAAAGTGAACCGCCCGAACCGATCTTCGGGCCATTGGGCATGGCGGTCCGCTTGAACTGGTTCGCCATGAACCGCTTCAAGAAGACCTCGAGCCACTTGGTGATGGTCTCGTCGTCGTACTCGTTACGTTGCGTGTCAGACATCATGTCCGACCACGCACCGCGTGACTTGTCGCCCCACGCCTGACGGGCCAGGAAGGCGACCTTCGACGGTCGGTAGCCGAAGCGGGTCAGATAGTAGAGGAAGAAATCGTGCAGCTCGTACGGCCCGACCGAGTCCTCAGTGCTTTGAACATTCCCTTCGGCGTCCGCCGGCACGAGTTCGGGGGAGATGACGTCGTCGACGATTTCGCGTAGTGCTCCGATCGTCGCCTCCGGATAGCCGCCGGTCGCGATCTTCCATCGGATCAAATGCTGGATCAACGTCTTCGGGACCGAACCGTTCACGTTGTAGTGCGACATCTGATCGCCGACCCCGTAAGTGCACCAGCCGAGTGCGAGCTCCGACAGGTCGCCAGTGCCCAAAACGATGCCGCCCAGATAGTTCGCGAGCCGGAACAGGTGCGAGGTCCGCTCGCCTGCCTGCACGTTCTCGAACGTCACGTCATAGACGGGCTCGCCGTCGGCGAACGGATGCCCGAGATCGGAGAGCATCTGAATGCACGACGGTCGGATATCCAGCTCGTTCCCGGTGACACCGAGCGACTCCATCAGAACGTGGCTGCGGGCGAGAGTCGCGTCGCCCGTTGCGAACCCGGGCATCGTGTACGCGTGGATATTGGCGCGCGGAAACCCGAGCAGGTCGAACGCCTGGACGGCGACGAGCAAGGCGAGCGTGGAATCGAGGCCGCCCGAGACGCCGATGATGATCTTTCGGATACCCGTGGCGTTCAACCGCCCGACGAGACCCTGCACCTGAATGTCGAGGACTTCACGGCACCGCTCGTCGCGATCGACGTTCCCGGTCGGGACGAACGGGAACCGCGCGACCGGTCGACGCAGATCGTCGGCGCCGTCGCCGGCAGGGGCGAGTTCGAACGGGATACGGCGGATCTCGCGGGCCTGATCGGCGAAGTCGCCGACCTGGTCGCGCATGCTGATCATGCGGGAACGCTCCTGCCTGATCCGGTCCAGATCAATGTCGGCGACGACGAGCTGCGCCTCCATCGAAAATGTCTCCGACCTGGCGAGGATCGTGCCGTTCTCGGTGATCAACGCGTCCCCGTCCCACGCGAGGTCGGTGGTCGATTCGCCGAACCCCGACGCTACGTACAGGTGCGCGGCGACGTTGCGCGCCGAATGGCTCGCCGCGAGAGCCCGCCGGTACTCCTCCTTGCCGACCGTCACCGGGCTGCCCGACAGATTGATGAGCAAGGTGGCGCCCGCGAGAGCAGCCCACGTACTCGGGGGGATCGGAACCCACCCGTCCTCGCACACTTCGGCGTGAAAACGCAGGCCGGGCAGGTCTACGGCGTCGAAGACGAGATCGGCGCCGAACGGGGCCTCATGATCGCCCAGCGTGATCGTGTCGACGACGGCGTCCCGGGCGGCCGCGAAGTACCGCTGCTCGTAGAACTCGCGATAGTTCGGCAGATACGACTTCGGTGCGACGCCGAGCACCTGGCCGTCGTGGATCACCACCGCGCAGTTGTAGAGGGCGTCGTCGATGCGTAACGGCGCACCGACCAGAACCACCGGCGAATAGCGACGTGTCGCCTCGACGACGTGCATCAGCGCGTCCATGACGTCGTCGAGCAGTGCGTCCTGCTGGACGAGATCGTCGACGCTGTAGCCGCACAACCCCAGTTCGGGGAACGTGACGAGCGCCGCGCCCTCGTCGTGAGCTCGAGCGAGCAGCTCGACGGTGCGCGCCGCGTTCTTCACCGGATCGGCGAGAGCGACGGGCGGGACGGCGGCCGCGATGCGGGCGAAACCATGTGAGTAGACCGACACACCTACAGGTTAGTGGTCATGCAACGATGGACTCGTCTCCAGTCAGTCGATCCGTGGGAGTTGTGATGTTCCGGTTGTTCAAACGCTCGGTAGTCATCGCCGTCGTCATCGCCATCGTCGCGCTGCTCGGCGGGGCTATCGCAGGCCCGGCATCGGCGCACTCGTCGCGGACCGGAGCGTCCCCGGAGGACGGGGCGTCGCTCTCGACGGCACCCGACCGCGTGACGCTGACCTTCAACGAAGACTTACAGGAGGCGTACGCGACCCTCAAAGTGGTCGGCCCGGACAACCATTTCTGGCAAAAGGGCGAACCAACCATCGACGGACGCGACATCTCGACCGCGATTGACGGGCTCGGCCCCGTCGGCGAGTACAAGGTCAACTATCGCGTGACATCCGCAGACGGACACCCCGTGCAAGGACAGACGACATTCACTCTCACCCAGGCCGGTAACGGCGTGGCCGGTGCCGCCGTGCCCGCCGACTACGTGGCTCCGTCGGAGAGCGAAGGCGGCGTAAAGGCCTGGTACATCATCGTTCCGGTCGTCGTGGTGGTCCTGCTGATCGGTGCGGGCATCGCGTTCGTGCTGGTACGCCGCCGCAGCTGATCCCCGGATGAGCCGACGCCGCGTCGCCGTCGCCGCAGCCGCGACGCTCGCTGTACTCATCGGCGTGGCCATCACCTGGGTACTCGCCCGGCCCGACGGACCCGAGCCGTCCGCGTGGGCCGACGGGCTCGCCCTCGCCGCCGTTAGCCTGTTGTTCGGCCTCGGGATGCTCGACCTCGTTGACGCCGAGCCCGCACCGGTCGCGGTCGCCGTCGTCGCCGCTGTGTGGGGCGCGACGTCGCTCGTCGCGGCCTGGTTGCAAGTGGCGCAACGCGTCGGCGTCGGCGCATTCGACGTGGGCCTCCGCGACTTCACCACCGGCGTCGAGGCCGGACTCCCCATCGTCGTGTGCGTACTCGGATCCTTTGCCGTTCTCGCGTGGTCGTGGTGGACGGCGCGGGGCGGCACGCCGGTCAACGCGTACGTGGTCGCGGCGATCGCCGCCGTCGGCATCCTCGTCACCTCCATCACCGGGCACGCCGGACAGTCGTCGTGGGTGCCCGTCGTCGTCGGCGCGCACGCGCTCGCCGCAGCATGGTGGGTCGGCACCCTCGGTGCCCTCGTCGTCACCGCCCGTGGCCGCGGCGGATGGGCGCGGTCGCTGCCCGCATTCTCCGAACGTGCCTTCGGAGTGGTCGCGGTCCTGACCGCGACCGGAATCGTCGCCGCAGTCGCACGCATCGGTGTCGGCACCCAATGGTGGGACACCGGCTACGGTCGGGTCCTCGTCGCCAAACTCGTGCTGCTCATTGTGGCCGCAGCTCTCGCCCGATGGCATCGCACCACGTGGCTCGCCAAAGCCCGACGACACGGCGTCGACGAATCGACCTCCATCCGGAACGCGGGAGTCGAAGTAGTCCTGCTGACCCTGGTGCTCGGCTTGGCCGCGGGGCTGGCGACGACCGGGTGAGGACCCACCCCTGAATGCACTTCGGCACTTTTTATCGGCCGTACGCCGATAAAAAGTGCCGAAGTCCTGTGACGTAGGCGCCGGCGACAAAAGCAGTCAGTTCCAGGAGTCCAACAGTGTGTCGATGATGTCGATGGACCAGTTGAGGCCGCTGAGGTGACTCTGGCCGGGAAGGGTGTGCAGGGTGGCGTGGTGCAGAAGCGACACCATGTGGAGGCCGTGAGCGTAGGGGACGATGTTGTCGGCGTCACCGTGCCACCACTCGATCTGCGACTGCACGTCGCTGACCTGGAATCCCCAGTCACGCACGAACAACTGCAGGTCGGCGAACGGGGCGTCCATGCGTCGGCTGCCGCCGTGCAGCAGATCATCCAGGAACATCGCACGGAACTCGGGGCGCGCCAACAGTTCCCGGTCGGCCTCGGGCGAGAATCGGGCGTACAGGCTCATCGCTGGATCGGCGATCGGCCGCGCAACCGAGAGAGCCGTGCTCAACACCTTCCCGATCGGGCGGCCCGCGACGTCGATCAACGGAACCGAACGCTTCGCTAACGCCATCGCGCCACCCCGGACTGCTTCGGGGCCGTTCACCGGGGCAACGCCGCCGACGATGCCCGTCGACACCACACGGTCGGCCAAGACATGCGAGACGGCGAGAGCGTACGGGCCGCCGCCCGACAAGCCGATCACCGAGAACTTGTCGGCGCCCAACGTATTGAGCACCGTCTGGAAGTCGTGCGCGAAGTCGGCGATCGACGAATACGAATGCGCTGTCGATGATCCGACGCCCGGGCGATCCAAGCCGATCAAGCGGAATCCGCGCTCCTCCGCGTACTCGCGCGCCTCCATCGGGATCTGGCGGCGTGCGCCGGGCGTGCCGTGGAGCCAGACGATCGTCGGGCCGTCGGGGGAACCGAACTCGGAGAAGCCGATGCGTCGACGACGCTTGTCGCCGACAGCTATAGAGCCTTCGAGCTTCGGTCGATCGATAGGGATCACGACGGCAGAGTACGTCAGATGACGACGAGGTGATACGAATTCACAGAAACGTCCAAGGCGGCGGGTGTACTTTCGGTCGCATGAGTCAACGCAGTGCGCAGACCGGCGACGACGACGGCACCCGCGTCTGGGATGCCGTCGTCAACGGTTTCGGGACCGCGCGGAGGGCCGTGCGCCACACCGTGAAGCCGTACCCGGTCCGCGATCTGCCCGACGGCCGACGGCTCGAACTCCCCGGCCGCGGCACCACGTACGTCACCGAGTCGGGGCCGACCGACGCACCAACCGTGTTCCTCCTGCACGGAGTGAGCACATCGGGGCTCCTCTGCTGGTACCCCTCGATTCCGGCGCTCAACAAAGACTTTCACGTCGTGACCGTCGACCACCGGTGGCACGGGCGCGGCATCCGATCCGCCGAATTCTCCCTCGACGACTGCGCCGACGACGTCATCGCGGTCGCCGACCAACTCGGCATCGACCGGTTTACCGCAGCCGGATTCTCGATGGGCGGCGGTATCGGGCAACTCGCGTGGCGAAGGCATCCAGACCGCGTCGGCGGCCTCGTCCTCTGCTCGACGGGCCCGTACTTCTCGAGCATCGACCCCGTCCGGCTCGCCGCGGAGGAGCGGATCGGACGCGTACTCAGGTATGTCGACAAGATCCTGCCGACGCCGTCCGACGAACGGCTTGATGACTGGCGCGGCAATCACATCCGGTGGGCGCTCGCGCAGATGTCGTCCACCAAGCTCGGCGATCAGGGCGTATTCGCAGCGGGCATGGCCCGATTCGATTCACGTCCGTGGCTCGGCGAGATCGATGTGCCGACCTCAGTCGTCGTATCCACACGCGACAAGATCGTCCAACCCGAACGCCAGCAGTTGCTCGTCGACGGCATCCCAGGTGCGCGACGGTTCGAAGTGGACGGCGGCCACGCCTGCTGTGTGCTCGGCGCGGAAGACTTCATCCCACCCCTCGTCGAGGCCGTCGAATCAGTTACCGGAGTCGAATCCGTTCACTGACGAGTGGCGACGCGTCGGTTCGGCGACAACGCCGCGTCCTCGGGGATCCGCGAAATGCCCGAGGGTGCGGGTGCTGTCGTCGGCCGACGGCGGGTATGTAAAGTGGAACCGCTGCATTTGAGTGGCATGCCCCTATAGCTCAGTTGGTAGAGCTACGGACTTTTAATCCGCAGGTCGTAGGTTCGAGCCCTACTGGGGGCACACGTGGAACGCAGGCCGCAGCACTCCGGTGCCGCGGCCTGCGTTCGTCGTTGGCGGGCTCCGCTGTTCGATCGGATCCCTGGCGACCGTTGAGTGCCCCGCTGCTGATCGGTCGGGCGAGCGGTGGATCTCGACCTCGCCTGACCGGGGAATCGATCCGCGGAAATAGTCTCCGACATGGCGATTTGTGTTTTACGAACCGCGTGCCATAAAGTAATCCTCGCTCCCAGCGGGAACAAGCACCGGCCCCCTTCGTCTAGCGGCCTAGGACGCCGCCCTTTCAAGGCGGTAGCGCGGGTTCGAATCCCGTAGGGGGTACGCAGATCGACTACAGTCGAGAAGCTCCAAACCACCTGATTCGGTGTAACGGAGCGGATCGGCTAAGGTCGAAACGCACAACAGAATATGGCCCTGTGGCGCAGTTGGTTAGCGCGCCGCCCTGTCACGGCGGAGGTCGCGGGTTCGAGTCCCGTCAGGGTCGCTTGAGGTTCGGTTGTCGTACCGACACTTCTCTGGCCAGGTAGCTCAGTTGGTACGAGCGTCCGCCTGAAAAGCGGAAGGTCGTCGGTTCGATCCCGACTCTGGCCACGCGAAACCCCCTGCTCAGGCAGGGGGTTTTTGCGTTGCAGTGAGACACGCAACCTATTGTGGATGTGGGGCAGTGCCGCGTGGCGCGGCGTGGAAAGCTAGCACCTGTGGAAGCGTTGTCCGCAGCGGTGGAATACGGGGCGAGGAGTGGTGATGGCTGAACACGACGACAAAGACATGACGAATCCGTCGTTGGAGGTCGTCGACAATGTCGTCGAGCGTGGATACACCGT
The DNA here is from genome assembly GCF_032711245.1 of Gordonia abscondita. Lineage (GTDB taxonomy): Bacteria > Actinomycetota > Actinomycetes > Mycobacteriales > Mycobacteriaceae > Gordonia. The sequence goes on from NZ_CP128986.1 coordinate 2,102,904, forward strand.
CGAACGGCTCGTCGAAGAGGCCGTCGAGACGGTCATCGACAAGCCGATCACGCTCGAGCGCATCGTCGAACGCCTCGTAGTCGACACCGTCGACGTCGTCGTCGACCGGCCGGCCACCGTGTCGCGTCTCGTCGAGAAGCCTGTCGTCACCGTCGTCGACGAGGTGACCGACAAACCAGTCGACATCAGGCGTGTCGTCGAACGCCCCGTCGTCACCGTCGAAGACGAACTGACCGACAAGCCGGTCAACATCCAGCGTCTCGTCGAGAAACCCGTCGTCAGCATCGTCGACAAAGTGGTCGAACGGCCCGTCGACGTCGAACGCGTCGTCGAGCATCCGATCGTCACCGTCGTAGACAAAGCCATCGACGTGCCCGTCGAGGTGCCGCGCGTCGTCGAACAACCGACGATCACGATCACCGACGAGATCATCGACAAGCCCGTCGAACTTCCGCGCCGCGTCGAGAAGTCCATCGTGACCGTGGTCGACGAGATCGTCGAGACCCCAGTCGAATTGCCGCGCAAGGTCGAGAAGCCGATCGTGACCGTGGTCGACGAGATCGTCGAGACCCCAGTCGAACTGTCGCGCAAGGTCGAGAAGCCGATCATCACTGTCGTCGACGACATCGTCGACAAGCCCGTCGAGATCCCACGCCTCGTCGAACGGCCGACCGTGACCGTCGTCGACGACATCCAGGAGACCCAGATCGAGATCGAGCGGTTGGTTGAGAAGCCGATCGTCACCGTCCTCGACCAGATCGCGGATAAGCCCGTCGAGATCCAGCGACTCGTCGAACGGCTCATCGTCACGGTCGTGGATGAAGTCATCGAACGGCCGACCGAGGTCGAGCGGGTCATCGAGAAGCTCATCGTCGACATCACCGACAAGGTCGTCGACAAGCCCGTCACCATCGAACGCATGGTGGAAAAGCCGATCGTCACCCTCGTCGACAAAATCGTCGAAGTACCCGTCGAATCCATCGTCGAGAAGGTCATCGAGAAGCCCGTCGAAAAGATCATCGAAGTCACCGTCGAGAAGCCGGTCGAGAAGATCATCGAACACGTCATCGAGGTCCCCGTCGAGAAGAACGTCTACACGACGGTCGAGAAGGAGATCGAGGTCCCGGTCGAAGAGGTGATCTACAAGACCGTCGAGAAGCCGGTCGAGAAGATCATCGAGGTGGTCGTCGAGAAACCCGTCATCAAAGTCGTCGAGGTGTCGCGTGACGTCGTCGTCGAGCGACTCGTGGACAAGCCGGTCGAGAAGTCGGTCGACCACGTCATCGAGCGCATCGTCGAGAAACCAAACGTGATCGAGAAGGTCGTCGAGAAGCCCGTCGACAAGGTCGTCGAGCGCGTCGTCGAGACCCCCAACATCGTCGAAAAGGTTGTCGAGAAGCCTGTCGACCATGTCCTCGAACGGATCGTCGAAGAGCCCAACATCATCGAAGAGGTCGTAGAGAAGCCCGTCGACCGCATCGTTGAGCGGATCGTCGAACAGCCCAACGTCGTCGAGAAGGTTGTCGAGAAGTCTGTCGACCGCGAGGTCGAGCGGGTCGTCGAGAAGCCGAATGTGATCGAGAAGGTCATCGAGCGGGACGTCGATCACGTGGTGGAGCGTGTCGTCGAGGTCCCCAACGTCATCGAGAAGGTCATCGAGGAACCGGTCGACCACATCGTGGAGCGGGTCGTCGAGAAGCCGAATGTGATCGAGAAGGTCATCGAGCGGGACGTCGATCACATGGTGGAGCGTGTCGTCGAGGTCCCCAACGTCATCGAGGAGATCGTCGAGAAGCCCGTCGACCACCTGGTCGACAAGGTCGTCGAGGTCCCCAACATCATCGAACAGGTCGTTGAGAAGCCCGTCGACCACATCGTCGACAAGGTCCTGGAAGTCCCGGAGATCATCGAGCAGACCATTGAGAAGCCCGTCGAACGGATCGTCGAGAAGGTCGTCGAACGTCCGAATGTGGTGGAGAAGGTCGTCGAGAAGTCTGTCGACCATATCGTCGAGCGCATCGTCGAGACGCCGAACATTGTGGAGAAGGTCGTCGACAAGCCTGTCGAGCATGTCGTCGAGAAGATCGTCGAGCGCCCCGAGATCGTCGAGAAGGTCGTCGACACACCGGTTCACCGCGAATTCGAGAAGAACGTGCAGACCCCGGTCCTCGTCGAGAAGGTTGTCGAGAAGCAGATCAACGTCGTCGTCGAACGCATCGTGGAGAAGCCGGTCGAACACGTGGTGGAAAAGGTCGTCGAGCGACCCGTCTACCGCGAGGTCGAGAAGATCATCGAGAAGCCGATCGAGAAGATCATCGAGGTGATCGTCGAGAAGCCAGTCATCGTCCGCAAGGTGGTCGAACGCGAAGTCCAGCAGGTTCTCGAAGAGGGCAGCGAGACGCGCACCGTCACCCACGATGCACTGCAGGCGCAGGCAGTCGAAGCGCAGTACCTCGAGGCCACGCCCGGTGATGGCCACCGCTGGGTGGACGCGGGGACCGGCGAGCATCCCGAGGGCGAGACCATCGGCTTCCAGACGCCGGAGAGCCTCGCCCGAGACCGCGTCGAGCCGCAGTACCAGACTCGGCGTGCCCGGCACCGATCCAAAGATTAGACACCGGTGACGTCAGATTCCCCGCTCCGTGTCGTCACCGCCTCTCGAGGGGACGGTGGCGCTGAGCGGGGAATCTGACGTCACACCCGCCACTCACCGCCAGGCGAAGAGGGGCTGCTCGTAGTCGGCGACCCGCACCGGCTCGTCCCGAAGGACGACGCCCGCGAACTGGAACAAGACCGCGGCGGTCGGCGCGTGGATCCAACGCCCGATCAGCGGCAAGGACATCACCGGCCGATCGGACTCTGGAATCGTCTCGAACTGCGGTTGCGCGTCGGCCAACTCGTCGAGGTCGATGAGGAAGGTCTGCTCCACTTCATCCGGATTCGGGTCAGGGGCCACCTCGTCGTCCATCCAGGCGACGGTCGGCGTCATGACGTAGCCGGACCGCGTGGCGAAATCGTCCAGGTCGCCGAGAATCGTGTCGGCGCCGAGCGCGATGCCCATCTCTTCGTGGAGTTCACGTAGTCCTGCCTCGTGGTGCGTCTCGCCGGAGTCGAGACGTCCGCCAGGCAACGCGAACTGGGCGGCGTGACGATTCATTCGAGCAGGCCTGCGGGTGAGCCACACGCCGCGTCGGCCGTCGCGCGGAGCCATCACCAGCATCACCGCCGCGGCCCGAGCGCCTTCAGCGAGGGGGATTCGTCGTACGTCGAACGCGCCGAGGCGGGTCTCGACGTCAGTGCGTGTCAGCATGATTTGATGTTATCCCGATCACATCAGGAAGTAACCGGACCAAGGTCCGGTTAGTGTTGTGTGTAGGCGATCGTGAGCGACGGTCGCAGACGGCACCCCACAATGACGCCCCACGATGGCGGCAACAACGGCACCAAAATGTCGGCACCAAATGACGGCACCACCCAAAGACGGCGACCAAAGTCGCCGAGAGAAGGCAGGAATCCCATGAGCATCACCCCCGCAGAACTGACCGCAGGCACCTGGACTATCGACCCGGTCCACTCGCAGGTCGGATTCACCGTCCGGCACCTCATGGTCTCGAAGGTCCGCGGCACCTTCGGTGGCTTCTCCGGCACCATCGAGATCGCCGAGGACGGTTCGCCCGCTGTGAACGCGGAGATCGACGTCACCTCGATCAACACCGGGAACGACCAGCGTGACCAGCACGTTCGGTCGGCCGACTTCTTCGACGCCCAGAACTACCCGACCGCGACATTCGTCTCGACCTCGGTCGAGGCCGACGGCGACGACTACCTCGTGCACGGCGACTTCACCCTTCGCGGGGTCACCAAGCCGGTGACGCTGCAGATGGAGTTCAACGGTGTGAACCCGGGTATGGGTCAGGGCGCGGTCTCGGGCTTCGACGCCAAGACCGTCCTCAACCGCAAGGACTTCGGTATCGACATCGAGATGCCGCTCGAGACCGGCGGCACCGTCGTCGGTGACAAGATCACCATCACGCTCGAGATCGAGGCGCTCAAGGCTGATGCCTGACCCTCGATCCCAGGCACGGTGATTCCGGTCGCCGCTGCTATTCACCTCCCGGTTCCCGGTACTCTCAGTGAGATTCGAGAACCGGGAGGTGACGTGTATGGCGGGGCGGAATCGAGCAGTCGCTCATCGCATCGCCGACTGGATCGAGTCCCGGCTGGGCGCTGCCGCGGTCGTCGGATTCAAGGAGGGGCGACTCCCGCTCGGTGACGCCGAGATCCTCGACGCGCCGACCCGGCGTGGTCTGGCCAGACGAGGGATGTTCATCGGCGGGGTGATCGTCGCCGGCGCCAAGGTCCTGATCGGCATCGAGACGTTCGTCGCCGTCCTCCTCGCCTTCAACGGCGGACAACTCAACCTCCACATCGACTCCGAGTACCCGCCGCTCATGGGCACGGTGCTCATCGCGTTGCTGCTCGGCACGCTGACGAGTGTCGCGGCGTCGTTCGTCTTCTTGACTCCGCAGTTCCGCTGGTTCGTCAAGGTCGGCCCCGCCGAGCCCGCCGACGAACGACGCCGCGGCGATATCCGTGCGATTCCGCGGCGGCTCGTGTTCGCGGACCTCTTCGGCTGGGTGGTGGCGCTCGGTGTCTACGCCTTGATCTCGGACATCCGCATAGTGTTCCTGGTGTCGGTTGCGGGCGCGTTCGGCTTAGCCGCCGTCACCTCGTCCTGTCTCACTTATCTGTTCGCGGAGAGTGCTGCCCGTCCCCTTGCTGCCCTCGCGTTGCGCGGGAACTTCGTCGACGGCGTGATGCACGGCGTTCGTGAGCGGATGGTCGTGGTGTGGATCGTGTCGTCGGCGGTTCCGATGGTCGGTCTGATCCTGATGAACGTCGGACGCGGCCTCGGCTGGGTTCCGCGGGTCGCGGGCGATATCGACTGGGCGACCATCCTGCTGGCCGTCATCGCACTCACCTCGGGTGCGCGTGTCGTCGGCCTGGTGAACCGGGCCATCGCCGACCCGCTCAACGACATGCGTGAAGTGGTGGAGGCCACCCGAAGCGGTGATCTGACGCGTCGCGTCGCCGCCTATGACGCGTCGGAACTCGGGGTGCTACAGGCCGGACTCAACGGGATGCTCGACGGTCTCGTCGAACGCGAGCGTATGCGCGACATCTTTTCCCGGCACGTCGGCGACGGCGTCGCTCAACTGGCCTTGGAGCAGGACGGGGAGTTCGTTGGCGGCAACACCGAGGTGGCTGTCATCTTCGTCGACATCACGGGTTCGACGACGTTCGCGGCAGATCGTGATCCGCGTGAGACCGCGGTCGTTCTGAACGCCTTCTTCTCGATCGTCGTCGACGTCGTCGACCGGCACGGCGGGTTCATCAACAAGTTCGAGGGCGACGCTGCGCTCATCGTGTTCGGGGCGCCCGCCGCCGTCGACGATCCTGCGGCCGCAGCATTGGCGGCGGCCCGCGAACTCGGGGTCGAGCTGAGCGAAAAGCTCCCTCTGGAGTGGGGGATGGGCGTCACGTACGGCAGTGTGTTCGCAGGCAACATCGGTGCGCGCACCCGTTACGAGTACACGGTGATCGGCGACGCCGTGAACGAGTCCGCCCGCCTGTCCGACCTCGCCAAAATCGGCTATTCGCCGGTGTACGCGAGTCGAGTCGCGATCGACGCCGCCGCCGAGCATGAAGGCGAGCGGTGGAAGCGGGTGGACCGACAGGTGCTCCGCGGGCGGACGAACGTGACCGAGATTCACGCGCCGATCGGACTCCTGACCAGGCCGGAGCCGCCGTCACTCGGTAGCGTACTGGCCGACCTCGTCAAGTTCGCGCTCCCCGGCGAGCATCCGTCGAAATCGTAGAAGGGCAATCGAGTGGTTCGGAAGTGGAATGCGAACGACGTTCCCGCACAGAACGGCCGCCGTTACATTGTGACGGGCGCTAATAGCGGTCTGGGCGCCGCGACGGCGAAAGCGCTGGCCGCTGCGGGCGCCAGGGTGACGCTGGCATGCCGTAACCAGGTGACGGCACGAGCCGTGGCTGGACAGATCGGTCCGGCGGCGACCGTCGCGACTCTCGACCTCGCGGACCTCGCGTCCGTGCGGGCGTTCGCCGACAGTGTCGACGAGGCCGACGTGCTGATCGACAACGCCGGACTGATGGCGGTCCCGTTCCAGCGCACCGTCGACGGTTTCGAGATGCAGATGGGCACCAACCATCTCGGGCACTTCGTGCTGACGTCGCTGCTGCTGCCGAAGGTGACCGACCGGGTCGTCGTCCTCTCTTCGCTCATGCAGTACGGGTCCCGTGAACGGTTCGACGACCTGAACTGGGAGCGGCGCACCTACAACCGCTGGGTGGCCTACGGTGACTCGAAGCTCGCGAACCTCACGTTCGGCCGCGAGTTAGCGCGTCGCTTGGATGATGTCGGTTCGACGAAACGGTCGGTGATCGCGCATCCCGGCTACGCGTCGACCGGCATCACCGGCAATTCGCAGACCCGGTTCAGTAGCGTGTCGAAGCTCGCGGACGCGCTGCGGCTGGGACAGTCCGCCGAGCGGGGCGCGCTCCCGACGTTGTACGCGGCGACGATGCCCGATGTGCGCAATGGTGACTTCTACGGCCCGAACGGACCGGGCGGGATGCGCGGCTATCCGACCACGGCGCGCGTGCGCCGCGCCGCAGACCGTCAGGATCTCCGGGATCTGTTGTGGTCTGAATCGGAACGGTTGACCGGCGTGACGTTCGACGTCTAGCGCCGACACACTGATTCGAACAGGTGTACGATTCAAGGTTATGGCGGCGGGACTGCAGGCGAGCCTTTTCGACGTGACCGATGACGGCCCCGCGGTGGGTTCACTCGATGTGGGAGTCCGCCGCACCGAGTTGACCGAGGGCGCCTGGGTGGATGTCCGCCCCGGCTGGCTGCAAGGCTCTGTCGACGTGTTCGACGCGTTGCATACCGGGGTTCCGTGGCGGGCCGAGGAGCGGCGCATGTACGACTCGACCGTCGCCGTTCCGCGCCTGCTCGCCATGTACCTGCGCGGTGACCGGTTGCCGCACCCGATACTCGAGGTCGCACGTGACGCGCTCGATGACCGTTACCGCTGTGTCCTGCCCGGTGGATTCGAGACCGCGGGCCTCTGCCTCTACCGGGACGGCTCCGACAGTGTCGCCTGGCACGGCGACCGGATCGGCCGCGGTCGGACGCACGACACACTCGTCGCGATCGTGTCCCTCGGTGCGCCGCGACCCTTGCTGCTCCGGCCGCGCGGGGGAGGGGCCTCGCGCAAGTTCTTGCTCGGGTCCGGTGACCTCGTGGTGATGGGCGGCAGCTGCCAGCGAACTTGGGAGCACGCCGTCCCGAAAGTCTCCGGAGTCGGCCCGCGCATCAGCGTGCAGTTCCGGCCCGCAGGCGTGTTCTGAGTAGGCAAACCTACACCGCTGCGGCGGGGCGACGTCGAGGGCGACAGCGGGGGCAGGTCAGGCGAGGCGCGCCAGGCGGCGCGCGGCCTCGTCGATTACGTCGTCGTCTTTGGCGAAGGCGAAACGGAGCAGGTGGCGCCAGGGCTGCTCGTCGTCGACGAACGCGCTGACCGGGACGGCCGCGACCCCGAGACGGGCGGGCAACTCCCGACAGAATGCGGCACCGTCGGTGACGCCGAGTGGTCGGGGATCGGCGCATACGAAGTACGTTCCTTGCGAGCGGTGCACCCCGAAGCCGGCGTCGGCGAGCGCCTTCGAAAGACGAATCCGCTTACGGCCCAGCGACTTCGCATCCTCGCGGACCCAGTCCATCTCATTTCCTAGCGCGTACGCGATGGCAGGCTGGAACGGGCCGCTGCCGACGAACGTCAGGAACTGCTTCGCGGCGCGAGCGGCTTGGACCAGTTCAGTCGGCCCGCTGAGCCAGCCGACCTTCCACCCGGTGACGTGAAAAGTCTTCGCCGCCCCGGAGATCCGCAGAGTCCGCTCAGCCATGCCCGGGAACGTCGCGAGCGGCCGGTGGACGGCGCCGTCGAACACCAGATGCTCGTACACTTCGTCGGCGATCGCGATCACATCGTGTGCCACGCAGAGCCGGGCGATTTCGGTCAGGTCGTCGTCGGACAGAATGGTTCCGGTCGGATTGTGAGGCGTATTCACCACGATCGCCGCCGTGTTCGGGCCGAATGCCGCGGCCAACGCCTCGCGGTCGAGCGTGAACCCGTCGCCCTCCGCGACGAGCGGCACTGTGCGCCGCACACCGCCCGCCAATGCGACCGACGCCGCATACGCGTCATAGAACGGTTCGATCATCACGACCTCGCGGCCGGGCTCCACCAGACCCAGGATCGCGCCGGCGATGGCTTCCGTCGCACCGACCGTCACCAACACCTGGGTGTCGGGATCGTAGGCGAGCCCGTAATCGTCGAGTTGCTGTGCGGCGACAGCTTCGCGCAGGGCCGGGATGCCCGGCCCCGGCGGATACTGGTTCTGGCCCTCGGCGATCGCCCGCTGCGCGGCCTCGAGCATCGAGGCAGGGCCGTCCGAGTCGGGAAATCCCTGCCCGAGGTTCACTGCGTCGTGCGCCACCGCGAGGGCGGATACCTCCGCGAAGATCGTCGACGTGAACGGACGCATCCGGCTGACCAAAGGCATGCGTCTACGCTGCCACAGCGGTGCAGGCGACGATGACTCGGCCGCGCGTTACGGGTTACCGCGCGTGGACGGTGCCCGAGCAGGTGGGGGCGGCGAGAGTTAGGAGCGGGCCGTGGTTGACCGCACGCGTGGTGAGACGGATAGTGCCGGTGCCCGACTTCAACAACGCGCCGAATCCGTTGGAGCCGAGCGAGTGGTCGACCTGCAACGGAAGCGTGCCGTGCGCCCCGGTCCTCAGGTTCTTCCAGGACATCGTGCCGACGCTTCGATAGCCCCAGACGCTCGGGTTGCCGTAATGGATGTTGATCGTGCCCGACTGCTCCTGAGTCACGGACATCCCGCCGTAGTACGGGATGTCGATGATGTTGGGGCTCAGCCCCTCGCAGTTCTGTGCCACGTAGACGCTGTGGTTCGACGGTACGGCGTCCGCGGGCGCCGTACCGCAGTGGCCAGCGTGGTGGCTCCGAGAGCCGTCGCGCCCAGTGCGAACGCCTTGGCGATCCGATTCATGATGATCTCCTCCCCGGGCCTGCGGTGACCCGCCCGACACTGTCCCGACGCTCTGTATGTCGTCCGAACAGAGGAACAGCGTTACGCCTACACCAGGTCTGCGGCGTCCATGATCCGATACGCGTAACCTTGCTCGGCGAGGAAACGCTGCCGGTGAGCGGCGTAGTCGGCGTCGAGGGAGTCCCGGGAGACCACCGAATAGAAGTGCGCCTGACCACCGTCGGCCTTCGGCCGAAGGAGCCGTCCGAGCCGTTGCGCTTCCTCCTGGCGGGAGCCGAACGTGCCCGACACCTGGACGGCGACCGACGCCTCCGGCAAATCGATCGAGAAGTTCGCGACCTTGGAGACCACAAGCGTCGACAGTTCGCCGCGGCGGAACGCGTCGTACAGCTTCTCGCGTTCGGCGTTGCGGGTGGACCCCTGGATCACCGGGCAGTCGAGCTCGCGGCCGAGTTCTTCAAGTTGGTCGATGTAGGCGCCGATGACGAGGGTCTGCGAACCCTCGTGCTTGCCGAGGATGTTCTTGACCACGTTGACCTTCGAATGGACCGTCGAGCACAGCTTGTACTTCTCGTCTGCCTCGGCGACCGCATACTGCAGGCGCTCCTCGTCGGTCATCGTGACCCGGACCTCGACGCAGTCGGCCGGAGCGATCCAGCCCTGCGCTTCGATGTCCTTCCACGGCGCGTCGTACCGTTTAGGTCCGATCAGGCTGAACACGTCGCCTTCCCGGCCATCCTCGCGGACCAGCGTCGCGGTGAGGCCGAGGCGGCGGCGCGACTGCAAGTCGGCCGTCATCCGGAACACGGGGGCCGGCAGTAGGTGGACCTCGTCGTAGACGATGAGACCCCAGTCGCGCGAATCGAACAAGTCGAGGTTCTTGTACTCGCCCTTCGACTTGCGGGTGATCACCTGGTATGTGGCGATCGTGACCGGCCGGATCTCCTTGCGTTCGCCCGAATACTCGCCGATCTCGTCCTCGGTCAGCGATGTGCGCGCCACCAGTTCGCGTTTCCATTGCCGTCCCGCGACAGTGTTCGTCACCAGGATCAACGTGGTCGCACCCGCCTTCGCCATGGCAGCCGCACCGACCATCGTCTTACCGGCACCGCACGGCAGGACGACGACGCCCGAGCCGCCCGCCCAAAACGACTCGGTGGCGAGCTCTTGGTAGTCACGCAGCTCCCAGCCGTCCTGTACGAGGTCGATCTGGTGGGCTTCGCCGTCGACGTAGCCTGCGAGGTCTTCGGCGGGCCAGCCCACTTTGAGCAAGATCTGTTTGAGCCGACCGCGCTCGGACGGGTGGACGATCACCGTGTCGTCGTCGATGCGGGTGCCCAACATCGGCGCGACCTTCTTGTTCCGGAGGATCTCCTCGAGGACCGCGCGGTCGAACGAGACCAGGGTGAGTCCGTGCGCGGGATGTTTGACCAGTTGCAGACGCCCGAACCGGCCCATCGTCTCGACGATGTCGACGAGGAGCGGTTGCGGCACGGGGTAGCGGGAATGGGTGACGAGGGCGTCGACGACCTGTTCGGCGTCGTGGCCGGCGGCGCGCGCGTTCCATAACGCCAGCGGAGTGACCCGATAGGTGTGGATGTGTTCGGGGGCGCGTTCGAGTTCAGCGAACGGGGCGATCGCCGCGCGCGCCTGCGCTGCGGCGGGATGGTCGACCTCCAGCAGGAGGGTCTTGTCCGATTGCACGATCAGCGGTCCGTCGGTCACCCGTCCATTGTCCAGGTGAGCGGGCGTCTCGGCCACATCGGGCGGACCGAGCAGTCCACGCGGCTACAAGAGTTCGACGCGTGTGATGCGGTGGAGGGCGAATCGCAGGTCGTCGTCGGAGGGTTCTTCGGCGGCCACGAGTTGCCCGGCGGCAAGCGAACGGGCCTTCACGACGTGACGGCTCGCGCCGCCGTGGGCGTCGACGTATCCGATGCGGAGGAGGCGTCCGGTCTGCAACGCCAGATGGATCAGTGCTGACGTCGTCTCACCCGAGTCGCTGGATACGGCCGTCGAGACTGGCCGCTCGGCACGATCGGCCGTCCGCACCCGGGTCACGACGGTCGTCGCCTGACCGTCGCCGATCCGGCCGCGACGGGCCGGTTGCGGAACCCGGCGGGTCCGTCCCGGGACTCGTACGCCGCGGCTACGTAGATCGATGAGAGTGCCGGATGAGTCCTCGCCCGCCGGCGAGAACCCCGCTGCGCGCAATCGGTCGATCACGTCGCGCAATGGAGCCCCGGACACCGCGACCGTGGGTGCCAGCGCACGCAACGCCACGTCGGCCGCCGCGTCGCTGCGAAGCACTGCGGTCAACGTCGCGGCATCGTCGCATCGGACGAACGACGATGCGACGCCGACCCGTAGCTGTCCGTGTTTGCGGGCGACATCGTCGATCAGGTAGCTCAACGATTGGGGGACCGGCGTTCTGGAGTGCTCGGTGAACAGAGCGGCGAGTTCGGCTGCGGTGCGACCGGTGTCGAGGGCGCGGCGGATGCTGTCCTCGGTGACGCGGTACACCGAAGCCGCACCGCCGGACTCGAGGTCCGCGACCAGGGTGAGCCGGGCGGCCAGTTCGGGGGTGAGCGGGCCGGGCACTGTCACGGTGAAATCGGCTTGGACGAGGAAGTAGTCGATCGGTTCGGGCAGTGCCGCCGACATCGCCTGCACGAGGTCGACGCGGTCGTCTTCGTCGGGGTCGGTGGCGAGCAGTGCCCGCCCCGCCGTGGTGAGGCTGCCGTGCGCGACGAGCCCGAGCTCGGTCGCCTCCCGCAGGGTCTCGCCGACGACGCGAGTGGTGAGGCGGCGAAGTTGCCGCGGATGGCGCCAGCCGAGGAGCGCGGTGAGGGATTCGACGCTGACCGGCACTGCTGGATCGATTTCGGCGAGCGGCGTCAGGATCGTGCGTCGGACGACGGTCGCCGACCCGTCGAACGCGTTCGGGGCGAGCGCGGCGATGGTAGCGCCGTCGCGGTCTGTGTCGCCGATCTGCCACGGCCGGCGAGGCAGGTCGAGCCAGCAGCCTGCCAGATGCGCCCACCGGCGCCCTGGCTCTACATGCAGCCAGGTGTCACTCGACGTCGTCGGTGCGAACACCTCGTCGGCGGACAGGGTGTCGACGGATTCGGGTATGCCCGCGTCGATCAGCCGAGCGGCGTCGGCGAGCTCGACGAGGAGGCCCACGCGAGTAGTGGAGAGTCCCGTGGTCTTGGCGAGGCGACGCAACTCGCGGACTCCCATTCCGCCTGCGCGGAGCACGGCTGCGGGCGCTTCGGCGAGTGCTTCGAGTAGAGCGCCCACATGTCGGAGGACTTCGAGTGCTTCGCCCGCGCCCGCAGCATCGACGGCGGACGCGTCGAACCGCGAGGGTGCACCACCGAGCCGAGGCGCCTTCAAGCTCGTCGTCGCCAACGGTGGTTCGCCGCGCAGTATCTGGCCGACCTGGGGTGGCAGTTCGACAGTCTGTTCGTCGACCCGCGCGAGGAGGCCCGTCGCGAGGAGTCGCGGGACGGGGGCTGCCGGGTTGGCGTCCGGCGCGGCGTCACGCGATCGGCCGAGCGCAGGGCCGCGGGACAGCGTCGTGAGAAGCTCGCGCTGCCGGTCGTCGAGGCCGTCGAGCTGCGTCGAGATCTCGGCTGGCTCCGCCGTCGCGATCGGCGCGAGCAGGTGCAGCGCCCGCCAGGGCAGGGCTGACGGCAGGTGGATGCCCGCTAACCAGCTGGTCGTCTTCTTTCCGGTCGACGATGCGGCAGGCCAGATCAGCGCGAGGTCGGACAGGAGTGACAGGCGCGTGTCGACGTCCGAGCGTAACGCGCGACGGCCCAGCCTCGACACGATGTCATCGCGGCTCACCGGCCCGAGCAGTCCATGATGGTGTGACCCGCCCGCGGCGTCGACGAATGCTTCGGCGACCGCGACGGCGAGCAGGTCGAGGTCTTCGCCGGCTAACGAGATGGATGCGGCCGACAGCGATCGCTGCGCGAGGACGCTGGTTCCGCGTGGCGGCGGAGAGGCGAGGTCGGGTCGTCGAACCAGCAGCTCGACGAGTCGGGCGTCCGTTCGGCTAGCCAACTCGTCGGCGCAACTACGCAGCGGGTGGTCCGGACTCATTCGATCCATGCTACCGACCGGGGCCGGGGCGGTTTCGCTCGCTGGTCGAGCGGAGTCGGACCGGTGACGAAAGCACGCGAGAGCCCCGCTCGACGAGCGGGGCTCTCGCGGTCAGGTCTTCGCTAGAAGCAGATCAGCGGTTGACGACGGTCTTCGCGTGCACGTACGGCAGATCGTCCGCGGGCAGCGGGAACTCCGAGTCGCCGAAGGGCGAGAGAGCACCGGGCAGGTGCGCGAGGAACTCAGTCACTGCGTGGTCGTCGCCGGTCTCTTTCGGCCAGCCGTTGTCCACGTATCCATTCTTCTTAGCCACGTCGCTCATTCTGCCATGCGGAAGCGGAGAAGGCCCATGCACCCAGGGATGTCGACACCGTTCGACCGATACGACGACGAAGGCCCCCGCTCGGTGAGCGGGGGCCTTCGTCGAAGATTCGGATCAGATCAGGAGGGGAGCAGGTGCTTGTTCTGGTTGAACAGCTTGACCTGGTCCGGGGTCAGCTCGTAGCCGCTGTCCTTGGCGGCCTTCCAAGCCTGACGGACCTCGGGGCTGACGTTGGCGTCGGCGAGCTCGTCGTCGACCTGGCCCTTGACGTCATCGCTGGTCTTAGCTTCGGTGCTGGTCTTGTTCTGCTTCTTCGGAGCCTCGGGGGCTGCCTTCTGCGGAGCTGCCGGAGCGGTGCGCTGGCTCGGGCCCGAGAGGACGCCGCCACAGGTCGGCCATGCGCCGTTGCCCTGCGAGGCGAGGACGCGCTCGCCGACGGCGATCTGCTGCTCACGGGTCGCCTGATCGGCGGTCGGAGCGTACTGGGTGCCGCCGTGTGCGGCCCAGGTGCTCGGGCTGAACTGGAGGCCACCGTGGTAGCCGTTACCGGTGTTGATCGACCAGTTGCCGCCCGACTCGCACTGCGCGACCTGGTTCCACTCGGAGTCGGTCGCGGCGGAGGCATGGCCGGCGCCGAGAAGTGCTGCACCGCCGCCGATGCCGCCGAGGACCACGGAGGTCGCAGCGATCTTGGCGAAAGTCTTGGTGTTGGTCGTCTGCTTGGCGTGACGTCCGGACATATGTTGTTTCCTCTCTCCACGCGCCTACGAGGTGAGCTGTCGGGTTCGGGCGAGAGGTGCCCGGTCCCGGTATTCGGCTGGTAGCCGACACCGGAGACTTAACCCCAAGGCGGCCGATCGCTCGTCCGCCGGGTCTCACGGGGAGATGGTGGGTCCCCCGTCCTCGCTCCTGAATGTTCGTCTCATGCGGTCTCTTTCAGCGGAGCGAGGCTTGGCGCGGCAGAAAGAGGCTATTTGGTTCGGTTGTCGATCACCTGGTGGATGACCGCCCTGAACACTACGGGGCAGTAGGGCTCGATTTCATCGTCTTCCGCACGGCGGTTTTAGCGCCCCGAAAGGTGTGTTTCGGACGCAGTCGCGCGTCTGCGCAGTTCACGCCACTAGTACCCGGTCCGTGTCCGGTTCGTTATAAGGTTGTTATGTGACAAGGATCACGTACAGATTGAGACACGGAGCACGTGAATCGCTCAGGATTGCGCGCGACGTGCCTCGAGAGCGCGGAACGTCGAGGCGTGGAACACCAGCGGATCGACGCTCGGGTCGCTGCGCAACGCATGGATCTGCAGGAGGACGACGAGGTGATCGCCCGCTGGGACTTCCTGTAGCACGGAGCATTCGAGTTGAGCGGCCGCGCCTGCGATAAACAGCGCACCAGAGTCGGTCGACGTCCGGTGAACGTCATCGAATCGTGACTCGGGCGGGCCGGCCAGACGGCGACATGCGTCGCCCTGATGCGAGGCGAAGACGCTCACGCCCAGACGGTCGGCGGTCATCAAACGAGGCCACGTCGAAGAACCGTCGCGCACACACACCGACACCAGCGGCGGGTCCAGAGAGACGGTCGTGAACGAGCTCGCTGACATACCGATCTCGTCGCCGTCCGCGGTGCGACGACACACCGCCACGACCCCCGTGGGGAAACAGCTGTACGCCTGTTTGAGGGCTCCTGCGTCGGATACCGAGACCAGAGGCGTCGTGCCGGTCACCGACTCCGCCTGCCGGACAGCAGCGCGAAGACGAGGCCGAGGACGAACCCGAGCGGCGCGCACAGCGCGAGCAGGTAGACGGTCACCACGACCGCCTGGTTGCTGTCGCGGACGGCGGGCAGCAGAATCGCCAACGATGCGATCATGCCGACCGCGAACAGCACCACGGCCGTCATCAGCAGGCGAGAGGACTTGTGGGTCTGCATGTAGTCCACGGTAATCCAGGCGGTAGAATCGGACACCACGCGCCTCGTATCGCACTGCCAGCGGCTCCGAAGGCGCTTCCGTGATTCTTAGGCAGCTGAACGAGTTGAGGGTGAGTGCTGTGCCAAGCGGCCAAGTGAAGTGGTTCGACGCCGACAAGGGCTTCGGATTCCTGTCGCAGGACGACGGCGAGGACGTCTACGTCCGCGCGTCGGCGCTCGGGGACGATGCTCCTGAGCTGAAGGCCGGGCAGCGGGTCGAGTTCGACATGGCTGCCGGACGACGAGGCCCGCAGGCGCTGCGTGTGACGGTGCTCGAGCCCGCGCCGAGCATCGTCAAGAACGCCCGCGAGGCGCGACGCGAGAAGCGTTCGGACGTCAAACGGATGAGCCCGGACGAGTTGCACGGTGTGGTCGCCGATCTGATCACCCTGCTCGAGGGCACGGTGCAGCCGGGCCTGCGCAACGGCCGGTATCCGGACCGCAAGACAGCACAGCGAATCTCCGAAGTGGTCCGCGGAGTCACCCGCGAACTCGACCGCTGACGCTGCCGAGGTAGTAGACGACAGACGACGACCCCGTCCACGGACGGGGTCGTCGTCGTTCAGCGGTCGGCCGGGAGCTGGTCAGGTACGACGGTCTTCCAACTCGGTGGTGTTCGGGATCTTGAACCCGTCGGGGACAGTGTCGATGGTGTAGGTCCCGCGCATCAGGATGGAGCCGTCTAGCGAGTCCATGCCGTCGGGCGCGTCCTGCAGAACGGTCGACACCGACCACACCTGAATGCCCAACAGGACGGCGCCGGGGCGGCTGACGAACTTCTTCGTGAAGGTGCTGTCGGAGCGTTCGACGTCGAAGACGCGGTACGTGCCGCGCGGCGTCGCATACTGCGCGATCGCCATCCACGGTCCGTCCGCGATCTCGTGCGGCACCGACACGAGGACGGTGCTGCCAATCGGTGCGGGTGCGCGCTGCACATTCACCGGAAGCGCTTGTGCGCGGCGAGGGTCCGCTGGGCGGCAGCCGGTCATGTCGATCTCGCACCAGTAGTCGGGTTCGGCTCGCACCAAATCATCACCGGCCTGCACCGACACCGTCGGCAGCGGGTCCGTGTCGTCGTCGGTCACCACCAGAACGGTGGTGAGAGCGGCGATGGCGACGACCACGACGGCGACCGCCGCAGTGAGCTTCGCCAGCACCTTCTTGTCTCCGGGTTGCAGCACGAGTGAATCCTTCGTCGATCGGTGGGGCTGGGGCTGGTCAGCGGGTGGTGCGACGGGTCGGCGCCGCGCTCGGCGGCGGCGGACCCTGTGCGGCGAACGAGACGGTCGGCGCAGCGTGGTCGGGCCGACGTCCGCCGACTCCGGGCACCAGGGTGGCGCCCCGGCTGGTCAGCACAGTCTGAACGAAGCCAGCGCCGACGAGGACGGCGACCACGGTGAAGCCGATCCAGATATCCGTCGGCAGCACTACGCCGAGGCTGGCTCCGAGCACCCAGCACAACTGCAAGACGGTCTCGGAACGGCCGAACGCCGACGCACGCGACTCGTCGGGCAGATCGTTCTGGATCGACGAGTCCATGCATACTTTCGCGATGGCGCTCGTCGCGGAACCGGTGAAACCGGCGACGACGACCAAGAGAAGCGACCCGAAGACCGCGGCGAGCACACATGCGACGAAGGTGGCCGCGGTCGCCATGACTACGATCCGTGTCGGATTCTTGAGCTCGATCCGGGTACCGAGTCCGTTGCCGAGGAAGTTTCCGATGCCGGCGGCTGCGCCGACGGCGCCGAGCATCAACATCTGCTGCCAACCGGACGTGTCGGGTTGAGCCTTCGCGTAGAACGCGATGTAGAGCGTCAGGAATCCGGTCAGGATACGGATCGTGCCGTTGCCCCAGAGTCCGACGACCACGGTGCGCCCGAGCGGCTGCCGCATCTTGCTGGCCAACTCCCGCGAGAAGCTCCCGCCCTTCGACGGCGCGGTTTCCTCGGCGGTCGGGTCGCCGCGGTAGGTGAGCGTGGTCGGGACCTCGCCCTCGGTGACCTCGACCCATGCGGGAATCTTCATGCAGAAGTAGGCGCCCGCTGCGGCTACGAGACAAAGCCAGATCATCGCACCCGGAACGTGGAACGGCAGTGCTTTCGCCAGCAGGATCTCTAAGAGGCCAGCGATCGCGCCGCCGACCATGGTGCCCGCGACCAGGCCGAAGACGGTGAGGCGGGAGTTGACGCGCACCAAGTCGATAGACGGCGGCAGCACGCGCGGCGCGACAGCCGATTTGAGGACGCCGAACGATTTCGACAAGACCATCAAGCCGAGAGCGCACGGATAGAGCACCCACGGTTTGTATTCGACCTGCATCTTGTCCGGGTCCCACGACGAGTTGACGATGATCAGCAGTCCCAATACGACGCGGAGCCCGAAGGTCGTCGCCATCGCGATACGTCGGCCGTGCTGCAACCGGTCCAGGATCGGGCCGATGAGCGGTGCGATGAATGCGAACGGGGCGATCGTGATCGCCAGATAGAGTCCGACGCTGACCTTCGAGTCGCTGGTCGCCGCCGCGAAGAACAACGTGTTGGCGAGGGCGATCGCCATCGCGGCGTCGGCCGCGGTGTTCGCGATCACCGGCATGGTGAGCGCGGTCAGCCCCGAACGGTCGGCGCCGTCGGCCGTTGCGGCGCGGTGCACCATCTTTGCACCCAGCGAGGTGAAGTACTTCGAACGTCGCGCCATCACGCGGACGACGGTCACCTTCTCCGGGGGCACGTACTCGGCGTCGCCGGAGAGTCGTTTCCGGCGCGTACCGGACTTCGCGTCAATGGCCTCGGTCTGCGCGTCGTCCAGCGGCGGCAGATGCGGATTGTGGGTGCGCGGCGGCAGGTACGCCCCGCTTGCGGGACGCGCCTGATCGTGACGTGGCTGATCGTGACGCGGCTGATCACGGGACGAATCGTCGTATGCGGGATCGCCGGGCGCAGCGGGGGCGTCGAATCGGCGAGTCGGGGTGCGGCGCGGCCGACGAGGGCCGTCGGCGGGGTAGTTGGTCTGCCCCGGATGCGGGGCAGGGCGACGTGGCCGTCGGGCCTGCGCGTCCCCGTTGCGCTGCGTCTCCTGAGGAGGGCGCGGGCGACCGCCTGGCCCGCGGTCATCACGAGATCCACGGGTGTTCACACCTTCGATTGTTCCTCATCGGTCAGACATTGCGGTGCAGGGACGTGCCTGACGTGCGTCGAGGGGGCCGACTATTGCACACTGGACAGGTGAGTGTTGCTATCTCTTCGCCCCGACTCGTCGACGCTGTCGACGTCGCCCGCGCTGCTCTGGTCGCCGAAGGCGAACAGCCCGGTGCCCATACCGGGGTGACCGCGGAAGGCGATTACGCCGCCGCGCACTACTTCGACGCGCAGCTCAACGGCTATCGCGGCTGGCAGTGGTGTGTCGTCGTCGCCGGTGCGCCGGATTCGTCGGAGGTCACCGTCAGTGAGGTGGCGCTCCTGCCCGCGGGTGACGCCCTGTTGGCGCCCGACTGGGTGCCGTGGGTGCAGCGCGTGGCACCGGGCGACCTGGGGCCGGGCGACCTGCTCGCCGCCCCCGCCGACGACCCGCGTCTGGTCCCGGGCCAGATCGACACCCAGGACGTCAGCCTGATCGACGCCGACGAGGTCGGCCAGGTGGCGGCGGAGATCGGGCTCGGACGCGACCGGCTCCTGTCGCTCGAAGGCCGGTCCGATGCGGCCCAGCGCTGGTACGACGGCGACTTCGGTCCGGCGTCGCCGATGGCGCGGAACGCCCGCCACGCATGCGGTACGTGCGGCTTCTACCTGCCGGTGGCCGGAGCCCTGCACTCCGGATTCGGGGTGTGCGCCAACGAGCTCTCTGCCGACGGGCACGTTGTCTCCGCCGAGTACGGCTGTGGCGCGCACTCGGATGTGAAGGCGCCGTCGGGCGGCGGAAGCCCCGCGTACGACGCGTTCGACGACGGTGCCATCGAAGTGGTCGCTCGACCCGCCGAGTCCGTCGGATCCGATGGCCCGGCCGACTCCTGACTCTGGCGGGACCCCAAACTCTTTCGGTACCGTCGACCCTTTCGGTACCGCTGACCTGCGCGCGGCGACCCTGCAGACGTGGCGGTCGTCGCATACTCGGATGGCCGAGGATGCGGCGGCCGAACGTGAACTGTCCGACATCGGCTATCGCGGACGTCTCCTGACTGAACTGGCCGCCAACGCCGCGGACGCCGCCGTCGAGGGGGACGGGTGCCTGTCGATCGCGTGTGACGGCACCATCCTCCGCTTCGCGAACACCGGTGTTCCGCTGACCCGTGACGGTGTGGAATCGCTTACCGCGCTGCGGGTCTCGCCGAAGGCGTCACTGGGTGGCCAGACCGTCGGCCATTTCGGGGTCGGCTTCCGGTCGACGGCGTTCGCCGATCGTGTGACGGTCGCGTCGACCAGCGGGTCCATCGAGTTCGACAGGCAGCGCAGCGCCGCGGAGATCGGTTCGGACGACGTCCCCGCGCAACGTCTCGCCTGGCCGTCCGACGCGGTGCCGCCGACGGGATTCACCACACAGGTGGCGGTCGACGCCGGGTCTGCCGCGGCAGCCCTGTACGCCGGATTTGCCGAGCAGGTGCCGGATCTGCTGCTCGAACTTCCCGCGTTGCGTCGGATCGACGTCGGCGAAGAATCATTCGAACGACGGACGGACGGTGACCGCGTCGACATCGTTCGGAACGGTGAGACTCTCGCCCGATGGCTCGTCGCACGCGCCGGATCGACCAGTTGGATGGTCCCGACCCGAGCGCACGGGGCCGGTGGCATTGTCCCGCTCGACGACGACGTCCTGCGCAGCCCCACAGCGACCGCCGTCCACCTTTCGCTACCGGCACGCGTCATCACGAACCTGCCGCTGACGCCGGATCGCCGTGACGTGCACCCCGACGCCGACGTCGCGTCGGCGGCCGCCGGCTACACGGACCTCGTCGCGCTGGCGCCGACCGATCAAAAGCATCACCTGATCCCGCGGCCGACGCTGCCCGCGGGACGGACCGCCGCACGTCTGCACGAGCAGATCCTCGCCGACCTGCGAGTCGCGCGGTGGGCGCCGACAGTCGGCGGGGACGCTCTCGCGCCCGAACGGGTGTGGGTGCTGCCCGGGCTGCCCGACGGGCTCGGATCCGTCCTCGCGGACGTCCTCGACCCGCTCGCGCATCCCGACCTCTCCCATCCGGCGGGTGCGGCCGCCCTCGTCCGGTCCGGGGCTCGGCAGATCGGGCTCGCCGACCTCGCCGACGAACTGTCCGCAGTGGACCGAGAACCGTCGTGGTGGCGGAGTGTGTACGCCGAACTCGCGGTGCTGGTGCAGACCGGCGACGATGCGGCCGAACTCGGCGCGCTGCCGATCCCGCGCGCGGACGGTCGGACCCATCGAGGCGCGCGCGGCCTGTTCGTGCTCGACGAACTCGTGCACGCGACCGACCGGGTGCAGCCCCCGAACTGGTTGCCTCTCGTGCATCCCGACGCGTACGACCCGCTGCTCGACCGTCTTGGTCTCGAACACTGCGGGGTCGCCGACGCGCTCGCCGATCCAGCGCTGCGCGCGGCGATCGACACCGCGGACTCCCACGACGAACTGTCGGCCGCGGTACTGGACTTGATCGTTCTCGGCGACCTCGACGATGCACCCGGTCTCGGTGCGCTCGAACTGCGCGCCGACGACGGCGACGACTGGCCCGCCGACGAACTGCTGCTACCCGACGCTCCGCTGCGCGCAGTCCTCGTCGCCGACTCCCCGTTCGGCAGCCTCGATCAATCGGTCGTCGACCGTTACGGGCCGAAGGCATTGCGCGCGTTGGGTGTCGGCTGGGGGTTCGCGGTCGTCCACGACGATCTGGCGACCGGACCCGACCACGATCTGCCAGACGAAGAACAGTGGTGGGAAACCCACGAGGTGCCGCCGGAGACCGTCGACGCCGTCCGCGACCTCGACTTGGTCGACCCGAACCGATGGCGTGACGCGCTAGCCCTGCTCGCCGACGACGCGACCGCTCCGTTGCTTGCGGCCGGCTACACGCGCTGGTGGCTGCGCCGCTACGCGGAGATCGACGCGACCCCGTTACGGAACCTGCGGTCCGTCGACGACACCCGGTTCGCCGGACTCTTCGACACCGCCGACGACGTGCCGGCCGCCGCATCGGCGCTGTTGGTCGGCGGGATCGACGAGACATGCGGACCGGACGACACCGACGACGCGCAGTCGTGGCTCGACCGACTCGGCGACCCCGACCGCACGGTGGCGCCCGGGGTCGCGGCCCGCGCGCACGCCGCCCTGGTAGCCGCCGTCGGATCGGGTCGCGTCGACGTCGCCGCCCTGGACCCGATCGACCGGGCGCGGACTCTCGCGGGCACGGTGACCGACACCCCGATCATCGTCGACCGCCCGTGGTGGGCGAGCGGCGTGCCCGCCGACCGGGCTGTCCTGTCCGGGCCGACCGTCGACGCCGCCGACGCCGCGGTCCTCGCCGAGATCCTCGACGCGGACCTCGCATCGCACGTGTGCCGCGGTGGTCCGGTCGGCGACGGCGTGGTCGCCGACGCCGACTCCGCCGAGATCGTCGCGCTGGCCGCCACCACGGGCCGAATCCTGACCGGGCGCGTCGTCGTGCACCGCCCGCTCACAGTGGCGGTGGTCGTAGAGGGCGATCAGGACGAGCATCGCTTCGACGTGCCGCACTGGGTGGACGGCGCGGGTACCGTGCACGTGAGCGTCGGGCGCTGACCGGACTCGGTACGGTTGACGCCACACGACTAGCCGCCCCGAAGACGTGCCCCCACAGAAGAGGTTGAGACATGCCGGTTGAGGCCGAGACTTACCCCGACGACTGGGCGCGCTCGCTCGCGAAGTAGGGGTTTGAGGACGATGAAACCGTTCGGTGTCGACAACACGGTGACCGACTGGGTCGTCTCGCACCGAGGCGAGCCGTGGACGTCACTCATGCAGTTCGTCACCGTGTGGGGCGACACTCTCACCTTGACGCTCGTCGTGATCGGCGTCGCCGTCCTCGCCTGGATGGCAGGCCGCATCGACTTCGCGGCCATGATCGTCGCCGGATCACTGTCCGCGTGGGCGTTGATGGCGCTGCTGAAAGTGATCTTCGCCCGCGACAGACCGCCGGTGAACGACCGGCTCATCGAAGTCGGCGGCTATTCGTTCCCGTCTGGACACGCGATGCTCAGCCTCGTCGTCTACGGACTGGCGGTGATCATCGCGCACCGGTCGTATCCGCGAGTCCGCGAACGCGCCGGGTGGCTGATCGTCGGCCCAATCCTGGTGGCGCTCATCGCCTTCAGTCGCGTCTACCTGGGCGTGCACTGGCTGAGCGACGTCCTGTTCGGATGGTTGTTCGGGGCAGTGTGGGTGACGTTGTGTGTGGCAGTGCACGTGCAGTCCTCGCGCCGCAGACAGGCTGCGCGCGCCGCGCGCCGGACCGGGAAAGCTCAGTCGAGCCCTTCTTGAGCGCCGCGTGAGCCACGTCGTACGGCAGCCTTCTGCACGAGCACCAGAATCGTCCCCGCCACGCCGACCAAAAGGCCCACCCAGCACACCGTCAACGTGTGGTCGCCGCCCAGATCGGCGGCCCACACGACGATCGTCGCGACCAACCAGGCGAGCATTCCGACCACGATCACCGGTTCCGGAGCGCGGAGTCGGGCGGGGAGCTCCGGGATCGGTGTCTCATCGGTCATGAGTTCAGGGTAGCTTTTCTCCCGTGGTGTGCTGACTGTGCATCGCGGCGAGCGTCCATGTGCGAAGGGTGAACCGATGACCGATACCGCGGGGAAGACGACCGGCGTGTTGGACCGCTACTTCAAGATCTCCGAACGAGGGTCGACGCTCTCGCGCGAGGTACGCGGCGGACTCGTCACCTTCTTCGCGATGGCGTACATCGTGGTGCTGAATCCGATCATCATCGCCGGAAACGCGGCCACCGACACCAACGTCGACGCCTTCGGGCACGCGCTGAACCCCAATCAGGTGACCGCGGTGACAGCTCTCGTCGCAGGCATCATGTCGGTCCTGTTCGGCGTCATCGCGAACTTCCCATTCGCGTTCGCCGCAGGCCTGGGTATCAACAGTCTTCTCGCGGTGACGATCGCACCGCAGATGAGTTGGCCCGCCGCGATGGGCCTGGTGGTGCTCGACGGCATCGTCATCGTGATCCTCGGTCTCACCGGGGTACGGACCGCGGTGTTCAACGCGGTCCCCAATGAGCTGAAGGCGGCGATCGCCGCCGGTATCGGTGCGTTCATCGCGCTCGTCGGCCTCTCCAACGCGGGCTTCGTCACCCACGGCGCCGAGAATGGTCCGCCCGTTCAACTCGGCACCGACGGCTCGATCGCGACCGTCCCGACCTTGTTGTTCTGCATCGGTGTCCTCGTGATGGGCGTGCTCGTCGTACGAAAGGTGCCCGGCGGTCTACTGCTCGGCATTGTGATCATGACGATCGTGTCGATCATCGTCGAAGCCATCCTCGACCTGGACTCCGGCGACAAGGGCGGTTGGGCGATGAACGTGCCCGGTCTGCCGAACGGCGTCGGCGGTCTGCCCGACCTGTCGCTGGTCGGCGACGTCGATCTGTTCGGCGCATTCACCGGAGCGTTCGAGCACGTCAGCATCCTGATCGCATGCGTGTTCCTGTTCACTCTCGTGCTGTCGAACTTCTTCGACGCGATGGGCACGATGACCGGTCTCGGCAAGGAGGCCGGACTCACCGACAAGGACGGCAACCTGCCGGGCATCGGTAAGGCGCTGGCAGTCGAAGGTGTCGGCGCGGTCGTCGGCGGCGCCGCGTCGTCGTCGTCGAACACGGTTTTCGTCGAATCGTCGTCGGGTATCGCCGAAGGCGCTCGCACCGGCCTCGCGAACGTGGTGAGCGGCGTGTTGTTCCTGGCGGCGATGTTCTTCACTCCGCTGTACACGATCGTTCCGATGGAGGCCGTCGCACCGGCGCTCATCGTCGTCGGCGCGCTGATGATGGGGCAGGTCCGTGAGATCGACTTCGGCCGTTTCGACTACGCGCTGCCCGCGTTCCTGACCATCGTCGTCATGCCGTTCACCTACTCGATCGCCAACGGCATCGGTGTCGGCTTCATCGCCTGGGTGGTGCTGCAGACCGCGCGCGGCGACATCAAGAAGGTCCACCCACTCCTCTGGGTCGTCGCCGCCCTCTTCATCGTCTATTTCGCCCGCGGCCCCATCGAGACTTTGATCAACTCGTAGCTCCCGCTCCGGAACGGACCGAGGTTCGCGGTTCTGCGCGGGCAGACCGGGTCTAGAAGAAGGTGCCGGCGAACGGGGCGTGTTCGACGTCGAACATGCGAGCCAGGAGGGTGAGAGAGTCGGCGGAGTCGATGTCGATCCGTCCGGCTTCGGCGAATCCGCGTGCGGCGGAGCCGCCGAGATAGAGGCTCGACAGCACAGAGATGTCCATACTCGCGTTTGGTTCGTCGTCGGTGCGTGAGACCTCGGCGGAACCGTCAACGACGTTCAGCCGGTAGCGGCCCGCCCGGTCGGAGTAGGCGTCGGCGACTTCGATGACGAGCGTTCCGTCCTCGGAGTACGTGCGCAGCGACAACGCGTCGACGACGTCAAGGATCGACACCCACAGCGTGTCCGGACGCGCCTGAAGCGATACCGCGCGTGCATCGGTCAGCAGGTGGGGGAGCGAATCGTCGACCGGGATCGACGCATTGACCGACGAGATCAGATCGAGGCTCGTCAGCACGCGCCACAGGTCGTCGTGCGCCTGCGACGTCACGGCGACCAGGTCGTCGACGAGGGCGGTCCGATCGCGGGCATCGATCCGATACGCGGCGTATCCGTCCGGGTGCAACAAGTAGTGCAGTCCGGACGTCTGCGAGTTCCGGCGGAAGCTTCGGTCCGCCAGCAACGACGGCCACCAGGCGTCCGGACGTCCGATCGCCCCGCCGCGGGCCGCCGCCCACCGCGCGTGGACGGCGGGCACATGTGTCTCGACCTCTTCCGGCGTGCCGTAGCGGACGCGCGAGTCGTCGGGGGCCGGCGTTCGGAAGGTCGCCGCCGACGGGGCGACACTGACCCGGTGCTCGAACGCGGCGGGACCGAAACCGAACCGTTCGTAGATCGTGCCTTCGGTCGCGGTCAGAAGCGCCAGCGGATGTCCGTTGGCGCGCCAGTCGGCGAACTGGCCGTCGACCATCCGGCGCAGCAGCCCGCGCCTGCGGTGTGTCGCCGACACGGAGACCCACGACAGGCCTGCGGTCGACGCGACCGCGCCGCCGGGGAGGGTCAACGGCAGGTCGTAGTACAGCGAGAAGGCGACGATCGTTGACGACCCCTCGACAGTCCCGGTGTCGCGGATCAGATAGGTCGCCTCATCGGGGACCTTGGCGCGGAACTCGGTGATCTCGTCGCGGGGCAGCGGGCTCGGCAGGGCGAACGCGCGAGCGTCCAGGTCGATGATCTCGGGCCAATCGGCGTCGCTCGCGTGCGTCATCGTCAGGTTGTCCACGGTGTCCACTCTGCCATTTTGGGTCTGGCGGCTCGGGTGTGCCACCGTATTGCAGGTGAGCCAGCGCCTAACCGTCGAGGTCATCGACATCACCGATCCCGCCGATGCGAGGGTCGACGACTTCCGTGATCTCAACTCTGTCGACCGTCGCCCCGACTTGCCCGCGTTGCCCGGCGGCAGCGTCGGCAAGGCTTTGGTGATCGCGGAAGGCGTCCTCGTCGTCCAGCGGATGATCGCATCGCGGTTCCCGCCGCACGCGCTGTTCGGGGTGGACCGCCGTCTCGCAGAACTGTCGGGCGACCTCGTGGAAGACAGCGGCGTTGAAGACAGCGGCGTTGAAGGCAGCGTGCCCTTCTACCGTGCGTCGAAGGACGTGATGGCCGAAGTGATCGGATTCCACCTCAACCGCGGCGTGCTCTCGGCCGCGCGGCGCCCGGAGCCGTTGACCGTGCCGTCGGTGATCTCCTCGGCGCGGACCATCGCGGTTCTGGAGGGCGTCAACGACCACGAGAACATCGGTAGCGTCTTCCGCAATGCCGCGGGTCTCGGCGTCGACGCCGTGATCTTCGGGCCCGGCTGTGCCGACCCGCTGTATCGGCGCTGCGTCCGCGTCTCGATGGGGCATGCGTTGCTCGTACCGTTCGCCAAGTCGGACGACTGGCCCGGCGACTTGGAGACGTTGCGCGGCAAAGGCTTCCAAACGATCGCCCTGACCCCGGGGGAAGGGAGTGTGCCGTTGCGGGATGCCGTGCAGAGTGAGAAGTTGGCGTTCCTCGTCGGCGCCGAGGGCCCGGGGCTAAAAGAGCACACGATGCGCTCCTGCGACGTTCGCGCGCATATCCCGATGAGCCGAGGCACCGACTCCCTCAACGTCGCGACGGCCGCCGCGGTCGCGTTCTACGAAGCGCTGAGCCGCTAGCCGAACGTGCGGGGCCCGCCCAGTTACAGGCGCCCGCGGAAACCGAAGAACCGGGAGATCGGGCCGGGCGCCTTCGACACTGGATCTGGTCCAGGCGGCGTGGTGACGGCGAGCGGCGTCGTCACCTCCGAATCAGTGACTTCCGTCGAGGCCCCGTCGATCGCCCCGGTGGCACCGCCGGTCTCGCTGGTGACCTCGCCGAGTTCCTCGGGAACCGGCACGGTTGCCGGCTGCACCTGTGACGCGGCGGTCGCCTCCGCGCCCTCGGACAGGATCCGGTACGAGAACACCGGGATGCCCGTGAGTACGGTGTCGCCGTCGGCCGTCGGCGGAGTGAACCGGAAGCCCAGCCACTGACGGTTCGCCTCCTCCGCGAGCTCCGCCGGATGGAACGGCAGATCGAGCGGGTCGGCTTCGGCGCCAGGCAGATACTGCAGCGGACGCTCACCAGCCCAAAACGGACTCTCGAATGGAAACGGGACGCCGTGATCGGCGTGAATAGTGTCGGGCGACGCCGCGAACGCACGCTGCAGCCGACCATCCTCCCACCGTGCGAACACGCCGGTATTGGTCGTCGGGTCCAACGACAACAGCAGGACCGTCCACCCCGGTTCCAGACCAGTCACGAACGTAGTCATCTCGTCGGGCGACACCGTCGCCAACGATCGGCCCGCCAATACCGCGACATCGCCGAAGTGCGCGGCGAACACCACGTCGTCGTCGGCATCAGTCAGCGTCGACAGATCCGTGATGGCAGTAGCGGACGGGACGTCGTCGACGTAGGCGCGACGCATCAGGTCGTCGGTTCGGTCCGGGTCTGCGACGGACCCGCGCCGAAGCTGTTCGGCGGGGTCCGGGCAAGCGACGAACCACAGTGTGGTGGTGTTGGCGAACAATTACTCTCCGGGGTGACTACGGACGCCCAACAAGACGTCCTCCCAGGCGGGGACGGTCGGCGTCGCGCGCTTTCCGCTGCGATGCCGGGGACCCTGCCCTTGTTGTTGTTCCCGGCCGCTCCGCTCTGCGGACGGGTCGTCCTCGAACTCCAGTTCCAGTGGAGACGATTGCTGTTCGATGATCTGGTCTGCATTCATCGTGACCTGCTCGTGGCCGTCGGGCAGGACCTCGTGCTGTGGCGGCTCGGGCGTCTGACGCACCACGGACATCACCGAACGGCGGGATGCGCGGGCAAGCTCGGGTTCGGTCAGTTCCACCGCGAGATCGTCCAGCGGTTCGGTGCTCCCGCCGTGCGATCCGGGAGTGAACCGCCAATGCGCAAACTCTTCGCGGCCGTTGCTGGTCCAACCGATCTGGACCACCCACCGGCCGTCTTCGGGGCGCCACGCGTCCCATGCCGCATCAGCCGAGGTGTTGCCCCGCAGCGCGAGACACTCGGAGACGAGTTCGCCGAGCGTATTCAAGCTCGGGCCATCGATGCCCGCCGGATGCGATGCGCGAGCCAACTCGGCGGCGCGAACGCGTTCCAGGAGAACAGGATGGGCGAATCGGTAGATCTTCTCCGGGCGTTCCCCGGTGACGTCGGCGAGTTCATCGACCGTCGCGCCTGCCCGGACACGAGCTTGGATCTCGCGGGGGCTCAACGTGACTTCCGGTGCGGTCGGAACCTCTGGTGGCGGGACCGCCGGTGCCACGGCGTCGCGCAACACGTCATCGACCGTCAGCGCGAACTGGTCGCCGGAATCAGCGTCCACACAGATGACCGCCCCGTCCGGATCGACGCGCAGCGCCTTCAACTTTCGCACTCGATCGATCCTCCTCTGCGTCCTGACGTACGCGGATACACCCCCAGCGTAAGTCACCGCCCGATGAGACGAGTGATGGACACGCGGAGTTCTCCGCGTGTCCATCGTCTAACGGGGCAGTCGGTGCGAGATCAGAGCTTGCCGACCACGTAGTCGATGCACTCGGTCAGCTTCTGGACGTCCGCCGGATCGATCGCCGGGAACATGCCGATGCGCAGCTGGTTGCGGCCGAGCTTGCGGTATGGCTCGGTGTCGACCACACCGTTGGCGCGCAACGTCTTCGCGACGGCTGCCGCGTCGACCGAGTCGGCGAAGTCGATGGTTCCGACCACCTGACTGCGGTGCGCTTCGTCGGCGAACGGCGACGCATACTCGCTGGCCTGTGCCCACGAGTAGAGGATGCTGCTCGACTCGGCGGTGCGGCCGGTGCAGAAGTTGAGGCCGCCGTTGGTGTTCATCCATTCGATCTGGTTGGCGAACAGCAGCAGCGAGCCGAGCGCAGGCGTGTTGTACGTCTGGTTCTTGGCGCTGTTGTCGACAGCGGTCGGCAGCGACAGGAACTCCGGGCACCAGCGGCCCGAGGCGTTGATCTCCTCGACGCGGGCGAGCGCCGCCGGGCTCATGATGGCGACCCAGAGGCCGCCGTCGGACGCGAACGACTTCTGCGGCGCGAAGTAGTAGACGTCGGTCTGCGAGATGTCGACGGGTAGGCCGCCCGCGCCCGACGTGGCGTCGATGGCGACCAGAGCGTCGCCCGCGGCCTCGGGGCGGAGAACCGGGACGGCCACACCGGTCGACGTCTCGTTTTGCGCCCAGCCGATCACGTCGACGGCGGGTCCGTCGCCGCCCGCGACGTCGGCCGCGGTGATCGCGGCCGGATCGGGCGCGGTGCCGGGGTCGGTCGAGATGACCTTCGGGTCGGCCAGGAAGGGGGCCTTCTTGGTGACGGTGGCGAACTTCGACGAGAACTCGCCGTAGGTCAGGTTCAGGACGCGTTCACGGACGAGTCCGAATGCCGCAGCGTCCCAGAACGCGGTGGTTCCGCCGTTCGAGAGCACAACCTCGTAACCGTCGGGCAGTGCGAAGAGGTCGGTCAGCCCGCTGCGGATGGCGCCGACGACGTTCTTGACGGGCGCCTGGCGGTGGCTGGTGCCGAACACCGATGCACCGGTGTCGACCAGCGACTGCAACTGCTCAGGACGGACCTTCGAGGGTCCGCAGCCGAAACGGCCGTCGGTGGGAAGGAGGTCGGCGGGGATGTTGATCGCGGCGTTCTCGGTCATGGTGAGCATCGTAGAACGTCGGGTCGTCCCGAACCGATTCGGTTCGATGAGCATCCGGCAGTCGCGGTATGAACAGAACAGATCGGTCCGCTGCACGACGAGCGTGGCATTACTCTCGCGTATATGGACACTCGATCCGAAAATCGGGTGATCTCGACCGCTGACGTGAGACTTCTGCCCCGTGGTTAGAACTTTTCACGGCTCGACGTCGGGTGATGCCTGTGCGAGAGGTTCGACGGTGGCGGTGAGCGTCTCCAGGAACGACTCCTCACCCCAGGTGTTGACCTTCCACATCATCGCTTGGCTGCCGCCCGCGGTGATCGCCGAGACGAAGATCCTCGGCCCGACGCCGACGATCGTCAGATTCAAGGCGACTCGGTTGCCACCGAACGTGCTGTACCGCTCGTAGACGCGGACGGCGCACCGCACATCGGTCCCGGTCGGTTCGATGTTCGATCCGTCCTCGTACGACGCGGACATACTGGCGTCCATCACGCCGCGATGGACGAGGTCGACGACGGAGTCGAAGTCGCCCCGGAAGGTCCGCTCATATTTCGCCATGCATGCAGTCTGCCGGTCGGTTCAGGCTCGGTCGGTGATTCGATCGGGTCTGACGGCGTGTCCCGATACTGCGGCCGTCATGTGTAGTAGGCGCGCGAACAGTTGGATGAGTGGGCCCACGCCGACCGCGTAGAGGACTGTGCCGATCCCGAGGGTGCCGCCGAGCGCGAAGCCGACCGCGACCACCGACACTTCCAGGACGGTGCGAACCACGCGGACGGGCCGTCCGGTACGGGCGACAAGTCCGGTCATCAAACCGTCGCGCGGTCCGGGGCCGAGGCGGGCACCGATGTAGAGGACCGTCGCGAACGCGTTGACGACGATGCCGCCGACCATCATCGGCACGGCGAGCTCCCAACGCGGCGCATTCGGCAGGTGCGGTGCGACGACGTCGAAGACGAGTCCGATCACAATCACGTTGGAGACCGTTCCCAGGCCCGGCACCTGACGCAGCGGGATCCAGGCGAGCAGCGTAGCCGCCCCGACGATGATCGAGACGACGCCGATCGACAGGTGGACATGTTCGGCGACGCCCTGATGGAGAACGTCCCACGGGATGTTGCCCAGCCCGGCGCGCAGCACCATCGCCATCGACGCGCCGTACAAGGCGAGGCCGACATACAGGCTGACGAGGCGGCCGGCGAGGCGACTGGGTATCTCGGACGCTGCTGAGCTCATACGACAATGATCCCGGCTACTGGACTTGGAATCTATAGCCAGTTGGGAGACACTGGCATTATGACGGCCACGACGAACGGAGCGACTTCGACTCTGGCTCCGACCGGAGCGATCGGTGCTCACGCCCTGGCCCGGCGTCTTGGTTCGTGGCGGCCGGCCGGACCGCGTCCGACATACGCGGCACTCGCCGACGCGCTCCGCGTCCTGTTGCTCGATGGCCGAGTCTCGGTCGGTACCGCGATCCCGAGCGAGCGCGGTCTCGCCGATGCGCTGGACGTCAGCCGGACCACCGTCGCAGGCGCGTACGCAGCCCTGCGCGACACCGGTCACCTGCAGTCGCGGCAGGGAGCGCGCAGCATCCTGGTCCTGCCCGTCGACGTGCCTGCCGAACCGTTCGACAACGGGTCGAAGCCGACATGTTCAGGCTCAATATTGCGGCGCCGTCCGCACCCGACCAAGTGGTGCACGACGCCTACCGATACGCGCTCGACTGCGCGCCCGCATACCTGGCGGGCGCAGGCGTCTATCCGAACGGTCTGCGAGTCCTCACCGAGGCCGTCGCACGCCGTTACACCGCACGCGGACTACCGACCCGGCCCGAACAGATCCTGGTGACGGCAGGCGCTCAACACGCGCTGCGCGTCGTACTCGACACTCTGGTCGCGCCGGGGGAGCGGGTCGTCGTCGAACAACCGACGTATTCGGGGACGTTGCAGGCGCTCGCTCGGCACCGGGCCCGCGTCGTCGCGTTGCCGTTGGACGTCGAGCACGGTTGGGATCTCGACCATCTGGAGTCGATCATCCGGTTGCAGCGGCCGGCGTTGGTCTGCATGATTCCTGACTTCCAGAATCCGACCGGACTGCTACTCGACGTCGACGGCCGTACCCGGCTCGGTGAACTGTCGGCGCGCTACGGAGTCCCGATCGTGATCGACGAGACGGTCGTCGAACTCGGACTCGACTGCGATGCTCCGCCGCCGGTCGCTGCGTTTGCGCCCGCCCGCGCGCGGATCATCACCCTCGGGTCGTCGAGTAAGACGGTGTGGAGCGGTCTGCGCATCGGCTGGATACGCACCGATGCTCCGCCGGACCCGTTCGCCGTCGCCCGGTACGACCTCGACATCAGCGGGGCCGTCATGGACCAACTCGCGGTCGCCTACGCGCTGGACAATCTCGACAGTTTCCTACCCGCACGCCTGGCCACGCTCCGCGAGCAACGAACCGTCGCACTCACCGCGCTCGGCGACGCGCTGCCCGACGCCGTCGCGGTCCCTGGCGTCGGAGGGCTGTGCCTGTGGGTCCGGCTCCCGCGGCCGATCGCGACGGCGACCGCTGCCGCCGCGGCCGGCCTGAGCGTACGGCTAACTCCGGGAAGTGGATTCGCTCCCGGTGGGGGTCTGGAGAACTACCTTCGAATCCCGTACACGCTGCCCGCCGACGACCTGCGGCACGGCGTTGACCTGGTCGGTCGGGCGTACCGGCAGGCGGCTGGGTCTGGCGCGGCGTCCCAGGGCGCCGAGCCCGGCCTGCCCGGTCGGATGGTGGTCTGACGCTGTCCCTGCCTCACTGGCGGTCGATGGCGGCTCGGAACGCTCCGTGGAACGTCATCGGGATGTGGTGGTCGAGTGCCACCGTGGCCACCGGCCCGTCGTTCGGACGATCAGCGCGCAGCACGAGCAGCGCCGACGATGCCTCGGCGGGGCGGTGCTCGACCGTCAGTAACCATCCCTTGCCTTCGGTCACCTCGGTCGGATCGGCGACAAACAACGGTTCGCAGACGGTGTTCTCGTCGCTCGATCGGTAGCGATTAGCGCGCCCGGTGGAATGGTCGATCGTGGTGATCGAATCCGGGTTCCCGCCAGTCTGAGACGCCTGCGCGAGATAAGTGAAGCGGTGCTCGGCGGCGGTCCGCCGCTGGTCGATCTGCGGAAACTCCCCGCCGAGATCGCTGAGCGGCTCGCGTACGACGGTGCGGGCGGCCCGATTGATCGTGAGCCTGGTGAGGGTCCCGCCGAACGCCGGGCCGGGATGGTTGCGAAAGTCGCGCAGGTGCGCATTCCACTCCGACCAGCCGCCGTCCGCATCGTGGACGACGAGCTCGACAATCGTATCTGTCGCCGTGTCGTACGCGTTGGTGACGTGGAAGTGGAACAGTGGGTCGTATTCGATGGTGGTGGCGGCACCGCCGTCGCGCGGCACGAGGACGATCGATGTGCCGAGGTCAGGTTCGTAGGAGAGAGCGTCGTCGAACGGTCGGAGGCCGAGCACCACCGGGATCGGCCGCTTCACGACGAGTGGCCCGAGCACGAAGACCAGGTGCCGCTCGGTGAGCGCGAAGTCGTGGACGAAGCCGAGCTTGGGGATCGGCACCGTCGCGACGCCGTCGAGCTTCCCACCCGTGGTGAGGCGATAGCAGCGGATCATCGGCCGCGGGAAGACGTCGAGGCCGAAGTTGAACACCTCGCCGGTTCGCGGGTCTGCCTTCGGATGGGCGGAGAACGCGCCGAGGCGTTTGAGGGCACCGCCGAACGACTCGACGCCGAGGGTGGCGAGGGACTCGAGGTCCAGGCGGTGCGGACGGCCACCCTCCCACAGGGCGTACAGCGAGTCGTCGTGGACGAGCACATTGGTGTTCGCCATGTTCTCCGGGAACCGCAGTGCATTGGCGAGCGCGCCGCCGATGCGCTGGGTGCTGAATCCCTTCGGCGGCATCGATGTGCTGTTTGATCGCGCGAACGCTTTGGTGCGCACGTACCGGTTTCGGAAGTGCACCCCGTCCGGGCCGATATCGAACTTCGAGACCATGCCGTCGCCGTCGAAGATGTGTCCGACCGGGTGACTCCCGACCTCGAATCGGCCTGGGCCGATCCGATACAGCGCGCCGCGCAACCCTTCCGGGATCTCGCCGTCGACGAGGTCGGCGTGGTAGTCGAACTCGTCGGGCTGTGAGTCCCAGGGGGACGTGCCGGTGTCTGGTGCCGAATACTCTGAGACATTCATGCCGAAAAGTGTCTCACTGATGAGGCATTCATATCAATAGTCATCTCACTGTGGTCGCGATACAGTTCGAGGCATGTCCGCGAGTGATGAGGTGTTGGCAGCGACGCGCCGCGTGGTGCAGCGGGTGGGACTCGACGCGCTGACCTTGGCCGCCGTCGCTCGGGAGGCCGGTATCGGCCGGGCCACCGTGTACCGCAGGTACTCGTCGCGGGAGGAGTTGATCGGCGCTCTCGTGGCCGACGAGCTCGATCGGCTCGAACAGATGCTCCTCGGTCGTCTCCGGTTCGCCGACCAACCACGCGAAACCGTCCACATGCTGGTCCGCGAAGTGCTCGACTACAACGCGCGCAACGAGCCGCTCGTCGCCGCGCTGAGGATCGATGCGAGCAGGCTGCTGCCGTGGCTGATCCGCGCGGGCTCGCAGCCCACACTCGTCGACATCGTGACCGACCGGGCGCTCAGCCACATCGAACCGTCGCCGCTCGCCGCGTATCTGCATCCTGATCCGCCAGCGGCCGTCGAGTTCATGGTCAGCGCGATTTATGCGGAACTCCTGTCGCCGGCACGGCACATGTCGCACGCGCAGGTCGCCGACTACATCACCTCGGCCATCTGTCCGACAGTCTGACCGCAGGAATATCATCAGTTCTCGTGAGCGGGCAGGTCGAAATGCAGAACATGCGGGTTGGCTACGGAGCGGCTGATGCGACGGGGCGCGACGGTGTCGCCGAGAACCTCGACGTCGCGTGGTTGACCGGCGATCCGCCGTGGCGGGAACTCTTCGACGCCTGGCTCGCGGATGCGATCGACGCGGGTGTCGCCGAGCCGAACGCGATGATCGTCGGAACGGCCGATGCGGACGGTCGTCCGGCCACCCGCACCGTCCTCTGTAAGGGCGTTAGCGACGATGGGATCGTCTTCTTCACCGGCTACGACTCCGATAAGGGGCGGGCGCTCGCGGCGAATCCGTATGCGGCGGTCACATTTCCGTGGATCGCGATGGAACGGCAGGTGCACTTGCGAGGACCGGTCGTGAAGGTGAGTGCCGAGGAGACGGCCGCGTACTGGAGTTCGCGTCCGCGCGGATCGCAGGTGTCGGCGTCGACGTCCGACCAGTCGCGTCCGATCGTGTCGCGGGCGGCGTTGGAGGCGAAGGCCGCCGGGGCGGCTGCCGCTCTCGGTGACGGGCCCGTCCCGGTCCCGGAGAAGTGGGGCGGCTACCGGATCGAACCGGACATCGTGGAATTCTGGCAGGGACGCGCCGACCGTCTCCACAATCGGGTGCGCGCGGTGCGTGACGGTGACTCGTGGCGCGTCGAACGACTGCAACCGTAGTGGCTCGACTCCTCGCCGATACCACGCCGCTGAAGAACAAGAACTTCAGTCGCCTGTGGTGGGCGAACATCGTCACGGTCATCGGCGCGCAGCTGACGGTGGTCGCGGTGCCCGCACAGATCTACGCGATGACCGGCAGTTCCGCGTACGTCGGGTTGACCGGCGTGTTCGGTCTCGTGCCGCTCGTCATCTTCGGACTGTGGGGCGGCGCGCTCGCCGACACGTTCGACCGCCGCCGCATCCTGTTCGTGACCACCTTCGGCCTAATCGCGACGAGCGTCCTGTTCTGGGCGCAGGCGGCGGCGGGCTGGAACAACGTATGGATCCTGCTGGGTGTGTTCTCGCTCCAGCAGGCGTTCTTCGCTGTCAATCAGCCGACGCGTACCGCCGTCCTCCCGAGGATCCTGGAACGGGAGGACCTTCCGGCGGCGAACTCGTTGAACATGACGGTGATGCAAGCCGGTGCGATCGCCGGCCCACTGGTCGGCGGCGCGTTGATTCCGGTGCTCGGTTTCTCGCTGCTCTACCTCGTGGACGCGATCTGTCTGTTCGCCACATTGTGGGCGGTCGTCGCGTTGCCTGCGCTGCCGCCGGAACTGCCCGAGGGGGTGAAGCCGACGACCCCGGGCCTCAAGTCGGTGATCGACGGCCTCGTCTACCTGAAGACGCAGCCGGTGCTGTTGATGTCGTTCGTCGTCGATCTCATCGCGATGGTCTTCGGGATGCCGCGCGCACTGTTCCCGCAGATGGCGCACCAGGACTTCGGCGGACCGACCGACGGCGGTGTCGCGTTCGCGCTGCTGTTCATCGCGATTCCGCTCGGCGCCGTCGTCGGCGGCGTGCTGTCGGGCTGGGTGTCGCGGGTTCAGCGGCAGGGACGGGCGGTGGTCGTCTGCATCGTCGTGTGGGGTCTGGCGATCACCGTGTCCGGAGGGCTGCTGCTGTTCGCGAATGGTTCGCCGCTCCCGGTCCTGCCGCTGGTGGTGGTGGCGTTGATGATCGGCGGCGCCGCCGACATGGCGTCCGCCGCCTTCCGTCAGACGATGCTGCAGTCCGCAGCCAATGACGACGTCCGCGGCCGACTGCAAGGGGTTTTCACCGTCATCGTCGCCGGTGGCCCGCGCATCGCCGATGTCGCGCACGGTGCGTCTGCCGCGGTCGCGGGCACTGCCGCGACGGTCGCAGGCGGCGGTGTCCTCACTGTGATTGGAACCGTTCTCGTCGCGCTCGCGGTGCCCGCGTTTTGGCGGTACCGCGTGGTCGTTCGCGAACGCGACGCCCACGTCGAGGACTGATCCCCGGCCGTGCGACGGATGCCGTCGTCAGCGGCTCAGTCGTTCACCTCGTTGCTTTGCCACGGGAGGTTCGCGCGCCTGCCCGCAGTGACGGGGCAGTAGTGGATCGGGCTGTCCCGCTCGGCCCCGGAGGGCAGGTTGCGGCTCGGCGTCTCGAGAAGGGGAGCGTCGGGTGCGACCCGACCGCTGACCCGGTCGTCGGCGTCCCTGGCGCGCGGGTGGCGGCGGTATCGAGCTGGCAGCAGGCGCATCGTCCGGTCGACGGCCTTGCCGAACAGGCGGAACCGGCGCTCGTCCTTATCGGTCCACGTCAGCCCCATCATCTCGCGGATCGGCTCGTCGTAGAGGCCGGTCGTGATCCACATGAACACCTGCTGGATCACCTGAACCTGCCGCCTCCACAACCAGTCAGGCATCCACGGCTGTGCCCACGGCGGAGCGGGCAGCGACGTGATGTCGAGAACGGTGCGCACCGCATCATGGTCACGGAGTACCCGGCGGCACATGTGATCCCAATACTCTTCGAACTCGTCGTACGTGTCCGGACACGGGCGCATGCTGATTCCGTAGGCGGCGTACCAGTTGCGCGACTCCTCGAACAGGGCGCGCTTGTCGGCCTCGGAGATCGGTGGGCCGAACGCCTCGGCGCACCGGATGTTCCCGTACCAGAACGTCGCGTGTGCCCAGTAGAAGACATCCGGGTCGAGAGCGTGGTAGCGCCGCCCATCGTCCATCGTCCCCTTGATCGTCAAGTGGTAGTCGCGGACCTCCCGGCCGGTCTCGGGTGTCTGGTCGAAGACGACGCCGGAGATCGGATACAGCGACCGCATCAGACGCTCCCAGCGTTCGCCGAAGAAGTCCGAATGGTCCCAGACGCCTGCTGCGAGCTTCGGATGCATGTTCTGCATCGAACCCGACCACAAGCCCATCAGCATGCCGCGCCAGTCGCCGAAGTACCGCCAGGTCACCGAGTCGGGGCCCAGGGGCGTCAGCGGCACAGCCGCGGAGTCGGTCGCTTGGTAGGGCAGCACGTCCGTCATGAGACGAAATTCTAGATACGTCTCAGGTTAAAAGCAATGGCTTCACCCGAGAACGAAGCGAACACGGTCGCCGCCGACGAGCTGCGCCGCGAGCTGCAACGACGACGGCGCCAGTACCGCGACGACCGGGTATCCACCGGTCACCGGATGGTCGGCGAGGAACACCACGGGCTGTCCGCTCGGTGGAATCTGCACCCCGCCGAGCGGGACGCCCTCGGACGCGAGCTCCGGTAGATCGTGATGCGCCACAACAGATTCGGCGCTGTCGTCGGGGCGATCCAAGCGCACGCCGATCCGATTGCTCGCCGGATTCACCACCCACGCTCCGTCGGTCAGTGAATCCGGAGCGACGAGGCGGTCGGCGCGTGGACCGAGTCGAATGGTGAGGGTGACGGTAGGCGACGCGGGGCACGGAGCGGGTGGCGCGAACATCACTGCGGGCCACGTCGACGACAACGTTCCGACGGGCAGTTCGTCGCCGACGGCGAGCGGCGCAGGCCCCAACCCGGACAGGGTATCGGTGGACCGCGAGCCGAGTTCGGCGGCGACCGCGAACCCGCCGCGGACCGAGACATAGTTGCGGCAGCCGCGACGTGGCGCCGTCACCGACAACGTCTGGCCGTTCTTGAGCGCGATCGCCGAATGGCTGCCGACCGCTCGCCCGTCCACCCGGACGACGGTGGTCGGACCGGCCACGGCGACGAGAGCAGTCCCGTGGAGCCGAGTTGAGAAGCCGCCGAGGGTCACCTCCACGCACGCGGCGTCCTCCCGATTGCCCACGAGCCGGTTCGCGAGCGCGAACGACACCCGGTCGGCTGCGCCGGACCGGGGCACGCCGAGGTATGCGTGTCCTGGTCGCCCGAGGTCCTGCACCGTCGCGAGGAGTCCCGTCGAGGCGACCACGAACTCGGCGTGCGGGCCCGTCATGCGTGCACCCGGTCGAAACGGACGGCCGAACCCGTCGACAGGATCGCGGGCGGGACCGCCGCCGAGTCCCACATCCGGCGGCTCGTCCGCCCGAGCAGATGCCACCCGCCTGGGCTCTCGCGCGGATAGACGGCGCTGTAGCCGGCCGCGACCGCGACCGACCCGGACCCAACGACGGGCCGCGATTGGCTGCGCCGCTCGATCTTCGCGAGGAGTTCGATGTCAGATATCTCACTCGACCGGTCGGGGATTAGATAGCCGAAGCCGGGCGCGAAACCCATGAACTGGACCCGCCAGAGCACCGCGGTGTGCGCTCGGATCAGCTCATCGACCGAGCAGCCGACGATCGATGCGGCGGCCGCGAGGTCGGGCCCGTCGTACACCGTTGCGATGACTATCCGGTCGCCGGACGTCGACGCCGAGTCGGCGGCCCGGCCGTCGTCAACCGCCATATCGTGCACCACGCGGCGGACCCCGAGCTCGTTCACGCCAGAACCCGGAAATGCCTCTACCAGAACCGTTTCGGCGCTCGCCACCACATCGGCGACGGTCAGCCGTCCATCGTCTGCGGCCATCCGCAACGCTGTCGCGGCCCGCGCCGCCGCCTGTGCGGCGTCGGCGTGTCCGCTGAAGTCGAGGAGAATAGCGTCGTCTCCTGCCGGGTGCTCACGCATGAACTCACGGTATCGGGATATGAGTAAGCTGAGCGTGCGACGAGAGAAGTCGCAGGCCTCCCTGTGAGCAAACCCGTGGTGATCCCCGGGGGACCCTCAGTGGGCGGCCGAGTAGAAAGCCGACTAGGTTGTAACCAACAACTGCTCACCCGCGATTGCTAAGGGGTTTGTGTGTCCGTGGAGAATGGCGCCGCCGATCAGCAGACCGGTACTTTCACCTACCCCGGTGGAAAGATCGATCTTCCTATTCTGAAGGCTTCGGAAGGCAGCGACTCGGTCGCACTCGGCTCGTTCCTGTCGACGACCGGTTTGACGACGTTCGACGGCGGTTTCGTGAACACCGCGTCGACCAAGTCATCGATCACTTACATCGACGGCGACGCGGGAATCTTGCGCTACCGCGGTATCCCGATCGACCAGCTCGCCGAGAAGTCGACGTTCATCGAGGTCAGTTACCTGCTGATCTACGGCGAGCTGCCGACCCCGAGTGAGCTCGAGGACTTCACCACCCGAATCCAGCGGCACACGCTGCTGCACGAGGATCTCAAGCGTTTCTTCGACGGGTTCCCGCGCAACGCGCACCCGATGCCGGTCGTGTCGAGCGCAGTCAACGCGCTGAGCGCCTACTACCAGGACTCCCTGGACCCGAAGGATCCCGAGCAGGTCGAGCTCGCGACCATCCGACTCCTGGCGAAGCTGCCGACGATCGCCGCGTACGCGTACAAGAAGTCGCAGGGTCAGCCGTTCCTGTACCCGGACAATTCGCTGAGTCTCGTCGAGAACTTCCTGCGCATGACCTTCGGCTTCCCCGCCGAGCCGTACGAGGTGAACCCCGAGATCGCCAAGGCTCTCGACATGCTGTTCATCTTGCACGCCGACCACGAGCAGAACTGCTCGACGTCGACCGTTCGCCTCGTCGGTTCGTCGCAGGCCAACTTGTTCACGTCCATCTCGGGCGGCATCAACGCGCTCTGGGGCCCGCTGCACGGCGGCGCCAACCAGGCCGTCCTGGAGATGCTCGACGAGATCCGCGCGTCGGGCGGCGACACCAAGGCGTTCATGACCAAGGTCAAGAACAAGGAAGACGGCGTGAAGCTCATGGGCTTCGGTCACCGCGTCTACAAGAACTACGATCCGCGCGCCGCGATCGTGAAGAAGACCGCCGATCAGATCCTCGCCGCGCTCGGTGTCGAAGACGAACTCCTCGACATCGCTAAGGGCCTCGAACAGGTCGCGCTGAGCGACGACTACTTCATCGAGCGGAAGCTTTACCCGAACGTCGACTTCTACACCGGCGTCATCTACCGTGCGATGGGTTTCCCGACGCGCATGTTCACCGTGCTCTTCGCGCTGGGCCGTCTGCCCGGTTGGATCGCGCACTGGCGCGAGATGCACGCCGACCCGACCACCAAGATCGGCCGTCCGCGCCAGCTGTACACCGGTTACACCGAGCGCGACTTCGTGTCGATGGGAGATCGCTAGAACCATGGCAGACAACACCAAGCCCGAAGTCGAATTCCCGGAGGGCCCGGCCCCGACCGAACTCCAGATCACCGATCTCGTTGTCGGTGACGGTGCCGAGGCCCAGCGTGGCGGCATGGTCGACGTGCACTACGTCGGCGTCGAGTTCGAGACCGGCGAAGAGTTCGACTCGTCGTGGGACCGCGGCCAGAGCGCGAACTTCCCGCTCGAAGCGTTGATCCCCGGATGGCAGGAAGGCATCCCCGGCATGAAGGTCGGCGGACGCCGCCGCCTCGTCGTACCGCCGGAACTGGCGTACGGACCCGAAGGTGCGGGACACCGCCTGTCGGGCAAGACGCTGATCTTCGTGATCGACCTGCTCGGCGCCTGAGACTCTCGCACGCGACGCCCGGAACCGATGGTTCCGGGCGTCGCGTCGTCTGTGGGGTGCGGGGCATGCTCACCGCGCGGTCCGGCGCGGGAACACCCAGGCGGTCAGCGCCGCGGCGACCGCGATGATCCCGACGCACCAGGCGACGGCGATTGCCGCATCGACCCCAGGTGCCTGGCCAGCCAGAAGTGCTCGCGTCGCTTCGATCACCGGGGTCGCGGGCTGGTGTGCCGCGAATACCTGGAGCCAACCGGGCATCGACTCGATAGGGACGAACGCGCTGGACGCGTACGGCAGGAACAGGATGATGAATCCGTAGCCGCTGGCGGCTTCGGCGGATCCCGCGACCAGTCCGAGCATCGCGAACACCGTCGTGATGGCGAGGATGTACAACGCGATGAGGCCGAGTGCTCCCGCACCGTCGACGATGTTCGCGTGGGGACGGAACCCGAGGGCGACGGCGACGAGGACGACGACGCCGGTCGCGACGAGGTTCCGGACGACGCTCGCCACGGTGTGCCCGACGAGAACGGTTGCCGCGGCCACCGGCATGGTGCGCAACCGGTCGATGGCGCCCGACGTCATGTCCTGGCTGACCGACACGCCTGTACTCGCTGCACCGAACCCGGCACAGGTCAGGACGATGCCAGGCACCACGTAGTCGAGGTAGCTGCCGGTGTCGGAGATCGCGCCGCCGAAGACGAAGACGAACATCAGCATCAGCATCACGGGCAGCATCACCGCCATGATCATCGCGTCGATGTCGCGGACGCTGTGGCGGACCGAGCGGCCGACGAGGATTCGAGAAGCAGTCAGGGCGCTGACGCCCGGGGCTGGCGTGGTCATCACGCTGCCTCGTCTGTCGCGGAGTGTCCGGTGAGTTGGAGGAAGGCATCGTCGAGGGTCGGACGCCGGAGTTCGACCACGAGATCCGGTCGGTCGGCGGACACGGCGGCGGTCAGGCGCGCGAGGTCGTTCGCCGTGCCGTCCGTGGGGATCTCGTCGACGACGACGCCGTCGTCGAGCAGGGTGAGTACTGCGCCGCCGACTCGTTCTTTGAGCTCTGAGGCGCTGCCGCGCGCGACGATCCCGCCGTGGTCGAGCACTGAGATCTCGTCCGCGAGTGCGTCGGCCTCCTCCAGGTACTGCGTGGTGAGGAAGACGTTGGTCCCGTGCTCGGCCAGTTCGCGGATCTGCTGCCACAACGCCAGCCTGCTGTGTGCGTCGAGTCCTGTGGTTGGCTCGTCGAGGAAGAGGATCTCGGGCGGCCAGATGAGACTGACGGCAAGGTCGAGGCGTCGTCGCATGCCGCCGGAATAGGCGGACGCACGTCGATCCGCGGCATCGGCGAGACCGAAGCGATCGAGTAGTTCGTCGGTCCGGTGACGAGCGTTGCGAGAGGACAGCCCGAGGAGTCGAGCCATCATGATCAGGTTCTCGCGTCCGGTGAGGACCTCGTCGACGGTCGCGAACTGACCGGTCACGCTGATCCGGCTCCGGATGTCGGCTCCGGACGTCGCGAGGTCGAGGCCGAGCACAGTGGCGTCGCCGTCGTCGTGGGGGCGGAGTGTGGTCAGGATGTCGATGAGCGTTGTCTTCCCGGCGCCGTTCGGTCCGAGCATTGCGTGGATGCCTGGTTTGACGGTCAGTGACAGACCGGTCAGCACGGGGTGGTCGCCATAGCGTTTGGTGAGGTCGGTGAGCTGAATTATCGGAGCTGCTGTGTATGACATACACAGAGTATTGCATACACAGTATGTGGTGTACACAGATTTTTGGGGCGGACATAGAGTGGGAGGATGACGGAGAAGACCGAGAGCGGGCTGCCTAGGTCGGTCGCCATCGCGTGGGGGACATATGTGCCGTCGCAGAATGGGCCGCGACGCGGACTCTCGCACGAGCAGATCGTCGCCCAGGCGATCGCGATCGCCGACGCCGAGGGCATCGCGGCAGTCACCATGGCCAGAGTTGCCAAAGACCTCGGATTCACCACGATGTCTCTGTACCGGTACGTCGCCAACAAAGACGAGCTGCTGCTGCTGATGATCGGTTCGGAGTCGTTGCTGCCGACCCCAGCCGCCGATGTGTCAGCCGCCGATGTGTCAGCCGCCGGCTGGCGCAACGACCTCCGTGCGTGGGCCGACCTTCTCCAGGACATGTATCGCGAGCATCCCTGGATGCTCGACATCCCCCGAAGCCCGACGTCGGTGCTGATGCCCGCGTCGATGTACATCGCCGACCAGGGGATGCGCGCCCTCAGTGAACTCGGACTCAGTGGAGGCGAGCAGATCTCGGTGGTCCTCGCGATCTCGTCGTACGTGGCGTCGTTCGCCAGCCTGGAACGGGATCTGGCAGGGCAGGAAGACTTCGAGTTCGGCGCCGAAGCCTTCGCTGAACTCGGGGAAGTGGTTACCACCGAGCGGTTGCCCTACCTCGCACCCTTGTTGCTCTCGGGCGGCTACATCGGCGGTCCGGTCGACGATGACGAGGGCGTCGACGACGACTACCGGCTCGGCCTCGACCTGCTCCTGGACGGGCTCGCCGTCCGGTGGGCGGTGACGGACACGCCCGATCACGCCGGCGACTGAGTGTGCCGTCGCTCGCCTCGGTATTCTGCCTTCATGATCGTGAGCACCACAGACGGCCCAGTCACCACTATCGAACTGGCCCGCGAGGCCAAGCGAAATGCCCTCGACTACGACATGCTGCGCGACCTGTCGCAGGCGTTCACCGACGCCGTCGACGCGGGCGCGCGCGTTATCGTCCTGACCGGACGCGGTTCAGTGTTCAGCGCGGGCGCCGACCTGTCGGGACCGGTATATGACCCGGCGTTCCCCGCACGACTCGTCGAAGTGATCGAGCAGATCGAGTCGACGCCGATTCCGGTGATCGCCGCCGTCAACGGTCCGGCGCTCGGCGGTGGCCTCCAATTGGCGATGGCCGCGGATCTACGGGTGGTCGCCCCCGAAGCCGTCGCGGGCATCCCCGCGGCGAAGATCGGCGTCGCCTTGGACGAATGGACGATCCGACGTCTCGTGTCTCTCGTCGGTGGCGGTCCCGCGCGCGGGATCTTGATCGGTTGTGAGCCGCTGTCCGCAGACCGCGCCTACCACCTCGGCTTCGCCAACAAGATCGGCGACCTCTCCGATGCCCAGCACTGGGCCGCCACGATCGCAGGCCTCGCACCGCTGACGCTTCGCCACTACAAGATGGTGCTCACCGGCGACGGCGCGCGCGACGAAGCCCCACAGGATCGGCGCGACGCGATGATCGCCGCGTGGATGAGCGACGACGCGAAAGAGGCTCGCGCCGCGCGCGAAGAGAAGCGGCCGCCGGTGTTCCACGGCAAGTAAACGCGGTGGGGGTGCAGCGGTCAGGCGCCCAGCACGGTCTCCAAGTATGGGTTCGTGAACACGCGCTGCGGATCGAAGCGTTCCCGCACGGCGAGGAACGCGTCGAACTGTGGATACACCTCGCGGAAGTAGGCGGCCTCGCGCGTGTGCATCTTGCCCCAGTGGGGGCGACCGCCGTGGGCCGTCATGATCGTTTCGATGTCGCGGAAGTAGTCCTGC
Organism: Gordonia abscondita; assembly: GCF_032711245.1. GTDB lineage: Bacteria > Actinomycetota > Actinomycetes > Mycobacteriales > Mycobacteriaceae > Gordonia. The sequence continues at coordinate 2,147,890 of NZ_CP128986.1, forward strand.
ACCGATGCGAGGTCGTCGCGATGGAAGCGATGGACAGCGATGTAGCCTGCCGCGCGGCCGCTCGCCGTCGACAGCATAAGGTCGTCGGCGGCGGCGGCCCGTACTTCGATCGGGAAGCTGACGCGGTGCCGACCCTCGATCGCCGACCGGACCTCGCGCAGCGTGTCAGGCACTTCGGCGAGCGGGATCGCATACTCCATCTCGCGGAATCGGACGTCACGATCGGAGACGAAGACCTTGTCCGATCGGTCGGTGAAGGTGCGCGCCGACAGCGCGCCGCCGACTACTCGGTTGAAGGCCGGGACCAGCCGCGGCACTCGTGACCCCGCGGCCGTCAGCGCTCCGAGGGTGCGGTTGGCGAGCAGTTCGTCGTCGATGTAGCGGCGTAGCGGGCTCGGTCCGTCGGACGGCGTGTCCGCGGGCAGCCTGCTGTTCGACTTAGTGAGTGTCGCGTTCGTGTGCGGGAACCAGTAGAACTCGTAGTGGTCGAATTCGGCGACTCGGTCGAGGAAACCGTCCACGACCTCATCGACGTTCGCGGGCCCTTCGACAGCGCGGACAGCGAACGCGTCGACGCATTGGAGAGTGACCTCGGTGAGGACGCCGAGTGCGCCGAGCCCGAGGGCGGCGGCCTTCAAGTCGGGATCGTCCTCGCCGATGTCGCGGATCGTGCCCATGCCGTCGACGAGCTGTATCCCGCGGATCTGGGTGGATATCCCGCCGAACCGGCCACCGGTGCCGTGCGTGCCCGTGGACGTCGCCCCGGCGATGGTCTGGCGGTCGATGTCACCGAGATTCTCCATCGCCAGTCCGAGCGGTTCCAGGATTCCCGGGATCTCGTGCAGGTGTGTCCCGGCGGCGAGTGTCACCCGTTTGCGGTCCAGATCGACGGCTCGGACGCCGCGGAGCTTCGACAGGTTCATTTGGACGCCGGGAGCGACGGCGATCGGGGTGAAGCTGTGGCCCGCGCCGACCGGTTTCACGGTGTCGCCGCGTCCGGCTGCCCCGCGAACCGCGTCGGCGAGTTCGTCGACGGTTCGCGGGACAACCACCTCGGCGGGGGTGTACGAGACGGTGCCACCCCAGTTGGTCCAGGTTCCGGTCACAGGAAGCACTTTCCTTCTCCTCGATAGGTCGGGACCTCGTCGACGACGTCGAGGATGCCCGCTGCGTCTCGCCGGATCAGTGCCACGCGCTCGGCTCGTTCGCACACCTCACCGGATTTGGTGTGGCGGAACCATACTCGGTCGCCGATTGACAATCCGTCGGCAGCTTCCCCGGAGAGCGGGGTCTGCACTTCACCTGCCGACTCGGTGCCGACGTATTCGAGGCCTGCCGGCCACACCGGTTTCGGCAGACGGTCGATGCCTGGCGGCCCGGACGCGATCCACCCGCCGCCGCCGCACGTGACGATTCCGGGAGCGGGCCGGCGCAGCACGTCGAGGCCGAACGCCATCGCCGGGGCGGGACGGAAGTGGCGGTAGTTGTCGAACAGGTGCCCGCCGAAGAGTCCGGACCCTGCGGCGATGTCGGTGACCGATTTGTCCTTCGCCGTCTCTTCGAGTGATCCGGTGCCGCCTGCGTTGACGATCTCGAGGTCGGCGAGGTGTCGTAACGCCGCGACCACTTCACCGCGCCGATGCCGGACCTCGCGCATCGACATCGCTTGCATCGCGCGGACGGCGGTGTTCATCGCTGGCTTGCCGTCGACCCCGTTCCCGACCCCCGCGACCTGCGCCTCGTACGACATGACGCCGACCAGACGGAACCCGTCGCGGGCCTGCACTACCCGGGCGAGTGCCGTCGCCTGTGCGACGGTGTGGATCGGGGAACGGCGGACGCCGAGGTGAATGCGTCCGCGCCCGGCCTGCAGCGAGGCGTCGAGATCGATGGCGATGCGGACAGTCGGACGCTTCCCGGGCGGTGTCACGGCGTCGATGACGTCGAGCTGGGCTCGGTCGTCGATGAGCAGGGTCACTCGCGAGCACGCGGTCTCGTCGGCGAGTAGCGCGGCGAGTGCTTCGCGGCGGCACGTCGGATAGCCGAGGAGGACATCGTCGATTCCCGATGTGGTCGCCAACCAGTGGGCTTCGGCGACGTCGTAAGCTAGCACTCCGGAAAAGCCGTCGCGGTCGAGGACGTGGTCGATCATCGATCGCACCCGCAACGACTTCGACGCGACCCTGATCGGCACACCGTTCGCGCGACGGCGAAGATCGCCGATATTGGCTTCGAGCGCGTCGAGGTCCAGGGCGAGGACGGGGGCGTCGAGTCCGGCGCGGCGCACCGCGTCGTCGACGGCGGCCCAGTCGGGCTGATACTTGCCGGTCCGCATCGGGGCAGCCTCTCCATCGAGATAGTAGATCGATCGATCAACTATACGATAATCATGACACAGGTCTCACTTTATTGTCGAGGCGAATCGCACCCGGCGCACGCGCGAAGCGGGCCGTCGACCCGAGGCCCCCGTCTGGATCCGTGACCAGTCTGGATCCGTGACTAGTCTGGATCCGTGACTGTGATTCCTGGACCGTTGCGCGCCATGGGCGCGCCGACCGCTGCGATCGTGGACGCCACCGCGGGATCGCCGAACCGTTCGGGCGGCGTCTTCGCCAACCGGGAGCCCGCCGCGGTCGCGGCGGGCGCTCCAGGGCCGGGCGTGTTCGTCGACATGCTCCGTCGGCCCGGTGCGCCAACCGGGGTGATACCGGTGCTGCGGCCCGTCGTGGCGCCCCAGCCCGCGGCGCTGTCGATCACCTGGCTCGGGCATGCCAGCGCGATCGTCGACGTCGATGGTGTGCGTGTCCTGCTCGATCCAGTGCTGAGCGCCCGATGCTCACCGTCGCAGCTCGTCGGTCCCAAGCGGATGCACGACGTCCCCATCACGGCGGCGGCGCTGCCGCCGATCGACGTGGTGCTACTGAGCCACGACCACTACGACCATCTCGACACCGGCACGGTCACGACGATCGCGCGGATGCAGCCGGACGCGGTGTTCGTCGCGCCGATCGGGGTAGACGCGCACCTGCGTCACTGGGATATCGGCGCCGAGCGGATCCGCACCGCCGACTGGCACGGGAGCGTCGCCCTCTCGGTGCGCGACACACGAATCACTTTCGATGCGTATCCCGCCCGCCATTTCTCGGGGCGCGGGTTCACCCGGAACGAGACGCTGTGGGCGAGTTGGGCGGTGAGTGGACCGTCGCACTCGTTCTTCTTCTCCGGCGACACCGGCTTCACCGACGCGTACCGGGAAGTCGGCGAACAGCACGGCGCGTTCGACGCGACGCTCATCGCGATCGGAGCATACGACCCGCTGTGGCCCGACATTCACCTCAACCCGGAAGAGGCGGTAACCGTCCATGAGTTGGTCAACGGCGGCGGGCGCGCCAGCCTTCTGATCCCGATCCATTGGGGTACTTTCAACCTTGCGCGGCATTCGTGGGGTGACCCCGTCCGACGGCTGCTGCCCGCGGCGGAAGCGGCGGGGGTCGACGTGTGCGTGCCCCGACCCGGCTCCACCCTCGACGCGGTCGACCGTGTCGGAACCGCGATCAACGATCCGACTTGGTGGGAGCGACACGCATGAGTATGACCACGGACCGGGTCCCCGGCCTGACCTCGGCAGAGGTCGCCGAACGGACGGCCGCCGGTCAGGCGAACACGATGCCGGACAAGTCGGGTCGCAGCGTCGCCGACATCGTGAAGGCCAACGTCTTCACCCGTATCAACGCCATCCTCGGTGTGCTGTTCGCGATCGTCGCGTTCACCGGGTCGTTCATCAACGGGCTGTTCGGCCTGTTGATCATCGCGAACAGCGGTATCGGAATCATTCAGGAGATCCGCGCCAAGCGGACCCTCGACCGGCTCGCGATCGTCGGCCAGACCAAGCCGATCGTGCGCCGAGAAGGAGTAGCGCGCGAGATCGCGCCCGACGAGGTCGTCGTCGGCGACATCATCGAGCTGGGGCCGGGCGACCAGGTCGTGGTCGATGGCGAGACCGTCGAATCCGAAGCTCTCGACATCGACGAGTCGCTGCTGACAGGTGAGGCCGACGCCGTCGACAAATCGCTCGGCGCCGAGATCATGTCGGGAAGCTTCGTCGTCTCCGGATCGGGCGCCTACCGGGCGACGAAGGTCGGCACGGACGCGTACGCAGCGAAGCTCGCAGCTGAAGCCAGCAAGTTCACGCTTGTCTCGTCGGAGCTCCGGTCGGGCATCGACAAGATTCTTAAGGTCATCACCTGGCTGTTGATCCCCGCAGGCATCCTGACGATCGTCAACCAGCTGTTCATCAGTGAGAACGGGCTCCGAACCGCATTGCTCGGCATGGTGGCCGCGCTGGTGCCGATGGTGCCCGAAGGGCTGGTCCTGATGACGTCGATCGCGTTCGCGGTCGGCGTCGTCCGGCTCGGCCAGCGACAGTGTCTGGTCAACGAGCTCCCGGCGATCGAGGGCCTCGCCCGAGTGGACGTCGTGTGCACCGACAAGACCGGGACGCTCACCGAAAACGGTATGCGCCTGTCGGAGATCCGCGTGGTCGACGACGCATTCGATCCGGCCCAGGTGCAGACCGCGATGGCCGCGCTAGCGGCGGCAGACCCACGTCCCAACGCCAGCATCCAGGCGTTGGCCGAGGCATACCCGGATGCTCCCGGTTGGTCGACGTCGGCGATCCTGCCGTTCAGTTCGGCCAACAAGTTCTCCGGCATCTCGTTCGTCGACGGCGACGGCGCCGACCGCGGGAACTGGTTGATCGGTGCACCCGATGTGCTCCTCGACCCGGAGTCGGAGGTCGCGCTCGCAGCGCAGGAACTCGGCTCGACCGGGCTGCGAATCCTGCTCGTCGCGACGTGCGAGAGGCTCGTCGACTCGGAACCTGCCGCGGGCACCAATCTGCCGGGCGCGATCACCCCGGTCGGGCTGATCGTCTTGGAGCAGCGGGTGCGCCCCGATGCCCGTGACACCATCGAGTACTTCGATTCGCAGAATGTCGCCGTCAAGGTGATCTCCGGTGACAACGCGCTGTCCGTCGGCGCGGTCGCCGCCTCACTTGGACTGGGTGATCCGGAATCCGCGGTCGACGCGCGGAAGCTGCCGACGCAGGAGCCGGAGCTCGCACAGGTGATCGACGGCGCCGACGCGTTCGGCCGCGTCCGACCAGACCAGAAGCGCGCGATGGTCGCGTCCTTGCAGGGCGAGGGGCATACGGTCGCGATGACCGGCGACGGTGTCAACGACGTGCTCGCACTCAAGGACGCCGACATCGGTGTCGCGATGGGATCGGGTTCGTCGGCTGCCCGGTCCGTCGCGCAGATCGTGTTGTTGGACAACAAGTTCGCGACGCTCCCGTACGTAGTGGGTGAAGGCCGACGCGTCATCGGCAACATCGAGCGCGTCTCCAACCTGTTCCTCACCAAGACCGTGTACGCGGTGCTGCTAGCGCTCCTCATCGGGATCGCCGGACTGCTGGCGAGGGTGTTCGACTGGGATCCCGTCAGCTACCCGTTCCAGCCGATCCACGTGACGATTTCGGCGTGGTTCACCATCGGCATCCCAGCGTTCATCCTGTCACTCGCGCCGAACAACGAGCGCGCGAAAACCGGGTTCGTCCGTCGTGTTCTGACGCAGGCGATCCCGAACGGCATCATCATCGGTCTGGCGACGTTCATCTGCTTCCTGTTCGTCAACCGCGACTACTCGGGCGCACTGGCGAGCTACACCGGCGACGTACTGTTGGCGCCGTCGGACACGGTCGCGGCCATCGCAGGCGCATCGCAGGCGATCGGTGCCCAGCAGACGCAGGCGGCCACGGCGGCGTTGGCGACGATGATCGCGATCGCGGTGTATGTCCTCGCCGTGGTCGCGCGCCCGTACACGTGGTGGAAGCTGGTACTCGTCGCAGTGTCGGTGATCGCATACGTGCTGATCTTCACTGTCCCGTTCAGCCAGCGGATGTTCCATCTCGATTCGTCGAATGCCGGGATGATGGCCGTCGCAGGGGTCTGCGCCGTGGTCGGTTGTGCCGCCGTCGAGGTGTCCAGTCGCGTTCTCGCCGCAGTGTTGGACCGCCGTAGGTCGGCGGCATCGCTGGATGCGTGACTATAATTCCGTCCATGGATCTCAAAGGAATCGTTGACAAGGCTAAGAGCGCGCTGCAGTCGAACCCGGACCTAATTGAGAAGGGCGGCGACGCAATCGATAAGGCGACCGGCAATAAGTTCGAGTCGCAGATCGATAAGGCGCAGGACGCCGCTCGCAAGGCTGTCGGTGCCGAAGATAAGAAGACCGAGGAGAAGAAGCCGGACGGCGAGTAAGCCTCCTACCAGCAAGTCATCAGTCCGTCGATCCGTGCCACCAGGTGGTCCGGATCGGCGGACTACCTGCTTTTCGGGCGTCCGGCTTTCGGGTGGCGGCGATATGCCGACACGGACGGTTCGCCGTCGATCCAGAAACGCCACGGTTCGTCGGCGGCGAGCCGAACGCCGACACGCGGTCCGGCGAGGATCGTTCCGGGAGTCTGTACGCGCGCTCCGAGCTGAACGCCGCCCGGGGACGTGACGTCGGTGCGTAGGTCGGACATGGTGATGCCGACCGCTTTGGTGAGGTTTCCGGGGCCGCGGGCGAGGAGTTCGTCGTCGACCATCGTCTGCCGCCGCTGTCGGGCGACGTCGAGGCCGTCGACGATGCGGCCCGCCCGAAGCAGTACTGCTGAACCTTCCCCTTCGGGGCTGGTCACGATGTTCGCGCAGTGATGACCGTGGATCCGGTAGACGTACAGGCGCATCGGCGGCCCGTACATAGTCTCTGACCTGGGGGTTCGCGTATAGGCATGCGACGCCGGGTCATGTGGGCCGTCGTAAGCCTCGACTTCGGTGATGACGGCGGACACGCCGTGCGACGTGAGAAGGCGCCCGAGGAGTCCGCGGGCCTCCGGACAGACGCTAGGCTCTGTGACCATGGCCAAGACGAGTGACTCCATTCATGTCGATCTGTCGCCCGAGGATACCTTCGCGGCTGCTGCTGACCTGTCCCGCTACGAGGAGTGGCTGGTGCTGCACGACGGGTGGCGCAGCCCGCTGCCCGGCGCCGGCGAACTCGCCAAGGGCACTACGTTGTCGTCGGTGATCAAGGCGAAGGGCACACGCGTCCGTTTCACGTGGGAGATCGAGAAGTTCGATCGGCCAAAGGAAGTGGTCCTCAAAGGCTCCGGCAAGGGCGGCGTCAAAGCGAAGTTGAATCTGGCGGTCAAACCCGACGGTGCCGGTTCGACGATCAGCTTCCTCATTGAGCTGGGCGGCCTTCCGCTGATGGGTCCTGTCGGCAAGGCCGCGGCGCTTGCCGTGAAGGGCGACGTCCACACGTCGCTCGAGAATTTCACCGAGATCTTCGGCTGAGCGGCCCGGTTTCGACACAGGTCGTTACGGCGTTCGTCCCCCCGCCGTAGCCAAGCCGAACTAAATTGGTTAGGCTCACCTATATTCCAGCGCTGTGCTGGTGTCGGATGCCGCCCAAAGAAGGGGAGGACGCAGTGTCAGCGTCAATCGCGATATCTGTGGAGGACCTGACCAAGACGTACGGGAGCGTCACCGCCCTCGATGGCATCTCATTCGACGTGCCACAGGGCGAGATACTCGGCCTTCTCGGGCCGAACGGGAGCGGCAAGACGACGACGGTGACCCTGCTGTCGACGCTGCAGCGACCCACCGCAGGCACCGCGCGGATCGCCGGACACGATGTGGTCGCCGATGCCGCAAGAGTCCGCGAACTCATCTCACTCACCGGGCAGTACGCGTCGATGGACGACAGTCTGACCGCCGCCGAGAACCTGTCGGTCTTCGGCCGCCTCACCGGTTTGCGCGGTGCCGCGTTGAAGACGCGGATCGACGACCTCGTCGACCAGTTCGACCTGGCCGACGTCCGCGCACGCCGTGTCGGTGCTCTGTCGGGCGGCATGCGCCGTCGCGTCGACATCGCGAGCGCCCTCATCACCCGACCCGAAGTACTGTTCCTCGACGAACCGACGACAGGACTCGACCCGCGCAGCCGTGCGGCCGTGTGGGACACCGTCGCCGGACTCCGAGCCGAAGGCATCACGGTCCTGCTGACCACCCAGTACCTCGAAGAGGCCGACCGGCTCGCCGACAACATTGTCATGCTCAACGGCGGGAAGGTCGTAGCGTCCGGCACCCCGGGCACCTTGAAACAGCAGGCAGGCGCCGCCGTGTGCGAACTGAGCCTGGTGGAGCGGACCGACGTCGAACCCGCTCTCGCCGCGCTGACCGGCCTGGACGTCATCGAACACGACGAAGCGTCCACCGCGACCCACCCGCGGATCGTCGTCCGCGCTGCGGACGGAAAGTCGACGGTCCGGGACGTCATCGCCCGCCTGGACACCGCGCAGATCGACGTCGTCGACATCGGTCTGCGTCAACCTTCGCTCGACGAAGTATTCCTGCAGACCACCGGGGCTGGAGCCCGATGACGGCGACCCTCACCTCGACTGAACCGGCGACTCTCCAAGCCGCCGTCGGACGCCGCTCCGTCGGGCTGGCGTCGGCGACCGCGACGCTGGCTCGTCAGAAGGTGGCCACCGGGTTCCGGACCGGCGACGCGATGTTCGCGACGTTGAGCCCGGTCGTCTTCTTCCTCTGCTTCTACGTGCCACTCCACAAGCGATTCGAAGCAGCCGGCGGCGACTACGCACAGTTCCTGACCCCGATCATCTTCCTGCAGACAGGCATCTTCACGGCGATCGCCGCGACCGAGGTGGCAGGCGCCGACTCCCGCGCGGGAGTGCGTGAACGCCTGATGAGCCTGCCGATCCCGCGCGTCTCACCGATCCTCGGCCGCATGGGGTGGGTCGTCGTCCGCATGTGTCTCGCTGTCGGCGGCGGGCTGATCGTCGGATTCAGTCTCGGCTTCCGTTTCCACGACGGGGTGGGTGAGACGATCGGCTTCCTGATTCTCGTGGTGACATTCGGTGTCGCGTTGAGTCTGCTCACCGACGCCGCCGGTTCGGTCGCCGCGAGTTCCCTCGCTGTCGCGAGCGTCCTGATGATCCCGCAGTTGATCCTCGTCATGGCGTCGACCGGCCTCGTCCCCGCCGAGAGCTTCCCCGGCTGGATTCAGCCCTTCGTGCGGAACCAGCCGCTGTCGGTGTTCTCCGACGCGCTTCGTGCCCTCTCGACCGGGGCCGACCTCGATCCGACCGCCGTGATCTGCTGGGCGTTGGGTCTCCTCACCGCGGGCGCGCTCGCGGTCGCCGCCGTCGCACGGAGACAGGCGACCCGATGACCACAGCACAGATCTGGCCTGCTCGACGTGGGGTCGGCCCCCTCGCGCAGATCGCCGTCCACACCGGCACCCTGTTGAAGTCGTGGAGTCGCGACCCCGGCATCGTCGTGCAGTCGTTGGCGTTCCCGACGTTCATGCTCCTGATGTTCCAACTCGTGTTCGGCAAGTCGGTGACCGCGCTCGGTTCCGGCGACAGCATCTACGGCAACACCGGCCTCGTCGCGCTCGTCGGGGCGCTCTACGGGACCATCGCGACGGCGATGTCACTGATCCACGAGCGCGACAGCGGTCTGCTGTCGCGTATGTGGACGCTCCCCGTGACGCGATCGGGATTCATCGCAGGCCGACTCACCGCGGAAGCAGCGCGTACGGGTCTGGCGACCATCGTGCTGTTCCTCGTCGCGATGACGATGGGGTTCCGTTTCGAGCAGGGGGCGCTGCCCGCTCTCGGCGCATGGGTGGTGCCGATGATCTTCGCCGTCGGCGTGGCCGCCCCCGTCATCGCGCTGGCGACAGTCGCATCGGGTCCGCAGTCGGTGCAGTTCCTCGGCGGAGTCTTCCTGTTCCTGCTGTTCTTCAACAGCGGTTTCGCGCCGGTCGCAGAGTATCCGGGCTGGCTGCAGCCGGTGGTCCGCAACCAGCCGATGAGTCCGGCGATCGACGCGATCCGCAGCTTGACCGAGGGCGGTCCCGTCGCCGGACCGCTCACCGCGACCATCGTGTGGACCGTCGGTCTGCTCGCCGTCTTCGGCCCGTTAGCCGTGCGCGGCTACCGGCGTGCGTCCGAAGGCCGCTGATCAAGTCGACGCTGACCTAGTCGACGCTGAACCAACCAAAAGGAGTAGTCAATGTCTGATCGGGTACGTGAATCGTTGAAGGAGATCCTCGACGAGGATCTCGACCTGTCGCTCGACGGTGTCACCGACGAGTCGTTGCTGGTCGATGACCTCGGCATGGATTCGGTGGCGTTCGCCATCGGCGTCGTCGCGATCGAGGAGAAGCTCGGCGTGAAGCTCGCCGAACGCGAGATCTACGACGCCAAGACTGTCGGCGATCTCGAAGCTGCCATCCGATCCAAGTTGGGCGTCACCCAGTGACGCCTGCGGTCGAGCACGGCGTCGCCGACTTCGGCCCCTCGGACTTCGTCTATCTACACTCGGACGGTCCGGGCGCACCTGCCCACTGGGGCATGCTGCTCGCCCTCGGCGACGGCGATCCGTTGACGCTCGACGCCGTGCGTCAGCGGGTAGCGCAACGCGTTGGACGGTACGAACTGTTCCGCATCGGTGTGCGCGGTGGACGCGACGAGGCGCCCGAGATCGTGGTCGCCGACGACGTCGACGTGCCGGCACATGTTACCGAGGAACACTTCGACGGCGACGTCGCGCCGCGGGTGGCTGCGCTCCTCGAACAGTCGTTGCCGCAGCCGCGCCCGTACTGGCACCTGACCTTATTGACCTCGCCGGACAGTCAGTACGTGCTGTTGAAGGTGCACCACAGTGTGTCGGACGGGATCGCCGGTGCGGCGTTCTCGGCGTTGCTCGCCGACGGGTCGGACGACGATCTGGCGAGCTTCGACCGCTTCGCGACCAGCCCTCGGTTCCGGGTCGGCGACCCCGACGAAGACGTGCTGACGAAGGCGCGGATGGGGTTCGAGAAGCAGTGGATGGACGGTGCTCAAGGCCGCGCGTGGCCGCCCCTCACCGGATACGGGCGACGGGAGACCGCCGTGTTCTCGGCGTCGACCCGCGAACTCCGGCGGGTCGCCCGCGGGCACGGCGCGTCCGTTCACGAGTTCCTCATCGCCGCGATCGGCCGTGCCGTCAGTATCGCGCCGCCGGCTTCAGACGGTCCACAGGCGTCGAATATCCGCGTCACGTTGCCCGTCACACTCGACCCGGAGTTCCGGCACACCGGAAATGCCGTCGCCGTGTCGCTGCTCAATCTGCCGGGCGACGATCCTGATCTCGACAGCCAGATAGCGCATGCCCGTTCGGAATTGAAGCTCATCGATGAGGAACGGTTGGGGCTCGCGCTGGCCGCTGTCGACGGCGCTCCGCCGGTGGAGTGGGCGGACATGCGCACGATCGTCGCCGAGTCGATGAAGCGGATGAGCCCGGACATCCACATTGGCATCAACCCGGGGTTCACGCGCGTTCATGCGGTGCTGGGGCGCGAGATCGCCGAATTGACCGCGCTGTCACCGTTGATCGGCTATTCGTTCTCGGTGACCGGCCTGATCCTCGGCAACCGTACGACGTTGGGCATCGTCGCCGACCCCGACGCACTGCCGGGCTACCCGGCCCGCTTCGTTGAAGTGCTGATCGAGGTAATCGCCGCCCAGAGGTGACCAGCCGCTGCATCCGCAGGCTTCGTCGACATCCGCGGCTTTCCTCAATGCCGCGGATGTCGGTGAAACCCGCGTCTAGTGCGCGGCCGTCAGGCGACGAATTCTGCCAGGGGGACATCGGCGGATTCGGGGAGACGCGAGGTTAGCACGTCAACCACGTCGGCGATCCGCTCCGCGGCGGCACCGTCGAGGACGTCGGTCCGATACTCGAGTTCCAGATGCACGGCGTCCTGTTCGTCGAACTCGAACGTGATGCTGAGCGGGTAGTGGACGATATCGGCGAAGACCGTCTCGCACGTGACGTGCGCGCCGTCTGGAACGGGGACGCCGCGCAACGGAGCATTCTTGACCAGCGCCATGATCTCGGCGACGGGGAAGCGTCCACCGGAACCACGCAGGGCCGTCAGGATCGTGCCGTAGTCGACGGACGAATGCTCCATCGACTCGAACACTGTCGAGACAGCGGCCCGGACCGTGTCGCCGACGGTCGCGGCCGGGTCGAATGTGAAACGCATCGGCACGATGTTGCCGCTGTAGCCGACTCGGTCGACGGTCTCGGCGGGTGCCCGGTTATCGGCGGGTACGAGGATCACGAAGTCGTCCGTGCCGGTCACCGCGTACACGGTGAGCGCCGACACCGCGACGAACAGCGAGTTCGGGGTGGCATCGACAGTGCGGGCGAACCCGACCAGACCTGCGACCACGTCGTCGGGCACCCGGCGGTGCAGCAGCGCGCCCCGCCCTTCGCCCATCACCGACACCCAACTCTCCTCTGGAGAGGTCGACGGCAGTTCGCCCGACAGCGGATAACGGACCCCGTCGGCGGCCCACGTCGACCGGGCATGGTTCACCGCGGCATCGGCGTGGGCGCGGGTACGTGCCGACGGGTCGACGGCGGTGCCGCCACCGGACCACGACGCGGCCTTCCCGGACACGAGAGCGGTCAGGACCGGCGGCAGGATCGTCTCGTCTCCGCCGATGTGGTGGATCACCAGGATCACCGAGATGGTGCCGTCGTCGAGTGTGCGAATACGCACCCGCCACGGCTGTTCGCGAGTCAACTCGAACGGTTCCTGCGCGACGACCTGTGCGGAGGCGTCGACGTCGGCGGCGATGTCACCGAACTCCCAAACCCGGCCGGGATTCGTCCATCGGCCGACGAGTGGCGCCGACCGACGGCGCGGCCCGTCGTCCGCGACCTCGATCACCGACCCGATGACCTCGGACGACGCGATGAGCTTCTCCATCGACTCGACGATCTGGTCGAGCGTGTACGGCGCACCGAAGTTCAGGTGCACCGCGAAGTTGTGCGAATCGGATGTTGGGTCGATCTCGTAGATCTTCCACATCCGACGTTCGGCCGTCCCGAGCGAACCGTCGGCTGCCACCGGTTCCGGCGCGGCCGGTGAAGCGTCTTCGACCGGTGCGTCGATACCTGCCTCGGCCAGCCGCCGCCGCATCAGTTCGCGCTGCGTGTCGTTCAGAATGCTCACAAGGTCTCCTCTGCTGCGGCCGTGCGGGCGAGCACGTCCCAATCGGAGACGACCCCGATGAGATCGCCGCGCGCCCACGACCGCGTCTGGTCTTGGAAATGGTCGGACGATGGATCACCGCTCACCCCGAGCGGCACGATCCACCGGCTGGCGTCCCGGTCGGCGAGATCCCACACATACCGTGCGACCGAGCCGAGACGGCAGATGTGTGAGAAGCCGACGGCGCTCGCGTTCGCGAGCACGCATTCGGCGTCGCCGCCGAGCCGCACCTGCTCGGGCCGAATCAAGGCGGACAGTTCCGGGTACGACGCCGTGACACCAGCGAAATCCATGCCGTGGAACGGCGCGAGCACGTGGACGTCTCCCCACGTGGTCGCGGTGCCCCCAGGGTCGACTCCAGTGTCGACCGCCAGGGCTTCGAGGACCCGCGCCGCGATGGCAGGCACATCCAAACCGATTCGTGGCGCCCCGGCGATCGCCGCGTCGAGACCGGCGGCGATCCGCGTACCGGCCACGAAGTAGGGGGTCATCCACTGGGGGAAGCCGTTCGGTTCGCTGAGCGGGGCCAACGCCGCGTCGGCGGTGATCGCGGTGACGAGCCTGCTGCGGAACTCGGCGAACAGGTACGCGTCGACGCTGTCGGGGTGCATCGCACCGTCCCACCCGACCAGACGTGACTGGAGCTCGAATGCTTCGTCGCGCAGGCCTGGCAACCCGGACACCAGGTCGATGAGACCGCGGACATGTCCGTTCGCGACGTCCCGGTGGATGTCGGCGCAACCGTCCGCGGACACCGGCACGTCGCCGGACAACAAGTCATCGATTCGCCTCGCGCGCGCGTCCGGCGCGCACTCGGTGGTGACCGGCTGCATCGGCGGGCAGTCGGCGATCCGCTGGTTGGCGATCACCGCGTGGGTAGCCACGTCGGCGTCGTAGCCGCTCAGCGACGTGTCGGCGTACCCCTGCCAGGCATACCGTTCGTCCCACCCTGGCACCGGCAGCCAATAGTTCTCGTCGGCGCGGACCGGGTACCGGCCGACCGTGTGGTGACGCAGACCCCCGGACGAGTCGCCGACGACTATTCGATTGGGCGGCTCCACCCAACTCGTCAACGCCTGCTCGACGTCGTCGATCGACGACGCGAACAAGAGGTCGAGGACGGCGTCGAACGTCGACGTCGCGTCGGCGAGCATCGGCGTCCGCAGACTCATCGCCCACGGGTCGTCCGCGCCGCCGACGATCACCGAGCCGTTGCCGGTCGTGACTATCTCGACGTCGACGGGTTCCCCGCCGCGGACCCGGATCTGTTCGATCCACGCGTCGCACGGCGTGTCGCCGTCGGATGTGGTTGCGATGATCGAATCGTCGACTCGCCGCAACTTCTCGACGTAGACGTCCTGGTAGTCAGCCATCGCGTTGGTGATGCCCCACGCAACCGACGACGCGTGCGCGAAGTGCGGGAGCCCCGGGACCCCCGCGAACGCGAGCCCGACGACGTCGAAGTCATCACAGGCTAGGTGGTATTGCTGGTAGACGCCGGGGATCTCGATGAACCGGTGCGGGTCGCCCGCGATCAACGGCGCTCCGGTTTCGGTGCCGGTCGCCGCGACCCCCCACGCGTTACTGCCGGATATCGCGTCGCCGAGTACCGGGACATCGGGTGCAGGTGCATCGGGCAGACGGACATCGGACTCGGGCGTTGTCAGCGGGACATGGCGCAGCAGATCCTCCATGAACTCCTCGGACGGCATCGCGGGGACGCGGTCGTGTGAGGGCTCGCCGGCCTCGGTGTTGAGCAGTGCCAGCGAGTCGGGGCCGAGTACGCGCCGCGCGTGCAGCCGCCACAGTTTGGTCGCGAATCGACCGAACATCAGATGCTGGACGATGAAGATCGCGATCGGCGTCCACGGATTCCACGCCGCGGGCTCGTGATCGAACTCGGCCAGTTCGACGGCGTTCGCGTCGGGGTGTGACCGATTGACGCCGTCGGCGTACGCCTGCAACAGCAGCCGGGTGCGGTCGGACGACGCGTCGTGGATTCGTCGGGCTGCCCGATCGATCTGCGCCCGGCGAGCGAACTCGTCCCAGCCGACGCCGGCCGCACCGAACACCTCCGCCGTTCGGCCCTCGGCGCGCAGCCGCAGGAATTCGACCTGCCATGCGCGGTCGACACCCGTGGTGTACCCCTGGGTGAAGATTGCCTCCCGGGCGGACGCGGCGCGGATGTGGGGTATGCCGTGGGCGTCACGGAGGACAGTGCTCATGCTGGAACAGTCTTTCGTCGGACTGGGTGGAGGGTAGCGGTCAATAGCGGTGGGACGGCGTCGATCCTGATCAGCGCGCGGCGATCGAGGATGCTCGGTACGGCGTCGCGGCCGCCGCCGTGCTCAGGACCTCGTCGATCAGCTCGTGCAGCCGGTCGACCGTGGACGCGTCGAATAGGGCGACCTGGTATCCGATCTGCACTTCGGTGCGGTCGGGGTGCATGAACGCCTCGACCGTCAACGGCAGGGCGACGCGCCCCTTGTCGGCAAGCTCCCACGTCATCGTCGTGCCGGGGAGTCCGATGCCGTCGATCTTCTGGTCGAGGAACAGCACCAGCGAATCGAAGGGATGCGTTGACTCGTCTCCGGTGACCTGCCGTGCGATCTCGATGATCTCGTCGAACGGGAATGTCCGATGTTCGAACGCCGCATCGGTCACCGCGCGCACATGCCGCACCAGATCGCCGAACGTGTCGTCGGCGCCGCCGCGGATGCGCAGGGCGATCGAATTGCTGAAGTTGCCGATCAGAGCCTCGGCGCCTTGCTCCTCGCGGTTGGCGACGGTACTGCCGATCAATAGGTCGTCGCGCCCCGACATTTGGCGCAGTGCGAGGTAATACGCGGCGAGGAAGACGGAGAACGGTGGCATCCGGAGTTCTGCGGCCAACGTGCGCAGACCTGTCTCGGCGGCCGGGCTCAATGTCCGGTCGGCGCGTGCACTCACCTCCGACGGATTCTCCGGTCGACGGTCGTAGGGGAGGGACGCGGTCGCGACGTCGCCCCGGAACTGGTCGGTCCAGAACGCGACGTCCGCCGAGTGGTCGGCCGCGTCGAAGCGGTCCCGTTCCCAGTCGGCGAAGTCGGCGATCTGCGGTGACAACGCGTCCACCGTCAGTTCGTCGTTCGGCACCGAGCGGGCCGCCGCGTAAAAGCGTGCGACGTCGCGCGCCATCGCAGGCAACGTCATGCCGTCCCACACGATGTGTTGCATCGCGACCACGACCGCCAGACGTGCTTTCCCGTCGGCGGGGGGCAGCGTCACGAACGTCAACCGGATAGACGACTCGGTGGCCAGATCGAACACTTCGGTCGCCGCATCGGCGACGAGACGTCGGAGGCGCTCGTCCGGGTCGGCGGCATCGCGGAGGTCGACGGTCACGACCGGCGGTGGGAAGTCGGCGTGGATCCGCTGAAAGGGTTCCCCGCCGTCCTCGCCGGGGTGATAGGTCGTCCGGAGGATCTCGTGCCGTTGGACCACGGCGAGAAATGCCCGCCCGAGGGCATCGGCGTCGACGTCACCGGTGTAGGTGAAGGTGAGGCAGATGTTGTTCGCGGTGCTGTCGGGGACCCGTTGCTGATGTGCCCACACCAGGCGTTGGCTGAATGACAGCCGCGCGCGGCCGGCGTCGCGTCGAGTCGGAACGCCCGACTCGACGGCGATGCCGACATCGGACAGACGGGCGGCCATCGCCGTGCGTAATTCGTCCAGAGTAGGCATCAGTTCGGCGCTCCGACCAGTTCGCCTGTCGGAACTTCGACACCCGCTACCTCAAGGAATATCTCAGCCACCTGCGCCAGCTGCCCGGCGACCTGCTCGCGGTCGGCCAGCAGCGCGGCGAAGCCGCGAACAGTGCGAGCCTTGAACACCGCGGTGATACCGACTCCCTCCACGGCCAGCAAGCTGCGGACGTTCGCGACGAACGTCGTCGCCAGGATCGAGTTGGCACCCGCGTCGAAGAAGTCGGTGCTCACGCCGAGTCGTTCGGTGCCCAACACTTGTTCGGCGATATACGCGACCGCGGCTTCGACGGCGTTCTCCGGTGCCACGTACTCGCCCGGTGTCGTACCGGCGACGGCCCGTTCGAGGGCGTCGCGGATCGCCTTACGATCGATCTTGCCGTTGGCCGTCAGCGGAACCTCGTCGACGGCGAGGACGGTCTCGGGAACCATGTAGTCGGGCAGCAGCCCGCCCAGCGCCTCGCTCACCGTGTCCGCGTCGGGCGTGGCGTCACCGCGTTGGCCGGTCACCGCCAGGCTGAGCCGCCCGCCGAACAGTGCGGCGACCGCCTCGGCGACGCCGTCGACACCACGCGCGGCCGACTCGACCTCGCCGAGCTCCACGCGGTAGCCGCGAATCTTGACCTGATGGTCGGCGCGACCGAGGAACTCGACGGTGCCGTCAGGCAGGTAGCGAGCCAGATCACCCGTGCGGTACCAGCGGATGCCGTCGACGGTGACGAACCGGTCGCTGGTGCGTTCGCGGTCGCCCCGGTAGCCGTCGGCCACCCCGGCGCCGCCGATCCACAGTTCGCCGGTCACCCAGTCGGGGGCGTCCTCGCCGCGCTCGTTGACGACGCGGCACGCCGATCCAGCCATCGGGCGGCCGTACGGGACGGTGTCCCAATCGGTAGGGAAGTCGTCGGTCACCTCGAAAACCGTGGAGTGGATCGCTGTCTCGGTGGTGCCGCCGAGACCGGCGAAACGCAGTCCCGGGACAGCGGCGCGTGCCCGACGCCCCAACTCGGCGTCGACGCGGTCGCCGCCGGTGATCACCGTGCGTAGGGTCGCGAGTTGCTCGTTCGACGCCGTGTCGAGCAGCATGCCGATCAGGCCGGGCGCCGCGTTCACGACAGTGACCTGATGCGCTGCGATCTGCGCCGCCCACGCTTGGGCGTCGCGGGTCTGCTCGCTGTCGATGCAGACGAGGGCTCCGCCGAGCGACAGCGGGCTGAACACGTCGAACACCGACAGGTCGAACTCGAGAGCCGACAGCCCGATAGTGCGGTCGTCGACGCCGAGGCCGAACTCGTGCGCGATCGCGTCGAGTGTGTTCGCCGCGGCGCGGTGGCTCACCTCGACGCCCTTCGGTTCGCCGGTCGACCCGGAGGTGAACAGAACGTATGCGAGCCCGGCCGCGTCGCCGGCATGAACGTCGTCGATCGGGTCCGCGGTGAGCGCGGTACCGAACCGGAGAGATTTCGGTTCGCTCGGGGCGTCGGTCTCGTCTCCGATGACCACGACCTTCACATCGCCGCGCGCGAGGATCTGATCGCGGCGTGCGGCGGGCTGGTCGACACCGATCGGGAGGTAGACGGCTCCGGCTGCGAGGATGCCGAGAACGGCGATCACCTGGTTGTGGCCCTTCGGCACGATCACCGCGACGGTGTCGCCCGGGATGATGCCGTCTGCGGCGAGCGCTCCGGCGATCGATCGGGCCTGGCCTGCGACGTCGCCGTAGGAGAGTTCACGTCCGTCTGCGGTCACGAGTGCGACGCGGTCCGGGTCGCCGGCGGCGTGGTCGAAGAACGCTCCGTGCACAGTGCGCGGAGCGCTGACCGCCGCCGTCGCGGTGACAGCGTCGCGGACTTCGCGTTGCACCGTCGGAAGGGCGATCGACAGGGTGTCGTTCCAATCGGCTTCCTCGGCGACCAGTCCGGTCAGGATCGAGCGGAACTCGGCGAACATCGCGTCCATCACCCCGTCGGGGAGGGCGTCGCGGCGCACGTCCCAGTTGACGAGCAGGCCGCCGTCGAGCTCGACCACCTGCGCGTCCAAGTCGACCTGCGGTCCCTGCGAGAGGATCCACACCGGTTCGCCGAACAGGTTGCGGACCCGGTCGGAGAACAACTCGCCGAACCCCAGTCCGGAGGTGAACACCAGCGAGGGGGTGACGGGCGCGCCGCGCAGACGTCCCAGATCGCGCAGGACGTCGAGTCCTTCGTAGGCAGCGTGACCAGCGCAGTCGTGTAGTTCGCGCTGGAGTCGACGGCCGCGTTCGACCATCGACTCGGTGTGGGTGGCGTCCGCGTCGATCAACACCGAGTTTGTGAAGTCGCCGACCACCTGGTCGATATTGGTGTGTGTCGGTTCGCGGTTGAACAGCGGGACATTGAGTAGGAACCGCTGATGGGTGGACCAGCGCGCGATGACCTCGGAGAACACGGCGGCGAACGTGACGGCGGGAGTGATGCCGTTGTCGTAGGCGACCGAGTACAGCCGATCCTTCTCCGGCGCGTTCAGCTGGTGGTGGTAGCGGATGCTGCGGTCCGGCTCGGCGCGACGGTCCTCTGGAATCGTCGGGAGTGTCGGAGTGTCGGGCAAGGTTGGCTCCTTGGCCTCCCACCAGGCTCGCGCGCCGTCGTACTCGTCGGGCGAGATGTGGTCGCCGCGTTCAGCCAGGTACTCGCGGAACGTGTAGCCCGTCGACGGTAGCGCGGTATCGGTCTCGTATGCGGTCGCGAGGTCGTCGAGCACGCGGCGGTAACTCATCGCGTCGGCGGCCAGCATGTCGACGTCCAAGTGCAGGCGGTGGCGGCCCTCCGGCAGCAGTGTCAGCACGAATTCGACGACACTGCCCGCGGGGGTGTCCAGAAGCTGGTGGCTCATCCGATCACGGGTGCGCTCGGTCTGCGCTTCGACATCGGAGCCGTCGCGCAGATCGACGACGCTGAACACTGGCGTCGGCGGCGCATCCAGGATCCGCTGCTTACCGGTGTCGCCGAATGCGGCACGCAACATCTCGTGGCGGTCGACGACGTGACCGACCGCGCGCTGAAGGCGAGCGGCGTCGACCCCCTCGCCGTCGAACTCGGCGAA
Organism: Gordonia abscondita; assembly: GCF_032711245.1. Taxonomy (GTDB): domain Bacteria; phylum Actinomycetota; class Actinomycetes; order Mycobacteriales; family Mycobacteriaceae; genus Gordonia. The sequence continues at coordinate 2,167,890 of NZ_CP128986.1, forward strand.
CAGGTGCGCCGCGACGCCGCCGAGCGACTGGCCGTCCTGGCGTCCCACCCAGTACGCGTGCTGCATGGTGGCCAGGTCGAACTCCGGGTCGTCGTCGGGCGCGGCGGGAGTCGCTGCGGGCTCGGGTGTCGAGCTCTCTGGAGTCGCGCTCTCTGGAGCCGCAGTCTCTGGGGGCGCAGTCTCTAGGGGCGCGGTCTGGGCACCGAACAATGCGGCCCACGCCTCGATCGTGGGGTTCTCCGCGAGCTGTGAGCTGCGAACCCGGTGCCCCGCGCGACGCCACGCGCTCGTCAATTTGATGATGAGCAGCGAGTGCATGCCGTGACGAACGAGGTCGTCGGTGTCGTTGATCGTCTCGGGATCGACGTCCAGCAGCGATGCGACGTCGGCGCGGATCTGTTCGAGGGAAATCACGTCAACTCCTTGTGAGTCTTCTTCGGGTGGTCGGGCTGGTCTTGTGCTGGTCGAGCGTCTTCCGTGGGTCGAGCAGCCGTACTCCGCTCGCCCCACGGCGACATCAGGTCTGGTTCGCGCTGAAACTCGTGAACGCGGTTTTCCGGGGAAGCCGGTACACCTCGCGTCGAGCGACGGTGTTCAGGATGCGGGCGTTGCGGACGGCTCCGATGTCGAGGTTCGGTGCGGAAACTCCGTGCGCGTGTATCTCCGCGTTTACGACGAACAGACGGTCACCGAGCGGTCCGTCGGCAGCGACCGAATGGTTCGCCGCGATCTCGCGGCGCCCCTGTGAATCGCGGTGCAATCGTGATTCGATCGGTGCCAGGAATGGTTGCGCCCGTTCGCGGTAGCCCGTCGCGGTGACGACGAGGTCGGCGGTGTGGGCAAGCTCGTCGCCGGAGTCGAGATGCCGACCGCGCACCGTGACGCGGTCCTCGTGACGGTCGATCCCCTCGACGGCGACCCCGTTACGCAGTTCGACGGGGGCCAATCCGTCGTGGAGTTGACGCCGGTAGAGCAGGTCGTGGATCCGATCGAGGGTGTCAGCGGAGATGCCTTTGTGGAACTGCCAATGACCGTCGCGGACACGATCGCGCGTGGCCTCGGGCAGGGAATGGAAGTAGTCCATGTACGCGGGCGTCGTCATCTCCAGGGACAACTTGGTGAAGTCGAGGGGCGCGAACCACGGCGTCCGGGTCCACCAGGTGACGGCGGGACCCCCGTCGAGGTTCGCTTCGAGGAGGTCGACGACGATCTCGGCGCCGGACTGGCCGGACCCGATCACGGTCACCGCATCGGCGGCGTGCGCGTCGTCTCGGCGGTACAAGTACTCGCTGCTGTGCAGGACGTCGGACGCGTCCGAACTCATCGCGGCGGGGACCGACGGTTCGGTTCCGACACCAACCACGACGTGGCCGGCGTGGATGACCGACCGAGTCCCCGCAGAGGTCACGTGCACATCGAAGCGCTGCCCGGCGTCGTCCCACCGGACTTCGTCCACTGTGGTGCCGAATTGGAGCGAGTCGAGTTCGCTGACGACCCACCGCAGGTAGGCCTCGTACTCGCGGCGCGTCGGAAAGAACTGTTCGCGCACCAGGAACGGGTAGAGCCGGTCGACGTCCGCGAGGTAAGCGAGGAACGACATTGGGTGCGTCGGGTCGATGAGCGTCACGAGATCGGACAGGAAGCTGACCTGGAGGGTGGCCTCCTCGAATAGGAGGCCGGGATGCCAGCGGAACTCGTCGATGGAGTCCACGACGAGCACGTCGACGTCGTCCACGGTAGAAGCCATCGCCGCGAGGCCGAGGTTGAACGGGCCGCAGCCGATGGCGAGGACGTCGACGGAACGAGGGTCAGTCATTCGCTTGCACCTTGTCTGCGATCGAGTACTCCGCGTTCTCCGACTCCACTTCGAGGGCGTGGCGCAGGAGTTCGTCGAACAGTTCGTCGATGTCCGATCCGGTGGCCGTCGGGTTGAGCAGAGTGAGCTTGAGGCACGTTGACGGTTCTGTGTCGCCCGCGATCTGGACGCGGGTCCGGCCGATCAGCGCGGTGCCCGAACTGATCAGGCGGCGTCGGAGCTCAGCGTTGACCGCATCGAGGTCCTGGCAGCGGTAGCGGAACACGACGGTTGTCAGGGTGACCGGCGCGACCAGTTCGAGCTGCGGCTCGGCCACGATCCGCGCCTGTGCGTGCCGGGCCGCGTCGTGGCAGCAGTCGAGCATCTCGCCGAGCCCCGAGCGGCCGTAGGCCAGGAAAGTGGTCAGGACTTTGAGGACGTCGGGTCGGCGCGTGGTCTGGAGAGTGTGGCCGAGGAGCCCGCCGAAGCCAGCCTCCTCGTCGTCCTCCGGATTAAGGTATGCGACGTTCCGGTTGAGCGATGAGAACAGATCCTCGTCGCGCAGTAGCAGCAGGCTCGCCGCCGCGGGCTGCCAGCCGATCTTGTGTAGATCGAGCGTCACCGAGTCGGCGCGGTCGATCCCGTGCACCAGGTGTCGGAGCCGGTCGGAGAACAACGATCCGAACCCGTAGGCGCCGTCCACGTGCAGCCACACGTCGTGGCGTGCGGCGATGTCGGCGATCTCCGGGAGTGGATCGACCGTGCCGAAATCGGTGGTGCCCGCGGTCGCGACGATCGCGACGGGTGTCCCGTCGGTCGCGGCGATGGCGGCGTCGAGGGCGGCGGGAATCATTCGGTGGTGCTCGTCGACGTCCACGGCGACGACGGCGGCCTCACCGAGACCCAGGGTGGCGCACGCGCGGTTGATCGAGAAGTGCGCTACGCGGGAGCAGAACACCACCGGGCGGGGTAGGGCGGCGACACCGTGATGGCGAGTGTCGATGCGGAGTTTGGCGGCCGCGTGGTCGCGCGCGATCAGCATGGCGAGAAGGTTCGAGAACGATCCGCCGGGTCCGAAGACGCCGCCCGCGGCCGGGCCGAACCCCGCGAGGTGTGCGAGGGCGGCGATGGTCCACTGCTCGATCGCGAGGGTCGCGGGGCCCGAGTCGTAGGTGTCCAGCGAGGCATTGGTTGCGCTCGCCAGGGCATCCGCGGCGACGGAGACCGTCAGCGGCGGCGGCTGCAGATGCGCGGCGGTGAACCGGTGAGTCAGGTCGAGTCCGTAGACGGCGACGAGTTCGGCGACGCGGGCCAGCGCACGGTCCTCACCGATGCCGCCGTCGGGGACGCGCGACGGCCCGAGCGCCGAGGCGACGGCGCCGAGCATGTCTCCCGGAGCACCGTAGGGGAGTGGCGACCCGTGGTGACGGTCGTTGACGGCTGCGGCCATCCGGGACAGCGACGAGCCGACATCAGACCAGCCGAGCCCCGGAGTCGCGAAACGGTTGAAATCGTCAGGCACGTTGAGCCCCTTGATAGTCGGCGATCGGATTGGTCAGTTGGTGGCCGGCGTCGAGGATGGAGCCGTAAGAGTCGCCGACGTTCACCATTCGGCGGTTGTCACCGAGTTGCAGTCCGTTCATGTGGACGGCGGGGAACGTCGGCGCGAACAGGTCTCGCTTCTCGAAGCGATCGGACAGGTCGGGATGGTCGGCGACGAACGCGCGGACGCTGTCGGCGACCACCGCCCAGAACCCGGTGTCGTCGAGCAGGTCGTGACGGTCCATGATCGCGGCGAGCGGACGCAGGAAGTCGTCGAACACGTCGGACAGGATGCCGAGGTTGCGAATGGCGTCCGGCTCGGTGGTCAGTGCGCGACGGCAGGACTCGGGGAGGTCGTCCGGATCACCGAAGATGCAGACCTCTTCGCCGATATCCTTGAGGATCGCGCGGACCGGTACGCCGTCGCGCAGGACGAGGATCAGGTTCTCACCGTGCGGGGAGAACTTGAGTTCGTACTGGTACAGCAGGTAGGCGATCGGGTGGAGGTAGGCGCGCAGATAGCGGGCGACCCATTCGTCGGCCGCCAGCCCGGACCGGGCGACGAATGCGCCGACCAGGGGCGAACCGAGGTGGTCGATGTGCAGGAGCGCGGCCATGGTGGCGAGCTGCTCATCGTCGGTGACGCGGGGGACCGGGCTCTGCCTCCACAGTGCTGAGAGCACCTTGCGGTACTCAGATCCCGGCTCGGTGATCGCGGTGAACGTCGGGTTGCGATAGCCGACCGCGGCGACCTCGTACAGCATTTCGAAACCGAGCGAACGCAGATAGGCGTCGTCGCCGACGCGGTTGCGGACCCAGTCGTTGATGAGTGGCGTGGTGCGCATGTAGTCGGCCGACATGCCGCGGGTGAAGCCCATGTTGACGATCGACAATGCCGTCTTCACGTAGTGCCGGGTGGGTGTGGAGGAGTTGAACTGTGTCCGGATCGACTGCTGCGGCTGATACCGATCGGGTGACGGTCCGAGGATCACCAGCCGTCGACGAGCGATGTCGTCGGCGTAGAGCCGCGCGGCCTTTTCCGTCCACTGCCACGGATGCACCGGAAGATACGTGTAGTCGTTCGGATCGAGGTCGTGGAACAGCAGGACGTCGGAGAACTTCTCGAGGGTGTCGGCACCGAGTTCGTGGCGGAGCAGATCGTCGTAGTCGATGCCGCTCATCGACGCGAAGTCGCAGTCCTCGCTGCGTGCGGCGATCCAGATCAGGTGGTACCGACCACCCGATTCGGGTGCGTACGCCGCGACGTCGTGCGCGCTGAAGCCGAGCCGGCCGGCGTTGGCGACGAAGCACGGGTGCCCCTCGGTCATCGTGCGTTCGATGGTCTGGAAGTCGGCGGCGGCGAGTTCGGCGGCAGTGATGCGGCGGTCGTCGGGTCGGTCGGCGCCGATCGCGATCGTGTGCACGAGTTCTTCGAGGTACTCCGGCAGCTTCTCTCGAGGAATGCTGAGCTGGCCGTGCAGGTCGATGACGAGTTCGACGGCGCTGACCGGTAGATCCCGTCCGTCGCGGGTGCGGCGAACCGATGTTTCGTCGACGGACCAGCTGTCCAGGGACAGGAGGTCGGCGGCGAATGTGTATTCGATCTGCTGGTCGTCGGAGAGGATGACGAACCGCCCGGGGGCGGTCTCCAGAGGTGCGAGCGCGCGCTCGTGGCAGAACTCGGCGATCACCTTGGTCGCGACCCTGCGGTCGTAGACCTCGCGCAGAGAGCGTACGGCTGTCTGCGTTTCGGTGGCTGCGCTCATCGGCGGGCCTCCCGCTCGCCTTCGTCGACGACTGTGCCGTTCTCGGTGACGCGGATGAAGTCCTCGCGCGTGCAGTAGCTCAGTCGAGCTGTCTTGTCCCCCACGGGATAGTCGCCGGCCACGGTGAATCCGACGGCGGCGTTGAGCGCCTGGACGTGGCCGTTGCGTACGTCTGGTTCGACGACGACGCGGGTTGCACCGACTTCGAAGAAGGCGGCCCGCATGATGTGGAGCATCACTTCGCCGGTGAAGCCCGAGACGGGCTGGTCGGCAGGCGCCACCAGTAGGTGCATTCCGATATCGCCTTCGGCATGGGTGTAACCAGTGCCGGGTTCGGCGAGTTCACTGGTCAGCGGGTCGTACAGCTCGAACATGAACTCTTCGCGCCCGTCGGCTCGGCCGATGCGCAGACCGTAGTCGGTCCCTGCGGCGGCTCGCATGGTCGCGTCGAGGAATTCGTGGACTTCATCGACCGAAGCCGACAGCATTTCCCAGTACTTCGACTTCGGATGGGTCAGCCAGGTGTGCACGAGCGGTGCATCACGTCGGGCATCGATTCTGGTGGACGACAGGTGCCGCGTCGACACGGGAGATGAGCTCATCGGCCCCACTTCGGTAGAGGAGCCGTGTCCGGGAGCATGCGGATTCTGCACGTTCGGATCACGGCATCGGGCGATTACTTAGGTTAGGCTACAGCACTTAGGTTAGCCTAACGGATGTGGAACCCTATACGGTCAAGGGGTGCGCGGATGCGACCAGTTCGCGCGATACCAGTAGTTCGTGACCGACAGGAGACTCTGAGATGGCCGAAACCGTCGAACAGGGCGGCGGCTGGAACCTGACGAGCGTGTCCGACGCGCCGGTTCCCGACCGAGTAGCACTGCGCGCCCAAGCAAGACGGGACAAGATCGCGGCCAAGGAATTGTTGGCCCCGGTCGGATCGTCGATCTCGCTCGCGTCGATCCTCGTCGCAGTGTCGGCCATCGCGTCGGTGGTGCCGTTCATCCTCGTCGTCGAGGTCTGCCGCGAGTTGCTCCGCGCTGACACCGACACCGGCACCGTAACCGCGCTCGTCATCGCCGCGTTCGCGGTCGCGGTGTTCCGTGGCCTTCTGCAGATCATCGGGCTCGTCTGGACACACCGGATCGATGCCAGTTTCCAGCTCACGCTGCGCCGTCGGCTCGCGGCGAAGGCCAGCAGACTGCCGCTCGGCTGGTTCAACGAACGCACGTCCGGCGACGTCAAACGACTCCTGTCGGACGACGTCGAAGCGCTGCACTACCTCATCGCGCACGTTCGACTCGAATACGTGAGCGCGACGGTGACCCCCTTCGCGATCCTCGTCTATCTGTTCGTCGCCGACTGGCGGCTGGCTCTCGTCGCCCTCCTCCCCCTGGTCGGGTACGCGTTCGCGCTGAAGGCGATGATGAACCCCGAGTTCATGCGACTGCTCGGCGTGTTCACTCGAAGCAAGCGCGACGTCGACAGCACCGCGATCGAGTTCGTCGACGGCGTCGCCGTCATCCGCGCGTTCGGGCAGACCCGCAAGGCGTCGGCTGCCTTCTCCGCCGCGGTCGACCGTTACGCCGATGCGCTCGAGTCGTGGAAGTTGCCGATGACGCGTTTGCAGGCCATGGCCGACATGCTGCTGGCTCCGGTCTTCTCGATGTTCGTCATCACCGCCGCTGCGGTCGGCATGACGGCGCTCGACTGGATCGACCCGCTCGACCTGGTTCCGTTCCTACTCGTCGGGGTCGGACTCGGCGCGAGTTTCCTCGGCTTCGCATACGCCGGTCAGGCATTGCGCGAGGGGGCGGCTGCCGCCCGACGGATCACCGAGCTTGAAGCTCTGCCCGAACTCGCGCAGGCCCAGTCGAGCTCGGCAGGCCTCGACGCCGCTGGAGCCGTCCGGTTCGACGACGTCACATTCGGCTACAGCTCCGACACTCCAGTGCTCCACGAGATCGACCTGACGTTGGAGCCGGGTACCGTCACCGCGCTCGTCGGGCCGAGCGGCTCGGGTAAAACTACCCTCGCTCGTCTGCTCGCACGGTTCCACGACGTCGACGGCGGTGCGATCACGATCGACGGCCGCGACATCGCGGCCATGCCGCTGGCCGACCTGTACTCGATCGTCGGTTTCGTCTTCCAAGACGTGCACCTGATCGCGGGCACCGTCGCCGATAATCTGCGACTGGCGCGAGGGGACGCGAGCCCCCTCGACCTCGAGAACGCCGCCCGACTCGCGCAGATCCACGACCGGATCGTCGAACTCCCGCACGGCTACGACTCGGTGGTTGGCACCGACGTGAACTTCTCTGGCGGTGAGGCGCAACGACTCTCCATCGCACGGACGCTGTTGGCCGACAGTCGGGTACTCGTGCTCGACGAGGCCACCGCGTTCGCCGATCCCGAATCCGAGGCCGCGGTGCAGGACGCGCTCGCGTCGGTGATCGCCGACCGCACGGTTCTGGTGATCGCGCACCGCCTGCACACGGTCACCGACGTGGACCAGATCCTCGTGCTCGATGCCGGGCGAGTCGTCGAACGAGGTGTGCACGGCGACTTGGTGGCGGCGGGCGGACTCTATAGCCGCCTGTGGCAGTCCAATGAGGACGCCATGGCGACCCTCTCCGACGATCAGGAGGTCACTCGATGATCCGCAAGACTTTTGCGCTGGTCTCCGCTGACGACCAGTCAAAGATTCCATTGCATCTCGCGGCGACCGCGGTGTACGGCATCGCGCAGGCCGCGGCCTTCGTGCTGCTGGTCCCGTTGCTGAAGTCGCTGTTCGACGGCGACACCGGCCGGGCCGCGGTCTGGCTGGCTGTCCTGGCCGTCGTCGTCGTAGTCGCCGCGATTGCGGGCTACTTCCAGTCGCTGCTCGGCATGAAGGTAGCTGTCGGCATGGTTCGTGGCGTCTCGCACCGGCTCGGCGACCACCTCGCCGCGCTTCCGCTCGGGTGGTTCTCGGGGCGCTCCACCGCGTCGATCACCCGCACGGTGGTGGCCGATGTCTTCGAGATCATCGAGTTCTTCGCGCACCTGCTCGCAGTGATGGTGACCGGCGTCGTCGTCCCGGTCGGCATCGCGGTCGGCGTCATGTTCATTGATTGGCGTCTGGGCGTCATCATGTTCGTATCGCTGCCCGTCATGTCGGCTGTCGACAAGCTGGCGGGCCGCTCGTATCGGAGCGCCGACGACCGGCTGCACGAGAGCGCGGCGGAAGTGGATTCCCGAGTGTTGGAGTTCACCACGGCTCAACCGGTATTGCGTGCATTCGGCGCGGTCGGCGACCAGAACCGTGCGTTGGAGTCGGCACTGACCCGGCACCGCCGTGCGTCCGGCGGGTTGATCGCCGCGAGCGTGCCCGGCCTGGCGGCGTTCGCGATCGCCGTCCAGTTGGTGTTCGTCGCGCTGGTCTACGCGATCACTGTCTGGGCGACCGACGGTGACTTCGCCGCGGCGACGGCCGTCGGGCTGATCGTGGTGGCGTCGCGCTTTATCGATCCGGTGATTCAACTCACCCAGGTATCAACGTCCACGCGCCGTGCGGGTGCGGCCGCGGACCGGATTCACGAACTGCTGGACGCGCCCGAACTCCGCGACCCAGCGCACAGCGCCGTTCCCGCGGACAACTCGGTCTCCTTCGACAGCGTCTCGTTCGGCTACCAGTCGGGTGTTCGGGTCGCACGCGAGGTCTCGTTCACGGTCCCGGCGGGCACGACGACTGCGATCGTCGGTCCGAGCGGCTCAGGTAAGACGACCTTGCTGAGGTTGGCGGCCCGGTTCTATCCGGTGGACGGGGGAGCGGTCCGGATCGGGGGCGTCGACGTCGCCGATATGTCGTTGGAGGACTTGATGGCACAGGTCTCTCCGGTGTTCCAGGACGTCTACCTCTTCAACCAGACGATCGAGGAGAACATCCGGATAGGTCGGCCGGACGCCTCCGACGACGATGTCCGTCAGGCTGCGCGGGTCGCCGCCGTTGACGAGATTGTCGAACGGCTGCCGCAGGGGTGGGACACGGTGGTCGGTGAGCGCGGCGCGAACCTATCCGGCGGCGAACGTCAGCGGGTGTCGATCGCGCGGGCGCTTCTCAAGGACGCACCGATCGTTCTGCTCGACGAGGCGACGAGTGCGTTGGATCCGCACAACGAGGCGGTGGTCGTCCAGGGCTTGCGTGAGTTGACACAGGGCAAGACGGTCGTGGTGGTGGCACACAAGTTGTCGACGGTCGCGCACGCCGACCAGATCGTGGTGGTCGACGACGGCGCCGTCGTCGACCGCGGAACTCACGCCGAACTCTCGTCCCGGCAGGGTCGCTACGCTGATTTCGTCGCCCAGCGGGACCGCGCCCGCGGCTGGCGCCTTGCATCACGCGCGTGACACGGCCGCGGCGGCGGTGCCGAGATCGGGGGGAGCGCCTACTTCCAGTACGCGCGGCCCTTGATTGAGGCTTTGTCGATGCCGTGGCTGCGGAGGGACTTCATTACCGTCCGGGTGGTCATGGCATCGCAGGCGACCCAGGCGAAAGCACCGGGGGTCGGGGTCAGCTGTTCGGCGGCTTCGCGCAGGAGTTGACCGTCATTGACACGCTGGACCCAGGTGACATCGGTCGCCGGGGTCGAGCGCAGCGGTAGCCCTTTGTCGGTCGGGTACTGCCATTCGATCCACACGCGCGCCGGAACGTCGCCGATCGCGTCGAGCAGTGAGTTGATCGCCGGGAGTGACGCGGTGTCGCCGAAGACCACATACTCGCTCGGGGTGACGGCCGGTATCTCGAACTTGGAGCCCATCACAGTCGCGGCGATCTCGTCGCCCGGCCGCGCTTCGAGCGCCCAGCGGGCCGCGGGGCCTTTGTGGATCGCGAACTCCATGTGGAAGGTGTCGGCGTCGGCATTCGGATCGCACAGGGTGTAGCCGCGCTGCGCGACGTCGTCGCCGTCGGGAACCCACAGTCGGACCCACTGCGTCGGGTGGATCGGGTGATCGGCCAGCAGTCCGCCGCCGGTGAAGCCGACCCGCACGTACTGGTCGGTGATCTTCTGCGTGGACGTCACCGTCAACACGTAGTCGCTGCCGCCCATGGCCTTCAAGACGAGGCCACCGAAACCTTTACCCATGAGGCCACCCTAACCCGACGTGAGCCGAGATGTTAAGTTTAGGCTAGCCTCAGTTGCGGAGCCGGGTTGTGCGACGACCCTGAAGACGGCTCCCCTCCCACGCAGAAAGGGTGACCCATGACCACTGTCGACGATCACGTGCAGACCGCTACGATCCGGAGCCTGATTCCGGACTGGCCTGCCGACTTCGCCCAGCGCTACCGCGATCTCGGACTGTGGGAGGGCAAGACCTTCAGCACCCGTCTCGACGAGTGGGCCGACCTCTATGGCGCATCGACGGCGGTGGTCGACGGCGATCGCCGGGTCACCTACCGCGACCTCGCGACGCGTGCGACGCACTTCGCTCACGGTCTGCGAAGCGTCGGCGTCGGCCAGGGTGACGCAGTGCTCCTGCAACTGCCGAACTCGGTCGAGTTCATCATCGGCTGGTTCGCGTTGCAGCGACTCGGTGCGGTACCAGTCCACACCCAGCCCGGTCACCGTCACCTCGAAGTCAGTTATCTCGCCGGTGCGACTCGGGCCGTCGCCTACATCACCACCGACGAGTTCACCCGCTTCGACCACCGCGCCCTCGCGAGCCAGGTGGCCGACGAAGTGGAGTCGATGACATCGGTGATCATCGCGGGCGATCTCGGCGACTACGCCGGCGACGACCGCTTCTGCACCTTCGACTCCCTGTACGTCGACGACGACACTGGGCTCGACGATCCGGCAGACGCGTCGGACATCGCTCTGCTCCTCCTGTCCGGCGGTACGACGGGCATGCCCAAGCTCATCGGGCGCACCCACGACGACTACGCGTACAACTCGCGGGTCGCGGGAGACCGGAGCCGTCTGGACGCCGACAGTGTCTACCTCGCGATCCTGCCGATTGCGTTCAATTACACGTGGAACTGTCCGGGCATCCTGTCGACGTTCCGCGTCGGTGGCACTGTGGTCCTCGCGCCGAACCAGGATCCGGCGATGTGCTTCGAACTTATCGAGCGCGAGAAGGTCACCATGACCGCGATCAACCCGCAGCTCGCGCCGATGTGGCTTGACGAGCGTGAGTGGACCGAGAACGACCTCAGCTCGCTGAAGATCATCGAGATCGGGTCGGCCCGTCTGGCCGACTACGAGGCCCGCCGCATGATCGACGAGTTCGGTGCGACGCTTCAGCAGATCCTCGGCATGTCGGAGGGCCTGTTCTGCGCGACTCACCTCGACGACGACCCGGAACTGCTCGCCACCACCCAGGGCGTCCCGGTCTCCGAGTACGACGAGATCCGGGTGATCGACCCAGACGGCGTGGTGGTCCCGAACGGCGAGATCGGCGAACTAACCGTCCGCGGGCCGTACACGTTGCGTGGCTACTTCGACGCTCCGGAGCAGACCGCCAAGGCCATCACCGACGACGGCTTCTACCGCACTGGGGACCTCGTCCGACGGCTCGACAGCGGACACCTCATCGTCTCCGGCCGCATCAAGGACCAGATCAACCGCGGGGGTGAGAAGATCGCCGCCACCGAGGTGGAAGGCGCCCTGCTCGAACACCCCGGCATCCGGGCGGTGGCGATCCTCGGCGAGCCCGACGAGACGCTCGGCGAGCGGTCGGTGGCCTTCGTCGTTCTCGACGACGGTGCCGCCGAACTCACGCGCCGCGACCTCCAGACGTTCACTGAGTCGGTCGGCTTGTCGGCCTATAAGGCGCCCGACGTCGTGCGGATCATCGCGCAGATGCCGCTGACGCCACTCGGCAAAATGGACAAGAACGCGCTCCGTACCCTTCTCGACTGAGGCACACATGGACACCCTCTCGACTCCAACGACGGTCGGCGAACTCGCTACGATCCTCGACGATGCGGTGGCCGATCACCCCGAGGCCTGCGCCATCGCAACCGAGACCGACCACATCACCTACCGGGAACTGGGGCAACGGGTCGCCGTCCTCGCCGAACGTCTCCGCGAGACGGGCGTCGGACCCGGTCGCGCCGTCGGCGTTCACGTGCCGCGTTCGCCCGCGGCGATCATCGCAATCCACGCGGTCATCGCCACCGGAGCCGTCGTCGCGCCCCTCGACGTCAACGATCCGTCCGAACGCGTCAACGCACTCCTGGACCAGGCAGGCATCTCGCATCTGCTGGTGCGCGGCGGCGAACCGTCGTCGGTCGACGTCGGAGAAGGCGTCGCGGTGCGCGCTCGGGAGGTGAGACCGTCTCGCCTGGACTCCGGGTACCTACTGTTCACCTCGGGCAGCACCGGGGTCCCGAAGGGCGTACTCCTCTCGGCGGAGGCTGTCGCGCACTTCGCCCGGTGGGCCGCCCGCACGGCTGGTCTGACCGCCGAGGACCGGGTGGCCGCGCAGGCTGCGCTGACCTTCGACCTCAGCACGTTCGATGTGTTCTCCACGGCGGTCGCCGGCGCCACGGCGGTGATCCTCCCCGACTGGTTGAAGCCGTTTCCGGCGGACACCGTCGACTGGCTGGCCGAACAACGGATCACCACTGTCTACGCGGTCCCGACCTTGATGAAAGGGATCGTCGCGGCGGGCGCCCGATCAGCGACCCTGCCGACGTTGACCACCATCGTGTTCGCCGGCGAACCGTACCCGGTGGCCGCTCTGGCGGACCTTCTCGCCGCGTTCCCCGAGGCTCGCGTGCTCAATTGGTACGGCCCGACCGAGACCAATGTGTGCACCGCGCAGGACGTCCGACAGTGGCGGCCCGGCACGCCGGTTCCGATCGGAGCGGCCGTCGACGGCGTGCTCGTCGAGATCGTCGACGACGAGATCGTGGTCGCCGGCCCCACCTTGTTGACCGGCTACGTCGTCGACGGAGTCGTCTTCGACCCCGCCGTCGATGTCGTCTTCGACGACGGGAAGTGCAGGCGGGCCTACCGAACCGGCGACCACGCGTACCGCGACGACGCTGGCCGTCTGGTCCTCGTCGGGCGTGTCGACCGTCAGATCAAACGTCGCGGCTACCGCATCGACCTGTCCGGGATCGAGGCGATCGCCGCCGAAGCAGGTGCGACACACGGGGCCGCAGCCGTCGTCACCGGCTCCGACCAACACCTCACCCTGTTCGTCGACGTTGATGCGGCGTCGACGACCACCGTGCTCGGCGCCGTCGAACACGCTCTGCGAGACCGGTTGCCGACTTATTCGCAGCCTGATCGGATCGTCGCGCACTCGCCGTTGCCCACGAACCGTCGCGGCAAGATCGACCGGCCCCGCCTGGAAGAACTCGCAGCCGACATACTCACCAACCAGCAGGAGACACACTCATGACGCAGGACGACCTCGGACAGTTCACCATCGACGACGTGTGCGAGGTGGTGTCGGAGGCGATCGTCCGCCGGCACGGCGAGATTGACCCGATTGACGCAGACACGCAGATGCTGATCACCGGCATGCTCGACTCGCTCACCCTCGTGAACATCGTCGCCGACCTTGAGAAGCGGCTCGGACGAAAGCTCCCCGAAGACATGGTGGTCGCCCGCAACTTCCGCACCCCGACGACACTGCACGCGGCGCTGCACGCAGTGCTCGCGGAGAGTGTCTGATGACAGCCGCGACTCGCCCGACTGACGTGCCCCCAAACGATGTGGCCCCGACTGACGTCCCCGCAGCCGTGGCGGCGGAGGCCGCCGACATCGCCCCGTCCCTCGCGGACTTGAACTTCCGGGATGCGTGGCGCGCGCTGCTGTCCCTTCCATCAGTCTCGGCCGTCATGGCCGACTCGCTGCGCGGTGCGACCGGAGACGGAGTCGTCACCAATGCGGTCGAGGTGATCGAAGGACTCGGCCGTGCAGGCGTTCCCGCCGGTCTCTGTTACGCGTTCACCTCGCAGATCTTCGGCATCCAATGGCCGCTGTCGGTGTCTGCGCGCAAGCCGCTCGACCCGTACGTGGATGGCCTCGTCGACGGTTCGCTCGTGCTGTGCCACGCGCTCACCGAGGAGACAGGCGGCTCCGATCCGCTGTCCATGCGAACCGCAGCCACGGTGACCGACGGCGGGTATCGGGTCGATGGTCGCAAGGCGTATGTGACCGCCGCGCCCGAAGCGGATCTGATCCTGACCTTCGCCCGCACCGACGAGGCGCGTCACCCGTTCGCGTTGAGTTCGTTCCTGATCCCCGCGGACCGACCGGGTGTCACCCGCACCGAGCCGTTCGCCAAGGTCGCGCTCACCGAGGTGCCGATGGGTGCCATCGACTTCGACGGTGTGGCCGTGACCGACGCCGACATGGTGGCCGCGGAAGGATCGGGGCTCGCCTTCCTGTCGAGCACGACGACGTGGGAGCGCGCGCTGCTGATGAGTTACGCGCTCGGCGGCATGCACGCCACCATCGAACGGGTCGTCGGCTGGTTGCGCGACCGGGAACAGTTCGGTCGCAGTCTCGGCTCGAACCCGCTCGTCGCGTCGCGTGTCTCGGATCTCGCAATCATCCGTTACCGCGTCCGCGCTCTCGTCTACGATATGGCGCGCCGCATCGACGAAGGCTCAACGCCGTTGAGCGCATTGTCGACGGATGCGGCACAGGTCAAGATTTCGTGCGCGCAGGACCTGCTCGCGTTCGAGACGGCTGCCGCGCCGCTGTTCGGTGCGCGCTCGGTGATCGCCGACTCCGGTTACGGGATCAATATGACCAGTGCGATCGCGGCGTCGATCTATGCGGGCACCAACGACCTGCTGCGGGTGTCCATCGCCCGTGACCTCGGACTTCCGGTGGAGAACTGACATGACGATTGCTGTATACCCTGTCGACACCGCGCTCGGTCTCGCCGCGTCGATCACGCCGCGTCTGGCCGAATTGGCCGATCCCATCGATCGGGGCGAGACGCCGCCGCAGGTCGCCTACGACCTGATCCGGGAGTCTGGCCTGCTCACCGCGATGATTCCGATCGAGAGCGGCGGGCTCGGTCTCGACTTCGCCGGCTACACGCGCGTCCTCAGCGAACTCGCTGCGGCGAATGGCGCGATCGCCCTCGGCTTCAATATGCATAATGTGGCGATCGGTTCTCTGTTCGAAGCCGACGTCGACGCACTCGGATCGACCGGCGTCGCTTTCCGCGACTGGGTCATCGACCAGGTTGTTGGCGGCCGCAAGATGTTCGCGTCGGCGGCGTCTGAGCCGACGACCGGTGCACGGCTGCGAGGAATCTCGACCGTCTATCGCCGCGACGGCGACGTGTACGTCCTCGACGGGCACAAGTCGTTCGTGTCGCTGTCCGGGGTCGCCGACTACTATGTTGTGACCGCACGGCCCCACGACGACGACTCCGATGTCGAAGTGTCGCATTTCGTGGTGAGCGCTGACGATCCCGGCGTCTCGTTCTCGACCGAATGGGCCGGCACCGCGCTACGCGGCACGTCGACCGCGCAGATGTTCCTGTCCGACACTAGGATTCGGGCTGACCGACTGTTCTTGGGCGTCGAGGGAATGTCCCTGTTCAAAGCCGTCCGCGACCCCCATTGGATGGCGGCCGGCTATCTCGGGGCCTATCTGGGTCTGGCGGAGGCGATCGTCGACTTCGCGGCGCGACGACTCGGCGCCGACGAACGACGACGGGGTCAGCAGGCCGACGTTCAGCGTCTAGGCGCGATGACGGTCGCACTTCAGGCGACGCGGGCGTTGACGATGGCGGCCGCGCGCGGCGTCGTCGACCGACGATCGGATCAGGCGACCAACGCGACCGTGTACGCGGCCAAACACCATCTGGGCGAGACCGCGCAGTCGTTGGCCGCGCAGTCCGTCGCTCTCGTCGGGTCGGCCGCGATGGCCGCCGACGGGCCGATGCAGCGACTGCTCCGCGAAGTGCAGTTCTGCTCGATCATGCCCGCGAAGCCGGCCGACTGCCTCGACTACGTCGGCAAGGCGACGTTGGGCGTCAACATGTTCGACGTCTCCAATCACGGATGGTGACCGGCGATGCCGACTCTGCCACATCCGCGCGGTGACCTCGAATACGTTCTACTCGACGGCGACCCCGACCTGCCGACCCTGGTGTTCCTGCACGAAGGACTCGGATCTGCTGGACAGTGGGGACGATTCCCGTCGCTGGTCAGCAGGGCGACCGGGATGCGCGCGCTCGTCTACTCGCGGCACGGTTACGGCGGCTCGGGCGGCGACGGTCTGCACGGAGCCGACTACATGCACCGCGAGGGGGTCGACGTGCTCCCCGAGGTACTCGACGCGCTCGGCATCGACACCCCGTTCCTGGTCGGGCACAGCGATGGCGCGTCGATCGCGGCCATCAACGCCAGCGCGCACGCGGTGCGGGCCGCGGTGCTGATCGCACCGCACATCGTCGTCGAGGATGCGACGTTGAACGGGATCCGCGACACCGCGGCCCGGTTCGCCGAACATGTCCGCCCGTCGTTGGCGATGTTCCACGACGATCCCGACGACTTGTTCGCGCGGTGGTCGGGCGTCTGGCTCTCCGAGGAGTTCTCGGCGTTCGACCTCACCGATCTGTTACCGAACATCGATGCTCCGCTGCTCGTCGTCCAAGGAGTCGATGACGAGTACGGCACCCAGATCCACGTCGACGCGGTCGCCGAACACGCGTCGGGGACGGTCCAGACCCGTCTGCTCGCAGGCCACGGGCACCATCCGCACATGAAAGATCCCGAGGCGATCGCTGTGCTGATCGCCGACTTCGCACACGTGTCCCTCTCGAGAAGTAAGACGAAAGAAGCGTTATGACGCCGACGACTGTGATTGACGAGACCGGAGCGCCGAGTGCGTTCACCGCACCGTTCAGCAGGGCCATGCTCAGCAGTGATCAGTCGCTGTCGGTCCTCGACTCCGAGACCGGTGAGTGGGAGACCCGCACCTGGCGTGACGTGCACGCTCGAGCCGTCGAGATCGCCGTTACGCTCGTCGCCGCGAGGGGAGAAGGCGCGCCGCGATCGTCACAGGTCACCCACGTCGGCCTGATCGGGGACCCGACCGTCGACCTGATCGCCGCGATCCAGGGTGCCTGGCTCGCGGGTGCGGCCGTGTCGATCCTGCCGGGTCCGATCCGTGGCGCCGACGAGAAGCGGTGGGCGGACGCAACGTACGCGCGTTTCGCAGGCATCGGTGTCGGCACTGTCCTCGGTGGCGGTTCGCAGTTCGACCTCCTCACGGCAGTCGACGGCGACCTGCGTCTCGCCGCCGCCCGCGAATACGGTGTCGGAGCCGATACCGACGACTTCGTCCCCGTCGAAGCGGGCCCCGACGGGCCCGCCGTTCTGCAGGGCACCGCGGGTTCCACGGGCGAGCCGAAGACAGCTGTGCTGCCGGAGGCCTCGGTCCACACCAACACCGCCGAACTCGTCGCTCGTCTCGGCATGCATCACAGCCGGGATATCGGCTTCAGTTGGCTGCCGCTCTACCACGACATGGGGCTGACCTTCCTGCTCGCGGCCATGGGGTCGGGGTTCCAGACGTACATCGTGCCGAACTCGGCGTTCGCGGCCGCACCGTTCAAATGGTTGGAATGGCTCACCGACACCAAGGCGACCGTCACTGCGGCGCCTAACTTCGCTTACGACATCCTGGGCCGCTACGGGCGGCTCCTGCAGTCGGCGGACCTGAGCAATCTGCGCGTCGCGATCAGCGGCGGCGAACCGATTGATCCGGACGCCTTCGACAAGTTTCTCGCCGAGACCGAACGCTTCGGGTTCGACCCGGCGGCGGCGGCGCCCGCGTACGGTATGGCCGAGTCGACGTGCGCGGTCACCATGCCCGTGACCGGCGAGGGCGCAGCCTACGACGAGGTGACCGTCACTGCGCCGGGTGACAACTCCGAAACCCGACGTCGCCGCTACGCGATCCTCGGAAAACCGTTGGACGGCATGGAGATCCGCATCGTCGAGCCGAACGTCGACGTGCCGTTGATCGACGACCGGGAGGTCGGTCGCGTCGAGATCCGCGGCTCGTCGATGATGCGCGGATACCTCGGCCATCCGCCGCTCGGAGAAGGCGAGTGGTTCGACACCGGCGATCTCGGGTACCTCCTCGACGGACGCCTCGTGATCTGCGGGCGAGCCAAGGAGATCGTGATCGTCGCTGGACGGAACTTGTTCCCCGTTGAGGTCGAGCGGGCCGCGGCGTCGGTCGACGGCGTCAAACGTGGCGGAGTCGTCGCGATGGCCCGCGACGAGGGCTCGTCGCGGCCGGGGCTGGTCGTGGTCGCCGAGTATCGGAGCGGCGACCCCGCCGCGACCCGGTCGGCGGTTATCTCCGCAGTCGCAACCGAATGCGGAATCGTCCCGGCCGACGTGATCCTCCTCGAACCCGGAACCGTGCCGCGCACGACGTCCGGCAAGCTGCGGCGCCTTGAGACAAAGCAGATGGTGAACGCGGGGACCCTGTCGTGACCATGTCGCTCGACGAGTACCGTGCCCTCCTCGACGACGTCTTCGACGACGAGCTCCGCTCGTGGGTCGAGGAGGCCGAGATCGCCGAACGCTTCCCGCGCAAGCTCCTCGAGAAACTCGGGGCGGCAGGTGTCTTCACCGAGAAGTGGGGCGATGACAAGAAGCCGGACCTGGCGAGACTCTTCGCACTGGGGAACAGCCTCGGACGTCAGGGATCGGCCGGAATCAGTGTCGGCGTGAGCTTGCACGACTCGGCGATCTCCGTGCTGCGGCGTTTCGGCGGGCGATCGGAGACGCTGCGCCGAGTCGCCGACGAAGCGATCCGCGGCGAATCCGTTCTGTGCCTGGCCGCGTCGGAGTCGTCGGGCGGATCAGATCTTCAGATAGTCGAGACGACCATCCGCACCGCCGACGACGGGCTGCACGTCGTCGGACGCAAGAAGTTCGTGTCGCTCTCGCCGATCGCCGACTACATCCTCGTGGTGGCGCGCAGCGTTGACCAGGATCCGGACAGCACCCACGGCAATGTGGCGCTCGTGCTCGTCCCGACCTCGCAAGTCGTCGTCGAACCGCCCTATCGCAAAGCCAGTGCCGGGCCGTTGGACACCGCGGCCGTCACCATCGACACCGTCGTGCCCACCGACCATCTGATCGCGCGCGCCGGAACCGGGCTCGCGGCGGTCAGCTGGGGTCTCGCGCACGAACGGCTGTCGATCGCGGCGCAGGTGGCGTCGTCGTGCGACACCGTGATCGGTGTGACCCTCGCGCGAATGCACGAGCGCACCCAGTTCGGCAAGACCTTGTTCGAGCATCAGGCATTGCGCCTGCGAGTCGCCGACCTGCAGTCGCGCGTCGACATGCTCCGGTACGCGCTCGACGGAATCGCGGCAGGCGGCAGGATGGATCTGCGGACCGCTGCGGCGATGAAGGTGTCGGCTGCCCGGCTGGGGGAGGAGGTCGTCTCCGAGTGCATGCACCTGTTCGGCGGCTCCGGATTCCTCACCGATGAGACTCCGCTCGCCCGGTGGTGGCGTGACATGAAACTCGCTCGCGTGGGTGGCGGCACCGATGAAGTGTTGTGGGAACTCGTCGCCGCGTCGATGAGACCGGACGTCGTCGGATACCGGAGGTTCGCCGGGTCCATCACGTGACGCAGACCGAGATGTGACACGGATCGTATTGCTCAAACCCGACAGGTCGGGTTTGAATGTTGCCTGAGGTTCAGGTTAGCCTGACCTATATTATCTGAGCGGGGCCTTCCGTGTCCCGACGATGAATGGAGACACGCATGTCGCAGGGAGACTCGTTCGGGGAGCAGCCGTACGTTGACGAGCCCTACGCGCAGCCGCAGCCCGACGACAAGTCCGGTTCGAAGGTCAACGTCCCGACGATCCTGGCGTCCGCGGGTATCGCGGCCGTCATCTCGGCGCTGATTGTCACCATCGGCGTCGTCGGGCTCGCCACGTCCGACAAGTTCGGCAACGACACCGCGGCCGCGCAGCCGACCGTCGTCAACCTCGGTAGCGCCCAGGGCACGAACGGCGTCACCACTCCGCAGAACACCGGCGACCAGGCCGCGGGCACGACAGTCGCAGGTGCCCCGACCGAGAACGTCCCCGAGAGCAACGGCGACGCGGGCACGGGAACGGGCACCCAGGGCACCGACGCCGGAAACGGCACCGCGCCGCAGCCGGCCGGTGCCGGCCAGGGCGGTACGACGTCGTCGACGCCCGCACCGCTGAATGCGGGGCAGCTCAACACCAAGGTCAAGACCATCATGAACACCGGTGCGTCGAACACGGCGCGTGCCGACGAACTGCAGGGCGGTCAGCAGGCGCTCGGATCAGTGAACGCTGTCGCCCAGATGCTGCAGGTCAGCGGAGCCGGATTCAGTTACAAGGTCGTCGGGCCGGTCTCCCAGAACGGGACCACGCTCAATGCGCGTCTGCAGATGTCGCTGGTCGGCAATGGTTCGCGCTACCTCGACCTGAGCTGGGTGTGGGTCGACAACAAGTGGAAGCTGTCCAATAAGAGTGTCTGCGCGATCGCCGAATACGCGACGCTCAAGTGCACAGTCTGATTCGTCGAAACCCTTTCGTCACTCGACGGAACGCAGAGTAGGAGAAACCCGATGGCCAGGCTTAAATCGAGTCTTGTTCTCATCATCATCGCTGTCGCCGCACTCGTCGTGGGCGCGTGCTCGTCGCCCGACGACGACGCGGCCGCGCCCGTCAAGATCAACCTGCCCGACGGCCGCACCGTCGACATCCCGGATACGCCGACGCGCATCGTGACGCTCGGTGGACAATGGACCGACGTCGCGCTGTCGTTCGGTGTGACCCCCGTCGGGTACTTCGACTCGCAGGAGGTCCAGACCGGAAAGAAGGCTCCGTGGTTCGGTGACAAGCTCAACGACTCGGTCCTGGTCAACCCGAATGACGACCTCGTCGGATCGGTCGCCAAGCTCGAACCAAACCTGATCCTGGCTCCGGGGTTCGCGTCGATGGCCGACGGCTTCGACAAGCTTCAGGCGATGGCGCCGACGATCGACAAGATCAGCGGCGAGCAGGTCGACCCCTGGCAGGACATGGTTACGCTGATGGGCACCATCCTGCACCAGCCGGAGAAGGCCAAGGAGATCATCGGCGGCGTCGACGCCAAGATCAAGGCGCTCGCCGACGAATTCCCCGGCCTTAAAGGCAAGACGTATTCGTTCGCATACCTTTACGGTTCGGATCAGATCTCGGTGCTCGGTGACGAGTCCGACGGATCGGCCAAACTCTTCTCGCAGTTGGGGCTGAAGATGTCGCCGACGGCGGTCCGTGAGTCGAAGAAGACCGGGCAGCCGCGGTTCCAGATCAGTACCGAGAACGTGAACCTCCTCGATTCCGATTTCCTTGTCGCCGCCAGCCAGACGCCGAAGCTGCAGGAGCGCGTCGAAGGTCTGCCCGGCTACAAAAGCCTGACATCGGTCAAGACCGGTGCGGTCGCGATGCTGTCGACGCTCGAGATCACCGGTCTCAATGAGCCGTCGCCCAACTCGATCCCCTACGCCTTCGACCACATGAAGCCGGCGCTGAAAGCCGCATCCGACGCAAAGTAAGGCCGTAGTTCCGCAGGTTGAGCGGAACCGAGACCGGCTCCTCACATAGACAAGGTTCGTACACGTTGGGAAAGACGCCACAGCGCCTCGGCGGTCTCCTCCTGCTAGCCGCAGGCCTGGTGGCAGTGGTCGCAGCGTCCATCGCCTTCGGGTCGCGGGTGATCCCTTTCGGAGACGTCTGGCACGTTCTCTGGAACGATGACGGCACCGAACTCTCCGGCATCGTGCACGGTCTGCGGATTCCGCGGACCGTGCTCGGTCTCGTCGCGGGCGCCGCGATCGGAGCGGCTGGGGCGCTCACTCAAGGCCACACGCGTAACCCGATGGCCGATCCGGGCCTGCTCGGCGTCAACGCGGGCGCCGCGTGCACGGTGGTGCTGGGCGTCTACGTCATCGGCATCACCACACCGATCGAGTACATGGTGTTCGGTCTGGTCGGCGCTCTGGTCGCGTCGAGTCTGATGTTCCTGATCGCGTCGGCGGGCAAAGGTGCGAATCCGTTGACGCTGATCCTCGCGGGTACGGGATTGTCGGTGTTGTTGATGGCAATCACTTCGGCGATCGTCCTGATGGACACCGCGTCGTTGGACGCGTGGCGCTTCTGGCAGGTCGGCTCGACGGAAGGTCGCGGCTGGGATGTCATCGTCGCGACGCTGCCGTTCATCGTCCCGGGCCTGATTCTCGCGGTGGCGAGCGGCTTCTATCTGAACATTCTGTCGTTGGGCGACGACATCGCTCACGCGTTGGGTACCCGGGTCCGGCAGGCTCGCATCGTCGGGATCGTCGGAATCACCTTGCTGGTCGGTGCGGCGACGGCGGCGTGTGGGCCGATCGTGTTCCTCGGTCTGGTGGCCCCACATGTGGCCAGGTTCATCACCGGCCCCGACTACCGCTGGATAGTCCCGTATTCGGCGCTGATCGGTGGACTGTTGTTGGTCGGCAGCGACGTGATCGGTCGTGTCATCGCACGTCCGGGCGAAGTGCAGGCGGGCATCATCCTCGCGGCGATCGGCGCCCCCTTCTTCATCGTGCTGGTGCAGGCGAAGAAGCTGGTGGCCGTCTGATGGATCTCACGAAACCTTCCGATGATGCGCCGGCCGCTGCCGAACGCCCGCTCGACGCCCCGCGAGCACACCGCACCATCATCAGAATGGGCGGAGTGCAGTTCGTCGTGAACCCGTGGGCTGCGGGCCTCGGCGTGGTGCTCGCCGCCATCGCGCTGGTGCTGTTCGCGGTGAGCATCGGGACCAGTTCGTTGCCGATGACCCCGGTCGATGTCGGGCGAATTTTACTCGGCGGCGGCACCAAGTTCGAGAACGTCGTCGTCTTCGACTCGCAACTCCCGATCGGTTTGGTGAGTCTCCTCGTCGGGTTCGCGCTAGGCGCTTCGGGTGCATTGACGCAGGTCACGATGCGCAATCCGCTCGCTACCGCAGACATGCTCGGTATCACCTCGGGGGCCAGTGCGGGCGCCGTCGTCGTCATCACCTTCGGTGCGACGTGGGCGTCATGGCTCGCCGACTTGGGGGTGACGGTGGCCGCCCTCCTCGGTGGTTTGTTGACGGCACTCGCCATGTTCCTGCTGACGTGGCGCCGTGGCATCGATCCGATCCGGTTGGTGCTGGTCGGTGTCGCGATGACCGCGGGCATGCAAGCACTCATCGCGTATCTTTTGACGCGCGCCGAGGTCAGCCAGGTACAGCAAGCTCAATTGTGGATCGTCGGCTCCGTCTCCGGCGCGACATGGAGCAAGGTGTGGCCGCTGGTCGCTGTCATCGTGGTCGCATTGGTGATCATCGCCGCCAATTCGCGGAACCTCGCGGTCATCAGTCTGGGCGAGGAGGTGAGTCGCGGTCTCGGCGTCCGGACCAACGCGGTGACGGGTGTCGTCTTCGTGACGGCGGTAGTCCTGGCTGCTGTCGCTGTGTCCGCGGCAGGGCCGATCGCGTTCGTCGCGCTTCTCGCGCCGCAGGTCGCGGTGCGTCTGGCGCGCGCCGAGATCCCGGGTGCGATCACTTCGGGGTTGATGGGCTCGGTGCTCGTGATCGGCGGCGAGGTGCTCTGCCGCACTCTGCTGCCTGCGGGCCTGCCGGTCGGTGTCGTCACCGCGGGCGTCGGTGGACTGGCGTTGATCTACCTGATGGTCCAGATCACGCGGAAGGCGTCGGTCTGAGGCCTGCCTGCGAGTCGTGCAGATGCTCGGCGGCACTGCCACTGACTGACACCTTGCCGAGACAGCCGCCACGAAACTATGACGAGGACATACCGATCGGTAGTACCACCGACTCTTAGCGCTACGGTCGTGAGGGTGGCGTGGTGATTGCCAGATCCCGGTGGACGCGGGTCGGGTGGTGTCGGTGCGAGCCGATGTAGTGGTTGGCGTTACGCGCGAGACGCCCCGAGATTCTATGCGTGCAGCACGCTCGGCCGGTGCCAGAGGCACCGGCGCCGGGTGGAAATCATTTGCGGTTCCGCCGGCTCGCTTGTGTTCCATCATCCGCTGGAACACCTCTGCTGACCGGGACCGTCCTTGACCGCGGCTGCCGCTGCGGCACCACTGGATACATAGGTGTCGTTGGCTGGTCCGGTCCCTTGGCGTAATGCGGCCGCGAGGTAGGAGGAGTCCGTAGTGGACATAGCGACGTGACGAGCTGCGTGCACGGCGGTGTCGTCGATGGCGTTCCAATCCAGCGCCCAGTCGGATTCACGGAGGTAGTCGGTGAAGAAGAACTGTTGGGTTCGTGAGTTTCCGTCCCGGAACGGGTGCACTCCGGTGAACTCGCCCCAGTGGTGAGCGACCGTGTCCAAGGCTGCGTCCAGGTCAGTGGGGATGGCCGTGACGATCGATGCCAGTGAACACGCGGTCAAGTTCGGTAGGCGGGTACTCGAGTACGGAGCCAGTCAACCACGCTCTACATGGAGTGGCCCGCATCACACGATTTGCTGAGAGGTTGCGGACTGCTGTTACTGGTTGTAGCGTCCGTCTCATCTGTTGTGGCGGTTCGGGAGGAATCGTCCAGGTTTTCCGGGGGTCTACTCGTAGGTCTACGAGTGCTCGATATTTCGCCGGTCGGGGCTGGGTGGTTCCTCTCTTGCGTGGTCGCCGTGTGAAATTTTTTGGGGGAAGTCGTGAAGAAGTCTATTGGCGTCATGTGCGCAGTTTTTGTTGCTTTGATCAGCGTTACCGCGTTCGGTGCTGCTGGCGATGCGTTGGCTGGTCCGACGCGTTCGTTCGCCGACAAGTCGGTGACGCGCCATTCTGATGACGGATGGGCGGTGACACTGTCCAAGTCGGGGGAGAAGATCCGGAGTGTGCCCGCACTCAGTCGCGGGCACGGTTCGTATGAAGCGTTTCTGTCGTTGCGCGGGGCAGCAAACATTTCCGGGTCCGGGGCGGTGCCGGTGGACGCGGCGGTCGTCTCGACCGGGTTTCAGGTCTCGTGTCAGTGGCAGATGGATGGCGTCAACCTCGGTGTCACCGGTGGCCCGACAGCGCAAATGTCGATCTCCTATCCGCCTGCGATCGTGTTGGGTGCGCAGGTGATGCCGAATATCTCGACAACCCTGAAAAATGGTGTGTCGATCGATGTCCCGTTCGGGCAGAAGCCTTTGCAGGGTCCGTCGGCGGGTGTCCGCCTTGATGGGGTTCGCGTGGAGATATCCGGCTGTGTCGGTGCCCGTCCGGCCGTACGCGCTTATGTGCGGGTGGCGATGACCAGCAAGGCTAACGACAACACATTCAACCTCTACGGCAAACCGCACCTGCTGTAGACGCCGTATCTCAGCCCGCTGAGACCGCATGCCCAGGCCTTTCAGGGGTGGTCCTGCGGCTCAGTCGATCGACGGCCTGTTTGTCGATCGAGACCATGAATTGAACGTTAGGAAATCACGAATGATGGCACGTAAATCAGCAGGAGCGATTGCAGCGCTCATCGCAACGGCAGGGCTGGCCACGTCCCTGGTCGGTGCTGGTGAGGCTGATGCGGCGACCCGCCACGGCATCAAGCTCTCGCATTCACAGACTGTTGCGGTATCCCAGCAAGGGTTAGGGAACGCGTTCTCGGCGATCCCATACATCCCGAACCTGGTCTACAACCCCGGCTGGGGACGCGGTATCCAACGCGCTGCGAACGATGCTGCCCGCCACGGCGGATGCATCAGCATCGGGATCATCACCAGCCCAGGAAAATCGAACCTCGACTACGTAAGCGTCTACCCAGCCCGCGCCTGCGCCCGCTAACCGACACTCTGAACACCTAACCGCTCGGCACCAGCAACCAACCCGGGGGACGCGAACATGACCAACACCAGCACGCAACCAGTGACTACTCCTGATCGGGCTAAGCACTCACGCCAGGCGCAGGCCCACGGCCAGCCGGCCCGCGCCGATCAGCCTTCGGTGGCCGGCTCGCCAGCTACGTCGCCTGACAGCACTGATGAAGCATCGGCTGGTGTTGATCGGTCGGTGTCGGTGTGGACGGTGCTGCTGTTCATCGCTGGGTGCGCGATTCTAGTGGTCGCTGCGTGGAATCTGCCGAACCTGGCCCGATGGGGCGATGACTACGGAACCGTGCTCGTGTTCCTCGCGTTCTTTATGGTGATGTCGATCGGTGGCCGCTGGTTCTGGGCCGGGATCGACGCCATCTGGAACGCTGTCCGCGGCAGGGGCCAGTCATGAGCATCACGAACAAGATCACTGGCCGCCCTCGATGGCGCGGCCGTCGTGCTGCAGCCCTGGCCGCTGGTATCGGGACACTCGGCTTCACTGGAGCGATCCTCGCGGCCGGGATCATCGGCGGTGCTGGTGATGCGGGTGCGGATGCGTTGTGTGATCAGATGCGCGCCCAACACGGACCGAACTGGCCATGCATTTCGGTGCCGACCTACACCCCGCCGCCTACGATGCCCACGCAGCCGAGCACGCCGAACGCCCCCGGAGCCCCGTCGGGGGGTGGTCCAGTCATCGGCGGCGATGCTGGACCCGGCCCCGGGCAGGGCAACGGCACACCCATCATCGGCGGCACCACTCCAGCACCCCGCGAACCCGGGAACAGGCAAACACCTGGCGCACCGACCACGCGGGCACCAGGTACCACCACGCTCGCACCGGCTCCCGGGCAGCGCGAGCGGCCCGGCCAGTCCGAGGTCGCCCGGTCTCCCGGACGCACACCTGCGCCTGCGGATGTGCCGGTCGGTCAGCCTCACCCAGAATCGAGCAATGAAGCACTCCTAACCCCATCGACCAACGATGAGCCGACAATCCCGCTACCGGTATGGGTTATCGCCGGGGCCGCGGCCGTGGCTGCGGCTAGCCCACGCGGACGATCGCTACTCAAGCGTGGTGGTTCCACGCGGGCCACGATAGGCCCGTCACGGATGGTGCTGATGCACGACCAAACGTCCCCGACCACCTACCGGTTCGCGATGAACGTCCCTGACGGCGGGCACACCAAGGTCAACCCAGACGGTTCGGCGACGGTCTACGACAAAGATGGCAACCCGATCCGCTCTGTTGCACGTCCGTGGGCGTTCGACGCTGCCGGTCGGCCGCAGAAGACGTGGTACACCGTTGATGAGAACGGTGACCTGGTTCAGCACATCGAACCAGCAGACAACGCACTGTTTCCGATCCTGGCCGACCCCACTGAGGCTACGGGTGCGGCTGCTAGCGCTACCGCTGGCGCGGCTGTCGGTGCCTCGCTCGGCTCTGAAGCGCCAGCGGGAGAATCGGCAAGTGACGGCGACAATGCCATAGCCGGGATGCTGACACCGTTGGTTCAGGGAGGCTCGACCGCGAACGGGCTTGGCCCGGAAGCGGGAGCACCAGCTACCCCCACGCAGCAACCCGAGACCGCGCCCGATCACATCCCCAATGCATTCGGAGTAGGCGAGCAAAAACCTGAGTCAAACTCTGATGCGCTCGGCGATCTCATGAATCCGTCGTTCGACGGATCGGCTGCCCCCGAATCATCTGAGCCTGAGTTCAACCCCTACAACCCACTCACCTACCCCGAAACTGGTCAGGGCAGCGACGGTCAGACCCAACCCGACCAGGCCCAGCCGGATGCGTTGGGTGATTTGCTGATGCCCTCGTTCGACGGATCAGATAGCCCGGAATCGTCTGAGCCTGAGTTCAACCCCTACAACCCGCTCACCTATCCCGACACCAGTCAGAGCGGTGACGGTGACGGGCAAGCCCAAGCGGATCAGGCCCAGTC
Source organism: Gordonia abscondita (assembly GCF_032711245.1). Lineage (GTDB taxonomy): Bacteria > Actinomycetota > Actinomycetes > Mycobacteriales > Mycobacteriaceae > Gordonia. The sequence goes on from NZ_CP128986.1 coordinate 2,195,791, forward strand.
TGATGCGCTGGGTGAGCTCCTGATGCCCTCGTTCACCAAGGATCCTCAGCCCGAAGGTCGCGTCGATGCTCCCGCCGCAGGTCAGTCGATGACCTATACCGAGTGGCTGCAATACACCAACAATCAACGGTTGGACGGCAGAGTTCACGAGCGGGTCGCTGAGGACGGCACCCGGTCCTACTACGATCTGTCCCGCGGCCCCAACGGCGAACAGATCGAGCGCCCCGTCACTGGCTTCGGCACCGCCCTCGAGAACGAGACCGTCTACAACTTCGGCGACGGAACCGGCAAAACCGGGACAGGACAACCAGCAGTACAAGACACCAACGGCAACTGGTGGGTGTTCGATCGACCGAGTCCCTCCGCAGATACAGTACGCAGAGCTGTCATTGACGGCAGGACAGTCACAGTCACCACTGGTAAACCGCAGTCTGATGGATCATACTGGGAGACAATCAACGCGGGGACAATTGTCCAGCGACACATATCAAAGAATGGCGAAGTCCTTAGCGAAAACACCCTAGACCCCGGAATGGTCGTAGGAGACAGTTCCCTCTCTGAAGCCATTCTTAGTGTCGCAATCCCCGGCGGATGGATCGGACGAGCAGGAAAGCTCGCATGGTCACTACTCCGCAAGAACCCCGAAGCAAAAAAACCACCGCGTCAGGGAACGGCTCCTCGGCCAAACGCCAAGAAGGGATCCACTGAGAGGCACACAAGCATTCACGAAACTCGCCCCGAGTACGGTACTTCTCTCCCTGAGGTGCTCGGCAGGGGGACGGGCGGAGGGAAGAAGGCGCTCGATCAGGCATCAAATATAAGCACTAGGCTTACAAACAAGGGCAGCCCACATACCACACAGCCAGTCCCCGGACCTTCAATGACTCCGATGCCGCAGCCCGGATACCAATATGGCGATATAATCGTCGGCGGAGCGATAATATTCGCTGGTCTAGTTAAAGTATTCAGCCGGATGGCTAGCAGATGGAGGTGGCCGTGGTGATTCGCCGAGAGCAGATTGAAACCATCAGGAGAATATGTGCCGATGCAAGCAGAAACAAGCATCCTGATGTAATCGCTGCACTGGAAACACTTATGGTAGATCCGGATTGGGAGCGCATTCAGGTATCTCTGATATTACTATCTCGATATGCACTTGGCCGAGCACTTGGGCCAAGTTCAAGCTATGCGATGCTGCGGTCGTACGTTGCAACAATCCACCCGACATTCTCTAGATTTGCAGATTGCACACTCGAGGGCCTTCAACTACGTGTCGATAGAATTCTCGAAATTGATTCCAAGGGCTCGGCGAGCAATGAAGAGCTCGATGAGAGCGCAGCAGTATATGCATGCATTCTATGTTTTGTTGCGCTTGACCCCTGGGATAATGAAGAGTGGGAGAGGATCGAAGAATTCCTAGAGGAGGCTAGTAGTGTTTAGGCGCAAACCTACCAGGAGTGAGCTGGTATTGCGTGATGTTGTACATGAGTATTGGGGCGAAATCGAGAGGTCCAATAATGGTTTTGAAGTAGTCGATGGGTTTCGAAATAGAATCCTAGGGGGGAGGGATATCCTCCTCTCGGAACAGTCTATGGTATTTCTGTTCATTCGACTTAACGATATTGCGCAACAAGGAGCTTCTTGTTTTCACACAGAAGAAGAAGTAGTAAGCTTCCTGAAATCTCCAGAATTGGCTAAAGCCTGCACTTCTGCGGTAGCTCCACGTGTCCATGCGCTCGATGAAGGTGTGGATATCGCTGATATCGAACAGTTTATTCACCTGGGGCTGAATCCAGAAGAGGAAGTTTCGCCCAACGATTACGACAACTTGGGCACACGTAGTACTGCAGCCCTTATCCTGGCCTTGGCGTTCGGTTACTCAAAAGATGACCCCATCTGGGGGTACGTAGACCAGATGCGTCAGGATCCCGGGGTTCGAGGCCAGATCGAGCGGGCTGTCCCTTTGAATAGGCGACGGTAGCTGGAGGCGGCTACTGATGACGCTGAAATGTGGCGGAAACTATGATATCCGCCACATGGGGCCTCTGGTGCGGGGCATTGACTGTGAACGACCCTGGAAGTAAGAAGGGTAAATTGTCGAGAATAGTCGAGTTTATGCATGGGCGTGCATGACAGCAGGCCGAGAGTGAGAATGGCATCAGAATGAGCGCGTGGATGGAAAAGCATCCGTGGATACGAAGGTTCCTGCAGTATGGTCCGTTTCCGTAATTCTATCCGGCGGCGGTCACCTGGCCGGCCGCGATCTTCAATTCCGCGAACAGCGTGGGCATGAAGACGAATCGACGACGTGTCAACTTTAAACATGGAATCGGCCATCGTTCTGATACTTGATTGATTAGTCTTCTTTAAATCTTCTTCGGGACGGGGCCGCGATGGTCTGGGCTATTGTGTTTACTCTCGTCGTTTTGGGCTATTTTGCGTTGGGTTCGTCGCCGGGCGACGTAGTGGGTAAGTTGGATCGTCTGTCCGTGCGCGCGGCTTCTGTCGGAACGGGCTGTTGCTCGATGGGATCATCTTCTCGCGGTGTTTGGTCAGCGACGCGCTGACGCGTCCCAGGCCCCGTGCTTCCTTCCCCACGCGAGTCTCGCGATCCGCCAAGGCTCGTGGTAGTCACGCGTTCGCGTTCAACTCCGCGCTGATTCGGGGGAACTGGTGCACCCGTCCGCCCAACGCACGCCGCAACAGCGCGGTCGCACCGAGAGCGACCATTGTAATCCGCATCACAATCTTTGCCAGCTGATTGCGAGTTGCTGTTACCGGTTGTAGCGTCCGACTCATCCGTTGGGTGATTTGTTGATGCCCTCGTTCGACGGATCAGATAGCCCGGAATCGTCTGAGCCTGAGTTCAACCCCTACAACCCCCGGTGCACGATGATCTACTCGCGTTCGTCGACCGGCATGGACAGACGCGTCACGACTTCACCGCAACCAGGCCGAACGAGAAGTGGTTGACCGACATCTCAGAGCATCCGACCGGCGAGGGCAAGCTCTACCTCTGCGCGGTCAAGGACTGCTACTCGGGCAAGATCGTGGGCTACTCGATCGACTCTCGGATGAAGTCCGCACTGGCCGCCTCAGCGATCCGCAATGCGATCACCCAACGCGACCCGGCCGGCACGATCTGCCACTCGGACCGAGGCAGCCAATTTCGTTCCAAGAAGGTCCAGCGACTATTGAAGAACAACGGCCTGAAAGGTTCGATGGGCCGCGTCGGGTCCTCCGGTGATAACGCCGCGATGGAGAGCTTCTTCGCTTTGCTGCAAAAGAACGTTCTCGACACCAAGCGGTGGGGCACCCGCGAGGAACTCCGCCTGGCGATCGTGACTTGGATCGAGACCAAGTACAACCGCAGACGCCGCCAGAGGCGACTCGGCAAGCTCAGCCAGGTCGCGTTTGAGACAATCTACGCAGCCGCAAACGCGGCCTGAAGATCACTAACCCCGAGTGTCAACCAAACTCTGGGCAGACCCGTCAGATCGCGGAAGTCTTCGACTCGAACGGGAACAAGATTCTGCGGGAGGAACGCTACTCAGGTGGAGTCCTCGATACCGGGGTGTCTGCTGGTACAACCGTCAGGCAGTTCGACTACCGCACCGGGCGGGAACTGTACCTAAATTATGATGCCGAAGGGAACCTCTACAACAGCGCGTACAACGACGACGATGTCAACGTCCTTCTCAAACCGGACGGGTCACTTAATGCCACGCTAGTGAACCCGGATGCGGAGTACGACTGGCAACAGATCGCGCAATCGGTACCGCAAGAATTCGCAGATACCAGCCAGGACCAGCCGATCGTGCTGAACAAGGGAGATGAACAACTCACCTTGAATGCCGACGGATCGACCGTCTTGGCGAACTTCGATACGGACCGGGCGTTGCACTTCGATTCCGGAGCAACGGAGCCGAATGCAGTTACGCATGCAGATGGCTCCGATCTCAGTGTCGGCGACGGTCTGCACGATTTCGGGCAAGGTGCGTGGGACGGTGCTCGATCGCTCGTTGGTCTAGGCCCCTACGGGACGGGGGAGGCCTGGAAAGGGTTCGGTAGCGGGCTCGGCACGGTCATCATGTATCTGCCACACGTCATGTCCGACGGTATCCATGGTGCGGCGAACATGGGGAACCCCGCTGGCTACCAACACCCGAACCGCGAAGACGCACTGTTCGAAGCGCTCACCGGTGTCAAACCCGACTACATTCGCACCAGCCCCAGCTACGCCGTCGGAATGCTGGCCGGCGCGGGCATAGCCACCGCGATCCCCGGAGCAGGCGGCGCCCTCACCAAGGCGCTCCGGCCCGGCCTCCGAGCAGGCGAGCATGCAGTCCGCCCGTCTATCGGTGAAACTTCTCCGCCGAACATGCGAGGCTCAGAAGGGGTGCATCCATCTTCTCCTGTGGGTAACATCGTGATGAATGATAGTGCAATACTCCCGCGTAGTATTCCGATGACATTCGACGGGGTGTCGTTTAGTGGCCATGCCGTTGATCGTTTGCGTGGTCGAGGGATACCGCCAACGGCCGCGATTGACGCTATTCAAAATGGGCAAATCTACCCCGGTAGGGGAGGTGCGGTTATTCATTTCAGTCCAGACAATAACATTTCCGTGGTTGTTAATGGGTCGAATGGCCGAGTGGTAACAGTAGAGAAAGGGAAGGCTCGTGGGATTCGCTGAATTAGGTACTGTTCGACACGCCCATTCATCCGCCGCCGCTTTGGTTGAGGAGTATCGATCTGCTAAGTCCTCTCTAAATGACCTTTGTTGGAACTTGGAGTCGATAGTAATCGATCTCGAAAGAGTTCAGTGGAACGATTCTGAGGTAATTAGGGGCGTCTGGTTTGATATCGAGATACTTAATGCGCTAAGTCAAGACTCCGGTGTTTCTCCGGACGGCAAGGAGATAGAGCTCCTCTTGAATGAGTATCTAGGCTGCTTTAAAGGTGTGTAGATGAACCCCACTGCGGAAGGGGAGAAGGACGATCTGGGCAATCGTGTTTGCGTTCGTCGTAATCGGGGTGTTCGGAGTCGGGCTCGTCGCTGCAGTTGTCAGGGTACCGACAGAGGCAGAAGGTTGGGTAATGCCATGACAACGTCAATGATTCGGTATATGCAAACACCCCTAGGCCCGAAGTTTTTACCCCGGGAGGGAGATTTGCAGTCTTGCGCGGGAAAAAATATCTCGCCATGGCTATCGGCAGAACAAACACTGTGGTTATGCAGGTAGAACCAGGGCAGATGCCGCCGGAGTCAGGGTTCGAGACCAACCAGAACGGGTGGTCGAAAAAGCGGTATCGCAACACAGAGTTGGACCGGGCATTTCGGCGAGATACGGAAATTGTGTGGCGGAACTGCATATGGCGCGTCCCCGAAATCTTCCCGGATCAGTTTAGTTTCGTGTGCAGGCTATCTCGCGGGTACACCCCGGTCAGTGAACTAGCAGAGGATCCTCGAACTGAGCGAGGGGATGAGCCGTCCGAGTTGTGGGCACACCTCACTCTGGACGATATTGATGCCCTGGCGATCAGCGAGACGGAAATTCCAAACATTGGGTATGAAGACGAATCAACGAAGCGTTACATTTACGCGTGGAAGCGTCCATCGTTCTGATGCTTGTTTGATTAGTCTTCTTTAAATCTTCTTTGGGTGGGGACGGATGGTCTGGGCTATTGTGTTCGCTCGCGTCGTCGTTGGGCTATTTTGTGTTGGGGTCTTTGCCGATCGAGGTAGTGGGTAGGTCGGATGGTCTGTCCGTGCGCGCGGATTCTGGTCGACGGCATGAAAAAGCTCGGCGGCACTATCGTCGGCTGGCTCAGCTAGAGCCTAATCGGCACGGTAGTCGCTGCAGGAACGAGGATCTGGTGAGTGAAGGAACACTCTCATGGATAGTCTTAATCGGCTTCATTGTCTTATCCGTAGCGCCAATGTTTTCTGTTCGCCTTATCGACAATCGCCGTATGCTGTGGTCTGTTCTATTAGTGCTCGCTGGATCCATCCCTGTAACCGTAGCTATAGTTGTCGACTCTGGAGTTCTTGTTGGTCTCGGAATGATTCCTGTAATGGTCGTCGGATTATGGGTGTGGGCGCTTGTTTAGGCGAACAATTACCACTTCACGAAGAAGAAGTTGAATTCTCAGTTTCCTCGAATATTTCGCGATAACAAAGATGAATTTAAATAGTTGGTGTATTAACCAGTGGGCAAATTAAGAAAAGGGGGCGTGCATGAGCGATGGGGATCAGGGGCTTGCTGGGTCTCTTAGGGTGCAGGGGTTTATCGACGGGGGTCTAGATTCGGCCAGTTATTAGCTGGTGCGGGAGTTGTGGGCGCGTGTTCCGGCGGAGGCGATGGATGTTGTTGCTCCGGCGGATCGTATTGGCGGAGGTTGGTCGCCGACCTCGGTGCTCATCGAGTACAGGTTGGGCGCGATGCCGGGAGACGAGGTAGTCACGCTCGGGGTCGAACACGAGCTCCGGGACGCGTTCTCGGGGAACGGTAGCGTCCGTCCACTGGCCGATATCCCGGGCCGTGGAAAGACTGTTGGCCTAGCGGGAGGCTTCCTCTACGAGGGGACGGACCTGTGGTCAGACACACAGTACGTCTTCGACTCTAGTCGTCTCGTGCTGAGACAGCAGACGTTCACCTGTGAAGTCTCGCGTCGAAACGAATACATCGACGCAATGCGTGAAGTCCGCGATTGGTTTATGAGAATCGTGCAGTAGTGCAGATTCTGTCTCCTACACGGGTGCTTTTTCGGGCCACGGCTTGGAAGGCTCTGACCTGACGTATATTTCGTGGTTTGGATCTGTCGTCTGGTGGACCGTCAAGATGATCGTCTACCTTGTCGTAGAAGCGATATCGATGGGTGCTGCTAAGTATGACCAATGGACGAAGTTCCCGGCACTTCCAGGAGACGCAACTAAGATGCGTGAAGAACCCCGATCGTATCGGAACCATCATGTCCAGTCAGGGAACCGCGTTTCGATCGGGCATCTACAAGGGTATGCTTTCCGGTTACATGGTGATCGGCGGAAGCCAATCACCGGCGAACCAGCTCGGGTACAGCAACGAAAGTGAAGTTCCCTGCGATTGAGGTAACTATGAAGGTCGCACCAGGTATCGGGCGGATGTCCGGGCCGATCCGGCGACGCGTAAGGCTAGAGGTGTTCAGCTCGGCACACCAACACGACTGTCGGACGAGGTGTTGAGTCGGATCACCACCGAGACGGCCGAGGGGCAAAGCCTACGCTGACCGCTGCTGGCCTCATGACCGATGAGATCCTGACCGGTTTGGGTCGGCCGAACTGGCATGCCTCGCAGGTGCAACGGGCTTTGGACTGCTAGCGGGTGCAACAGCTGGCCGCTGAGCTGTTCGGTAGATGCTCTGCTCCAGGCGCAACCGAGTCCGCTCCACGCGAGTAGGTCGGTAAGCGTTCTGTTGCTCGATCGGGGGTATTCGCCGCGCGGCCCAGCGGCACATATCAAAGAATGGCGAAGTCCTTAGCGAAAACAACCTAGACCCCGGAATGGTCTACGGTGATCAGGCCCTATTTCAGGAGATCCTGCTATCGGTGCCGGGTTTAGGATCGGGAGGTCGCGCAGCACGCTTCGCGTGGAACCCGCGCCGCCAAGACATCGCTAGACAGCGATAATCCCGAAGGTGGAGCTGATAAACCGCATCATCAGATCGAGGATCCTTCGCCCCAGTCTCCAACGAGCTGCCCCGTCCAGGGATCACGCCCAGGTCGGGCGGTACGGCTCCCACAGGAGACGGATGCCTGCCTCTTCGGGGGTCCGGTCGCCTTTGGTCCAGTTGCACGGGCCGCACGCGGTGACACAGTTCGCCCAGGTGTTGCCGCCGCCCCGGGACTGCGGCATCACGTGGTCCCACGTGTTGCCGTGCCCGCCGCAGTAAGCGCAAAGATGCTTATCGCGCCGCAACACCTTCTCGCGCGTCGTGTGCTCGCGTTCGACATACGGGCGGTACACGTACTCGCGGAGGATTACCTCACGAGGGACTTCGACCTGCATCGAGACCGAATGGGCGATGATCGGCGGGTCGAAGCCCTCGATCATCCACACCTTGTTCTCGAGGAGGTTGGCTACGACGTCGCGGAAGGGCCGACGGTGCAGCACAGCGTTGTCGGCGTTCCGGACTATTACCGGTATCGCATCGATGGCTTGAATCGTCATGGCGGGTGCACCTCCCCTCAAGAAAATAGCTCAGGCGAGGGCTTCTCGCCGGGTAAGGCGGTGACCGCGTCCACGAAAGTAGAAAGGTACGGGCTGATTCGGTACCGGTCAACGGGTTTTTGGTCTGTGCGGGCCGCCGCCTGGACGCCCGATCGCGCAGGGCGTGGGTGAGGATGCCGTGAGTCGGACTGAACAGATACACGAGCGTGAAGACAGTTCTCTGGGTGAGTGTCGAGTCCGCAGCCTTGATCTCGGTGGCCCGAAATCAAGAGCGGGGACTGGTGCTAGCGGCTATCGACGGAAGGCGGACACCAGGAACTCGACTGCGGGCTCCTGGAGGGTCTGCATCGGGGCGGCGTGTCCGATGACAGATCCCGGAGCGACTGCCGGGGTGTGGTCGTGGATGATCTTCACGTTGGCGCCTTTCGCGCGCCAGTCGCGGTACAGGGTGTCGACCTGCCCGGTGGGGATCACATCGTCGTTGATGCTGGTCGCCAACAGGACGGGAGCGTTCGGGGTGAGTCGTCCGATCCGCTGTGCGTCGACTGCCTTGCGGGCCGCCGGGTAGCGGTTGATGAGGGCGCCGAGCGACTCGCCGGTCCTTGTCCACCGGCTTGTGTGCTGAAAACCGTAGGTGGCGGCGGTGTCGCCGATGCACTGTGTGGCGATGGTGGCGAGTGCGCGCTTGCCCGCCGGGTTCGTCTCCTTGGCGAGAATCGCCTTCAGCTCCGGGTAGCGGGCGGTCATTCCGTTGACCGCGTAACCGATCGCGCCGGAGATAGTGGTGCCGTCGATCTGCCCGATCACCTTTGCTAAGTCGGCGGGAGGTGCGCCCGCGTAGGTTCCCTTCACCGCCAGCTCGGGTGCGTACTGCTCTGCGAGTTCGGCGGCTGCTGCTGCGGCGCCGCCGCCCTGGGAGTAGCCGAAGAAGCCGACGGGCGCCGTCCGGGGCGCATGCGCAACGCGCAGTCCCGCGCGGGCAGCGTCGAGCATGGCGTGGGCGGTCTCGACCCTGTTGACGTAAGTGTGCACGCCGGGGGTGCCCAGGCCGATGTAGTCGGTGACTACCACTCGGATGCCTTTGTCGACCAGTGCGGCGATGTCGCTGCTGGCTGAATTCATGGCCACGCTCGGTTTGGCGGGGTCCACGGCCAGTGATTTCGACAGCACGCGCGACCCGGCGCACTGATCACCTTGCCCCATCGTGCCCGGACCGACGACCACTGTCGGCCGCTCGCCGCCATGCCATTTCGCAGTCGACTCGACGACGAACCCGGTGACAGCGGTCTTGGCGCCGTTCTGCAACGTCGAGGTGTACATCATCCGGGTCGCCGTCGCCGGTATCCCCGTCGTACCGGGTGAACCGTCGATCACGAGCGGCGCCTTCTCGGTGCGGATCACCGAACCCGGGGACGCGGAGAAGTCTGCGGGTGGCAGATAGAAGTCCCGTTCGGCCGACGCATGTGGCGCGGCGACGCTCACACCAGCGGAAAGCGCGACCACCGTCACGAATGTTACAAAAGGGCGAGAAATGTTCACCCCGGTAATCTACGACACGAGTACGCCAGTTGGTAATGCACCTCACTCTGAGACTGAGTTGCGATCGGCCGTGGCACCGAGCATCAGGAGGGTCTGGGGCATCAGAAGGTGATGGGACATCGGAGCGACGGTGGGGGCGACGTGCTCCACGCTGCCCGAAACGGCTGACGTAGACTCATCAATCGTCGGCAGCTGAGTCCCCAGCGCGGCCGCTGACGTGACTGGCCAGGCTGAGGACTCGATCTTCGGCCACAATCAGCCAGTCCCTGCTCTCGTAGCTCAGGGGATAGAGCACCGCTCTCCTAAAGCGGGTGTCGCAGGTTCGAATCCTGCCGGGAGCACAGTCTGAACGCCATGGCGTGATCGTGGCTTTGCTTTCGACCGACGGTGCGGTGCCGACGCGACCTGAACGGCGGATCGCCGTCTACGGTAGACGCCATGACTGCACAGACATCGGGCGTCCTCACCGTTCTCGTGACCGGCGCCAGTAGCGGGATCGGCGCGGACGTGGCACGGCAGATGGTCGCGGCCGGCCATAGCGTGTACGGGACCAGCCGCAACCCCGACGCTGTCAAGAACCCGATCGCGGGCGTCACCTACGTGCGGCTCGACAACGCCGACTACGACTCTGCCGCCGCATGCGTCGCCGAGGTCGGCGACGTCGACGTGCTCATCAACAATGCCGGAGAGAGTGCGGCCGGTGCCTTCGAGGACACCCCGATGGATGCCGTCGAGCACCTGTTCGCCGTCAACGTGTTCGGCCCCGTCGCGCTCACCAAAGCCGTCCTGCCCGGTATGCGTGAACGCGGGCACGGCACCGTCGTAATGGTCGGTTCGATGCTCGCAAGCTTCCCCGTGGCGTTCCGCACCAACTACGCCGCGACCAAAGCCGCGCTCAAGGGCTACGCGATGGCATTGCGCCGCGAAGTCGCGCCGTACGGGATTCGCGTCGTGGCCGTCGAACCAGGCACCATCGCGACCGGCATCGGCGAGCGACGAACCATCCACATCAACGACGAATCGCCGTATCGCGCCGAGTACGAGACAGTCGCCGCCGCCACCCGCGCCAACGAAACCAAGGGCATATCCAGCGCGGCGATGGCGGAGACCATTGTCCGGGCCGCGCTCGCAGAGCAGCCGAAGCCGTTGTACGCCAGAGGGAACCGCGCGCCGATCGTGTTCGCGCTGCAACGTCTCGCGCCGCGTCAGCTCGTCCTCGACCTCACCGCGCGTATCCACGGCCTCGCGAAGGTCCGCCCGTGAGACCGGTCGTCCTCCGCGTCATCGGGATCGGTCCCGGCGGACCACGCCAGATCACGCTCGAAGCCGTCGACGCCATCGCCGCAACCGATGTGTTCCTGATCCTCGACAAAGGCGACCGCACATCCGAGCTGACCGACGCGCGGCAGCAGATGCTCAATACGCACGCCGGGCCCGGTCACCGAGTGGTACAAGTGCCCGACCCGCCGCGCGACCGGAACCCCGTCGACTACGAAGCCGAGGTACGCCGCTGGCACGCCGCTCGCGTCGACGCCATCGACACCACACTCACCGCACACCTGCCCGACGGCGGCACCGCGGCAATCCTCGTCTGGGGCGACCCGGCGCTCTACGATTCGACACTCCGCATCACCGACGCCCTCGCACACCGACGCCCGCTGACCGTCGAAGTCGTCGCAGGCGTGACAAGTGCCTCCGCCCTCACCGCTGCGCACGGGATCGTCGCGCACGCCGTCGGCCAACCGATCCTCACCACCACAGGTAGGCGACTTGCCTCTACACCCGACGGCGCTGACCGAAACCAGATCGTCATGCTCGACTCGTCGCTCGCGTTCCGCGAGACCGCGGCCCCCGACGACATCGTCTACTGGGGCGCCTACCTCGGCACCGAGCACCAGATCCTCGTCAGCGGCCGGGTGGCCGACGTGACCGACGAGATCGTCGCCAAACGCGCCCGAGCACGCGAACAGCTCGGCTGGATCATGGACATCTACCTGCTACAGAAAGCCGGACAGGGGCGACTTCGCTCGACGAGCGAGTGAAATCCGCGACCAGCAGCCGGACCACTGCCAGCCGGAGCACTACCAGGGAGTCGACAGGGCGTCGAGGACCTGGTCGGCGATCTCGCTGCGGCAGATGACGAAGTCCGGCATGTACGGCTGCGGATTGTTGTAGGTGATCTCGCGGCCATCGATCCGGCTGCAGTGCAGGCCCGCGGCGAGCGCGACACCGACCGGCGCGCAGTTGTCCCACTCGTATTGGCCGCCGGAATGCACGTAGGCGTCGGCGTCGCCGCGGACGACTGCCATCGCCTTCGCGCCCGCCGAACCGATCTGCACCGAACGCATTTTCAAGCGGTCCGCGACGGCAGCCGAATGGTACGAATGCCCGTACCGTGAGACGGCGAGCCGATTGGTGAGCGGCCCGGTCACTTCGCCGACTGTGTCGCTGCGAAACAACTCGCCCTGCGCTGGCAGTGACACCGCCGCAACCTCGGGGACGCCGTCGACGGCGAGTGCGACATGCACCGCCCAGTTGTCAGTGCCCAACGAGAACTCGCTCGTACCGTCCAACGGGTCGATGATCCAGACGCGGCGCGTTGTCGACCGGTCGCCGACGTCTTCGGCCTCCTCCGACAGCACCGCGTCGTGCGGGCGGTGCACCCGCAGAACAGTCGAGATCCACGCCTGCGCCATCGTGTCCCCAACATCGCCGACGAGACGGCCGTCGAGCAGGTCTCCGTGTCGGATGCCGTTCAAGACCTCACCCGCACCCTCGGCAATATGGGCGGCGAGGTCGGAATCGGTGAGGCGGGCGGGCATGCACCTACCAAATCACATCGGGTGCAAGACATGCCGCCGATATCGGTTCACACTGGATTCATGCCGGAACTTCCTGAGGTCTCCGCGATCGCCGCCTACCTCGACTCGCGCACCGCGGGCCTGCCGATCCGCCGCATCGACATCGCATCACTGTCGGTCCTCAAAACCGCGGACCCGCAGTACACGGCGCTGCCCGGGCGCACCGTGAGCTCCGTTGACCGCATTGGCAAGTACCTGGTCATCCGCACCATTCCAGGACCAGACGGCGGCGCCGCGAGTGACCCGGAGATCGACCTCGTTGTCCACCTCTCTCGCGCCGGATGGGTCCGCTGGAGCAGCGCACTGTCGCAGACACCGCCCCGGCCCGGCGGAAAGAGTCCCATCGCGCTGCGCGTGCACTGCGGTCTGCCCGGCGAAGGCTTCGACGTGACAGAGGCAGGCACCCAGAAACGTCTCGCCGCGTGGATCGTCCGCGACACCTCCGACGTCGAGCGCATCGCGACCCTCGGACCCGACGTGCTCGCCGTCTCTCGCGACGAGTTCGCCGCGATCCTGTCCGGAACCACATCGCGAATCAAGACTGTCCTCACCGACCAACGCACCATCAGCGGCGTCGGGAACGCCTACTCCGACGAGATCCTGCACACCGCGAGACTCTCCCCGTTCGCGTCCGCGAAGTCCCTCGACGACTGTCAGATCGACAACCTCTACGAGACGACGCGGACCGTCCTCGCTGACGCCACCCGACGGCTCGAGACACGCGAGGTCGCGACTATGAAATCGGAGAAGCGGACGGGGCTGCGTGTGCACGCCCGGACCGGGCTGCCGTGCCCGGTCTGCGGCGACACGGTCCGCGAAGTGTCGTACACCGATCGCTCGTTCCAATATTGCCCCACCTGTCAGACCGGCGGGAAGATCCTTGCCGACCGTCGGATGTCGCGGTTGTTGAAGTAGGAGCGTCGATTTCGGTTGGGTAGCGGAGGTCAGCGCACCTTGGTGCGGATCAGGGCGACGTTGTAGTCGTCCCACCGGGAAGCGTTGAAGTACAACTCTGGGCCCGTGCCGCGCAGCGCAGGTGACGACGGGAGCATCATCGGCGCATACAACTCAAGGCTCGACGGAGCGATCCGTCGGCCCGGACTCCACGGTCCCTGCGGGTGGTTCGCGGTACGCATCTTGACCCCGTGCGGGCTGTCGAGCATCACATACTTATTCAGGTACGGGCTCCAGGCCACCGACAGTTCGGTCACCGGGCCGCGGACGATCGCCGCAGGTCGCGCGGCACCGACTGCCCAACGGGTGCCGGTCCAGTACTGATACTTGCCCGGATCGAGGATGTCGCCCGGGCGGAACCGAGCGATATGCGCCGCGCCGAACCGGCCGTTCGGCGTGCCGTATTGGTAGACCCAGCCAGCGTCGTCTCCGACGCCCTTTAGGTATGCACTCTGCTGGAACAGTGGGTTCACCTGGTTCACCGACGGCCAGCCGGCAGGCAGCGCGGCGTCGACGCCCGCGTTCACCCGGATCGTGCTCTGCGGGGTGAACCAGCTGCGCCCGTTGTTCGACGACACTGCGGTCGCCGAATAGTTCGTGAACCAGCGGCTCGGCGCGCCCCACGCGCGGACTGACATGTAGTTGACGTACTGCTTACCGCCGATCGAGACGCCTGCGGTCGGGATCGTCGTCTTCTCGATGCCGCTGAATCCGACGGCGCCGAACATTTCGCCCGCGAATCCGCGACGCTGCAGCGTCAGCCCGTTGGCCAGATTCGTGTCGGTCGAGCGCAGCAGTGTGTTGTGGCGCCATCCGCGGTCCTGGTGAAGGCAGTTCCCGAACGTGTCGCCGAACGCCATCAACGTCTGACCTCGCTCGTTATCCCACGCGACGCCGACGTCAGTGCCGGAGATGCCGAACCGAGTGAATGTCTTGTTGCCGCTCAACGGCCCGGTGACCCAAGAGATCGTCTTGGTGCGCCCGTTGTCGAAATGCGGCAGTGGCTTCTGCGGCCCCTGCGCGGCGCCGCCGCGCGGGAACCCGAGCGAACCGAAATCGAATGGGAGTCGGATGCCCGTCCCGGAATTGCTGCACGCGCCGGAGGCCTGTGCCGGGGGCGGCGTGACGACGGCGGTCACTGCGGCTGCGGCCATCGCGGTGCTGAGCGCGAAGGTCGTAATGGTTCGAGCGGTTCGTCGCATCACGTTCGGTCCTCTGCCGGGGGAGGGGATAGTACGGTCCCAATCAGTTGTACAGGCGACGATCGGCGGAAAGAAGAGATACCGCGAAGATCGCCGCATCACGATCTGACAACCCGCGCAGGTATATTCGCTGCCATGTCGCGCGAGAAGATCATCATCACCGGTGCCAGTTCAGGACTCGGCGAAGGAATGGCGCGTCAATTCGCGGCTCGCGGACGCAGTCTCGGACTCGCCGCTCGACGGCTCGATCGACTCGAGACGCTCGCCGCCGAACTCGAACCGACCGCGCGGAGAGTCGCCGTCGCACAACTCGACGTGACCGACGCCGACGCGGTCCCCGCAGCATTCGGGAGGCTCGCCGACGAACTCGGCGGTGTCGACCGCGTGATCGTCAACGCCGGACTCGGCAAGGGTGCGCCGATCGGGACGGGCAAGGCCGCCGCCAATATCGAGACCGTCCAAACCAACCTCGTCGGCGCGCTCACCCAGATCGAAGCAGCGCTGGAAATCTTCCGCGCACAGAACAGCGGGCACCTCGTCCTCGTCAGCTCGATGAGCGCAGTCCGCGGACTCCCCAAGGCGCAGGCTGCGTACTCAGCGTCCAAGGCCGGTCTGGCCACCCTCGGCCAGGGGCTGCAGGCGGAACTGAAAGGCACCGGCATCGTCGTCACTGTGCTGCTGCCCGGCTACATCGAGACCGACATAAATCGGGGCGTCAAGACGTCGATGATGACCGACACCGACGCGGGTGTCACCGCGATGGTCAAAGCCATCGAAGCCGAGCCTGCGCGCGCCGCCGTCCCCGGATGGCCGTGGACGCCGATTTCGTGGGCGTTGCGCTACCTCCCCGACGCGATCAGCGCACGCCTCGTCTGACCCCGTCGAACGGCGAATTCCTGTGCGACAACATAGGGTTGAAGCATGTTGGGCTCCCGCACCGATGCCACCGGCGAATACGACATAACAGCGACTGTGTCGTGGCATGCGCTCGCCGCCCACTACTCGCACGTCTACGCACTGCACCTACGTGAACTGTTCGCCATGGATCCCGAACGCGGTTCGACGCTGGTGGTCGACGCGGGTGACCTGCACATCGACTACTCGAAGCATCTCGTCACCGGTGAGACGATCGAACTGCTGTTGAGTCTGGCGCGCGAAGCGGGCCTCGAAGATCGGCGTGACGCCATGTTCGCGGGCAAACACGTCAACACCTCCGAGGACCGGGCCGCACTCCACACCGCGTTACGACTGCCTCGCGGCGCCCGACTCGTCGTCGACGGACAAGAAGTGGTGTCCGACGTGCACGCCGTGCTCGACGCGATGGGCGAGTTCTCCGACCGGGTCCGCGGCGGCGACTGGGTCGGGCACACCGGCAAGCCGATCACCGACGTCGTCAACATCGGGATCGGCGGCAGCGATCTCGGGCCTGCGATGGCCTACGACGCGCTCCGCCACTATCGACAGGACGGCCTGCGCTGCCACTTCGTCTCCAACATCGACCCGGTCGATGTGGTGTCGACTCTCGACGACTTGAACCCGGAGACGACCCTCGTCGTCGTCGCCTCGAAGACGTTCACCACGTTGGAGACCATCACCAACGCCGTCGCCGCGCGCCGCTGGCTGCTCGCCGGACTCGGCGTCGACGACGATGCGACCGACGTCGTGGCCAAGCATTTCGTCGCGGTCAGCACCAACGCCGACGAGGTCGCGAAGTTCGGTATCGACACCGCGAACATGTTCGGTTTCTGGGGGTGGGTCGGCGGCCGCTACTCGGTCGACTCGGCGATCGGCCTGAGCCTGATGATCGCCGTCGGTCGGGAACGGTTCGCCGAATTCCTCGACGGGTTCCACACGGTCGACGAGCATTTCGCGACGCAGCCGCTCGAACACAATGCTCCGGTCCTGCTAGGCATGATCGGCGTCTGGTATTCGAACTTCTTTCAGGCCCAGTCGCAGGCAGTTCTCCCGTACGCGCAGGACCTCGCCCGGTTCCCCGCGTACCTGCAACAGTTGACGATGGAGTCGAACGGCAAGTCGGTGACCGCGGGTGGACGACCCGTCACCACTCCGACCGGCACCGTCTACTGGGGCGAACCCGGTACCAACGGCCAGCACGCGTTCTATCAACTGTTGCACCAGGGCACCTGGCTGGTGCCCGCCGACTTCATCGGATTCGGTCAGCCGACCGACGATCTGGACGGTGCCTCCGGCGGCTCGATGCACGACATTTTGATGGCGAACTTCTTCGCGCAGACCGAGGTGCTGGCGTTCGGTAAGCCCGCGGACGATCTTGCGGCCGAAGGCGTGTCCGCGGACCGTATCCCGCACAAGGTTATGCCGGGGAACCGGCCGTCGACGTCGATCCTCGCGCCACGGCTCACCCCGTCGGTCCTCGGCCAGCTCATCGCGCTCTACGAGCACATCACCTTCGTCAAGGCGATGATCTGGGGCATCGACCCGTTCGACCAGTGGGGCGTCGAGCTCGGCAAGGAGAAGGCCAACACGCTCGTCAACATTCTGACCGACGACGCGGAGCCTGCGGCGTCGCACGATTCGTCGACCGAAGCTCTGGTCCGCTGGTATCGCGACCAGCGGGGACGCTGATCGAGCGGTCTCGCCCGGGCTGCGGCTAGCGGCCGAGTGGTCCGCGCCCCAGACGCAGCAGCAGCATCGCGAGGGTGTGTCCCTCCGAACCGAGTGCCGCGAAGCGGTCGAGGACCTTGACCTCCCGGCTGTGCACCAGGCGCGGCCCGCCGGTCGCCATCCGGTGCGCGCCGATCTTCTTCGAGACAGCACTGCGTCGCTGGATCGCCGCGAGGATGACCGCGTCCATCCGGTCGATCTCTAGGCGCAGGGTGTCGATGTCGTCGGGGAGGTCGGCGACGTCGGCACTCAGACCGTCGATTCCCAGGTCCCGGTTCGCCGGGTCGGTTGGCTCAGTCACGTCTACCGATTTTGCCACGCGTCGACGGCTCCGCGTCGTGCGACCGGCGTGGGACCGGCGCTACGCCGCGCAGGGTGCGCGACAATGCTGGAATGCCGCACGCCCGCAAGCTCGTCCCCATCGCCGTCGCGCTCATCGTCGCGCAACTCGTCGTGCGAGCGTGGCTCGTCGCCCGAGGCAACTTCTACTGGGACGATCTCGTCCTCATCGCACAGGCGTCGAGCGACCCGATCCTCAGCTGGGACTATCTCGGCACCAGCCACGACGGGCACTTCATGCCGGGCGCGTTCCTGCTGGCCGGGGTGTCGACGGTGATCGCTCCCGTTCAATGGTGGCTGCCCGCGGTGACTCTCGTCGTCCTGCAGGCGATCGCGTCCCTCGCGGTGTGGCGGATGATCCGGATCATTGCGCCGCGTGCGGGCGTCGCAGCGCTCGCAGCGTTCGCGTTCTACCTGTTCGTCCCGATGACGGTCAGCGCGTACGTGTGGTGGGCTGCGGGCCTCAACACGTTGCCGATGCAGGCAGCGCTCGCCTACATCGTCGGCAACGCGGTCCTGCTGGTACGCGATGACGTACCCGACGCTCGCCGCACCAGGCTCGCCGTCTTCGCGGTGGTCGCATTCGTAGTCGCGCTCGCGTTCTTCGAGAAGTCGCTGGTGATACTCCCTGTCGCGTTCGTCGCCGCACTGTTCGCCGCGCGCCGCCCGACGAACCGGTTCGAGCATCCCGAGCACGACTTCCGGACGTCCGCGTTGACGGTGACGTTCACCCGAGCGCGCAGCCTGTGGGCGGCCCTCGGAACCGTGTTCGTGGCGTGGGCTGTCCTGTTCTTCGCGACGACTACCGCCACCGACGGGCACCACTCGTTCTCGCAGACCGCGCACCTGGTGTGGCGGAGCATCAACAACGCGATCGTCCCGTCATTCGCGGGTGGGCCGTGGAATTGGGAGCGCTGGGTGCCGTCGCCGCCGATGGGCCTTGCGCCGATCTGGATGATCGTGCTCGGCTGGGTGATCCTCGCGGTGCTCGTCGTGCTGACGGTGCGCGCCAAGCGCGGCGTCGTCGCCGTGTGGGTGTGCGCCGCGCTTTACGCCGTCCTCGTGCAGGTTCCTGTCCTGTGGACGAGGTCCGGCGAGTTCACCTCGCTCGAACTCGCCCAGACGATGCGGTATCTGCCCGACACGGCGCTCGTGCTCACTGTCGCGTTCGCCCTGATCGCGGCGGCCCCGGGCGCCAGCGGAACGCACGCTGCGCCCGTCGAACCGGATCGTCGTCCGGCGATCGTGGTGGCCGTCGGTGCGGTGCTGCTCGTCGTCTCGTCGATGATCGCTACCAGCGCATTCTCGACGTCGTGGCATGAGGGACCCACTGCCGACTATCTCGCGAACGCGCGTCAGGCGATGAAAGACAATGCCGGGCGCACCATGTTCGATCAGGCGGTCCCGTTGGAAGTCCTGCTCCCGGTGGCTTACCCGGACAATCAGATCAGCCGGATCTTCGGGCGCCTCCCCGAACGTCCGGAGTTCGGGTCGTATACCGACGACCTCGTCGTCCTCGACCCGACTGGCAAGGCGGCGCAGGGAGCGGTGACGCGTGCGCGCACGATCGAGCCCAGTGCGGGCTCATGCCGCAAGCCGGGCATCGCGGGACCGGAGCGACTGGCACTCGACGGGCCGCTCATCGACGTCCAGTGGACGTTGCAGATCAGCTACTGTGCGGACCGCGACGGCGAGATCGAGCTGCGGCTCGACGGCGGCGAACCGTTGCAGATACCCGTCCAGTCGGGTCTGCACGTGGTGTACGCGCAACTGAACGGGCACGGCGACGGCGTGCAGATCCGTCCGGTCACGCCGGGACTACATCTGCACACGGGCGAAGGCCGGGTCGGGAGCCCCGTCATGGCTGGACTGGCACCGTAGGAGCCGGTCCAAGTCGCCGATCCAATTACCTCCGCGCGAAGCGGCGCAGCAGCAGGTCAGATCCGGTTCCGGGCTCGTTGTGCACAGCATGCGCGCCGAGGTCGTAGCCGGCGCGGACGATGCCGTCGTGTGCTTCGGCGAGTATGACGCGGCACCAGCCGTCGCCGGTCTTGGTCAGCGTGTCCGCAGCCGCGAAGGCGTAGACCTGCCACACCGAACCGTCGACGAACTCGTCGAGCGATGGCGCGACGACGAGGTCCGCGATCAGCGCCTCGACCTCCTGTCCGTCGACGTCGAATGCGACGCGGACAAGTACGTACGGTGCGATCTCACTGTCCGGTTCGGGTTCGGTGTTGAAGTGGTCGCGGCCGATCACTCGAGCCGGTCGGGGAGTTCGGTCGAGGGCGGGAAGCCGCTTCCGGAATGCCATCATCCCGATGACGGGAGCGGCGACACAGAAGGCGAGCACACCGACGACGAACCGTTCGATCCAGGACGAGGCGGGGTGGCGGAACAGTCCGATCACCAGCCACAGGAGAAGGACGGCGCAGATCGCGGACGCTGCTCTCATCAGTCGGAGGTCGGCGGCCAGCCGCTCCTGGGCGGTCGGCAGAAGACCGGACATGTGTTCCCCCTTCGCCAGGCCGAGGTCGTGCTCAGACTATCGCGCGGCGACCGCCGAGAGCGTCTTGTCGGACCTCACGGGTAGCCTGACTACGCGATGAACTCCTCGAACTCTCCTGCACCCGGAACTGCCGCCATCGATCTCACTGATCGCGGTCGGGAACTGCTCGACGGGCTCAACCCGCAGCAACGCGAGGCCGTCGTCCACCAGGGCGTACCGCTGTTGATCGTGGCGGGCGCGGGATCGGGGAAAACCGCGGTGCTCACCCGTCGCATCGCGTTTCTGCTCGCCGAACGGGATGTGACACCCGGCCAGATCCTGGCGATCACGTTCACCAACAAGGCGGCAGCCGAGATGCGTGAACGCGTCATCGATCTCGTCGGTCCACGGGCCGCGTACATGTGGGTGTCCACGTTCCACTCGACGTGCGTTCGGATTCTCCGCGCGCAGTCGGCCCTGCTGGGCAACCGCAACTCGAACTTCTCGATCTACGACGCCGACGACTCGCGCCGACTCCTCGGCATGGTGATCCGCGACCTCGGGCTCGACGCCAAGAAGTTCAGTCCGCGCGGCGTCGGCACAGTGATCTCCAACCACAAGAACGAGCTCGTCGAGCCGGACGAGGCTGCGGCGCAGGCGTCGGCAGCCGATCAACCCGATCCGACGGCGCAGACCATCGCCGAGATCTACGCCGAGTACCAGCGTCGCCTCGCCTCGGCCAACGCCTTCGACTTCGACGACCTGATCGGCGAGACGGTGTCCTTGCTGCAGCGGCATCCCGAGGTCGCCGAGTATTACCGTCGCCGCTTCCGCCACGTGCTGATCGACGAGTACCAAGACACCAACCACGCCCAATACGTCCTCGTCCGCGAACTCGTCGGCGACGAACCCACCCTGGCGGGCGGCGTCGCGCCGTCCGAACTATGTGTCGTCGGCGACGCCGACCAGTCGATCTACGCCTTCCGCGGCGCGACGATCCGCAACATCGAAGAGTTCGAACGCGATTACCCGAACGCCGAGACGATTCTCCTCGAACAGAATTACCGGTCCACCCAGACCATCCTGTCGGCGGCTAACGCCGTCATCTCCCGCAACACGGGACGTCGCGAGAAGCGCCTGTGGACCGACTCCGGTGACGGCGAACTCATCACTGGGTACGTCGCCGACTCGGACCGCGAGGAGGCCGCGTTCATCGCCAAGGAGATCGAGCAACTAGTCGACTACTCGATCGGCGGTTCGGCGAGCCACACCTACTCCGACGTCGCCGTCTTCTACCGGACCAACACGGGTTCGCGCGCGCTGGAAGAAGTCTTCGTGCGGCACGGAATGCCATACAAGGTGGTCGGCGGCACAAAGTTCTACGAACGCAAAGAAGTCCGTGACATCGTCGCCTACCTGCGTGTCGTCTCCAACCCCGACGACCAGGTGAGCCTGCGCCGCATCCTCAACACCCCGCGCCGCGGCATCGGCGACCGCGCCGAAGCATGCGTGGCGGTCCACGCGGAGAACCTCGGCGTCAGCTTCTACCAGGGGCTGCTCGATGCCACGGAGAACCGCGTCGCGCTGCTCAACACACGTGCCGTGAAACAGATCACGGCGTTCGTCGAACTCATCGAAGGGCTCCGCAGCGACTTCCTCATGTCGTTCGGTGCGGTCGGTGGGGCAGCCGACGAAGCGATCGCCGACGCGACCACCGAGGGTGCCGACATCGGCGACCTCGTCGACGCGATCATCGACCGGTCCGGCTACCGCGGCGAACTCGAAGCGTCCAACGACCCGCAGGACGGCGCGCGATTGGACAACATCAATGAGCTCGTTGCCGTGGCCCGCGACTTCAGTCTGGAAGCCGCGCAGCGTGCCGAAGCCGACGAGGACATCGATATCGACCCGGATGCGCCCGCACCTGCGGAAGACGGCGAACCCGAACCCGGTTCGCTCGCCGCCTTCCTGGAGAAGGTGTCCCTCGTCGCCGACGCCGACCAAGTACCCGACGAAGGTGACGGCGTTGTCACCATGATGACTCTGCACACCGCGAAGGGGCTCGAGTTCCCGGTCGTGTTCGTCACCGGCTGGGAGGACGGACATTTCCCGCACATGCGCGCACTCGGTGACCCGAACGAACTCAGCGAGGAACGCCGACTCGCCTACGTCGGTATCACCCGCGCCCGGCAGCGCCTCTACCTGACGCGTGCGATGTCCCGAGCATCGTGGGGGCAACCGGTGTCGAACCCGGAATCGCGGTTCCTGCAGGAGATCCCGCAGCACCTCATCGACTGGCGGCGCACCGAGCCGCGTCGTGCACCGCGGGAATCGCGGGGCGCGTTCGGTTACTCGTCGAGCGGTAGTTCAGGTTTTGGGGGTTCGGGCTTCGGTGGCTCGGGCTTTGGGGACTCGGGAAATCGTCGGTCGTCGTTCGGTTCGCCCGATCCTGCGCGCGCCCGCAACAAGACTGCGCATTACGACATCGGGGACCGGATGAATCACCCCAAGTTCGGGATGGGCAAGGCCGTCGCGAAAGAGGGCAGCGGCATCACCGAACGGATCACCTTCGACTTCGGCGGCAGCGTTGGACGCGTCACGCTGATGACTGCGGGCGGGCTGCCAGGCGAGAAGCTGTAGACGAGCGCAACGGCGCGGTCCGAGGGTCGAGCGGTATCACCGACGGCGTGTTAACGACCGGTTCGGGCGGCGGTCGCTGTCGCGATCGGACGCGACGCGGGTCAGCCGTGGAGGGCGGACAGGTGTACGCCCTTCGCGGCGAGCCAGACGGCGGGATCGATCTTCATCTTGCCGTCCTTCCATACCTCGAAGTGAACGTGCGGGCCGGTGGAGAAGCCTTCGCTGCCGACGAGAGCGATCACATCGCCCGCGGTGACATGATCGCCCTTCGACACGTGCACACCCGACGCCGACATGTGGCCGTACATCGTGATCGTGCCGTCAGGAGCTTTGATCTGCACCCAATTGCCGTAGCCGGAGGCCGGCCCGGCCGCTACGACGACGCCGTCGGTCGCCGCATGGATCGGGGTGCCGAGCGGCGCTGCCATGTCGATGCCGCCGTGGAAGGCGCCCCACCGCGGCGCGTACGCCGATGTCAGGTCGTAGACGCCCAGCGGTATCGGGCTCATGACTTCGGGCCTGAGCTTCGCCTCACGGGCGGCGGCCTTCTGCTTGGCGAGTTTCGCGCCCTGAGGGAGCTGATCGTCGAAGACACTCATATCCGCTTCGGGGGCCGACGCGGCGATCCCGGGACCGAGGTCTGCGTCGGTGCCCGACGCGGCGAGCGCCACGTCTGGGGCGGGCTCGGCGACTGGCGTCGCCTGCTGCGCGCCTGACCCGGCGAGGGCGAAAGCACCCGCACCCGCGGCCATCGCAACCAGTGCGGTGCGCGCTTTCAATGCCGACGACGGGGCCCGGAGGCGGTGGCGTCCAACGGGTTCGGGATGCGACGTCGCCACTGCCACGGGCGGGGTAGACGTCGGAATGTCGTCGTTCGCGACGGGTATCTCGGTGGTGGAGACCGCGTCGCTGCCCGGGGTGGTTCCGAGCCCGAGACGGAGGTTGCGCGAAGGAAGTGGAATGTCGAGAGTCGCAGGTTCTTCGGCGGCGGGAGCGGTGGGATTCTCCGAGCGCAAAGCGCTACCTGCTGCCACCGTCTGCTCACCTCGTATCGTCGCCAGGTCTCTGTGACCTTCTCGTTACCAACCCAGTAGACGGTAACCAACAGTCCGCCTGAAGTCCACCTTGGGCGACAACTGAGTGAGATGGGGCACAAGGTTCGCACCGAGTGCGAAGCGACGCGGGCGACAGGATTACAGTCCGTTATGGTCCGCGTTACACCGAAGCGGACGAAACTTACTTCAGATGGTGAGCTGAATGGATCTCTTCGAATACCAGGCGAAGGAACTGTTCGCCAAGCATGGGGTACCCACCACACCGGGTCGGGTGACCGATACTGCCGCCGATGCGCGGGCGATCGCCGAGGAAATCGGCAAGCCCGTCATGATCAAGGCGCAGGTCAAGGTCGGCGGACGTGGTAAGGCGGGTGGCGTCAAGTACGCCGCGACCCCCGATGACGCACAGACACACGCTGAAAACATCCTCGGGCTCGATATCAAGGGCCACGTCGTCAAGCGGCTTCTCGTCGCGGAAGCCAGCGACATCGCCGAGGAATACTACATCTCGTTCCTGCTCGATCGATCCAACCGCACCTACCTGGCCATGTGCTCGGTGGAAGGCGGCATGGAGATCGAAGAGGTCGCCGCGACCAAGCCGGACCGCCTGGCCCGCATCGCTGTCGACGCGGTCAAGGGCGTCGACCTGGCGTTCGCGCGTGAGATCGCCGAGGCCGGGCACCTGCCCGCCGAGGTTCTCGACGCGGCGGCCGTGACCATCCAGAAGCTGTGGGACGTCTTCATCAACGAAGACGCCAGCCTGGTCGAGGTCAACCCGCTGGTCCGCACCCCCAACGACGAGATCCTCGCTCTCGACGGCAAGGTCACGCTCGACGAGAACGCCGATTTCCGTCAGCCCGGCCACGCCGAGTTCGCTGACAAGGACGCGACCGATCCCCTCGAGCTCAAGGCCAAGGAGAACGACCTCAACTACGTCAAGCTCGACGGACAGGTCGGAATCATCGGAAACGGTGCAGGTCTGGTCATGTCGACTCTCGACGTCGTCGCTTACGCAGGCGAGAACCACGGCGGCGTCAAGCCCGCCAACTTCCTGGACATCGGCGGCGGCGCATCGGCCGACGTCATGGCGGCCGGTCTCGATGTCATCCTCGGCGACGAGCAGGTCAAGAGTGTCTTCGTGAACGTCTTTGGCGGCATCACCGCGTGTGACGCGGTCGCCAACGGCATCGTCGGTGCGCTCGGCAAGCTGGGCGACGCCGCGAGCAAGCCGCTCGTCGTCCGCCTGGACGGCAACAAGGTCGAAGAGGGTCGCAAGATCCTGGCCGACGCCAACCACCCGCTGGTGACCCTGGCGGAGACCATGGATGCCGGCGCCGACAAGGCCGCCGAGCTGGCGAGCAAGTAGGAGCCGGAACATATGTCGATTTACCTGAACAAGAACAACAAGGTCATCGTCCAGGGCATCACCGGCGGCGAGGGCACCAAGCACACCGCACTGATGCTCAAGGCGGGCACCAACGTCGTCGGCGGCGTCAACGCGCGCAAGGCGGGGACCACCGTCTCCCACGTGGACGCTGACGGCAATAACGTCGAACTGCCCGTCTTCGGCTCGGTTGCCGAGGCCATCGAGAAGACCGGCGCCGACACGTCGATCGCCTTCGTCCCGCCCGCGTTCTCCAAGGACGCGATCGTCGAGGCCATCGACGCGGAGATCCCGTTGCTCGTCGTGATCACTGAGGGCATCCCCGTGCAGGACTCGGCGTACGCCTGGGCCTACAACGTGGAGAAGGGCGAGAAGACCCGCATCATCGGTCCGAACTGCCCGGGCATCATCACGCCGGGCGAGGCGCTCGTCGGCATCACGCCGAACAACATCACCGGCAAGGGCCCGATCGGCTTGGTCTCCAAGTCGGGCACCCTGACCTACCAGATGATGTACGAGCTCCGTGACCTCGGATTCTCGACTGCCATCGGCATCGGCGGCGACCCGGTCATCGGCACCACGCACATCGACGCGATCGAGGCGTTCGAGAACGACCCCGACACCAAGCTGATCGTCATGATCGGCGAGATCGGCGGCGACGCCGAAGAGCGTGCGGCCGAGTATGTCAAGGCCAACGTCTCCAAGCCGGTCGTCGGCTACGTCGCGGGCTTCACCGCCCCCGAGGGCAAGACGATGGGCCATGCCGGCGCAATCGTCTCCGGCAGCGCGGGCACCGCGCAGGCCAAGAAGGAAGCCCTCGAGGCTGCAGGCGTGAAGGTCGGCAAGACGCCGAGCGAGACCGCTCGACTCGCCCGCGAACTCTTCGAAGCCCTGTGATTCGATAACGCGAGTCGCGTTCATCCGAACGCACCTCACGACGCCCCGATTCGGCCATAAGCCGTATCGGGGCGTCGTGCATATCTGGCATGATCATTCAATGATTCAGAGCCTGATCACGGAGACAGTGGGTCGGGCGGTCGCATTGCCGGGCAAGACGATCCGCTTCGTCTTGTCCGAAGCCATCACCTACCTCACCGAGGAGATCGACCTGACTCAAGTCCTTTTGGTCGGTGTCGACCTCAACCGGGTCGTCGGGGCCCTCGATGTCAGTGCCGTGATCGAAAAGGTCGATCTCAACGAACTCCTCGAGAAGGTCGACCTCAACGCGCTCCTCACGACCTTCGACGTGAATGCTCTTCTCGACTCGCTGGACGTGAACGCCCTGCTCGACTCCGTGGACCTGCCCCGGCTTCTCGCCCGTCTCGACCTGGACGCGCTACTCGCGGACCTCGACCTGGACGCCGTCCTCGACCGGGTGGATGTGAACGCGATGCTCGACGGTGTCGACATCTCGTCGATGGTGCGCGGGGCGAGCACGACGGTGACCACCGAGATGATCACCGACGTGCGCGGCGGCAGTGAACGCGCCGACGACGCCGTCGAGAACCTCGTGGGGCGGATGCTGCGGCGGAAGGCACGCGATGAATGACGGACGAGCGCCCGAGCCGGTGCGGGACGCGGGCATCGTGAGCCGAACGCTGGCAGCGGGCGTCGACCTCGCGGTGGTCCTCATGCTGATGAGCGGCAGCTATCTCGCGATCGCGTTCGTTGTATTCGCCGTCAATGTGCGCGACTTCCACTTTCCGACCGTCCCGTGGATCTTCTCCGCGACCGGCTTCTTCGTCGCGTCGGTCGTCTACCTATTCGTCTGCTGGGCCGTCACCGACCGCTCGGTGGGCCAAGCCGTGCTCGGGCTGCGCGTCGCGAGTTCGAAAGGCGGACGCGTGAAGGTGCACTGGCTTCTGTTGCGCGCCTTGTTCTGCACGGTGTTCCCCATCGGGTTGGCATGGGTCGCGCTGTCGTCGCGGCGTCGGTCGCTCCAAGACATCGTGCTGCGGACCAGGGTGGTGTACACGAAGTGAGGCGCACGCCGGGATAGAGTTCACCTCGAACGATCCCCTGACGATCCGGCGAGGAGCGGCGTTGCCCGAGCGTGCTGAACCCGAAGCGGCGCCGGGTACGCGCCGGTCACAGGCAAAAGCCGCGCGACGAGCCGAGTTGATCGCCGCGGCCGCGCGGCAGATGGCGCGCAGCGGATTCGCCGCCGTCCGGTTGGAGGACATCGGCGCGGAAGCGGGCGTCAGCGGCCCCGCGATGTATCGGCACTTCAAATCGAAGATCGACCTCCTCGACCAGATGCTGCTCGACATCAGCGAGCGGCTGCACGCGGGCGGCGAGACGGTCGTCACCGCAGACGGGGAGCCCGCCGACGTCCTGGTGCGGCTCATCGAGTTCCACATCGACGTCCTCGTGACGAAGCCCGACCTGATCACGGTGCAGGACCGTGATCTCACGTCGATGACGCCCGACGCCAACCGGACGGTGCGCTCCCTGCAGCGTCGGTACGTCGAACGGTGGGTGGATGTCCTGGTCGCCGCGGTGGGGGAGAGTCTCACCCGGGACGAGGCACGTGTCCGCGTCCATGCGGGCTTCGGTCTCCTCAATTCGTCGCCCCGGCTGCCGCGCTATTCCGAACCGGCGCTGCGTGAACTGTTGACGACGATGGCGCTGGCCGCTCTGTACGCGGGTTCGGGTGCGGAACCCGGTCACCCCAACTAGAACGTGTTACAGTTCGGGCATCTACTGAGTGTTTCGGGAAGGCGTACGTCAATGGGGCAGTTCGACGGTCAGGTCGTGTACATTACGGGCATCGCCCGAGGTCAGGGGCGCAATCATGCGATCCGATTCGCGCGCGAAGGCGCGGCGATCATCGGGATGGACATCGCCGACCGCGTCGCCGACCACACGACGTACCCGCCCGCGACGGCCGACGATCTCGCCGAGACGATCAAACTGGTCGAACTGGAAGGCGGCAAGATCCTCGCCCGCCGGGGCGACACCCGCGATCTGGCCTTCCAACAGGAACTAGTCGCCGACGGCGTCGAACAATTCGGCCGCCTCGACCACGTTGTCGCCAACGCGGGCATCCTGTCGTGGGGTCTGTCGTGGGAACAGACCGAAGAACAGTTCACCGACGTCATCGACGTGAACCTCGTCGGCACCTGGAAGACCCTCAAAGCGACGATCCCCGCGATGCTCGAAACGCGCAACGGTGGCAGCATCACGGTCATCTCGTCGTGTGCCGGACTCAAGGCGATGCCCGCGCAGGTCGGCTACGCGTCATCGAAGTACGCTCTGCGTGGACTTGCCCAGACTGTCGCGAAGGAGTTGGGCGACAAGGATATCCGGGTCAACTCGGTACACCCGTACGCTGTGCACACCCCGATGGGGGTGGAGGACCCGTCGGCTTTCGATGCCTTCGAGGCGTGGGGCCGCCACTTCCCGTCGATGATGGACCACTACCCGGTCGCCAGCGTCGACGACCTCAGCGACGCCGTCATCTATCTGGCGACCGCCAAGGCCGTCACCGGAGCCGAGTTTCAGATCGACATGGGATCGTCCAAGGTCTGAGTGCTCCGTCCGCCTGGTCAGCCTTCGCGGATGGTCATCGACGCCAACTTGCTGCCCGCGACGTCGAAGACGAACTTCGACAGTCCGTTCGCATGGGTGCTGCGCCAGTCGGCGACGACGGTGACCGTGGAGCCGTCGACGTGTGTGTCGGTCACGGTCATCGTGCCCGTGGCACCGATGAACTCCTTGTCGCTCCATGCCTTCATCGCGTCGCGGCCGGTGAAGATGCGCCCCCAGTCGTCGACGAACCCGTCGTCGGTGAAGGCATTCAGGAAGCCCTCTTCGTCGTGGCGGTTCACGGCGTCGATGAACTCGGTGACGGTGGCGGGAATCGGTGTTGTCATGCTTGTCCTTTTACTAGGTGGGCGGAGTGGTGATCAGCGGGTCGTGTAGCCGCCGTTGGCGAAGATCGTCTGGCCGGTGATCCACCAGCCGTCGGTCGCCAAGAAGCCGACGATGGGGGCGATGTCCTCGATCTGCGTCAGCTGGTTGCCCATCGCCTGGGACTTGTGGAACTCGACGCGCTCGGGCGTCTCCTGGCCGTAGAAGAACGGGGTGTCCATCGGTCCGGGCGCGATGGCGTTCACTGAGATGCCGCGCGGCGCATACTCCTTGGCAGCGGCCCGAGTGAAATGTTCGACGGGGCTCTTTCCGCCCGCGTACGTCGAGTAGCCGTCGGTGAACGCCGCGAGAAGTGCGGTGACGATGGTGATGACCTTTCCGTCATCGTGCAATGTCCGTCCGGCCTCCTTGATGAAGAAGTAGGCCGACTTCGCGTTGACGTCGAACATGCCGTCGTACTCGGCCTCAGTCGTCTCGGCGATCGGCTTGCGGAGAACCTTACCTACCGTGTTCACGGCGACGTCGAGTCCGCCCAGTGCGGCCACCGCGTCGTCGAACACCGTGGCGACAGTGTTCGGGTCGGTGAGGTCGCCGGTCAGCAAGACGCCGGTGCGGCCAGCGGCGTGCACCGCTGCGAGGGTCTCTTCTGCTTCGGGCTTGGAGGATTCGCTGTTGTAGTGGATGGCGACGTCGGCGCCTGCGGCTGCCGCCTGCCGGCTGATGAGTCCGCCGAGATTCTTACCGCCGCCGGCGACGAGGATCTTGCGTCCCTCGAGTGGGTAGACCGTCATGGTTCCTCCTATATATCGTCGATATGCCTGACTATATCGACGGTACATGATTACTGTAGCGGTGTGCCAGAGGTAGCGAAGAGCGATACACGAACGCGGTTGATTGAGGCAGCCGCGGAACTGATCGCGGCCTCGCCAGGCGAAGACTTCTCACTCCGAGACGTCTGTGATCGTGTCGGCGTACGTATGCCGACGCTCTACCACTTCTTCGGTAGCAAACAGGGACTGATCGACGCCGTCGTCGAGCACGGATTCGAGTTGTACCTTGAGGTAAAGCAGGGGGATCCCACCCACGGACAGCGGTCCGGCGGCGATCCTATCCAGGCCATCAGCGACGGGTGGGACGCGCACGTCCGGTTCGGGCTGGCGAATCCCGGCTTCTACACACTCATGTACGGCAAGGTGAGGCCGGGCTATTCGCCTGCGGCCCACGCGAAGCCGACGATGCTCCTGATGGAGTTGACCAGTCGGGCCGCGGCGGAGGGCCGCCTCGCGGTGTCGCCGGAACAGGCGGCGGCGCACATTCTGGTGGCGAACATCGGCGTGACCCTGCGGGGAATCGTTCTGGCCGAGTCGGACCCGGAACTGTCCGCGGCAGTGCGCGATGCGACGATCGCGGGCATCACCGGCGAAAGCGGTGGACGCGCGTCGAGTGATGACATCCGCCGAATCGCCTCCCTCGCCGCAAACTCGCCGGAGGTGTTGGGGGCAGCCGAGACCGCGCTGCTGTGTCAATGGTTACGGCGACTCGCCGATCACCTGGATTGACGGAGCGAGGCGACGCCCAGCACGGTCGAGTGTTCGATCCAATAATGACCTCAAATTCCCCGCTCAGCGACGGCGTCGATGCACGAGA
Source organism: Gordonia abscondita (assembly GCF_032711245.1). Classification (GTDB taxonomy): domain Bacteria; phylum Actinomycetota; class Actinomycetes; order Mycobacteriales; family Mycobacteriaceae; genus Gordonia. The sequence goes on from NZ_CP128986.1 coordinate 2,226,623, forward strand.
CGATGCCGATGCTGAGCGGGGAAATTGAGGTCAATTGCATGTCGACCCGGTGGAAGTCAGTCTTGCCAGAGGGCTGCGGGATCGGTTGCTGCGCGGGCCGGCGGCTCCGGCGTGAGGGTGGCCGAGCGGGAGAAACGGGGCGCGACCTGTGCCTGGGTCACACCGTCGATGTCCACCAGCGTGCCGCGGGCGGCCAGATGCGGATCGTTCGGTGCTTCCTGCCAATCCAAGATCGGCGACGTGCACGCGTCGGTGCCCTCGAAGATCGCGGCCCACTCGTCACGCGACTTCGTCTTGAACGTGTCGCTGAAGATCTGCTTCAACTCATCCCACTTGGCGAAGTCGTTCTGGTCGGGAATCGCTTCCGGATCCAGACCGAGGCCGGTGAGGAGCGCGGCGTAGAACTGCGGCTCGATCGCGCCGACCGCCATCCACTTGCCGTCCGAGCACTCGTACACCTCGTAGTAGGGGGCGCCCGTGTCGAGCAGGTTGACGCCGCGCGCGTCCTGCCACAGACCGGTGCCGCGGAACGCCCACATCATCTGGCCGAGCGCGGACGCGCCGTCGACCATGGCGGCGTCGATGACCTCGCCTTTACCGGAGACGCTGCGTTCGACGAGAGCGGCGAGGACGCCCATCACGAGGAACATCGAACCGCCGCCGAAGTCGCCGACGAGGTTCAACGGCGGGGTCGGGCGCTCGTCGCTGCGCCCGATCGCGTGCAGCATGCCGGTCAGCGAGATGTAGTTCATGTCGTGCCCGGCGAGCTCGGAGCGCGGACCGTCCTGACCCCAGCCGGTCATCCGGCCGTAGATCAGTCTGTCGTTGACCTTCGCGAGATCGTCCGGGCCGAATCCGAGGCGCTCCATGACACCCGGGCGGAAGCCTTCGAGGACCACGTCGGCCTTGCCGACGAGGTTCAGGATCGTCTCGCGGTCGGACGGGTTCTTCAAGTTCGCTTCGACGACGCGACGGCCGCGCAGCATCGCGTCCGCCTTGCGGTTCGGATCGGGCAGATCACCAGGTCGCTGGACGCGGATCACGTCGGCGCCGAGGTCGGCGAGAAGCATCGCCGCGTGCGGTCCCGGGCCGATACCCGCGAACTCGATGACACGGATGGAGGCCAGGGGGCCGGAACGACCCGACGGGGTGCGATCGGTCGACGTAGACATGAGAAATCCTCTGCGAATCGGACGTGTGCTGAATCACCTACTCGGACTCAGCATTACACACGCCGCATCGGTGTCCGGGCTGCGGGCCGGACTATTCGGAAACGGCGTCGGCCCTATGGTGGCGGCGGACACGTCGGTAGGGTTACTGGAATGACCCCTGCGCTCGAATTGGGGGCCCGGGTGTGGAGCGACTTGATCGACAGAGATCTGACGATCGTCGTACCGGTCGGGGCCGTCGAACAGCATGGACCGCATCTACCCGTCGACACCGACGGCCGGATCGCTGTCGACATCGCCGCGCGCGCCGTCGAATCGGTCGCTAATCGCGACGTGCTTCTCGCGCCGACCATCGCGTACGGCGCGTCCGGCGAACACGAAGGCTTTCCTGGAACGGTGTCGATCGGAGCCGAGGTGCTCGAACGCCTGATCGTCGAATACGGCCGGAGCGTGTGCCGGTGGGCCGCGCGCGTCGTATTCGTGAACGGGCACGGCGGCAACGCGTTCGCGCTGGCCGCAGCCGTCGCGCTCCTGCGGTACGAGGGACGCGACGCGACGTGGTGGCCGTGCGCGTTCGCGGACGCCGACGCGCACGCAGGCGACGCCGAGACATCGCTGATGTTGTCGATGAGCCCGGACGCGGTGCGCGTCGACGCGGCGCAGGCAGGCGTCACCACGCCGGTCGCCCAGTTGATGGACGATCTGCGTTCCGGCGGTGTCGCCGCGGTCAGCCCGAACGGCGTCCTCGGGGACCCGACGTCTGCGGACGCCGACCGCGGCGCGGCGATGCTCGCCGCTGGCGCGACGGCCCTCGCGACGTCGTTGCAGGTGTGGACGGTACGCGAGGACGGGCGGCTCGCGTGAACGCAGGCACGAAAGGCCCGGCGACGACGCTGCCGACCGGATTCCAAGTGCAGATCGATCCACGGTGTGCGCGCCGCGGCAACCTGCGATACCTCGTCGGCGGGTCGCCATTGCGTGTGATGAAGCTGTCCGACCCGGCGTTGGGGATGACGTCCGGCGACGGTCGGATCGCGGTCCACGACGGTGGAACTCAAGTTCTGGCGCGACGTCTGCTCGATGCGGGTATCGCGCATCCGCGGCCGATGTCCGGTCCCGACGTCTCCGAGGTGACTGTGGTCGTCCCGGTGCACGGCAATCAGTCCGGGGTCGACCGGCTACTCGCCGCTCTCAGTGACGACGTCGAGGTGATCGTCGTCGACGACGCGTCCGACGAACCAATCCGTGTACCGACCGGTGTTCGGGTGATCCGGTTCGACGCCAACCGTGGTCCGGCTGCCGCCCGGAACGCGGGAACCGCAGCGGCCACCACCGAGTTCGTCGCGTTCCTCGACTCGGACACCGTCCCAGAGAGCGGTTGGCTGACGATGCTGCTCGGCCATTTCGCCGACCCCGCGGTCGCGATCGTCGCACCGCGGATCGTCGCCCTCGGCGTGGTGGGCGGCGGTGTTGAACAGGATTCGTCCGCCGTCGCCGCATATGCCAACCGATTCTCCTCCCTCGACATGGGGCCGCGAGAAGCCCTCGTCGCCCCAGGTAGCCCCATCGCCTACGTGCCGAGCGCGGCGATGGTGATCCGTCGTGACGCGTTCCTCGGGTTCGACGAGTCGCTGCGCGTCGCCGAAGACGTCGACCTGTGCTGGCGGACCCACGAGCACGGCTGGCGAATCCGGTACGACCCGATCGCCTCGGTCGGACATGATCATCGAGAGACGTTGCGCGCCATGCTGAATCGGCGACGATTCTATGGGACGGGCGGTGCGGAGCTGGCCCTCCGGCACGGCGCGCTGGCCGCACCGGTCGTCACGACGGTGCCGCTTGCCGCAGCGGTCATCGGGTTGATGACGCGCAGCCGGTGGGGCGTGCTCGTTGCCTCGGTGATCCTCACGTTCGTCTACCGGCGGACACGTCGACTGCTCGGCGACGTCCCGCGCGCCCGGGCGATCGCCGCCCAGAACACAGCGCGGGCCGTCGGTTTCGGTCTGCTGCAGGCGTGCGCCGCCGTGCTCAGACACTACTGGCCCGCGTCATTGCTCGCGTTCGCGTGCAGCCGACGCTTTCGGCGCTGGCTGCCGTCGGTCGCCGTCGCTGAAGCAGTCGCGATGTGGGTGCGATTTCAACTCGTCGACCCGGAGGCTCCGGTGATGGGCCCGCTGCACTATGTCGCTTACCGCCGCCTCGACGACCTCGCCTACGGGGCCGGGCTGTGGCAGGGCGCGCTGAAGCGTCGTGATGTCGGCGCGCTGCGCCCGGTGATCTCCCGGTGATGCGGTGAGCCCCGACGTAGTGATCGTCGGGGCAGGGTCGGCCGGATGCGTGCTCGCCGAACGGCTGTCCCGAGACCCGTCGCGTCGCGTGACGGTGTTCGAGCGCGGGCCCGGCGGATTGTTCGCGGCCCCGCTCGATCGTCTGCCCATCGATTCTGTCGAACGGGCGACGCCGATCGTTGAACGCGGCGGCAGGCCGGTGGTGCGGGGCAGTGGTGTCGGCGGGTCGTCGGCGATCAATGGTGCGTACTTCCTCCGCGGGCACCGCGACGACTACGCGTCGTGGCCGTGGACCGGCGCCGAGATCGGCGCAGCATTCGACGACGCCGACGCGTTGATGCGGACCACCTCGTTCGCCGACCACGAACTCGGCGTGCTGGCCCGCACGTTCGAAACCGCATGCGGCGGGGCCGTGAACACCGGGTCGTGGCCGGGCGACGGACTGAATCGGGTGCGGAGCAACCGAGTCGACGGGGCTCGGTGGACGGCCGGGCATGTGTTGTCGGCGGCGGCACGGCGGCCTGGGCTGACGATTCGATCCGGTGTCGAGGTCGTCGGGTTGGCAACGTCCGGTGATGAAGTGATCGGTGTCCGCGTCTCGACGGGGGAACAGATCGAGGCGAGTGACGTGATCGTCTGTGCTGGCACTCTCGGCACCGCGCGACTCGTCGCGCCGCTGGTCGGTCCGCTGCCGGTCCACGAGCACGCCGAGCGCATCGTGCGATTCACGCCGCGAACGGCGCTGCGGGCTCCCGCACTGCTGCAGACCGTGCTGCACGTCGACGGGCTGGAGATCAGACCCTACGGAGACGACTTCGCGGCGTTCACTTCGATGGAGGCGACTGGGGTTCCGATCGGCGTCGCCGACATGGCGGGCACTTCGGGGTTCGTCGACGGCGAGACGATCGATCTGGGTGTGCCGGACGGTGCGTCGTCGGAGCGGATGTCGCGGGGTGTCCAAACGGTGGTCGACCTGCTTGAGGGTCGCGCGTTCGCGGGCCTCGTCGAACCGGGATCGGTGCGGGTGGATCCGGTCGTCGGTATGTCCCAGCACGCGTGGGGATCGTTGCCGGCTGGTGCGGCCACCGACGCGGACGGTCGCGTGCACGGGTGGCGTGGCCTACGGGTCGTCGACGGCTCGATCTTGCCGGGCCCGCTGCACAGCGGCCCGCACGCGAGCATCGTCATGCTGGCAGTGCTGCTCGCGTCGCGTATGTGAGCGGTCCGCCGGCCGGGTTCGTCAGAACAGGGTCTGCCAGTAGTCCCAGAATTTGACGCCGCCCGCGGCGATCACCGCGACGTACCAGACGGGTAGCAGTACGCCCATCCATTCGCGGATCGACCGACCGATCCGGTTGTCGGGCAGGGCACGCGAGACGCTGAGCACCAGGATCAGCGGGGTGATGGCCCAGACGACCATGCAGTACGGGCAGAGGGCGCCGATGCGGTAGATGCTCTGGAAGATCAGGTAGTGGACGAACACCCAGCCGAGCGCGGTGCCGATCGACAGCCCGATCCAATACCAGCGGGGAAGCCGTACACGGCCAATCGCGAGGACCGCGGTCACGATGACCACAGCGAACGCGGGGAGACCGAGGATGGGGTTGGGGAATCCGAAGAAACGGCCTTGTTCGGTGACCATGACCGACCCGCACGAAATGATCGGGTTGAAGTTGCACGAGAGGGCTGCTTCGGGATTGATCAGCAGTTCGATGCGTTCGATCGTGAGCATCGCGGCCGCGGTCAGTCCGAGGATGCCGGTCACCAGGAGTACCCATGCTGCGATCGGCGACGTCGCGCGCGGCTCGGTCAACGCGTGACCGCCCCATTCGTCGGCGGACGCGGCGACCTGTTCGGTCGCCGGCTCGGGGCTGTCGGGTTCGGGCGCGTCGGCGACGTCCTGTTCGGTCATCGTCGGGCTACTTCGCGGCGCCGTTGACGGCGTCCGTGAGCTGCTGAGTCGACAGGTTCATCGCGTCGATGGTCTTGCCGTTCAGGCGAACCCACGGGGTGCCCTGGAAGCCGGAGTCTTTCAGGACGCTGGAGCTCTGTTCGGATAGCCATTTGCCGAACTGGTCGTCCTTGATGCACTGGGAGACGCCGGTCGCGCCGGCTTCCTCGGCGAACTTGCGCAGCTGGTCGTCGCTGGGGCCGGGGCTGCCCTCCTGCTGCTGGTTCGCGAACAAGAGGTTGTGGAACTTGAGCCACACCGACATGTCGCCGCTCTTGCCGGTCGCTTCGGCGACGCACATCGATGCGTTGGACGTGTTCGCCGAGAATTGGGTCTGGCCACCGCGGTCGAGGAAGACGATCGGCTTGTAGTCGATGGCGACGTTCGGGTTCTTAGCCAGTTCCTGGAGCGTCTCGCCATGCTTGGTTTCGAAGGCCTGGCATGCGGGGCATTGGAAGTCTTCGACGAGCGACACCACGGCTTTGGGCTCGGTGCCCTTCGGCGCGGCCGACACCCGGATGAAGCCGTCCTCGGTGACGACGGTCGGGGTGGCGGAGCCGCCGGTACTCGAGTCTTCGTTGTTGCTCGCGACGGCCCAGATCGCGATGCCTGCGGCTACTGCGATCAGCACAACGGCCGCACCGATTTTGAACATGAGGGAGCGGCGGCGTTCTGCCTGCCGCGGGTCGACGACGGTTCGACGATTCTGGGTCACAGTTCATCCTTCGCAGGTGGTGCCGCGCCCGGCTCGACGACCGTTGGGTGCGCGACAAAGCGTACTCGGGTGCAAGAGTACTGGTTTCACCCTGAGAGGTTCATGACAGACACTTCGGAATGTCCAGCTCGTTCGGGCACTTCGGCCGGGCGAGGGGATCAGCGGCGTGCAGCCTCTACCGCGCGTTTCACGTCCGCGGCAGACGTGACCTCGATCTGCTCGCCGTTCACCAGGACGGTCGGAGTGCCCGTGAAATCGGGGTCGTCCTGCGTCTGTTCGGTGCTGGCGGAGACGTCAGCTCCGTACTGGCCGCCGGTGATGCAGTCCGCGACGTCGACGGCGCCGTTCTGGGCGGCGATGGCGATGATCTCGCTGTCGTCGAGGCCGGGACCACCTTCGTCGGGCTGCCGTTGGAACATGGCGTGCTGGAATCCGCGCCACGCCTGTTGGCTTTTGATCGAGCCGTCGCCTGCGTGCCAGACGCAGTACGACGCGTTCGCCGCGCGTGAGGAATAGCGGTCGGGGGAGACTCGGTCCAGGAACGAGATGATCCGGTAGTCCACCGCGATGTCGGGGTCGCCGCCGTAACCGTCGATCGTCGGGCCGACGACGCTCTCGAACTGTTTGCAGGCCGGGCACGCCAGGTCTTCGACGACGGTGACGATCACCTTGGGTTGGCCCGCGGCCGAGGTGACCCGGAACGCGCCGTCCGCCATGACCGGTGCCCCGGTCGACGGTGCGGGCGATGACCCGGAGCCCGTCGACGTGTCGGCGGTCGATCGGTCGGGGACGGGAGTGCCGTCGATGCCGCACGCTCCGATGAGGAGTGCTCCGGTCGCGAGACAACCGAGCGCGGCGGTGCGGCCGACTCTCGACGTGACGCGACGATGACGACCGAGTGCGTTCATGCGGCTCATCCTATGTGGGGACTGCCTATGCGGGCGTCACCCAGGTAGTGATGTCGCAGTGGACCACTTCGGTGCTCTCCCGATCGAGGACACGGATGGACACTACGACGTCGGTGCCTTCGGTGATCGCGTCGAAGTCGACCGGTTCGGCCAGTTCAGCGTGTGCGGTGAGCCGGGTGTTGGCCTTTGTCAGGTACTGCGTGTTCATCCCCTTCGGGATCCAACGGTGCGTCGTCGGAACGGTCGCCTCCATGAGCATGCCCATCGCGGTTTCGGCGAGGTTGCACGCCGCGATCGCATGGAACGTGCCGATGTGGTTGTGCACGCCGAACCATTTGGGGGCGGTCACCCGGCAATATCCGGGCTCCATCTCTTCGACGAACGGCAGGATGGTGCCGAAGTAGGGGACCCGCGCGACCATGCCGAGCGAGAACAGCGCGTCGCCGATCTTGTTCTGTGGCAGCTTGCGACGGAGCGCGTACGTCGGACTCTTACTGTTACCGGAAGTGTCACTCATACCTCGATGGTAGCCGCACCGCAGTCTCACCTGTGCCCGCGCTGAAGATGCGTCGACTCAGCTGAGGCCGCGACAGCAGAAACAACGCTGCGGCGAGCGAGACCAAGATCACCGCTTCTGACCACGCGGAACGATTTGAGATCACCGACCAGGTGCTGCATACTATTCAGGTTGCCTCCAATTTGGGGGCTCACAAACTTCTAGGGCCGCAACCGCGGGCCAGGTGTGTAACGCGTGCGATTTGCTGATCGACACGGACACGACACGCCCGACCGCGGGGTACCGGAGGCGAGTCGGCGATAGCCGACAGCTGGACGAGAGTCCGGCAACGTACAACGACAGAAGAACAGCGTCGATCGCCCGATCTCACGGGGTTGGTCATGTGGCTCAGTTGCCGCCCGTGCATGCACGGGTGTGGTCCACGCGGTGTTCTGCTGTCGAGAGACAATCAGACGGAAGAGGACACAGCGTGGCGGGACAGAAGATCCGCATCAGGCTCAAGGCCTACGACCACGAAGCGATCGACGCTTCGGCGCGCAAGATCGTGGAGACCGTGACCCGCACGGGTGCACGTGTGGTCGGCCCAGTGCCGTTGCCCACCGAAAAGAACGTGTACTGCGTCATCCGTTCGCCGCATAAGTACAAGGACAGCCGCGAACATTTCGAGATGCGCACTCACAAGCGACTCATTGACATCCTCGACCCGACGCCCAAGACGGTCGATGCGCTCATGCGTATCGATTTGCCTGCCAGCGTCGACGTCAACATTCAGTGACGGAGGATCGGATTAAATGAGCAAGCAAAATGCAACCAAGGGCATCCTGGGCACCAAGCTCGGCATGACCCAGGTCTTCGACGAGAACAACCGGGTCGTCCCGGTGACCGTCATCGCGACCGGCTCCAACGTCGTCACGCAGCTCCGCACTGCGGAGCGTGACGGCTACACGGCAGTCCAGCTCGCCTACGGCGCCATCGACCCCCGCAAGGTGAACAAGCCGGTCGCCGGCCAGTTCGCCAAGGCCGGAGTTACCCCGCGCCGCCACCTCACCGAGCTTCGTGTCAACGACATCTCGGAGTTCGAGGTCGGCCAGGAACTCGGAGCCGACCTGTTCGCGGACGGTGTCAAGGTCGACGTGACCGGCACCTCCAAGGGCAAAGGCTTCGCCGGCGTCATGAAGCGTCACGGCTTCGCTGGTCTGGGCGCGAGCCACGGTACGCACCGCGTCCACCGTTCGCCGGGTTCCATCGGCGGCTGTGCGACACCGGGCCGCGTGTTCAAGGGCATGCGCATGGCAGGCCGTATGGGTAACGACAAGGTGACCACGCAGAACCTGACGGTTCACAAGGTCGACGCCGACGCCGGTCTCCTGTTGATCAAGGGCGCGATCCCCGGCCGCAAGGGCGGCGTCGTGGTGGTCCGCGAGGCAGTGAAGGGTGGCAACAAGTGAGCACCGAAACCACAACCAAGCTGACGCTCGACGTCCGGGCGGCCGATGGCTCCGTTAACGGAACTGTCGACCTGCCGGCCGAGCTGTTCGACAAGACTGCGAACATCGCGCTGATGCACCAGGTCGTCGTCGCCCAGCAGGCCGCAGGCCGTCAGGGCACGCACTCGACCAAGACGCGCGGACTCGTCTCCGGCGGCGGCGCTAAGCCGTACCGCCAGAAGGGCACCGGTCGCGCCCGCCAGGGTTCGACCCGTGCACCGCAGTTCGTCGGCGGCGGCACCGTTCACGGTCCGCAGCCGCGCGACTACTCGCAGAAGGTCAACAAGAAGATGAAGGTCGCCGCTCTCCGTGGCGCCCTGTCGGACCGTGCTCGCAGCGAGCGCATCCACGTCGTGACCGAGCTCGTCGCGGGCCAGAGCCCGTCGACCAAGGCCGCCCTCAAGTTCCTCGAACTGCTGAGCGACCGTCGCAAGTTCCTGGTCGTCCTCACCCGTGAAGACGAGGCCGGCTGGAAGAGTATCGCGAACCTGCCGGGCGTGCTGGGCATCACCGCTGATCAGCTCAACACGTACGACATCCTCGATTCCGATGAGGTCGTGTTCAGCGTCGAGACTCTGAACGTCTTCATCGAGCTGAACAAGAAGGAGGCCTAGGAATGGCTACGCACGCAGACCCGCGTGACATCATCCTGGCGCCGGTGATCTCGGAGAAGGCCTACGGGCTGGTCGAAGACAATGTGTACACCTTCCTGGTGCACCCGGAGTCGAACAAGACCCAGATCAAGATCGCGATCGAGGCGATCTTCGACGTCAAGGTCTCCAGCGTCAACACCGCGAACCGTCAGGGCAAGCGCAAGCGCACCCGCTTCGGTTACGGCAAGCGCAAGAACACCAAGCGCGCCATCGTGACGCTGTCCGCTGACAGCAAGCCCATCGAGATCTTCGGGGGAGCGGTCAGCTGACCGCCCGCGAGAAGGATTAGGGACTAACACTCATGGCAATTCGTAAGTACAAGCCGACGACCCCGGGTCGCCGCGGCTCGAGCGGTGCCGACTTCTCCGAGGTCACTCGTTCGTACCCCGAGAAGTCGCTGGTTCGCCCGCTGACTTCCAGCGGTGGCCGTAACGCCCACGGTCGCATCACCACCCGGCACAAGGGTGGCGGCCACAAGCGTGCCTACCGTCTGATCGACTTCCGTCGTAACGACAAGGACGGCATCAACGCCAAGGTCGCTCACATCGAGTACGACCCGAACCGCACGGCTCGGATCGCGCTGCTCCACTTCGTCGACGGCGAGAAGCGATACATCATCGCGCCGAAGAACCTGAAGCAGGGCGACATCGTCGAGTCGGGTCCGAACGCCGACATCAAGCCGGGCAACAACCTGCCGCTGCGCAACATCCCGACCGGTACCCAGATCCACAACGTGGAGCTGCGTCCGGGCGGCGGCGCCAAGATGGCACGCTCGGCCGGTGCGTCGATCCAGCTCCTCGGCAAGGAAGGCCCCTACGCCACGCTGCGTATGCCGTCCGGCGAGATCCGTCGCGTCGACGTGCGCTGCCGCGCAACCGTCGGCGAGGTCGGCAACGCTGAGCAGAGCAACATCAACTGGGGCAAGGCCGGCCGCATGCGCTGGAAGGGCAAGCGCCCGACCGTCCGTGGTGTCGTCATGAACCCGGTCGACCACCCGCACGGTGGTGGCGAGGGCAAGACCTCCGGTGGTCGCCACCCGGTCAGCCCGTGGGGCAAGCCGGAAGGCCGCACCCGCAAGAACAAGCCCAGCGACAAGCTGATCGTCCGCCGCCGTCGTACCGGCAAGAACAAGCGATAATAGGAGGAGGTAAAAAATGCCACGCAGCCTGAAGAAGGGCCCGTTCGTCGACGACCACCTCCTGAAGAAGGTGGACGTTCAGAACGAGAAGGGCACCAAACAGGTCATCAAGACCTGGTCGCGCCGCTCGACCATCACGCCTGACTTCATCGGTCACACGTTCGCCGTCCACGACGGTCGCAAGCACGTGCCGGTGTTCGTGTCGGATTCCATGGTGGGGCACAAGCTCGGTGAGTTCGCACCCACCCGAACCTTCAAGGGTCACATCAAGGATGACCGGAAAGCGAAGCGCCGGTAAACCATGACTACTGATACTGAAAACGCAGTGCAGACCGCACGGGCGACCGCGAAGTTCGTTCGCGTCACCCCGATGAAGGCTCGCCGCGTCCTCGACCTGGTCCGCGGCAAGAACGTGGACGAGGCCCTGGACATTCTGCGGTTCGCCCCGCAGTCGGCCAGCGAGCCCGTGTACAAGGTGCTCGCCAGCGCGATCGCCAATGCAGAGAACAACCAGGGGCAGGATCGTCGCACCCTGGTCATCTCGGAGGCTTACGCCGACGAGGGGCCGACCTTGAAGCGCTTCCAGCCTCGCGCCCAGGGCCGTGCGTTCCGAATCCGCAAGCGCACCAGCCACATCACTGTGGTCGTTGCAGCTGCAGCGGAGAACGGCGGACGTGCTCGTTCGCGCCAGCAGAAGAAGAAGGGAGCCTGAACCGTGGGCCAGAAGATCAACCCGCATGGCTTCCGCCTCGGCATCACCACCGACTGGAGTTCACGTTGGTACGCCGACAAGCAGTACGCGGACTACGTCAAGGAAGACGTCGCCATCCGCAAGCTGCTGAGCACCGGCCTCGAGCGCGCAGGCATCTCCAAGGTGGAGATCGAGCGCACCCGTGACCGTGTTCGCGTCGACATCCACACCGCCCGTCCGGGCATCGTCATCGGCCGCCGCGGCGCCGAAGCCGATCGCATCCGCGGCGACCTGGAGAAGCTCACCGGCAAGCAGGTTCAGCTGAACATCCTCGAGGTCAAGAACCCCGAGGCCGACGCCCAGCTCGTTGCTCAGGGCGTCGCCGAGCAGCTGTCCAACCGTGTGGCATTCCGCCGCGCGATGCGCAAGGCCATCCAGTCGGCCATGCGCCAGCCCGGCGTGAAGGGCATCCGTGTCCAGTGCTCGGGCCGTCTCGGCGGAGCTGAGATGAGCCGCAAGGAGTTCTACCGCGAGGGTCGCGTCCCGCTGCACACGCTGCGCGCCGACATCGACTACGGACTCTACGAGGCCAAGACGACCTTCGGCCGTATCGGCGTCAAGGTCTGGATCTACAAGGGTGACGTCGTCGGCGGTCGCCGCGAGCTGGCTGCGGCCGCTCCGGCAGAAGACCGTCGTCCGCGTCGTCCCAGCCGCCCGCGTCGCAGCGGTGCCTCCGGCACCACCTCGACCGGAACCGACGCGGGCCGCAGCGCGGCTGCCGAGGGTGCGGCTGCAGAGGCGTCTGCGCCTGCGCAGGCAGAGAAGCAGGAGGGCTAGCCCATGTTGATCCCTCGTCGGGTCAAGCACCGCAAGCAGCACCACCCCAGCCTGAAGGGTCAGGCGTCGGGCGGAACCAAGGTCTCCTTCGGCGACTACGGTATCCAGGCCCTGGAGGGTGCTTACATCACCAACCGTCAGATCGAGTCCGCTCGTATCGCGATCAACCGCCACATCAAGCGTGGCGGCAAGGTCTGGATCAACATCTTCCCGGACCGCCCGATCACGAAGAAGCCTGCCGAGACCCGCATGGGTTCCGGTAAGGGTTCGCCCGAGTGGTGGGTGGCCCCGGTTAAGCCGGGCCGCGTGCTGTTCGAGATGACCTACCCCAATGAGGAGACTGCTCGCGAGGCCCTGCGTCGCGCACAGCACAAACTCCCCATGAAGACCCGGATCGTGACCAGAGAGGAGCAGTTCTGATGGCACTCGGAATCGCTGCGTCTGAGCTCCGCGAGCTCAGTGACACCGATCTGGTCGACCGCCTCAAGGAGTCGAAGGAAGAGCTGTTCAACCTTCGCTTCCAGATGGCAACCGGCCAGCTCGACAACAACCGTCGCCTGCGCACCGTGCGTCGTGAGATCGCTCGCGTCTACACCGTTATGCGTGAGCGCGAGCTGGGCCTGGCGTCCGGACCGGAAGGTGAAGACGCATGAGTGAGGACCAGAACGTGAACGTCGAAGAACGCAACCGCCGCAAGGAGCGGATCGGTTACGTCGTCAGTGACAAGATGACCAAGACCATCACGGTCGAGCTGGAAGATCGCAAGAGCCACCCGCTCTACGGCAAGATCATCCGCAGGACCAGCAAGGTCAAGGCGCACGATGAGAGCGAGACCGCCGGCATCGGCGACCGCGTTCGCATCATGGAGACCCGACCGCAGTCGGCCACCAAGCGCTGGCGCCTGGTCGAGGTGCTCGAGAAGGCTAAGTAAGCCGCTCGTCGCCTGACGGTGAAACACAGCAGATCGCCCCTCCCGGGAACCCGGGAGGGGCGATCTGATTTTTGTGGGTAGGCACGTCTATCCGCTAAACGGCCGACATAGTCGTTAGAGTGAGCGCAATCGCCCGCCGTCGATGCCGAGGAGTGGAATGACGACTCTTTCCGTGGTCATACCCGCATACAACGAAGAAGACGCCATCAGCAGATGCCTGGACCACCTGCTGAACCAGACGAGGCCGGTGGACGAGATCGTTGTCGTCGACAACGCGTCGACCGACCGCACCGCAGACATCGTCACCGCGCACATCCGCCGGTATTCGAACGACGGCGAGCGTCGGATCCGTCTACTCGCCGAACCAACGCCGGGCGTCGTGGAAGCGGTATCGGCAGGCATGTCGGCGGCGGAAGGCGATGTGCTGGCGCGAATCGACGCCGACAGCCAAGCCGAGCCCACCTGGGCCGAACGGGTGATGGACTTCTTCGACAACCCGGCCAACAGCGAGTACGGCGCGATGACCGGTCTGGTCATGCTGTCCGACGGACCGGCCCGCGAACGGCTGCTGAGGATGCAGACCAAAGCGGCGGAGAAATTCGCGGGCGGCAAGGACATCGACTCGCTCGCCGGCGCGAACATGGCTCTGCGCCGTGAATGCTGGAGCCTCGTCGAATCGAGACTGACCCGAGCGAACGATGTGTGGGACGACCTCGACTTGTCGTTGGCGCTCGTCGAACAGGGTGTGCGGTGTCGCCTGGTCCCCGCGGCCGTCGTCGACACGTCGGGACGACAACTCCGATTCTCGCCGATCCGAAATCGGCACTACCTCACCGGCGGGGTCCGGACCGCGAAAGCAAGGGGAGACGCCCGGCTGCTGCGGCGGATGCGGGCCGACCTACCGTTCCGTTTCGCGATGGCGACGGTTCTCTGGCTCATCATGCGACCGTGGAACGACGAAGAAGGCACCTGGCGTCCACACCGACTATTCCGGCCACTGGAGCGGGAGCGCGCGCTGATCACCGACGGCCGGGACCACCGGTGACGGTCACGGCTCGATCTCGGAGAAAGGTTTGTGAAACGCTGCCGTGACGCCGAACGATAGTCACTTTCGGGCGATGTAATGGATTGGTTCGAGGAAGGCACGCATGGAGCACGGTACGGATCCCCATGAGCACATCCGTTCCCGTCGGCAGCCTCCCCGAGACGCTCTGACGGACACTATGCCCTGGGTGCCCGACGACGATCCCGTCCTCAAGGAATTGCGCGCGTGGCGCGACGAACTGGGCGGGGCACCGGTCGACGCCGAAGCTGCCGGTCCGGTCGATGCGCCGACGCCGGCTGACGCCGAACCGACCGAGGCGACCGCGCGCGATGTCCCGACCCAGATCGCGCACGCGGTCGGACGGTCGGCTCCCGGAGTGCGCCGCAGAGTTCGTCAGGTATCGCAGGCGACGGCGTCCCCCGCATCCCATTCTCGGCCGCGCGCTCCACGGCACGCGTCGTGGGACGTGATGACCACCGCGTCGCCAGAGCCGTTGCGGTCCCCAGAAGACGTCGAGAACGCTGCCGCCGAAACCATCACCTTTCCGTCGTTGAGTCCGACTCATGTATCGGAAGGTCAGGCCGCCGAACCGGCGATCGTCGTGTCGCACCTGCGAAAGACGTTCGGGGACTTCACCGCCGTCGACGACGTGTCGTTCGCGGTGCCGAAGGGCACGATCGTCGCCCTCCTCGGCCCGAACGGTGCAGGCAAGACCACCACGGTCAACATGCTGTGCACACTCCTCGCACCCGACGGCGGCGAAGCCGTAGTCGCCGGTCACGACATCGTCGACGACGCGTCCGCCGTGCGCGGCGACATCATGCTCACCGGGCAGTTCGCCGCGCTCGACGAGGCGCTCACCGGCCGCGAGAATCTCATCCTGTTCGGGCGTCTGCTCGGTCTGCCGAAGAAGCGGGCAGCCGTGCGCGCCGACGAACTGCTCGCCGAGTTCGGTCTCACCGAGGCGGCCGGTCGCCGCGTCGGAAAGTACTCCGGCGGCATGCGCCGACGCATCGACATCGCATGCGGCCTGGTCACCCGCCCCGAGGTCGTGTTCCTCGACGAACCGACGACCGGCCTCGACCCGCGCAGCCGCCAGGAAGTGTGGGCGGTGGTCGAGCAACTGCGGGACTCCGGTGTGACGATCCTCCTCACGACGCAGTATCTGGAAGAAGCCGATCGGCTGTCCGACAACATCGTGGTCATCGACGGTGGACGCGTGATCGCGGAAGGCACGTCGGACGAACTCAAGGCCGCGACCGGGGCGGCGTACTGCGAAGTGACGCCCGCCCACCCCGCCTATCTCCCTCGGTTGCGCGCGCGACTCGCCGACATGCTCGACCCCCAGGCCGCGCGCGATCGTGCACCCGACGGGGCAGCGTCGGACGACGCAGCACAGAACGAATCCGAGGCAGTGTCGGTACCTGCCCCGGACGGCCCGCAGACGTTGGCTGAAGTCATCCGCCGCACCGAAGCCGCGAAGATTCCGCTCGCCGACATCGTGTTGCGCCGACCCTCCTTGGACGAGGTCTTCCTGGCACTGACCGACAAGACGACGGGTAGCGCGCGGCCCGGCGACGAGGACGACGCCGAGTGACAGGACTCGGCAGGGGGCAAGAGGTCGGGAGGCAGGTGGCCGGGGGCCAGACGATTCCGGACCACGTCGAGGTGTCGACCGGTGTGCGCGCGATCCGTCAATGGTGGACACTGACCGCTCGCGGACTCGTGAAGGTTCTCCGCAATGGGGAGTTCGCCTTCGCATTCATTGCCCCGGCGTTCTTGGCCGTGTGCTTCTATGTTCCGCTTCGTAAGGTCATGGACACCGTGCCGGGTTTGGATTACGGGACATTCCTCGCCCCGATCATTCTCCTGTTGTCCATCAGTTTCGCGGCGACCTCCGCCGCGATGCGCGCGGCATTCGACGTGAGTGCCGGAATCAGCGCCCGATTTCGGATACTGCCCATGCCGAGGATCGTTCCGGGTCTCGCGCGTTTGGCGACGAACACCGCGCTTCTGATCATTTCGTTGATCTGCGCCGCGATAGCCTGCCTGATTATCGGATGGCGTCCCGATGGCGGCACCGGTGGAACATTGTCGCTACTCGGGATCGCGCTGGGTATCGGAGTGCTCCTCGCGCTGCTGTCGGACGGTGCGGGCGGAGTGGCGAGCAGTCCGGAAGCCACGAGCCAGCTACTCGGCCTGCCGATGATGATCTTGGGTCTGGTATCGACCGGATTCTCACCCGAAGAACGTTTCCCTGAGTGGATTCGCGGATTCGCTCGCAATCAGCCGGTGTCGCAATTCGTTGACGTGATGCGCGTCGTCGATTCGCCGGAGCCCTTGACGTGGTCGGTGGCGGCACCGACCGTCTGGTGGTGCATTGGGATCGCCGTCGTCGCGGCCGCCCTGCTGACGGTCGGAGTTCGAGGTGGTCGACGATGACCACGATTCGACCCGATGCGGCACCTGTGCGGGCACACGAGACGTCGGTGCGCGCCTGGTTCGACGCGTCACGCGTACTCACGTGGCGGCAACTGCTCGTCTACGTGCGGGACGTGCCGACGGTTCTGCAGTCGTTTATCGTGCCCGCCGTCTCGATGGTGCTGGTCAAGGTGGTGCTCGGTGACGCAGTCGGGTCGGCTACGGGGCAGGACAGCCTGTACGGCACGGTCCCGCTGATGATCCTGATCGGCGCGATGGGCGGCTCCGTCGTGTCTGCGGTCCGCTTGAACAAGGAACGGTCGACGGGTCTACTCGCGCGTCTGTACGTGCTACCGATCAACCGCGCCGCCGACCTGACGTCTCGGGTGGTCGCCGAGGTCATCCGTATCCTGTTCCTGACTCTGGAACTGTTGCTCGTCGGCTACGTGATGGGCTTCCGGTTCGAGGAGGGGCTGCTCGGGGCGCTCGGTCTCGTCGCGATACCCTTGGTGTTCGGCGGTGCGTACGCAGTCTTCGTGTTGGCGATCGCCGTGAATTCGCCGCCCGGCGCTCCACTCGTCCAATATCTCGGACTATTGACGAATCTCCTGATGTTCTTCAACTCAGGGTTCTCGCCGATCGACGCCTATCCGGGATGGTTGCAGCCGATAGTCGCGAATCAGCCCATGACGCCGGCAATTGAGTTGATGCGGGGGTTTGCGGTCGGCGGCCCAGTGTTGGAGGCTTTCATCAAAGTCATGATATGGACCGTCGTTTTCGTCGGGTGCAGTGTATACCCCGCATTGCGTGGATATCGCAGGGCTGCGACAACTAGATGATTCCAGACGAAAGGTGCGGCGCGGGTAATATCCTGAGCTTGCCAGTGGCATGCGCCCCCGCCTCTAGGGTTACAGATATGTATCACGTGTAACACGATGTGCCGGCCTATCTGCGGTGCATGAGTGAGGAGAAGCGCGGACGAATGGGAAATTCGGAGCATAGCGATGCTTAGTTGGATGGAGTGACCAGGTGACACACGTTGTAGGTCTCGGAGGCGTAGTAGGTCTCGGAGGTCAAGACGACCTGCTACCTCTGACAGCCGCACAGCGGGGCATGTGGTTCGCGGAGAGTCTCTCGGCCGATTACTCGGTGATCATCGCGCACTACCTGAGCATTCGAGCCGTCGACGCCCCGATCGATCACGACCTCCTCGAGACGTGCACCGCGGAAGCGGCCGTCGAGTTCGAGTCGCCCTGCACCACTCTCGTGGAGGTCGACGGGGTACCGAAGCAACGGGTCGACCGTGAGTCCGGCTTCGACGTCGCACGGATCGACATGCGGGGCGAGGCCACGCCGTTCCAGGCGGCTCTGGACTGGATGACCGCGGACTACCAACGTCAAGTGGACGTCCTGGCCGACCCGCTCGCAGTCGCCGCTCTCATCCGAGTCGCCGACGACCACACACTGCTCTACATGCGCGGCCACCACATCGTTTTCGACGGGTTCTCGGCGTTGACCAGCCTCCTGTCGGCGGTGCGCAGATACAACGCCGCCCGGACCGGGGACGAGTACACGCCGACCCGCCATTTGGATCTCGCAGGTCTGGTCGCCGACGATCAGGCGTACACCGAGAGCCCCCGACGCGAGCGAGACCGCGCCTACTGGGTGGAGCAAGTCGCCGACCTGCCCGAACGAGTGAGCCTGTCCGGACGAGACCGGGTGGCGCCTCTGTCGCCCCAGAACGTCGTGGCAGGCGAGCGCCTCGACGCGCAGACGCAAGCCCGGCTGGAATCGGTCGCCAAAGACGCCGACTGCTCGGTGGCGGTCCTGCTGGTCGCCGCCTTCTCGGCGTTCCTGGGGCGAATGGCGGGCACCGACGACGTAGTCCTGAGCCTGCCGGTCACCGGCCGGTCGACGGCGAAGGTCAAGAATTCCGGCGGCATGCTCTCGAACATGCTGCCGGTGCGTGCCCGAGAGATCTCCCAATCGACGATGCGTTCGCTGGCGCGCGCGCTGCAAGTCGACCTGACCGGCGCTCTGCGTCATCAGCGGTACCGATTCGAGGACATCCGGGTCGACGCGGGCCTGGGCGCGGGCAACAGCGCGTCGTTCGGCCCCGTCGTCAACATGATGTTCTTCGATACGCCGATCGAGGTGGACCGCGCGCAGACCAGCTATCACATCCTTTCGTCCGGCATCCTCGAAGACCTCCGCATCAACCTGTATCAGGCTGCGCCCGGCGAACAGTTGGCCGTCGACCTGCACGGCAATCCCAACCTGTACGAGCCCAACGACCTGCGCGCACACGTGCAGAGGTTCGTCAGATTCCTGACCCGCGCATTGGACGACATCGACCGCCGGGTGAACGACGTGGAACTGTTGGCGCCCGGCGAGCAGGCCGAACTCGTCGAGAAGGGGCGTGGACCGGTCCTCGAGCCGTTCGACGAGGCGACGACGCTCCTGGACTTGATCGCCGAGCGGGTCGCCGAGCAGCCCGACTCGGTCGCGCTCGACTTCGACGGCCGCCAGGTGACGTATCGGCAGTTCGACGCGCAGCGGCGGGCACTGGCCGGACGGCTGGTCGCAGACGGGGTCACGCTCGGCGACCGGGTCGCGGTGAGCCTGGACCGTGGCATCGCCCAGGTGATCGCGATCCACGCGATCCTGCTGATCGGTGGGGCATACGTTCCGCTCGATCCGGACCTCCCCGACACCCGGCGAGCCACGATCCTCGACACCGCCCGTCCGGTCGTCGTCATCGACGGCGAATACCTGGAGGCGACCGACCAGCCGACGGGAACGGTGGACGTCCACCCCGGTCGGGTGGACGTCCCCGCATACGTGATTTTCACGTCCGGATCCACCGGGACGCCCAAGGGCGTCGAGGTGACGCATTCGGCGCTGCGCCGACGACTCGAGTGGATGCAGCGACGCCATCGGATCGGCGACGGCGATGCCGTCCTGTACAAGACGCCATACACCTTCGACGTGTCGGTGTGGGAACTCGTGTGGCCGCTGATCAGCGGTGCGCGCATGGTGATCGCCGCCCCCGGCGGCCACCGGGACCCCGCCTACTTGGCTCGCATCGTCGACGAGTCGCGCGTCACGACGATGCACTTCGTCCCGTCGATGCTCGAAGTGTTCGTCGACTCGGGCGAACAGTTGGCGGGCCACGTCGCCACCGTGTTCACCTCCGGTGAGGCGTTGAGCCCGGCCTTGGCACAGTCTGTGACGCGGCAGTGGCCGGTGCGTCTGGTCAACCTGTACGGACCGACCGAGGCCGCGATTGACGTGACCGAGTATGTCGTCAACGGCGACGTCGACGAGGTGCCGATCGGGCGTCCGGTCCCGGGCACCGACGCACTCGTCCTCGATGGCACGCTGCGCCCGGTCCCGGTGGGAGTCGCGGGCGAACTCTATCTCGCCGGCCCCCAGCTGGCGACCGGCTACGTGCGCCGACCCGACCTGTCGGCGGAACGTTTCGTGGCGAACCCGTTCAGCGGCCCGGGCGCCCGCATGTACCGCACCGGCGACCTCGTGAGCTGGGGGAGTGACGGCGACCTCCGCTATCACGGGCGGTCAGACTTCCAGGTCAAGATACGCGGACAGCGGGTGGAGCTCGGCGAGATCGAGAGCACCGTCCGAGACCATCCGATGATCGAGTCCGCGGTCGTGTCAGTCCGGTCCGGGCCCACCGGGATTCCGCTAGTCGTCGCGTACGTCCGGCCAACCGACGGCGCGGATGTGACCGGTGACGACGTGCTGGCGACGTGTCGCCGCGAGCTCCCGTCGCACATGGTGCCGTCCGCGGTGGTGGTCATGGACGAGTTCCCAGTCACCGACAACGGCAAGCTCGATCGGGTCGCGCTACCGGAGCCGGTCCTATCCGCATCGGCTGACGAACACGTGGCGCCGCGGACCGCCGACGAGCATCGCCTCGCCGACCTGGTCGCCGAACTCCTCGGACTCGATCGGGCGCCGAGCGTCACCGAGCACCTGTTCGGGCTCGGCGGTGACTCGTTGACCGCAGCACGACTCGTGTCGCGGGCGCGGACCATCGGGATGGAATTGAGCCTCGCCGACATCTTCGACGGCGGGACGCTCGCCGACCTGGCCGCGCGCAGCGGCCAGGGTTCAGGCGCCGCAGACCGGCCGGTGCCGCTCGTGCGGCCAGCCGAGGTCCCGTTGTCGCCATCGCAGTCGAGGCTGTGGCTGATCAACCGGATGGAGCCGGGGGCGGCCACATACAACATGGCCGGTGTGGTCACGTTCGACGAGCGCGTCGACGTCGACGCGTTGCGCGCCGCGTTCGGCGACGTCGTCGACCGGCACGAACCATTGCGCACGATCCATCCGGTGTCCGATGACGGACGTCCGGTCCAGCACATTGTGGCGGCGGCCGACGTGCCCGGCGAGGTCCTCGTCGGTCCGGTCCCGGTGTCGGCCGACGAATTGGAACCGGCGTTAGTCACGCACGCGTCGCGCGGCTTCGATCTGACCACCGCGACACCGTTGCGCGCGGTGCTGTTCCGGGGCGAGCGCCCCGACACCTTGCTGATCGTGCTGCACCACATCGCGGGCGACGGCGCATCGCTGCCGCCATTGATGCGCGATCTGACGCAGGCGTACACGGCGCGACAGGACGGGCGGTCGCCCGGCTGGGCGCCGTTGACACCGCAGTACGCCGACCACGCGTTGGCGTCGATCGCCGCGCTCGGCGACGTCGGCGACCCGGCGTCCCGGGCAGGCCGCGACCTCGCGTTCTGGCGGACCGAGTTGTCTGGTGCCCCCGAACTCCTCGACCTGCCGGCCGACCGTCCGCGTCCGCGTGTCGCATCCGGCCGCGGCGACACCGTCACCATGACCGTGCCGGCGGGTGTGGCCGACGCCGTGCAGACACTCGCGGAACGGACCGGTGCGACCAGCTTCCTCGTCGTCCACGCGGCGATGGCAGTCGTGCTCGGGCGATTGGCGGGCTCCGACGACGTACCCATCGGCGTCGCGGTGCACGGGCGCGGCGCACCCGAACTCGACCGACTCGTCGGAATGTTCGTCAACACGGTGGTGCTGCGCGCCCGCCCCACACCGGAATCGACGGTCGGGGAGCTGCTCGCCGCCGGACGCCGCGCATTCGGTGCGGCACTCGACCACGCGGAACTGCCGTTCGAGGACGTGGTGGAAGATCTCGCGCCCCACCGGACGCTGGCATACACCCCGATCTACCAGGTCGCGATGACATGGCACGACGATCCGCTGGCCGGAACGGCCAGTGCAGCGGTCCGTGCTCTGCGCCTGCCCGTCGTCAAGACCGACCTCGAAGTGTCGTTCACCGTATCCACGGACGCCGACGGAGGTCGCACGATCAGTGCGGACTTCGGTTTCGCGTCGGACTTTTTCAACCGCGAACGCGTGCAGTCGCTGACCGAATCGTTCCTGCGTGTACTGCACGGTATGACCACCGACCCCGACCGCCGGGTCGGTTCATTGGACCTCGTCGATCCGGTGCCAGCGCCCGCAACGACGATCGCGGCGCGCACATTCCCCGAACTGCTCGACGACGGCGCACGACAGGCCGGTGCCGACGCGCCCGCTGTGACAGCCCACACCGGGACAGCCCACACCGGGACAGGCGAAACCGGGACTTGGACGTACGGCGATCTCGCCGCCCAAACCAATGCGCTGGCGCGGGAGTTGATCGTTCGCGGCGCCGGTCCCGGCGACATCGTGGCCGTAGCGATCGGACGATCGCACCAGTCGGTGCGGGCGACACTGGCGGTGATCAGGTCCGGGGCCGGATTCGTGCTCATCGATCCGACACAGCCGGTGGCCCGGCAGGAGGAGATGATCGCCGACGCAGGCGCTCGTCTCGGGATTCGGATCGCGAGCCGCGACGCCGCACCGGCCGGCCCCACCTGGGTCGAGCTGTCCGATCCCGATGTCGAACGGTCGATCGCCGCGCGCTCGACCGATGCGCTCGACGACACCGACCGGCTTCGTCCGGTCCGCCTCGACGACACCGCGTACCTCATCTTCACCTCGGGCTCCACCGGAAAACCGAAAGCGACGGCCGTCGGCCACCGCGGGCTGGCCGGGTTCGCCAGGAATCTGGCGACGACGTTCGCGGCCGGACCGTCGGCCCGCGTGCTCCACGTGTCGTCGCCGAGCTTCGACGCGTCGGTCCTGGAATTGATGCTGGGCTTCTCGACAGGTGCCGAACTCGTCGTCGCACCGCCCGAGGTGTACGCGTCCGAGCCGTTGTCGGCGTTGATCGACGCGACCGGTGTCACGCACGCGCTGCTCACGCCGTCGGTCCTCGCGACCATCGAACCCGACGACGTGCCGACCCTGACGACAGTGCTCAGCGGCGGCGAAGCGTGCCCGGTCGGATTGGCCGACCGGTGGGCAGACGCACGCCGTGGCCCCGGCGGGTTCTTCAACCTGTACGGCCCGACCGAAGCGACGGTGTGGGTCAGCGTCGACGGCCCGCGGAGTGTCGGCGAGCCGCTGACCATCGGGGCGCCGCTCCCGGGAATCGAAGCGCTCGTGCTCGATGGCGCGCTGCGTCCCACACCGGTCGGGGTGCCAGGCGAACTGTATCTATCCGGAGACCAGACAGGTCTGGGCTACCTGCACCGTCCAGGGCTATCCGCGGGCAGTTTCGTGGCTCACCCCTTCGTGTCGGGCCAGCGCATGTACCGCACCGGCGACCGGGTCACCAGGACCACCTCGGGCGCCCTCACCTACCACGGGCGCACGGACTTCCAATTGAAGATCCGAGGTCTGCGGATCGAACCCGGCGAGGTTGACGCGGTGCTAGCGTCCCACCCGGATGTCGGCGCTGCGGTGAGCCTCGGAGTCTCGGGACCCGGTGGCGACCAGGTCCTGGTGGCCTATGCGGCGGCCGACAGCGACGTGGTCTCGACGCGGAGCCTGATGGAGTTCGCCCGCGCGAAGCTGCCGAAGTACCTGGTCCCGCAGACCATCGTGGTGCTGCCGTCGCTGCCGGTGACACCGGTCGGGAAGGTGGACCGCCGGGCCTTGCCCGCCGTCGACTTCGCCGACCGCGACGAAATCGTCGCGCCGACGACCGCGACCGAGTCGGCGGTCGCCGAACTGATGGCTTCGGTGCTGGGCGTCGACCAGGTCAGCGCCGCCGAGTCGTTCTTCGACGTGGGTGGCAACTCGCTGTCGGCGACCAAGCTCGCGTCCAGGCTGACAGCAGCATTCGACGTGTCGTTCACGGTGCGCGACGTGTTCGAGGCACCGTCCGTCGTCGATTTGGCAGCGGTCGCGGACCGACGTCCGAAGGCAACCGACTCGCCGGCCCACGGCAGGCAGATCTCGGTATTGACCGATCGGAAGTCGGCGTTGCCGGTGTCGGCCGCCCAGCGCGGCATGTGGCTGTTGAACCAGACCGACCCCG
Source organism: Gordonia abscondita (assembly GCF_032711245.1). Classification (GTDB taxonomy): domain Bacteria; phylum Actinomycetota; class Actinomycetes; order Mycobacteriales; family Mycobacteriaceae; genus Gordonia. The sequence continues at coordinate 2,250,797 of NZ_CP128986.1, forward strand.
ATTCGTCGGCATACAACATCGGGCTCGTTCTCGAGTTGAGCGGACGTCTAGAGATCTCTCACCTGCGAGATGCACTCGCCGACCTCCTCGCCCGGCACGAGTCGCTGCGGACCGTCTACCCCGATGTGGACGGGGTGCCGGTGCAACGAATTCTGTCCGTCGACGACGCGGTGGCGAGCGTTCGGTTGGCGGTGTCCGAACCCGGCGGCGCGATCGTCGACGCCATCGAGGCCGAAGCGGCACGCGGGTTCGACCTGGCGTCGGCCCCGCCACTTCGGTTGACCTTGCTCCCGGTCCCCGAAGTCGACGACGTTCCCGATGACACGGTCTCAGCCGACTACGTGCTGGTGTTCGTCGTCCACCACATCAGCGCGGATGGCTCGTCGATGGTGCCGCTCGCCCGCGATCTGATGGTCGCCTACGAAGCGCGTCGAACCGGCGTCACACCGCAATGGCTGCCGCTGGCAGTTCAGTACGCCGACTATGCGGCATGGCAGGCGACGCGTCTGCAGGAGGTCGGCGAGGACGGACGGTCCGCTCAGGAACGCCATCTCGACTACTGGGCGGATCGGCTCGCCGGGATTCCGGAACTGTTGGAGATACCCGGTGATCGGCGACGACCGAGGACCCCGACATTCGCAGGCGACCAGGTGCAGTTCCAGGTGGCCCCGGAGACCTCGGTGCGACTGGACACGGTTGCCCGAGAGCACGGGTCGACCCTGTTCGTCGTGCTGCAGACGGCGTTCGCGGTCCTGCTGCACCGGATGACCGGACAGCAAGACATCGTGATCGGCACGCCGTACGCGGGCCGGTCCGAGCAGTCGCTCGACGACGTGGTCGGCATGTTCGTCAACTCGGTTCCGCTGCGCACCCGGATCCGTCCGGACGAGTCGTTGTCCGCGCTCGTCGGCCGGGTGCACACCGACAGCCTCGACGACTTCGCCCACGCCGACGTGCCGTTCGAGTCGATCGTCGGTCGGCTGCTGGACACGCCGCCCAGCGCACACAACCCGGTCTTCCAAGCGATGTTGTCGTTCCAGAACTTCACGTTCCCGAACCTGGAACTAACGGGGCTGCGCGTGTCCGGACGCGACCCGGACACGGTCGGCGCCCAAGTGGACCTGCAACTAACGCTACGGCCGCCCGGCGAGTCGTCGAGCCACCTTGAAGGGCGGTTCGTCTTCGCGACGGACCTGTTCGACCGTGTGCGGATCCAACGACTCGCCGATCGGTTCACGCGGATCCTCGACGCATTGGTTAACCAACCGGACATCGAGGTCGGCGATGTCGACATCCGTCTGACCGACGAGCAGACCCTTGACGATAATGCCGACGGCGGCGACGAACTCGTAGCGCTTCCCGAGGTGATCGCTGCCGCGGCCGAAGTCGCGCGCGACGCGATCGCGGTAGCGCACGACGGCACGGAGCTGGCCTTCGGCCAGCTACAGCAGACGCTGACGGCGATGGCCGCGGTGGTACCCGATCGCGACACCGCGCTCACGATGGCGCTGATGAGCGCGCTGCCGACGTTGGCGGCTGCGGGGCCGGACGCATTCGGTGACGTCCTTGCGGCGATCCGTCGCAACGCGGTCGACTGTCGTGACCGGGAACTACAGGGAAACACGTAACACCGAGGCCAACAGCGGGGACTATACGAGGGGGAACGGGGATCGACACTGGGCTCTCCAGCTAGAGCCGAGTAGAAGGCGGTGGTTATTCAGTGTCGGGTGACGCGGTGGCAACGACTCTCCAACAGATGTGGGGCGATCGGCCGTCGACACCTCACCTGGTCGGAGTCGGCTCGGCGATCGCGCCGCAGGCCGAAGCCTTCACCGGCGCCGCCGGGCCGGTGTCGTTCGCCGCGCTCGACGCTCAGGTCGCCACGACCGCGCAGATCTTCGCCGCACAGGGACTCGACCCGGAAGCCGCGGTCAGCGCGGCTGTCGCCGGGACGCTCGGCGCCGCCGGTTCGCCCGCCGACGTCGCCAACGCGGTCAGTCGACTGGGCATCGCTGGCCGGCCTATTCCGGTCGGCGGCCCACCTGCACGCCGATCGTCCCGCGGTATGCGATGCCACAGGACGCGTCCTCTCGTACCAAGAACTGGACCGTCGATCCGACGAATTGGCGGCCGGGCTCGCAGCTCGAGGAGTGCGCGCAGGAGATGTCGTCGGGCTGGCACTGGACCGGACGGTCGACGTCCTCGTCGCGGTCCTGGGCGTCGTCAAAGCCGGCGCGGCGTACCTGCCGCTCGACACCGCACACCCCGAGGATCGGCTGACCTTCGTCGTCGACGACGCCGATCCCGTCCTGGTGGTCGCCGAACCCACCGACGTCGACCGGTTGGGCTTCCTGCGCGCGGCGCGCGCGACCATCGGTGAGCTCTCCGCCGCCGGATTCGACGGCATCGCCCACCGCCTGCCGAACGTGATCGATCCCGCGTCCGCGGCGTACATGATCTACACCTCGGGTTCCACCGGCCGGCCCAAAGGCGTCGTCGTCGAGCATCGAAACGTCGTCGCACTGATGGCCGCCGCGGCACGCGAATACGACATCGACGAGACCGACGTGTGGACTATGTTCCACTCGTACGCGTTCGACGTGTCGGTGTTCGAGATGTGGGGCGCGCTGCTGTTCGGCGGTCGCCTCGTAGTCGTCGACTACGTGACCACGCGCAGCCCGGACGAGTTCGCCGCACTGCTCGCGACCGAGCAGGCGACGGTCGTCTCGCAGACGCCGTCGGCCTACTACCAACTGTCGGCGTCGGTGCGGCCGGGTGTCGGTCAGTTATCGCCGTCGGTCCGGTACATGATCTTCGCGGGCGAAGCCCTCGACTTCCACCAGGTTCGTCGGTGGTACGCCGATCGTCGCGCGGCAGGCGACGGCGACGGGCCGATCCTGGTCAACATGTACGGCATCACCGAGACAACAGTCCACTCGACGTTCCGGGCACTCGACCCTGAACTCGTGGAGGCGACCGCAGCCTCGGACGTCGGCGTCGGTCTGCCGAACCTGACGATCCACCTGTTGGATGCGCGGCTGCGGGCGGTGCCGGACGGTGTGCCCGGCGAGATCTATGTGAGCGGCACACAGGTGACCCGCGGCTACCTCGGTCGGCCAGGTCTGAGCGCGGGGCGGTTCGTCGCCGACCCGTTCGCAGGCGACGGCACACGCATGTACCGCAGCGGCGACCTCGGGGTGTGGAACGCGGGCAACCTCGAATATCTGGGACGCGGCGACGCCCAGGTCAAGCTGCGGGGATTCCGTATCGAGCTCGGCGAGGTCGAGGCCGCGCTCCTCGCCGCGGACGGCGTGTCCGCGGCTGCGGCAGCCGTCAAGACGAGGACAGGCGGCGACATCGACGGCCCCGGTATGGAACTGCTCGTCGGATACGTGGTCGCGGCCGCCGGCGGACCGGAGGTCGACCCGGTCGCGGTCCGCCACACCGCGTCGCTGCACGTGCCGTCGTACATGGTCCCCGACGCGGTCGTGGTCCTCGACCAACTGCCGTTGACGGTCAATGGGAAGCTGGATCGCCGAGCATTGCCCGAACCGGTCCTGGCCGGGACGGCAGGCGAGTACGCGGCACCGGAAGACGCCGACGAGACCGCCGTCGCCGAGGTCTTCGCCGAAGTCCTCGGCATCGACGAGCCGAGCGTCACCGAATCGATGTTCGACCTCGGCGGCAACTCGTTGGCGGCGACGCAGATCGCGGCACGCGTCGGGCGTCTGTTCGACGTTCACGTCGGTGTCCGCGACGTGTTCGACGCGCCGTCGGTCCGCAGCCTGAGCGTCCTCCTGAACCGCCGGACTCGCGGCGATCGACCGCAGTTGCGGCGGCGCACAGACGTCGGCGGGCCGATTCCGTTGGCGCTGGAACAGCGGCGCATGTGGTTCCTCGCCGAGTTCGATCCCGGCAGTCCGGCGTACAACGTCCCGCTGGTGCTGCGGCTGCGAGGCGACCTGGACCCGGTCGCTCTCGACGCTGCGATGCACGATCTGATCGGCCGTCACGAGTCGTTACGAACCCGGTTCCCGGCCGTCGACGGGGTGCCCGAACAGGTTGTGTGCAGCACCGCCGCCGGGTATCGGCCCGATGTGCAGGTGGCCCCGCCGACGACGGTCACCGAGGAGCATCTAGCGCAGACACTCGCCGAGCTCTTCGGCAGCGGCTTCGATCTGCGGTCGGCGCCGCCATTGCGCGCACGCCTCCTCCGGGTCCAGGACGGCGAGGAGGTTTCGGGCAGTGGGTCCGGTCTGCGTGATCACGTCTTCGTCCTCGTCGCACACCACATCATCGTCGACGGGGCGTCGCTGACGCCGTTGGCGCGCGACCTCATGATCTCGTACGCGGCCCGCGCCGAAGGGCGTCCGCCGTCGTGGTCTGAGCTGCCCGTCCAATATGCCGACTACTCGACATGGCAGACCGCTGTCGTCGGCGACCCGTCGGACCCGAGCTCGATGGCAGCCCAACAGCTGCGGTTCTGGCGGGACCGGCTCGCAGGCGTCGACGAGGTCCTCGCGCTGCCGACCGACCGCCCGCGCCCGCAAGTTCTCGGAAAGTCGGCGGACTCGATCACCTTCGACATCGACGCCGGCCTCGCCCGACGGATCGACGAGGCCGCGCACGAGCACAACGTGTCCGTCTTCATGGTGGTGCACGCACTGTGGGCGGTGGCGTTGTCCCGGCTGGCCGGGACCCGTGACATCACGATCGGGACCCCGTTCGGCGGGCGGACCGACGCCGCGCTCGACGACCTCATCGGGATGTTCGTCAACACGCTGGTGCTGCGCACGGAGATCGATCCGGCCGCCGACCTGGCCGGCCTCCTCGCCCAGGTCCGCACCGAAGACCTCGCCGCGTTCGCCCACGCAGACATCCCGTTCGACCTGGTCGTCGACGACCTCGACCCGGTCCGGAGCACAGCGCACGCGCCGCTGTTCCAGGTGCTCCTCGTTCTGCAGGACACCCGTGGAGCGGAACTGTCGCTGCCAGGCGTCGGCGTCGAACGGCTGGAACAGTATCGGGACCTCACCGAATACGACCTCGCGATCACCTTCCTGCAGGGTGGGACATCCGACGGGGACGGTGCGCTGTCCGGGGTCATCGAATACGCGACCGACCTGTTCGACGCGGACCGGATCAACGGCTTCATCGACGTGTTCCGGCGGGTGGCGCGCGCCCTGCTGACCGAGCCCGCGTCGGCCGTCGGCGACGTAAATCTACTCAGCGACGATGACCGCGCCGCGATCGACCGCCTCGCGGCAGGCAATGTCGTCGACCTGCACCCCGAACTCGTCGGCGACGCACTCACCCAGCAGTCTGTACGTACTCCAGACGAGGTGGCACTCGTATTCGAGGGACGGCACGTCGACTACCGCGAACTCGGCGTCCGCGTATCCCTGCTGGCCCGCGAACTGATCGCCGCCGGAGTCCGCACGGAGACAGCGGTCGCGGTCTCGATCCCGCGCTCGATCGATCTCATCGTCGCGATCCACGCGATCATCGCCGCGGGTGGACAGTACGTTCCGGTCGACGCGGACACACCCGCAGACCGCGTCCAATACATGGTGGATACCGCCGGCGTGACGGTCGCCCTCGTACCGGCCGTGACGGCCGACCGATCACCGACCGTGTTCGACGGCGTCCACGGCGTGGCGACGATCGTGGTGGACGCCTCAACCGAACTTCCCGCCGACGAGGTCGCTCCGGTCGGCGCGACCGAACGGCACGGGACGCTCACCCCGGACTCGGCGCTGTACACCCTGTTCACCTCCGGCTCCACCGGCCGCCCCAAAGGCGTGACGCTCAGCCACGCAGCCGTGATGAACCGACTGCGCTGGGGACTGGACGTGCTGCCAGCCGACCGGGTGGTGCTCAAGACGCCATTCACCTTCGACTGCTCGGTCCCGGAACTACTCGCGCCGCTCATGGTGGGCGCACGACTGGTCATCGCCCGCCCGGGCGGTCACCTGGAACCGGTGTACATGGCGGAGTTGATAGCCGAGACCGGCGCGACGATGGTGCACTTCGTGCCGTCGGTCCTCTCGGTTTTCGTCGACGTGCTCGGCGTCGAACGGCTCAGCGCGCTCGACGGTCTCCGGATCATCTCGACGACCGGTGAGGCATTGCCTGCGACGGTCGCCGGGCAGGTGCGTGCGGCGCTGCCCGACACTCGCCTGTACAACCTCTATGGGCCGACCGAGGCCGCGGTCGAGATCACCTACTACGAGGTGACATTCGATCCCGCCGTCGAGCAGCCCGTCTCAGTACCCATCGGTCGTCCGATGTGGAACTCGACCGCCTATGTGCTCGACGACCGGATGCACCCGGTCGGACCCGACGTCGTCGGCGAACTTTATCTCGGCGGTGTGCAACTCGCGCGCGGTTACGCCGACCGACCCGACCTGACCGCGGAGCGGTTCGTCGCCGACCCGTTCGGCGCACCCGGAGGGCGGCTGTACCGGACTGGCGACCTCGTTCGGGCGAGCGGTGGGGCCGAACTCGACTACATCGGACGAGCCGACTTCCAGGTGAAGCTGCATGGGCAACGGATCGAGCTCGGCGAGATCGAATCGGTGCTCTCCGGTGCGCCGAACGTCACGCACGCCGCGGTCGTCGTCGCGGTCGCGCCCGGCGGCGGGCAACAGTTGGCCGGATATTTCGCGGCCGCGCCCGGGCGCGACGTGGACGTCGCGCAGGTTCGACGATTTGTAGAGGAAGCCCTCCCCGAGTACATGGTGCCGACCGTCTGGACGGTACTCGAGTCGATCCCGCTGAACACCGCCGGAAAGCTCGATCGCCGGGCACTGCCCGCCCCGGAGTTCGTCGCGCAGGAGTTCGTCGCCCCGGACGGTGTCGTCGAGAAGACGATCGCGGCAGTCTTCGCCGACGTCCTCGACGTGCCGGAGGTCTCGGCCACCGCGTCATTCTTCGAGATCGGCGGCGACTCCCTGTCGGCGACCCGGGTCGTCGCGCGGATCGACGACGCCCTCGGCTCCCGACTGGCGATCCGCGATCTCTTCGACGCGCCGTCGCCGCGCGAACTAGCCGAGCGCGTCGACGACGCTGAGGAGTCGGTCATTGCTGCGCCGTCGGAGCGGGGCGCGTTCCCTCCGCTCTCGCCGGCCCAGCAACGACTGTGGTTCATCAACCAGTTCGACACCGCGTCGGCCGCCTACAACATCCCGATGATGCTGCGTCTGGACGGCGCGGTGGATCACACCGCGCTGCGCGCCGCAGTCTCCGACGTCCTCGAACGACACGAGGTGTTGCGCACACTGTTCCCGACGCGGGCTGGCTCGTCCGAGCCGTACCAACAGGTGTGCGACGTCGCGGACGCGGCGGCCCGCCTAGGCTGGCCGCTGCACGATCGGCTCGCCGACGCCGAGGCCGCCGCGATGGCCGGATTCGACGTCACCACCGACTTGCCGGTGCGCATTGCGATCGTCAGCCAGGAATATACGGGACAGGAACACGGGGGACCGGCTCGGCACACGTTGCTCATAGTCGTCCACCACATCGCCTTCGACGGACAGTCGGTACCGTTGCTGGCCCGCGACCTGATGGCCGCGTACGAGGCCCGAGTCACCGGGCATCCGCTCGGACTCGACCCCCTGCACATCCAATACGCAGACTTCGCGCAGTGGCACCGCGAGCATCTCGGCGACGTCGGCACCACCGATTCGTTGGCCGCCCAGCAGGCCTCGTACTGGCGCGACCAGCTCGCTGGCGCGCCCGAGACCCTCGCGCTGCCCGCGGACCGTAGGCGTCCGGCCGTCGTCGACCAGACCGGTGACCGAGTGGCGTTGACCGTCCCACAGTCGGTGGCCGACGCGGTAGTCGACTTGGCGGCACGTCGGGGAGCGACCCCGTTCATGGTCGTGCACCTGGCCGTCGCAGTCGCAATGGCACGACTCGCATCGACCGACGACGTCTCCATCGGTGTCGCCATCGCCGGTCGCGGCCGCCCGGAGATCGACGACCTGGTCGGCATGTTCGTCAACACGCTGGTGCTCCGCACCCGGGTCCGCCCCGACGCGACGGCGACCGAACTCCTCGACGAACTCCGTCGCGTGGACCTGGACGCGTTCGCGCACGCCGACCTGCCGTTCGAGCAGTTGGTGGACGTCCTCGCCCCCGAACGCTCCACCGCGTACGCGCCGCTGTTCCAGGTCGGCATGACCTATCAGCGTCGCGACGCCGCGATCGACGCGGAACAGACGGTCGCGGGCCTGCGCGTGCGCGGCGAGGACCTGGCGGTCCCGACATCGCGCTTCGACCTCGAATTCGGCGTGATCGAGAGTCGAAACGCCGACGGCGACGTCACCCTCGCCGGCGAGATGAGCTTCGCGACGGCACTGTTCGACCGGGCGACCGCGCAGCGTTTCGCCGACACCTGGCTTCACGTGCTGACCGCCGTCGCGACCACCAGCAGCACGCCGGTCGGCGACATCGGGTTGCTGACCTCGGCGCAACGCGGCGACCTCGTCCCAGCCACCAGCTCTCGGGCGCCTGCACCCGCGACGTTGTTCGACCTGCGCGCCGCACGGACGGTGTCGCCGTACGCTCCGGCGATCATCGACGAGGCAGGCGAACTGGACAACGCCGCCGCCGACGCCGCCACGAACCGGTTGGCGCGATGGCTGCTCGCCGCAGACATCGGACCGGGCGATGTCGTCGCCGTGTGCATCCCGCGGTCGCGCGAATCCGTGCTCGCCGTGTGGGCGGTCCTCACGACCGGTGCGGCATACCTGCCGATCGACCCGCGTCTGCCCGCCGACCGCATCGACTACATGCTCGCCGACTCCGATGTCCGGTTCGGCCTGACCGTCGACGACCTCGGTCCCGCCGACGCATCGTGCGAGTGGATCGCTTTGGACGATTCGACGGTCACCGCCCAACTCGCCGAACTGTCCGTCGACCCGGTCGACACCGCCGAACTGCGTCGCCCCCCGCACCTCGACGACCTCGTCTACGTCATCTACACGTCCGGATCCACCGGACGGCCGAAGGCCGTCGCCGTACCGCACCGCGGCCTCGCCGCCCTCGCCGCGGCACAGGCGGCGGTGACCGGCGACGACCTGGACGCGCGTGTTCTGCACGTCGCCTCACCGAGCTTCGACGCTGCGTTCTTCGAGATGTTCTGGGCCTTCGCCGCAGGCGTCCCCCTCGTCGTGTCGCCCGCCGACGTGTACGGCGGCGCCGACCTCGCTGACCTCATCGAGCGCCACCGCGTCACCGACGCCGTTATCACCCCGACCGCACTCGCGACTGTCCCCGAGGGGTGCGGAACGCGCCTGCGCCGTCTGACGACCGCAGGCGAGGCGTGTCCGCCCGAACTGGTGGACCGGTGGGCGCCCGGACGCACGATGATCAACCTGTACGGCCCGACCGAGACCACGATCTGGGCGACGTCGGCTCCGCTGGCGGCCGGACGCCCGGTCACCATCGGACGACCGATCAACGACGTGGAGATCCTCGTCCTCGATGCCCGGCTGCAGCCCGTGCCGATCGGGGTCGTCGGCGAGATGTACATCGCGGCGCCCGGTCTGGCGCGCGGCTACCTGCATCGACCGGACCTCACCGCGGACCGTTTCGTCGCTGACCCGTACGGGCGACCCGGCGCGCGCATGTACCGAACCGGAGACCTTGTCCGTTGGACGGCGGACGCCGACATCGAGTTCGCCGGGCGCACCGACTTCCAAGTCAAGGTGCGTGGCCAGCGCGTCGAACTCGCCGAGATCGACGCGGCGCTCCGTTCACTCCCGGCCGTCGCACAGGCGGTGACCGTCGGAGTGCCCGGTCCGACGGGCCGCACCGTCCTTGCGTCCTATGTGGTGGGTGTCGACGGCAGCATCGAGGTGGACGCGGTCGAACGCAGCCTGCGCGAGCAGCTGGCCGACTACATGGTCCCGTCGGCCATCGTGGTCCTCGACGAGCTTCCCCGCACCCCGATGGGCAAACTCGACCGGGACGCGTTGCCCGCGCCGGCCCTCACCCGACACTCCGCGTTCATCGCGCCGGTCGGCGAACGCGAGACGCGCATCGCCGAGATCATCGCGTCGCTTCTAGGCGTCGACGAGGTCTCGGCAACCGACTCGTTCTTCGAACTCGGCGGCGACTCGATCGTCTCCATCTCGTTGTCGGCCGCGTTGCGCGCCAACGGTTTCGATCTGCGACCGCGCGACATCTTCGAGCACCGTACTGCCCGAGCCCTGGCGCTCGCGGTACGGGAGGACCGTCCGCTAGTTCTGCACGAGCTCCCCGGAGGCGGCGTCGGCGAGACCCCCTTGACGCCGGTCATGCGATGGCTCCTCGACCGGGCCCCGGCGACAGTCGACCTCGCCGACTATTCGCAGGCCGCGGTCCTCGTCCTCGCCCCCGACGCCGACCCGGACCGCGTCCGTGCAGCGTTCGCGGCGGTGGCCGCCGCACACCCGATGCTGACGGCGCGTCTATACCGCGAGCAGGGCGCAGACCGCCTGAGTGCCGGCGACGTCGAGTTCGACGCCGACCAGCAGATCGCCGTGGGCGCCGCCGACGTCGACGACGCGCACCGGCAGGCGATGTCCCTGCTCGATCCCGCCGCCGGGCGGGACTTCTCCGCGGTCACCGTGCCGTCGGCGGGCCGCATCGTCGTCGCCGCACACCACCTCGCCGTCGACACCGTGTCGTGGTCGATCATCATCGCCGACCTGGCCACCGCCTGGGCACAAGCGAACGCGGGCGCACCGATCGACGTGGCGGGGGAGGCCACCTCGGTCCGCCGCTGGAACACCGCCATCGCCGAGCAGTCCGCGGCGCGTGTCGACGAGGCCGCGCTGTGGGCCGACCGTCTCGGCCGCGGCGAGAGCGCCACCCGGCCTCCGATCCTGCGTCGTCGTATCGATCCGAGCGTCGACCGGGAACGCGACCTGGCGACGCACCTGCTGAAGATCGATGCCGACCTCGCGCAGACAATCGTCGAGGACGCACCCGCCGCATTCGGCGGCACCCCGCAGGACGTGCTGATCGCGGCCCTCGGGCGCGCACTCGTCCGATGGGCCGATCCGGTGAGCGGGGACCTCGACGGCGTGCCGATCCTCGTCGAAGGCCATGGGCGCGCCGAACAGATCGCGCCGGGCGCCGACCTGGGTCGGACAGTCGGCTGGTTCACTACCGTATCCGCGGTCCGGGTCCCTGGTGGAACGACGTCGCGCATCACCGCGGTCAAGGCCGTCAGGGAAGAGCTGGCAACCGCGGCGGACACCGGCGTTGGTTTCGGCGTCCTGCGATGGGGCGAGATCCCCGACGGCGCCGTCACCGCCGACCTGCGCGCGCTGCGGGCCGCAGCGCTGCCCGAGATCGCCTTTAACTATCTGGGAGTCGCGCGGACCGTCGCCGACAGCGAACCGGCGACCCTGCCGCCGTTCGCGCCAGCGCCAGATCCGCACCGACTCCCCGGGTCCAGGACGGGTGGACTCGTACCCGTCGCGGGCCTCGCGGTCAACGTGTCCGTCCGCGACCAGGAGACCGGCTACCTCGTCGACGCGGACGTGAGTCACCTGCCCGCGATCGTCGACGCCGCCGACGTCGACGACATCTGTCGGCTGTGGGTCGAGGAACTGCGCGGCGTTTGCGACGTGCTGGCGTCCGGTCGACCGATCGGTCGAACGCCGTCGGACATTCCCGGGGTCGACCTATCGCAAGACGAAGTGGACAATCTGGACGATCGGTTCGCCGGGTGGGACGTCTGGCGGCTCACCCCGCTGCAGGCCGGGCTGCTTTTCGAATCCGACATCGCGCAGGCCGGTGACTCGGCGACCGAGGATTCCGGCCCGGTCGACTTCTACGCCTCCCAGGTGCGCATCGATCTGGACGGGCCGGTGGACGCGGCCCGTCTGCGGGCCGCCGCATCCACCGTCCTGTCACGTCGAGCGATCCTGCGTGCCGCGTTCGTACGGACGACGGCAGGCACCGCGGTCGCGGTCATCTCGCCGGACGCCGCGCCGGACTGGGCCGAGTTCGACCTGCGCGGACTCGCCGACACCTCGGCACGCGCCGCGGCGGTGGACGAGATAGCGGCGCGCGCCGCCGCCGACCACTTCGACTTGAGTCGTCCGGGCGCGATCCGCTTCGCCCTGGTCCAATCCGAGGGCGCGTCGACGCTGATCGTCACGAACCACCACATCGTTCTCGATGGCTGGTCCGGGCCGGTCCTGCTCGCCGAACTGTTCGCCGCCTACGCGGGCGTCGCCGACGGACAGTCGAGCAGCGCCGACTTCGACACGTACCTGCAGTGGCTGGCTCGCCAGGATCGGGCGGAGGGGGTCGCCGCGTGGACGCGGGCGCTCACCGGTTTCCGCGGCGCATCGCTGATCTCCACCGGCGCCCGTCCCGAGGGGCGGCGGGTGTCCGTCGACCATCAGGTCATGCTCGGCGCACCCGAATTCGGGGCTCTGGAATCGCTTGCGCGGACCAGCGGCAGCACCGTGTCCACGATCCTGCAATTGGCATGGGCGGTCGTCCTCGGCCGCTACACGGACCAGCACACGGTGGTCTTCGGTGAGACCGTGTCCGGTCGTCCCCCCGAAGTCGACGGCATCGAGCGCATGGTCGGCCTGTTCATCAACACACTGCCCGTCCAGGTGGAACTCGACGACGCGGAGTCGGTGACCGACGCGTTGAGCAGACTCACCGACGCGAAGCTGGCCACCCTCGACTACCAGTACATCGGTTTGCCCGAAATCTCGGCGGCGCTCGGCGAGCCCGTCCTGTTCGACTCGCTCGTCGTGTACGAGTCGTACCCGATCGACGCGGCCTCGCTCGCAGCCGCGGGTGACCTCGCAGGGCTGTCCGTCGCGGCGGTCCACACGTCCGACTCGACGCACTACCCGGTGAGCGTCGCGGCCGCCAGCCACGGCAACGACCTGTCGCTGACCATCAAATACCGGCCCGACCTGGTGCCGCTGGGCTTGGCCGAAGCCGTCGCCGACGCCCTCCGCACCGTCCTGCGCCAGTTCTCCGCCGAGCCGCGCACGCTGCTGGGCGCAGTGCGGCTCCTCGACGACTCCGACCGCGACCGGCTGCTCGCCGTGGGCACGCCGCCACTCGCACCGGAAGCGACCCTGGCCGAACTAGTGACAGCGGCCGCCGCGCGATGGCCGGACCGCACCGCGGTCGTCGACCACACCGGCGAATCGCTGACCTACGCGGAGCTCGACCGCGCGTCAAACGCGCTCGCCCGTTGGCTCATCAACCGCGGCGTCGGGGCCGACGACATCGTCGCCCTCGCCATCGGCCGCTCGCTCGACCTGCACGTCTGCCTATGGGCGGTCGCCAAAGCCGGTGCGGGTTTCTTGCCGGTCGACACCGAATACCCGGCGGACCGCATCGCGTTCATGCTCGCCGACTCCGGCGCGAACCTGGGTTTGTCCGCGGGTGGCGAGCAGCCGCCCGCAGGCGCCGACGTCACCTGGACAGATATCGACGAGCTGTCGCGTGACGGACTGGCCGCGTACTCCACCGATCAGTTGACCGACGCGGAGACGGCCGGTCGCCGCTTCCTCGACGCCGTCGCCTACGTCATCTACACCTCCGGTTCGACCGGCGTCCCGAAGGGCGTCGAGATCACCGGGCGAGGGATCGCGCCCTATGCGGCAGCACACGCGGCGGCCCTCGACGTCGCCGACGGCGGCACCGTCCTGTCGTTCGCGTCGCCGAGCTTCGACGCGTCAGTCCTCGAACTGCTCCTGGCCCTCGCCGTCGGTGGCACCCTCCACATCCGCCCGCCGTCGGCAGTCGGCGGCACCGAACTCGAAGAGTTCCTCACCAGTCGAGACATCAGGCACGCATTCTTGACGACCCGCGTGACCGAGACCCTCCGACCTGAGCGCACCCCGCTGCAGATGGTGTGCACGGGCGGCGAGAACGTGCCGAGTGAACTACGGAACCGGTGGGCTCCGCACGCGCGCTTCCACAACGTGTACGGCCCCAGCGAGACCACCATGGTGGTCTCGGCGAGTACCGCGAAGACTCTGGACGCCCCGATGGACATCGGCGGCCCGCTCCCGGGCACCGGGATGGTGGTCCTCGACAAGACGCTGTCCGGCGTCCCGGTCGGAGCCGTCGGCGAACTGTACATTCTCGGCCCGTCGCTGGCCCGCGGTTACCGGCGCCGTGCAGGCCAGACCGCAGGCGCGTTCGTCGCCTGCCCGTTCGGTGAACCGGGTACCCGCATGTATCGCACCGGCGACCTCGTGCGATGGATCATCGGTGACAGTGCGGGGCACCTGGTCCTCGAACACATGGGGCGCAGCGACTTCCAGGTGAAGCTCCGCGGCCAACGACTCGAGCTCGGCGACATCGAGCACGTGCTCGACGGCCATCCGGACGTGCGGATGGCCGCGGTCACCGCGGTGACCGAAGGCGCACAGGTCACCCGGCTGAACGCGTACGCCGTGCTCACCGACGGTGCGTCGGCGACCCCGGCGCTACTGCGCGAACACCTCGCCGACCACCTGCCGGGCTATATGGTGCCCGCAGGCGTCATGATCCTCGACGAGATGCCGTTGACCCCGGTCGGCAAACTGGATCGCGCGGCGCTGCCCGAGGTCGCCATCGACGCACTAGCAGACTATGTACCGCCCGCCGACGACGTCGAGACCCGGGTCGCCGACATCTTCGCCGAACTCTTGGAGATTGACCGGGTCGGAGCCACCGACAGCTTCTTCGAGGTCGGCGGCGATTCGCTGTCGGCGACCCGACTCGCCGCGCGAGTCGGCGCGGCGCTCGACACCACGGTGACAGTCCGCGACGTGTTCGAAGCACCGACGGTGCGGGCGCTCGCCGCGCGCGCGTCGGCGGCCACCGGCCGCGGTGCCCCGCCGATCGTCGCGGCGGCAGTCCGCCCCGCCGACATCCCGTTGTCGTTCGCCCAGCAGCGGATGTGGTTCATCAACCGTTACGACGCGCAGTCGCCCGCGTACAACGTGCCCCTCGCGCTACGTCTACGCGGCGAGATGGACGTCGACGCGCTGCACGGCGCGCTCATCGACGTCGTCACTCGACACGAAGTTCTGCGGACCCGCTTCCCGCACCGCGACGGTGTTGCCTACCAGGCAGTCGGCGACGCAGCCGACGTCTCATCGACCCTCGACTGGGCGGCCGTGTCCGATCAGGACTCGCTCACCGCCGCCGCGACCGCAGGCTTCGACGTCACCGTCGACTGGCCGGTGCGCGCGCGGCTCCTCGCGAGCGGACCCGACGATTACCTGCTGCTGGTGGTACTGCATCACATCGCGTTCGACGGCGAGTCGATGCGGCCGTTCGTCACCGACCTCGTCTCCGCGTACACGGCCCGCCGCGCGGGCGAGCAGTGGACGACGCCCGAACTCGACCTGCAATTCGCCGACTACGCACTCTGGCAGCACCGCGAACTCGGCGCCGTCGACGACCCGGAGTCGGAGATCGGGCGTCAGCTCGCCTATTGGCAGGACCATCTGGCGGGTGTCCCGGACGTGGTGGAACTGCCGACCGACCGACCACGACCCACCGTCGCCTCGCAACGGGGCGCCGCCCACCGATTCGAGATCCCGGCGCCGGTCGCCGCACAGGTGTCCGCCGCCGCAGCGGCCGCCGGAGCCACCGAGTTCATGGTCGTGCAGGCCGCGCTCGCCGTGCTGATCGCACGTGCCTCGGGCGAAGGGGACGTCACAGTGTCGACCCCCGTCGCGGGCCGTGGACAGCAGTCGCTCGACGACCTCGTCGGCATGTTCGTCAACACCCTCGTGCTCCGCAGCCGGATCGACTCGACCGAGTCGTTCGCGGCTCTCGTCGACCGGGTCCGAGAGATCGACCTGGCGGCGTTCGCCCACGCCGACGTGCCGTTCGAAGTGGTCGTCGACCGGGTCAACCCGGTGCGGTCGGAGGCGTTCGCGCCGTTGTCGCAGATCGCGCTGACGTTCGAACGCGCCTCGATGATCGAACTGGCGGGTGGAGCGCTCGCTGCCGCCGACGGCCCGGTATCCGACATCGCAGGCCTCCGCGTCGACGCTGTCGAACCGGACCGCATCCCGGCGAAGGTCGATTTGACGTTCGCCGTCGCGCCCGCACCCGACCAAGCGTGGGATGCGTCGATCATCTACGCGATGGACCTGTTCGACCCGTCCACCGTGGCCCGGATCGTCGCCCGATTTATCCGGGTCCTCGACAAGTTGACCAGCGACCCGACGGCCGCCGTCGGAGACGCCGACCTGCTGCTAGACAACGAACGCGGGCGCCTGGCCGCGTTGGCTGGCATCGACAGCGCCCGCGCCGGGCTGTCCGGGCTCGACGAGGACGCCATCGTGTCAGAGATGCTCACCGAGCACTCGGCGCGCACCCCGCACGCACCAGCTCTCACTCTCGGCGAGCGCACCCTGACTTACCGCGAACTGCATGAGCGGGTGACCCTCGCGGCGCGCGACCTTATCGATACCGGAGTGGGACCCGAGGTCGCGGTGGCCGTGTGCATGCCACGCTCGATCGAGTTGGCGATAGCGTTCCACGCGGTCCTCGACGCGGGTGGCCGCTACGTGCCGATCGACCCGCAGGCTCCGGCGGAGCGCATCGCGTACCTCCTACGCACCTCGGGCGCCGCGGTCGTCCTCACCGATCAGACGACGGAACTGCCGATCCTCTCGGACGTCGAGTTCGCGGCGCTTCACCTGATCCGGCTCGACGCCGACCGACCGTTGCCGTCGACCGGCGTCCAGCCGTTGCGGCAGACCGAACGACTCGGACCGATCCGTCCCACGACCTCGGTGTACACAGTGTTCACCTCCGGGTCGACGGGACTGCCGAAGGGCGTCACCGTCTCGCATGGCGCGCTGCGGACCATGGTCGACGACGACTTCCGGAGGTTCGGCTTCGGGCCGGAGGACTCGGTCCTGTTCGCATTGGCGATCACCTTCGACCCGTCCGTCATCGATTTCCTCCGGCCCGTCGCCGACGGCGGGCGTTCGGTGATGCTCCGCCCGGACGGGGAACGCGACCCGCGCTACATGCTCGAGGTGATCCGCCGCGAACGCGTCACCTCAGTGGTCCTGGTGCCGTCTCTGCTGGCCGCCATGCTCGACCTCGCGACCGACGAGGAACTGGCCGAACTGGACGCACTCCGCGCGCTCGGTGTCGGCGGCGAAGCCTTGTCGCCGGGGCTGGCGGCTGCCGTCCACGAACGACTGCCGCACGTCTGGCTGTTCAACCTGTACGGACCGACCGAGACGACGATCTACTCGGTGGTGCACCGCGTGGTCGGAGCCGAAGGGACGATCCCGCTCGGCTCGCCCGTCACCGACACCTCGTCGTACGTTCTCGACGAACGTCTGAAGCCCGTCCCGGTCGGTGTGGTCGGCGAGCTCTACCACGGCGGCGTGCGGGTGGCCCGCGGCTACGAGGCCAGGCCGGGGCTGACGGTCGAACGCTTCGTCGCCGACCCGTTCATCGGCTCCGGCGCCCGCATGTATCGAACCGGTGACCTGGCACGGTGGAACCGACTCGGGGAACTCGAGTACATCGGACGCGCCGACTTCCAGGTGAAGTTGCGCGGGCAGCGCATCGAATTGGGCGAGGTCGAGGGCGTCCTCGCCCGCCACCCCGGTGTCGCGAACGTTGTGGCCGCGGTTGTCGACACGCCCGCCGGCCAGCAGCTCGTCGCGTACGTGTCGGGCGCCGCGCTCGATCTGGCGACGCTCAAACAGCATGCCGTCGAGACGTTGCCGACGTTCATGCGGCCCGGCGGGTGGATGCTCCTCGACGAGTTGCCGTTGAACGCCGCGGGCAAGATCAACCGTCGAGCCCTGCCCGAACCGCAGTTCCACGCCGACGAGTACGTCGCGCCCGCCGACGACACCGAACGTGTCGTGGCTGAGATCGTCGCGGACGTGCTGGGGGTCGACCGAGTGTCGGCGACCGCGTCGTTCTTCGACGTCGGTGGCAACTCGTTGAGCGTGGCGCGAGTCGCGGCGCGAGTCGGCGACGCGCTCGGCGTCGACATCGCGGTCCGGGACCTGTTCGAGTCGCCGACCGTGCGCGGCCTGGTGGCTCACGCGCGCTCGGGCGACGCCGCGGCCGTCGTCCCGCCGATCCGCGCCGTCACACCGCGGCCGGACCGGATCCCGCTGTCGTTCGCCCAGCAGCGGATGTGGTTCATCAACCAGTTCGACACGTCGGCGGGCGCCTACAACGTGCCGATCATCCTGTCGCTGACCGGCCCGGTCGACGCCGACGCCGTCGCGGCCGCCGTCGCCGACGTCGTGGACCGCCACGAAGTGCTGCGCACCGTCTTCCCGGCGGACCCCGACGGAATCCCACACCAGGTGATCGCCGACGCCGCGGCCGTCCGGTCCCGACTCGACTGGACGACGACCAGCGATCCCGCGGCGCTCCGCACCGCGGTCACCGCAGGCTTCGACGTGTCCGCCGAGTGGCCGATCCGCGCGGTCCTGTTGCGCGAGAACGCCACCGCGTACACCTTGGCGATCGTCATCCACCACATCGCGGGCGACGGCGAGTCGCTGCGCCCGCTGGTCGCCGCGCTGCTCGCAGGCTATGAGGCCCGAGCGCGCGGCGCCGCGCCCGACATGGGTGCACTCTCGATCCAGATCGCCGATTACGCGCTGTGGCAGCGCCGCCACCTGGGCAGCGTGGACGACGCCGACTCGGTGGTCGGCGGCCAACTCGCTTACTGGCGGGATCGACTCGCCGGCGCGCCGGAGGTGCTCGCGCTCCCGACCGATCGGACCCGGCCCGCGATCCGCGACTCGCGAGGCGCCGACTACGAGTTCGCTGTCGCCGACTCCCTCGCCGCCGGGATCGACCGCGTCGCCCGCGCACACCAGATGACCGAGTTCATGGTGGTGCACGCCGCGTTGAGCGTCCTCGCCGCACGTCTGTCCGGCGAGACCGACATCGCGGTCGGCGCAGCTGTCGCCGGCCGCGGAGCCGCCGAACTCGACGAGCTGATCGGCATGTTCGTCAACACGGTAGTGCTCCGTACCGAGATCGATCTCGGCGCCGACTCCGCGGCCGTGCTGACCGACGTCCGCGACACCGACGTCGCAGCGCTCTCCCGCACCGACCTGCCGTTCGAAGAACTCGTCGACGCGGTCGCCGGGGCACGCGACCTGTCCGTGTCTCCGCTGTTCCAGATCGGCTTGACATACCAGTCCACCGACCAGCAGACGGCGGGAAGCCAGCCGACCGGGCCGACACGCGTCGGTGACATCGGCGTCAGCTGGGTCGACCCCGACGTGGCGACCGCCAAGGTTGACCTGTCTCTTGGTTGGTCGCGTCGCCGCGAGGCGGACGGCTCGACGACGGTCAGCGGCCTGTTCAATTATGCGGTCGCACTCTTCGACCACACGACGATCGCTGCGTTCGCCGAGCGGCTGACGGCGATCCTGCAGGCCTTCGTCGACACCCCGGGCGTACCGGTCGGCGACATTGATCTGACCGTCGACACTGACCCCGCACCAGTTCTCGGTGGCGGCGCGTCGGCCGAGCCGATCACCCTCGTCGACCTGCTGGACCGACGTGCGATCGACGTCGACGCACCCGCGGTGCGGTGCGGCGACCGGCGACTGACCTACGGGGAATTCGAAACCCGCAGCAACGCGCTCGCCCGGCAGTTGATCGGCCGCGGTGTCGGCCCCGGCGACGTCGTCGCACTCGGCATCGGCCGTGGTGTCGAATCGGTGCTCGCGGTGTGGGCCGTGGTGAAAACCGGTGCCGCGTACGTGCCGGTGGACCCGCGACTGGCCGGGGACCGGGTCGCGCACATGCTCGCCGACGCGGACGTCCGCATCGGATTGACCACCGAGGCCGACCGTCCGTCGCTGTCCGTCGGAACATGGCTGTCCATCGACGGCGACGATATGCGTCGCGCGCTCGACGGCACAGCGACCGAGCCGCTGCGGGACGGCGAGCGCCGTCGCGAACCGATGCTCGACGACCTCGCGTACCTCATCTACACGTCCGGGTCGACGGGCCTGCCGAAGGCCGTCGCGGTCGCGAACCGAGGCGTCGCGAACCTCGTCGCCGCCCAGACGTCCGAGCTGGGCACAACCTCCGAGGGCCGCGTCCTGCACGTCGCGTCCCCGAGCTTCGACGCGGCCTTCTTCGAGATGATCTGGGCGTACGCGCGCGGAGCCGAACTCGTGGTGTCGCCACCCGATGTGTACGGCGGACACGACCTCGCGCAGGTTATTGACGCCGGGGCGGTGACCGACCTCGTCATCACTCCGACGGTGCTCGCCACCCTCGATCCCGACGATGTGCCGACCGTGCGGACGGTGACCGTCGCGGGTGAGGCATGCCCGCCTGACCTGACGGCGCGATGGTCGACCGGCAGGCGGATGGGCAACCTGTACGGGCCGTCCGAGACCACCGTGTGGGCCACCGCGAGCGAGATCGCCGCCGACCGGCCCGTCACCATCGGTGTGCCGATCCCCGGCGTGACCGCGATGGTGTTGGGGCCGCGGTTGCGTCCCGTCCCCGCCGGAGTGACCGGCGAGCTGTATCTGACCGGTGACGCGCTCGCGCTCGGCTACCTGCGTCGCGCGGGACTCACCGCATCGCGATTCGTCGCGTGCGACTTCACCGCGCCCGGTGCCCGGATGTACGCGACGGGCGACCTCGTCCGTTACACCCGGCACGGTGACCTCGAATATGTCGGCCGGTCCGACTTCCAGGTGAAGATCAATGGTCAGCGAGTGGAACTCGGCGAGATCGACGCGGTCCTCGCCGCACAGCCCGATGTCGCGCAGGCGGTGACGCTCGACCGGGTCGGCGCCGACGGCCGGACCCGGCTGGTCAGCTATCTCGTGGCGCGGCCAGGACTCGTCGTCGTCGAATCGGACGTTCGCGGGGCTCTCGCGGCACGGCTGCCCGGCTACATGATGCCGTCGGCGATCGTCCAACTCGACGAACTGCCGACCACGGTGCTCGGCAAACTCGACCGGAATGCACTGCCTGCCCCGCCCGAGACCGAGCGGGACGGCGTGGTGCCGCCCGCCGACGAGGTCGAGGCGTCCATCGCGCACGTCTTCGCAGGCGTGCTGGGGCGTACCGGCGTCAGCGTCACCGAGTCGTTCTTCGCGCTCGGCGGCGACTCCATCGCGTCGATCCAGTTGGCGTCGGCGTTGCGCGCCGCCGGACACCCGGTGAGCCCGCGGGACATCTTCGAGAACCCGACAGTCCGGGCCCTCGCGGCCGTCGTCGACACGGCACCACTCGCGCTCGCCGAATACGACGGCGGCGGCGATGGCGACATCGTGCCGGTGCCGCCCATGGTGCGCTGGATGCTCGATCACGTCGTCGACCCGGGCGACGCCGACGACTTCTCGCAGGCCGTCGTCGTCAACCTGCCCGCCCGCGTCGGGCCCGACCACCTCCGAGATGTGGTCGACGCGGTGGCCGCCGTCCACCCGATGCTCCGCGCGGTGCTCTCGACGGTCGACGGTCGCCCCGCCCTCCGCGCGGGCGCGGCGGAGTCGACGCCGTTCGTCGCCATCGATCTGACCGACTCGGTCGGCGACTGGGACACCGCTGTTCGTGATGCGCACCGGACGGCGCTCGCCGCGCTCGATCCGTCGCAGGGAACCGTGTTCGCCGCGGTCGGTGTCCGGGCTGCGACCGGTGCGGGACGCCTCGTCGTCGCCGCCCACCACGTCGCGGTCGACATCGTGTCGTGGCAGACGATCCTCACCGACCTCGCCGCGGCGGACGCGCAATTGGCCGCGGGCGCGCCCGCCGAACTCGCCGACGAAGGGACGTCGGCCCGGCGGTGGGCTGGCGTTCTCGCCGAGCTCGCCGCCCCCGACTCGCCGGATCTGGGGCGCACCGACGAGTACTGGCTCGCGCAGCTTCCGACCGATGAGTCCGTCCAACTGCCCGGGGGAGTGCTCGCCGATGCGTTCGATCGCGCCCGCGATCGCCAGGCGACCGTCGAGTCGATAGGTTGGCAGATGCCTGCCGATCTCACCGAATCGGCATTGACCACGTTGCCCGCGGTATTCGGCGGAGCCCCGATCGACGTCCTCGTCGCCACCTTCGCCGCTGCGGTGCACCGTGTGTTGGGCGACGACGAACGTCGCCGCGTCAACCTGCTGCTGGAGGGTCATGGCCGCCAGGAGCAGGTCGCGCCCGGCGCAGACCTGACGCGCACGGTCGGCTGGTTCACCGCGCTCGAGCCGATCGCGATCAGCACCGACGACGACCCGGTCCACGCGGTGAAGGCCGTCCGCGAATCGCGGGCGAGCCACCCCGATGGCGGCCTGTCGTTCGGCGCCCGACGCTATCTGCGGCCGGATTCCCCGCTCGCCGACGCCCCGTTGCCGGAGATCGGCTTCAACTTCGCGGGCGCGGGCCGCAGCGGCGACACCGAACCCGCATTCGATGGCGCCGACCTCCTCGTACCGGTGTCCGGGCCCGTCCTGCCCGCGACCGTCTCCGGCGCGATGACAGCGCTGAACGCACTGTCGGTCGACGTCGCCGTCACTGCCGACGAGTCCGGCCGCCACCTCGATCTGTCGATCGCGGCTCCCGCCGCGGTGCTCGACCGCGAGACGTCGACCCTGCTGGCGCAGTACTGGCAGCGCGAACTCGAACGTCTCGTCGCCCGAGTCGACGAGCTGGGCGGGATGGTCGGGCCGAGCCCGATGGACATCCCAGGAGCGGCGCTGACCCAACCGGAGATCGACGACCTCGTCGACCGCCATCCGGACGCCGCGCTGTGGCCGTTGTCGCCGCTGCAGCGCGGGCTGTTCTTCCAGTCCGAGATCGTCGGCGACGGCCTGGACGTATACGTCACCCAGGCGGTCCTGCGCTTGCGGGGCCGGGTCGACGCCGGTCGCCTGCACCGCGCGCTGACCACGGTGACCGGCCGCAATGCCGCGCTGCGGTCGACCTTCGTCCGCACCGCGTCGGGCACCCCGGTCGCCGTGGTCCCGGACTCCTCGACCGTCCGACTGGAGATCGCGGAGCCTGCGGCCGATGTCGCCTCCGTCGCGGCGACCGAACGCCGGACCCCGTTCGATGTGGCCGACGGACCTCTCATCCGATTCACGCTGGTCGCCGCATCCGACGGCGACTCGAGCCTGATCGTGACCAACCACCACCTGATCCTCGACGGCTGGTCGGGTCCGCTCCTGCTTGCCGAGATCCTGTCGGCGTACGCCGATCCGGCAGACCAGGCGCCGCAGGTCACCATCGACGGCTACCACCGTTTCCTGCAGTGGCTGGGCGACTCCGACCCGGCAGCAGATATCGCGGCGTGGCGCGACGTCCTATCGGATGTGGCTGGGCCGACGCTGGTCGGCACCGGCGATCGGTATCGGGTCGACAGCGAACCGCTCGAGGTCCGTGCCGAACTCGACGACGCCGTCGGCGCCCGGATTCACGCGCGCGGTCGCGAACTCGGCGTCACCACGTCCACGCTGCTCCAACTCGGCTGGGCTGTCCTGCTGTCGCGGCTCGTCGACTCGCCGACTGTGGTGTTCGGCGAGACCGTCTCGGGACGACCCGCCGAGGTCGTCGGCTCCGACGCCACCATCGGGTTGTTCATCAATACGCTGCCCGCAGCAGTCACCGTCGGCGCCGGTGTGTCCATCGCCGACGCGGCGGTGGAGCTGCAGGCAGCGAAGACGAGGGTTCTCGGCCACCAGCACATCGGATTGGCCGACATCAGCGAGGCGACCGGGCACCCGGTCCTGTTCGACACGCTGTTCGTCTACGAGTCGTATCCGCTGGACCCGGCGACGGCGGGCGCAGCCGGCGACCAGCCGTCCGACGCGCTGCAATTGGTGGGTGTCGACGCCTCGGACGCGACGCACTATCCGTTGACCCTGTCCGCAGCACCGCACCCGGGCGACGACATGTCGATCGCGTTGACCTTGAAGTTCCTGCCCGACCAGGTCTCGGCGGAGCGTGCACGATCGCTCCTCGACACGCTCGGCCGGATCCTCACCGCAATCGGCGAGAGTGGGATCAGTGGCAGCGTGACCAGCGACGGCGACGACCTCGCTCTCGATGATCTCGCGTTGATCGACGTGCCGCTCGCGCAGGCCGATGGCACGCTGCCCGCCACGGCGGGCCGCGGGGTGCCGCCGGTGCTGCTGCCGGAGATGTTCACCGCTGCGGCGCGGCGTGCTCCGCAACGCTCTGCCGTGGTCGACGCGGCCGGCGTCGAGCTCACCTACCGTGAACTCGACGAGCAGTCCAACCGGTTGGCGCGCATGCTCATCGAACGCGGTATCGGCGTCGAACGTCCCGTCGCGCTGGCCATCGGCCGCTCGTCGCTGTTGTTGACCGCGATCTGGGCCGTCGCCAAGACCGGCGGCGCGTATGTGCCGATCGACCCCGACTATCCGGCCGATCGCGTCGCCGCGATGGTCGAGGACTCGTCGGCGGTGCTCGGCTTGGCGACGGCGGACTTCGGGACGTCGGGGCCGTTGCCCGGTGACTCGTTCGAATGGTTGCGCCTCGACGACCGCGAGGTCGTGGCAGACGTCGCGGCGCGGTCGGCCGCCCCGATCGACTCGGCCGAACGACTGGCTCCGATCGCTCCGGAGAATATGGCATACCTGATCTACACGTCGGGTTCCACGGGACGCCCCAAGGGCGTGGCGGTGACCCATTCGGGTCTGGCGAACTTCGCCCGCCAGGCGACGGCGCGACTGCACGCCGAGCAGGCTCCGGTCGTGCTCGGCTTCGCGTCGCCGAGCTTCGACGCCTCGGTACTCGAATATCTGCTGGCGACGGT
Organism: Gordonia abscondita; assembly: GCF_032711245.1. Lineage (GTDB taxonomy): Bacteria > Actinomycetota > Actinomycetes > Mycobacteriales > Mycobacteriaceae > Gordonia. The sequence continues at coordinate 2,275,578 of NZ_CP128986.1, forward strand.
CAACGCGGGAACCCTCGCGTACCGTCCGTCCGACGCGGTCGGCGGCGGCGCGCTCGAAGCCTTCATCGTTCGCCACCGCGTGACCCACACGTTCCTGACCCCGTCGGTGCTCGCGACGCTCGATCCGGCCCGGGTGCCCAGTCTGTCGTCGGTCGCCGTAGGTGGTGAAGCGGTGCCGCAGACCGTCGTCGACCAATGGTCGTCGACCGTCGACCTGCACAACCTGTACGGGCCAACCGAGACGACGATCGGCATCACGATCAGCGCGACGTTGCAGGTCGGCGAGCCCGTCCATCTCGGCGGCCCGATCGGCGGAGTCGACCTGATGGTGCTCGACGGGCGGCTCCGTCCGGTCCCGGTCGGCATGCCGGGCGAACTGTACGTCGCAGGCAACGCGCTATCCCGCGGCTACGCCGACAAACCCGGTCTGACCTCCGAACGGTTCGTCGCCGACCCTTACGGTTCGGCGGGCGCCCGGATGTACCGGACCGGCGACGTGGTGCGGTGGGCGACCGACCGTAACGGAGCGCTGACCCTCGAGTACACGGGGCGGTCCGACGAGCAAGTGAAGCTCCGCGGACTCCGCATCGAGCTCGGCGAGATCGAGACCGTCCTCGCCGGGCATCCGGCGGTCGCGTCGGCCGTCGTCGTCGGCGTCGGCGGATCCGTCGCGACCTCGCTCGCCGCGTACGTGGTGCTCGACGACACTGTCGACCCTGGTGAGTTGCGCGCGTTCGCGAGTCGAGCATTGCCGGCCCACATGGTTCCCGGATCGGTGACCGTACTCGACGCACTGCCGTTGACGCCGGTCGGGAAACTCGACAAGCGAGCGCTGCCCGAGCCGGTCGTCGAGACCGGCGAGTTCGCGGCGCCGACGAGTCAGACCGAACTTGCCGTCGTCGAGGTCGCCGCCGCGGTGCTGGGTGTCGAGCCCGAGTCGGTGTCCGTCGACGCGAGTTTCTTCGCACTCGGCGGCGACTCGCTCTCGGCCGCCCGTTATGCGGCCCAACTGTCCGACCGGACCGGAGCCGCGGTGTCGGTGCGCGACGTGTTCGGTGCGGACACCGTGGCGGCCCTCGCCTCGGTGATCGACGCCGCAGACGCACGCCCGGCACTCGGACCGGTGCGTGCGGTGTCGCCGCGCCCCGACGTCGTCCCACTCTCGTTCGCCCAGCAGCGGATCTGGTTCATCGAACAGTTCGCTCCCGGCACCGCGGCGTACAACATCCCGATCGGGGTGCGCCTGGACGGAGAACTCGACGTGAACGCCATGCGTTTGGCCGTCGACGACGTGGTCGCGCGGCACGAGATCCTCCGCACCACGTTCGGGCAGTCGGCTGGCGAACCCCACCAGGTGGTGCACGCTGTCGGCACGCCGACGGCCACCCCGGACTGGCGGGTCGTCGACACGATGGCCGCCGTCGAAGAGGCAGCGGCTACGGGCTTCGACGTGGCGGCGCGGGTACCGTTCCGGGTCCGTCTGCTGCAGGTGGGTCCCGACGAGCACATTCTGTTCGCGGTGTTGCATCACCTGATCGGCGACGGTGAATCGATGCGCCCGCTCATCTCCGACATCGTCACCGCGTACCTCGCTCGGCAGGCCGGGCAGGCCCCGGCCTTCCCGTCGCTTCCGGTGCAGTTCGCCGACTACGCGATCTGGCAGCGCGCGATGCTCGGCACACCCGACGACCCGGATTCGGTGATCGGCGGGCAACTCGGGTTTTGGGCCGAGCGTCTCGCGGGGTCGCCGGACGTCATCGATCTGCCCGCCGACCGGCCGCGTCCGCCGGTCGCGTCGCACCGCGGTGCGATGGTGCAGCTGCCGATAGACCGGATCACCGGCGCCCGGGTCGACGCCGTCGCCGCCGACTTCGGTATGACATCGTTCATGGTCGTCCACGCGGTGCTCGCTGTGCTGATGTCGCGGCTGTCGGCGACGGACGACGTCGCGGTCGCGACCCCCATCGCCGGCCGCGGACGCAGTGAGATCGAACCGTTGGTCGGGATGTTCGTCAACACCTTGATCCTGCGCACGCCGATCCGTCCGCGGACGCGGTTCGCGGACTTCCTCGCCGATGTCCGGGCCACCGACGTGGAGGCGTTCGACCACGCAGACGCCCCCTTCGAGTCCGTTGTGGAGCGAGTCCAGCCCGCCCGGTCGGAGGCGTTCACGGCGCTCGCCCAAGTGATCGTCAGCCTCACCGACACCACTGCGTCTGGCGATGCGCCCGATGTGGCGGGGCTGTCCGTGTCGGCCGTGCAACCGCCGGTCGTGCCCGCGAACTACGACCTGTCGGTGACGGTCGAGGCGAACCGTGGCGGCGACTGGGCGGTCCGGATCGTGTACGCGACCGACCTGTTCGACGAAGCGTCGGTGATGGTGTTCGGCGACCGCTTCATCACGATGCTCGACGAGTTCGCCACGGATCCGAACACGCTGATCTCGACGGTCCCGTTGATGACACGCGCGGAACGCGATCAGGTGCTGCGATGGTCGCGGGGACCGGAGCCGGCCGGCTCGGCGCACACGTTGCCCGCATTGAGCACCCGAGTCCAGGAGAACACCCGAGTTCAGGAGGTGGATCAGCGTGACTGATCGAGTGCGCGAGGAGACGCCGCAGCCGGTGTCGGGCATGGTCGCTCCGATCGTGCCGTCCGGCCGGGCGGCGATCGTGTTCGGCGACCGCACCGTGTCGTACGGCGAGTTCACCGACCGGGTGGCGGCGTTGGCTCGCACCCTGATCGACGCGGGCGTCGGACCTGAGGTGGCCGTCGGCGTCCAGATCGACCGCTCCGTGGAGCTCATCGTCGCGCTGCACGCGGTGTCGGCGGCGGGTGGACAGTTCGTGCCGATGACCACCGACCTGCCCGATGAGCGCTGCCGATACATGGTCGAGACCGCGGGTGTCGCGCTGGTGCTGTCCTCCGGTGATCTGCAACCGGCACGCGAACGCTTCCGCGGTCTCGCTCGGGTGGACGTGGTGGACTGCTCATCGCCGACGACGCCTGCCGCACCGGTCCGGGCTGAGGAGCGGTCTGGCCCCATCCGCCCGCACACCGCCGCGTACACCCTGTTCACGTCGGGGTCGACGGGTCGTCCCAAGGGGGTGACCGTTTCGCATGCGGCGATCGCGAACCGGCTGGCGGCGGAGGCGTCGCTGGGAAAGATGACGGCCGACGACCGGGTCTTGCACAAGGCTCCGATCACCTTCGACATATCGGTCGTCGAGATATTCGGCGCCACCGCGATCGGAGCGACGCTCGTGGTGGCAGCGCCGGGCGCGCACGGCGACCCGACGGCCCTCGCGGACGTGATCGACCGCGCTGGGGTGACGGTCATCTTCTTCGTCCCGCCGATGCTCGCCGCATTCTGCGACGTCCTCGGGGACCGGGTCGGCGATCTCACCTCACTGCGCCGGATCACGTGCGGCGGTGAGGCGCTCGCCGCCGAACTCGTGTCCCGGGTGAGCCGGGTGCTGCCGGCCGTGCGGTTGGAGAACCAGTACGGGCCGACAGAGGCGGCCGTCGACGTCACCTCGCACCACATCGTCGACGATTGTCCGACGGTGCCGATCGGGAGCGCGCTACCCGGTGTGAGCACCTACGTCCTCGACGACGCGCTCGGCGTGGTCCCCGTCGGAGTGCCGGGCGAGCTGTACATCGGCGGCCCCCAGGTGGCTCGCGGCTACGTGTCCCGCCCCGACCTCACCACCGAGCGGTTCATCGCCGACCCCTTCGACGTGGCGGGCGGACGCCTGTACCGGACCGGGGACCGCGTCCGCTGGAACGTCCGCGGCGAGATCGAATACCTCGGCCGCGTCGACCTCCAGGTCAAGCTGCGTGGTCAACGCCTCGAGATCGGCGAGGTGGAGGCCGCCCTCGCAGCCGTGCCAGGCGTGGTCCACGCGGCTGCCGCCGTCGTCGAGGCTCCCGGCGGACCACAACTCGTCGGCTACCTCGCCCCGGACACCGTCGACGAGGCCGACGTCACCGCGACGCTCGCCGCGCGGCTGCCCGACTACATGCGACCGACCACGTGGGTCCGGCTCGCGACCATGCCGTTGGGCACCTCGGGGAAGGTCGACCGGCGAGCGCTGCCACGACCCGAGTTCGGAAGCACCGAACACGTCGCGCCCCGTAGCGACGTCGAGTCGCGGGTCGCAGCGGTCTTCGGTGAACTCCTTGGGCAAGACCAGGTGAGCGTCGTCGAATCGTTCTTCGACCTCGGCGGCAACTCGCTCGCGGCCACCCGACTCGCCGCGCGGGTCGCCGAAGCCCTCGACGCCGAGGTGACTGTCCGCGACGTGTTCGACGCGCCGACCGTACGCGAACTCGTCGCAGCGGTCGCAGGCCGCGCTCCGGCCGTCGCACCGATCACCGCTATTGACCCGCGACCGGAGCACATCCCGCTGTCGTTCGCGCAACAGCGGATGTGGTTCATCAACCAACTCGAACCCGAGTCCGCTGCCTACAACATCCCGCTCGCGGTGTGGATCGACGGCGAACTCGACGACGACACGTTCCGCGCCGCGCTGACTGACGTCCTCGTCCGCCACGAGGTGCTGCGGACGGTGTTCGCCGCCGACTCGACCGGGAACGGGCAGCAGGTGATCACACCGGTCGACCGGGTGAGTGAACTGCTCGACGTCGTGGTCGTCGACCGCCTCGACGATCTGCTCGCCGCAGTGCACACCGGGTTCGACGTGCGCACGGACCTTCCGATTCGGGCGCGCCTCACCCACGAAGGCGACCGGACCGCGCTGCTATTGGTCCTGCACCACATCGCGGGCGATGGACAGTCGCTCGCGCCGCTGCTGCGCGACGTGGTCGCGGCCTACCTCGCCCGGGCCGCGGGGTCGGCCCCGGCATGGGACCCTCGACCGATCGGATTCGCCGACTTCGCCCTCTGGCAGCACCGCGAACTCGGTTCCGTCGACGACACGGACTCGGTGGTCGGCCGCCAACTCCACTACTGGGTCCCGCAGTTGACCGGTCTGCCGGACGTCCTTGACCTGCCGACCGACCGGCCGCGTCCCGCGATCGCGACGATGGCCGGCGCGAAAGCCGAGTTCACTGTTCCCGCTGCCGTCGCGTCCCGGATCAAGTCGCTCGCCGCGCGGGTCGACGCGACGCCGTTCATGGTGGTGCACGCCGGTCTCGCCGCTGTGCTCTCGCGGCTGGCGGCCGTCGACGACGTCGCCGTCGGAACGCACGTCGGCGGCCGCGGACAGGCCGTCCTCGACGACATGATCGGCATGTTCGTGAACACGCTGGTGCTGCGGACCCGGGTGACCGGCTCGATGAGCTTCACCGAACTGGTCCGGCAGACGCGCGGCGTCGGCCGCGACGGCCTGGCCAACGCCGACGTCCCGTTCGAATACCTGGTGGAGCGACTCGACCCGGTTCGTTCCCAAGCGTTCGCACCGCTCATGCAGGTGCAGCTCTCGTTCGACCAGGACAGCGGCGCGGGCGTCGAACGGACTCGGTCTCTCGACGTCGCCGGGTTGACGGTGACGCCGATCGATCCGGGGGCACCCGTCGCACAGGTCGACCTGACCGTCGGCGTCTGGACCGCCGACGACGGTGACGACTGGGCTGGCTCGATCATCTACGCGACCGACCTGTTCGACGAGTCGACGGTCGTCGCGTTCGCGGACCGTCTGGTGCGGTTGCTCGACGAACTGACGGCGACACCGGACCGAGCGGTCGGGGACATTGATTTACGGACCGACGACGAACGGCGCGCGATCGACCGCGTGGCCGTCGGAGTGTCCCGCGACGTGGCCCCGTCGGTTCTGCCAGATCTGCTGTACCGGCGGGTCGAGGCGTCGCCCGCAGCGATCGCCATCGTCTACGACGGGCTGAGCATCGACTACGCGGAGTTCGGGGCGCGGGTGAGCGCATTGGCGCGCGACTTGATCGACGCGGGTGTCGGACCCGACCGGGCGGTCGCGGTCTGCATGCCGCGCGCGGTGGAGATGGTGTTGGCGATCCACGCGATCGGGGCCGCGGGCGGCGCGTACGTGCCGATCGACACCGACGCGCCGGTCGAGCGAGTCGCCTACATGCTCGCCACGTCCGGTGCGGACACCGTGCTGGTGTCCGCACACGCTGACATCGGCACTGCCGTGACAGACATCGGCTCCTCGGTGAGGATCGTGTCCGTCGACGCGCACACCACGCTCGACCGCGACGACCCGCGGACGCAGCCGGTCTCCGACGCTGACCGGCTCGCCCCGCTGCGGGTCGACAGCTCCGCGTACACACTTTTCACCTCGGGATCGACGGGTCGACCCAAAGGCGTCACTCTGTCGCACCGGGCGGTCGTCAACCGGCTGTTGTGGGGTCTCGACGAGATGCCGCTCGACCGCACCGACGCCGTGTTGCTCAAGACGCCGTACACGTTCGACTGCTCGGTCCCGGAGATCTACGCGCCGCTCGCGGTCGGCGCCCGCGTGGTGGTCGCGAAGGCCGACGGACATCTCGACCCCGTGTACTTGTGCGATGTCATCACCGCGACCGGAGTGACGATGGTGCATTTCGTCCCGTCCATGCTCGCCGTGTTCCTCGATATCGCGGGCGTCGAACGGGTCCGCGCGCTCACGAGCGTCAAGTATGTGTCGACGACCGGTGAGGCGTTGCCGCCGTCGGTTGCCGCGCAGACTCGATCCGCGCTCGGTCACGCCGCCCTCTACAACCTGTACGGCCCGACCGAAGCCGCGGTGGAGATCACCTTCGCGAACGTGGTGTCCGCGGATGCCGACGACAGTACCGTCCCGATCGGCGTTCCAGTGTGGAACTCCACCGCGTACGTCCTCGACGACCGGCTGCGTCCGGTCCCACCGGGTACCCCCGGTGAGTTGTACGTCGGCGGCGCCCAAGTGGCCCGAGGCTATGCGGACCGCCCGGACTTGACCGCCGAGCGTTTCGTCGCCGACCCGTTCGGGACCGAGGGGTCGCGCCTGTACCGGACGGGAGACCTCGTGCGGCACGGTGCCGACGGGGCCCTGGAATACCTGGGTCGCACCGACTTTCAGGTGAAGCTGCGTGGTCAACGCATCGAACTCGGCGAGATCGAAGCGGTCCTCAGTGGCATCGACTCGGTGATGCATGCGGCCGCGACGGTCGCGACGGCTCCCGGCGGCGGTGAGCACCTCGTGGCCTACGTCGCCGGTGTGCCGGGGGAGGGCGTCGACCTCGACGATGTGCGTGCGCAGGTAGCCCGGTCGCTGCCCGAGTACATGCGCCCGACCGTTTGGACCGTGGTCGATGAGATCGTGTTGAACACGGCCGGAAAGATCGACCGCAAAGCGTTGCCGACACCCGATTTCGCGACGGCGGACGACGAGTACGTCGAACCCGACGGTGACGCTGAGGTGATTCTCGCCGACATCTTCGCCGACGTGCTCGGCATCGAGCGGACGTCGGCCACCGCGAGCTTCTTCACGTTGGGCGGCAATTCGTTGTCGGCCACCAGGGTGCTCGCCGCCGTGCGCGAACGACTTGATCCGGATGCGCAGTTGGGTTGGCTGTTCGATGACCCGACCGTCCGCGGGCTCGCCGCGCGGATGGACGCGCAGCAGCGCGGCGTTGACGTCGGTGCGTCGGTGCTCCTCGGGCTGCGGACCGAAGGCCGGCGGCCGCCGTTGTTCTGTGTGCACCCGGCAGGCGGTCTGGCGTGGTTCTACGGCGGGCTGGCACCGCACCTGGCCGACCGGCCGATCTACGGACTGCAGGATCCCGCGGTGGTCGCGGGTGAACCGGAACTGGCCTCGATCACCGACTTGGCGAAACGCTATGTCGACGAGATTCGGCGCGTGTCACCGACCGGCCCCTACCATCTGCTTGGCTGGTCCCTCGGCGGTCTCGTCGCGCACGCGATGGCCGTCGAACTTCAGGGCCGCGGCGAGCGGGTCGACTTCCTCGCGGTGATGGATGCGGCACCCGCGGGTGACGACGTTCAGTCCGCCGACCGGCACGTGGCGCAGGTGTCCGAGACGTCGCCGCAGGATGTGGTTGGCGACCTGCTCGGCGGTTGGCGTGAACTGTTCAATCTTCCGGACGAGACGTCGGCAGTCGGGGACGATGACGTCGCGGATGTCGTGCGCACGTCGATCGTCCGCACCGGACTGCTGACTGACGACCAGGTGCAGCGGGTCATGGACAGTTTCACGCGCTCGGACGCGATGACTCCGATGCACCGGGCAGACGTGTTCGACGGCCCGTTGCACCTGTTCACCGCGGTGCGCGACAAGCCGGAAGGGACGGACCTGGCGGTACGGTGGCGGCCGTTCGTTTCCGGCCGAATCCTCGGCACCGACGTGGACACGCACCACCTCGGGATGGCCGATGAGGACTCGTTGGCGGTGATCGGGCCGGTGATCGAGGCCGCTTTGCACCGACTGTGCTGACGGCGCGTGCGTGCGCCGGAGAGCGCGTGCGACGTCGCGGCCGCACCTCGCGCCGCGGCGGTAATCTACTGGAGAATTGTGCACCACTACGTGCACCGAGAAAGGACAGTCATGACCAACCCGTTCGATGATGAAGACGGCCGGTTCTACGTGCTCGTGAACGAGGAGAACCAGCACTCGTTGTGGCCGACGTTCGCCGATGTTCCGGCGGGCTGGACCAAGGTGTTCGGCGAGGATTCGCGCGCCGCATGCCTGGAGTACGTCGAGAAGAATTGGACCGATCTTCGCCCCCAGAGCCTCATCGACGCGATGGAAGCCGACAAGTCGGAATAGTGTGCGCGACCTGGACGCAGGGTTTTGAGGTCTCGATTGTGTAACGAAATCCCGTCTCTGCATGGTCGACGGGTGAATCGGCGCAGGTCGTAGCGGTGGCGACGAATCGCGTATGTTGATCGAACGAACGAATCCATTGATCGGGCGTCGATTGACCTAGATAGCCGATGCTTCGCCAAGTTACGCTTACGTAAGGGAGACTGACAGCGTCTACCAGCACCGACGGTGTGTATGGGCCGCCGTCAAGACGGGAGGATCGGCCGATGAGTGCGAGCACGCGGAGCGAACGACAGCAGTGGGTCGCCGATCTGTGTCTGTACGTGGCCGATCGCGCCGAGACCGGTGGCTGGATGGTCGCCGTGCGCCACGGGTCCGACGCCGTCACCTTCGGTGCCCTGGAATCAGCAATCAATGACTACCGTCGCATCGTCGGGTCGCAGGGGATGTCACTCGAAAGTGCCCTCACCGGTGCGCTCCTGCACACCGCACCGAGCCTCGCTGGCCTCGAACCCATTGACCGCGCTCGCGCCCTCGACCAGATGGTCCGCTGGCTCGGCCGCGATATCGCCGCGGCGCCGACGAGCACCGCAGCGCCCGTGCTGCGCTCGGTCGGCTAACTCGCACAGGCATTTCTTCAGGTCCGCCGGTCTGCTCCAAGCCGGCGGACCGTTTCTTTTCTGCGACGAAGGCCCTCATGCGATCATGAGATGCCCGAATCGAGAGGAGCGCGCTGCCCGTGTTCACTCATCAGTCGAGTGCGCCGCTGGCCCGTCGGCTCGCCGCCGTTTGCAAAGGTGACGAGCACCGTTCGTCGCTGCAGAAACTGCAGTCTGTCGGTTCGACGATCATCGGCGGCGCATACTTCGTCTATCTGATCGTGGCCACCGGTTCGTTCGCCAGATTCGGCGGCCTCACCTCATCGTGGTGGGTCCCGTTGAGTGTCGTCGTAGTGGTCGCGAGCGGGCTCGGGCTGTGCTGGGTCGGGGTCAGTGGCCGACTCGACCGCCTTCTGCCCGTCGCGGTCGCCGCCTCGATCGGATATCTCGCCCTGATGACGTTATGGCTCGCCACGTGGAACGGAACCTCTCCTCAGAGTGCGGACGTCGACCCGACGATCATCGTCTGGTTCACGATCATTCCCGCGCTATCGTGTCTTGCGCTGGTCCTCGCCGAACGGCACGTCCTGGCGGTCGTGAATCTGATTCTCGCTGGCACGCTGAGTGAAGCAGTCGCATCAGCAGGCGACTACGGCGTGGGCACGGTCCTGCGCGCGGTGTGGTCGATCGCGTGGTGTGCTGTCTTCTTGGTGGTCGGGGCGACCAGCGTCGCGTTCGCCCGCCGACTCGACCAGACTCGGTCGGCGACCGTCGAGGGCGCTCGCGACCTCGCACGAGAAGACGTCCGCGACATCGAGCGTCGTCGCGCTGACGCGCTCGTGCACGACCGGATCATCGCGTTTCTGCTCGCCCTCGAACCGGGGCGCCCGACGTCCGCGACCAGAGCCTCAGCAGCTGGAGTGCTCGATGAACTCGATCATTGGTGGGACGAACCGATCGAGGCGGACACTCCGGTCGATGCCCGGGAGTTCGTCCAACGACTCCGGACCACGGTGGCGCGACTCGGTGACGACGTCGCGGTCCGAGCCGACATCGACACGGAGGCCTCGACTCGCTATCTCGGCGACACGACCTCGGCACTCCTGGACGCGTCGGCCGAAGCCGTCCGCAACTTCCACCGGCATGCCGGTTCGGACGCGTCGTGTGTGGTGCTCGCGGTGGTCCACGACGACGAGATCATCGTGACGGTCGCCGACGACGGCATCGGATACGAACCGGGCGAGACCCAGCCAGGCAGGCTGGGTGTCTCGTTCGGCATCTTCGGCCGTATGGCGGCGGTTCCCGGAGGTTCGAGCAGTGTCCTCAGCGCGCCCGGCCAGGGCACTCGTGTGCGTCTGCGGTGGGCGCGGCGGTGAGCCCGTCTGTCGCTGGACGGCTTGGCCGGCCGGCCGGCGTGCGGAGGCTCGTTCTGGGTCTCGGCGTCGCCTACTTCGCCGCGCTCGGCGTGTACACCGTGCACAGTGGGATCGACGTCCGATTCAGCACGGTGAGTTGGATCGGCATGGGGCTCGCGTTTGCGCTCTTCGTCGCCGCGGCGATCCCGTTGGGCGTGACGGTGTCGGGAGAACTCACCGATGCTCATGCGAGAGGAGTCGCCCTTCTGACTGTCGGCGGCGTCGCCGCGACCTGGGGGTCGGCGGCATACGCGCATGCGCCCGGTCTCGCCGCCTACCAGCCGATGCTGGCGACGGCCACCATGATCGCGGTGATCCTCATGTTCCACGGCCGTGTGGCACTGGTGTGGGCGGCGATCGCGTCGATCATCACGATCGGACTGGTCCTCGGACCGTTCACCGAGTCGGCGAGGTGGTTGAACGTGGTCCTGCCGCGTGCGGGCCTGACCTTCCTGTTCGTCGCGACCTGCGGTGCCGTTCTCCTCGGCCCGCAGATCGCGGAGATGCGGGCCCTCGGCGCACGGCAGCGAGCCGACTACAAAGACGCGCAGGACCGCCGTCACGACGTCGCCGACCGCGAGGACCGAATCCGGCGGATCGACGATCGTGTGCGACCGCTGCTCAGCCGCATCGCGGCCGGGGACCCGGTGACCGACGACGACATCATCGACGCGCGCCTGATGGAAGCGAAGTTGCGCGACGGCATCCGCGGTCGGGGGTTGGACGTTCCCCGGGTGCGGGTCGCGGTGTGGGATGCGCGACGACGCGGTGTATCGGTGTCGGTCCTCGACGACGGCGGCCTCGAGCCCCTCGGCGCGGACCGCTCGGCCGCCGTGGTCGAGGCGGTCGCGGCCGTGCTCGAATCCGAGCTGGCAAGCCTGACGAGCGGCGATGTCGTCGCTCGCATCGCGCCCGCAGGACGTGACCCGGTCGCGACAGTCGTCGTCGTCTCGGGGCCGATCCGGCGACGGATCGAACTAGGCGCCGACGGATTCGTCGTGAGGACGGTCGAGGCGTGAACGAATACCGGATCCGTCGTGCCGCCTCGCTCACAGTGGCGGTCTGCACGATCGTCGTGTCGTGTGTGTCGGTGATTCCGATACGCAAGGGTGCCCAACTGACGGCGTCGTGGTGGACACCGGTGTCGGTGGCATCCGTGGTCGTCGCCGCCGTGGCACTGTTCGCCGGAGTCCTCTTCGGCGGGGCCGCCTCCACCGGTGTCGCACCGGCCGCCGAACATCGGATCGGCGTCCTGCGGTCGATGATCGTGCTGCTCGCCGCTGTCGACATACTGATGCTGGTCCTCTGGTTCCCGGCATGGTCCGGAGCCGTGTCGGATGTCGGCGGATCCCCGCCGATCTGGATGGCGAACAATGTGGCGCTACCCGCACTCGCGCTGGCGACTGTCTTTCCCGTCCGGTGGTCGCTCGCCTACGCGCTCGGTGGGCTCGCGCTCCTGGCCGGGGTTCAACAGCGCATCGGGTTCGGCGGACAGGGGTGGGACGCCTACCTCAACCAGGCGATGACGTTCGGCATGCTCGCGGTGTTCCTCACGATGCTCGGCACCGCCATGCACATGGCGCGCACCGTCGACCGCAGCCGGGCCGCGGTGCTCGCCGAGACTGTCGAGTCCGCGACCGCAGCGGCTCGCGGAGCCGAGCGACGGCGATTGGACGCTGTCGTCCGCGACCGCGTGATCGGGGTGCTGCGCGACATCACTCCCGGACGTCCCGACGACTGTCGACGAGCCGAGGCTCGAGTCGCGCTCGAAGAGCTCGACGGGATCGTCCATGGCGATCCGGCCCACGGCCGGATCAGTGTCGCAGACGCCGTCGTCCGACTCCGTGAGTCGGCGATCGCGTTCGGGGACGACGTGCTGGTGGCGGTCGACGCCGCCGACGATGCTGTTGATCTGCCCGATAACGTCGTGGACGTCTTGGGCGACGCGCTGAACGAAGCGGTGGGGAACGCGGTGGCCCACGCGGGGCCGAACGCTTCGATGGCGGTCGTCGGACGCATCGCCGCCGAGGGCGTGCGGGTGCGCGTCGTCGACGACGGGTGCGGTTTCGACCTCACGGCGATAGCTCCCGACCGGTCCGGCATCGCCGTCGGAATCACCGGCAGGCTGGCCGGGCTGGCCGGTGGCCGATCGGACATCCGTACGTCGCCGAGCGACGGAACGATGGTCTCTCTCGAGTGGGTGCGCTCATGACGGCTCGACACACAACGGAGTACACGATTGCTGACGTGGGAATTCCGGTGATGCTCGGCTTGCGGACTCGGCGACTGCACGTGGTGGTCACCGGACTGTTGGTGGTCTATATCGTGGTCCGAGCCACCGCGTTCGGCGATTCGAGAACCTGGATGCAGTGGGTGCTGGAGGTGGTCGCCGCGCTCGGACTGTCGGTGGCCGCGCATCGGGTCCTTCACGGCGACGAGGACCCGCTGCCGTCTCGCACCACGATCGTGGTGGCCGTCGTCGGAGTGGGCTCCGTCGCCGCTGCGTGGTGGGCCACTCCGGGCACCGCAGGTCTCTGGGTGCAGGCCGGTGCTCCGCTCGTTGTGTTCGCCGTCATCGCCGGACTATTGACGGCGCGAGGCCGCGCCGCTGCGGCGTGGATGGTGTGCGGCGGCGCTCTCGCGCTGGCCTTGGTCTGGTCGGTACAGCGCGGCGGCTCTGTTGTCGCGGGTGGTCAGCTCACCGTGCGGATGGTGATGGCGTTATTGCCCGCCACGTTGATGGCTTCGCTGGTGCGACCGATGCTTCGACTGACCGGTGCATTGGCGGAACGTCGAGTCCAGGCGGCACGGTCGGCCGCCGTGACAGGCGCAACGGCAGCTGAACGGGCCGAACGTCTTCAGCGGTTCGACGCCGACGTCCGCCCCTACCTGCAGAAGGTAGCCGACGGTGCGGAGTTCGACGAGGCGGCTGCGAACCAGGCGAGCCTGATGGAGCACGATCTGCGGGACGCTGTGCGCGGCCGGGGATGGTGGTCGCCGCAGACGAAGGCGTCGCTGGCGACAGCGCGCAGCGCGGGTGTCTCGGTGCGCGTCTTCGACGACAGCAGACTAGAACTATCGGCCGACGACGCCGCGGTACTGCACACTGAACTCGCCGCGACGTTGGTCACGGCGAGTTCGGGTGTGGTGACCGCTCGGATTCTGCCGAGCGGCCGCGAGGACGTCGCGGTGATTACCGCGGTGACCGCGGACGGAAGCGTCCGACGGGTCGCCGAGCGTCGTGGCGGCGTCCTCGTCTGGCGTTCTGCAGTGTCGGGCGACTGACCGGCAGACGCCTACCGGCCGTGGCTGGTCATCTGTGAGGCGAGAGCATTGACGGCGTCCGCCGACAGCTTCCACGTGCCGTCGACGTTCACGTATGCGAAGTCCATGTCGACCGGGCCGGGCGCGTGCGGCGACTTCACGGAGACGGCGGCGATCGCCTTGTCGCCGTTGACCTTCACTGATTTCACGGTGTAGATGTCCGGCGTGTAACCGGCTTTCGACGAGCCCTTGGCGTAGCCGACGAGAGCGGCCTTGACCCCGGGGTTGGTGATCTCGACGATCGCGTCCAGGTCTGCTTCGGGGGTCGCCGGGTCGACGGCCTTCCGCAGGATGGTCTGGGCCTGCGCGTTGTCGAGTTCAGCGGATTCGCCCGCGGACTGCTCGGTGGACGTCGACGACGTCGTGGTGGTCGTCGAGTCTGCCGCGGTGTCGTCGTCCGACGAGCAACCGGTCAGCGCGATGGCTGCGCCTGCGGCGAGAGCGACGATGCCGACGACCGGGCGACGCCAGGTGGAAGAGACAGTCATGAGATGAATCCTTTCCTTGTGTGAGGTGAGCCTAACATCATCTGTTCTCGCCAAAGGGTCGCAGGCTGCCGGAATGCGGCTATCCAGTTGAACACTTTCTCATATTAGAATATGATCGCGTCATGGCTCGAGCAGCGACAACGTCCGACGTTTTCAACGCGATCGCCGAAGTGCGACGTCGGGACATCCTGACACTCCTTCGGAGTGGGGAGCGTCCGGCGACCGTAGTGGCCGACGAGTTGGGGCTGACTCAACCCGGGGCGTCCAAGCATCTGAGGGTGCTTCGTGAAGTCGGCCTCGTTCGGGACCGGCGGGACGGCAAGCAGCGTCTCTACTCGATCGATGCGCGTGGGCTGAGGTCGGTCCATGAGTGGGTCGGGGGGTTCGAGCAGTTTTGGAGCGAGAGCTTCGACCGACTGGACGACTACATGCAAGAACTCAAAGAAGAAGGAAGAGGGCGAGTCGATGAGTGAAGCAGAAGTGGGTGCGGCACTGTCCGCGAATGGTCGCGAGATCATGATCTCCCGAGTGATCGATGCTCCGCGGGAGCTGGTGTTCGAGGCGTTCACACAGGTACGTCACCTGGCGCGATGGTGGGGGCCGCACGGGTTCACGACCACAAC
Source organism: Gordonia abscondita (assembly GCF_032711245.1). Lineage (GTDB taxonomy): Bacteria > Actinomycetota > Actinomycetes > Mycobacteriales > Mycobacteriaceae > Gordonia. Next base: position 2,290,768 of record NZ_CP128986.1, read on the forward strand.
ACGGGCGTTCGAGTTCCGGGCCGGCGGAGTGTGGGAATTCGTGATGCACGGGCCGGACGGGACCGACTATCCCGAATGGATCACGTGGACGGAGATAGTCCCGCCGGAACGGATCGCCATGCGGCACGGCGAACACCGCGACGACCCGAATGCGTTCGAGTCGGTGCTGACCTTCGCGACGAGCGGCGAATCGACTCAGGTCGACATGCTGGCGGTGTTCGCCACCGAGGAACTGCGCGACGAGGCGGTGCGCAAGCACGGCGCGATCGAGGGTGGTCGCCAGACGCTCGCAGGCCTCGCCGCCTACGTGGCTGAACTCGGACGGGATTCCCAGTCGCACTGACGGCACACGCCGTGGACTTCGGTAATCAGCCGATGTCCACGGCGTCCTCGAACGCCATCGACAGGTTCGCGACCGAAGTCGTCATGATCGCGTGCCGGGACAACTGGAGTCGACGCAGTTCGTCTGCGATCGGATGGTCGCCGAGCCGTAGGCTCGCTCCGCCGATTCGAGTGCGGGTACCCGTCGTCGACGTCAACCGCCACGGGGTGCGTCGGGTCACCGCGTCCAGTTGCGAATACGACTGCAGCACCGCTTCGGACGTGCTGTCGGGGACACTGATCCCGCGTCGTACCGCCAGGTCGACGATGAGCCTGCCGTCTTGGCTCACTCGGCCCGTCTTCGTCGCCGACTCGTGATCGACGTCGAAGTCGGCGAGCACTTTCGGGAAACCCCAGATTCCGCGACCGGCGGCGAGGGTGAATTCGCCGTCCACCGGAAGTTCGTGGATGAGAGCGTGCGCGTCGCCCTTCACCAACGATCCGAGCGCGCGCAGCGGCGACGGCGCGGCGCGTTCGGGATCCTGCACGAGGAAACAGACGCCGAATTCGTTGTACGGACCGAGATCGCCGTCGACGTAATCGACGAACACGAGCATGCACATCGTGCGACCGGGACGGATTCGCAACGGCGCCAGGTCGACGTCGCCGCGCGAGGTAATAGCGGACCGGACTGCGGATTCGGAGGCGGTGAACCCGGCGACGAAGCAACGGGCAGAACGGATCTGGACGGGCATCGACACTCGCGTGCCAAGAACCTCGTGGCTTGAAACGGGCATGCTCTCGACGCTAGGCGAGCCCGGCGGGCTTCGTGGCCGATTCAACGGACCGACTGGAACGGCTGGTGGAGTGCGACAAAGCGGTAAGGACCAAAGTCCTCCGAAGATTCGCTGAGGCGCGATTTGTCCGACGTATCTACTACGTTAGGTAGAGGACTCCGGTGAAGTGGTCGGAGCAGGGGCGAGTAGTGGAGAAGGACGTCGTGGTGACGGAATCGCAAGTGGTGGTGCGGGTGGGGATGGTCGACGACCATCCGTCGCCGGTGTGGGGGATCGACCGGATTCTGGAACCTCAAGCCGATCTTGATTTCGTGTGCTCGGCAGCCACCGTGACCGAACTCCTCGCGACCTCCACCGATCTGGACGTCGTGATCCTCGATCTTCGACTCAACGACGGCACCACTCCGCGCGAGAATGTGGAGCGGCTTGCCGAACGGGGGATCGGGACGGTCGTCTATACGTCCGGCGAGCATCCTGATCTGTTGCGGTCCGCGGCACGCGCGGGCACCCTCGGCGTCGTTCTGAAATCCGCGTCCGAAGCCGAGATCCTGGACGCGGTCCGTTCCGCGGCCGCGGGCGAAGGTGTGATCACGACTGAGTGGGCCGCCGCCGTGGACGGGGACCCCAACCTCGACGCCGTTGACCTGAGTCCGCAACTTCAGCGAGTTCTGACCCTCTACGCGTCCGGCGGTACGTCGACGAGCGTCGGCCGGGAACTCGGCGTCTCGCCCGACACCGTGAACGAATACCTCAAACGTATTCGGCAAAAGTACGCCGATGCCGGGCGGCCGACCCACACCAAACTCGACCTGTTCAAGCGTGCGGTCGAGGATGGGTGGTTGCCGATGCCGCATCGCATACGAGGCGAGTGACGCCGGTTCGGGTGATCTGATAACCGGTGTCACCAATTCTGGGTCTAGCGCGGGCTGTCGTGCGTTCGTACGGTTGTGTTTGAGCCTGACGTGATGAATGCCGCACGTAGGAGTTTCACCCCATTAGTCGGGTTTGTCACAGGAGGACTGCCGCATGACCCTTACCCCTGTCGAGCCGATGACCGCACCGAGGCAGACACCAGTCGTCTCCATCGGTCATCCCGCACAGAACAGAGCCGTTGGCGTGGCGCCCTTCTTCGCCACCGGCGACACCACGCTGGTCCGGCCCGCGTTGTCCTCGCGAGAGGTCGAGGTGCTGCTGGCGTGGTTGGCGTCCGATTCGAAAGAGGATGCGGCCGCACGCCTGTTCATCTCGGCGTCGACGGTCAGTACCCACATCTCGCGGATCCGCGCCAAGTACGGTGCCGTCGGACGTTCCGCACCGACCAAAGCGCACCTGCTGGCGCGAGCCCTGCAAGACGGTTACACCACCCTCGACGTCTGGTGACCGGACCGGCGACCACCGACTGAGGCACCGCATGGCGACTGTCTCCGCACTCAGACGACTGGCCTCGAGACCTTCCCCGGACGGTGTCGAGGCCGGTTTTCGTCGCGAGTGTCAATCGTCGGTCGAACACGACCGCATCCTTGTCGTCATGTCGACAATCGTCGCGGTCGGATACGTCGTCTATCTGTTCGTGACGTTGCCCGCGATGCTCGTCGAGGCGGACGGAGTGGTCGTCGACTGGTATCCGGTCATCGGTACGACCCTCACGTTCGGTCCCGGCCTGGCGTTGATCGCGGTGCGGTGGGCGCGTGCCCCGCAACGTCGCGCGCTCGTTATCGCGAGCGCATGCCCGGTCGGCGCAGTCGCCGCAGCGGGGGTGTGGGGGCTGGCCGGGATTGGTGAATCGCCCGAACCCGCAGTGTGGATGCTCGACTTCGTCGGACTGGCCGCCGTCGCAGTGGCCATCGTCCGGCCAGTACGCGAAGCGCTGCTCGCGCTCGTCGTATGCAAGAGCGCGGCAGCCTACACCGCCCTCGCGCACAGCCCCGGCGTCGAGGTCGGCGCGATGGCCCGCGAAGCCGTCTTCGGTGTGCTGTTCACCTCGGCGTTCGTTTACGTGACAGCGATGGTGGTGCGCGCCGGCGCATCGTTGGACGTGTCCCGTTCCGAAGCCGCCGACCTGGTGGCGGTGAGCGTGCGCAACGACGAGCTCACCCGGTTCGACGGGTTGATCCATGACCACGTCATCTCCACCCTGGTCGCGGTCAACGCCGATCGACGAGATCCGAGGGTCGCCGCTCTCGCGTCCTCCGCGTTGGCGCGACTCGACGAACTCGCAAGCGAAGATGGCGACGGCGACGAACAGGTGTACGGCGCCGAACTCGTCGCCCGGATCCGCACTGCCGTCGACCCGACGATCGAGACCGTCGTCCATGTCGACGCGCCGCCAACGTCGACTTTCGATTCGTCGACAGTCCGTGCGCTGTCGGAGGCGGTCGGGGAGGCCGTCCGCAACTCCCGGACGCACGCGGGCGCTCATTCCGATGTCATGGTTGTCATCGACGTCGCTGACGGTCGAGTGTCGGTCGTAGTCGCCGACGACGGAATCGGATTCGACCCCGACCAGGTCGCCAACGACCGTCTCGGCCTGCGATTGAGCGTCCGATACCGGATGGAGTCGGTCGACGGCGGCTGGTCCCGGGTGCACAGCGCACCCGGGAACGGCACAACAGTCGAAGTCGGATGGGTGCGACCATGACCGGTCCAGTGGCTCAGATGTCAGACATTCAGGACTCCGACACCTGGTGGCGGGGACGACGGCGTGAGGACGCGTCAGCGATCGTCGGATTGCAGACGCCGCACGTGATGATCGGGGCGCTCGTCGTCTGGGCGGGTTTCGTCGTCCTCGGTCTCAGTGGAGGCGCTGTCGAGCAGCCCGCCCTGTACATGGCGTCGTTCGTCAGCATGGGAGCGGCGTGGGCTATCGCGCTCCGTGCACCCGGCACGCCGATGGGCCGGGTGGCGGCGGCCGGTGTCATAGTCCTCGAGACCGCCGCCGTCGTCGGGGTGTTGGCGGCAGCCGGGCCCCTCGCGCGCGGGCCGCTCATGCCGTGCGCGGGAGCCACCGCGATTGTCGGCGCGCTGCTGTGCCTGCGGGGGAGGGTCGACGGCGCATGGATCTCGTTCGTCGCCTCGGCCGCCGCCATCGCGGTGGCGGCGACGATTCGCGCCGACTCCGGTGAATCCCTGGCGATGGGCAAATACCTGGTAATGATGACCCCGGGCAACCTCGGGGTCCTCGTTCTGATGACAGTGTTCGCCGCGGTGATCGGTCCCCGTGCCGAACAGATCTTCGCGCTGCGCCGACAGGCTCGGCGGGAGAGTGCGGCGAGCGCCGTCCGCGCAGTCCGCGACCAGCAGCTCGCGCGTCTGGACGAGCGCGCGCGGCCACTGCTGCAAGCGATCGCGGCGGGCGAGGTCCTCGACGACGAGCAACTGGTGCACTGCCGACTCATTGAAGCCCAGTTACGGGACCGGATTCGCGCGCCCGGACTCGACGTTCCCGCACTGTCGGACGCCGCGTGGGCCGCGCGCAGCCGCGGCGCCCACGTACTCCTCCTCGACGACTACGCCGAGCCAGCAGTCGGAGCCGAGCCCGCAATTGGAGCCGAGTCAGCAGTCGCGGACGCGGATCGTTCCCGACTGGTCGAGAAAGTGCGGACCGCGGGGATAACCGCGCTCGATCAGGCGGCGCTCGGCGCCGACGTCACCGTCCGCCTACTGCCCGCCGGACGTACCGTCGCGGCGACGATCTCCGTCGCCGTTGACGGCGCGGTCAGCCTGCAGGAGTTCACGTGAACCCCCGTCGGACGACCCAGTCGAGCTATCCGGTGACGGCGATCAGCTTCGAGTCCGCGGGGTTGGGTCCGAATTTGTCTCTGACCGGCCGTTTCCCCTACACTAGAGCGGTTGCCTGCGGTGTGTGCACCGCGAGTCGGCATGCGAACCCACTGGACTGGAGCCGTTCACGCGGTGAAATACCAGGCAGGCGCATGATTCGATGGCGACAGACCATGTGCGTCGGGTCGGAAATCCGGCGGACATAGAAATCCAGGTCAAGGAGACAAGCAGTGATTCAGCAGGAATCCCGCGTGCGCGTCGCCGACAACACCGGTGCCAAGGAAGTCCTTTGCATCCGTGTCCTCGGCGGTTCGGCGCGTCGTTACGCAGGCGTTGGCGACGTCATCGTCGCCACCGTCAAGGACGCCATCCCCGGCGGAAACGTGAAGAAGGGTGAGGTCGTCAAGGCCGTCATCGTTCGCACCACCAAGGAGCGTCGCCGCCCCGACGGTTCGTACATCAAGTTCGACGAGAACGCCGCAGTGCTTCTCAAGAACGAGAGCGACCCGCGCGGTACCCGCATCTTCGGCCCGGTCGGCCGTGAACTTCGCGACAAGCGCTTCATGAAGATCGTGTCGCTCGCACCGGAGGTGATCTGATTCATGAAGATCCACAAGGGTGACACTGTCATCGTCATCGCAGGCAAGGACAAGGGCGCCAAGGGTAAGGTCATCGAGTCCTACCCGAAGCGTGAGCGCGTTCTCGTCGAAGGCGTCAATCGCATCAAGAAGCACGTCGCGGACTCGGCCAACGAGCGCGGCGCGAGCTCCGGCGGCATCGTGACCCAGGAAGCTCCGATCCACGTCTCGAACGTGATGATCGTCGACTCCGAGGGCAACCCGACCCGCGTCGGCTACCGCGTCGATGACGAGACCGGCAAGAACGTCCGTATCTCGCGCAAGACCGGGAAGGACATCTGAACATGACCGCAACCGAAAAGGTTCAGCCGCGGCTGAAGCAGCGTTACCGCGAGGAAATCAAGGAAACGCTCAGCAACGAGTTCAACTACGCCAACGTGATGCAGATCCCGGGCGTCGTCAAGGTCGTCGTGAACATGGGTGTCGGTGACGCCGCCCGTGACGCGAAGCTGATCAACGGCGCCGTCACCGATCTCGCCCTGATCACCGGCCAGCAGCCGGAGATCCGTCGCGCCCGTAAGTCGATCGCCCAGTTCAAGCTTCGTGAGGGTATGCCGATCGGCGCCCGCACCACGCTTCGCGGCGACCGTATGTGGGAGTTCCTTGACCGACTCGTGTCGATCGCACTCCCGCGTATCCGCGACTTCCGCGGCCTGAGCGACCGTCAGTTCGACGGCAACGGTAACTACACGTTCGGCCTGACCGAGCAGTCGATGTTCCACGAGATCAACATCGACAACATCGACCGGCCGCGCGGCATGGACATCACCGTCGTCACCTCGGCCACCACGGACGACGAAGGCCGTGCGCTGCTCCGCGCGCTGGGCTTCCCGTTCAAGGACAACAACGCTAAGGACAACTGACATGGCAAAGAAGGCTCTGGTCAACAAGGCCAACAAGAAGCCGAAGTTCGCCGTGCGTGCCTACACGCGCTGCAACAAGTGCGGTCGCCCGCATTCGGTCTACCGCAAGTTCGGCCTGTGCCGTGTCTGCCTGCGCGAGATGGCTCACGCAGGCGAACTGCCGGGCGTGCAGAAGTCGAGCTGGTGACTTCACTCCGGTGAAACAACCTCGGATCCTCTCTCTGCGCTGATCCGAGAACCACCGCTATAACGCCGTCGGCCCCGTCTCCCTTGTCAGGAGACGGGGCCGACGGTGTCTTCGTGTAGCGTGCGGATTCGGCGTCCGGGGCCTGGTCCCCGCTAATCGGTTGCACACAACCAGGTTACGTGCAACCATGAATGAGTGGATGCAGATCGGAAGCTGGAATCTCAATTGTGCTTCGCCCTCTATTCGGCGTCGAAAGTGGCCTCGGGTGCCTACCGTGGAGAACTCGCGGCACTCGGACTCACTTACACCCAGTACGTGACGTTGCTCGCTCTGTGGGGCGAGGATGCGGTCACTGTCCGTGATCTCGGCGACCGGCTCCGCCTCGACAGCGGCACGCTCTCGCCGCTGATTCGGCGCCTCGAGAAGAGCGGGTACGTCGAGCGGCACCGTGACCAGTCCGACGAGCGCCTGGTCACGGTGCACGTGACCGAGGCGGGGTACGCACTGCAGCCCGCGGTCGACGCCGCTCGGGAACGGGTATACGAGGGGTTCAAACTCTCTGTCGACGACGCCGTTCTGCTTCGCGACCTCGCGGTCCGCTTCTGTGAGGCCCACCGCGCACACAGTCCCGCCCACTCGAGTTAGGAACTAACGATGAATGCCGTCTATACCGCTGAAGCCATCGCGACCGGAGCAGGCCGCGACGGGCGCACCCGCACCGTCGACGCCCGCGTCGATCTGCAACTGGCCGTCCCGAGGGAGATGGGTGGTTCGGGCGAGGGTGCGAATCCAGAGCAGTTGTTCGCTGCCGGCTATGCCGCCTGTTTCCACTCGGCGCTGCAGATGGTCGCCCGATCGCAGAAGGTTGATCTCGGCGACTCGAGCGTCGGAGCCCAGGTCGGCATCGGTCCGAACGGGTCCGGTGGATTCGACCTCACCGTCACGCTCGAGGTGATCATCCCCGATCTCGACCACGACGCTGCGCAGGCCCTCGCGGACTCCGCGCATCAGGTGTGCCCGTATTCGAACGCGGTGCGGGGCAATGTCGAGGTGACCGTTTCCGTCTCTGACGACTGATCCGCATACGCTGCGACACTCCACCGAACACGATTGACCACCCACCACTGAACTCAAGGAGAAACTCATGCGCGCACTCGTACACGACGAATTCGGAGATCCCGCTACCGTCCTGTCCGTCCGCGACGTCCCGCTACCTGAACCCCGCCCGGGGCAAGTGCGAATCCGCACCCTGCTCGCGCCGATCCACAACCACGACCTCTGGACGGTCAAGGGCGACTACGGCTACAAACCGAGCCTGCCGGCGGCATCTGGCTCGGAGGCGGTCGGTGTGATCGACGCCCTCGGCGACGGTGTCAGCGGTCTCGAAGTCGGGCAGCGAGTGGCCACCGGGGCTGCCTTCGGAACCTGGGCGGAGTACTTCGTAGCGAGTGCGACAGGTCTGCTTCCGGTGTCCGACCTCGTCTCGGACGAAGCGGCCGCACAACTGTTCGCGATGCCTTTCAGCGCGGTGACGCTCCTCGACTTCCTGGACGTCGAGCCGGGTCAATGGGTCATCCAGAATGCCGCGAACGGGATGGTCGGACGGCTGGTGGCGCAGCTCGCGAAGGCTCGGGGAGTCAACGTCGTCGGTATCGTCCGACGCTCGGCGGCCGTCGATGAACTCGCCGCGGCCGGTGTCGCCAATGTCGTGTCCACCGATACCGACGGCTGGCGAGAGAAGGCGGTGGCGTTCGCAGGCGAGGCAGGCTATGCCGCGGCGATCGATTCGATCGGCGGGCCTGCGAGCACCGATCTAGCCGAACTGCTCGGCTCGCGCGGCACACTCGTCTCGTTCGGTGCGATGAGCGCACCCGGCGCGGGTCAGAAGGCGCTCCTGGAGATCCCGGTCAATGCGGCGATATTCTCCGAACTCACCGTGAAAGGCTTCTGGGGGCGCACGGTCAGTCAAGAGATGTCGCCGACCAAGCGCGCGGAGCTGATGCGGGAGGTGATCGACTCCGTCACCGCCGGACGCATCACGCTGCCGGTCGACGGCGTGTTCCCGCTCGCCGAGATCGCCTCTGCCGTCGACGCCAGCGGGACCCCGGGCCGGTCGGGCAAGGTCCTCCTTCGACCGTGATCGCACCCCTGCGGCGGCGGGGTCATCGTCTCCGGCGTGCGAGGTAGTCACCGATCGCCGCGACCGCCTGCGTCAGGACTCGTTCGTCGGGTAGGCACACGATCCGGAAGTGGTCGGGCTCAGGCCAGTTGAAGCCAGTGCCGTGTGTCACCAGGATGTGCTCGGTGCGCAGCAGGTCGAGGACGAAAGCCTCGTCGTCGTCGACGCCGAACATCTCACGATCGATCCGAGGGAAGCAGTACAGCGCTCCGCGTGGCGGTACGCAGCTGACGCCGGGGATCGCGTTGAGCGCATCGGCGGTCAGGGCGAGTCGGCGCTCCAGGCTCCCGTCGGGATCGACGATGTCGGCGGGAAGCGGCGAACCGGGAGTGCCCGCGCCGAGCGCGACGGGGATCGCGTACTGGCCGGACACGTTCGGGCAGACACGCATGTTGGATAGGAGGGTGACACCTTCGAGGAGGTCGGCCGCGAGATGCAGCGGTCCGGTCGCGACCACCCATCCCGCCCGGTAGCCGCACACGCGGTAAGCCTTCGACAGGCCGCCGAACGTCAAACACAGGACGTCGTCGCCCGCCGCGCGGGCGGCATGGTGGTGGCGGGCGTCGCCGAACACGAGCTCTTCGTAGATCTCGTCGCTGAGCAGGATCAGGTCGTGGCGGCGTGCGATGTCGGCCATCCCACGGACGGTCTCTTCGCTGTAGACGGCGCCCGTCGGGTTGTTGGGGTTGATCATCACGAGAGCGCGAGTTCGCGCGGTCACCTTCGACTCGATGTCCTCGACGGATGGATTCCATCCGTTCGCCTCGTCGGCCAGATAATGCACCGGCACACCGCCGGTGAGGTTTACCGCGCCCGTCCACGTCGGATAGTCGGGTGCGGGCACGAGGATCTCGTCGCCCGGGTTGACCAATGCCTGGAGCGTGAGGGTGATGAGTTCACTGACACCATTGCCGAGGAATACGTTCTCGGCGGACACCTCGTTGATGCGGCATCGCCGGTAGTGCTCGGCGACGGCCTCTCTCGCCTCCGGGATTCCACGGGAGTCCGAGTACGCCTGCGCGGGCGCGAGGCCGGCGGCGACAGCGTCGACGATCTCGGGGCGAGCCTCCAACCCGAACGGGTGCATGTTGCCTAGGTTGAGGCGCAGCACGTCGTGGCCCTGCGCTTCGAGGCGCATGGCCTCGGTGAGGATGGGGCCGCGAACGTCGTAGCGGACGTTGCGCAGGCGGTCGGACTGTCGGAACGATGTCATGCCGCCATCTCACCGCGAAAGTGGCAGCGATGGTAGATCCACTTCTGTCAATATCGCGGGACCACTATGCTGATGTCATGCCCCGCGGTCCCCGTTCCGGTTCAGTTGTCCTCGGTGACGTGGCGGGCGCCGCCGACCTGGTGAACGCGATCGTCGACCGAATCGCCGACGGCGCTCTCGCGGACGGTGATCGGATCCCGTCGAGCCGTTCGCTCGCCCAACAGACCGGACTCTCCCGAGGCACCGTCGTTCGTGCATTCGACGAGCTCGCCGCCGCAGGCTTCGTCGCCTCCGAACACGGTTCGGGCACACGCGTCAGCGACGGGGCGGCGCAGGCGGCACGGGCCGGAGCGCGGACCCGCGGGCGAGACGCGAGCGGGCCGACTCTCGACGTCGAACCGCGGCGGGGCAGGCCGCGCCGCGACTTGCGCCCCGGGATCCCCGATGCGGCGCTGGTCGACGGGCGGGCGTGGCGCAGTGCTGTCCGGGCGGCCGCGGCCGAGGGGCTGGCCGGGCTGAACCCGTGGGAGGAGCCGAGCTCCACACTGCGCGCGGCGCTGTCCGGTCATCTGCGGCGGCACCGCGGGATCGCTGACGCCGACCCGATCTTGTTCGACAGTTCGCGATCGGCGATCGCCGCCCTGTGCGCCGCGATCGCGGCGAGTGGGCCGGTCCCGTTCCATGTCGAGGATCCGGGATATCGCGGCGCAGTGCTCATGGCGCGTGAACAGGGTCTGCCGGTGCGGTTCCATCCCGCCGACCCCGACGGCCTCGACGCGGCTCGCCTGGGGGACGAGCCAGCCATCGTGTTCACCACGCCGGCACATCAGTTTCCGCTCGGGTACCGGCTGAGCGTCGACCGTCGAGCTGCGTTGGTCGAGTGGGCGCGACGGACCGGGTCGTTGGTGATCGAGGACGATTACGACGGCGAATTCCGTTATGGAGTCGCACCGCTGCCCGCGCTTGTGACCTTGCCAGGAGGGGCCGCGAACGTGGCGTACGTGGGTACGTCTTCCAAGTCCGTGTCCCCGGACCTACGGGTTGCGTGGTGCGTGCCTCCCGCTGGGTTGCGCCGAGATGTCGAGCGGTGGCTGGCCGTGCACCGCCGGGGGCCGTCATCGCTACCCGCTGACGCATTGGGAGGATTCATCGGCTCGGGCGCGATGGACCGCCATCTTGCGCGGGCCGCACGCGTGTACAGCGATCGTCGGTCGCAGCTCGTGACCGCTCTCGCCAGGGAATGCCCCGGCTTAGTCGTGACAGGTGTCGAGGCGGGCCTGCACCTGTGTGTGCTGTTGCCGGGTTATTACGACGACGACGTCGTCCGTGCGCTCGAGAAGACCGGGTGGCGCACGCGATCGCTGAGCAGCCAGGCCGCACGGCACGCGGTCTCGGGCCTCGTCCTGAACTATTCGCGCCTCGGTACGCGGGATGCGGGGGAGTTCGCCACGATCCTGCGAGATGTACTGGCAGCGGAGACCGACGGCGACTCCGACAGTCCGCCACGGCCGTAACCCCGCGTCGCACCGTCGGTGCGACGCGAGTCGTGCTCAGTCAGCGGCCGAGTAGACCGCCGAGCGCTCCGCCCACACCCGCGTCCTTACCCTGACCGGTCCCGCCGATGAACCCGCCAGGCGGCTGCTCGGACGGTTGGACGACGACGAATCCCTGCCCGGCGAACGCCAGCGTGAACCGCTCGCCGGTATTGCGGCCGAGGAGTGTGTTGAGGCCGAAACTGTCGTTGGACTTCACCGACGTCCGCAGACTCGACGACCAGGCGACAGCCGCTTGAGGGTCGGCGAACGTGTCGCCGGCGACGTTCAGCACGACGGGCGAACCGTTCGTGGTGATCGCGATGCGTCCACGGCCGGTGAACACGCAGTTGAACATGCCGGCATTGCTCATCGCGCCCGCGCCGTGCATCCGTTCGACGTTGTACTGCAGCGTCGGTTCGAAGGCCAGCACGTTGGCGCCGTTGATGGTGAGCCCGTCCGACCCGTCCAGGTCGATGAGGTGGACATCGGATGCGTTGTCGGCGAGGAACAGGTCGCCTCGACCCGACACCTTCATGAGCGGCACGCCCTCACCGGTCATCGCTTGACGCACCATCCGGCCCGTGCCGCCCGCGCCGAGCGCTTCGAATCGGAGATCGCCCTGGTAGGCGACCATCGAACCCTGGCGGGCCATGATCTCGCCGTTGAGTCCGACCCGGCACATCTTGCTGCCCTGCTTGCCGATGCCCTGCGACTGCACTTCGGCGTGTGCTGGGGCGAACAGTTCGCTCTGCATGGACCCTCCTGGGGTACGGCCCGCGACGCTGGCGGCAGCGGCGGGGTTGGGCACGGGTGTCGGTGACGGCGGTTGCTGGATGCGAGTCGAAGGTGGCGGCCAAGGCTGGGGGTCGGCCATCCGCGGGGCATTCGGTGGTTCAGGCTCGTCGTCGACGGAGATGCCGAACGCCGTCGCCAGACCGGCGAGCCCGGTGTCGTAACCCTGCCCGACCGCCCGGACCTTCCACGCGTCGCCGCGCCGGTACACCTCCAGGCAGACGACGGCGGTCTCGCTCGTCAGGCCGGGGACGGTGAAGTCGGCGGTCGAGGAGCCGGCCGCGTCGAAGACCGTCGCCTGCAGGACCCCCGTCGTAGCGAACGAGGCGGGTCCGGTGCCGTCGAGGCTCGCGGTGATCGCGACGGTCGTCACTTCCCGGTCGACGGCATCGGTGTCGATGACTACAGTGTCGACCGCACCCTCGTCGCGGTATTGGACGCCGTGCGCCGAAGGCTGGTTGTAGAAGACGAAGTCGGCGTCGGAGCGGACGCGCCCGCTGGCGGTCAACAGGAGTGCCGACGTATTAACCTGTGACGCGCAGCGGACCTGCACACGGATCGTCGGCGACGGCAATGGCTGATTCTCGCCGGGGGAGAGCTGCTTCACACTGCACACTGTACCGAGGCTCGCGAAGCGGACGCGCCGCTAATGGATACGCTCTGTTGTCGAAGATCGCAACGGTGAGGAGGCCGGTATGAGCGTCGCAGCGACCGTGGTGCTGGCGGCCGACATCGACGACGCGGCGTCGCTCGTCCACGAGATCGGCGAGATGATCGGGGTCATCGCATTCGCCGCGTCCGGAGCGCTGCTGGCCGTCCGACGGAATCTCGACATCGTCGGCATCGTGTTCCTCGCCGTCAGCACCGCGCTCGGCGGCGGCATCATCCGCGATGTCCTGGTCGGCAACACGCCGCCGACGGCGTTCACTGACCTCCGGTACCTCGCTGCCGCAGCGGTCACCGGGCTGATCATCTTCTTCTGGCATCCGCCCACGCGGTTGACGCGCTGGCCGCTCGACGTGACCGATGCGATCGGTCTGGGTTTGTTCGTCGTCACCGGCACCGCGGTCGGGTACGCGTGGGGAGTGTCGCCGCCCGCCGCCGCGCTCCTCGGGCTCACCACCGGCGTCGGTGGCGGCATCATCCGCGACGTGCTGTCCGGTCAGGTGCCCGCGATCCTACGCACGGACGAACCCCTGTACGCGATCCCCGCGTTCGTCGGAGCCGTCGTGACGTCGGCGCTGATGTATTTCGACTGGTATCGGCCGTGGATCGGACTGATCTGCGCGGCGCTCGTGATCGTCGCACGTCTCCTATCGCTCAAGTACGGCTGGCGCGGACCGCGACCGTACTACGTGTCGCGCGGCAAATGAGCACCCGAGGGCATACGTGGTGGCTACGCGTCTCCGCTGATATCGAGTCGGCCTGACGAAGCGGAAGTGTGGCCCCGCCGATCCGTCTTCGGTGGTTCCGTTCGGGACCCGGAGCAGGGTTGCGTGCGACATGTCCAGAACTGCTTCGAAATTCGGCACTGCGGTCCGCAGTACCGGCCGACATTACGGTCGATCGTGTTCGGTCACGACCTTGTCGTACCGCGCAGCGCGACGGTCAGCAGCACTGCGGCGTCGCCGTCTGCGGTCAGTCCGTGCCGCACGTTTGGGATATCGACGAGATCGCCGGTGGTGCCGCGCCACTCGCCGTCGGCCGTTGTCAGCCGGACCGTTCCGCGCAGCACCTGGATGGTGGCCTCGCCCGGGCTGTCGTGGTCGGACAACTCGTATCCGGCGGCCAACGCTATGACGGTGTGCCGCAGCGAGTGTTCCGCGTGACCGCGGACGGTGCGCGAGGACCGACCGGAACTCGCCTCGCGGGCCTCGGACAGCAGTTCGTCGACGACGGCGGGCAGTGATACCGAACTCATGGATACCGAACTCATGACTTCTCCACTCTCGACTTCTTCCCACTCGACCCGTTGTCGGAGCCGTTGTGTCCGATGCCGAACACGGTGAACAGGCAGGCACCGGCTGCGAACGCGACCAGCAGTGCGAGACCGATCGTGTACGAGTGGCTGGTCTCATCGTAGGTCGCTCCCATGAGGAGCGGCGGGAAGAATCCGCCGAGGCCGCCCGCGGCACCGACAAGGCCGGTGACGGCTCCGACCCGTGCGGCAGGCGACGCAGTCGCAACCCAGGCGAACACCGAACCCGACCCGAGGCCCATCATGATCGCCATGCCGATGAAGTCGATGGCGGCCAGACCTGACCCGAGCGAAGGCTTGCTGACCATCCAGACCGCGAGTAGCGCAGCGCCGCCGCAGGAGATCGCGGTGATCAGCCGGGCACCGAATCTGTCAGACAACGCGCCGCCGACCGGGCGCGCGATTACCGCGGCGATCGCGAACCCGGCCGTCCTGGTTCCCGCCGAGGTCGGGTCGGTGATGTCGTAGACGTCGTTCAGGTATGTCGGAAGATAGGTGGAGAAGGCGACGAAGCCGCCGAACGCCGCGGCGTACAGGAACGACATCTGCCAAGTGATCGGCAGCTTCAATGCGCTGATCAGCTTCGGTACGCCGGGCTCGGTGCTCGGCACGAACGACGGCGCATCCCGCATCCACGCCCAACAGACACCGGCTACCACGACGAGCGCCACCGCAATGACGATGTGCGTCGCGGTGTAGCCGAACCAGTTCACGAAACGCGGGGTGAAGAACGCAGACAGGGCGGTGCCGCCCATGCCGACACCGAAGACACCCGTCGCGAGGCCTCGCCGAGACGGCTCGAACCAGTTGTTGACGAACGGGATACCGGCCGCGAACGTCGTTCCGCCGATGCCGAGGAAGAAGCCGATGACGATCATCATCGGATACGAGCCGAGGTTGCTGGCGACGGCGACGAGGACGACGAACGGTGCGGTCAGCACCAGCAGCGCCGGGAACATGACCCGTCCGCCGTACTTCGGGGTGAGGACGCCGACCACGATCCGCCCGAGGGAGCCGACGAGGATCGGAACGGCGACGAGGACCGACTTCTGACTCGCTGACAACTCCAACGTCTCGGCGTAGTACTTGCTGAGCGGTCCGACGAGGTTCCACGCCCAGAAACTGATCGCGAACGCGGCCGTTGCCAGAGCGAGGTTGCGGGTCTGCCCGGTGACCGAGGCAGGAGCGGAAACGCCGGGTGCGGTCATCAGTCTCTATCCTTCACTCCGACGGGCGACCAGCCGCGGCGCGGCGGAGCGTTGCCCGGAGCGGGCCGGTCGTCGCGACTGCGGTAGACGATGTAGGGGCGGAACAGGTAGTGCAGCGGTGCGGTGAAGATGTGCACCAGTCGGGTGAACGGCACCAGGATGAACATGCACATGCCGATGACCACGTGAATGTGGAATCGCAGTGGAGCGGTCTCCATCGCGGAGATATCCGGTTGCAGAGCGAAGATCGACCGGAACCACGGGGAGACGGTCTCGCGGTAGTTCACGCCCTGGCCGTGCGGGTCGATCATTCCGACCAGCGTGATGTAGGTGCCCGCGAGGAGTGCGGCCAGCAGGACCGCGTACATGAGCTTGTCGTTGCGGGTGGTCGCCATGAACACCGGGCCGACGGTCCGACGCCGGTAGACCAGGAGTGAGACGCCGACGAGGGTGGCGACGGCGGCGATGATTCCGCCGACAGCGGCCACCCAGTGATAGAAAGTCTCGCTGATGCCGATGGCGGCCGTCCACGATTCAGGGATCACCAGTCCGATCACGTGTCCGGCGATCACCATCAGAATCCCGTAGTGAAACAGCGGCGAGCCGAAGCGCAGGAGACGGGATTCGTAGAGCTCCGACGAGCGGGTCGTCCACCCGAATTTGTCGTAGCGGTAGCGCCAGATGGTTCCGCCGATCACCGCGATCAATGCCAGATAGGGGAGGACACCCCACAGGAAGATGCTCATCGTAGGGCTCCAGCCTCGGCTCCGGTGTGCAAGGGAAGTAGGCGCGGGTCGAATGGTTCCAGTCCGACGGACTCCACTTCGGGTCGGTGCCCGCGCATCGCGATCGCCGACGCACGGTCCGGCGGAGACTCGCCCGGCAGCGTCGCGCAGACCGCGGCGAGCACGTGCGCGTACGGGGACGCCTTGTCGAGCAGTGCGAAGCGGATCAACTCGAGGGCACCGCGGTGCTCGGCGAGCAGCGTGCCGCCGCGTTCGGGGTCGACGCGTGCCGCGAACTCCAGGATCACCGGGAGATAGTCGGGCAACTCGCCGCGCAAGTCGACGGCGAACCCGGAGTCTCGGTACCCGCGTTTGATGGCCGCGAGGGTCTCGCCGCGGCGTCGAGTGTCGCCGTCGGTCCAGTACGTCAGGAACAGAGTCTGCCTACCCGACAGGTCGAACACGTCGACGTAGTCCTGCGTCAGCCGCGCCGGGTCGGTCTCCGACAAGTGATCGAGGAATGTCGCAAGTTCGGTGCTCGCGCTCGTCTCCGGTATGTCGGCCAGGCCCGCGCGCAATAGGTCGATCCGGCGCAGGAGTCCGGCGTCGGGGTAGGCCAGGCACCACGACGCGGCGAGACGCACGACGCGATGGTCGGCGGCGCTCGAGCGTTCGGACCGTAGATGCAACCTCACCGCGATGCCTTCCGCTCCGGATAGAGCCCGTCGGGGACACCGTTGCCGTCCCAGTTCAACAGGTTGGTGCGCCCGCGCAGCGACTCTTCGCCCGCCGCGCCCTCGCTCGTCTGTCGTTGCTGCAGCGCGTGGAACGTCTCGACCGACACCGGAGTCGGCCGACCGCTGGCTTCGCCGAACGCACCCGAGTCGTACATGCCGGGGCCACCGTCGTAGTCGAGCGAGCACGCGAGCTCTTCGAGTTCGGTCGCCTTCTCGTGCTGCTCGTTGTGCGCGGTCGGCACCACGTACCGGTCCTGGTATTTGGCGATCGCCAGGAGCCGGTACATCTCGTACATGGTCTCCTCGGACATGCCGACCGACGCCGGGATCGATGCGTCCGGTTCGCGGCCGAGGTTGATGTCGCGCATGTACGCGCGCATCGCTGCCAGGGTCCGCAAGACGTGCGCGACAGTATCGGTGTCGCCCGCCGTGAATAGTTCGGCGAGGTATTCCAGCGGAATCCGCAGCGAGTCGATCGCTCCGAACAGTGTCTCCGCAGCTTCGCCGTCGTGCCCCTGCTCGGTGAGGAGGTCGACGATCGGCGAGAGCGGCGGAACGTACCAGACCATCGGCATCGTCCGGTACTCCGGATGCAGGGGCAGCGCGATCCGATACTTTTTGGCCAGCGCGTACACCGGTGAGCGTCGGGCCGCGTCGAGCCATTCGTCGGTGATGCCCGCGGCACGTGCCTGGCGAATCACCTCCGGGTCCTGCGGATCGAGCATCAGGTCGAACTGTGCCTCGTATAGGTCAGTGTCGTTCTCGACGGATGCGGCTTCGGTGACGCGGTCGGCGTCGTACAGGACCACCCCGATGTAGCGCAGACGCCCCACACAGGTCTCCGCGCAGACCGTCGGCTGCCCGACTTCGATGCGCGGATAGCAGAACGTGCACTTCTCGGCTTTGCCGGTCCGGTGGTTGAAATAGATCTTCTTGTACGGGCAGCCGGTGACGCATTGGCGCCAGCCACGACAGCGGTCCTGGTCGACAAGCACGATCCCGTCCTCGGACCGCTTGTAGATGGCGCCCGACGGACAGGAGGCCATGCACGACGGGTTGAGGCAGTGTTCGCAGATCCGCGGGAGGTAGAACATGAATGTCTGCTCGTAGGAGAACTTGATCTGCGCCTCTGACTCGGCGCGCAGCTTCGCGATGAT
Organism: Gordonia abscondita; assembly: GCF_032711245.1. GTDB lineage: Bacteria > Actinomycetota > Actinomycetes > Mycobacteriales > Mycobacteriaceae > Gordonia. The sequence goes on from NZ_CP128986.1 coordinate 2,308,878, forward strand.
CGGATCGAGTTCGGCGGCCTCCGGTACGCCGCCGAGGTTGTCGTCCCAGTTCGCCGACCACGTGACCTTGGTGTCCTTGCCGGTGATCAGCGACTTCGGTCGGGCGACGGGAAAGTCGTCGCCCAGCGGAGCGTTGATGAGCTTCTCGTAGTCGTAGGTCCACGGCTCGTAGTAGTCGTGCAGGGTCGGCTGGACGGGACTGTGGAAGATCGTGAGTAGCTTCTGCAGGCGTCCGCCCGCGCGCAACCGCAGCCGCCCCCGGCCGTCGATCTTCCACCCGCCGCGCCAGCGCTCCTGGTCCTCGTACTGTCGTGGATATCCCTGTCCGGGGCGCGTCTCCACGTTGTTGAACCAGACGTATTCGGTGCCTGCCCGGTTGGTCCACGCCTGCTTGCAGGTGACCGAACAGGTGTGGCAGCCGATGCACTTGTCGAGGTTCATCACCATCGCCACCTGCGCCATGACTCGCATCAGTACGTGACCTCCTGGCTGCGTCTGCGGATAGTCGAGACCATGTCGCGTTGATTCCCGGTCGGACCGAGATAGTTGAACGCGTACGACAGTTGCGCGTACCCGCCGATCAGGTGCGAGGGTTTGACGAGCAGTCGCGTGGCCGAATTGTGAATGCCGCCGCGCCGCCCAGTGGCTTCCGACTTCGGGACGTCGATGGTGCGTTCCTGCGCGTGGTGCACGTAGCAGACGCCTTCGGGCATCCGGTGGCTGACGACGGCGCGGGCGACGAACACGCCGTTGGCGTTGACACATTCGATCCAGTCGTTGTCGTTGACGTCGATCGACTCCGCGTCCTCCGCCGACATCCAGCACGTCGGGCCGCCGCGCGAGAGCGACAGCATCAACAGGTTGTCCTGGTATTCGGAGTGGATCGACCACTTGTTGTGCGGCGTCAGGTAGCGGACGGTGATCTCCTTCTCCCCGTTGGCTCCGAGCTTCGGTTCGCCGAACAGACGGTGCATGTCGAGCGGCGGCCGGTAGATCGGCAGGGATTCGCCGATGTCGATCATCCAGTCGTGGTCGAGGTAGAAGTGCATGCGTCCGGTGAGCGTGTGGAACGGCTTATCTCGTTCGATGTTGACGGTAAACGGGGCGTACCGTCGCCCGCCGGTCTCCGACCCCGACCATTCCGGTGAGGTGATCACCGGGACCGGTCCGGCCTGGGTGTCGCCGAAGGTGATCCGTTTCTCCTCCGACCCGGCGGCGAGGTCGACGAGCGTCTTACCGACACGACCCTCCAACTTCTCGAAACCGTCGACGGCGAGTGCGCCGTTCGTCGTCCCGGAGAACATCAGGATGGCCTCGGCGAGCTTCTCGTCGGTCTCGATCGCGGGCCGGCCGGCACCCGCACCGGACTGCATCACGCCGTTTTTGGCGGCCAGTCGGGGGATCTGCGAGGCGATGTCGTAATTGATGTTCTTGACAGTGAATCCGAGTTCGTCCGCCAACGGTCCGACCGTAGCCAGCTTGTCGGCGATCGCCGTGTAGTCGCGTTCGACTACCGCGAACGTCGGCATGTTGACGCCCGGCTCCCCGAGCTTGTCGCCCTCACGCCAGTCGACGACGCGGCCATGCGGCTGCGCCGCCTCGCCGGGGGTGTCGTGCTGGACGGGCGTGCTGACCAGGTCGTGTCTGGTTCCCAGGTGGGTCTTCGCCAGGTGCGACACCTGCTCGGCGAGCAGATGGAAGAGTTCGAAGTCGCTCTTGGCCTCCCACGGTGGGTCGATGGCCGGGGTGAACGCGTGCACGAACGGATGCATGTCGGTCGAGCTCAAGTCGTGCTTCTCGTACCAGGTGGCTGCGGGCAGCACGATGTCCGAGAGCAGCGTCGTACTCGTCATGCGGAAGTCCGCCGAGAGCATCAGGTCGAGCTTGCCTTCGGGAGCGGTGTCGTGCCAGGCGACGCTCGACGGCCGCGGCGTCTGCGGGTCTTCGGAACCGAGCACATTGTGGTGGGTGCCGAGGAGGTGCCGCAGGAAGTATTCGTTGCCTTTAGCCGACGAACCGAGCAGATTGGACCGCCACAGCACCAGGGTGCGCGGCCAGTTCTCGGGTGCGTCGACGTCGCTGATCGCCGGTGTGAGTCCGCCGTCGCGCAGCCTCTGCGCCACATACGAGGCGGCGTCCGTGGCGTCGCCCGCGGCGACGGCGGCCTGCGCGTCGTCGGCGACGTCGAGCGGGTTCGCGGTGAACTGCGGATAGAAGGGCATCCACCCGAGTGCCGCCGACTGCGCGATCGCGTCGGCGGTGTGCGCGTGGTCGAGCGTGCCCTGCGAGAGCGGGGATGCGAGCGCCGTCGTCGAGTAGCCGTCGCCCCGCCACTGGTCGGTGTGCATGTACCAGTACGAGGTGCCGGGCTGGGTGCGCGGCGGACGCGACCAGTCGAGAGCGTTGGCCAGCGAAATCCAACCGGTCATCGGACGGCACTTCTCCTGGCCGACGTAATGCGCCCAACCGCCGCCGTTCCGGCCCATGCTGCCGGTCAACAACAGCATCGCGAGGATCGCCCGGTAGGTCGCGTCGCCGTGAAACCACTGGCAGATCCCCGCCCCCATGATGATCATCGATCGCCCGCCCGACTCGCGGGCGTTGGTCGCGAACTCGCGGGCCACCCGGATCGCGGCATCGGCGGGCACCGACGTGATCGCCTCCTGCCAGGCCGGGGTGTACTGGACGGACGCATCGTCGTAACCGGTGGGCCAGACACCGGGAAGTCCCTCGCGTCGCACACCATATTGGGCGAGCATCAGGTCGAACACCGTCGTGACGAGGTGTCCGTGGATGCGGCGGGTCGGCACACCGCGGACGATGACGCTTCCGCTGCCGTCCGGGGCGTCGAACGCCGGGAAGCTCACTTCGCGCGGCTGGTGGTCGCCGTCGTAGAGGCTGAGCGCGGGGACGACGTCGCCGAGATCGAGGTTCCATTTGCCTTCGCCGGATTCGGCGTACCGGAACCCCAGCGATCCGTTCGGGGCGACGGCGCTGTCGGTGACCGAGTCGAGGACGACGGGCTTCCACTGCTCCTCGGCGCCAGGTTGGCCGTCGGCCGGTGCGCCGTCGAGTTCGTCTGCCGTCACGAACTTGCCGGCGACGAGGGTGCCGTCGCGTTCGTCGAGGCGGATCAGGAACGGCAGGTCGGTGTACTTGCGTGAGTAGTCGGCGAAGAACGGTGTCGGTTCGTCGACGTAGAACTCGCGCATGATCACGTGCCCCATCGCCATGGCGAGGGCGGCATCGGTGCCTGCCTGGGCTGGGAGCCATTCGTCGGCGAACTTCGTGTTGTCGGCGTAGTCGGGGGAGACGGTGACGACCTTGGTTCCGCGGTAGCGCGCTTCGGCCATCCAGTGCGCGTCGGGGGTACGGGTCACTGGGACGTTGGAGCCCCACATCATCAGGTATGACGCGTCCCACCAGTCGCCGGACTCGGGCACGTCGGTCTGATCGCCGAACACCTGTGGGCTCGCGACGGGGAGGTCGGCGTACCAGTCGTAGAACGACGTCATGACGCCGCCGATCAACTGGATGAAACGGGTGCCGACGCAGTGGCTGACCATCGACATCGCCGGGATCGGGGAAAAGCCGGAGCAGCGGTCTGGCCCGTACGTCTTGATGGTGTGCACGTGGGCCGCTGCGGCGATCTCGGTCGCCTCGTCCCAGCTGACTCGGACCAGGCCGCCCTTGCCGCGTGCCCGCTGGTAGGAACGTCGCCGCATCGGATCGTTTACGATTTCGGCCCACGCGAGGACCGGATCGCCGCCGACCTTCTTCTTGGCCTCCCGGAACATCTCGACGAGGACGCCTCGCGCGTACGGGTGCCGCACGCGGGTCGGCGAGTACGTGTACCAGGAGAACGCGGCGCCACGTGGGCAGCCGCGCGGCTCGTACTCGGGGCGGTCGGGACCGACCGACGGGTAGTCGGTTTCCTGCGTCTCCCACGTGATGATGCCGTCCTTGACGTACACCTTCCATGAGCACGATCCGGTGCAGTTGACGCCGTGGGTCGACCGGACGATCTTGTCGTGACTCCACCGGTCCCGATAGAAGACGTCGCCTTCGCGGCCACCGTGGCGGAAGACGGCGCGACTGTCGTCAGTCTCGTCCCACTTAGTGAAGAATTTGCCGATGTCGAGTAGAGCTTGCGCCGCCGGGCCTTGCACGTTGTGAGACTCCCGCATGAATCGGACTTTATGCCTGAAGTCGGTACGGAACCTGCGTTATCGCGACATTCGGGACCTTCGGACCTGATCGTGCCGGGACGTCAGGTCGGGACGAGTCGGAGCCGCCGAGTGCGCGGGCGCTAGGCGCGCAGACGCTGCTGTTTCTGAGCAGTTGCACCTGCGTGACGTTCATGTGACGCGGCGATGCGCGACCTCGGAATACATCGCCCAACAGTTCGTCGTGGTCGCTGACACCGCTCAGCGGTGGCATTATCGTCCCATGCGCTTCACGCCGGGAGACACCGAGAAGCTGCTGCTGTCGGTGGCCGGGATGGTGGCCCGTGACCGTCACGGCCGCGGAGTGCCGCTCAACCATCCCGAGACCGTCGCGCTGCTGTCGACGTGGGTCATCGAACGGGCCCGCGAAGGCGTCGGCGTAGTCGAACTCATGGAACAGGGACGTCGCGTGTTGACGCGTGAGGACGTGATGCCCGGCGTAGCCGAGATGCTCGACGACGTCCAGGTGGAGGCCACCTTCCCGGACGGCCGCAAGCTGGTCACCATCCACCATCCGATCGATTAGTGCCGCGCGTCGTCCTCGACGACGTACGCCACGAGAAGGGGGACGCCATGGCTTCGGCGCCACGCACTGACGGGCCGGGCGCGATCCGCGTCCGACCCGGTGTCATCGCGCTCAACGCCGATCGCGACGAGTCCGAGCGGATCGACCTCGTCGTCGTCAACACCGGCGACCGGCCCGTCCAGATCGGCTCACACCTGCACCTGCCGGACGCCAACGCCGCGCTCGACTTCGACCGTGCGGCCGCCGACGGATTCCGGCTCGATATCCCGTCTGGTACGTCAATCCGATTCGAACCGGGAGCATCGAAATCCGTCGCGGCCGTCGCGCTCCGCGGGCGACGACTGGTACCGGGAATAGCTCTGGGAAAGCGAGTGCGCTGATGGTGTCGATCGACCGTGAGACGTATGCGTCGCTGTACGGGCCGACCGTCGGCGACCAGGTGCGCTTGGCCGACACCGACCTGTGGATCGAGGTCGAACGCGACCACACGGTCGGCGGCGACGAGGCGGTCTTCGGTGGAGGTAAGTCGATCCGCGAATCCATGGGACAGTCGGCCGTGCCGCGCGACGTCGGACGCCGAACGAGCGGTCGGGATTCTCACGGTGTGGGTGCCCTCGACACCGTCATCACCAACGCCATCGTCCTCGACTGGTGGGGGATCGAACGCGCCGACGTCGGCATCCGTGACGGGCGGATCGTCGCTCTAGGACGGTCCGGGAACCCGGACATCGCCGACGGTGTCCACCCCGGCCTTGTCATCGGACCGTCCACCGACGTTATCTCCGGTGAAGGGAAGATCCTCACCGCCGGAGGCATCGACTCGCACGTGCACCTGCTGTCGCCGTCGCAGTGCCACGAAGCGCTCGCTACCGGTCTGACGACGCTCGTCGGCGGCGGGACCGGGCCGTCCGAAGGCTCCAAAGCGACGACGGTGACGCCCGGCCCGTGGCACCTGCGGCAGATGCACCGCGCGCTCGACGCGATCCCGGTCAACGTGCTGCTGTTAGGTAAAGGCAACACCGTGTCCGCCGACGGCCTCGCCGAACAGGCGCTCGGCGGAGCTGCCGGCTATAAGGTCCACGAGGACTGGGGGTCGACGCCCGCCGCGATCGACGCGGCGCTGCGCGCGGCCGACGACTGGGGTCTGCAAGTCGCGTTGCACTCGGACTCCCTCAACGAGGCGGGCTTCGTTGACTCGACGGTCGCCGCGATCGGCGGCCGCAGCATCCACGCGTTCCACGTCGAAGGCGCGGGCGGCGGTCACGCACCCGACATCCTCTCGATCGCCGGGCTGCCCAACGTCATCCCCGGGTCAACCAACCCGACGCTCCCGCACACCGTTAACACCGTCGCCGAGCACCTCGACATGCTGATGGTCTGCCACCACTTGAACCCCGCGGTACCCGAAGATCTGGCGTTCGCCGAATCCCGTATCCGGGCGACGACGATCGCAGCCGAGGACGTCCTCCACGATCTGGGCGCCCTGTCGATCACGTCGTCGGACGCGCAGGCGATGGGCCGCATCGGCGAGGTCATCACCCGCACTTGGCAGGTCGCGCACGTGATGAAGGCGCGACGCGGCGCATTGGGCTCTGGACCCGCCGACAATCTGCGCGCCCGCCGTTACATCGCCAAATACACGATCAATCCGGCGATCGCCCACGGTATCGACCATGAGGTCGGCTCGGTCGAGCCGGGCAAGCTCGCCGACCTCGCCCTGTGGGATCCGCGATTCTTCGGTGTCGTGCCGTCCCTCGTCATCAAAGGCGGCTCCATCGTGTGGGCGTCGCTCGGCGACCCGAACGCGTCGATCCCGACCCCGCAGCCCGTCCTGCAGCGGCCGACGTTCGGTGCCGCGATCGGCGCAGACCTATCGATGTCGTTCGTGTCGCCCGCCGCGCTCGACGATGGGCTCGCCGACCGGCTCGGTCTGCGTCGTCGACTCGCGGCGGTGCGACCGACCCGCACGATCGGCAAGGCGGACATGAAGGTCAATGATGCGCTGCCGACCATCGACATCCGCCCCGACACCTTCGAGATCGCCATCGACGGCGACCTGGTGACCCCCGCACCCGCATCAGAACTTCCGTTGGCGCAGCTCTACTCGATGTTCTGATGACCGCGCCGACACATCTCGCGATGCTCCTCGCCGACGCACGACTGCCGACCGGCGGGCACGCGTATTCGGCGGGCATGGAACCCGCTCTCACCGGCGGCATGCCGCCCGGCCAGGCACGTGACCTGCTGTGCGCGCGTGCCCGGACCACGTCGCGGGTGGAGGCAGGCACCGCGGTCGTCGCACGTCATCGGGTGCTACACGGCGAACCACTGCAGCCGGTGCAGGACGCGTGGGCCGCGCGGACTCCGTCACCGGCGGTGCGCGACGCGTCGACCGCCCAGGCACGCGGCTATCTGCGGCTCGCTCGCCGACTGTGGCCCGCCGCCGCCTTCGACGATCTTCCCGAAAGCCCTTGCCGCGCCGTCGTGCTCGGTGTGATCGCGGCAGCGGCAGTACTGCCTGCCGCCGACCTGGTCCGACTTGTCACCTACGACGAAGCGGCCACCGCGGCCGCGGCCCTGCTCAAACTCGATCCGCGGGACCCCGCCGAGACCACCGAGTGGATCATCGACGCGTGTGCCGCGGCCGAACCGGCAGTCGACGAGATCGCCGCCGTCACCGACCCGGCCGCCGTCCCGGCGTCCGGGGCTCCACACAGCGAGGAGTGGGCGCAGGCTCACGCCCGCCTTACCCAGAGGTTGTTCCGTGCCTGACCACACCCATGCTCACGCCGTCGCTTCAGACCGTGCCCTCCGACTCGGAATAGCCGGTCCCGTCGGCACCGGCAAGTCGTCGCTGATCGCGACAGTCTGCGCCTCGCTCGCCGACGAGCTCGCGATCGGCGTCATCACCAACGACATCTACACCGATGAGGACGCACGCTTCCTGCGGTCGGCGGGTGTCCTCGACCCCGACCGGATCCGCGCTGTCGAGACCGGCGCGTGCCCGCACACCGCGATCCGCGATGACGTCACCGCCAACCTCCTCGCAACCGAAGACCTCGAAGCCGAGTTCGCGCCGCTCGACCTGGTCCTCATCGAATCCGGCGGGGACAACCTGACCGCGACGTTCTCGCCGGCCCTGGTCGACGCCCAGATATTCGTCCTCGACGTCGCGGGCGGCGGCGACGTCGCCCGCAAGGGCGGGCCGGGCATCGGGCGCGCCGACCTCCTCGTCGTCAACAAGACCGACCTCGCGCCGCATGTCGGCGTCGACGTGCCGCAGATGGTGGCCGACGCGTCGACGGCGCGGGAGGGACGTCCGGTGCTCGCGCTGTCGCGCGCCGACGCCGGCTCGGTTGCCGCGCTGCGCGGCTGGGTACTCGACGTGCTCGCCTCGCACCGCAGCGGGTCGCACGAGCCGGTCGATCCGGGGCCGATGGCACCGCACTTTCACGCCGACGACGGGCACCCCGACGGCGGGTACGTCCACGCGCACGAGCATTGAGCACGGCGCGGCTCGCCGTTGACGCCGCCCCTGGGCGGGCCCGCGTCGACCTGTCGGCAGGCGCGGGCACGACTCTCGTTCCGCGCCTGATCGGCCGGACCTCCTCGACGGTGCGGGTCGCGCTCGTCGCGGGCGGTGCGCTGGTCCTGGGTGGCGACACGATCGGCCTCGACGTCCGAGTCGGTGCGGGCTGCACGCTCGACCTCACCGAGGTCGGCGGGACCGTCGCCTACGACGCGGACGGTGAAGCGTCGTTCTGGCGGACCAGCGTGGTCGTCGAAGCCGGTGCCACGCTGATCTGGCGGGGTCTGGAGACAGTCGTCGCCGACGGCGCGAACTTGCGTCGGCGGACGACGATCACGCTCGCCGACGGCGCCCGCGCGCTGGTCCGGGAGGTCTGTGTGCTCGGCCGGTCCGGCGAGCGCGGCGGACGGTTGCTCGTCGAGACCGAGGTGAGCATCGACGGCACGCCGTTGCTCGTCGAATCCGTCGACGTACGTGGTGATCAGCCGATGCCCGGTGTCCTCGGCCCGCACCGCGTCTTCGAGTCAATGCTGTTGGCGGGGGTTCGGCCGGGGGGCGTACCCGATGTGCACTCGATGCAATTGGCCGGCCGCGGTGCGCTCGCCCGATATCTCGGAGCATCGGTGCACGAGAGCCCGCTGGAACCGACCTGGAACACCTGGCGGGGACTACTGAATCAGGTGGAGTCATGATGCGCGAGAACACGATCCGCGAGGGCGCGGTGGACAGCGGGACGGTTCGTGACCCCGGCGGGCCGTGGGCGGTCGCCGTCATCGTGACACTGCATCTCGTCGGGTGGGGCCTACTGTTGGCGGCGGTCATCCCGTCCGGAATCACGTACGACTCGACGGGGCCGGCCGCACTCGCGGTCGGGGTGAGCGCCTATGCGCTCGGCCTGCGGCATGCGTTCGACGCCGACCACATCGCGGCTATCGACAACACGACGCGGCGGTTCGTCGACCGGGGCAAGCCCGCGTCGACGGTCGGGCTCTGGTTCTCGCTCGGCCATTCGAGCGTCGTGTTCCTGCTATGTCTGGCGCTCGTCGTCGGTCTCGGCGCTCTCGGACGGGCCGTCACCGACAACGATTCGAGCCTGCACGAGGTGACCGGTGTCTGGGGGCCGCTGGTGTCGTCGGTGTTCCTGCTGGTGATCGCGGCCGTCAACCTGCGTTCGCTCGGCTCGTCCGACAGCGCGCCGGGCGGCCTGGTGTGGCCGGTAGTACGAAGGTTCGAGCGGGCCGTCGATCGTCCGACGAGAATGTACGCGGTCGGCTTCGCTTTCGGTTTCGGATTCGACACGGCCACCGAGATCGGCCTGCTAGCGCTCGCCGGGTCGGCGACATTGGGTGCGGTGCCGTGGTGGGCGGTGCTCACTCTGCCCGCCCTGTTCGCGGCGGGCATGTCGCTGCTCGACACAGTGCAGGGCGCGGTGATGCGGCGCGCGTACTCGTTCTCTCCCGGCGGTCCGGGAACTTCGCTGATGTCATACCGCGCGTTGATGACGGGTGTGTCGGCTGCGGTCGCGTCGTTCATCGCGATCGTCCAACTGTCGTCGCTCGCCAACGAGCAGTGGGGGTGGGCCGGCCCGTTCGCGTGGCTCGGCGGCGCCGATCTGGAGCGGCTCGGCTTCGCGATGACCGGTTTCCTCCTGGCCGTCTGGGCTGCGGTGTCCGTCGTATCGCGCCGCCGCGCGATGTCGTAACACGCTCGACACCGAGGGTTTCCGCGACGCAACACGACCGCCCCGACGTAGTGACATCGGCCCCATACGTTCGACTCACCGATCGACATGACGGGCGAGTGGAGGACGAATGACAGACCAGTTGACGCGGGTTCGGAACGGGCCGGTCGCAGGTGGACACGAGCGGGCGGCGCTCAGTGAGACTCTCGAGGACTACACACTGCGGTTCGCGCCGCGCAGCTACCGCAAGTGGAGCACGGCGGTGGTCGCGACGTCGGCGCTCGGCGGCATCGCCTATCTCGCGGACTTCTCGATCGGCGCCAACATCGGTATCGCGCACGGCACCGGCAACGCGCTGTGGGGGATCGCGATGTTCGCCGCGGTCATCATCGCGACGGGCATCCCGCTCGCCGTCTACGCGGCCCGCTACAACCTCGACCTGGATCTGATCACCCGAGGGAGCGGGTTCGGCTATTACGGCAGTGTCGTCACGAATCTGATCTTCGCGTCGTTCACGTTCATCTTCTTCGCGCTCGAGGGGTCGATCATGGCGCAGGGGTTGGAGTTGGGGCTGGGGATACCGTTGCCTGTCGGGTATCTCGCGTCGACGCTGATCGTGCTGCCGCTGGTGATCTACGGCATGAAGGCGTTGGCGAAACTTCAGGTGTGGACGACGCCGTTGTGGTTGGTGATGATGGTGGGTCCGCTCGTCTACTTGCTCGTCGCGCACCCGAGTGCGGTGAGTGATTTCCTCGCGTTCGGTGGCGTCGATGAGAATGGTGCGCCCCGCGGTGAGGGCGTCAGCTGGGCCGGGATCATGTTGTGCGCGGGTGTCTGTCTGTCGTTGATCGCGCAGATCGCCGAACAGATCGACTACTTGCGGTTCATGCCGCCGCGTACCCCAGACAACTCGCGTCGCTGGTGGACTGCGGTCCTCATCGCGGGTCCGGGTTGGGTGCTGTTCGGTGCACTCAAGCAGATCGTCGGCCTGTTCCTCGCTGTGTACCTGATCGGGCACGTCGCCGACAGCGCGGGGGTCGCGAACCAGCCGGTTCACCAGTTCGTGATGGTCTACGAGGAGATGATGCCGCCGTGGCTGGCGATGGCGCTCGCTCTGATCCTCGTGGTGATCTCGCAGATCAAGATCAACGTGACCAACGCATACTCGGGTTCGCTCGCGTGGACCAACTCGTTCACTCGGGTCACCAAGACGTATCCGGGTCGGCTGGTGTTCGTCGTCGTCAACCTGGTGATCGCGCTGGTGCTGATGGAGTCCAACATGTTCAGCTTCCTCAACGAGCTGCTGAACTTCTACGCGAACTGCGGTATCGCCTGGATCGTCGTCGTCGCCACCGACATCGTCGTCAACAAATGGCTGTTGAAGATCTCGCCGATGGCGCCGGAGTTTCGCCGCGGAATGCTGTACGCCGTGAACCCGGTCGGTTTCGTGTCGGTCGCCGTCGCCGCGGGTGCGTCGATCGCGGTGTTCTTCGGAGCGTTCGGTGACTCCATCGCGCCGTACTCGCCTCTCGTCGCCGCGGCGCTAGCGCTTGTGCTGCCGCCGGTCCTCGCGATCGCCACTCGCGGCCGCTACTACCTGCGCCGCACCGACGACGGCATCGATCTCCCGATGTACGACGAGTACGGCAATCCGAGCGACGCGCGACTCCTCTGCTGTGTGACCGGCATCGAGTTCGAACGTCCCGACATGCTCGCCTCGGCAGTCCCCGCTGCCGACGGCTCGACGCAGTACATCTCGTCGCTTGCACTGGCCTGCGACAAGACGGGGGAGCACGTCCTGCCCGCCCAGAACTAGCAGGCGGGCGAGGATACGACGAGCCGTGTGACACCGTGGTCACGCGGCTCGTCGTGTGCGTCACCCTCGGCGCTGCGCGCGTGTGCACAGTGCCGGTCCGTCCCTCGTTCGGCACACCACCGATTTGGCTCAGGGCAGGGAATTCCCTACACTAGACCAGTTGCCTGGGTGAAGTGTGCCCCCGGGACCTACAACTTCATAGCTCGCGGGTGCCGGTGAAAAGCCAATGGCATCGGCGGGGGAGAACAATGCACAACTATCCACTTCGTGGAAGGCCCACCGGCGCATCGTGCGAGGAATCGCAGGTCACCGCTGTATGGGAACCGCTACGAGAAAGGTTGACGGTCAACCATGACCATGACTGACCCGATCGCAGACTTCCTGACACGTCTGCGCAACGCCAACTCGGCGTTCCACGACGAGGTGACCCTCCCGTCGTCGAAGATCAAGGTGAACATCGCTGAGATCCTCAAGCGCGAGGGCTACATCACCGACTTCAGCGTCCAAGACGCAGAGGTCGGCAAGAAGCTCGTCGTCACCCTGAAGTACGGCCCGAGCCGGGAGCGCAGCATCGCTGGTCTCCGCCGCGTCTCGAAGCCGGGCCTCCGGGTGTACGCGAAGTCCACCAACTTGCCCAAGGTTCTGGGCGGCCTCGGCGTGGCCATCATCTCCACGTCGTCCGGTCTGCTCACTGATCGCCAGGCAGCCAACCAGGGCGTGGGCGGCGAAGTCCTCGCCTTCGTCTGGTAGGGGAGCGTAAAAAAAATGTCGCGTATTGGTAAGAATCCCATCGCAATTCCGGCCGGCGTCGACGTCAACGTCGACGGCCAGGACGTGAAGGTCAAGGGCCCGAAGGGCGAACTGAACCTCACCGTCTCCGAGCCGATCGAGGTGACGAAGGAGGAAAACTCCATCGTCGTCACCCGTCCGAACGACGAGCGTCGTAGCCGTGCGCTGCACGGACTGAGCCGTACCCTCGTCAACAACCTGGTGATCGGCGTGACCGAGGGCTACACCACGAAGATGGAAATCTTCGGTGTCGGCTACCGCGTCCAGGCCAAGGGTAAGGACCTCGAGTTCGCCCTCGGCTACAGCCATCCCGTGCCGATCGAGGCACCCGAAGGCATCACCTTCGCCGTCGAGTCGCCCACCAAGTTCTCGGTCTCGGGCATCGACAAGCAGCTAGTCGGCCAGATCTCGGCGAACATCCGCCGTCTGCGTCGCCCCGACCCGTACAAGGGCAAGGGTGTGCGTTACGAGGGTGAGCAGATCCGCCGCAAGGTCGGAAAGACGGGTAAGTAGACATGTCTGAAACAACTCAAACGACCACCAAAGCACGCAAGCCCCTCGGCAAGGACGTTTCGACGCGTCGTCGCACCGCGACGAACCGTCGCCACTTCCGCTTGCGCAAGCACATCTCCGGCACGGCAGAGCGTCCGCGCCTGGCTGTCAAGCGCAGCAGCCGTCACATCCATGTGCAGGTCATCGACGATCTGACCGGTCGCACCCTGGCAGCAGCCAGCACCATCGAAGCTGACGTTCGCGCAGCCGGTGGCGACAAGTCGGCACAGGCCAGCAAGGTCGGCGAGCTCGTCGCCGCCCGCGCTAAGGCCGCAGGCATCGACGCTGTGGTCTTCGACCGCGGCGGCAAGGCGTACCACGGTCGCATCGCGGCATTGGCCGACGCCGCCCGCGAGGGAGGCCTGAAGTTCTGATGATGATCAACAAGACCAACACTGGAGGGGACATCTGATGCCCGGACGTCAGCGTGATGGCGGCAACGGACCCGCCGGAAACAGCAATAACACCAACAGCAACGAGCGTGGCCGCGGTCGCGGCGATCGTCGCGACAACCGCGGTGGACGTGACCGTGAAGAGCGGAACCAGCTCGAGCGGGTCGTCACGATCAACCGCGTGTCGAAGGTCGTCAAGGGTGGTCGACGCTTCAGCTTCACCGCTCTCGTCGTTGTCGGCGACGGCCAGGGCATGGTCGGCGTCGGATACGGCAAGGCCAAGGAAGTTCCCGCAGCAATCCAGAAGGGCGTCGAAGAGGCTCGCAAGAACTTCTTCCGCGTCCCGCTGATCGCAGGTACCGTCACTCACCCGGTTCAGGGTGAGGCGGCCGCCGGTGTGGTCATGCTGCGCCCGGCTAGCTCGGGTACCGGTGTGATCGCCGGTGGCGCGGTCCGCGCCGTCCTCGAGTGCGCAGGCGTCAGCGACGTGCTGGCGAAGAGCCTTGGCTCGGACAACGCGATCAACGTCGTTCACGCGACGGTCGCCGCCCTGAAGATGCTGCAGCAGCCCGAAGAGGTAGCTGCTCGTCGCGGACTGACCGTCGAAGAGGTCACCCCCGCCGGCATGCTGCGCGCACGCGCTGCCGCCGCAGCGAACAAGGGAGCATAAGCCATGGCTGAACTCAAGATCACCCAGATCAAGGGCACCATCGGTACCAAGAAGAACCAGCGTGACAGCCTGCGCACCCTTGGACTCAAGGGCATCCGCAAGACCGTCACCCGCGAGGACACGCCGATCAACCGCGGTCTCATCAACGTGGTGCGGCACCTCGTGACAGTCGAAGAGGTTTAAGTCATGACCATCAAGCTGCACCACCTTCGCCCCGCACCGGGCGCGAAGACCGAAAAGACCCGCGTGGGTCGCGGTGAGGGCTCGAAGGGTAAGACCGCGGGTCGCGGCACCAAGGGCACCAAGGCTCGTAAGAATGTGCCTGCCGGCTTCGAAGGCGGCCAGATGCCCATTCACATGCGCCTGCCGAAGCTCAAGGGCTTCACCAACCGCAACCGCGTGGAATACCAGGTCGTCAACGTCGGCGACATCGCCAAGCTGTTCCCGGAGGGGGGCGCCATCGGCGTCGCCGAGCTCGTGGCAGCGGGCGCCGTCCGCAAGAACCGTCTCGTCAAGGTTCTCGGCAACGGCGAGCTGAACGTCAAGGTCGATGTGACCGCTGACAAGTTCACCGGCTCCGCCAAAGAGAAGATTGCCGCCGCAGGCGGCACCGTCACCGAGCAGTAAGACTTGGTGCACATCTGATCACCCGGTCAGGCGAGCGAAAACCGGACACATCGTGTCTGCGACCCGCTCGCCTGACCGGCTGTGGTTGGACGACTGTTAGAGTTCGTAGGGGCATCCTGACGACGGGGTGCCCGGAATCTTTCGAGCGTGATCGCCGAGAATGCTGGCCAGCGGTCCGCATACTCAGGTGCTTATAGGAGGACTTGGTGCTTTCCCCCCTCGTGGCGACCTTCCGGACGCCCGACCTGAGGAAGAAGATCTTCTACGTCCTCGGAATCCTCGTCCTGTACCGTCTGGGCGCGACGATGCCGTCGCCGGGCGTGAACTTCAAAGAGATCGATCGATGCGTCGAAGCCGCCAGTCAGGGCGACTCCGGACAGATCTACTCGCTGATCAACATGTTCTCCGGTGGCGCGCTCCTGCAGCTATCGGTGTTCGCGATCGGCATCATGCCGTACATCACGGCCAGTATCATCGTTCAGCTGCTCACCGTTGTCATCCCGCGGTTCGAGCAGCTGCGTAAGGAAGGCCAGTCCGGCCAGACCAAGATGACGCAGTACACGCGTTACCTGACTCTGGCGCTCGCCCTCCTGCAGTCCACCGGCATCGTCGCACTCGCCGCCAGCGGCAACCTGCTGCCGACGACCGGAGCGGACTGTAACTCTCAGGAGATCATCTCCGACCGGTCGATCTTCGGCCTCATCATCATCGTGCTCGTCATGACCGCAGGCGCTTTGCTCGTCATGTGGTTCGGCGAGATCATCACCGAACGCGGCATCGGCAACGGCATGTCGATCCTGATCTTCGCTGGCATCGCGGCGCGACTCCCGTCCGAAGGCCGCACGATCCTGCAGTCGCGCGGCGGACTCGCGTTCGGCCTCGTGGTCGTCGCAGTCCTCATCATCCTCGTCGCCGTCGTGTTCATCGAGCAGGGCATGAGACGGATCCCCGTCCAGTACGCCAAGCGCATGGTGGGCCGCAAGATGTACGGCGGATCGTCGACCTACATGCCGATCAAGGTGAACACCGCAGGCGTCATCCCGGTGATCTTCGCGTCGTCGCTGCTGTACATCCCGCAGCTGATCCTGCAGATCACCAACCAGAACAGCACCGACGTCTCCGGCTGGCAGGTGTGGATGCAGGACAACCTGATCAACCCGTCCAGCTGGTTCCACATCGTGGTGTACTTCCTGCTGATCATGTTCTTCACGTACTTCTACGTGGCCGTCACGTTCAACCCTGAAGAACGCGCAGACGACATGAAGCGCTACGGCGGCTTCATCCCCGGCATCCGACCGGGACGTCCGACCGCCGAATACCTGGGCTATGTGCTCAACCGGATCACGCTGCCGGGCTCGCTGTACCTCGGCCTCATCTCGATCCTCCCGAACCTGTTCATGGACCTTGGTGGCAGCAGTGCGCAGAACATTCCGTTCGGCGGCACGGCGTTGCTGATCATCGTGGCCGTCGGCCTCGACACCATCAAGCAGGTGAACAGCCAGTTGATGCAACGCAAGTACGAAGGGTTCCTGAAATGAGACTCGTCATCCTCGGTCCTCCCGGAGCAGGCAAGGGCACGCAGGCAGAGCTGTTGTCGGAAGCGGTAGGCATTCCGCACATCTCCACCGGAGATCTCTTCCGGGCGAACATCTCGCAGGGCACGCCGATCGGTGTCGAGGCGAAGAAGTTCCTCGACGCGGGGAACCTCGTTCCACCGGAGATCACCATCAACATGGTGCGCGAACGCCTCGCTGAACCGGACGCCGCGAAGGGGTTCATTCTCGACGGCTTCCCGCGCTCCACCGAGCAGGCAGTCGCCCTCGAAGGCATCCTCGACGATCTCGGCACCAAGCTCGACGGCGTGCTGTCGTTCGAGGTGGACGCCGATGTCGTCGTCGAACGCATGCTGGCCCGTGGCCGCGCCGACGACACCGAAGACGTCATCCGCAACCGCATGGCGGTGTACGACGCCGAGACCGCGCCGCTGCTCGACCACTACGAGGGCTCAGTCAGGAGCATCGACGCCGTCGGTGAACTGGCCGAGGTCCACCAGCGCGTCATGTCGGCACTCGGCAAGGCCTGACCCGCGCCGTGGGATTCCGTAAACCCAAAGTCGTGCCATTCCGTACGGCGGGCGAACTCGACGCTATGGCTGCCGCAGGCGAGATCGTCGGAGCAGCTCTCGTAGCTGTTCGTGCGGCCGCGGGCGTCGGGGTCAGCACCCTCGATCTCGACGAGGTCGCCGAAACCGTGATCCGCGAGGCCGGGGCAGTCCCGTCGTTCAAGGGCTATCACGGTTTCCCTGGCTCGATCTGCACCTCGGTGAACGAGGTCGTCGTGCACGGAATCCCGTCGAAAGACGTCGTACTCGCCGAGGCCGATCTCGTCTCCATCGACTGCGGAGCGATCTACGACGGGTGGCATGGCGATTCGGCGTGGACGTTCGGTGTCGGTGATCTGTCGACTGACGATCATGAACTCAACGAGGCCACGCGCCTGTCGATGGAGGCCGGGATCGCGGCCATGATCCCCGGGGGACGGCTCACCGACGTGTCGGCGGCCATCGAGGCCGGGACGCGTGCTGCCGCGGCGAAGTTCGGTCGACATTTCGGTATCGTCGCAGGCTATGGCGGACACGGCATCGGTCGTGAGATGCACATGGAACCGTTCCTGCCCAACGAGGGAAAGGCCAATCGTGGCCCGCGCCTCGTGGTGGGTTCGACGCTCGCCATCGAGCCGATGCTCACCCTCGGCACCGAGGACACGACTGAACTCGACGATGGTTGGACGGTCGTCACTGATGACCGCACCCGCGCCTCACACTGGGAGCACACCGTCGCTGTGACCGAGGACGGTCCGCGAATCCTCACCGTCCGACCCGAGTGACCTGAGGCCGAAGTGACTTGAGGTCGGCCGACCTCCTGAGACATCCGATGATCGCGTCGCCGCACGAGACAAGTGCGACGACGCGATCGTTGTCTTTCGGGCGGAGTACGCTTTCTCACACTATGACGACGCAACCTAGTGAACCTGCCGCCGTCCCCCGTGTGGAGGATCGGCGTCGTCGGCTGGCCGCCATCGGGATCGCCGTGGTCTGCGTGGTGGCGGTGATCGTCGGCGGTGTGTTCGCCTACCGCGCGGTGACGTCCGCGGACCCGAAGACCGACACGGAGCTCGTCGACGCTCAGGCAAGGGGCTATCTTGACGACGTCTCGCACGCTGATCTGCGGGGCGCGTCGGCTCGCATGTGTCAAGCGCTCGGATCGGTCGTCAGTGGCGGCGGGGACGTACCGCACCTCCCGTCGGCGCGTGGTTCGGTACGCAAGGGCACGACCGTCGTCGACCACATCTCAGTTGACGGCGACACCGCGACCGTCGACGCATCGGTGCGTTACGGCTCGACGTCGGTGCCGACCCCGATGACGCTGCGCCGGGAGAGCGACGGCTGGTGCATCACGGACGTCGGCTGAGAGCGTCCCACGTTCGGGGGCTGTGCCACGCACCTAAAGCGAGGACGGCGACGGTGAAGATCACGTACGACGCGCCGATGATCTGTTGCCACCAGGCCCAGTCCAGTTCGACGTCGTTGCTTCCGGGCAGTAGCCAGTGGGGGCCGATGAAGAACATAAGGAAGGCGGTTCCGGTCGCAGCCACGAACCAGCGGTCCCGACGGCCGTCGACGATTGCGTTCCCCGCGATGACCAGAGCCGGGACGAACCACACCCAGTGATGCGACCAACTGATCGGCGAGATGAGGAGGATCGCGGCTGAGTTGACGACCAACGCGGTAGCCAGTCGCCGTTCGGCGAGTAGCCGGTGCATCCACACGGCGGCGAGGACCACGACCACCACCGACAGAGCCAGCCACAGCAGCGTCGCCGCCGTCTCACCCAAGCCAAGGCGGTAGACCAGACCCTTCAACGACTGGTTGCCTGCGAAGTACGGGGCGCCGATCCGGCCGGTCTCACTCAACTTGTGGAACCAGTATTCGCGGGAGTCGTCAGGCATCACGAGCCAGGCGATGCCGATCGAGACGATCGTCGACGCGATGGTTGTCGCGAACGCCCGCCAGTCGCGTCGAATCAGGAACAGCAGGAGGAACCCGGCCGGCGTCAGTTTGATCGCCACCGCGATCCCGATGAGGATGCCGCGCGGCCACCGTTCGCAGCGGTTCAACACGTCGAAGGCGACCGCCGCCATGAGCAGTGCGTTGACCTGACCGTAGCCGAGCGTTCCGCGCACCGGTTCGGTGTATTCGGAGACGGCGACGACGGCGAGGACGATCGCCAGTCTGGTGCCGCGGTCCATCGAGGGCCTGATCCGGTCGAGGACCAGCCACACGGTCAGGCCGATCGCCGCGATCGAGAGCGCGAACATGATCGACGTCGCGACGTTCTCGGGGAGGGCGGCAAACGGGGCGAAGGCGATGGCGGCGAGCGGCGGATAGGTGAATGGGAGGTGGATCTCGCCGTTGCCCAATGCGGGCAGTGGCCCGTACACGGCGTCGCCGTCGAGCAGGGCTCGTGCGCCGAGCCGATACACCAGTAGATCTACGTGGCCGTGCCACGCGTGGAACGTGACGCCGATGGCGGTCGTGACGGCCAGTAGCGCGGCGGCGGCTCCGACGAGTACGGCGGGCGAGCGGTCACGGAGGGTCAACGACGATAGCACCGCGCAAGAATACCAGTGCTGCCAGCGGAAACGCCGACCCACCAGGGGAGTTCGGTCACACGTCGAGGACTATCGTCACCGGCCCGTCGTTGACGATGTCGACACGCATGTGCGCGCCGAACCGGCCGGTCTCGACGGGCGCGCCCACATCCCGCAGGGCAGTGATGACCGTGTCGACCAGGGGTTCGGCGACCGGGCCGGGCGCGGCCGCGTTCCACGACGGCCGCCGTCCCTTCGCCGTGTCGGCGTACAGGGTGAACTGACTGACCACCAGGATCGGTGCGCCCAGGTCGGCGGCCGACGCCTGCGGGCGATCCGCGTCGCCGTCGAGGATGCGCAGTCCCCAGATCTTGTCGGCCAGCGCGCGTGCATTCGACTCGTCGTCGTGGTGGGTGATACCGACGAGCGCCACGAGCCCCTGCGCGCCGTCGGACAGATCGAGGGCACCGACCGTCTTGCCGTCGACGGTGACCGATGCTGCGCTGACTCGTTGGAGGACTGCTCTCATGCGCGAGAGGTTACGCGGCGCTGATCGTCCGGCACCGTCACGCGTACAGGTTTTCCGCTTTGTCCTTCATGAACAGTGCGGTCAGCCAGCCGACCACCGAGATGACGATGGCTCCGAAGATGCCGGACCAGAAGATGTCGTCCACTTGGAGTCCGACGTGGAAGACGTTGTCGGTGAGCCACGCCGTCAGCTTCAGCATCAGCGCATTGATGACCACATGGATCAGGCCGAGCGTCACGATGTAGAGGGGAATCGACAGGATCTGGACGATCGGTTTGAGGAAACCGTTCACCAGACCGAAGACCGCGGCGACGAGCAGGACCACGCCGACCTTCGCCCACCAGGACGAGAGGTCGCCGAAGTCGAACTCGACGCCTGGCACGATGAGGGTCGCGATCCACAGTGCGACGCCGGTCAGGGCGCTTCGGGCGAGGAAGGTGCGCATGGAGTCCATATTGACACGGGGAGCAAACGATCGGGGAGTACTCAGCGAGGCCGTGGTGGGAACGGACCCGGCTGTGTGAAGCCTCGGGCCGCGAGTTCTTTGTCGACTAGTGGATCAGCCATCGTGCTCAACTTCTGCAGAAGCCCCGATGGAGTACTTGGATTCGCAGCCACATAGGACCGGAGGGGCGGAGCGTTGTCGATCATGTGCGCCAGCGTCGCCGGGGGTGTCGCCGGGTTGAGTGCGGCACTCACGTCGCCCGGCGACGGTTGGGGGAGTGGAGCCAAATGAGGGGATGGCGCCGAGTGAGGGAATGCGGCGGCCTGACCGGAGTTCGATCCGATGCTCGACAGTCTGCGCATCCAGGTCGCTCGTTTCACCGGGTCGCGGAGTATCCGGACGGCGATACCGATCACCACGGCTACGATGACGAGGCCGATCGTGCCCGACACCGAGATCGACCCGCTTTTGCCCCCGCGTCTGGCCAGGATGTCTGACGTCATCGAGAGGTCTGGGTCTGCGGCGAGGAAGTCGTGGATCACTGTTGTGACGGTAGGCGGGGCCAACGTTGTCCGACATCATCCGAAGCGGGTAACTGTGGGACGGCGCGGGCCCGTGCCCGGAATACAAGTGCGCGTCGTGCAGGTTGCACCGACCATGGCAGACAATGACAAGACCGCGCACATCGACCGGTTCGGCAGGCACGGCGTCTGGGGCGGGTTCAATCAGTTCTCGGCCGACACCGCGCGCGAGATCGAACGACTCGGTTACGGTGCACTCTGGCTCGGCGGATCGCCGACAGACTTGCGGACTGTGCGGGAGGTATTGGCGGCTACCGACAAGCTGACCGTGGCGACCGGGATCGTCAACATCTGGAACACTGACCCCGCGGCGATCGCGGCCGAATTTCTCGAACTAGACCGCGACTTCCCAGGTCGCTTCTACCTCGGTATCGGGGCTGGGCACCCGGAGGCCACCGCGGAGTACACGAGCCCGTTCGGTGCTGTCGGAAGATATCTGGACGTCCTCGACGACGGCGGGGTCCCGGTGAACCGTCGCGTCCTGGCGGCGCTCGGCCCACGAATGCTGACCTTGTCGGCCGAGCGTGCTCTCGGTGCGCACCCGTATCTGACGGGGCCCGCGCACACCGCGCAGGCTCGCGCGACGGTGGGAGACGGGGTGTTGTTGGCGCCGGAACACAAGGTGGTGCTCGGTACCGATCCGGTCGCGGCCCGCGCCGTCGGTCGTCCGCCGGTCGACCAGCCGTACCTGCACCTGCGGAACTACACATCCAATCTGAAGCGCCTCGGTTACACCGACGCGGACCTAGCCGACGGCGGAAGCGACAGTCTCATCGACGCGCTGGTGGCGCACGGCGATGCCGCCGCGGTCCGCGCGCAAGTCGACCAGCACGTGGCAGCTGGTGCGGACCACGTCGCGATCCAGGTCCTCGGCTCGTCTGACGTGACTGCCGATTTGGCGGCGATCATCGGCGCCGCTGATTGAGCGACAGGCCGACGGGGATGCGCTAGCCGATCTGAATCGGAAAGAACACGGTGTAGATGAGCGTCATGATGAAGTTGACGCCGATGATGCCGACCGTCGAGACGACGACGGTGGCGTTGACGCCGTTCGCGACACCCTGCGGACCGCCGCGCGCCTCGAGGCCGCGCTGGCAGCCGATGACGCCGATGATGATGCCGAAGACGATCGCCTTGACGACACCGAGGATCAGATCGCGTCCGGACGCGAACGAGCCGAACGACTGCCAATAGCTGCCCGCGCCGACGCCTTGGATCATCACTGCGAGATAGAACGCCGCGATGACTCCGACCAAGATGATGAACAGTGCGAGGAGTGGGGCGACGATCGCGGCGGCGAGCACGCGAGGTACGACGAGACGTTGAATGGGGTCGATGCCCATCGTGCGCATCGCGTCGATCTCCTCACGGACGGTTCGGGCACCGAGGTCGGCGGCGATGGCCGAGGCTCCCGCACCGCCAAGCAGGACACCCGACGCCAGCGGCGCCGCCTGCTGGATCACCGCGAAACCACTCGCTGCGCCCAGCAACGATTGGGCGCCCAACTGGTTGATGATGTTGCCGATCTGGATGGTGACGATGACGCCGAACGGGATTGCCATGAGGAACGCGGGCACTGCGGTGACGCTGACGAGATACCAGCCCATGACGACGGTTTCGCGGACTTTCAACTGGCCGCGGAAGATGTCCAGGAAGAGCTGGACGATCGACACGACCGCCAGCCGGAACGTGCGCCCCAACGTGCGGATCGGGCCGAGCGCATTGTCGTTGAAGTTGTCGGTGAACCCGCCTATCGCGGACGGCCGGGGACGGTCTTCGATACGCATGTCAGTTACCGGGCACCTGGTCGGCAGGCGGTGTCGGGGCAGCAGGGGCGGCAGGGGCAGCCGGGGCGCCGGAAGGTGACCCGAGATTGCCTGCGACGGTGTTCGTCGGGTCGCCGACCTCGGTGATGAGCCAGTTCTTCGACCGGTCTAGCGTCAACTTGTAGACGGCGACGGCGTTGCCGCCGCTCGGATTCTGCACGGTCGTGGTGTTGACGTTGACGACGGCGTCGACCCGGTAGAGGTCGCCTTCGGAGTCGGAGAGCGACGTCGTCACCAGTTCACCGCTCGTCTTCATGCGCAGCGGGGTGATGATCTGCTCCATCGTCTGGCCGACCGCGTCGTAGCGTTTGGCCAGTTCGGGGCTCACGCCTTTCTTCATCGCCGTGATCCAGGGCGTCAGGTCCTGGTAGTCGAGTGTCGCGGCCGACACCGCGTACTTGCCCGCGACCTTTTCGGCGGCCGCTGCATCGGCCGCGGTGGCGCGCATCGAGTCGAGGTCGTTGCGGGCCGATGAGTCGCGGAGCACGAATACGACTGTCGTCGCGGCCAGGATGATGATTAGCAGGCCGGCGAGTAGTGAGCCGATCAGGACGGGAATCGACATCGTCACTTGGCCCCGTCGGCCCGATCCGCGGTCGTTCTTCTGGGTTAGTGTCTCGTCGGATTTCTTGCCATCTGACTTCTCGGCGGCGGACTCGGCCGCAGGTGTCACGGCGGACTCGGCCGCAGGTGTCACGGCGGACTCGGCCGCAGGTGTCACGGCGGACTCGGCCGCAGGTGTCACGGCGGACTCGGCCGCGGGTGTCACGGCGGACTCGGCCGCAGGTGTCACGGTCTTCGCTGTCTCGGTCACCGTTGTCTCGGCGGGCGTGCCGGCGTCGTCCCCTTCGGTCTTCTCGCGATCGGTGTTGTCCTCAGACATCGGATACTCCTGTTCGATACGGAAAAATGCTGTCGGGTTTGTGTCAGTTCGGCTGGGTGATGACGAGCTTGACGCCGTCTCCGCCGCCGAACAGTTTCAGCGCCTCGGCGAGGAAGGCGCTCATGTCGATTTGTGGGACGGTGTCGTCGACGGCGAATGCGACCGGCATCAGTGGGCCGACCGCGTCCATCACCGGCGGAATGATCTCCGCAAGGTACGGGTTGAGCTTTGCGAGGAACGGCTCAACCGAGTCGTGCATCACGGTGTTCAGATTTCCCTTGTCGATGAGGTCGCCGGTCGCTTCCAACGCGGACGTGAACTTGACCATGATGTCGTGCAGTCCGCCCGAGAACTGCGGGAGCGTCTTGACAATCCAATCGAGGTTAGCGGTGTAGACCTGCGTGTTGGCGAACATCTTCCGCATTTGAGGCGAATGCGTCATGAGCATCGTCGCCACCAGTCGGGTGCCGTCGCTGATGCGATCGAGGGAACCCTCGGTGCCGTCGAGAGCTTCGGCGATGGACTTCAAGATCCCCGACATCGGCCCGGCGTCGAACACCGACGACATCGTCGATATCTGGTTGAAGATGCCGGGGATCGATTCGGGTTCTTCCAGGTTTTCGGCGGCGATCGTCGCGCCGTTTTCTAGGGCGGGCCCGCCGCTCGTGCCGGGGGTGAAGTTCAGGTATGGCTCGCCGAGGGCTGATTGCAGACCGACGGACAGGGTCGAGTCGGCTGGGACCGAATTGTCGGCGTCGTACTCGAGCACCAGGGTGGCGCCATCGGGCTTGATCCTGACATCGGCCACCTTGCCGATCCGGATTCCGCTGACGAACACACCGGTGTCCTGGAGGATTAGGTTGCTGTCGGTGAGGCTGACGTATGCGGTCTTCGTGTCTTGGAGCGGCTTCCAGTGGTAGGCCTGAGTCGCCAGGTAGCCGCCGCAGACGATGATCACCACCGTGAACGCTATGACGTTCAAGGCCAGTTCGATCCTGCTGTTCCGGTTCATCGGACCATCCCCAACATGCGGAAGGTGCGGACCATCTCTCGTGAGAGGTCGCGGTCGGATACGTCGTTCTGGACGGTCACTGACCTCAGGTTGACGCCCGGTGTGTTCTTAAGCCACGGAAGGACCTTGTCGTCGATCACATCGGTGAGCAGTTCGGCGTTCGAGACGTCATTTTGCGGGAAGCCGGGGATCAGGAGCGGTGTGACGACGTCGCGGATCAGTCGGGTCAAACTCGACAGCACCGGTACCAGCGGCATCGCCGGTCCCAGGGCGTCGGACAGTCGACCGAGGATCGCGACCATGTACGTGGTGCTGCTGATCGCCCGGAACTGGTTGACTCCTGCCGGGCTCAGCGCGAACTCGAGGGTGCCCTTCATCGACGTGAGTCGTTCGGACAGGCCCGCGACGTCGGTCAGGATCTTCCCGAGATCGTCGGTGTTCGACGCCCAGGTGTCCAGGGTGTCGGCGAGGACCGCCTGGATCTTGACGATGTCCTTCGGGTCTTGGGGGAACTGGTTGTTGACTGCGCTGAAGGTGGCGCCGAGCTGCAGCAGGCTTCCGCTGCCGAGGAAGTTGGCCAGGCTCGACAACAGTTGTTCGATCTGGACCGGTTGGGCGACCTGTTCGATGCTCAATGTTCCGCCTGCGGGCACCGCGTTCGCGGTCGGGTCCGACGGGTTCGTGATCGACACGTATGTGTCGCCGAGTAGCGTGTCCTGCTTGAGTTCCAGCCTGGCGGCCGCCGAGACGACGGTCGAGTCGTCGATTCGCATCGTGATTCTGGTGGCGCCGTCGTCGGGCACAATCGCCGATACAGAGCCGGCGTCGATGCCGTTGACGAGCACCTTCGATTCGAGGGGAAGGTTCACCGCGGTCGGTACCAGCGCGCCGATCTCACGGCCGTCCCTCAGACCCTGCGGTGTCGGCAGGTTCTCGGGGGCGAACTTGGCGTACGCCGAGCAACCGGTGAGGGTGGCGGAGGCGACCAGGAGGATCACGATCATGCGGAGGATGCGGCGCGCCGCAACGCGAGTAGCGGTGGTCATCGGGCCGCTCCCGTCAAGGTCAGGGCCATCGACAACGCATCGATCTCCATCCCGGAGGGGTCGCTGACCGTGCATTGCCCCGGGACATAGCGGTTGATATTGGCGCACGTCGCCTGCGGATTCTTAGCTGGGATGCGCGTGGTCGGTGGGGTGTACTTGATGCGCAGACCGAGCGACTTCTGATCGAACGAGATGTCGAAGGCGCGGATGAGGACCGGCACGATACCCAGGATGTCGCCGAAGTTGCGCATGCCGTTGCCGACCACCCGGGCGATCGGGACGACGACGTCCAGGGCGGGCCACACGAAGTGACTGTAATTGTCGATGACTTTGGCGAGCATCGTGAGTGTTTCCGGTAGCGCGCCGATGATCCGGCTGACACTTCCGATTGTTGGCAAGATCAACGGCTTGACGACTCCGGAAATCTCCGTGATGAACGATTCGAGGAAGGGCCAATTGTCGGCGAGACCGGTGGAGAGGGAACTGACGCTATCGATGATGCGTGAGGTGTCGTCCAACGCCCCATTGATCGGCGAATGCCCGGGCATCGCGAGTTGTTTGATGATCGTGTTCAGCAGCGGGCCGGTGCCGGCCAATGCCTGGTCGAGGTTCGACATCGCCGAGAGCATCTGTTTTGACTCGGCGAGCCCACCCGCGGATGTCAGGTCCGCCGCGACATCCGAGAGACTTTGCAGCGACTCGGAGATGGACGCCGGAGTGTTGGTATTCGCCAGCCGGACACATTGTCCGGGCTGCAGTTGTGGGCCGCCGTGGTAGTCGCCGAGGAGAGCGAGCTGTCGGACGGCGATCACCGACGGAGCCACGGTCGCGGCCTCCGTGTCGGCGGGGATCTGCACGTCGTCGGTGGCCGTGAACCGCACGACGGCGTGCCCGCCCTCCGTTTCGACCCCGGTGATCTCCCCGATCGGGACGCCGCGGCGGGTCACTTGGTTGCCGACGAACAGCCCGATCGCGTCGTTGAACTCGGCGCAGTACTTGGCGGCTCGCGACGAACGGACATCGGAGAGGAGGAGCCCAGCGATGGCGGCGAGGACGACGGCGATCACGCAGGCGGTGATGAACCAGCGGGATTTGAGGACCTTGGCGATCATCAGCACGTCACCCCCGGCATGGGAATGCAGAAATCGGATGTCAGCACGATCTTGCTTTGATCGACGACGATCGATCCGTCAGGCTGCACCATCCCTTCGAGGCGGTAAATGAGGTCGCGGGCCTGGCTGATCATCGGTCCGTAGCGTTCGAGTGCAGGACCGAACTCTCGGCCGACAGCGTCGATCTGGTCGACGAGCGGCTGGATGTCGGTCATGTAGATCATGGCCAGGCCGCGGACTCGTTCCAGGAGCAGCGCCAGGTGGTCGAGGACGACGTTGAGGCGAGATCCGAACACCGAGTACTCGGTGACGAACGAGTCGAGATTGCGTGCCAGCTGGGTGAGCACGTCACCGTTAGCGTTGATCTGTTCGGAGTAGTCGGCGGCCAGCGCCAACATGGAGCCGAATTCGTCCTGACGGTTCTGCAGATTCGTGAGCATAGACCGCATCGTCGTCAGGTTCTCGCGTAACGCGTCCGGATTGTCGTCGAGTGCTTGACCGATCTGGGCGATGCTCTTTCGTGCGGGTGCGGCGTCGATCTTGTCGAGCTTGGGCTGCATCTTCTGGAATGTCTCAGCGAGGCTGTACGGAATGCTTGTCCTGCTCTCGGGGATGACGTCGTCGCCGAGAGCTTCGGTGCCGACCGTGGTCAGGTCGACGTAGCTGCCGCCGACGAGGGTCAGCATCTTCACGTCGGCGTTGGTCTCGTCGCCCAGGAACGTGCCCCACCGCACGGCCATCTCGACGTCGACGTGGTCGTTGCGAAGCTCGACCTTCTTGACGGTGCCGACGGGTACGCCCGCGACGCGCACGCTGTCGCCGGATTCGAGCTGTCCCGCTTCGCTGAATTGGGCGACGACACGGTAGTGGCCGGGAGAGTACCAATAGACGGCGACGCCGATCAGGACCGCGACGAGGGTGACGCCGAGCGCTGCGACACCCCATCCGAATTCGAGCGCGCGATTGTGCGACTCCGTTCGCTGGCGCGGGTTGATGACCCACGCGATGAGTGCGCCGATCCACCGGAACGGTGCGGTGACAATCTTCATCGCTTGCACAAGGTCACCTGGCTTTCACGGATGAACAACTGAAGCTGCTTCGGAATCTCGGCGCGACCCTTGCCACACGTCGAACTGGCGTGAGTCGAACCGGCCTGGTTGGAACCAGTTTGGGGAACCACCGTGTTGAGCGTGTCGAGCAGGACCGGTGCCAGCGACAGCACGGAGACGGCGGCCTCCAAGCTCGGCTTCGCCTGCGCCAGGAGCGAACTCGCGTCCGGGGTTCCGTTCGGCTCGACGCCGAGCGAGGCCAGCAGATCGTCGGCCTGGATGAGGATGTTGCCGGTGTTGTCGGCGAGCTCACGCAACGAGGGTGTCCACTGCGCGAGGACGCTGCCGAAGCGGGAAACGTAATCGATGATCGGCGTTATGTACTGCGAACGCCCCTTCACCGAACCGGAGAGCTCGGCGAGATTGTCGACGAGCGTATTGATCACCGCGGCGCGATCGTCAGCGAACCGGACGACGTGGGTGAGGGAGGTGACGAACTCGCTGAAGCCGGAGCCGTCGCCTTCGATCACCGCGAGCAGGCTCTCGGAGAAATGGTTGATGTCGTCGGTGTTCATGGTCGCGAATACCGGTGCCAGACCGTGAAATACGCGGGTCACGTCGAACGACGGATCAGTGTTTTCGGTGCCGATCACCCGGCCTTTGCGGATCGGCGTGCCCGACTTCTTCTTCGGCTGCTGCACGTCGACGTATCTGATCCCGGTGAGGTTGAGGTAGCGGATGGCGAGCCGTGTGTCGTCGTAGAGCTTCTGGTTCTTGTCGACTTCGAATTCGACGCGACCGACCGATGTGCCGTCCTGGTCGTCGTGGTGAACGGCGATGTCGGTCACCTTGCCGATCCGTGCGCCGAGGACTCGGACGTCGCTACCGACCTTCAAGCCAGCGACGCTGGTGAAGTCGGCGGTGTACTTCGTGGTCGCGGCGTCCACGGGGCGGACGATGGCATTGCTGATGAACAACCCGCCTGCCACACAGAAGACGGCGAACACGATCAGATAGACGAGTGCGCGGGGGAACTTGGTCACCTGGTGCCTCCCTGTCTGGTCGGATGCGTGGCGGGACGTTTCGTCATCGGTGGCTGGTCGAGTACGGCCTTCAAGCCCGGCGCGGACGCCAGGACCGCGTCGACGGTGAGCACCGGCGAGCCGTCCGGGCCCGCGGGCAGTGCTCTGCGGAGCTTCTCGATGAGCGTCGCGATCTGGATGCCGTTAGTACGCGAGTCGGGGAACGTGTTGTTGATGCGATTGAGGAGTGCGGTGATCACTGGCATCAGGGGAGCGGTCTGCCCGAGTTCGGAGTCGGAGAACAGCTTGGTGACCTGGTCCATGACCGGCCCCTCGGTGTACGCCAACTCCTGTTCGGCCATTTCACTGAACCCCGGGCGCCGTGGCGCCTGCCAGTCCATGAGTCGGCGGATCGGGGGAAGGAGATCGTCGAAGGTGCCGCGAACCTGCCCGACCAGTTGTGCGAACTGCGGCAACGTCTTGCGTGGGCTGACAACCTGGGTCTCGGCGATGTCGTTCATGATCTGGCCGGCGACGCCCAGGATCGGGAGCAGGCCGTCGGTCGCTTTCGCGGCGACGGACAGGATATCGCTCATATACGGGTCGAACGCCTCGTTCTGGATGTCGCTGAGCTTGCGCAGCAGCGTCGTCATCGTCGCGTCCTCGGGGTCGCCCGCGTCGAGCGTGGATCCGTTGTGCAGCGGAGTTCCACCCGACTGGCTCGTCAGAACGACAGCCGAAATGCCGAACAGGTTCTTCGGCGCGTAACTGACCACCGTCCGATCAGTCAGGACGGCGAGTGCGTCGTCGGCGCGGTCGCCACTCAGGTCGAGGGTCACTGCGTAGGTGTCGGGGGCGGCGACGTCGATCTCGCTGACCACACCGACCTCGGAGCCGTTGAGCACAACGGCGGCGTCGGGTCCGATGCCGCCCGCCACTGAAGTCGTCTTCAGAATGATCTCAGTGGTGTCGTCGGGTAGAGCGCGCACCCCGACGACTGT
Organism: Gordonia abscondita; assembly: GCF_032711245.1. GTDB lineage: Bacteria > Actinomycetota > Actinomycetes > Mycobacteriales > Mycobacteriaceae > Gordonia. Next base: position 2,338,842 of record NZ_CP128986.1, read on the forward strand.
CACGGTGGTGACGGCGGCCACGGCGGCGATCGTTGCCAATGCGCGGTTTCGGTATGCGCCCGCGGTAGCGGACATGCCGGGGATGCGGAATTCGGTCATTGAGTCATCCTCGGAACAGGAACGGCGAGTTGACGCCCCAGAAGGCGAGTGTCAGGGCGAGATCGAGAACCATGATTGCGACGAGGCTGGCGCGGACTGCTCGACCCGATGCCACGCCGACCCCCTCGGGTCCGCCGCTGGCGAAGAAGCCCTTATAGCAGTGAATGAGTGTGATCGCCACGATGAACGTGATGGTCTTGACGGTCGCGGCCAGCATGTCGGGGAAGTTCACGAACTGGTCGAAGTAGTGGGCGTACGCGCCGCGGGATCCGCCTCGAGAGACCACGACGAACGCGCTGCTCAGATAGCTGGCGACCAGGGCGACGAGGAACGTCGGGATAGTGGTGAGGATGCCCGCGATGACGCGTGTGGAGACGACGAACGACATCGAGTGCACGCCGATCACCTCGAGTGCGTCGATCTCCTCGCTGATGCGCATGGAGCCGATCTCGGCGGTCATCCGGCAGCCGGCCTGGATGGTGAAGGCGACGGCGGCGAGGATCGGGGCGAATTCGCGGGTGATCGCGAACGACGTGACTGAACCGGTCACCGAGCCGAGGCCGACGAGGTCGAGAGTGCTGTCGGCGATGATCGCGACGGTCGCTCCGGCCGCGACGCCCAGGCCCGCCATGAGCAGGGCCGTTCCGCCGCCGATGACGACGGCGCCACGACCCCACGTGAGGTCGGTGATGGTCCTAATGGTCTGCCGCGGATAGCGGAATGGTGTGACCGGTACGTACCGGATCGTCTGCCAGAGGAAAGTAAGGAATTGGCCGAGGTAGGCGAGCGAGAGGTCGACGCTGTCCTTCGCCCGAATGAACCATCGAGCGAACCTGGGTTCGTATGTTGATGGAATACCCAATGGATCCCCCGACCCGTCCGTCTCGACTGCGGGCGGTCCCGCGTCTATCGCGACACAAAGTGTGTCGTCCGCCACGTCTTGGCGACGAGTGATTTCTACCATGGATGTAACAAGAACGCGAAAATTGTCTCATCGCCGAGGTTGCGGCAGGGGGTGGAGGGCATGTCGGACCGAAATGGTCTGATGTCCCTCCCGCGGTGGGTGCCGTGACTGAGGTTTGTCCGAAAGGGGCGGCCGGACGTAACTGGCGGCCCAGGTGCCGGAGCGACGCTGACGTCGCAGGTTCGAGTTGGTTGTAGCCGCATGCCTCGCGTAGACTCGAACGTCGGTGCGTCGTGCGGTTTCCGTGTGTCCGTAACCGAGTGGCAACACGCTGCTTGGTGAGGAGGAAGCCGCAGTGCGTGCCACCGTACCGGAAGTCGAAGGATCCAGCCCGGAGTCGCGTAACGCGTGCCTCCGGAGAATCGCGGAGGACATGGCGAAGAAAGACGGAGCCATCGAGGTCGAGGGTCGCGTGGTCGAACCCCTGCCCAATGCAATGTTTCGCATTGAGCTGGAGAACGGACACAAGGTCCTCGCCCACATCAGTGGCAAGATGCGGCAGCATTACATCCGCATCCTGCCCGAGGATCGTGTGGTCGTAGAGCTCTCGCCCTATGACCTGGCCCGTGGACGAATCGTCTACCGGTACAAGTAACCCTCGAAGTTCAACAAGGAGAACGGTGACGTGAAGGTCAAGCCGAGCGTCAAGCCGATCTGCGAGAAGTGCAAAGTGATCCGCCGTAACGGCCGGGTCATGGTGATCTGCGAAAACCTGCGTCACAAGCAGCGTCAGGGCTGATCAACGCCCCTCTTCGGGTCGCTTGAGAAACACAACTGAACATCGCGAATGAACTTCTGGAACCAGTGTTCGCAGACGCGTGGACACCGACCCCCGGCTCAGAGGCCGGGGCCCGACATATGAGTTCGGGACGGACCAGAAGCAGACCTCTGAGAAATATGAAGGAATCGCCACATGGCACGTGTTGCTGGTGTGGATCTTCCCCGCGAAAAGCGGCTGGAGATCGCACTCACATACATCTACGGGGTGGGTCGCACCACTTCGAAAGAGATCCTCGCTGGTACCGGTCTCTCGGCCGACCTGCGTGCGAAAGATCTGACCGACGCAGACGTCTCGAAGCTGCGTGAATACATCGAGGCCTCGGTGAAGGTGGAGGGCGACCTCCGCCGCGAGGTGCAGGCCGACATCCGACGCAAGATCGAGATCGGCTGCTACCAGGGTCTGCGGCACCGTCGCGGCCTGCCGGTCCATGGTCAGCGCACCAAGACCAACGCCCGCACTCGCAAGGGCCCGAAGAAGACCATCGCCGGGAAGAAGAAGTAATGCCTCCGAAGTCACGTAGCGCAGGCCCCAAGAAGGGCACCCGCCGTCGCGATAAGAAGAACGTCCCGCTCGGCCACGCACACATCAAGTCGACGTTCAACAACACCATCGTCTCGATCACCGATCCTGAGGGCAACGTGATCAGCTGGGCCTCCTCGGGCCACGTGGGCTTCAAGGGCTCACGCAAGAGCACCCCGTTCGCCGCGCAGCTCGCTGCCGAGAACGCTGCTCGCAAGGCGCAGGAGAACGGTGTCAAGAAGGTCGACGTATTCGTCAAGGGACCGGGTTCCGGTCGCGAGACCGCCATCCGTTCGCTGCAGGCAGCCGGCCTCGAGGTCGGCACCATCTCCGACGTGACCCCGCAGCCGCACAACGGCTGCCGCCCGCCCAAGCGGCGCCGGGTCTAAGCGGGAAAGGAAGAGATAAACCATGGCTCGCTATACCGGTCCCGCAACTAAGAAGTCTCGTCGACTCCGCGTCGACCTCATCGGTGGAGACGCATCGTTCGAGCGTCGCCCTTACCCGCCCGGCCAGCACGGCCGCGCGCGGATCAAGGAATCTGAGTACCTGCTCCAGCTGCAGGAGAAGCAGAAGGCCCGCTTCACCTACGGCATCATGGAGAAGCAGTTCCGCCGCTACTACGAAGAGGCGAACCGTCGCTCCGGTAAGACCGGCGACGTGCTGCTCCAGATCTTGGAGACCCGTCTCGACAACGTCGTCTACCGTGCAGGCATCGCCCGCACGCGTCGTCAGGCCCGCCAGATGGTCAGCCACGGCCACTTCACCGTCAACGGTGTTCGCGTGGACGTGCCCAGCTACCGCGTCAGCCAGTACGACATCATCGACGTCCGCCCGAAGTCGCTGCAGACCACGCCGTTCCAGATCGCCAAGGAGACCATCGGCGATCGACCGACCCCGGCTTGGGTGCAGGTGGTTCCCTCGACGCTGCGTATCCTCGTGCACTCGGTGCCCGAGCGTGCGCAGATCGATGTCCCGCTGACCGAACAGCTCATCGTCGAGTTCTACTCCAAGTAGGCGCGCGGGGGACTCCGTTCCCCTGGTGCCCCTTAAGACCCTCGCTGCTGCGTTGGGCGGCCGCACTTCGGTGTGGTCGCGCAGCGTTTACGCGGTCAAGGTTGTTTCTGGGGCCATGCGTTGGAGAAGGATTCGAGCGGCGAGCCGTTCACACAGAAAAGACCAAATAGCAGCAGACTGCTGATTGGTTTCCGCTTCCAGACCGTCAAATAGCGGGCGGTCACGAAGGAGACACACCCTCACATGCTCATTTCACAGCGACCTTCACTGTCTGAAGAGGTCATTGCCGAAGACCGGTCGAAGTTCGTCATCGAACCGCTCGAACCGGGATTCGGTTACACCCTCGGCAACTCGCTGCGGCGCACGCTGCTGTCGTCCATCCCGGGCGCGGCAGTGACCAGCATCCGCATCGACGGCGTCCTGCACGAGTTCACCACCGTTCCTGGAGTCAAGGAAGATGTCACCAACATCATCCTGAACCTCAAGGGACTCGTCGTGAGCTCCGAAGAGGACGAGCCGGTCACCATGTACGTCCGCAAGCAGGGTCCGGGCGCCGTAACCGGTGCTGACATCGTGCCGCCGGCAGGCGTCACCGTCCACAACCCGGACCTGCACATCGCGACCCTCAACGACAAGGGCAAGCTCGAGATCGAGCTCGTCGTCGAGCGGGGCCGTGGCTACGTGCCCGCCGTGCAGAACAAGGCGTCCGGCGCAGAGATCGGCCGTATCCCGGTCGACTCGATCTACTCGCCGGTCCTCAAGGTGACTTACAACGTTGAGGCCACCCGCGTCGAGCAGCGCACCGACTTCGATCGGCTGGTGCTCGACGTGGAGACCAAGAACTCCATCACCGCGCGCGATGCACTCGCATCGGCCGGTAAGACCCTGGTCGAGCTCTTCGGCCTGGCTCGGGAGCTCAACGTCGAAGCCGAAGGCATTGAGATCGGACCCTCGCCCGCCGAGGCCGATCACATCGCTGCGTTCACGCTGCCGATTGAGGATCTGGAGCTGACCGTCCGTTCGTACAACTGCCTCAAGCGCGAAGGTGTTCACACCGTCGGCGAGTTGGTCGCACGTACCGAGTCGGATCTGCTCGACATCCGCAACTTCGGACAGAAGTCGATCGACGAAGTGAAGGTGAAGCTCCACGGTCTGGGACTGGCCCTCAAGGACAGCCCGGCCAGCTTCGACCCGTCGCAGGTCGCCGGTTATGACCCGGCCACCGGCACATGGACGGACGAGGCGTCGTACGACGCCGACTCCGGTGAGGATTTCGCGGAGACCGAACAGCTCTAAGGGGCTGCTAGAACCACTACGACTTTCGGTCTGCAGATCGCAAGTCCCCTCCTAGGAGAGAGAAATGCCCAAGCCCACAAAGGGTGCCCGCCTCGGCGGGTCGGCCAGCCACCAGAAGGCGATCTTGGCGAACCTCGCCACGGCGCTCTTCGAGCACGGCCGCATCACCACCACCGAAGCGAAGGCCAAGCGGCTCCGTCCGTACGCCGAGAAGCTCATCACCCACGCGAAGGCAGGCGAACTCGCCAACCGTCGCCAGGTGCTGAAGGACATCCGTGACAAGGATGTCGTTCACACCCTGTTCGCCGAGATCGGCCCGCACTTCGCCGAGCGCGACGGCGGTTACACGCGCATCATCAAGACTCTGCCGCGCAAGGGCGACAACGCCCCCATGGCAGTGATCGAGCTGGTCCGCGAAGCCACCGCGTCGAACGAGGCGAACCGCGTCGCACGCGCCGCGGCGTCGAAGGCGAAGGCTGCCGAAGGCGACAACGTCGTCGAGGCTGTCGAGGCCGACGCGACGGACGCACAGGTCGAGAACGCCGACGCGGTCGCTGAGGCCGTCGACGACGTGTCGACCGCAGCGGTCGTCGCCGACGCCGACGCTCCGGCAGGCTCGCACGCTCCGATCGAGGGCGACGAGCAGCCGGAGGGCTTCCCGATCAAGGGCAACGCCCAGTCGAAGCTGTACCACCGCCCGGGCACTCGTTTCTACGAGTCGACCGTCGCGGAGATCTGGTTCGCTACCGACGCGGATGCAGAAGCAGCAGGCTACTCGCTGCCGCCGTCGCAGCAGGAAGACTGATCCTTCCAGACACGGCACTGCCCGCCCTCGTCACCGACGAGGGCGGGCAGTGCCGTCTCCGACTGACGATCGGATACGACGGCACCGACTTCTCTGGTTGGGCGACCCAACCCGGCAGGCGCACCGTGTGCGAGACCATCGAGAACGCTCTGGGGACAGTCCTCCGCGCCCCGGTGCGACTGACCGTCGCGGGCCGGACAGACGCGGGCGTCCATGCGTCCGGACAGGTGGCACACTGCGACGTCCCCGTCGCATCACTGGCGACTCGCTCGATCGACGGTGACCCGTCCCGACTCGTCCGCAGGCTCGCCAAGATGCTGCCCGACGACGTCCGCGTCAAAGCCGTCGACGCAGTCACCCGCGACTTCGACGCGCGCTTCGCCGCGCTCGCGCGCACCTACGAGTACCGACTGACCGACGCACGGTGGGGGGCCGAACCGACTCTGGCCCGCACCACGGCGGACTGGCCGCGACCACTCGACGTCGACGCCATGAACGCGGCGTCCGGGAAATTGGTCGGCCTCAACGACTTCGCCGCCTTCTGCCGCTACCGGCCTGGATCGACAACCATCCGCGAGCTCCAGGAGTTCACGTGGCGCCGCGACGGCAACGGCGTCCTCGTCGCGGTGGTCCGCGCAGATGCCTTCTGCTGGTCGATGGTCCGCTCCCTCGTCGGGGCGGTCGCTGTCGTCGGCGACGGACGCCGGGACCTCGATTGGTGTGCATCGTTGCTCACCGCGAAGACGCGCGCCGCTCAGGTGCCGGTCGCGCAGGCCCGTGGCCTGAGCCTGGTGCACGTCGCGTACCCGCCGCCCGAGGACTGGGCCGCTCGCGCCGAACGCACCCGCGACGTCCGCGACGCGGCTGATCTCGCCGGTGGCTGCTGCGGCGGCTGACCCGCGCCCCGATCCAGCGGTCACGCTCGATACAGTTCCGCGTACCGGCCGCCCGCGTCGACGAGCTCGACGTGCGAGCCGGATTCGATCACTCGGCCCCCTTCGACGACGAGGATTCGGTCCGCGTCTCTGATCGTCGCCAGACGGTGCGCGATCACGATCGCAGTGCGTCCCGCGAGCGCTTCAGACAGCGCAAGCTGGACCTGCGCCTCCGATGTCGCATCGAGGTGTGCGGTCGCCTCGTCGAGAATCACCACACGTGGACGCGCCAGCAGCACGCGTGCGATCGTCAACCGTTGCCGTTCTCCGCCGGAGAAGCGGTAGCCGCGTTCGCCGACGATCGTGTCCAGCCCGTCCGGAAGGGCCGCGATCACGTCGTCGAGCTGGGCGCGACGCAAGACATTCCACAGTTCGTCGTCGCTAGCGTCCCGGCGGGCGAGACGGACGTTGGCGCGCACCGTGTCGTGGAACAGGTGCCCGTCCTGTGTCACCATGCCGACGGTCGCGTGCAACGATGCCGCGTCGAATTCGCGCACGTCCACTCCGCCGACGCGGACCGCTCCGGAGTCGACGTCGAACAGGCGGGGGATGAGCCCGGCGATCGTCGACTTGCCCGCACCCGACGTGCCGACCAACGCGACCGTCTGTCCCGGCTCGACAGTGAACGACACGTCGTGCAGCACGCGTCCGCCGGGCCGCGGATCGAGGACCGCTACATCCTCCAGTGACGCCAGCGAGATCTGTGCGGCGGATGGGTACGAGAACGAGACACCATCGAACTCGAGGCCGACCGGGCCGGCCGGGGCGCGGCGGGCGTCCGCGCGATCACGGATGAGGGGTTCGAGATCGAGGACTTCGAAGACCCGCTCGAAGCTCACGATCGCGCTCATTGCCTCTACCCGGGTGTTCGCGAGTGCGGTGAGCGGCGCGTACAGCCGGGTCAGCAGCATCGCCAGCGACACGATGGTGCCGGTCTGAATCTGTCCGTGAAGCGCGAGCACCCCGCCGATCCCATAGACGAGCGCCAACGCCAGCGCTGACACCAGCATCAGCGCCAGATAGAAGACCTCTTGCACCATGGCCGACCGCACACCGATGTCGCGAACGCTGCCTGCCCGCTGGGCGAACTCGTCGGACTCGCGATCCGCGCCGCCGAACAACTTGATAAGAGTGGCGCCCGGAGCGCTGAATCGTTCGGTCATGCGGTCGCCCATCGCCGCGTTGTGTCCAGCTCGCGCTCGCTGCATCTGGGCGAGACGAGCGCCGAACCGTCGCGCGGGCCATAGGAAGATCGGGAGGAGGATCAACGTCGCGAGCGTGATCGGCCACGACAGGCTCAGCATCGCGACGAGAGCGAGCAGCAGGGTGACGGTGTTGCTGATGACTCCCGAGAAGGCGTCGCTGAACGCGCGTTGGGCGCCGATCACATCGTTGTTCAGACGACTCACCAACGCGCCTGTTCGGGTGCGACTGAAGAACGCGACCGGCATGGTCTGGACGTGGTCGTAGACGGCGGTCCGAAGATCGAAGATGAGGTGCTCGCCGATCGTCGCCGACAGCCAGCGCTGCACGACGCCGAACCCGGCTTCGGCCACGGCGACTACCGCGATGATCGAGGCCAGCCACACGACGACCGACACTGGCGAGGACCGGGTGATCGCGTCGATGACGCGTCCCGCGAGTAGCGGCGTCGCGACGGTCAGGACGGCGATCATCACGCTGACCACTGCGAATCCGGCAAGTCGATGCCGGTGTGGTGCGGCGAAGCCTGCGATTCGTCGTAGTAGTGCCGGGTTGATGCGGTTGTGATCGGTGGTCGCGTTCATGGCCGTGTGCATCGTGCTCCACGCCGTCGTCTCCATACTCATGCCTCGATCTTGAAACATCAACTAAGGTTGAGGTCAACTGTCTCGTCCAGGAGAGGATCGTCGCGGATGACCGATTGGCCTGCGTGGAACAGTCGGGAACTGACCGTCGGTGAACTGTCCGTGCGCAGCGGCGTCGCCGTCTCGGCGCTGCACTTCTACGAACGGGAGGGGCTGATCGACGCGCGTCGGACGACTGGCAACCAGCGGCGATATCGGCGCGACACCCTGCGCCGAGTCGCGCTGATCAAGATCGCTCAGCGAGTCGGCATACCGCTCGCCGATATCCGCGACGCACTGGCGCGACTGCCCGAAGGGCGTACGCCGACGGCCCGCGACTGGACGCGGCTCTCGGAGGGTTGGCGCGCCGAGCTCGACCAGCGCATCCACCGGCTGCAGCAGTTGCGTGACGACTTCGATGGGTGCATCGGCTGTGGCTGTCTATCCATGGAGCGATGCGCGTTGGCGAATCCGCACGACGAGTACGGGCGTCGCGGCGATGGTCCGCGCCGTCTACTGGAGTCCTGACATGAGACGGGCGCGCGATTGCTCGCGCGCCTGTCTTGTCTGCGTGGAGAGGCTGGGAGGGAGTCTGACGTCCTTCTGTGGGGCTACAACGTTCCATCTAGAACGACATAGGCTCTCGTCGGGCGGCCGCGCGTATGCGACGCTCACGTACGGCGGAAGCCGTTCGACAGTTCGGTGAGCAGTTCGGCGACCAGTTGGTTGGGCGTCGCGTCCACGCGGAGGACCGCCGACACCGGGAGAGTGAAGTTCAGGCTCCGGCGGCACGAGATGCCGGGCTGCAGTGGATCCTCGTAGAGGAGCGTCCAGGCGGTCGGATGGTTGATGAGTTCAAAAGCGACTGAGTGGCCCTCGCGGATCTCCGGGCCGTAGGTGACCTCGGCGTCCGCCCGCACGAACGCGCGGTCGACGAGTCGGTGCAGCAATACTTGGCGGTCGGCGGGCGGCAGGATCAGCGGGTACGCGGCGAGATCGGCCGGGCTGGGCGCCTGCCCGCCGGCCGCCAGCGGATGGCGGGAGCTGAACGCGATGACCGGCTGATCCACCCACAGCGGGTCGAGGTATAGGCCTTCCCGGTCGACGGTGCCGCGGATCAGTGCGAGGTCGGCTTCGCCGGAGGCGACGGCGTCGACGCGCTGAGTGAATGGTTTGATCAGGAAGTCGATTTCGGCGTCCGGATTGCGTTCACGGACCGCGGACACCGCGGTCAGCGCGGCACCCGCGAACGACATGTTGGCGGCGATGCGTACGCGGTCCGGTCGCGGGGACGTCGCGCCGATCGCGTCGTCGCGCAGCGCGAGTAGGTCTCGCGCGTACGGGACGAGTGTCTCGCCCGCTTCGGTGAGTCGGACGCGTCGCTGCGAACGGTCGAAGAGTTCGGTCGCCAACTCACGTTCGAGGGCCGCCACCTGGTGGCTGATGGCCGACTGCGAGACGAAGCATCGTTGCGCAGCGCGGGAGAACCCACCGGTCTCGGCCACGGCGACCACGTACTCGAGCTGACGAAACTCCATTCCGTCATTCTATGAATAGAACAGATCGAAAGTACAAGAGAATGCCTGTTCGTTGAGGTTGTCGATCTACCAGGGTTCTAGCAACCTGGTGGTAGAGGCAAACCGACTCGAGAGGAGCAGGGAACATGCGCAGGACCGACGTGGTGATCATCGGATCGGGTTTCGGCGGGCTCGCCGCCGCGAAGCGACTGGCGAAGTCGAAGGTCGACACGATGCTGATCTCGGCGACCGACGAGCACCTGTTCCAGCCGCTGCTGTATCAAGTGGCGACCGGTGTGCTGCCGACCGAGGAGATCGCGCCGAATATCAGTGACGTTCTGGAATCCAAGGAGTCCGTGTCGGTGGTCCGTGGGTACGTGAGCGACATCGACGTCGACCGCAAGGTCGTCACGTACCGCACCGACGACGGTGACGAGCAGGTCGGCTACGACCGTCTCATCGCTGCGGCCGGGGTCGTGCAGGGATACTTCGGGCACGATGAGTGGGCCGACCGCACGTATTCATTGAAATCTCTCGACGACGCTGTGGCGTTGCGCGCTCAGTTGCTCGAATGCTTCGCCGCGCCCGCTGACGACGCCGACGCGCACACCTTCGTAGTAGTCGGCGGCGGTGCGACGGGAGTCGAGATCGCAGGCCAGATCCGCGAGTTGAGCACGCGGCACTTCACCGACGTGCCCGCTGTCGTCTATCTTGTCGAAGGCGCGGGCGACCTGCTGCCGGTATACGGCGGCAAGTTGTCGGTGTTCGCGCGAAAGACGTTGGAGAAGGCGGGTGTCGAGGTACTCACCGACACTTTCGTCACCGACATCGACGGTGTGAAGGTTACTGTTCACAGCGGTGACGAGGACCGGGTGCTGCGCGCGGCGACCATCGTGTGGTCGGCGGGTGTGCAGGCGACCGGACTCGCCGGGGTCCTCGCCGAGGCGACGGGCTGCGCCACCGACCGAGCGGGTCGACTTCTGATCGACGACGATCTGACCGTTGGCGACCGCGACGACGTCTTCGCCATCGGAGACATGACGAACCTGAAGGGTTACCCGGGTCAGAGCCCGGTCGCCATGCAGCAGGCGCGTCATGTCGCCGACGTGATTCGCGGCAAGAAGGCCGCGGGCACCGAGTTCGTCTACCTGGACAAGGGCAGCATGGCTGTCGTCAACCGGCACAACGCCGTCGTCGACGCCCCGTTTGGCATCAAACTCACCGGCGTGCTCGGCTGGTTCAGTTGGCTGGCAGTCCACCTGTTCTATCTGGTCGGCTTCCGGAATCGGGTGGCCGCGATCGCATCCTGGTTCAAGGCCTTCGCCGGCCGTGCCCGGCCCGGCTTCGCTCAGGTCGCGGCGGGCGGAGCGAATCGCTCGACGGTGCGGCCGTCGAGCGGATCAGAGACCGCCGCTTAAGGTTTCGCACCGCGTGGCCTGGAGATCGCCCCGACGCGTCTCCAGGCCGCCGCGCGTCGTCGCCTTACCCCTCGAAAGGCGGATGACGTCGCAGCACAGTGCCGCCGAAGTCGTCGGCGATCGTCGCCGCCAGTTCGACGAAGGACCGTCGCGCGCGTTTGCCGAGAAGCTCGAGGTCGACATCGGCGCCTTCGGCGAGGTGATCGTCGAACGAGATCTCGTGGACGGCGCGGCACCGCGTCAGGAAATGCTGGCTCAGGTCACCGATGTCGATCGACGACGCACCCGGTCGTGCAGAGCTCAGCACGACGACGCTGCGCGAGATCAAATGCCCGAATCCGTGGCCCGCGAGCCAGTCGAGGGTGGCGCCCGCGCTGCGCGCCCCGTCGAGTGCAGGCGAGCTGACGAGGACGATCGCATCGGCGAGATCGAGTACACCGCGCATCGCGCTGTGGCTCATGCCGGTGCCGCAGTCGGTGAGAATGATGTTGTAGAACCGCTGCAGGATCGACATGACCCCGCGGTACTCGTCTTCGTCGAATGCTTCGGCGGCGGCCGGATCCCGTTCGGATGCGAGAACTTCCAGTCGGCTTGGCGCCTGCGAGGTGTGCGCACGGACGTCCGAGTAGCGCGCTACGACGGGGTCGGCAAGCAGATCCCGGACGGTCGACTGTGTCTGCTGGGGGACGCGCTGGGCGAGTGTGCCGAGGTCGGGGTTGGCGTCCACCGCGATCACCCGGTCGCCGCGCAGTGACGCGAACGTCGAACCCAGCCCGATCGTCGTGGTGGTCTTGCCGACTCCTCCTTTGAGCGAGAGCACGGCGATCCGGTAGTCGCCGCGAACCGGTTGACGGACATGTTCGAGCAGATCGCGGTATTCGAGTTCGGCCGACGACTCACCGGGGTTCACGGCACCGCCGCTCAACGTGTGGACGGCTCGACGCCAACCCCGGGCCGGTGCGCGTCGCGCCTTGCGAATCAACCCGACCTCGTCGAGTGCGGGCCCCGAACGCAGCGCGAATGGCTGGGGTGGATGCGTGGCCTGCGCCGGAATGGGCTGCGCTGAAGGTCGGTATTCAGGTGCCGCCTGCCGCGGGTTCGCGGCAGGTTGGGCGAGCGGCGGTTGGGCGAGGAGTCCTGCTGCAGGCGGCGGGACGATCCCCGACAGGTCGACTTCACCTACCCGCGCGTTGACTGTGTCGTCGACCCGCCTCGGCTGCGGCCCGACCAGCCACGGTGGCGTGTCGGCGTCGTACGGGCCGGTGCCCCCTGGACGTGGCGATGTCGGTGGTCATGGCGGGTCCCTTCGCTGCGGTTGGCTGAGCGCGCTGTGGTGCGGTGGAGCCGAACGCTACGCCGACCGTCACGCGACTCGCCCGAAAGAAGTTCGATGGAACCGAAATCGGTCCACGTGCGTCTGACCTTTCATGGAGACCGAGAAATCACTTGAACCGGGCGGCCCGCACGCACGAAATCCCGATCCCCCGAATGCTGACCTCCTGAGCCCAGACCTCCTGAGTGCAGACGGCGTGCAGCCCGAAGGCATGACCACCGTGCGTTCTCGCGGTGGCGGTATCGCAGTGACCTGTACGCCGACGGGGTTGCCGGTTGCGATGAAGCTCGAACCCGCACAGTGCAGACGCGATCCGTCCGACCTTGCCGCCGACATTCTCGCGTTGTGCCAACTCGCAGGTGTCACCGCGGGAGTTCGGCGCCGGACGACGTTGGCCGCCGACGGTGTACCCGAGGAGACGCTCGCGCTGTTGGGGCTGCCGTCACGGGCCGACCTCCTCGCGTCGGAGGACGCCGCGGACATCGGCCTGATGCGATCCGCGAGGAGTCGGCGATGAGTGTGATGGATGAGGTGCAGCGCACGGCGGAGCGACAGCTCGACATGCTCGAGGACGTCCAACGCAAGCTGGGCACGCTGACAGTCCAGGAGACCGGCGACGACGGACGGGTGACCGTAGACGTCGACGTATCGGGCGCGATGATCGGGCTGCGGCTATCGGCGGGGGCGGGAAACGGGCGGCCAGCAGCACTGGCCGACGCGATCGTGCGAACGGCGGTGCGCGCCGCAACCCGGGTGTTCACCGAGCGCGCCGAGATCATGTCGGAGTTCGTGGCTCAGTTCACCGAACTCACCGGCGAGTCGTTGGAACCCGATAGCGAGTCGGTGCGTCCAACCTTTCGAGAGCCGGAAACAGAGGGGGAGTCATGAGCGGACAGGTCGAGGTGGCGCCAGCAGGGGTCGCGGCGTTCGGAGCGATGTCGGGAACGGTCGGTGCGGCGACAGCCGGGGCGATGACGGTCGACGCCGCGCAGGCCGCGGTGCTGGCTGCCGCGTTCGGGCTCATCGGCCAGGAGTTCCTCGCCGCATACGCGATCGCCGAGACCAATCACTTGCAGGCCGTGGGGCGTCTGGCCGCCGCGCATACGGGAAGTGCGGCAGCGACGGCCGCCGGTCTCGCTGGATTCCGCGCCGCCGATGAGGCCAGCGCCATCGGTGTGAGCTCACGATGACTGTCTGCGACGAGTCAGTGTCGGCCGCGGCGGGCACAACGGGTGGTGTCACGGTCGGACAGGTGCTCGAACCGACGGGGCTCACCGCCTTCCTGGACACGCCCGTTGCCGATGTGTTGACCGACCTCGGCTTACCGTCGTTGAACGCGCCGTCGGCCATCGGCCTCCCGGACCTGTCTGGATTCGATCTGCCGGCGCTGCCGACCCTGCCCGGCTTGGACCCGACTGCTCTGGTCAAACCGATCGTCGACCTCCTCGGCACGTTCGGGTCGGGAAGCCTGTCGGAGGCAGCGAGCCCGGTGCAATCACTTGGTCGCCTCGCGATCCTGCTGCAGTCGGGTGCGTCGACGATCCTGAGTGGGATCTCGACCGTCGGCACCGAGTGGACAGGGAAGGCGGCGACCGCAGCGATTGGCACCGCCACCCGGACCGCGGGCCAGTCGGAGCAAGTCGCGGCGCAGGGGACAGCGATGGCAGCCGACGTACAGGCGGCGTCCGCGATCGTCGCGGCGGGAGCGGCGGCGTTGCAGGGCGTCGTCGCCAAGACCGTCGGACTACTCGCGGCCGCAGCGCCGACGCTGGTGACCCCGGCCGGCCAGGTCGCGGCCCTGGGCATCGCGGCCGAAGGCCTCACTGAAGGACTCGCAGTCGTCGCCGACACCCGTGCGCAGCTCACCGCGCCGACTACCCACATCAGTGCGGTCGGTACCCCGGTGACGGTGTCGGACGCGCCGACCACGCTCTCGGGTGACGGTTTGTCGTCGCTGCTTCAGAAGGCCGGCCCGCTGTTCGACACGGGCATCCAGGTAGTCGGCGGTCTGCTCGGCGTGAGTAAGGACTCGACAGCCGGGACCACGGGGACTGCCGGGACCACGGGGGTCGCCGGAACGACCGGGACCACCGGAAAGACTGCAACGGCGTCTGCGCCCTGTTGCCGGGCGTGCGAACCGTCGACCGCGAGCCCGGCCGCAACGGCTAACGGCGCGACGACCACTAACGCGCCGACGAATGCGACGACGAACGCGGCGGCGACCGGATCGGACACGGCAGCGTCGAAAGCGGCGGTTCAACCGGCATCGGCCACCGTCGGGACGAACGGTGCGGTGCCGAGTGTCACCGCCGCCGAACCGCCGATCGAGTTGGCGGACCGGCCGACCACCACCAACGCGTCATTCACCACGAACGCCACGACGCCTTCGGGGGCGACGCCTGTCTCGTCCGGCGCGGTCGGCGGCGGAGTACCGATGGCCCCTGTCGCAGTTATGGGCGCGACTCGCTCGGGCGAGAGCCCCGGTCTCCGCCTCGCCGATACGGCGGTCACTGTCGACGAATCAGCCGTCGCCGATCCCGCCGATGAATTGTCGGCGCTGCTCGGGCAACCGTTCGGCGTCGACGTTGCGCTCCGCCTCGACGTGGCGCACACAGGTTTCGCCGGATCTGTCTGATCCGGCACAGAGAGAAGGAAATCGTATGACGACAGGACTCAACGTCGACCTCGGTGCCTCCCAGGCGTCGACGTCATCGATCAAAGGGATAGTGGCCGAGATGCAGGGGATCATCAGCCGGATCCAGTCAGCGGCCGGGACCGGACAGAGCACCTGGGACGGCAAGGCGTCCAACGCATTCGGCGGATCACATGCCGACTGGCACGGGACCGCGACCAAGTTGCAGCACGCCCTCGACGAGATCGAGGCGAAGCTGACAACCGGCTTCCGCGGATACGACGACGAAGACGCGACCGCGGCCACGATGGTCGGCGGCTCGGGCAACGGCACGCTGGCGCTGTAAGCGCCGCAGACTCAACGATCAGAGGGGGAGAACACACATGTCCGGAGTGATCCGCTACAACTTCGCCGGGCTCGACACCCTGTCGGGCGACCTGCGAGGCCAGTTTCAGCGACTCGAAGAACTATCGGGGCAACTGAAGAAGCAGGTGACCGCATTGGCGAACCACTGGGATTCCGGTGGTGCCGTGTCGTACCAGCAGGCGCAGGCCCAGTGGGACCGACTGTTCGGCGACGCACGGACTCGACTCGACGGTCTCGGCGTCGGAGTACAACGGGCGGCGACGCAGATGCGTGAGACCGACCTTCGCGTCAGCCGTACGTTCGGGGCCTGACCCGGCGGCGGCGCCACATTCGTCGGGGGATGGGGCGCCGCCGTCAGGCGACGGTCAAGCGGTGATCGAGCTGGTCGCCCGGATCACGGGTGTCCGGTGTGACCGTTCAACAGGGTCACGAAGTCCGTCACCGGACCCAGATCGTTGCTGCGACCACTGCGACGGGGTGTCGGGACGGTGTCGGTCGGGCCGCCGAATCCGGCGACCGCGGTGTCGGACACCAGCCGTTGAGCCAGTTCGGCTCCCGCTCGTGAAATGCGGTCGCCGAGCTCGGTTGACCCGAAGTCGTCGGTCGCCGCGAACACCCCTGTTGGCAGCACGTCGGCCCGTAGGTACGCGAGCAGCGGGCGAATCGCGTGGTCGATCACCAACGAATGGCGTGCGGTACCTGCGGTGGCAGCCGCGAGAACCGGGACCCCGGTGATCGCATCGGGGTCCAGAGTGTCGAAGAACATCTTGAAGATCCCGCTGTACGACGCGGTGAACACCGGCGTCGCGACGATCAGCCCGTCGGCGTCGGCCACCAAGTCGTGCGCCGCGCGCACCGCGGCCGACGGCACACCCGAGGTGACCGCGATCGCCAGGTCACGAGCGAGCGGGGACACATCGATATAGTCGATCTGCGCCAGTTCGCCGCGCGCCGACACCGCTGCGTCGACTGCGCCTGCCAACTGTTCGGCCAATAGCTTCGTCGACGACGCCGCTGACACACCGGCGTTGACGACAACTACCCGCCGGGTCACCGGTCGGCCCCCACGTTGGCGGTCTCGTTCGGAATCACCACGTGGTGCTTGCTACCCGGCCCCGCCGCGACCAGGTCGGTGTGCGTCGGCGGATCGGACGGAACATGTGACGGCCGTCGCCGGTCGAATTCGGTGCGCAGCGTCGGAACCACTTCGCGACCCAACATCTCGACCTGTTCCAACACCTGGTCCAGTGGCAGGCCGGCATGGTCGACCAGGAACAACTGTCGCTGATAGTCGCCTGCGTAGTCGGCGAAGGTCAACGTCTTCTCGATGACCTGTTCGGGCGTGCCGACGGTCAGCGGTGTCATCTCGGTGAACTCTTCCATCGACGGGCCGTGGCCGTACACGGGCGCATTGTCGAAGTAGGGCCGGAACCGACGCTTCGCCTCGGTCTCGGTGTCGGCCATGAACACCTGGCCGCCGAGGCCGACGATCGCCTGGTCGGCGCCGCCGTGGCCGTAATGCTCGAAGCGCTGCCGGTACAGATTCACCATCTGCTCGGTGTGCTCGGAGTTCCAGAAGATGTTGTTGTGGAAGAATCCGTCGCCGTAGAAGGCGGCCTGCTCGGCGATCTCTGGAGACCGGATCGAACCGTGCCACACGAACGGCGGGGTGTCGTCCAACGGCGCCGGAGTCGAGGTGAATCCCTGCAGCGGCGTACGGAAGTCGCCCTGCCAGTCGACTGACTTCTCGCGCCACAGCCTGCGCAGCAGGTGGTAGTTCTCGACGGCCATCGGGATGCCCTTGCGAATGTCCTTGCCGAACCACGGGTATACCGGGCCGGTGTTGCCCCGCCCGAGCGTCAGATCGACGCGGCCGTCGGCGAGGTGCTGGAGCATCGCGTAGTCTTCGGCGATCTTCACTGGATCATTCGTGGTGATGAGTGTCGTCGCCGTCGACAGTCGTAGCGTCTCGGTACGAGCGGCTATCCAACCCAGCATTGTGGTCGGCGAACTCGGCACGAACGGAGGATTGTGATGTTCGCCGGTGGCGAAGACATCGAGTCCGACTTCTTCGGCCTTGAGAGCGATCGCCGTCATCGCCTTGATCCGCTCGTGTTCGCTGATCGTGGCGCCGGTTGTGGGGTCGGCGGTCAGATCGCCGACACTGAAGATCCCGAACTGCATGTGACCTCTCGCTTTCGTGTGCACTCCGCATGTCTGTGTGCTGTCACCAATCATAACCGGACCGAGGTCCGTTTAATTCCTTGACATGTCCGGTGGTGGTTGACCGATCGACCGACTGGCCGAATAGTGTTCTCCTGCACGAGAAACAGCAATGCGGCCGGACGTGTCGGCGGGATGCGATAAGTTCTGCATCACCGACGACTATGAGTGGGATCACAGTCCCGAATTCATGGGTAGGCCGCTGCGACCCAGCGTGCACGCTCGAAATTGAAAAGGAGAAACCACCGTGAGCAATCCGATGTTTCGGGTGAAGTCGGTCGAACAGTCGATGGCCGACACTGACGAACCTGACACCAAACTCAGAAAAGAACTGACAGCCTGGGACCTCACGGTGTTCGGTGTCGCCGTGGTCGTCGGTGCGGGCATCTTCACCCTGACCGCGCGCACCGCGGGCAACGTCGCGGGCCCGTCGGTGTCGCTGGCCTTCGTCCTCGCTGCGATCGCGTGCGGACTCGCCGCCCTCTGTTACGCCGAGTTCGCATCAACGGTCCCGGTCGCCGGGTCCGCCTACACATTCTCCTACGCGACATTCGGCGAGTTCGTCGCGTGGATCATCGGCTGGGACCTCATCCTCGAGTTCGCGCTCGCCGCGTCGGTGGTCGCGAAGGGCTGGTCGTCCTACCTCGCCAACGTTATCGGCGCGGGCAACAACGTGTTCGTCATCGGAGGGCGCGAATACGATTGGGGTGCGGCGCTTCTCATCGGTGTGCTGACGGTACTCCTCATCCTCGGCACGAAACTGTCCTCCCGAGTCTCGTTGATCATCACCTGTATCAAGGTCGCGGTAGTGCTACTCGTCGTCATCGTCGGTGCCTTCTACATCAGCGGCAAGAACTACAAGCCGTACGTCCCGGAGGGGCAGCCGGCTGAGAGCGGGAAGTCGGGTATCCACCAGACGTTGTTCTCCTGGATGACCGGTAGCGACGGTAGCAACTTCGGCTGGTACGGACTGCTGGCAGCGGCTTCCCTCGTGTTCTTCGCGTTCATCGGTTTCGACGTCGTCGCGACGACTGCTGAGGAGACCAAGGATCCGCAGAAGTCATTGCCGCGGGGCATCCTCGGTTCGCTCGCCATCGTCACCGTGCTGTACGTCAGCGTCTCGCTCGTCCTGACCGGAATGGTGAACTACACCGAACTCGCCGACCAGAAGCTCGCCGATGGCACAGTCCAGACTTCGACGCTGGCCACGGCGTTTGAAGCCCACGGAATTACCTGGGCCGAGTGGGCCATCAACGTCGGTGCGCTCGCTGGCCTTACCACTGTCGTGATGGTGATGCTGCTCGGGCAGACCCGCGTCGGATTCGCCATGGCGCGCGACGGCCTGCTGCCGCGAGGCCTCGCGAAGACCGGAAAGAACGGGACGCCGTATCGCATCACCGTCATCGTCGGCGTCGTCTCGGCCGCGCTCGCGTTCTTCTTCCCGATGGGCACCCTGGAAGAGATGGTCAACATCGGCACGCTGTTCGCGTTCGTCCTGGTCTGCATCGGCGTCGTCGTCTTGCGTCGTACCCGGCCAGACCTCAAACGCGGATTCACCGTGCCCCTCGTCCCGCTGGTCCCGATTCTCGCAGTGCTCGCCTGTATCTGGCTGATGATCAACCTGTCGATCGAGACGTGGATCCGATTCATCGTCTGGATGGTGGTCGGTGTGATCGTCTACATGGCCTACGGCGCCCGCCACTCGGTGCTCGGCATGCGCGAACGAGCGGAACTGCCGGGGTTCGCCACCGTCGACGGTCCGCCGGACTCGAAGCCGGACACGGGCACGGGCTCGGGTCCGTGAAATTGGCCGCGATAACCTGACCAGAGCACGACGCCGTACCGGTCGCTCCCCAGGGGTGGCCGGTACCGTCGTTCACGAACGCATGACGCACACCCCGCAGATCGAGAGGGATCAGATGACAGCGCCTTCGGACGCCATGACCAGCCAGACCATTAACGGAGTCGAGTTCAAAGTCGCCGACCTGTCACTCGCCGAGTATGGGCGCAAGGAGATTCGTCTAGCCGAGCATGAGATGCCTGGTCTGATGGAACTGCGTCGCGAATACGCCGACGTCGCTCCGCTCAAGGGTGCACGCATCTCCGGATCGCTGCATATGACCGTGCAGACCGCCGTCCTCATCGAGACGTTGACTGCGCTTGGCGCGGAAGTCCGCTGGGCGTCGTGCAATATCTTCTCCACCCAGGACGAGGCAGCGGCTGCGATTGTCGTCGGCCCGCACGGCACCGAAGACGAGCCTTCGGGCGTTCCGGTGTTCGCGTGGAAGGGCGAGAGCCTTGAAGAGTACTGGTGGGCAGCGGAGAAGATGCTCACCTGGCCGGCCGGGGCCGACGGTGAGCCGCGCCCTGCCAATATGATCCTGGACGACGGAGGCGACGCCACGATGCTCGTCCTCCGCGGAGCCGAGTTCGAGAAAGCAGGCGTCGTCCCGCCGACCGATGACGGCCATCCGGCCGAGTACAAGGTGTTCCTGGAGCTGTTGCGCAAGTCGCTGGCCGCCGACGCGGGCAAGTGGACGGCCGTCTCCGACTCGGTGCAGGGTGTCACCGAGGAGACCACGACCGGCGTGCTGCGTCTCTACCAGTTCGCGGCGGCAGGCGACCTCAGCTTCCCGGCGATCAACGTCAACGACTCGGTCACCAAGAGCAAGTTCGACAACAAGTACGGCACCCGCCATTCGCTGATCGACGGCATCAACCGCGGCACCGACGTCCTCATCGGCGGCAAGAAGGCGCTCGTCTGCGGTTACGGAGACGTCGGGAAGGGCTGCGCCGAGTCGCTCGCAGGCCAGGGCGCCCGCGTCCAGGTCACCGAGGTCGACCCGATCAACGCGCTGCAGGCATTGATGGACGGCTTCGACGTCGTCACCGTCGACGACGCGATCGCGAACGCGGACATCGTCATCACCTCGACGGGCAACCTGGGCATCATCACCTTCGAGCAGATGACGAAGATGAAAAACCAGGCCATCCTCGGCAACATCGGCCACTTCGACAACGAGATCGACATGGCAGGCCTCGAATCTGCCGAGGGCATGACCCGCATCAATATCAAGCCGCAGGTCGACCAGTGGGTGTTCCCCGACGGGCACTCGATCATCGTGCTGTCAGAGGGGCGTCTGCTCAACCTCGGCAATGCGACCGGGCACCCGTCGTTCGTCATGAGCAACAGCTTCTCGAACCAGGTCATCGCGCAGATCGAACTGTGGACCAAGAACGACGAGTACGACAACGAGGTCTACCGACTCCCCAAGCACCTCGACGAGAAGGTCGCCAAGATCCACGTGGAGGCCCTCGGTGGCAGCCTGACCAGGCTGACCAAGGAGCAGGCCGAGTACATCGGGGTGGACGTCGAAGGCCCGTACAAACCCGAGCACTACCGCTACTGAGTCACCGGCCGGGACCGGCGGTCAGCCGAACGTCGAAGGTCCTGCTCTCCGTATTCGGGGGGCGGGACCTTCGGTCGTTTCGGTGCAGCGGCGGGTTTGAACGCCTCACGGACGGCCGCGATCACCTGGTCCTCGTCGCTGTCTGCGTCGACGGCAGTGCTACCCCAGCAGGTCTATGACCGCGCTGATCGCCGCGTCGTCGGCGGCATGCGACCACGGCGACATCCAGCCGGTCGCGGCCAGGTCAGAATATGCCCGATAGACGGCCGACTGCAGGTCGCCGTCCCGTTCGTAATGGTCGATGGGTCGGTCGGCGTCGGTGGCGGCTCGCCCGGACGCCCGCGCCATCGCGACCTCCGGCGGCACACCCAGCAGCAACTGGTGGTCTGGGGTAGGTAGACGGAACCGGCCGAATTCGAGGCCGGTGACCCAGTCGACGACCGGCGACGCGGCGATCGGCTCGCCGAGGCGCGCCGCACTGTACGCGGCGTTCGACGCGACGTACCGGTCGCAGAGGACGAGGTCGTGGTCGGCGCACGCCGCCTGCAGTGCGGGGCCGGCCGCTGCCCGGTCGAGCGCGAACAACATCGCCATCCCGTACACGCTGTCGGGCAGATCCCCGTGCTCGCCGTGGAGAGCCTCGGACGCGAGATCGGCGGTGATCGACTCGCCGTATCGGGGGAAAGTGAAGGTCGTGGTGCGGGCGCCACGTGCTGTCGCGGCGTCGCGGATGCGGCCGACGATCGTCCTCTTGCCGGCTCCATCAAGACCTTCGATTGCCACCAGGATGCCCACGCGTCACAGTCTACGGACTAACCGGAGGGCTGCACTGCAAGCAGTCGTCGGCGCCCTCTCGGCGCGTCGGAACCCGTTCGGGGAGCGTAGGTGACACCATGGGTTCCCATGAAGCCACGCATCCTGGTCGTCGACGACGACGCCGCTCTCGCCGAGATGCTGACCATCGTGCTTCGCAACGAAGGATTCGAGCCGTTCGTCGTCGGCGACGGAACGCAGGTCCTGACCGCGGTCCGGGAAGTACGTCCCGACCTGGTCCTGTTGGACCTGATGCTGCCGGGGATGAACGGGATCGACGTGTGTCGTGTGCTGCGGTCGGACTCCGGTGTCCCCATCGTCATGTTGACCGCGAAGTCGGACACCGTCGACGTCGTGCTCGGGCTCGAGTCCGGTGCCGACGACTACATGGTGAAACCGTTCAAGCCGAAGGAACTCGTCGCACGCGTCCGAGCCCGGCTGCGTCGCACCGATGACGAACCCGCCGAGCTACTCGCGATCGGTCCTGTGCAGATCGACGTCCCGGCGCACAAGGTGACACGGGACGATGTGCCGATCTCGTTGACGCCGTTGGAGTTCGACCTGCTCGTCGCGCTCGCCCGCAAGCCGCGTCAAGTGTTCACGAGGGACGTTCTGCTCGAGCAGGTGTGGGGCTACCGCCATCCGGCGGACACTCGACTGGTGAACGTCCATGTCCAGCGTCTGCGAGCCAAGGTGGAGACCGACCCGGAGAACCCGGAGATCGTGCTCACGGTGAGAGGGGTGGGCTACAAGGCCGGTCCGCCGTGAGTGGTCGGCGTCGGTTCAACCGGTCCATCGCACGACTTCAACGCGCGGCCCGCTCGATCGGCCGCGCGTTCGGCGCGATGTGGTCGCGTTCGCTCCAGCTCCGCGTCGTCGTGTCGACCATGGTGCTCTCGATCGTGGTCCTGTTGGTTCTCGGATTCCTGCTCATCAGCCAGATCACCGGCAGCCTGCTCGATGCGAAGCAGGCGGCGGCCACTGAGGAAGTCGACCGGGCGCGCGGAGCCGTCGAGCGCATCCTGAGCTCGTCCGACAGCAGTTCGTCGGCGCAGAACCTGATGGCGCGTGCGCGGGGGTTGCTGTCGGACGCAGACGCGGAGACCGCGCAGTCGCCGGGCGTCGGAACTTTCGACAGTGTGCTGACCATCGGCGACCGCGGCTCGGTCAGCGCGGGGTTGTCGGTAGGGCCGATCGAAGAGATCCCGCGGTCGCTGCGTTCGATGGTCGGCGGCGGACAGGTCGCGTACCAGTACACGTCCGTCGAGCGCAACGGTGACACTGTGCCGGCGCTCGTCGTCGGCAGTCCGGTGGAGTCACCGCTACAAGACCTAGAGTTGTACCTCGTCTTCCCGTTGAGCGGAGAAGCGAACACCGTCGCCTTGGTACGCGGCACCCTGTTGGTGGCGGGCATCGTTCTACTCGGCCTGCTTGCCGCGATCGCATGGCTCGTGTCGCGGCAGGTCATCGCGCCGCTGCGGTCGGCGTCCCGGATCGCGGTTCGGTTCGCCGACGGCCGACTCACGGAGCGGATGCCGGTCAACGGCGACGACGAGTTCGCGCGGCTGGCCGTCAGTTTCAACGACATGGCGGAGAGCCTGTCCAACCAGATCACGCATCTGGAGGAGTTCGGCGGCCTGCAACGCCAGTTCACCAGCGACGTCAGCCACGAACTCCGTACCCCACTGACGACCGTCAAGATGGCTGCCGACATCTTGTACGAGAGTCGTGACGAACTCGATCCGATGCAACGCAGGTCGGTGGAACTTCTCTCGAAGGAACTCGACCGGTTCGAGACGCTGCTCACGGAACTTCTCGAGATATCCCGTCACGATGCAGGCATGGCCGATCTCGCCGCGGAGCGGATGGACGTCGCGATTCCGATCGACGGCGCGGTGTCGACGGTTACCCACCTCGCCGCCGAATCGGATACCGAGCTGATCGTCAACCTACCGGCCGAGCCTGTGCTCGCCGAGATCGATCCGCGTCGCGTGGAGCGCATCCTGCGGAATCTGCTCGCCAACGCGATCGACCACGGTGAACACCGGCCCGTGACGCTCACTATGCGATCCGACGGCGACGCCGTCGCGATCACCGTGCGCGATCAAGGGATCGGACTACGGCCGGGCGAGGAGAAATTGGTGTTCAATCGGTTCTGGCGGTCGGACCCGTCGCGGGTGCGGCGTTCCGGCGGCACCGGCCTCGGCCTGGCGATCAGCATCGAGGACGCGCGCCTGCACGCCGGACGATTGGAGGCTTGGGGCGAACCCGGCGCCGGATCGTGTTTCCGCCTGACGCTCCCGCTGTTACGCGGACACAAACTGCTCGGCAGCCCGCTGCCCCTCAAGCCGACTTCGGAGGTGAACAAGTGAAGCGCACCGCGCGCACCGTCGTCGCATCCCTTCTCGTGGTCGCCACTGTGCTGTTAACCGGCTGCGTCGCGGTGCCCGACTCGTCGTCCCCCCAGCCGATCGAAGTGTTCGACCGGAAGGATCCGCTCAACGCCGTGCCCGTCCCGCGTCGTAGCGACGATCCGGAGACGTTGGCGCGCAACGTCGTCAAAGCGATGGCCGACCCGAGTTCCGGGCACCGGGCCGCACGCAAGTTCCTGACGTCGGCGGCGTCGGGCCGGTGGGATGACCAGGGCGACACGACCGTCGTCGACAATGTCGGCGTGGTCGTGGATGAACGTACCGAGGACGCTGTTCGTTTGCGGATCACCGCCGACAAGGTCGGCACGCTCACGCCGGTCGGCCAGTTGCTGCCCGCGTCGGGGCCGATGGTCGTGCCGCTGTCGTTGACTCGGGTGCGCGGATCCTGGCGGATCGCAGGTGATCTGCCGCGCGGAGCCGTCACCGATCGCGCGCAGTTCCTCACCGCGTACCGCCAGGTGGGCCTGTATTTCCCCGACCGTACGATGAGCCGACTGGTCACCGATCCGCGGTGGATGTTCGGTCAGAACCCAGCCGCGACCGACGTTGTCGGAATTCTTCTTCGCGGTCCGGCATCCGACCTCGACGGAGCGGTCGGCACCGGCGCGGACAAGGGGGCGACGCTGTCGGGGGCCGTCGTCACCGACGGAGACACGGTCACCGTCGACCTGCAGAACGTGACCGAGGATGACACGCGCAACCGCACAGTGCTCGCGGCACAACTGATCTGGACGTTGAACGGGGCGGGGATCACCGGCACCTACGTGTTGAACGCGGACGGCGCCCCGCTCGTCCCCGGGCACGACGGCGGTTGGCGGACCGCGGACGTCCAATCGTTCGACCCCGATCCGGACAGTGCGCAACCGCCCCTGCACCTGGTGCACGACGGTGCGCTCGTCCGATCGACCGCCGGGCACGCGATTCCGATCCCCGGTCCGCTCGGCACCACCAGGGACCTGCGGGCCGCGGCCGTGACCGCCGACCTGTCGCGGGCGGCGGCCGTTCTCTCACGGGGGCCGCGCGAGGTCCTCATGGAGGGGCCGTACGGCGCCCCGCCAGTCGAGATCGCCGCAGGCCGGGAGGTGACGTCACCGTCATATGGCGCCGAGCCGAGCGAGGGATACGCGATCGTCGACGGCAGGCCCATCCAATGGTCGTTGGATGCTCAGGGCGCCGTCGGCACCGTCGACCTGGACGTCACCGAGGTGCGAGCGAAGGCCGGCGGGACGATCACCGCGATGAGCGTCTCCCCGGACGGTGTGCGTGTCGCGCTCGTGGTGGACGGACGTCCGGTGTTGGCGGTCGTCTCGATCAACGAGCGCGGCATCCCGTCGCTGACTGGCGTGCGGCCCGCGGCCGTCGATATCGACACCGAGGTCGCAGACATCGCCTGGTCGGGTCCGTCGGTCCTGTACGCGGTCCGCACCGGTGCCGAGTCACCGGTCATGCGGATCTCGCTCGCGGGCGGACCGTCGGTAGGGCTCGTCGCGGGCAACCTGAAGCCGCCGCTGTCGTCGGTCGCGGCGAGCGAGGAGACCGTGTACGCCGGCGACACCCAAGGCGTGCAGCAACTGGGTATCGGTGCCGGACGCCCGGACCAGTACTGGACGGGAGTGAGCTCGGACATGAATTCGGGCACCGTGCCGATCGTCCCCGCGGGCTGATCCGGCGCTCGTCCTGTGGATGCCGCGGCTGACACGGAAGCCGTCGTCGACGATGATCGGGGGATGGAATCCGCAGGGCCGATACGAGCACTGCGCGCCGTCGCCGCAGCCGTCGGCGACCTCGCCGTGCCCCTCGTGTGCGGTGGCTGCGGTCGGCCGAGCACACCGTGGTGTCCGGCGTGTGACGCGCAACTGCGCGATGCGCCCAGGGCGTTGGCGCCGCGCGTCGAAGTCGACACGCCGGTGTGGGCGGTCGGACGCTACGACGGCCCGCTGCGCGCTGCAGTGCTCGCCCTCAAGGAGCACGGACGACGCGACCTCGCGCCGATCCTCGGCGACGGGCTCGCCGCCGCGCTCCTGACGTTGGTGCGATGGGGTGACCTACCTGCCGGTCGACGCCTGGCAGTGATCCCCGCACCGACCAAGGCGTCCGCCGCGCGTCGGCGTGGAGGCGACCCGGTGGCCGCTGTCGCCGTGTCGGCGACCGGTCTTCTCGGCCCTCGAGCCCGCGTGCTGCCGCTCCTGGCGACCGCACCGTTCGCCCGCGACTCCGCGGGACTGGGCGCGGGTGCACGGGCCGCAAACCTGGCGGGTTCGATCGACCTGACCGGTACGCCGCCCGTCGCGGCGCTCGACGACGACACCGTCGTCGTCCTGGTCGACGACGTCCTCACCACAGGCGCGACCGCCGCAGCGTCGATCCGGCGACTGGCCGCCGCCGGGATCGTCGTTGACGTCGTTGTGGTGCTCGCGGGGGCCTGACGGCGTGTGAACGAACGACACAGGTAGCGATGAATCACGAAACTGTGGCCGGAACTCGAGTTTGCGGATACCTTCGGAAGTGGCAGTGATGAACGTCGAGTGCCGGGAGGTGAAGCACCTTTTTCTCCGAGCCTGACGAGCGCCCGCGGTGCCGGAGACATCGCTGTCAGATGTGCCGTTGCACTGCTGCGCACGCGGCTTCTGACGAGACCAGAACCGTGCAGTGCGCCAAGCGAATCGGTTTCCCGCCCGGGCTCGCCCCGAGCGGGAGCATTCAGAGGAGGAACTCGATATGACGGTCGTTCACCGCAAGGGTCAGCGCGAACCGAAGGGTCCCGAGCCGCAGTCACGAGATGAATACGCCGCCGCGTTCACGCCGCCGGTGAACTCGTCGAATGCGGGAGAGCTGTCCGTTCCGAAGGCCGATGTGTCCTGGAACGGGCGCAATGTGGAGATACCCGATCACTTCCGCGCATATCTCGGTGACAAGCTCTCCCGCCTCGAGCACTTCGACGACTCGATCTTCCGGTTCGACGTCGTCCTCTATCACGAACCCAACCCTCGCCGAGCGAAGGACAGCGAAGTGGTCGAGGTGACGGCTGTCGGTCGCGGTCCCGTGATCCGCGCGCAGGGGACCGGCGAGAACTTCTATGCCGCAACTGAACTCGCCTTCGACAAACTGCAGAAACGGTTGCGCCGCTCCAAGCGTCGTAAGCAGATCCGCAAGGACGGCCAACACCGGGCGACATCGCTCGCTGAGGCGTCGGCTGAGGCGATGCCGCCGATCGCCGAAGTCGGCGACCTCGACGACGTGACTGATCCGTGGGACGACGGCTTCGACGAGTACCGTCCGGGCCAAGTAGTCCGCGTCAAGGACCACACGGCGTCGCCGATGTCCGTCGACGACGCGCTCTACGAGATGGAACTGGTCGGCCACGACTTCTTCCTGTTCCACGATTCGGAAACCGACAAGGCGTCGGTCGTCTACCGACGCCA
Source organism: Gordonia abscondita (assembly GCF_032711245.1). Lineage (GTDB taxonomy): Bacteria > Actinomycetota > Actinomycetes > Mycobacteriales > Mycobacteriaceae > Gordonia. The sequence continues at coordinate 2,366,650 of NZ_CP128986.1, forward strand.
CGCGTTCGACTACGGCCTGATCAGACTGGCCTGATCAGTGTCGTTCCCGGCCGTCCCCGCGCAGTTCGGGGGCGGCCGGTTCGTCGTCTTCATGACCGACGAGACACGCTTTAGCAGCGTGCGCGACGTACCTGTGCGAGCGCGCCCCGTACCATGAGTAGTAGGTCTGTCCGGTCTGCTGCCGCTTCGGCGGTCGACCGGCGGCGAACTCGACCGCCTACCAAGAGGATTACCGTTGCTCAACAAGCTGCTCCGACTCGGCGAAGGACGTCTGGTCAAGCGACTGGATTCGTACGCGACGAGCGTCGAGGCGCTCTCTGACGAGATGGAGGCGCTCAGCGACGCCGAGCTGCGCGGCAAGACCGACGAGTTCAAGAAGCGTCTGGCCGACGGGGAGACGCTCGACGACATCCTCCTCGAGGCGTTCGCCGTCGCTCGTGAAGGCGCCTGGCGTGTGCTGGACCAGAAGCACTTCCACGTGCAGATCATGGGTGGGGCCGCGCTGCACTTCGGCAACATCGCCGAGATGAAGACCGGTGAGGGCAAGACCCTGACCTGTGTGCTGCCCGCATACCTGAACGCGTTGTCGGGCAAGGGCGTGCACGTGGTCACCGTCAACGACTACCTCGCCAAGCGTGACTCCGAGTGGATGGGGCGCGTCCACCGTTTCCTCGGTCTCGAGACCGACGTGATTCTCACGGGCATGTCGCCGGACCAGCGTCGCGCCGCCTACGCCGCCGACATCACTTACGGCACGAACAACGAGTTCGGCTTTGACTATCTTCGCGACAACATGACGCACTCGCTCGACGAGCTCGTCCAACGCGGCCACAACTTCGCCGTCGTCGACGAGGTCGACTCGATCCTCGTCGACGAGGCGCGTACGCCGCTCATCATCTCCGGCCCGACGGACTCGTCGAGCAAGTGGTACGGCGAGTTCTCGCGTATCGCGCCGCTCCTGGAGAAGGACGTCCACTACGAGGTGGACATCAAGAAGAAGACTGTCGGCGTCCACGAGTCCGGTGTCGCATTCGTCGAGGACCGTCTCGGCATCGAAAACCTGTACGAGCCGGAGAATTCGCAGCTCGTCAGCTACTTGAACAACTCGATCAAGGTCAAAGAGCTGTTCCATCGAGACAAGGACTACATCGTCCGCAAGGGCGAAGTCCTCATCGTCGACGAGTTCACCGGTCGTGTGCTCGACGGTCGACGCTTCAACGAGGGTCTGCACCAGGCGATCGAAGCCAAAGAAGGCGTCGAGATCAAGGCGGAGAACCAGACCCTCGCCACGATCACCCTCCAGAACTACTTCCGTCTCTACGACACCCTGTCGGGAATGACCGGTACCGCCGAGACTGAGGCCGCCGAATTCCAGCAGATCTACAAGCTGGGTGTCGTGCCGATCCCGACCAACCGGCCGATGGTGCGCGCTGACCGCGCCGACCTCATCTACAAGTCCGAAGAGGCCAAATTCGCTGCCGTCGTCGACGACGTCGTCGAACGGCACGCCAAAGGACAGCCCGTCCTGATCGGCACCACCAGCGTCGAGCGGTCCGAGTACCTGTCGCGCAAGCTAGCCGAGGCCGATGTCGAGCATTCGGTTCTCAATGCGAAGTTCCACGAGCAAGAAGCTCAGATCGTCGCCGAGGCCGGACGTCTCGCTGCGGTAACCGTTGCCACGAACATGGCCGGTCGAGGCACTGACGTCGTCCTGGGCGGCAACCCGGACATCATCGCCGACACCCGTTTGCGTAAGGCAGGCCTCGACCCGGTCAACACTCCCGACGAGTACGAGGCCGCGTGGGATGAGGCGATCACCGTCGCGCGCGACGCAGCGACGGCCGAAGCCGACGACGTCCGCGATGCGGGCGGCCTCTACGTGCTCGGCACCGAACGTCACGAGTCGCGCCGCATCGACAACCAGTTGCGTGGCCGGTCCGGACGCCAGGGCGATCCTGGCGAGTCTCGTTTCTACCTGTCCCTCGGCGACGAACTGATGCGCCGATTCAATGGTGCGGCCCTCGAGTCGATTATGACCCGCGTCAACCTGCCCGAGGATGTGCCGATCGAGGCGAAGATGGTTACTCGAGCCATCCGCAGCGCACAGACGCAGGTCGAGGAACAGAACTTCGAGATCCGCAAGAACGTCCTCAAATACGACGAGGTGATGAACTCCCAGCGCAAGGTGATTTACGGCGAACGCCGCGAGATCCTCGAGGGGGAGACCCACCGTGATCAGATCCGCGACATGGTGTCCGACGTCGTCGGTGCGTACGTCGACGGTGCGACCGCGGTCGGGTACGCCGAAGACTGGGATCTCGGCTCGCTGTGGACGGCGTTGAAGGAGTTGTACCCGATCTCGCTCGACCCGAAGGATGTCGTCGGCGACAACGAGTTCGGCGAACGCGACGACATCTCGCGGGGCGAACTGCGCGAGAAGATCGTCGACGACGCGCTCGCCGCCTACGACAAGAGGGTTGGCGAGATCGTCGACGTCGCTGGCGACGAAGGCATGTCGAATCTGGAGCGCTCGGTGCTCCTGCAGGTCCTCGACCGTAAATGGCGCGACCACCTGTATGAGATGGACTATCTCCGCGAAGGCATCCATCTGCGGTCGATGGCCCAGCGTGACCCGGTGGTCGAGTATCAACGCGAAGGCTACGACATGTTCAGCGCGATGCTGGACGCGATGAAGGAGGAGACCGTCTCGATCCTCTTCAACGCCCAGGTCCAGGTGGAGGCTCCGTCTCCTGCGCTCGGCACGAGTGTCAGCGACATGCTGTCGGGCTTTGGTGGGGACGCCGCCGAAGCCGACGACGACGCGACCCACACGTTCAGCGGGCCCGGTGAGGATGGGGCGGCCGAATTCCACTCGCAGGCCCAGGAACTCGCCGGTGTGGCACCCGCTCCGGCTCCGGCGAACCAGCCTCCTGCCGCGACGGGGAGTCGACGTGAACGGCGCGAGGCCGAGCGGCGCAACCGCCGCAAGAAGTAGCCTGCGACGACAGCGCCCGGTAGCCGATGCTGCCGGGCGCTATTGTTTGTCGATATGAGCGCAGGACTCGCCGCCCTTCTGGACGATATCGCCGTACTGGCCAAGATGGCTGCCGCGTCGTTGGACGACGTCGCGGCGGCCACCGGGCGCGCCAGCGCGAAAGCCGTCGGCGTCGTCGTCGACGACACCGCGGTCACGCCCAGATATGTCCACGGTGTACGTCCGCAACGCGAACTGCCGATCATCGGCAAGATCGCGAAAGGGTCGCTGCGCAACAAGCTGCTGATCATCCTGCCGGTCGCGTTGGTCCTCAGCCAATGGTTGCCGTGGCTACTGACGCCGATCCTGATGCTTGGCGGCACCTACCTCTGCTTCGAGGGCGCCGAGAAGGTCTGGGAACTCGTCTCCGGTCACGGAAAGGCCGACGAGACCGTGGACAAGGTCGGGCCCGAACAGGAGAAGGCTGTGGTGTCCGGCGCCGTCCGCACCGACTTCATCCTGTCCGCCGAGATCATGGTGATCGCGCTCAACGAGGTCGCCGACGAGCCGTTCATCGCGCGCGCGGTGATCCTGGTGGTTGTCGGCCTCCTGATCACCTTCCTCGTGTACGGCGTCGTCGCGCTGATCGTGAAGATGGACGACATCGGACTCGCGCTGGCGACACGCGATTCGAAGGTCGTCGCCGCGTTCGGCCGCGGCTTGGTCACTGCTATGCCGGTGGTGCTGTCGACGCTCAGCGCAGTCGGTGTGGTCGCCATGTGCTGGGTCGGTGGACACATCGTCTTGCAGGGCGCGGACGAACTCGGCTGGGCGTTCCCGTACGACGTGGTGCACCACATCGAGCACTGGTTCCACGAGCTGATCCCGTCGATCGGCGGAGTGATCGGATGGATCGCGAACACACTCGCGTCCGCGGTGTTCGGCGTGGTGTGGGGCGGGGTCGTCCTCGCGATCGTGCACGGCGCCGGGTCCTTGCGGCATGGCAACAAGGCACACGGTTCCGCACGCTGATCCTGAACTCGGCGTGTCATGGAACCAGCTCGGGTCCGCGTGCGTCCAAAGGGTATGAGCACTATCACGCGGGTCGAGGCCCGAGCAGTCACGCAGGCGCGCACGGATGATGCGCGCACGGGGGAAGCACCGACGAGGACGGCGCATACCAGGCAGGCGCCACCGGTCGAGGCGGCGCGTGTGGCGCGTACCTGCGCCATCGCCATCCTGCAGCGGATCCTCGAAGTGCTCGACGGGAGACGACCCTGCGAGCACCTATCGCCGGTCATCACCGAGGAGGTGTTCGACCAGATCGCACTCGCGCTGCGGAAACGAGAAGACGCGGTCGCTCGGGCCCCGGTTCGCGGCCCGACCGTCCGTCTCCGACGCATCCACTTGCAGATGGTGTCGCCGCGCGCGGCGAACTATTTCGGCACGGTGGAACGCGGCTTGCGGACGCGAGCCGTCGCGGGCCGCGTCGAGTTGAGGTGCGTGCGTTCTCCCGGCCGGGGCGTCGTCGAACGGTGGACGATGACGGAGTTCGGCGTCATCTGACGCGTGCGGCGCGCGTTCGCGTGGTGGTCTCTCGCGCCACGGACCGGGGATTGGACACTAGACTCGACGCATCATGGTGAATCGATTGTCGGCGGAAGACGCGATGTACTACTTCCTCGACGGGGCAGGGACGAGTGCGCTCACCGGGGCGCTGATGATCGTCGACCCGTCCCACATCGCTGACTCCGCGGGCGGCGGCCGACTCGACTACTCGTCGCTGGTGTCGCTGGTGGAACGCCGACTACAACTCGTGCCGCGGTATCGGCAGGTCGTCAAGGAAGTCGCGCTCGGCCTCGGTCGGCCGCTGTGGGTGGACGACCCCGAATTCGACGTCACGTATCACGTGCGGTTGTCAGCGTTGCCTCAGCCAGGGGCGTCCGTGCAGTTGGAGGAGCTGATCGCGCGGTTGATGTCGCGTCCCCTCGATCGGTCGCGTCCGCTGTGGGAGATGTACCTGATCGAAGGGCTCGAAGGCGGGCGCGTCGCGGTTCTCACCAAGTCGCATCGCTGCCTGATCGCGGTGCCCGGCCATCGCGAACTGAGCGAGGTCGTCACTGACGACAGCGCGGCGGGCCGGAGTCTGGATGAGGACCTGTGGCTGCCGACCGATCCGCCGGGCCAGGTGTCCATGACGGTCGGCGCGCTCGCCGAGGCGATGACTCGCCCCAGGGAACTCGTGGACTCATTGCTGCGAGGCAACGGTCCGGTCGCGGACATCTGGTCGGTCGCGGACAAGTCGGCTCGGCTGGTGACGTCGACCGTTCAACAGATCGTTGACGCCGCACCCGACAGTCCGCTCAACACCGTCACGACGTCGGCGCGGCTGTTCACCACTGCCGCGGTGCCTCGTCGCGACTGCGTGCGGATCGCCACCCGTTTCGAGTGCACGTTCAATGACGTTCTGCTCGCGGTGGTGGCCGGCGTCCTGCGTCGCTGGTCGCTGTCGGTGACCGATTCGGTCGGCCACGGTGAGACGGTCCGCGTGATCGTGCCGTTGCGGGCCAGGGACTTCGACGCTGCCTCCGACGGCCCGGGCTCGTGGATGCCCGCGAGCGGACCTGAGTTCGTCACCGATCTGCCAGTCGGCGAGGACTCGCCGGTCGTACGGTTGATGCAGGTTGCTGGTCTCGCCGACCGGTACGCGGGATCGACGAGCCGGATGACGTCGGAGATGAAGCCGCTTCTCCCGGAGTTGGGGATGGTGCCGTTCGGCGAATTCTCCAGCCGCGCGTTCAGCAGTATCTTCCAACGGTCGTACAACGTGCCGATCTTCTGGAGCGACGGAGTGTCGAACCGCTTCCTGAACGGGCTCCGCGTCGAGGAGATCTACACGGTGCCGACACTCGCGACGCAGCGCGCGCTGGCGATCAGTGTGAACGAATACGGCGACTCCGTACAATTCGCGTTTCTTGCCGACCGGGCCGTCGTCTCCGACCTGCCAGCGATGTCCGGTTACCTCGTCGAGTCGTTCGACGAACTGCTGCACGCCGGGCCGGTCGGCCTGCCGCCGGTGGAGTCATGAAAAGGAAGTCATGAGAGAGGGAACCCATTCGATGCGCGTATACCTGCCTGCGACGTTGGCGATGATCCAGGAGTTGACCGCCGCCGACGGCTCCGAGTTCGTACCCCTGGGCGGTACCGGATTCGCCGTGACACCCGCCCTACGGGAGGCGTACACGTCCGGCGACGACGAGGAGCTTGGGGAAGTGGCGCTGCGCGAGGCCGCCCGCGCCTCGCTGCGCCTATTGTCGGCGGACGAGTCGGATCTGCCCGCCCGCCGGGTGGTCGTAGTGGCCGACGCCGATGCGACAGTGCGTCCGGACCTTGACGACGCAGTAGTTCGACTGGCGGGCGGCGTGTCGGCGGTCGACATCGTGGCCGTCCACGTGGACGGCGGCGCCGCCGAAGCCGCGGTGCGCGCCGCGGTGCAGGCCGTCGACGCCGCGGACCTCGGCGACCAGGACGCCGAACTGGCCATCGGTGACGTCGAAGATCACGACCTCGGTTGGTATGCGACGCAAGAACTGCCGTTCCTCCTCGAATTGCTGTAGCGCTCCTATTGTGGTCAGAAATTGTCCGCAAAGAGAATGTGTATTACGGACAGTTTCCGTCCTATAAGACAGTCAGGATTGTCGTACAAGCTGACCAATTCTGATGGAGGACACCATGTACGCACCGGCTCGCGACAATGAGATCACCGGATACGCCGGTTACATCGACCAGCAGCTCGACCACCTGCGCGCCTCGCTGTACGGGTTGACCGAGGAGCAGGCTCGTCTCACACCATGTCGCAGTGTCCTGTCGGTCGGCGGCATCCTCAAGCACATTGCGTACGCGTTGCCGACAGCGACCGTGCGACTGCGCGGAGACACCATCCGCCGCCCGGTGGACGAGGCGGGGTTTGCCGCCTACCTGGGTAGCTTCGCGCTGACCGACGACGAGACGGCAGCTGAGCTCATCGACCGATTCGACGCCGACCGGGCCGGGTTCATGGCGGCCGCGCGCGACTGCGATCCGGACGGCGAGTCCGTCGAGTCGCCCGCACCGTGGGCCGGGATCTACGACGCCCGCCCGATCAAGAACCGCTTCTACCTCGGCCACCAGATCGAGGAGTTCGCGCGGCACGCCGGTCACGCCGACATCATCCGCGAGGAGATCGACGGGCAGTCGGTGCCAGGACTGGTACTTTCGTTGGCGGGTGTCCCCGCCAATGAATTCTTCACGCCGTACCGGGCGGAGCCGGGCACGCTTCTGGCATGACCTGTACGGCTCGCTCCCTGTTCCGCCGAACCGCTAACCTACGGTAGCGTAGGTTAACGACAGAGTTGGCGGTTCGACGATCGGACCGGAACGGGCGGAGGAGTCGAGCATGGGCTGGCGGGAACGATTCGAGGCACCGGTCGCGGGGGTCTCCGGCGGCAGGGCGGGGAACTGGGTGCGGGCAGCCGCGGCGCGCGTGACGACACCACTCTTGCCCGACGACTACCTGCACCTGGTGAACCCGCTGTGGTCGGCGCGCGAGTTGCGCGGCAAGGTCGTCGCGGTGACCCCGGTGACCTCCGACAGCGCGACGATCGTCATTCAGCCGGGCTGGGGCTTCACTTTCGACTATCACCCGGGCCAGTACATCGGGATCGGAGTTTTGGTCGGCGGGCGGTGGACGTGGCGCTCGTACTCGCTGACGTCCGAGCCGGACAGCTCGGTGGTCGACCGCACCGTCGCGATCACTGTCAAAGCCATGCCCGAGGGATTTCTCTCGTCGCATCTGGTGAACGGGCTGACGCCCGGCACCGTGGTGCGTCTGGCGGCGCCCGCTGGCGAGTTCGTCCTGCCCGACCCGCCGCCGGCGAAGTTGATGTTCGCGACCGCGGGGAGCGGTGTCACGCCGATCATCTCGATGCTGCGGACCTTGGCGCGGCGGGGGCAGTCCGTAGACGCGGTGCTCGTACACTCCTCGCCCGACGAGGGGAGTGTGCTCTTCTTGGATGAGCTGAGATCGATCGCCGCCGCGGGCCTTGTCGATCTCAAGCTTCGGCTGACGAGCGTCGACGGCCGCCTCGATGCGACGGCCCTCGGCGAACTCGTGCCCGACTGGGGTGAACGGCAGACGTGGGCGTGCGGTCCGAGTGGATTCGTCGACATGCTGACCGCGCTGTTCCGCGATGCTGGGCACGACGACCGCCTGCACGTCGAGCGGTTCGCCCTCGAACGCGGTGCGGCAGGCGCCCAGGGCGGCATGGTGACTTTCGGGCGCGGTGGGAAGCAGGTCGAAGCGGACGGCGCGCAGACGCTTTTGGAGGCAGGCGAGGGGGCGGGTGTCCTCATGCCGTTCGGCTGCCGGATGGGCATCTGCCAGAGCTGTGTCGTGATGCTCGACAAGGGCTGTGTCCGCGATCTGCGCACCGGCGTCGAACACGTCGAAGGCGAACGCGTGCAAACGTGCGTGACGGCCGCGGCGGGAGACTGCACGCTGGACGTGTGATCTCGGCTTCTCGCCAGGCACAACGGTCCCGAGTGGCCGGGGGCTAGACAACTTACGGTTCCGTAACCTACGATTGCGTAAGTTAGTTCCCGTGCGAGAAGGAGAGACAATGGCGATCGCCGATGTGCCCGAATACGCGCACCTGACCGATGCCGATGTCGAAGCGCTGGCGGTAGAATTGGATGCCATCCGCGCCGACATCGAAGCCGACCGCGGCGAGCGGGACGCTCGCTACCTGCGCAATACGATTCGTTTTCAGCGCGGCCTGGAGTTCACCGGCCGTGTCCTGACGATGGGTGCGAGTCGACGGTCGGTTTGGTGGGCTGGTGCGGCGACGCTCGGTGTCGCGAAGATCGTCGAAAACATGGAGCTCGGCCACAATGTGATGCACGGCCAGTGGGATTGGATGAACGATCCCGAAGTGCACTCGACGTCGTGGGAGTGGGACATCACCGGTCCGAGCGCGCACTGGAAGCACACCCACAACTACATCCACCACAAATACACGAACGTTCTCGGCATGGACGACGATGTGGGCTACGGCGTGCTGCGGGTGACGCGCGATCAGCGCTGGCGTCCGTTCTATCTCGGTAACCTCGCCTACAACACGGTGCTCGCGCTGTTCTTCGAGTACGGAGTCGCCGCACAGCACCTCGAACTCGGCAAAAAGCGGAAGACGCCGGAAGCCAAGGCCGACTTCAAGCGTGATCTGAACGATGTCGGACGCAAGATCGGTCGCCAGGTAGCCAAGGACTTCGTGCTGTTCCCGACGATCGCCGGGCTGGTCAACCGGTCGCCGCGGGCGGCCCGCAAGACGGCGTCGGCGAATCTGCTCGCGAATATCATCCGCAACGTGTGGACCAACGCGGTGATCTTCTGCGGTCACTTCCCGGACGGTGCCGAAAAGTTCACTCGGGCCGACATGGACAACGAGACGCAGGGCCAGTGGTATCTGCGTCAGATGCTCGGCAGCGCCAACTTCCGGAGCGGCCCGGTGCTCGGGTTCATGAGTGGGAACTTGTCGTACCAGATCGAGCACCACATCTTCCCGGACCTGCCGAGCAATCGGCTGGCCGAGATCTCGATACGCGTGCAGGCACTGTGTGAGAAGTACGACCTGCCGTACACGACCGGGTCGTTCCCGGTCCAATACGCGAAGACGTGGCGGACCATCGCCAAGCTGTCTCTTCCGAACAAGTACTTGCGTGCGACCAGCGACGACGCGCCGGAGACTGCGTCGGAACGACGGTTCCGCGACGACGGCCAGCCTCGTCTGACCCCCGCGATCGATGTGCGTACGGGCCGTCGTCACGGTCTGAAGTCGGCGATCGCGGACAGCCGAACGCGCCGCAGGGAGCGCGCAAGCGCATAATGGGGCTTGATGGCGATCTCGGATATCAATGAGTATGCACACCTGACCGACGCAGACGTTGAGGCTCTGGGTGCAGAGCTCGACGCTGTGCGTCGGGAGGTGGAGTCCAGCCGCGGTGAGCGCGACGCGCGGTATCTGCGGCGAACGATCCGCGCACAGCGAGGCTTGGAGATCCTCGGTCGCGCTGCGCTGCTGGGCAGTCACCGCAAGCCGCTGTGGTGGCTCGGCACCGGTGCGCTGTCAGTGGCGAAGATCATCGAGAACATGGAGCTTGGCCACAATGTGATGCACGGCCAGTGGGATTGGATGAACGATCCCGAAGTGCATTCCACGTCGTGGGAGTGGGACATGGTGTGCGCGTCGCCCCATTGGAAGCATTCGCACAACTTCATCCACCACAAGTACACGAACGTGCTCGGTATGGATCACGATGTCGGCTACAAGATTCTGCGTGTGACGCGCGACGAGCCGTGGGAGCCGCGGCGGGCGTTCCAGCCGTTCTTCAACGTCATGCTGGCCGCGACTTTCGAGTGGGGGATCGCTCTGCACGACCTCGAGCTCAAAGAGGTTCTCGCCGGACGCAAGCCGATGGAGGTCGCACGTCCGGAGATCTGCAGGTTCGTGCACAAAGCGGGCAGGCAGATGGCCAAGGACTATGTGCTGTTCCCCGTCCTGTCGGGCCCGAACGCGAAGAAGACGCTGACCGCCAACGTGACGGCGAACTTCGTCCGCAACCTGTGGGCGTATGTGGTCATCTTCTGCGGACACTTCCCGGACGGTGCGGAGAAGTTCACGATCGACACGCTCGAGAACGAGACACAAGGGCAGTGGTACCTGCGTCAGATGCTCGGCAGTGCCAACTTCGAATCGGGGCCAGTCCTCGCCTTCATGAGTGGCAACTTGTCGTATCAGATCGAACACCATTTGTTCCCGGATCTGCCGAGCAACCGGTACGCCGATATCTCGGTTCGCGTCCGTGAACTCTGCGACAAATACGACCTGCCGTACAACACTGGCTCGTTCACCATGCAGTACCTGCGGACGCTGCGGACGATCAATAAGCTCGCGCTGCCCGACCGCTTCCTTCGCGACACCACGGACGACGCCCCCGAGACCGCGTCCGAACGGCGTTTCGACGCGATTACCCCGCGCGCCAAGGGGTTACGGACGGCGCTCACCGAACTGAAATCCCGTCGCAAGCGTGGAGCGGTGCCCGTCCGCTAGCGGTGCCCGTGGGGGATGGCTCTCACGGTGTCTTCCTTACGGAGTGTCACCCGGCCTTACGGAGTGTCACCCGCCGCATTGGGTTCGTCGCCGCCAGTCGCCGTCACCGAGCGCAGCAGTTCCCGTACCGCCATCGCCCGGCGGTGGGACGAGCCGTCGAGTGAGTCGAGGGCGCATTCGGGGTCGGCGGGCGGACCAAGGTGGGTGCAGCCACGAGGACAGTCGACGATGGCGTCACGGAGGTCGTCGAAGGCGTCGATGATCACGTCCGGGGTGACGTGCGCGAGACCGAATGATCGGATTCCCGGGGTGTCGACCACCCAGCCGCGCCGACCACCGACTTCCGGGAGCGGCAACACCACGGACTGGGTCGATGTGTGGCGACCTTTGCCGACGCCGGAGACGATGCCGGTGGCCCGGTCGGCGTCGGGGACGAGCCGGTTGACCAGTGTCGACTTACCGACTCCGGAGTGGCCGATGAGTGCGGTCAGTCGGTGCTCGAGGATGTCGCGCAGTTCGTCGACCGGGTCGTCGCGTCCGGCGACCACCACGCGTAAGTCCAGGTCGGCGAACTGGGAGACGAACTCGTCCGGGTCGGCGAGATCGGATTTCGTCAGGCATAGGACGGGCGCGAGGCCACCAGCGTAGGCGGCGGCGAGCGCGCGTTCGACGAAGCCGGTACGCGGTGGCGGATCGGCGAGCGCGGTGACGATCAACAGTTGGTCGGCGTTCGCGACGACGATCCGCTCGTACGGGTCGGTGTCGTCGGCGGTGCGCCGCAGCACCGTCCGCCGAGCTTCTACGCGGATGATGCGCGCGAGGGTGTCGGGCCGCCCGGACAGGTCGCCGACGATGCCCACTCGGTCGCCGACGACCACAGGTGTGCGGCCGAGTTCTCGCGCGCGCATCGTGACGATGCGGCGGTCCGGGTCGTCGTCGAGGACGCACCCCCACCGGCCGCGGTCGACGGAGACGACCATCGCCGTCTCGGCGTCGGCGTGCGCGGGTCGAGTCTTGGTGCGCGGACGGCTGCTTTTGCTAGGTCGGATGCGTACATCCGACTCGTCATATGTCCGCGCGCGGCGGCTCACAACGCGGCCCCCGCCATTGTCTCCCACATCGTCACGAAGTCGGGGAGCGTCTTTGACGTGGTCTCGACGTTCTCGATCTCGACGCCGGGGACCACAAGTCCCAGAAGCGAACCTGCCGTCGCCATCCGGTGATCGGCGTAGGTGCGCCAGACGCCCGGATGCAGTGGTGCGCCGACGACGACGAGGCCGTCGGCGGTCTCGGTCACGTCTCCGCCCAGCCGATTGATCTCAGCGGAGAGCGCGGTGAGCCGGTCGGTCTCGTGGCCGCGCAGGTGCGCGATGCCGCGCAGCGTTGACGTTCCGTCGGCGAGCGCGGCGAGCGCCGCGACCGTCGGAGTCAGTTCGCCGACCTCGTGCAGGTCGATGTCGATGGGGCGCAGCCCCGCTGGGCCCGAGACGGTGAGGAGTCCGTCGTCGGACCTATTCACCGCAGCGCCCATCTGTTCGAGGATCGACACGATCTCAGCGCCCGGCTGGGTGGTAGTGGCGGGCCAGCGGGGCACACTGACGCGTCCGCCGGTCGCGGCGGCGGCCGCGAGGAACGCTGCGGCGTTCGACAGGTCGGGTTCGATCGCCCAGTCGACGGCCCGGATCGGTCCAGGCGCGACGGTCCACGACCCGACGTCGCCGGACGCATCAGCCCCGCTGGTGACGGTGACGCCCGCGTCGCGAAGCATCGTGATCGTCATCTCGATGTGCGGCATCGACGGGACGGACGGACCGTCGTGGGTGATCGCGACTCCATCGGTGAAACGGGCAGCCGAGAGCAGCAGACCGGACACGAACTGCGACGACGCCGACGCGTCGAGCGTCACCGCGCCGCCGGTGAGCGCCCCCGTGCCGTGGACGGTGAAGGGGAGACTCGAACCGTCGATCGAGGCGCCGAGGTCGCGCAGAGCATCGAGGACAGTGTGAAGCGGTCGGTTGCGGGCCTGCGCGTCGCCGTCGAACTCGACGTCGCCTGCGGCGAGTGCGCCGACGGCTGGCAGGAAACGCATGACGGTGCCGGCCAGGCCGCAGTTGACGCGGGCGCCGTGTAGCGGGGCGGGCGTCACGTCGACAGTCGTCGGATCATCGCCTGCGGGTGTGATCGCGACACCCATCGCGACGAGCGCGTCGATCATCAGGTCCGTGTCGCGGCTGCGCAGCGTCCCGGTAACCCGCGACGGCCCGTCGGCCAACGCCGCGAGGATCAGCGCCCGGTTGGTGATCGACTTGGATCCGGGCAGGTCGACGACGGCGTCGACGGGGGCGCTGACAGACGGGGACGACCAAGTGATCATGCGTCTCAGTCTTTCATGCGGGCTATCGCAGGTCGCGGCGCAGTGGATGGTCAGCGGGGATCTGCACGAGGATCAACGCGCGGCCGTCCGGGTCGTGGACGGTCATCTCGATCAGTCCCCACGGTTTGGTCTCCGGTTCCGCGACGATCCGGACGTCCGCCGCGGCGAGATCATCGCGGGCCGCGGCGACGTCGCGGACCTGCAGCCAGAGGGCGTCTCCAGCTCCGGCACCCGGTGGCATGTGGGCGGGGATCTCGATGAGCCCGGTCCCCGCGTGGAACACGGTGCCGCCCGGGTAGTCGCGGGCGATCGCCAGGCCGAGCACGTCACGGTAGAAGGCGGTGAGAGCCTGCGGGTCAGTCGAGGTCAGCAGGGTACGGCTCGTCAGGATCTCCATGGGCCCAGGGTAACGGCGGGTGCCGGTGAGGCCCCGCGACACGCGCACTTCGCCGTAGCGGGGTACATTCGCGACCGGATAGAAGCGGCTCGCCGAGAATCGCGCATTACGCGCCGCACCTGGCGCTACCGCGCTGGCCGTGTTCGAAGCGAGAACATCGCATGAGACGGCGCTGAATGCGCTGGCGGACAAGGATGACGATGCCTGAGCTTAGTGCGGGAATTCTGCTGTACCGTAGGATTTCCGAAGAAGTCGAGGTCCTGCTCGTCCACCCCGGCGGCCCGTTCTTCGCGCGCAAGGACGCCGGCGTCTGGTCTATTCCGAAGGGCCTCGTCGACCCCGGCGAAGCCTTGATTGATGCCGCGCGACGTGAATTCGTCGAGGAGACCGGACATGACGTACCCGACGGCGACACCCACGATCTCGGTGACGTGCGACTCAAGAGCGGAAAACGGGTGCACGCCTTCGCGGTCGAAGGCGACGTAAATTCCGCGACCATCGTCAGCAACACCTTCGAACTCGAGTGGCCGCCGAAATCCGGTCGGACACAATCGTTCCCGGAAGTTGACCGGGCCGGGTGGTTCACCTTGGACGAGGCTGCCGGCAAACTGAATGCGGCGCAGGCCGACTTCCTGACGCGGCTTCCGCCGCGCTGAAGCTGGGCGTTGTGAGAGTCGACGGGTGGCCTCTACAGCCCTGAGACGAACGCACCCAGACGGTCGATTCCGAGCGCCAACTCCTCCGACGACGCCGCATACGACAGCCGGACGTACTGTTCGGCACCGACGACGCCGAAGTCCTTCCCGGGAGTGAGAGCGACATGCGCTTGCGCTAGCGCACGATCGCAGAAGTCGGAGGCGGACAAGCCCGTCCCGCTGACGTCGACGTAGACGTAAAACGCACCGTCCGGCGGCACCGGGACGTCGAGCCCGATGCGGGCGAGGCCGTCGATCACCAGCGCGCGACGATCACGGAGTATCGCCCGACGGTCTTCAGCGACCGCGATCGTCTCCGGTTCGAAGCACGTCAACGCCGCGAACTGGGCGGGAGTCGGCGGACAGATGTAATAATTCTGCGCGAGCCGCTCGGCGACCGGCACCATCTCGTCGGGCACAACCGCCCACCCGAGACGCCAACCGGTCATCCCGAAGTACTTGGAGAAGCTGTTGACGACGATCGCGCCCGGGTCGTCGGCGGCGACGCTGCGGCGATCACCGTCGGCCAAACCGAGGTAGATCTCGTCGACGATCCGCCAACCGCCCCGTTCGCGGGCCACGCCGCACAGGTCGAGGAGGTCGCCGTACGCGAGCGAGGTGCCGGTCGGGTTCGACGGCGACGCCACCATAACACCGCGAGTCGACTCCGACCACGCCTGTTCCACGGTCTCCGCGTCAAGTTGGAAACGGGACGTCGAATCTGTCCCGAGGAGTCGGACATCGGCACCGAAGCTCTCCGCGAACCTACGGTTGCATGGATACGACGGATCGCTGACCAGGACTTCGTCGCCCGGATCGATGAGCGCCGCACATGCCAGCAGGAGGGCGGCGGAGGCACCCGTCGTGACGACAACCCGACTCGCATCGACCGGTGCGCCGAACTGGTCGCCGGAGAAACGCGCGATCGCCGCCCGCAAGTCAGCGAGCCCCAGCGCGCCCGTGTATGCGAGGGGCCGGCCGTCGCTCACCTCTCGAACAGCCTCCAGAAACGCGGGCGGAGCGCCGAAGTCCGGCTCGCCGATGTTGAGCTTGACCACGTGAAATCCCGTCGCCTCGAGTTCGGCGGCACGCCTGCCGAACTCCATGGCGAAGAACGGGGAGACGGCCTCGGCACGACGAGAGAAGCGCATGCGGTCATCGTATGGCGGCCACGACTGTCATAAGCCAACGGGACCGGCCCCCACCAGAGGGCCGGGGTCAACCACTGGGACTGGGCGGGCTACACCGGTCCCAGTGGTTGAGGCGGAACTAGTCCGGACTACTCCGGCACCATGTTGAACTCGTCCGGATTCGGGCCGAGACGTCGATTCGCGTCGAGGGCATCGATGCGCGCCATCTGCTCGTCGGACAGCGCGAAGTCGAAGAGCGCGATGTTCTCGGCAGCGCGGGCCGCCGTCGACGACTTCGGGAAGATGATGTCACCGCGCTGGACATGCCAGCGCAGCGTCACCTGGGCGACAGTTCGACCGACCTCTGCGCCGATTGCCGCGAGCACCGCGTCGTCGAGCACCGCGCCTTGCCCGATCGGCGCCCACGCCTCGGTGACTATGTGGTGGGCGGAGTTGAACGCACGCAACGACGGTTGCGGAAAGTAGGGGTGGACTTCGATCTGGTTGACGACCGGAACGACCTCAGTCTCAGCGAAGAGCCGTTCCAGGTGCGACTGCTGGAAGTTCGAGACGCCGATCGAGCGTGCCTGTCCGGCCTGGTACTCACCTTCCAACGCCTGCCACGTCTGGACATAGTCGCCAACCTCGGGGAGGGGCCAATGGATCAGAAACAGGTCGAGCGGGCCCAGGTCGAGGGCGTCGATGGACTTGGCAACTCCGTCGACCGCGTCGGCCGGATCGTGCCGGTTGTTGTTGAGCTTGCTGGTCACGAAGACTTCGTCGCGGGGCAGACCTGATTCGCGAACGGCCTCGCCGACCTGCTTCTCGTTGCCGTACATCTGCGCGGTGTCGATGTGGCGGTAGCCAGCCTCCAGCGCGGTCAGAACAGCTGCCTTCGTGTCCGCTGGCGGGATCTGGAACGTACCGAACCCGAGCTGCGGGATCTGCACGCCGTTGTTCAGGTGGATGGTGGGAACAGTGTTATCGGCCATGAGTGTTTCAACGAACCGCGACGGGGCCGATATTCCATCCGCGAGGCGATCGGCAGATAGGGGAGGACCCTGATCTTCCCCTGGTATCGGCTGCCGACTACTGCTTTTCCCAGGTCGCGGTGGCACGGTGGAGGCATGAGTACATTCACAGACAACAACTCCGGTACCAAGTCCGGGACGTCGATCTGGAAGATCGTCGCCATCGTCATCGCGATTCTCGTCGTCGTCTCGCTGATCGGGCCGATCGTCAAAGCGGTGTTCTGGATCGGCCTGTTCGCGCTCGCGGTAGTCGGCGCCTACTCGATCTTCAAGGCGAAGAGCTGACGAGACCTACGATGGTCGTATGACACGCAGACTCGTCGCAACGGACTACGGTTCACCAGCCGCGGTCCTCGCCGTCATCGATGAAGCCGATCCCACCGCAGGCGACGGCCAGGTGGTCGTCGCAGTCACCGCAGCGGGGCTGAACCCGTTCGACGTCAAACGCGTCACCGGCGACATGGGTGTGAAACAGTCCGCCCTGCCGTTGGTCCTCGGCGGCGAAGCGGCCGGAACCGTCGTCGAGACCGAATCGGGAATAGGTTTCGCGGTCGGTGACCGCGTCGCCGTCTATCCGGCGGCTGGCGCGTTCGCCGAACGCATCGTCGCTGCAGCCGATGCCGTTCACCGCATCCCGGACGGAGCGTCCAGCGACGCGGCGGCGGGACTTCTCCTCGCGGGAGTCACCGCCTACGACACGGTCGCCACCCTCGACGTCGGCCCGGACGACGTGGTCCTCGTCCATGGCGGCTCCGGCGCGGTCGGTTCGATCGCCGTCGTCCTCGCCGCCGAGCGTGGTGCGCGTGTCGTCGCCACCGCGTCGCCGACGAACCACGATCACCTCCGCGACCTGGGTGCGGCGCCGATCTCCTACGACGGCGACATTCCGGCA
Organism: Gordonia abscondita; assembly: GCF_032711245.1. Taxonomy (GTDB): domain Bacteria; phylum Actinomycetota; class Actinomycetes; order Mycobacteriales; family Mycobacteriaceae; genus Gordonia. The sequence continues at coordinate 2,384,287 of NZ_CP128986.1, forward strand.
GCCGCACGGGACGCGGTCCCCGACGCGGTCACCGCCGTCATCGACACGGCGGGTACCGACGCCGCGATCGATGCATCGCTGCAGTTGGTGCCGCCCGATCGGATCGTCAGCATCGCTGCCTGGGGCCGCGCGGGCGACGGCATCGTGCTGTTGAACGGGTCGAGCGCAGACAGCCGCGTGCATCGCCGGGCCGCCGTGGTGCCGCTGCTCGACGCTCTCGCCGACGGACGGATCAGCGTCGACGTCGCAGGCACGTTCTCGCTCGACGACGCGCCGCAAGCCTTCACCGCACTCGCCGGTCGCCATCCGCGCGGCAAGTACCTCATCAAGCCCTGATGGCGCTTCCCGACAGCGGATTGGTCTCCCGACTGCGGGAGATCGTCGGTGACGCGCACGTCATCACCGACCCTGACGCCGCGACGGCGTACCTGACCGATTGGGCTGGCGGCTCGACGGGGAGCGCCGCCGTGGTGCGGCCCGCCGACACCGATCAGACGGCGCGGGTGGTGCGTCTGTGCGCCGACCACGGTGTCGCACTCACCCCGCAAGGCGGCAACACCGGACTCGTCGGCGGATCCGTCCCGCCGTCCGACGATCCTCGGCGGTGGGTCGTGCTGTCGACTCGTCGTCTCGACGATGTGGAAGCCGTCGACGTCGACGGTCGCTGTGTCGGCGCAGGCGCAGGCGCCACCCTCGCCGCCGTCCAGGCGGCGGCCGCGGCCGCGGGACTCGAATTCGGCGTCGACCTCGCCGCCCGCGACTCGGCGACCGTCGGCGGGATGGTCGGCACCAACGCTGGCGGCATCCGAATGATCGTGCACGGCGACATGCGCGCGCAGATTCTCGGTATCGAAGCGGTCCTCGCGTGCGGCGACGTGCTCCGACGGTGGCGTCCGCTGCGCAAGGACAACGTCGGCTACCACCTGCCGGGACTTCTCGCAGGCAGTGAGGGGACTCTCGCCGTCGTGACCCGCGTGTTGCTGCGGCTGGTCGACCGGCCTTCTGCGACCGTGGTCGCGATGATCGCCGTCCGGGACTCGACGGCTGCCGGACGAGTCCTGTCACAGGTGCGAGGCGGGGGACACCGACTCGAAGCCGTCGAGATCATGACCCGTCCCGGTGTCGACCTCGTCGTGGCGGGCGGAAGTCGCGACCCGTTCCCCGGTTCCGACGCTGGAGCGTATCTGCTGATGGAACTCGCCGCGGACGCCGCCGCGGCCGCCGAACTCCTCACGGGCGTCGACGGACTGCTCGACGCCGTCGTCGCCGACGGCCCGGCCCGCGACTTGTGGGCGCTGCGCGAAGGCCACACTGAGGCGATCGCCCGATCTTCGGTGACGACTCCGGTGAAACTCGATGTGTCGGTGCCGCTCGGCGACGTGCCCGCACTGATCGACTGGGTCGAGGCGTATGCGGCTCGGCGCGCCGTCCGCGCCGTCCTGTTCGGGCATCTCGGCGATGGCAATATCCATGTCAACCTGCTCGACGTGCCGACAGGTGGCGAGGGCGACGTCGTCGACGACGTGCTCGACCACGTTGCTGCCGTCGGCGGGAGCATTAGCGCTGAACACGGTATCGGTCGGGCCAAAGCGCACCGGATGCCCCTCGGGCGCGGCGCGGCCGACATCGCCGCGATGCGTGCGGTGAAGTCGGCGCTGGATCCGCACTGCGTCATGAATCCCGGAGTCGTCCTCCCCGAGGATTGAACCGCCCGTCGACGGGCGGCAGCCCAGTCCGGGAAGCCTTGTCAGGGGAGCCCGTCCGGGCTACCGTGTGACCCCAGGTAACAGCTACCTGGTGAGTGAGGGGACACACATGACTCGCACGGCAACCGACTTCGAGGCGATCATCGTCGGCGCAGGTTTCGGCGGCATGGGCGCCGCGATCGAACTCAAACGGCAGGGAGTGGAGCGCCTCACGATTCTCGAACGCGAAGACGACCTCGGCGGCACCTGGCACGTCAACCACTACCCTGGGCTCGCTGTCGATATCGCTTCCGTCACGTACTCGTACTCGTTTGAGCCGAACCCGTCATGGTCCCGACTGTTCGCGCCAGGCGCCGAGTTGAAGAAGTACGCCGAGCATGTCGCCGACAAGTACGGTCTGCGCAGCCACATGGAGTTCGGTGTCGTCGTGGCGAGCGCGTCGTGGGACGACGACTCGGAAACCTGGACGGTCCACACCGCCGACGGCCGCGCGCTGACCACGCGGTACCTGGTGACCGCGACCGGATTCCTGTCCCAGCCGTACACCCCGGACTTTCCCGGGATCGACTCGTTTGCGGGCGAAATCATCCACACCACTGCCTGGCGAGACGGTTACGACTTCACCGGCAAGACGGCCGCGGTGATCGGCACCGGAGCCACCGCCGTCCAACTGATTCCGGAGATCGCGCGGACTGCCCGCCGACTCACAGTGTTCCAGCGGACCCCGATCTGGGTGGTGCCGAAGGTCGACTTCGCGATCCCGCGGCCGGTGCGCAAACTCTTCGCGGCCGTTCCCGTGACGCAGAAGGCGGCACGCGCGGTCAACACGTCGCTGCTCGAGATGCTGATGGTGTTCGGTGTCCTGCACTACCGGCAGGCCAAGCCGGGAAACCAGTTGGCGGCGCTGCTGGCGAAGGCGCATCTGCGACTGCAGGTTCGGGATGCGGCGACTCGCAGACAATTGACACCGTCGTACGACTTCGGCTGCAAACGGCCGACGTTCAGCAACAGCTACTTTCGGGCTTTCAACCGGCCCGACGTCGACCTGCAGACGTCGTCGATTGCGCGGGTGGAACCCGACGGGATCGTCGTCGACAGTGGGACACACGAGACCAAAGTCGAGGTCGACACTCTGGTGTTGGCGACCGGATTCAATCTGTGGGACGTGAATTTTCCGGCGTTCACCATCACCGGTCGCGGCGGTCGTGATCTCGGCAAGTGGTGGCGGGAGGGCAGATTCCAGGCGTACGAGGGGATCACCGTCCCCGCGTTCCCGAACTTCCTGACCCTCAACAGCCCGTACTCGTACAGCGGTCTGTCGTATTTCACCACGATCGAAGGCCAGATGCGCCATATGGCGAGACTGTTCGGCGAACTGCGGCGACGCGGCAGCTCGCGATTCGAAGTGACGGCGGAGGCCAACGAGCGGTTCCTCGACGACGCGACGCGCCGACTGGGCGATTCGGTGTTCTATGCGGGCGACTGTTCGCAGTCGCGGAGCTACTACTTCAACCAGCACGGTGAGGCGACGCTCTTGCGTCCGCAATCGACTCTGTCGACGCTTCGTGAAATGGAATCGTTCCCGCTCGACGACTACGTGTACGCGTGACGGGGCCGGGTGGCTCCGGAGGGCGATCAGCGGAAGCGGCTGCGATACTCCTCGGCGACTTCGTCGGCGCGCTTGATCTTCACGGCGTCGACGAGTGACGCATCGAGTCCGTTGTTGACCAGTAGATGGCGCCGGTAGACGCGGATCAACGCGATCTGGAAGTACAAGAAGGGGATGATGATCAGCAGCATCATGCCGCCGCGGATCCAGAGTTCCCCAGGGATGAACGCGAATGCGACGAGTAGCGGGATCACCGGGATGAGGCCCCGGATCAGGTAGCGGCGCACATGGCCGGGCCCGGTGAGGTCCTCGCGCACCCAGTCCCGCATGGACGCCGGGAGCGGGCGACCAAGCAGATAGCCGATCTTGCGCAAGGGGCCGGGCCGGGTGTCACTCATATCTGCCATCTTCTCATGCCTCTTACGTCGGACAGATCTGCCGTCGTACCCGTGGCTGCCTCGTGCAGGGCGGCCACACGGGCTACCGCGGGTCGAGTAGGTCGGGACCGTTGTTGGCGACCCGATTCACTAGTGGCGACACCTCGCGGATCGTGATCCGGTCGACGAGCTCGTCCGACGGCGGCGCGAGTAGCGCGGGCTCGACGGGCGAGTCCGGGTCAAGCCACGCGTCCCAATATTCGACCGGCATGATCAGCGGCATCCGGTGGTGGACGTCGGTCAGAGCGCCGACGGCGTCTGTCGTGATGATCGTCGTGCTCGACACCCACGCCGAGTCGTCGCCCGCCGCGCGGGCCTGTGCGGGACGCCACGCTGCCCACAATGCGCCCATGAACAGGCGGGTGCCGTCGTTGGGTGACATGAAGTAGGGGACTTTCGTTGGCTTCCCGCCGGGTCCCGGCGGTCCCGGCTTCCACTCGTACCAGCCGTCCATCGGGACGAGTGCGCGCTTGTTCTTTAACGAGTTGCGAAACGCGGGTTTCTCGGCGAGCGACTCGGCGCGCGCATTGAACAGCAGTGGCCCTTTGCCGAGTTCCTTCGTCCAGGACGGCACGAGGCCCCATCTCATGGCCCGGACCCTGCGGACGGGTTCGCCGGCGGAGCGAGGGGAGTCATATCCGGGTGGAGCGGAGCGAGGGGAGTCATATCGCTGCACGACGGTCATCACGGTGGCTGTGGGCGCGACGTTGTAGTTGCCGGTCGAGAACTTCTCGGCGGAATCGGTGTCGCTGACCTCGTTTCGCGCGTCGATCTCGGCAGCCAGCCGAGCCGGATCGGTGGTCACCGCATAACGTCCGCACATGGGATACATGCTGGCACGGATGAGTTCGGTGTGCGCGGAACAAGTTCGACCGGTCCGGTGTTGGAACGGCAGGAACAGGGTTGATACACGAGAATCACTCGGACACACGAGTACGACTGGGAGGTGAACGACGCCGTGACCACTGCGACTGCGGGTGCGCTCGAGCCGAGACTGGTGATTGGGTGGCCGTTGGACGAAGACGGGGCATCGGAATCGCTAGACTCGACCGAACCAGCGTCAAGCGAAGGGAACTCCGTGTCGGACACCCAGGTTCCGCCCGAATCGAGCGGCCACGAGGAGACTGAAGCCGAGCTCACTGAGCGATTCGAGCGCGATGCGCTCCCGTTGCTCGACCAGCTCTACGGCGGTGCGTTGCGTATGACGCGCAATCCGGCCGACGCCGAGGACCTCGTGCAGGAGACGTATGTGAAGGCGTTCTCCGCTTTCTCGTCGTTCCGGGAAGGCACCAATCTGAAGGCGTGGATGTATCGCATCCTCACCAACACTTACATCAACTCGTATCGGAAGAAGCAGCGCCAGCCCGCGCAGTATCCGACCGAGGAGATCACCGATTGGCAGCTCGCTGCGACCGCTGAGCACACGTCGACGGGACTGCGGTCCGCGGAGATCGAAGCGCTCGACGCGTTGCCCGACCAGGAGATCAAGGACGCCCTGGCCCAACTGCCCGAAGACTTCCGGATGGCCGTGTATTACGCGGACGTCGAAGGTCTGCCCTACAAGGAGATCGCCGAAATCATGGACACCCCCATCGGAACGGTGATGTCCCGATTGCACCGTGGACGTCGCCAGTTGCGCGACTTGCTCGCCGACGTGGCGGCCGAACGTGGCATCGGTCGGACCGGGGAGGCAGTCCGATGAGTGCAGGGGTACCTGAGCGCGACGAGCAGTTCGAGATCCTCGACTGCTCGGCGGTTGTAGCCGACATCTGGCTGCTGCTCGACAATGAATGCGACGCCGGTGCGCGCGAGCGGTTGCAGGGCCATCTCGATGGATGCCCGAGTTGCCTCGAGCACTATGGGGTGCAGCTCCAGCTCAAGGCGCTCGTCAGCCGCAAATGCGGCGGCGACGCGGCGCCTGAAGGGCTGCGCGAGCGGCTCCGTCTGGAGATTCGTCGGTCGGTGACGATACGGCAGAGCACGTTCGGCGCCGAATAGTAGCGGTCGAGAATGTGAACGGCCCGGTCCTCCTCATGGGGGACCGGGCCGTTTCCGCATTCACGCTCAGGCGTTGGGACGCTTGCCGTGGTTGGCTGCGTTCTTCTTGCGGCTACGCTTCTTACGTCCGCGCTTACCCATGACGGACCTCCTTCTCCAGTGTGCACGTGCGTCGGCCATTGTTTCACGTCGTGGCGGGACTGTGCTAATCGTGCGGTGCGCCCGAACGCCGCGGGGCCTCCGCTACGATCAGTCCATGCCTGAAGACGTCGTCGCAGAAATCGTCGCAACCGTCCTCGAGGTCTCTGTCGGCGAAGGCCAGTCGGTCTCCGTCGGTGACACCCTGGTCCTCTTGGAATCGATGAAGATGGAGATCCCGGTGCTCGCCGAGGATCCGGGCACGATCGGCCTCGTCAAAGTGAAGGTGGGCGACGTCATCCAGGCCGGCGACGTCATCGCCACCTATCGGGTCTGACGCGCACGGATCGTGGCAACTCTCTCCGATCTCCTAGCCGAGCACACCAGCCTGCCCGACGCTGCCGCGGCGCACCTGCAGCGTCTCGTCGCTGAATGGCAACTGTTGGCGGACCTGTCGTTCGCCGACTATCTGCTCGCGGTCAGTGGTGAGGACGGCAATCTCGTCTACGTCGCGCAGTGTCGGCCGAACACGGCGTCGACTGTTTTCCAGCAGGACGAGGTCGGTCATCGGGTGGTGCGGCCCGCGAGCCCGCAGGGCGCCAATCCGCTGATCACGGCGGCGTTGACTAGTGGCCGTATCGAACAGGACGGGATCGCGACCCGCTTCGGGCACCTTCTCATCGACCGGATCGCGGTTCCGGTGACGTTCGACGGCCAGGTGATCGCCGTTCTGGGACGCGCTGGAGACACCTCGGAAACGCGGCCTGCGTCACCGCTGGAGGCTGCGTACCGGGACGCCGCGCAGGTGCTGTGCGAGATGGTCGTCGAGGGGACGTTCCCGCTCGACGAGGCGAATACGCTCGGTCTATCGACGCCGCGTGCGGGTGATGGATTCATTCGTGTCGACTCGGCGGGACGCGTCGTGTACGCGAGTCCGAACGCGTTGTCGGCGGTGCACCGCATGGGTTGGACGACGGACCTGTCGGGCGTGGTCGTCGCCGATCTGGTGGCGCGCTTGCTCACCGACCCGTTCGAGTCGGCCGATGCGGCCGCGATGATCGAGTCGGCGGTCGGCGTGGCGCTGCCCGGGCCCGACCTAGCCCTGCGCATGGAACTCGATGCGCGCCGGGCCAACGTGCTGGTTCGCGCTGTCCCGCTTCGGTCGCGTGGACTGTCACGGGGCGCGGTGCTGTTGATCCGCGATGTCACTGAGGTGAAACGTCGTGACCTCGCTTTGATCAGTAAGGACGCGACGATCCGTGAGATCCATCATCGTGTCAAGAACAATTTGCAGTCGGTGTCGGCGCTGTTGCGCCTGCAGGCGCGTCGGTCGAGCAACTTAGAGACGACGCAGGCGTTGGGGGAGGCGGTGCGCCGCGTGTCCTCGATTGCCCTCGTTCACGAGATGCTGTCCGGGAGCGTCGACGAGGAGGTCGACCTCGACGCGATCGTGGACCGGGTCGCGACGTCGCTGGTGGATGTCACCTTGCCGCACGGTGGCGGATCGCGGGTGAAGATCCGCCGCGACAGTCGACTCGGCGTGCTGTCTGCGGATCTCGCTATGCCGCTTGTGATGGTGTTGACCGAGATCTTGCAGAACTCGATCGAGCACGGCTTTTCACCTGTGCAGCAGGGCGCGCTGATCGTCGTCGACGCCGTCCGAGACGTGCGCGCGCTTCGGGTGCGCGTCACTGACAACGGCAAGGGCCTTCCTGAAGGCTTCGATCTTGCGGCGTCGGACCGTCTCGGTCTGCAGATCGTGCGGACCCTCGTCTCAAACGACCTGCGGGGAAGTATCAACATCGGCCCTGTGCGCGGCGCGAGCGGTACCCGTGTCGAACTCGACATCCCCCTGCACTGACCAAGAGTTCGCCGTACTGGCCGGGTTTCTCTTCCTCAGCACAGACGAACGAGCAGGCCCCGACCAATGGTCGGGGCCTGCTCGTAAGGTCTGAGTTTGCGAGTCAGACGACGCTGCGGGCGCGGGTGCGCGCATTGCGGCGCTTGAGGGCGCGGCGCTCGTCCTCGCTCATGCCGCCCCAGACACCTGCGTCCTGGCCGGTCTCGAGGGCCCAGGCGAGGCAGTCTGCCGTCACCGGGCAGCGCTGGCATACCAGCTTGGCATCAGCAACCTGCGCGATCGCCGGGCCGCTGGTACCGACCGGGAAGAACAGTTCCGGGTCTTCATCGCGACAGATGGCTTTGTGGCGCCAGTCCATGACACTTACTCCTTCAAATACAACATCGTTGTCGTGCGCAGGGCGCACGAATGTACATCGTTCGTCTTTGTGGGCTGCAACGACGGAAGTCGCCGCCGAATCTGAACCGTGGTGAGTGCAGAAAGACGGGGCCGGTTGTTGCGGTCATTAACTGTTGTACTACTGTGCGGTTACCTTTGGCTATAGCTTCGCGCTGAATGCTGGATACGTCACAAGGGGTTGGCAGCGAAGTCAACTTATGCGTACCGGCGGGTAACTACGGCGTTAACTCTCTAACGGAGCCGCTACGACATCGAGGACATGACGGCGGTAGCCGAAGTCGAGCCCGGTGTATTCCCCCAGGTAGTCGCCGTCCATCTGGACATCGGCCGGCTCGTCGCACCGGAACCGGACCCACTCGACGTCGTCGTCTCGATACAGGTGCGCGCCCTTCGGATCCTTCGCGCGAAGCAGCTTCGAGCCGAGCAAGAGGTTCCGGGGGACTGAGACAGACGTCGCAGCGAAGATGCCGAGGCCGTGCTCGAAGTCGGTGCCGGGATTGGTGCGGATCGGGGTCGTGCCCAGGTACGTCCACGGGCCGGTGTTGCTGACGAAACCGAACCGGACGCCGTCGATCGGAGCGTGGTCGGGGACCTCGACGGTGAACGTGGGTGGCGTCACCGACGGCCGGAAGAATGAGGCGATCGTGGTCCGCAGGTAGCGTCCGGCCGTCGCCTTACGGCCCTTGCGACGCAATTCCTCCATGCGGCGGACGACAATCGCGTCGACGCCCATACCAGCGTTGAACAGGAACCAGCGGTCCAGTGTGTGGCCGAGGCTGATCGGTCGGCGCGCCCCGGAATCGAGCAGAGTCATGAGTTGTGCAGTCGCCGCAAGCGGATCACGGCTGATGTCGAGGGCGCGAGCGAAGACGTTCGCGCTGCCGCCGGGCACCACGCCTAGAGCGGGCAGCGTGTCGCGATCGGTGGTGGTTCCCGACGGTGCCCCGAGGATGCCGTTGGCCACTTCGTTCACTGAGCCGTCGCCGCCGTGCACGACGACGGCGTCGTACCCGTCTTCCACCGCGCGCGCGCCGAGCTCTCCGGCGTGGCCTCGATGCGTGGTGCGCTCGATGTCGACGGTGAAACGCGACGCAAGGGTGTTGGCCAGCGCATCGCGGCCTTCAGCGGTGGTGAAGGTGGCGAACGGGTTCGTGATGAGCATGACACGCACGAGAGCACACGTTATAGCGTCTACGCGGTCCGGACACAATCGAGCGTCGGACCGACTGCCGGCTCACCCACTGTTTTCCGACACGTTCGCCGCCGCCGCTGAGACAGACCTCCGGGTGTCCACCTGGGATGTCCGACAGTGGCACGACGACCGAAGTGGCACGCCGCCGCCGTATCGATCCTGCGACGCGCGTAAACCTACACCGGCAGCACGAGCTCCATCTCGATAGAGCGCAGCGTCGTCATGCCGCTGTGCGTGGCGCCTCGACGGCCCCAGCGAGCGCTCGCGGCGTGCGCCGACTTACCCTGGAGTACGTGAGCAGTCCCGATTCCGAGCGAACGACGCCGGCCGTCCCGTCGACGCTGCGCTGGGCCGGATGGATCATTGCGCTGCAGGGCGTGATAGGCGTGATCGTTGCCGTCGTCTACGTGATCCGCGAAGCGAGCGGCCACCACGAGGACGCCATCAGCGGCTACGGCTCGGCGATCTGGTTTGCCGCGATCGGCGGCGGTGTGCTCGCAGGCGGGATCGCGTTGACCCGCGGCCGCCGGTGGGGGCGCGGCGTCGGGATGATGGCGCAGATACTGTTACTGCCAGTTGCATATGCACTGCTCACGGCCAGTCACCTGCCGCTGCTCGGTGCGCCTGTCGGGATCGTCGCTTTGGCATGCCTCGGACTGTTGTTCGCGCCCGCGTCCTTGTCTTGGCTCAACGCAGACTCGCTTCCGCCCGACGCGAGCTGAGGGAGCGCACTCCTCGACCCCGGGCGGGCGACGTAGGGTATGGGCCATGACGCGCATCCTTGCCATCGCAAACCAGAAGGGCGGCGTGGCGAAGACCACGACGACCGCGTCGGTCGGCGCGGCCCTCGCAGACCAGGACGTGTCCGTTCTGGTCGTCGATCTCGACCCCCAGGGCTGCTTGACCTTCTCCCTCGGCCACGACCCCGATCAGCTCTCCAAGTCGGTGCACGACGTCCTCATCGGTGCGGAAGACATCGCCGATGTCCTCCTGGACACCGATGACGGCATGACGCTGCTTCCGGCCACCATCGATCTCGCGGGCGCCGAGGCACTCCTGCTGATGCGTCCCGGTCGTGAATATGCGCTCAAGCGCGCGCTCGCCGAGGTGGCGCAGGACTACGACGTGGTGCTCATCGACTGCCCGCCGTCACTCGGCGTCCTCACCCTCAACGGGCTGACCGCCGCCGACGAGGTCGTCGTGCCGTTGCAGTGCGAGACGCTCGCGCACCGAGGCGTCGGCCAACTACTCCGCACCGTGACCGAGGTTCAGCAGATCACCAACCCCGAGCTCAAGATGCTCGGTACCGTGGCGACGCTGTTCGATGCGCGCACCACCCATAGCCGGGATGTGCTGGCCGACGTCGCCGACCGTTACGAGATGCCGGTCCTCGATCCGCCGATCCCGCGCACCGTCCGATTCGCCGAAGCGTCGGCGTCGGGGTCGACGGTGATGCGCGGCCGCAAGAACAAGGGCGCGACCGCATACCGCGGACTCGCCGACAACCTCCGCGCCTATTGGGGTGGCGCAGACCTGGTGACGTACGAGGCCGGGGAGCAGTAGAGGCAGGGCGGCGTCAGGCGGGGCCGCGCAAGCCGACGACGGTGCCGCCGCGCTGCTCGACGACGGTGTCGCCGAGAACACGGAGGGCGACCGTTCCGTCGTAGCCGCCACGGTCGACTGCGATGGTGCGGACCTCTCGACCGTCGGACAGCTGGCGGACGCTGATTCCGCCCGGAGTCGGCAGCAGCAGTTCGCCCGCCATCACCGCGCCGGTGCCGATGGTGCCGGGCACCTCGAACATGACGTTTCCGCTCGTCCCGTCGAGGACGACGGTGCCGGCACCCGTCCAGAACATGGCCATCCCCGAGTCGACGGACGGCGATCCAGCGGGATCGGCCACGCCCGCGACCGGACGGCTCGCGCCGGGCTCGGCCTGAGTTGAGAACACTCGGACGGCGGGCCCCGGCGCGCGGCGCACCTCACCGGTCGCGTCGGTGCCAGGGTCGTACACTGTGAAACTCGTGGCTCCGCCCGCCACGAGCCGCGGGGCCGGTCCGTGTGAAGTCTGGGTGAGCATCGTGGTGCCCCACTGGACGATCTTCTCGTCGGAGTCCTCCGCCGAGCCGAGAACGGTCATACGGTAGCCGAAATCGCCGTCGCAGCGCTCGATGACGGCGACGCGATTGGCTCCCGGGAGCGCCGAATACAGACGGCAATGCGCGCGGTTGGGTGCCACGTCCGGGTTCACCGGTGCGTCGACGCGACCGTATTCGATGCCGCGGACCAGATTGGTGCCCCACGTCTCGAGTCGCGTGGCGCCAGCCGATACGGCGTAGTCGCCGTCGAACGACAATTTGATGGCCTCGTCGGCGTCGGAGGCGCGGCCGGCGATCCGTAACCCGGTGCCGCCGTTCAATGCGGTCACCTGGCTGCAGCCCCGCCGGTCGCGGTACACGCCGAGCACGAGGTCCTCACCGCCCGGCCAGGCCGCCAACGCTCCGCACAACGGCAGATCGCGGTGGTAGCGCCAGCGCTGCGCACCGGACACCGGGTCGAGCGCTTCGATGGCGCCGTCGTCGGCGACGACCACGGACGCGCCGGTCAACTGCGGAACCGTGGTGTCCGCCGACGGCGCCGCCCACACCTGTGTGAGCGCGCCCGGCGTGACCTCGGCGGGCAGCGGGGCGTCGGGCGCCGCGGCAGCGGTCTCCAGATCGGAGTGTCGAGCGCTGCTACCTGCCCACACCACGATGCCCGCGACGACGGCGACCACCACCAGGACAGTGGCCACGATCAGGTCCAGGCGGGTGCGGCGTTCCGGCGCGATCCGAACTCCCATATCGGCGACAGTACGGAAAGGATCAGTCCGCCGTGACCTCGCCTGCGGGCTTGCCGCCCGACCGGCGACGTCGGCGGCGCGGGCGACGTGGCGTGTCGTCCGACTCCGTCGCCTCCGTGGCCTTCCCCGGGATTTCGCCCGCCGGGGAGTCCGAGGCCGCTGTGGTGTTTGACGATGCCGCGTTGTTCGAAGCAGCGGGGCCGTCGACTGTTTCGCCGCCGCGCGTGCGTCGACGGGCGCGCGTCTTACGCTTCTCGGGGCGGTCGGCCCGCGCTTCGTGGCGCTCCTCCGACGTCTGTCGGGCACCCGCGACGCGGCCGTCCGCATCGGCCGGGATGTTCATCTCCTCGCGGAGATGGTCCGACGTCGAGTACGTCTCGACCGGTTCGGGCATGCCGAGGCCGAGCGCCTTGTCGATGAGCTCCCAGCGGTGGAGTTCATCCCAATCGACGAGGGTCACCGCGATACCGGTGCGGCCTGCTCGACCGGTGCGGCCGATGCGGTGCACATATGTCTTGTCGTCGTCGGGGCATTGGTAATTGATGACGTGCGTGACGTCGTCGATGTCGATGCCGCGAGCCGCGACGTCGGTCGCGACGAGCACGTCAACACTTCCGTCACGGAACTTGCCGAGGGACTTCTCGCGGGCCACCTGGCCGAGATCGCCGTGCACGGCACCGACCTTGAAGCCGCGCTCGGCGAGATCGTCGGCGACCTTCTGCGCGGTCCGCTTGGTGCGGGTGAAGATCATCGTCGCGCCGCGGCCCTCGGCCTGCAGGATGCGCGCGACCAGCTCGGCTTTGTCGAGGGCGTGCGCGCGGTAAGCGTACTGGGTGGTCCGTTCGTGGACGGCCGAATCGTTGGCTTGTTCCGCGCGGATGTGCATCGGACGGTTCAGGAATGTGCGGGCGAGGGTGACGATCGGGCCGGGCATGGTGGCCGAGAACAGCATCGTCTGACGGTCTGTCGGCAGCGCGCCCATGATCCGCTCGATGTCGGGGAGGAAGCCGAGGTCGAGCATCTCGTCGGCTTCGTCGAGCACCAGGATCGCGACTTTGCCGAGCACCAAGTGTCCCTGCTGCGCGAGGTCCAGGAGACGTCCCGGGGTGCCGACGACGACGTCGACGCCCTTCTGTAACTCGGCGATCTGCTGCTCGTAGGGGCGGCCACCGTAGATCGACGTGATCGACAGCGGGCGGGTGGCACCGTCGACGGTCACTTGGACGCCCTTCGCCGCGACCGCGAGGTCCTCGGTCACCTGGACGCACAGTTCGCGTGTCGGGACGATGATGAGTGCGCGGGGCGTGGTGTCCAATGCGCGGAGCTTGGTGGCTTCCGCGTTGACCAGCCGGTGCAGCAGGGGGACGCCGAAACCGAAGGTCTTACCCATACCGGTGCGCGCCTGGCCGATCAGGTCACTGCCCGCGAGGGCGAGCGGGAGCGTCAACTCCTGGATGGCGAATGTGCGGGTCTTGCCGTCGGCTTCGAGTGCGGCGACGATCTGCGGATCGACGCCGAGTTCGGTGAAGGTCGGCGCTTGGTGGCCGTCCTCGACGATGGTCGTCTGGACCGAGTCGTCAGTGACGGTTGCGTCAGTACTCATGTGCGGTTGTATGCCTCTCGTGTGCTTCGTGCACGCACACGACGGCTATCGCGGGGTCCGCTCTCGGCAGGCCCTCTCACGTGGCGTCTTTCGGTGCGCGCTCAAGGTCTGACGTGGCCGCTGCGGCAGTATTCGCCGGGTTGTGATCGGCGGCTGCGCTGCGGGATTATCCCCACGTCTGGTCCCGAGTGTACCGCCTTGCCTACTCTTGCTCTCATGCCGAACACGCCGAACGCCACCGTCAAGCTCTACGGACTCCTCCTCGCCGGAGAGTTCGCGGCCTGCTATCGCCTGATCGACGAGTCGAAGATGGCGCCGACGACCGCCGATCGGGTCGCCATCGCGAGATTGATCGCGGCCGAGATGGCGCACTTCGAAGAACTGGCGACGCACGTGTCTGCGGCGGGCGGCGATCCGGACGCCGCCGTCAGCGCGCACACCAAGGTGTTCGACGACTACCACCGCGTCACGACACCGAGCTCGTGGCTTGAGGCGCTGGTCAAGATGTACATCGGCGACGGTCTGGCCGCCGACCTTTACGCCGAGCTCGCCGACCGGATGTCATCCGACGTGCAACCGGTGGTCGCTTCGGTGCTCGGGTCGACCGGCTCGTCGCAGTTCGCCGTCGACCGGGTGCGCGCCGCGATCGCACGCGATCCGTCGTCGCGTTCGGCGCTGGCCTTGTGGGGCAGGAGGCTGCTCGGCGAGGCGATCACGCACATGCAGTGGGTTCTCGCCGAAGAGGACGCAGTGATGGATCTGTTGTTCACTGGCGACGCGACGTTGGCGACGGCCGCATCATTCTTCGACAGGATCGCCGAGCGTCACGCACAACGCATGGCCGATCTCGGCCTTGCGTAACGGTTGTCGCCGATCCGGGTAGAGTCGGTCGCCATGAGCGTTGAGGTGAAGATCGGCATCGACAACAACCCCCGAGAACTAGCGGTGACCACGCCTGGGACCAGTGCGGAAGTGGACGCGAAAGTGTCTGCGGCACTGGACGGCACGGACTCCGTCCTGGAACTCGTCGACGAGAAAGGTGCGCGGATGCTCGTACCGTCCGCGAAGATCGCGTACGTCGAAGTCGGGTCGAGCGAGTCGCGTCGCGTCGGTTTCGGCGCCTGACCCCGCACGAGCGCAGTAACACCGAAGACCGCCGGGCAGTGCCCGGCGGTCTTCGGTGTTACTGCGGCAGATTGAGTCGAGATCAGCCCCGCGCGAGATCCTGCATCGGGACGCCCGCGAGTCCGCCCCACAGGAGCGCGACGGTGGTCTCGACGGCCGACGTCTTGTCGATCGGGCGGTTGGCCTCCACCCAGTACCGGGCGTTCACCTGGCTCGCGCCGACGAGGCCGGCGGCCAACATCCGCGAACGGTACGGACCGAGTCCAGAATCCTGCATGATCAGGCCGTAGACGGCGTCGACGCAGGCGTCGGACGCCCCCTCCACCCGGCGGATCACCGCGGGGTCCATGGCGTCGGAGGCGAAGATCAGCCGATAACCCGAATTGTCTTCGTCGATGAAATCGAAGAAAGCTTGTACGGCGGCCTGTACGCGCTGACGGTTGTCGGTCGTGCCCTGCAGTGCCCGGTTCACGTCGGACACCAGCTTCTCGCCGTGCGAGTCGACCACCGCTATGTACAGGTCGAGCTTGGACGGGAAATGCTGGTACAGCACGGGTTTGCTCACACCGGCGTGCACGGCGATCTCATCCATGCCTGCCGAGTGGTAGCCGCGTTCGACGAAGATCTCGCTGGCCGCGTCGAGGAGTTGGCGGCGACGGGCGCTGCGGGGCAGGCGCGTCTGGCCGCGGCCCGAGGCAGCCGGGGTCGAGGCTGCGGGAACGGCGGAGTTGGCGGTGGTCATCGTCCCAGAATACTCGCGAGTCACGAAGCCGCGTGAGTGAGTCGAGCCGCTCGCGCGGGGTGCTCACTTCGACCGCTCTAGTTCTTGTGACAGAGTTGACGGGTGACCGGAAATCCTGAGCCCGGGGTGCAGCGCCCCCGCCGTCCGCGGCCCGACCAGCCGCTGCGTGCTCGGTGGGACCCGATCGCCGACGATCACGAGAACGACGATCAGGCGGATTCTCGCAGCGCGTTCAAGCGCTTCGTTGAGGCCTTCGGGTGGCGTGCGTACGCCATCCCCGTTCTCGCGATCCTCACGATCGTCCTGCTCGTAGCGACCGTCCGCGGCGGCAGTGACCAGAACGAGGCCGCGGCGACGCCGTCGGACGAACGCAACGCGAAAGTGAGCGAGGAGACGCACGCGATCGGTGCGCCAACCGGCGATATCCAGGAAGAGGCGTTGCCCTCGGGTGAGCTTCCCGACGGCGGACCGTTCACCCGCGCAGGCGACAAGGACTACCGGGTGGTGCGGGGCACTGGTAAGAAGATCGGCACCGGCGGCCAGGAGTACACCTACACCGTGGAAGTGGAGAAGGGCATCGACCCGGTCCAATACTCGGGCGACCAGTCGTTCGCGCGGCTCGTCGACACGACACTCGCTAACAAGCGAAGCTGGATCGGTGACGGAAAGGTGTCGTTCCGGCGAGTCGACTCCGGCGACCCGGATCTGCGGATCACCCTTGCCTCCACCGAGACCGCCCGGGAACTGTGCGGCTACCAGATCAAACTCGAGACGTCGTGCTTCTACCCGCCCGAAGCGCGCGTGACGTTGAACGAAGCGCGGTGGGTCCGCGGCGCTACGGTGTTCGCGGGCGACGACATGGCCTACCGCCAATACTTGATCAACCATGAGGTCGGCCACGGCATCGGGTACGAGAAGCATCGTCCCTGCGAGGAGAACGGAGCGCTCGCACCGATTATGATGCAGCAGACGTTCGGTACCGCGAACAGCGAGATCCTGGCGCTCGACCCCGATATGAAGGCCGACAGGTCCCTGGTGTGCAAGCCGAACTCCTGGCCGTTCCCGGGCTGATTCACATGCCTGTGCTGCCCCCGCTGGTCGAGCCCGGCGTCGAACTGACCCGCGAGGAGGTCGCGCGCTACAGCAGGCACTTGATTATCCCGGACGTCGGGGTGACCGGGCAGCGGCGGTTGAAGAACGCGCGGATCCTAGTGATGGGTGCCGGCGGTCTCGGGTCCCCGACTCTCCTGTACTTGGCAGCCGCCGGTGTCGGCACCATCGGGATCGTCGACTTCGACACCGTCGACGAGTCCAATCTGCAACGACAGGTGATCCACGGCGTCACCGACCTCGACCGACCCAAGACGCACAGCGCACGCGATTCAATAGCGGCAGTGAACCCGCACGTCGAGGTTGTCCTGCACGAACAACGGTTGGAGCCTGCGGGCGCCGTCGAATTGTTCGAGCAGTACGACCTGATCGTCGACGGAACCGACAACTTCGCGACCCGTTACCTGTGCAACGACGCCGCGGTCCTCGCGGGCAAACCGCTGGTGTGGGGATCGATCTACCGGTTCGACGGCCAAGCGTCGGTGTTCTGGGAGGCCGCGCCGGGCGGTCGCGGCCTCAATCTGCGGGACCTCTACCCGCAGGCTCCGCCGCCCGGTAGCGTCCCGTCGTGTGCGGAGGGCGGCGTCCTCGGCGTGCTGTGCGCTTCGATCGGTTCGATCATGGCGACCGAGGCGATCAAGCTCGTCTGCGGGCTGGGTGAGCCGCTGCTCGGTAGGTTGATGATCTACGACGCGTTGACGATGAACTATCGGACGGTGCGCGTCGAGAAGGATCCGGCGGGTGCCCAGATCACCGCGTTGATCGACTACGACGAGTTCTGCGGTGTCGTCTCCGACGTCGCGGCGCGCGCCGCAGACGGAGCCACGTGGACACCTGCCGAACTCGCTGCCGCGCTCGACGGAGACGACCCGCCCGTCGTGATCGACGTCCGTGAACCCGTCGAATGGGAGATCAACACGATCGACGGGGCTGTTCTGATCCCGAAGGACGAGATCATGTCCGGTCGGGCACTCGGCGACCTGCCGCACGACCGGCGGATCGTCCTGTACTGCAAGAGCGGGATCCGCTCTGCGGACGCGCTCGCGGCACTGCACCGCAACGGTTTCGACAGTGCAGGCCACCTCGGTGGCGGTATCTCGGCGTGGGCGTCGACCGTCGACCCCGACATGCCCGTCTATTGAGACACCACCCGCTGGTGAGCGGAGTCCGTTGAGACCGGGACGCCGGTTGCGTGGAGTCAAGGTCGCCGAGGCGGGCATCATGGAGAGTGGACGAAGGGATCGCTCATGTGCCGCAACATCAAGCAACTATTCAACTTCGAACCGCCCGTCACCGACGACGAGGTGCACGCTGCGAGCTTGCAGTTCGTGCGGAAGGTGTCGGGCTTCAACGCGCCGAGCCAGGCGAACGCCGAGGCATTCGATGCCGCTGTCGACGAGATCGCTGAGGTCACCCGACGGCTGATGGCAGAGCTTACGACGGTGGCTCCGCCAAAGGATCGCGAGGTGGAAGCGGAGAAGGCTCGGGCGCGGGCCGCGAAGCGGTTCGCGTCACAGCCGAGCTGACGCCGTGCGGATCCGACGGCGCGCGCCACGGTGTGGTTGCCGGGAAACGCGTGGTGCCGTGGGTAATCTGGCGGCGTGACCACCATTGTCGAGCCACCTGAGCAGGTTTTGACGACGTTCGGCCTGACCTCGCATCCGCCGATCGCGATGGACGGTGTCGGTTGGCGAGTCGGGGAAGTGGTGCTCTCGCTGGTGCCCGATCACGCACGCGCGGCGTGGTCGGCGACGGCCCGCGAGAACCTGTACGTCGAAGGCATGCGCATCGCCCGCCCGATCCGGGCATCCGACGGGCGTTACGTCGTGTCCGGGTGGCGTGCGGACACCTATGTCGCGGGGAGCCCGGAGCCGCGACACGACGAGGTCCTCGCCGTCGCTGATCGTCTCCACGAGGCGACGGCGAAGTTCGAGCGGCCCCGGTTCCTGTTGCAGCCGCCCGCTCCGCCGTTCAACGACGTCGACGTCTTCACTGCGGCCGATCGGGCCGCGTGGGAAGAGGTTCCGATGCGGTCGGCGCGCGGCGCGGGGATGAGCGAACCGACCAGTGACGACGGCAAACGTAGCCTCGACGAGGTCAAGACCCTCGCACAATTGCGGCGCCCAGTCGACCTGCCTTCGCAGGTCGTGCACGGCGACCTGTTCGGCACCGTCCTGTTCGCGGGCGCCGCGGCCCCGGCGATCACCGATCTGGTCCCGTACTGGCGGCCGGCCTCGTGGGCGTCGGCGGTCACCGTCGTCGACGCACTCGCGTGGGGCGGTGCCGAAGAGGAGCTCGTAGAACGCTGGTCCGACCACGCGGAGTGGTCGCAGATGATGTTGCGCGCCACCATGTTCCGCCTCGCTGTCCACGCATTGCATCCGCGTTCGACGGCCGGGGCGCTGCCGGGCCTCCTCCGCGTCGTCGACCTCGTCCGGATGCTGGTGTAGCGCACTACATGCGGGCGCGCGCCATGATGATCCGGCCATCCACCATGGGGGTTCCTTCGGCTTCGAGCCGGATGAGCTGACGCGCGCGAACGGCCAGGGCCGGTCGACCGCTCGCTGGTACGACGCGGTGCCAGGGCAGATCGGACGAGTCGGTTCGCATGATCGCGCCGACGATCCGCGGATTCGAGAGGCCGACGTCCTCGGCGAGGTCGCCGTATGTGCGTACCCGGCCGGCGGGGATTGCCGCGACGAGCGCGCGAACCGCCTCTACCTGTTCGTCGGTCACCGCGCTCACGAGTGCACCAGGTCGAGGATCAGCCGGGCGCACAGGTCCGGCGCCAGGAACGGCACCATATGCTCGGTGTCCGCGTGGTAGACCGTCACCGACGTCGGTCGCTGTGCGGCGCACGCGGCGAGGAACGCGGGCGTCACGAACGGCGGATCGACGCGATCGGCGACGACGATCCGGGTCTGGAGCGTTGCCGGTGGCAACCGGAACGGCCGCGCCAACTCGCTCCACGCGGTCGCGACGGCCGGCGGCGACACCCGCCAGACGACGCCGTCGCCCGCAGCCGTCAGGTGTTGATCGATCTCGTCGTCCAAGACGTCGTCGGGCACCTCGCCCCACCCCTCGGCACGTTTGGCCGCGATGGCTTCGCCGGCGTCGAGGTGGCCCCAATGCGTCTGCGACAGTTCGGCGAAGCGGCGGGCGGTCGACGGGTCGATCCCCTGAGCGGGATCGAGCAGGACCAGCCCGGCGACGAGGTCGGGTCGGGCGTCGGCGAGTGCGATCGCGACGGCCGACCCGAACGAGTGCGCGACCACCACTATGGGGTGCGGTGGGCTCAGCGCATCGACGGTCGCGGCTACGGCGTCCACATGATCGGCGATCGCCCACGGCGGCTCCCACGGGCTGTGTCCGTGGCCGAGGAGGTCCGGTGCGATCATCGCGATCCCGGGCAGGAGTTCGGCGAGGCGACCCCAGCGCTGCCCGTGCCCAGTGAGCCCGTGCAACGCCAGCACGACCGGCGCGTCGGGGTCGCCGGACCCGAACACGTGGGTGTGCAACGGTGTGGTGATCATCCGATGACGAGGGGAGCGGCGACCGCGGCGATCTCCGGCGGCACCGAGACAGGACGCCTCGACTGGCCGTCGACGTACACGTGGACGAAGCGACAGGTCGCCGCGCACGTCGGCTCGTCGCCGTCGATGAACAGTCCCAGGTTGTAGGTGATGCTCCGCTCGCCGAGGCGTTCGACGGCGATCCCGATCGTTAGCGTGTCCGGGAACGAGACCGACGCGAGGTACGTGCACCCGGATTCGGCGACCACACCGATCGCCGAGAGTTCGCGTACGTCGACGGCGGTCGCCTTGATGAGCCAGCCGTTCACAGCGGTGTCGACGTACGAGTAGTACTTCACGTTGTTCACGTGGCCGTAGTGGTCGTTGTCCTCCCAGCGGGTGTCGACCGACCACGTCGCCCGGTAGCTGCTCAACACGTGGGGATCGAACATGCCCGATGCACTCATGGGGACAGGTTATCGCGCGTTCGCGGCATCACTCGAAGTCGATGACCTGACGGATTTCGCGGCCCGCGGCGAGCGCGTCCATCGCCTCGTTGATGTCGTCCAAGCCGATGTGCGAGGTGATGAGCTTCTCCAGCGGGAGACGCCCGGCCCGCCACAGGTCGACGTAGCGAGGGATGTCGCGCGAGGGCACTGCCGACCCGAGATAGCTCCCGATCACCGTGCGAGCCTCAGCGACCAAGCCCAGTGGCGATATCGTCGCCCGGGCGGACGGCGACGGGAGTCCGACGGTGACGGTCGTCCCGCCGACGGCGGTCGCGGCCACCGCGGTCTCGAAGGCACGCGCGTTCCCGGCGGCCTCGACCACGATGTCGGCGCGGACGTCGGCTAGTTCGGCTGGAGTCAGCGTTCGCGTCGCGCCCAGTTCGCGCGCCATGGCGAGCTTTTCGGGGACCGAATCGACCGCGATGACGTCGCCGCCGGTCGCCAATGACGTGGCGACGAGGAGCGCAGCCATGCCGACGCCGCCGAGACCGACCACCATGATCGAGTCTGACTCCCGCGGCGGTGCCGCGTTCAAAAGCGCGCCGCCACCGGTGAGCACCGCGCAGCCGAGCACCGCGGCCACGGCGGGCGGGACGTCGTCGTCGACGGGAACGACCGAGCGACGGTCGACAACTGCGTGTGAAGCGAACCCAGACACTCCGAGATGGTGTGCGACCGGCGCGCCGTCGCGGTGCAGACGAGTGCCACCAGTCAGGAGGACACCCTCGTTGTTGGCCGCCGAGCCGACCACACACGGTATGCGGCCCTCGGTGCGACAGCCCGCGCAGTCACCGCAGCGAGGAAGGAACGTCATCACCACACGGCGCCCGATCAGCTCGGCGTCCGTGCCTGACCCGACGGCTTCGACGATGCCCGCGGCTTCGTGGCCCAACAGCATCGGCGTCGGCCGCACCCGGTTACCGTCGACGACGGACAGATCCGAATGGCACAGCCCGGCGGCCTCGATGCGAACCAGCAGTTCGCTGGGCTCCGGGGCGCCCAGATCCAACTCGGAGACGGACAAGGGGCGGGAGCCCGCATACGGTGCGGGACGTCCGATGTCTTCGAGTACAGCTCCGCGGATCATCATGGGGACGAGTGTAGGTCCCGGCGCCGACAGGCTGGTCGCTCCTCGGGCGGTGCGCATTCGGACAGTGCGAAACCGGCCTGTCGGAGGCGCGTGGTTCGATGTTGTGCATGGCCCGCCCGAACACGCGACTCGTCACCGCGCCGCCCGATGTCGGTTCGGTCGAACGCGTGTGGTCCGAACGCGCTCGTGCCCTGATCGACGGGCCGCACGCGACCGATTCCGCGCGCCCGTGGCATCCGTACCGGGTCCATGGCGGCCCGGGCACCGGGAAGACCGCGCTGCTGGTCGACATCGCTGTCGCGCGACTGCTCGACCCGACCGTCGACCCCGAATCCGTTCTCGTGCTCGCCGCGAACCGTCGGGCGGCCACCAGTCTGCGCAACGAGATCACGCGCCGCGTGCTGTCCGCGGGCGGCCGACTCGGCGGCGCGCTGCGCGAACCACTCGTACGCACCGTCCATTCGTACGCGTTCGCGGTACTGCGGCTGCAGGCCCAGGCGCACGGTAACCCGCCGCCACGACTGGTCACCGGATCCGAACAAGACGTGGTCCTGCGCGAACTGCTCGCGGGCGACGTCGAAGACGGCGCCGACTTCTGGCCAGCGCACCTGCGTCCGGCACTGACCACGGACGGCTTCGCGCAAGCACTGCGCGACCTGCTGATGCGCGCCGCCGAGCGGGGGCTCGGCCCCGAAGACCTCGCCGAACTCGGTCGCCGCCACCGCAAACCCGAGTGGGTGGCTGCCGCCCACGCGTATCGGCAGTACGAGCAAGGCATGCTGTTGCGGGGAGCAGTCGGCCTCGACGCACCGCTCGCGAGCGCGACCGCCGTCGACGCCGCCGAGCTGATCGGATCGGCACTGTCGGCATTCGCGATCGACGTACACCTGCTCGCCGCCCAACGACAGCGCATCCGCCACCTGCTCGTCGACGACGCGCAGCATCTCGACCCGCAGGCGGCCCGACTCGTCGAAGCGCTCGGTACGGGAGCCGATTCCGTGGTGGTCGCCGCCGACACCGACCAGTCCGTGTTCGGCTTCCGCGGCGCGAGCCCGCGCTTCGCCGACGGGCTCGCCGCCGACGGCGCCCGCGACATCGTGCTCGACGTCGACCACCGGAGCCGAAGTCGGATCAACACAGTGACGCGAGCCTTGACCGCGCGGCTGCCGGGAGCGCGGCCGCATCCGGTCGCGGCGGTGACCTC
Organism: Gordonia abscondita; assembly: GCF_032711245.1. GTDB lineage: Bacteria > Actinomycetota > Actinomycetes > Mycobacteriales > Mycobacteriaceae > Gordonia. The sequence goes on from NZ_CP128986.1 coordinate 2,407,364, forward strand.
GAGCCGACCCGAGGACGTCGGCCACGCCACGGTGCGCGTGTTCTCCTCGGACGCGAAAGAAGCGACCGCAGTGGCCGACATGATGCGTCGCGCCCACTTGTTCGACGGCGTCCCGTGGTCACAGATGGCGGTGATCGTCCGGTCAGTGCCGCGTGCCCTGCCCGCGCTGCGCCGCGCGTTCTCATCGGCCGGGGTGCCGATGGCCACGCCGACGAGCGATGTTCCGATCCACCGGCAACGGGCCGTGCAGGCGTTCACCCTCGCGCTGCGTCTCGCGGCGGGCGACACCGTCGACGGCGACGAGGCGATCGCGCTCTTCTCCGGCCCCATCGGGGCGGCAGATCCCGCGCAACTGCGTCGCTTGCGGCGCGGAGTGCGCCGCATCGACGACGCGGCGGGCATCGACCGGGACTCACTGACCTCTCTCGGGCTGGCGCTCACCTCCGACGACGATGCCGCCGACTATCTGGCGTCGATGACCGACTTCGAAGGCCTGCCACTCAAGCAGGTCACGAAAGTGATCGGGGCAGCTCGGCGCGCCGAACAGGCGGGTGTCGGCGTCGAGGAGACCCTGTGGCGCGCCTGGCAGGCGAGCGGTCTGGAACGGCGCTGGCGTGCCCGGTCGTTGCGCGGCGGCCGCATCGGGGACCAGGCCGACCGCGACCTCGACGCGATGCTCGCCATGTTCGAGGCCGCCGGATCGTTCACCGACAACCTGCCGTCCGCATCGTTGCGCGGTTTCGTCGACTACCTCGGGCAACTGCAGATTCCGCGGTCCTCACGCGTCGCGGTCGCCGCGTCCGACACCGTCGCGGTCCTGTCCGCACACGCCGCGTCGGGCCGGGAGTGGGCAGTCGTCGCGGTGCCAGGCGTCCTCGATGGACTGTGGCCGTCGCTGCGCAGCCGCGGCAGCATCCTGCACACGCCCGCGCTGCTCGACCTGCTCGACGGCGTCGACGCCGACGCTCTCGACTCGATCTCTCGCGGCTCGGTGATGCTCGCCGACGAACGTCGACTGCTGCTCGTCGCGTGCTCGCGCGCGCGGTCGCAGCTTCTAGTGACCGCGGTGGAAGACGGTACCGGCGACGCGTCGCCGTCCCGCTTCATTCCGGAGATCGCCGACGCGCTCGGCGGCTTCGGCGACGAATCTGCTCACGGCGAGCCGACAGACGGCGAACATGCCGACGAGGTGCCGCTTGACCCAGGCGTCGACCGAGTGCTGTCGTTGCCGTCGCTGGTCGCCGATCTGCGGGCCGCCGTCGTCACCGGAACCGAAGCCGTCCTTATCGGCGATGCCGAGGAGCCAGACGAACGGGCAGCGTCCGCCGCCTCGCTGCTCGCACAGTTGGCGCAGGCCGGCGTGCCGGGAGCTGACCCCGCCGAATGGTTCGGTCTGGTCGGTCCCAGCACCGACGAGCCGTTGTGGACACCCGAACGAGGCGCCCGATCATTGTCGCCGTCGAACGTCGAAGCGCTCACCCGATGTTCGCTGCGCTGGATGATGGAACGCCACGGTGGGCGCGACGGCGACGCCGAACAGGCGGTCACCGGCACCCTGGTGCACACCCTCGTCCAAGCCGTCGCGGGCGCGATGGACCCGGACGAGGTCAGTGCCGCCCTCCACGAGGTGTGGGCGAGAGTCGCGTCGCCTGCGCAGTGGTATTCGGCGCGCGAACTCGAACGCGCCGAAGCAATGCTCACCCACTTCCGCGACTGGCTGAGGTCTTCGCGCGCCGAACTGTCCGAGGCAGGCGTCGAAGTAGAGCTGTCCGCCGATCTGCCGCGGGACCGGCCCGACGACATGGCAGTGCGTCTCGTCGGAAGGATCGACCGCCTCGAGACCGACGAGTCGGGCCGACCGGTGATCGTCGACGTGAAGACCGGGAAGACTGTCATCAGCGTCGCCGACGCCCAGGAACATCCGCAACTCGCCGCCTACCAACTCGCGTTGATGCTCGGTGGGGTCGACGGAGTGCCCGCGACCGAACCTGGCGGCGGACGCCTGATCTACGTGAACTCCGCGAACAAGAAGACCGGAGCCGCCGAGCGGCTACAGTCGCCACTGACTACCGAACAGGTCGACGAATGGATCGGCGTGGTCCGTCGAGCCGCCGCGTCGAGCGTGGGACCGGTGTTCGAGGCGACTCCGAATGCGGGGTGCGGACACTGCTCGCTGCACGCCGCATGCCCGGCGCAACTGCGCGGAAAGGCGGTCACCGATGACTGAACGTCCCCGGATCGGGGCTCGATCGATCGCCGCGGCGCTCGGTCTCCCGCCGCCAACCGACGAGCAGGTGGACGTCATCGAAGCGCCGATGGAACCGATGCTCGTCGTCGCAGGGGCGGGCGCAGGCAAGACGGAGACCATGGCGTCCCGCGTGGTGTGGCTCGTCGCCAACCAGCTCGTCGGGCCAGAGGAGATCCTCGGACTGACGTTCACTCGGAAGGCGGCCAGCGAACTCGCCGCGCGCATCCGGCGTCGACTCTCGATGTTGGCGGGCAGCCCGGCCCTCCTCGAATGGGATCCGGGCGGCTCGCTCGCGAGCAGGCTGCGCAGCGCCGACGCCGAAGTGAGCACGTACCACGCGTACGCCGGACGACTCATCGCCGATTACGGCTTGCTCCTCCCAGTTGAACCAACGTCGACGCTGCTCAGCGAGACCGAACTGTGGCAACTCGCGTTCTCTGTCGTCGCGTCGTGGCCCGGTGAACTGACCACAACCAAGGTTCCGTCGTCGGTCACCGAGGCTGTCCTCCGCCTCTACTCGGAGATGGCCGAACATCTCGTCGATGTCGACGATCTGCAGGCCGCGGGACAGGATTTGTACCAGCTGGTCGACACCTTGCCCAAAGGCCCGCGGCAGAAGGACGAACCGAGCAAGAAGCTGCGCGACTACCAGGCCGTCATCGACGAACGACGCGAGCTGATCCCGCTCGTCGTCGCGCTCGGCGAAGCCATGACCGCACAGGGCGCGCTCGACTTCGGCAGCCAGATGTCGCTCGCCGCGCGGCTCGTCGCCACCCATCCGGAAGTAGTGTCCGCGGAACGATCCGGGATCCGCGCCGTTCTCCTCGACGAATACCAGGACACCGGACACTCCCAGCGCATCCTGTTGTCGAAGCTATTCGGCGGTGTCCAACCGACCGGGACTCCTGCGATCGCGGTAACCGCCGTCGGCGACCCGATCCAGTCGATCTACGGGTGGCGTGGAGCATCGGCGGCCAACCTTCCGCGGTTCGCGCTCGACTTCCCCCGCAACGACGGAACCGGTGCGCACCGGCGCGAACTGTTGACGAGTTGGCGCAACTGCCGTGCCGCGCTTCACCTCGCCAACGCGACCTCGGAAGAACTCCGCCGCCGGGGCGTCCCCGTCAGCGTGCTCCGCGCGCGCCCGGAGGCACCCGACGGCACAGTCCGGCTCGCGTTGACTGACACTGTCATCGCTGAACGCAAGTGGATCGCCGACCGGATCGAGGACTACTACCGGAGCGCCGAACGCGACCAGACGGCTCCGCCGACCACCGCAATCTTGGTGCGGCGCAACGAAGACTCGGCGCCACTCGCCGCCGAACTCGAACGACGTGGCATCCCCGCCGAAGTCGTCGGCATCGGCGGATTGCTACACGTCCCGGAGATCACCGACATCGTCGCCACCCTCCGACTGATGGCCGACCCGATGGCTGGAACCGCAGCCATGCGACTACTGACTGGAGCCCGTTGGCAGCTCGGCGCAGCCGACCTCGCCGCTCTGTGGCGGCGGGCCCGAGAACTGGCTGCCGGTGCCGACGCACCGACCACTGGCGCGGTCACCACGCCCGACGCTCTCGGTGACGCGCTCGACGCGGCCCTTCCCGGGGAAGCCGTCGACTCGGCAGGCCTGTGCGATGCCCTCGCCGACCCCGGAGCCGCAGGCAGATACAGTCCGGCAGGCTACGAGCGCATCGTGACCTTCGGAAGACAATTGGAAGCTCTACGTCGACGGATCGGCCAGCCGCTGCCCGAACTCGTCGCCGACGTCGAGCAGACCGTCGGCGTCGCCGTCGAAGCACAGATCCGGGCGCGCCGTATGCGCGGACGCATCACCGGTCGTGAACACCTCGATGCGTTCGCCGACTACGTGACCCACTACGCCGAACGCTCCGGCGCCACCCTGCCGGGACTGCTCGCTTTCCTGGACACCGCCGAAGCCGTCGAGAAAGGGCTGGAAGCCGGCCGCGTCGAAGTCGCCGAAGAGCGCGTCCAGATCCTCACCGTCCATGCCGCCAAAGGCCTCGAATGGGATGTCGTCGCGCTGCCGCATATCGCTGACCGGATCTTTCCGAGCGGCAAAGCCGAGACCACCTGGCTTGGATCGGCCCGCGAACTGCCCGCAGCGCTGCGCGGCGACCTCGCCGATGAACCGGGCGGTGAAGGCTATCCGCCGATCGACCTCGCCGGACTTGCCGACCGCAAAGAACTCGAGGCCGCGATCGACGAGCACAAGGCCGCGGTCGCCGATCGCCGACTCGACGAAGACCGACGACTCCTCTACGTCGCGGTTACCCGGGCCAAACACACTCTGCTCGTGTCGGCCCACCACTGGTCCGAGACCGGCGACAAGCCGCGCGGCGGATCGCCGTTCTACACCGAACTCGCCGAACACGTCGCCCGAGCAGCGGACGGGACGGTCGCCGGCGTCGATCCCGCGGCCTTCTCTATTGATGTCGACGCCCCCGACCCGGAGCCCGGCTCCGCCAACCCGCTCATCGAGCAACAAGTCGCCGTCGCCTGGCCCGTCGACCGACTCGGCGACCGTCGTGCCCCGATGGTGGCCGCCGCCGACCTCGTGTCATCGGCGCGCGCCGCGCACGGGCTGTTCACCGTCGACGACGCGCCGACCGACGACCCCGACATCCGTGCTTGGCGCGACGAAGTCACGGTCCTTCTCGACGAACACGCGCGCGAGCGAGACCCCGTCGTCGATGTCGCACTGCCCGGTCATCTCTCGGTGAGCGAGCTCGTCGAACTCGACACCGATGAGCAAGCGTTCGCCGCGCGACTGCGGCGCCCCGTCCCGTTCCGTCCCAACCCGCTGGCCCGGCGCGGCACGGCATTCCACGCGTGGCTCGAACGCCGATTCGGCGCCACCCGACTCCTCGACATGGACGAACTTCCCGGTGCCGCCGACGCCTCGACCGGTGACGTCGCCGACGACGACCTCGCCGTCCTCCGCGACAAGTTTCTCGCCTCGCCGTGGGCTGACCGGACGCCAGTCGACGTCGAAGTCGGCTTCGAGACCGTCATCGGCGAGACGGTGGTCCGCGGCCGGATGGACGCCGTGTTCCGCGACGGCGACCACTGGCTCGTCGTCGACTGGAAGACCGGAGCCATCCCCGAACCCGCCAAACGCGTGTCCCTGTTCGTGCAGCTTGCCGCCTACCGGGTCGCGTGGGCGCAGCTCGCCGACGTCGACCTCGACCGAGTTCGGGCCGCGTTCGTGTATGTCAGGCACGGCTTCACCCTCGAACCCGACGCACTGCCCGACGCCGACCGACTCGCCGAGATGCTCGCCGGACACTCCCAGGAAGCCGTTCCGCCGACCGTCATACCGCCGCCCATACCGTCGGGCCCGATGCAGTAGCCTCAGCCTGTGCGCAAACGACTGCGTCGCAGAGGCGGCCTGGTAGACGAGCCCGACTACGCGCTCGTCGGCGTCGTCCGGATCCCCGAACTCGAACAGAGTCCCGGGCGGGCGATCGGCAAGCGCATCCTCTGGGCACTCATCGCATTATTCGCCTGCTCCATCGTCGTCTACCTAGACCGCGGCGGATACCGGGACGCGAAAGGCACAGCTCTCAGCTACCTCGACGCGCTCTACTATTCGGCGGTCACCCTGTCGACCACCGGATACGGCGATGTCACGCCGATCACCGAGTCAGCGCGGCTAGTGAACGTCATCTTCATCACGCCGCTCCGCGTGCTGTTCCTGATCGTGCTCATCGGCACGACTCTGGAAGTGCTGACCGAACGGTCCCGACAGGCCATCAAGATCCAGAACTGGAGAAACCGCGTGCGCAACCACACGATCGTCGTCGGGTACGGCACCAAGGGACGCACCGCCGTCGACGCGGTTATCGCGGACGGAGGAAAGCCAGCCGAGATCGTCGTCGTCGACAACGACAGCGCGGCCCTGGAAGCTGCGGCGGCCCACGGCTTGGTCACCGTCCGCGGTGACGCCACTAAGTCGGACGTTCTGCGCTTGGCGGGTGTCCAGTACGCCGCCGCGATCGTCATCGCCGCCAACCGCGACGACACCGCGGTTCTCGCTACGCTCACCGCTCGCGAGATCAACCCGCGCGCCAAGATCGTCGCATCGATTCGAGAAGCCGAGAACACGCATCTGATGCGTCAGTCCGGCGCGAACTCCGTTGTCGTCTCCTCCGAGACCGCGGGACGCCTCCTCGGCATCGCAACCATCACACCGTCAGTCGTCGAAGTCGTCGAGGACCTCCTCAGCCCGGAAGAGGGCTACGCGATCGCTGAACGCGAAGTGGAGCCGTCCGAGTCCGGGGGTTCGCCCGCGCACACCAAGGACCTCGTCCTCGGCGTGGTCCGCGAAGGCAAGCTGTACCGGGTCGGCGACCCCGAAGTCGAAGCGATCGAGGTCGGTGACCGACTCCTCTACGTCCGACAGGGAGGACCCGCCTGATGGCGACGTTCGAACTCATCGAGCCCCCGATGCTGGCGCGCGCCGCATTCGACCGCGCCGACCAGATCCGCAAACACCCCGACCGGCTCGCTCAAGCGTGGGCCGGCGCCACAGTCCTCCACGTCGACCACCAGGGTCGCTATCGGGTGGATGCCGACGGCGCCATCGCCTGGCAGCACGCCGAAGGCGACCAGCCGCCCATCCACGCGGTGTTCCTCGGCGAGGCCGACGGCTACCGGTGGGCCATCCGCGTCGACCACGTGGCCGGCGAACTCGCCGACCCCCGCACCGGCGCTCACCGACTGTCGCACGACGAGGCCGGGCTTCTCGCCACCGCCGTCGGCATGCTCAACTGGCATCGGACCGCTGGTTACTCGCCGGTCGACGGCTCGGCCGCCGTCCCTGCGCAAGGGGGCTGGTTGATGCGCAACGCTGCCGGAGTCGACGAGTTCCCGCGCACCGACCCCGCCGTCATCATGGTGATCCACGACGGAGCCGACCGCGTCCTCCTCGGCAGACAGGCCGTCTGGCCCGACAAATGGTTCTCCACCCTCGCCGGATTCGTCGAACCCGGCGAGTCCCTCGAACAGTGTGTGCGACGCGAAGCCCTCGAAGAAGCAGGCATCGCCGTCCGTGACCCTCGATACCTCGGGTCCCAGCCGTGGCCGTTTCCTCGTTCGCTCATGTGCGGTTTCGAAGCCGTAGGCGACCCCGCCGAGCCGGTCGAACTCCGAGATGGGGAGCTCGGCGACGCTCAATGGTTCCATCGCGACGAGGTTCTCGCCGCGCTCGACCGCAACGCCGACTGGGGAGTCGACGACCCCGACACTCGACTCATGGTGCCCGGATCGATCTCCATCGCCCGCAGCCTCATCGAATCGTGGGCGCGCGCCCCGCGTGGGTGACGCTGCCCCGATGTGTTGAGATCAGCCGGCGATGTGTTGGGATTGACGTCATGAGCGACGCAGCGAATCCCGCACTCACCCTGTACACCACCAGCTGGTGCCCGTTCTGTAACCGACTCAAAGCAGGACTCGACCGAAACAAGGTCGACTACACCGAGATCGACATCGAAGCGAACCCGGAGGCAGCCGAATTCGTCGGCTCGGTCAACGGCGGAAACCACGTGGTGCCGACCGCACTGTACGGCGACGGGTCGACGGCGACGAACCCTGCTGTCGGCGAAGTGATGTCTAAGTTGGGGCTCATGTAGGTATCTACTCTCGCGTGTCGTGCGGCGCATTGGCGAGCCGAGAGTTGTCGGAGGCGTGTGAGAGTGTCGGGATGTGGCAGTGATGGCAGAGACTCGGACTAGCGCACTGGACGGATTAGACCCGGAGCAGTGTGCGGCGGTGACGGCGCCGCGGGGACCGGTATGCGTGCTCGCAGGAGCGGGCACCGGCAAGACCAGGACCATCACGCGGCGGATCGCGCATCTCATCGAGTCGGGCCAGGTAAATCCGAGCCAAGTGCTGGCGGTTACGTTCACGGCGCGAGCGGCGGCCGAGATGCGGGAACGCCTCGCGGGTCTCGGCGTGTCCGGGTCTGGTGGAACCGTCGTCGCCCAGACCTTCCACGCCGCCGCATTACGCCAACTCAGGTACTTCTGGCCCCGCGTCATGGGATCGGCTGGGTGGGAACTCCTCGACAACAAGTTCCGGCTCGTCTCGCGTATCGCACAGGAGGCGGGCCTCGACGCCGCCGACCGCGATCTGATCCGTGACCTGGCGTCGGAGATCGAATGGGCGAAGTCGTCGAACGTCGGGCCAGCCGATTTCCCGGCGGCAGCGGCCGGTAATCACCGCGACCTGCCGACCGACGCGCGGACGGTCGCTGAAGTGTTCGCTGCCTACGAGGACGCGAAAGTATCTCCGGGCGGCGACCGTCTCCTCGACTTCGAAGACCTGATCATCTACACGACGTTGATCCTGCAGGCCGAACCGTCGATCGCCGAAGAGTTTCGGACGCGGTATCGGAGCTTCGTCGTCGACGAATACCAGGACGTCACGCCTATCCAACAGAATCTGCTTGACGCGTGGCTGGGGGAGCGCGACGACCTGACGGTGGTCGGTGACGCCAATCAGACGATCTACAGTTTCACCGGAGCGACCCCGGACTATCTGCTCGACTTCACTCGTCGCTTTCCGGATGCCACGCTCGTCCGACTGCAACGCGACTACCGTTCCACACCCGAAGTGGTCGACTTGGCGAACCGGGTGATCGGCAACGCCGTTGGCCGTATCGCGGGAACACGACTGCAACTGGTCGGTCAGCGCACGCCCGGACCGGCACCTGTATTCGCCGAGAACGAGGACGCCGAGAGCGAAGTCGTGTGCGTCGTCGCCGAATGCAAGAAGCTTCTACGAGCCGGTGTACCGGCGACGGAGATCGCGATCCTGTACCGGATTAACGCCCAATCCCAACAGTACGAGGAGGCGTTGTCCGAGGCGGGCATCGAATACCAGGTACGCGGCGACCAAGGGTTCTTCGCGCGGCCCGAGATCGCCGCCGCCATGCGTCGACTCACGACTCTCGCCGAAGGCCCGCCGCCGCCGGTGGGCGTGATCGACATGGGCGTGATCGACGCAGTGCGGCATGTACTCGCGCCCGTCGGACTCACTGAAGCCGAGCCGGCCGGCGCCAACGCGAAAGCCCGATGGCAGCAGTTGTTGCGGCTCGTCGAGATCGTCGAAGCCATCGCGGCCGAGCGGCCGTCCGCCGACTTCCCGACCGTCGTCAAAGAACTCGACAACCGATCGAAGTCGCGGCACGCACTCGTCGTCGACGGGATCACCTTGTCGTCGATGCACGCTGCCAAAGGCCTCGAATGGGATGCAGTGTTCCTCACCGGACTCCACGAGGGATCGGTGCCGTTGGGGAGAGCGACCGGCACCCGCGAGGAAATCGAGGAGGAACGCCGACTGTTCTACGTTGGGGTGACGCGGGCACGCGAGCACCTGCACCTCTCGTGGAGCCTGTCCCGCGGCGACGGCCGACGCTCGTCCCGTAAACGTTCCCAGTTCCTCGATGGGCTGCTCCCGTCGCCGTCGACGACCGGGCGCGATGAGCCTCGCGATGAACCGGACCGCAATGTGGTGAAGGCGTTGACGGCGTGGCGGGCCAGTTACGCGAAACGACAGGACATCGCGCCGGTCAACGTGATGAGCACGATGATGATCCGACGGATCGCGACGGAACTCCCGTTGAGCTTGGACGAGTTGGCCGCGGTCCGCGGGTTCGGGGCCGAACGGACTGACGTCATCGGAGCCGAAGTCCTCGCCGTCGTCGACGACGGCCTGTTCGGCTGACTAGAATTCGGCAAAACCGCAGGTAGAAAATAGGTTGTGCGAGTCTCCGCTCGCGCATACAGTAGTCCGAGTAAGTGACACGCCCATCTCGGCGTGTGGTGGAGACAAGGACGGAAGGGAGTTGCGCGAAATGATCAAGAACACCTGGCATGTGGCACCAGACGCCACTGCAGCAGCAGGAGCTGTCGCGCGAGCGCGCCGGCGATTCCCCGTAACCCGTCCCGGCTGTCGACAGCCGTTCCGAACCACCTAGTCACCAACTAGCGCGGAACAGACGAGGCCACGGCGAATCGCGACAAGCGAACCGTGGCCTTACTCGTTCGTCGATCGAGTCGGCCGGGGTTCACATCGAGAACACCCGTTCATCACCAGATGAGAGAGCCCGACTACATGAGTACCCCGATGCTGTCACCGAACACGGTGCGGCGAAACATTATCGAACTGCCCTGCCAGAGCACTGAAGCCGACCTCTGGTTCGCGGAGCAGCCCGGCCACCTGGAACAGGCCAAAGCGCTCTGCAAGGAGTGTCCGCTTCGCGTTCAGTGCCTCGAGGTCGCCCTCGAGAACGCTGAGCCGTGGGGCGTCTGGGGCGGCGAGATCTTCTCCGGTGGCACTGTCGTCGCCCGCAAGCGGCCCCGTGGCAGGCCGCGCAAGAACCCGGTCGAATGATGCCCCTGCCGCTCAACCTCACAAACCAACACCACTCAGGTCGAGCACCGTGCCCCACCGCACTGCTCGGCCTGAGCGGTGTCGGGTTGGTTCAGAGACAAGAACGCATCCGGGACACGGCTCAAGCGATACCCGGCACCCATTCCGCCATGATCGCTCGGTACGGCGCTTCGGCGTTGAGTTGCGCGGCAATGCCGACACAGCCGATGAGGACACGGAACACCATCACGTACTCGCGGGGGACGTTGAGGTTGCGCGAGGTCTTGTACACGTCACCCGTGAGGTCGGTGGCCTGGCCAGCGGCGCGCTGAAGCCAGTTGCGGGTGAAGTGGAATGTGTCGTTGTAGAGCGGGTCGACGTACGGCTGAAGATAGTTCGCGAGGTCGTCGGCGGTCACCCGGTCGGCGTGGGACGCGCGGATGAAGTCGTTCTCGACCATGAGGTCACGGAGTTGGTCGTACTTCTTGTCGCGAGCCAATGCGAGGATCTCGCCGGTCTGCGCGGGAAGGCCGTCCGGGTAGTGGCCGATCGCTCCGAAGTCGAGGATTCCGAACCGACCGTCGTCGAGGACGAAGAAATTGCCAGGGTGAGGATCGCCGTGGAGGAGACCGACGCGAGACGGTGAACTGACCTCGAACGTCGTCATCTTGGTCGCGGCGGCGTTGCGTTCTTCCTGGGTGCCGTCGGCGATGATCTTCGACAGCCGTTTACCGTCGACCCATTCGGAGACGATGACCTTCGGTGCGCTGGCGACGACCTTCGGGACCACGAAGTCGGGGTCGCCGTCGAAGGCTTTGGCGAAGGCGCGCTGATTCTCGGCTTCGGAGATGTAGTCGAGTTCGTCCTCGGTACGGTCGATGAGCTCGTCGAACATGGATTTGACGTCGGTGCCGGGCGACAACTTCTGGATGAGACCCGACATGCGGCTCAACGTCTTCAGGTCGGCTTTGAGCGCGTGATCGGCACCCGGATATTGGACTTTGACGGCGACGTCGCGCCCGTCCTTCCACACCCCCTTGTGGACCTGGCCGATACTGGCCGCCGCGGCGGGTTCGTCGTCGAAGGAGACGAAACGGTCGCGCCACTTGGTGCCGAGCTGTTGGTCGAGGACCTTGTGGACGGTGGTCGTCGGCATCGGCGGCGCTTCGGCCTGCAGTTTAGTCAAGGCTTCGCGGAACGGTTCGCCGAATTCGTCGGGGATCGCCGCTTCCATGATCGATAGGGCCTGGCCGACTTTCATCGCGCCACCCTTCAACTCACCCAGGACCGCGAACAGTTGTTCCGCGGTCTTGTTCATGAGCTCGGCGTTGACTTCCTCTTTGCTCTTACCAGTCATGCGCTTGCCGAATCCGCCGACGGCACGGCCGGCCATACCAAGTGGCAGCGATGCCAGTTTCGCGTTACGACGGCCTTGGCCGCGAGTGATGTCGCTCATGGTGTCCTTTCCCCATCACTGAGGATAGTTGACGGGCCGAAGCCGGGAGCAGGTGAGCTATGCAACAACGCACCCACACCGTGTGTGGGGGGTCACGGTGTGCGAGGTCAGGCGCGCCGGGTGGTCGGAGAATTGGAACGTTCGACCGACACAGGCGGGTGTCGCGCGGGCCGATGCCGCGGTGATCTCTTCGATCTGCGAGCACGCGACGGCGACGGTCGCAGCGAGGACGGTGCGCGAAGCGTAACCCGCGAGAGCGTTCATCGACGCAGCGAGGACCGGCCACTGCGGGTCGAGGTCGGCGCGGTGCAGGTCGATACACCGTAGGCACGCCGAGCTGCCCGGTAGGACGAGTGGGCCGACGATTCCGACGCCGTCACGCAGGTGCACAGTCAGATGGGGTATCGCCGAAGCCATCAGGGCGGCGACCAAGGTCGGGTCCGGGATCGGCTGGTCGGTGACGACGACGAGTCCGGCGCCGTCGCAGGAGTCGTCGACGTCGATGCCCGCGTCTCGCAAAGATCCTGACAGCGCTGTCGCGACATCACCGGAGCCGGGGACGTGCACGGGGACTGTTCTCGGCGGCGCGAGGACAACGGCCTTGCCCGCGGCGACGAGCCGGTCGATCATCGCTCGGAACGACACCGCGTCGAGTCCCGTGGCGCGCACCCGCTTCGCGATGTCTCGGTAGCGGACCGGGGAACGCAGTGTCTGAAGGAGGTCGGCGACGGCGTGCGCATCGACGCCGGGCGCCACGGCGAGCACAATCGCCGACCTCGGATCGCATCCGACATGCACTCGTGAATCGCTGCGCGCCAGCACCGGAATTCCCGGTACGAGTACCGGCAGTGGCAGTTCGCCCCCCGACGTCATGGCCTCACGATGTCACTGGGGCACCTATCCGTCGAGCACGAATTCCACAGGCCGGGTCAGGCTCCGTCGTCGCTCGCGTCCCCGTTGTCGCGTTCTTTCTTCTCTTTGGCGATGGTCCGCTCGAGTTCTGCGATCGGGTCGTCGAATGACGACGTGCCGCCGCCGATCACAGTGTCGATGAACCCTGCCGGGGAGTCGACGTCGTCGGAGTCGGGCATCAGGTCGGGGTGGCCCCACACGCCGTCGCGCACGGTGATGTCGGACGCTTCGGTGAGCTTGCGCCACAGGTCGGCGGCCTCCCGGAGTTTGCGTGGACGCAAGTCGAGGCCGATGAGGGTTGCGAACATCTGCTCGGCCGGGCCGCCGGTCGCGCGGCGGCGGCGCATCGTCTCGGTGAGTGCCGGGGTGCTGGGGATGCGGTCGCCGAGCGCAGCGGAGACCACGGTCTCCACCCAGCCTTCGACGAGGGCCAGAAGGGTCTCGAGTCGGCTGAGGGCAGCCTGTTGATCGGGGGTGTTCTTCGGTTCGAACGCAGCAGCCGAACCCATCAACTGTTCCATCTTCTCGGGGTTGCTGAACAGTTCTTGCGGGTCGATGCCCTGCGCGAGGTCCTGCATGCCGGAGAAGTCGATGCTGATCCCGCGCGCGTACTGCTCGACGGTCGCGAGCAGCCGCTGCTTGAGCCACGGCACGTGTGTGAAGAGACGGACGTGCGCGGCTTCCCGTGCCGCGAGGAACACGATGATCTCCTGTGCCGGGAGATCGAGTCCCTCGGAGAAGCGGGCGATCGCCTCGGGCAATAGGACGCCGGTGTTGTCGGGGGCGAGCGGCAAGCCGATGTCGGTGGACGTTAGGACGTCCTTCGCGAGCGTCCCGAGGCCTTGCCCGAGCTGGCTGCCGAACATGCTGCCGGACAGTTGGCTGAGCATGCCGAGCATGGGCCCGGCCATCGTGCGAGCCTCTTCCGGCAGGTTGTCGGTCATGCCGCGCGCCATCTGTTCGGCGACCGGGTCGCACAGGGTGCGCCACGTCGGCATGGAATTCTCCAACCAGTCGACTGGCGTCCACGCCGCGGTGGTCGTGATGCCTGCGGGCAGGGTGGTCTGCTCGTCGAGCCACACCTCGGCGAGGCGGACGGCGTCGGCCACGGCGGACGCCTCCTTGTCGAGCATCGGCGTGAAGTTGCCGATCTGCTGGCGTGCGAGGTTCGCTGCGACCTCGTAGTTGACGGGACCGGACTGGGCTCCGCCACCTGTGCCCGAACCCATTCCGCTGAACATGCTGCCGAGCTGGTTGAACAGCTGCCCGAGCATATTGGGGTCGAAACCGCCTGCGGCACCCGGATTCTGGGCCTTGTCATCTCGGTCGTCGTCGTTGTCGCCGTGCGACGAGAACCCGAAGGGGAGATCGTTCATGCCTCCACGGTACCGTCCGTCGAGCGCCTCCCGTCGGGCTCGACGCAGCACGCTCGATTACCCTGGGCCAGATGACGAGCAACCCCAACCGCCGACGGATCATCACCATCTATGTGGCGGTCGTTCTGTTGGCCGCGTTCATCGCCGTCGGAATGTTCGTTCGGGTCCCGTACGTCGCGCTCGGCGCCGGCCCTACCGTCAACACGCTCGGCACCGTGGAGACCGATGCCGGACCTGAGCGGGTGGTGAAGGTGGCCGGTGCGGTGGACCCGAATCCGAAGGGCAACCTGAACCTGACGACGGTGTCGTTGCTCGACGGCCTCACCTTGTTCCAAGCGTTGGGCAAGTGGCTGTCGCCGTCAGCTGAACTCCAGCCGCGCGAGTCCTATTACAAGCCGGGCGCGAGTGAGGAAGACGTGCGTCAGGAGAACCTCGCGCAGATGTCGACCAGCGAAGACGATGCGACCCTTGCGGCTTTCAACTACCTGAACAAGCCGACCGCGGTCGGGGTGAAGGAGATCGCCGACAAGGGGCCTGCGTCGACGGTTCTCACCGCAGGTGACCGCGTCACGTCGATCGGCGGCACCACCGTCACGACGATGGCGGACGTGGCGCAGGTCCTCACCCAGCACAAGCCCGGTGACACCGTCGACGTCGAGTTCCTGCGCGGAACCGCCGAGCAAACTGCGAAGGTCACGTTGGCCAAGCGCCCGGATGACCCGACCAAGGCGTACCTCGGCATCACTATGCGTGCGGCGCCCGCGGACCCGTCACTCGATGTCACGTTCGACGTCGGCGACATCGGGGGACCGTCGGCGGGCACCATGATGACGTTGGCGATCATCGACCAGATGACACCCGGTGACCTCTCGCACGGAGAGTTCGTTGCTGGCACAGGCACCATCGACCCGGATGGGACGGTCGGCGAGATCGGCGGTATCGACCACAAGATCCGCGCGGCGAAAGACGCGGGCGCGACAGTGTTCCTGGTGCCTGCAGGCAATTGCTCGCTCGCCGAGTCGAAGGCTCCGGACGGCATCGAACTGGTCAAGATCGAGACGCTTTCCGGCGCGGTCGACGCGCTGAAGTCACTCGGCACCGACAGGTCGCGGCCGCACTGCTAGGTGCGTTCAGAAGGTCGAGGCGAGCGCGTCCAACACGTTCGGCGCGAGACTCGGGTGGGTTCGCAGGTCGGCTTCGACGGCGCGATCCTCGCCGTCGCGGGCGCGCAGCGACAGCAGGGCGACCCGTTGCCCGCTGCGCAGTACCCCCGCGATGAGGCGGGCCTCCCGGCGTTCCGGATGGGCCTTCGCGGCGTCGCGCGCGGCAGCGTCCGCGGCCTCGGGGTCCGCGAGTAGCGGTTCGAATGCCTCGTCGAGCGTCGACTCGGCTTCCGGCGGCAGAACTGTTATCTCGGTGACGACCGCGCAGCCGACCACCGCGTCGGGCCAGCTGACCGCGGTCAGAAGTGATTCGAGGTCGCCACCGCCGGACTCCTGGACGACGGGACTCAACGCCGAATCGTCGTCGGCGTCCACTAGGCCCGGAGCCTGTTGTGCCAGGACCGCGGTCGGGACGAGTGCGAACAGGGTGGCGGGCGAGCCCCACTCGCTCGCCGCGGCGTAGCCGGCGCACTGGGCGAGGGCGTTGCCGAGATCGGCTTGGGAGAAACGCTGCGGAGAGTCGGGTCCGAAAGTCACGACGCCATTGTCACAGGACGGCCTGGCTTTCGGGAAGCCGGACGTCGTCGCGTCAGCCGGTTTCGACCGGATCAGTAGGGTAGGGGATGAGCCGGTGCCTGCTCCGGCGGTCGCCTCAATGAAACAGGAGAACTCAACGTGGTTGGTACACGCGGTCCGATCGGACGACCGACGCTGTCGCGGAGATCGAAGATACTGATCGGAATCGGTGTCGCGCTGCTGCTCATCCTGCTGATCGGGCCTCGTCTAGTCGCGATCATCACCGACTGGCTCTGGTACTCAGACCTCGGATACTCCGGCGTCATGTCGACGATGGTGTGGACCCGAGTCATCTCGTTCTTCGTCGCAGCACTACTCGTCGGCGGCATCGTGTTCGCGGGCGTCTACGCCGCCTACCGCGGTCGGCCAGACTTCGTTCCGGTGTCGGGTCCGGCCGATCCGCTCGAACGCTATCGGGCGGTGGCGGGTCGAAAGCCGTGGCTCACCGCGCTGATCCCGGCGATTCTGCTCGGGCTCATCGGCGGACTGGTGGCGCAGGCGTCGTGGGCGACAGTCCAGATGTTCATCCACGGCGAATCGTTCGGTGAGACCGATCCGCAGTTCGGCATGGACATCGGCTTCTACGCTTTCACGCTTCCGTTCATCCGGTTGATCCTCGACCTGGCGTTCATCGCAGTCGGCATCGCGTTCGTCGGCAACCTGCTGACCCACTACATCTTCGGCGGCATCCGCCTGGGCGGTGGCGGTCGGCGAGGCGTGGTGTCGCGCACCGCACGCATCCAGCTGGCTGTCATCGTCGGAATCTTCATCCTGCTCAAGGCGGTCGGCTACTGGCTCGACCGGTACGACTTGCTCAGCAGTGACCGTCGCGGCGACATCTTCACCGGCGGAACCTACACCGACATCAATGTCGTGATGC
Source organism: Gordonia abscondita (assembly GCF_032711245.1). GTDB lineage: Bacteria > Actinomycetota > Actinomycetes > Mycobacteriales > Mycobacteriaceae > Gordonia. The sequence continues at coordinate 2,424,372 of NZ_CP128986.1, forward strand.
CGTCGAAGCTGATTCTGATGGCCATCGCCATCGTGTGTGCCCTCGCGTTCTTCGCGTCGATCTTCCTGCGCGACTTGCGGATCCCGGCGATGGCGACTGTCTTGATGCTGCTGTCGGCACTCGTCATCGGTGTCATCTGGCCTGCCGCTATGGAGCAGTTCTCGGTGAAACCGAGCGCAGCGAGCAAGGAAGCCGACTACATCGAACGGAACATCGAGGCGACCACCTCGGCCTACCGGGTCCGATCCGGTAAGGACGTCGAATACGAGTCGAATTGGACGCGTGACTCGGCGAACGCGGCCGCGGTGAACGGCGACGTCTCGACGCTTTCGAACATTCGCGTCCTCGACCCCGCTGTCGTGTCTCGTTCGTTCGTGCAGCGGCAGTCGTTGCGCAACTTCTACGGATTCCCCAGTCAGCTTGCGGTCGACCGGTACATGGTGGCCGACGACGGCAGTCAGCAGAAAGAGATGCGGGACTTCATCGTCGCCGCGCGTGAGCTCGACCCGTCGCGTTTCAATGAGGGCCAGCAGAACTGGATCAACAAGCACACCGTGTACACGCACGGCAACGGGTTCATCGCCGCGCCTGCGAATACGGTGGACGCGCCGCCGAAGGACGCCGCGAGCTCGGACAGCGGCGGTCTCCCCAAGTTCTACGTCTCGGACTTGGACACGATCAGTAAACCCGACTACAAGTCGGCGCCTATCCAGGTGAAGCAGCCGCGCATCTACTTCGGCGAACTCATCTCCAACGTCGACCCCGACTACGCGATCGTCGGTTCCGAGGACGGTGAGAAGTCCGAGTACGACCAGGAGGGCGTCCGGTACACGTACAGCGGTGACGGCGGTGTCGAACTCAGCAACATCGGTACCCGACTGCTGTACGCGATCAAGTACGGCGAACGGAACTTCGTGCTGTCGGACGCGATCAACAGTAAGTCGCGCATCCTCTACAACCGTGACCCGCGGGACCGCGTATCGAAGGTCGCGCCGTGGCTTACCACCGATTCCAAGACGTATCCGGCGGTCATGGCCGACGGATCGATCAAGTGGATCGTCGACGGCTACACGACGTTGAAGAACTACCCGTACGCGCAGCGGATGGCGTTGGCCGACGCGACGACTGATTCGCGGGCGCAGAACGCGGGAGAGTCGGGCAGGACTCAGGCCGATGAAGACGTCTCGTACGTCCGGAACTCGGTAAAGGCCACTGTCGACGCGTACACGGGCAAAGTCGAGCTCTACCAGTTCGACGAGAGCGATCCGGTTCTGAAGACCTGGATGAAAGCGTTCCCGGGAACGGTGAAGCCGCGTTCGGAACTGAATAAGAAGCAGGATCTGCTCGACCACCTGCGGTACCCGGAAGACCTGTTCAAGCTGCAGCGCGAACTTCTGACGAAATACCACGTCAGCAATCCGTCGGACTTCTACCAGGCGAACAACTTCTGGTCCGTGCCGAACGATCCGACGGCAGACAACAGCAACCTGCCGCAGCCGCCGTACTACTTCACCGCTGCCAATCCGGACGGGAGCGGTAAACCGTCGTTCCAGTTGACGTCGGTGACGACGCCGCTCCGACGGCAAAACCTCGCCGCGTACATCACGGCGGCGTCCGATCCGGCCGATTACGGCAAGTTGACGGTGCTGACGACGCCGACGGACTCGCAGACGGTCGGTCCGCGGCAGGTGCAGGAAGCGATGAAGAACGCCGTCGCACGCGACATCACGCTCGTCGCGGGCTCGGTCAATGTCATCTACGGCAACTTGTTGACTCTGCCGGTCGGCAAGAACGGCGTGCTGTATGTCCAGCCGTTGTACACCGAGTCGAAGGCGGGCGACTCCGCCATGCCGAAGGTGTTCCGGATGTTGACGTACTACAAGGCCCCGGACGGGCAGGTCGAGATCGGAGCTGCGCCCACCATCGGTGAAGCGTTGATGCAGTCGGGTATCGATCCGCGCCTGGCCACCGAGCCGCAAGCGGAGCGAGGTGACGGCGACGACGAGCAGGCGCAGACCGGCCAGCCGAAGCCGACGACCCCCGAACAGTCCGATGCACCCGACGACGCGGCAGTCACAGAACTCCGTCGAGCCGTGGATCAGATGACGCAGGCGGAGAAGAGCGGCGACCTCGCGCAGATCGGTGAGGCGTTGAAGAATCTGAAGGAGGCGTTGGCGAAGTACCCGCAAGCCGGGAACTGACACCGGCGCACCGGGGCCGAACGACGGCGCCCACCCCGAGACTCTCGGGGTGGGCGCCGTCGTCGTGGGTGGAAGTCAGCGGACCTTCGACAGGTAGCGTTCGACCTCTGCGGGGGTGTTGTCCGGCATCACCGGCGAGTGGTGGAGGTGGCTGGTCAGGTAGCGGAAGATCATCGCCGTCGACACGAGACAGCCCAGCGCAAGCACACCGTAGGTGATGTTCAAGGTCTGATTCGCGGGTAGGTCGGCCAGGGTGATGATCCACAGTGCCGAAAGCGCGCCTCCGGTGAGCAGCAGAATGAACGCGACCAGACTCATCGGGTGATTGCCGTGCGGTTCGTGATGGCGGATATCAGAGTTGGACATGTCGCCTCCTGACGTGTGTGGGCCGTCGTCCGGTCCGGGTCGGTCTCAGCCTACCTCGAATGTGAAGTCAATCACATCAAGGTTCGTTGTGATCGTTGCTCACCCGGCCGGGTTACGAGTAGTCGACGGTGCGCGCCGACGGCCTAGACTTCACAGGTCGGATGGTTGGGGTCCGGCACAATACGAGAAAGGCCTCCATGCCACCGCTCAGTCGCCTGGTGAAGATTCAGCTGGTCGTCGTCCTCCTCGTTGGCATCATCGCCGCGATCTACGGTGGGATCCGCTATGCGCGCATGGATGAGGCGGTCGGTGTCGGCGTCTATCGCGTCACGCTGGAGATGAATGATGCGGGCGGTATCTTCCCGGAAGCTGAAGTCACGTATCGGGGCGTGGCTGCGGGCCGTGTTCGCGGTATGGAGATGACTGCGAACGGAATCGAAGTGACGCTGGTGATGGATTCCGGTGGCGAGAAGGTCCCGGAGTCTGCGGTCGCCGTCGTCGCGAACCGGTCGGCGATCGGTGAGCAGTTCATCGACCTTCAGCCCACCTCCGTTGGGGGGCCATACCTGCACGACGGCTCGGTGATCGACGACATCAGTTACCCGCCGAAACTCGACGAGGTCCTCGCGTCGGCGATCACACTGACCGACACGGTGCCCGTCGATGCGCTACGCACCACGATCACCGAACTCGGCAAGGCATTCGACGGTCAAGGTGAGAACCTGAGCCGACTCATCGACTCGCTCGACAAACTGTCGAAGACGGGCGTGGAGAACCTCGACGACACCATCGGGCTCATCACGAATGCGAACCCTGTCCTGGCGACGCAGGCCGAACAATCCGATGAGATCCTCGAATGGTCGAAGAGCCTGGATCTGGTCGCGGCGACCCTGGACTCGTCCGATCCGGCGCTGCGTCGGATTCTGACCGACGGCCCGCGTGCGGCGAGCGCGTTGAAGAACTTCCTCGACACCAATGGGCAGGACGCGACGACGCTCGTCCACCAGCTAGGGTCGACGGTCCACGAGATCGCTCCGACGTCGTTCTCGGCGGGCATGACGTTCGCGATGCTGTCGTCGCTGTCGGGGAGTAGTCATACGACGTCATCCGGGGGTGGCCAAATCAAGTTCGGGATCGTTCTGGAGACGGAGAATCCGCCGAGTTGCACACGCGGTTACGAGAGTACGCAGAAGATGCTGGCCGAGATCAAACGCAAGAACCCCGACTTCGACCCCAACTATGACGACTTCCCGTTCAATACGAAGGCAGCCTGCGCGGTTGAGACCGGCAATCCGACGGCGGTGCGTGGCGCCAACAATGCCGACCTGTCGAATCCTGAGTTCGTCCAACCGTGGGACGACAAGCCCAAGGCTGATCCGGACAAGCTGAACCTCAACCCGATCGCCACTCAGCTCGCCGGCCTGATGGGTGTGCGCCAGCGTTGACCGAGGCCAGGCGCCATATGTGGTGGTCGCAGGTGTCGTCAGTCACGCTGGTGGCCAATCAATTTGCCTCTGATGTTCACCGCTGTGTAACGTTGCAGGCGCAGCGCGGGGTGGAGCAGCTCGGTAGCTCGCTGGGCTCATAACCCAGAGGTCGTAGGTTCAAATCCTGCCCCCGCTACTAAAGGAAGACCCGCACCGGAAACGGTGCGGGTCTTCTTCTTTGCCCTGATCGATCGAGGCAAACCCGCTGTCGACGACCGCCCGAAGCGGAGTGGCTATGAATGTCTCGCGACCCGACCGTCCACTCGAGACGTGTATGCGGTCCGGCAGTGGGCGGATTTCGGGCTGAGGCGGGTGGTGCGGTACGATAATGATGCAAGAAAGCGACGCGGGGTGGAGCAGCTCGGTAGCTCGCTGGGCTCATAACCCAGAGGTCGTAGGTTCAAATCCTGCCCCCGCTACTACAGGAAGACCCGCACCGGAAACGGTGCGGGTCTTCTTCTTTTGCTCGTGCCCGATCGCGCTCATCGTCCGGCGAGACTGCCGGGGGTCTCGTAGCCGACGGCAGGAGCCGCGCGTCCGCTGACGCCTCACGCCGCATGACATCATCGATCCATGATCTTGACGACGGCCACACAGGTGGCGTTGATCGCGGCAGGCGTGATCTTTCTCTGGGCGTTGCTGCTCGGTGTGTGGAAGTTCGCACAGATCATGCGTAGCCCCACTGGGCAGGCGCACATCTACGTCGACATCGCGCACCGAGCCGCGCTGATGTATTCGTTCGCGACCGGACTGCTCGCCGTCTTCGTCCAGTTCAGCGCCTGGAACGCAGTCGTCAACACAGTGGCGCTGGCGGTCGTCGTATTCTTCTTCGTCTCGGCTATCGCGTCATACTGCCTGCACGGCGCGTTGCGCGACACCGATAATCAGATGCATCCGAACTCGCCCACGATGACGGCGGCCATGGTGGCGCTCATCGTGGGCGAGGTCGGGGGAAGCGCCGTGATAGTCGCGGGCTTCATTGTCGAGCAATTGCGCTCGTGGGGCTGACCTACAGGTAGGCGCCGCACACCGGCCATGCGCCGGGGCCCTGGGTGGCGAGGACGTTCTCGGCGACGCGGATCTGCTCTTCACGTGATGCATCCGCGGCGCTGCCGCTGCCACCGTTCGCCGCCCACGTCTCCTGCGAGAACTGAAGGCCGCCGTAGTAGCCGTTGCCGGTGTTGATCGACCAGTCGCCGCCGCTCTCGCAGTCGGCGACGGCATCCCAGTTGTGGCCGGTGTCCGCCGAGGCGACGCCCGCGGTCACAGCCAGCGGTGCGACAGTCAGGGCTCCGGCGACAGCGGTGCGGATGGCGATCTTCTTCAAGCTCATAGATGTACTCCTGTATCGGTTCGGCACCAGTTTCATCGGTGCCGCTCAACGGGCCGGAGGCGACGCTACGTGCTGTGAAAGCTAAGGTCACGCCGGGTTTCGTGGGGGCCGTCACAATGTGCTAGCTGGAGCAAGCGTGGGCGCCTTCCGGGTTCTCGCAGGTCAGTGCCGCCACGCGGCCGTTATCGATCCGTGATCTGAAACAGTCGTACTGTGAGCGGTCACACGCCCGAAAAGTGGTGCCGCTCACCGCGAGAATGCGTCCGCTGGTCGATCAGATTCGACTTTCCGACGCCGAACCGCACGCCTGATCGGGTGGTCGGCCGATACCGTTGACGCATGTCCGATTACGCGCATGAGTTCGCCCGCAGCACTGACAACCCGGAGGGCTTCTGGCTCGACGCTGCCCGCGACGTCGACTGGATCAGCCCGCCGACGACCGCGCTCGACGATTCCGCCGCCCCGATCTACCGATGGTTTCCCGATGCGTCTCTCAATACGAGTGTCAACGCACTCGATCGACACGTGGCGGCCGGGCGCGGCGAACAAGATGCGCTGATCTGGGATTCGGCGATGACCGGCACGGTGCGGCGATTCACCTATCGTCAACTGCTCGACGAGGTCGCGCGTTTCGCCGGAGTCCTCACCGCGCAAGGTGTCGCTGCGGGCGATCGCGTCATCATCTACATGCCGATGATCCCCGAGGCCGCGATCGCGATGCTCGCGTGCGCACGCATCGGCGCGGTCCACTCGGTGGTGTTCGGCGGGTTCGCCGCACCGGAACTCGCGACTCGCATCGACGACGCCGAACCGGTCGCCGTCGTCACCGCATCCGGCGGACTAGAGCCGGGCCGTGTCGTCGAATACCTGCCCCTCGTCGCGGCCGCCATCGAGCAGGCCGCAGTCACGCCGCGCACCGTCATCGTCAAGAACCGAGACGAGGTCCCCGGTTCGGCAGCCGATCACGACGGCTGGCTCGACTGGGCGGCTGAGGTCGCGGGCGCTGTGCCCGCCGAGCCCGTCGCCGTAGCCGCGACCGATCCGCTGTACATCCTCTACACCTCGGGCACCACGGGTAAGCCCAAAGGCGTTGTCCGCGACAACGGCGGGCATGCCGTCGCACTCACCTGGTCGATGAAGAATGTCTACGGAATCTCGCCCGGCGAGGTGTGGTGGACGGCGTCCGACGTCGGTTGGGTGGTCGGCCACAGCTATATCGTCTACGGTCCATTGCTGGTCGGCGCCACCACCGTCATATATGAGGGCAAACCCGTCGGCACGCCCGATGCGGGCGCGTTCTGGCGAGTGATCGCCGACCACGGCGTCGTCGCGCTGTTCACCGCGCCAACCGCGATCCGCGCCGTCCGCAAAGCCGACCCCGACGCCGCCGAACTCGCGAAGTACGGCGTGTCCTCGCTGCGCACGCTGTTCGCGGCGGGGGAGCGGCTCGATCCCGACACCTTCGCGTGGGCGTCCGCGACTCTCGGCATCCCTGTCGTCGACCACTGGTGGCAGACCGAGACCGGATGGGCGATCGTCGCGAACCTGCGTGGCCTCGAACCGATGCCGATCAAAGCTGGATCGCCGACGGTTCCGGTGCCCGGTTACCGTGTCGAGATCCTCGACGCGGCGGGAGCGCCGGTCGCGGCCGGCGGCGAAGGCAACATCGTCGTCCGACTGCCGCTGCCGCCGGGCGCGCTCGCCGGGCTGTGGCGCGACGAGGCACGGTTCCGCGCGTCGTACCTGAACACCTTCGACGGCTACTACCTGACGGGCGATTCCGGCTACATCGACGCCGACGGCTACGTGTTCGTTCTCGGCAGGTCGGACGACGTCATCAATGTCGCGGGGCACCGTTTGTCGACGGGTGCGATCGAAGCGGTGGTCGCCGGGCATCCGGCGGTCGCCGAATGTGCGGTGGTCGGCATCCACGACGATCTGAAAGGCCAGCGCCCCAGCGGCTACGTGGTCCTCAAGGCGGGTGCGGATGTCGAGGGCGAGACGCTCCGCTCCGAGTTGGTGAAGCGAGTGCGTGACGAGATCGGCGCGGTCGCGACCTTCCGCGACGTCACCGTGGTCGACGCGCTGCCGAAGACCCGCTCGGGAAAAATCTTGCGCAAGACCATGCGACAGATCGTCGACGGCGAAGAGTTCGCAGTGCCGTCGACCATCGAGGATCCCGGGGTCCTCCAAGCGCTGATCGATCAGCTCACTCACTGACGATCGTCGGGCGGTCGGGCGCCGCCCGCATGTCAGGAAACTGATCGAATGATCTACAATTGGCTTCTTATGAAACAGATCACACGTTCGTGGCGGTGGCGGCTTGGGTCGGTTGCGGTGGTCGTCGCACTCTGCGCGGCCCTCGCCCAAGCCGCGCCTGCCGCCGCTGACCGTTCCGGTGTGGCGGTCTCGACGCTGTACTTCGCGGTTCCGGACAGTCAGGGCGGCCGCTGCACAGTGGTAGGCGATCTGTACCGCCCCGCGCAGGCGACGCACGCGCACCCGGTACCTGCGCTCCTCACGACGAACGGGTTCGGCGGCTCGAAGGACGATCTCGCCGGAATGGCGAAGATGTTCGCGTCCCGCGGTTACGCGGTCCTCGCCTACTCCGGGCTCGGGTTCGGCGGCTCGAGTTGCCGCGTGAGTCTGGACAGCCCGGATCCGGACGGGCGGGCCGCCTCGGCCCTCATCAGCTTCCTCGGTGGACGCTCCGGCATCGGATTCCGCGATGCTGCTCGCCGTGTGTCCGCCAGCACAGTCGACTTCGTCATTCACGACGAGACGACCAGGCACGGTGAGCGGCGCGCCGACGATCCGAGAGTCGGCATGCTGGGAGGCTCGTACGGCGGCAGCGTTCAGTTCGCGGCGGCTGCCGTCGACCCCCGCCTCGACACAATCGTTCCGATCGCTACCTGGAACGACCTGTCGTACTCGATCGTTCCGAACAACACCGGTCAGATCCGTGGCGTCACGACGGCGTCGCCAGGCGCTTTCAAACTCAATTGGGGAGTCTCGTTCGCCGCGGCAGGGGTCGCGTCGGGCGCGGCGCACGCAGACGTCCAGCCGGAGCGGCTCACCGGATGCCCCAACTTCCCGCGCGAAGTGTGCGACGGCATCGGGCAAGGGGTCGCGACCGGTAAGCCGTCCGCCCGCGTCATCGACCGGCTCCGTGCCGCGTCGGTGACCAGGTTCGTCGACCGTGTCCAGGTACCGACTCTCCTCGTACAAGGGGAGAACGACACGCTTTTCAACCTCAACGAGTCACTCGCGACGTATCGGGCGTTGAGCAAGCGAGGTGTACCTGCACATCTGATCTGGTTCTCCGGTGGACACTCCGGTGAGAGCGCCCCGGGAGACTTCGACGAGACCGCGCCCGACCCTGAGTCCCAGTACGTCACGGGCCGGGTGGTCGACTGGATGGACCGGCATCTCAAGGGGGCCGCGACAGCCGCGGACCCGACCTTCGCCTACTTCCGGAACTGGGTCGGCTACCGCGGCAATGCCCGACCGGCATACACGGAGTCGTCAGCCGTCGACTCCGGCAGAGCCGAGCGTTACGCCTTCTCCGGTTCGGATCGGCTCGTCGCCGATCGAGCCACTGCGACGCGCGGGCGAGCCCGGTTGACCACGCCCGTCGTACCGGTGCCGTCGGGCAGTGACCGTCCTGACGCGCTCGGCGTGACCGGAATACAGTCGCCGGACGCGCCCGGGACGTACGCGAGATGGATGTCGTCGCGATTGGCAGAACCGGTGAGCACAGTCGGTTCGCCGAAGGTCACGCTCCGCGTCGACGCTCACAAGAACGGCCGACCGGTGCGATCGAACTCGGTGGTCCTGTTCCTCCGCGTCGTCGACGTCGCGCCGAACGGAGCGACCACGACGGTCGGCGATCTGGTCGCACCGATCCGGGTCGCGGAGCAGGGCAAGCCGTTCACCGTCACAATGCCGGCGATCGTCCACCGCTTCGCTCCAGGGCATCGCATCGGACTCGTCGCCGCAGGCAACTCCGCGAACTATCGACCCGGCGAGCCAGGCGTGGCGGTGTCGATCCCGGCTTCGGGCGGCACGTTCGAGCTACCCGTGCGCTGATCGATTGGACCCGATCGCACCGGCGCGGAGTACGCACAGCATCGGCGCCACCAGTTCGTCCGCGGTCACCTGGCGGAGAAGCCACGACGCACTGAGGTGCTGGATCTCGTTCGACGTCGCCCGGCCAGCCAGTGCTATTTCACATAGTTGATCTGACGCACCACAGTGACTCGAAGTATAAATCGACTCGCGAGAGGTCCGGATACGACGAGACCCCGTCCTGATCGGACGGGGTCTCGCGAGATCGAACGGGTTCAGATCACTTCAGTTCGGAGCTGCTCTTCCCGAGCACGCGGCGAGCGATGATCAGCTGCTGGATCTGTTGGGTGCCTTCGAAGATGTCGAGGATCTTCGAGTCACGCGCCCACTTCTCCAGGAGCGTGCGCTCGGAGTAACCGTACGTCGAGGTGAGCTCGACGGCCTTGTTGGTCACATCGGTGCCGGTCCGTCCGGCCTTGGCCTTCGACATCGACGCCTCGAGGGAGTTCGGCTGCTTGTTGTCGGCCATCCACGCCGCGCGCAGCGTCAGCAGGTACGACGCCTCCCAGTCGGACTCCAGACGGATGAACTCGGCGGCGGCAGCCGACTGGTCAGCTGCCGGGCGGTCGTAGTCGATCTCAACGCCGGCATCCTCCAATAGCTTGCGGAGTTCTTCGAGCGACGCCCGGCTGACGCCGACGGCCATCGCCGCCACCATCGGACGGGTGTTGTCGAAGGTCTGCATGACCCCGCCGAAGCCCTTCTTGACGTCCACCTCCGGTGAACCGAGGAGGTACTCCTTCGGGATGCGGCAGTCCTCGAATCGGATCACCGCGGTGTCTGACGCGCGGATGCCCAACTTGTGCTCCAACCGGGCGATCGTCACGCCGGGGTGCTCGCGGGGCACGACGAAACTCTTGATCGCCGCACGACCGAGGCTGCGGTCCACGGACGCCCACACCACGATGTGGGACGCACGCGAGCCGGCGGTGACGAAGATCTTCTCGCCGTTGATCACGTAGTCGTCGCCGTCGCGGATCGCGGTCGTGGTGACCGCCGCCGAGTCGGAGCCGAAGCTCGGCTCGGTGATCGCCATCGACGCCCACACCTCGTCGCCGCCGCCCAGCATCTCCAACTGCTCGTCGGTCGCGACGGCGGCGATCGCTGCGTTGCCCAGACCCTGGTAGGGGATCGACAGCATCAGCGCGACGTCACCGTACGACGCCCACATCGAGTTGAGGACCGACTGCATGTTGCCGCCGTTGGCGACGTAGCCCTCGGGGCGCTCCTTGTTCGCGTCACTGCGCCCACCGGCCGCGCCCGCGCCCGCCTGCCCGGTCGCGGCGAGACCGCTGTACAGGCTGGCAAGGGTGTCGAGCTCCACCGGATAGGTGTGCTCGGCGAGGTCGTATTTGCGACTGATCGGACGGAAGATCTGCAGGGCGGCCTGGCGCGCCTGGTCGATCGTCGTGTCCAGCTTCTTCGGCAGTTCTAGATTGATAGCCATGTCTGCTCCTTGATCGCCCGTCCCTTAGAGGACGACGACGCCTTCGCCGATGCCCGCACCGCGCAGATCGCGGTACCAGCGCTCAACCGGGTGCTCCTTGGTGAAGCCGTGGCCACCGAGCAGCTGGACGCCGTCGAGGCCGACCTGCAGGCCCTTGTCGATCGTCAGCTTGCGGGCCAGTGCCGCCTCACGCGCGAAGGACAAGCCCTGTTCGGCGCGCGACGCGCCGCGCAACGTCACCAGTCGCAGACCGTCGATCTCGGTCGCCATGTTCGCGACCATGAACGCGACCGCCTGGCGGTTGGAGATCGGCTCGCCGAATGCCTCACGCTCGTTGACGTAAGGAACAACGTAATCGAGCATCGCGGTAGCGGTACCGACGGCAAGCGCCGACCAGCCAAGACGCGACAGCCGGACCACATCGCGGTACGCATCCGCGGCCTGATCGCCCTCGACTTCGCCGAGCAGTGCCGTCGCCGGGACCGTGACGTCGTCGAGCACCAGTCGGCCCATGCCCGCCGCGCGCAGACCCATGCCCGGGTCGGCCTCGACAGACAGACCCTTGGTGTCCGACTCGACGATGAACAGCGCGGGACGGCCGTCGAGCTGAGCGCCGATGACGAACAGCTCCGAGCTGCCCGCGGCCGGAACGAAGCTCTTGACGCCGGACAGACGGTAGCCACTCGGCACGCGGGTGGCCTTGGTGGACAGCGCGAATGCATCGAACAACGGCTTCGGCTCGGCGATGACGACAGCCGACGTCGGGACATTCTCGCCCGCGTAGTCGCGCAGGTAGGTGCGCTGCTGACCGTCGCTGCCGAAGTTGGTGAGGGTGGTGGCGACGCCGCTCGGTGCGAGCAGCGGGACGGCCAGACCCATGTCGCCGTAGGCCATTGCCTCGGCGACCAGCGCGTTGGTGACCACGTTGCGGTCGGTCGCCGCGCCGTCGAGTTCCTCGGGCACGTTGATCATGGTGATGCCGAGTTCGGCGGACCGCTTGAGGATGTCCTCCGGGGCGCTTGCGGCGGCATCGGCGTCGTACGCCGAGGGGCGGAGGATCTCGGTGGAGAACTCCTTGACGGTCTCGGCGATCATCGCCTGCTCGTCGTCGGGGGTCAGATCGAAGTAGCCCTTGGACGAGGTTGCCGGACGCTGCGGCTTGCCTGCGCCCGAGACCTGGGTGAACGCGCGGTTTGCGGCACCGAGGGTCTTGAAGCCTGTCTTGGTGGCCTCGTAGGCGACGCGGTTGATGGGCTCACGGAGGCCGTACTTCTCGGCGACTTCGGAGCCGGTGATCGCGGTCAGTACGCGCATGGCCGTGCCGATCGCGGTGCGCTTGTGGGGTGCGGCGCCGACGGATGACTCGTCGCGGGGTGCGGTGTTCGTGGTCATTTCCTCACCAGGTCTCTCGAGCGAATTTCAACGGTGGAGCGATTCTTACTCCATAGTAAGGACCGACCTTACTCGCCGGTAAGGAGGTTGTCACCCCCGCGGGCAGTCGCGACGCTCCGCGGCGGCTACACCGTTGTCGGAACCCCGGCTTCCAATACCCGGAAATCGGTGCCGTCGGGCGCCATGTCGGCGAGACGACTGTTGTGGACAGCGATCCCGGCCGCCGACTGCGGGCCCTGGTGGATCGGAAACGCGACACGGGGGTTCACTGCGCGGAGGTAGTCGATGGGTTCGCTGAGCTTGAGCCACGGTGCGGCGGCCGGAATGGCCAGGACGTCGACCTTCTCGAACGGAATGTAGAGCGCGTCGCCCGGATGGCAGAACGCCCCGGGCAGTTCGTCAGTGTCGAGAATGTACGAGATGTTGTCCACGACAGGCAGTTCCGGATGGATTACGGCATGCCTGCCGCCTGTCCCGCGGACGGTCAACGAGCCGACGCGCACCGTCTGGCCTGGTCGGACAACCGACCAAGCCCCGAATTCTGGGTGCTCGGTGAACTGTGCGGCCGTTTGAGGATCGCAGTAACGCGCCGCGTTCGGATTCGCGGCGACCAACGCGGGCAGTCGCGCCGGATCCACATGATCGGGGTGCTGGTGGGTCACCAGGATCGCGTCGAGACCCGTCAACTCCTCGAATCCGGACGCGAGTGTGCCGGGATCGAAGAGCACCCGAGTTCCGTCGTGTTCGACGAGTACGCAGGAGTGCTGAAAATGGGTGAACCTCATAGTCCCGGAACATTACTCGCTCCGCGCAGTCGTGGTCGGCGAGTCAGTTCGTTGGTGCTAGAGCGGCGAGCACCTCGTCGTGCAGCAGCCCGTTCGACGCGACGGCGCTCCCACCAGCAGGCCCCGGCGCCCCGTCCAACGCGGTGAATTGTCCGCCCGCCTCGCGGACAAGTACGTCGAGCGGCGCGAGGTCCCACAACGACACCTCGGGCTCGGCTGCCACGTCCACCGCGCCCTCGGCGACCAGACAGTAGTTGAAGAAGTCGCCGTAGCCGCGGACGCGCCACACGCGGTCGGTGAGGTCGATGAAATTCTCGCGGACGCCGCGATCGGCCCACCCGGACAGACTGGAGAAGGCCAGCGACGACGAGCCGATCTCGTCGACTCCCGACACGTGGATCCGCCGCGGCTCGCCCGAGTCGTACGACGCGAACGCACCGTCTCCGGCGGACGCCCACCACCGACGGTTCAGCGCCGGCGCGCTCACCACGCCGACGACGGGCACGCCGTCGACGAGCAGCGCGATCAACGTCGACCAGACGGGGACACCGCGCACGAAGTTCTTGGTGCCGTCGATCGGGTCGACGACCCACTGTCTTCCGTCGAGGATCGCGTCGCCGCCGAACTCTTCGCCGAGAACCGCGTCGTTCGGCCGGTCGGCGCCGAGGCGTTCCCGGATCAGGCGCTCGCACGCGAGATCGGCATCGGAGACCGGCGTCAGATCCGGTTTCGAATCGACCCGCAGATCGAGCGCCCCGAAACGGGTCGTGGTGAGTGCGTCGGCGGCGTCCGCCAGGTCGAGCGCGAGGGCGAGATCGGTCGCGTACACGGAACCGTCGGGGAGTGTGGCCACGGCTGACGAGGCTACCAGCACCGATGAGTGCCGACGGGGCGTGGCGACGCATACCCGCAGGTACTATGGCGGCCATGCCGAACTGGATCTCCGCGCTGTTGGTCGTGCTTCTGATCGCCACTGTGGTCTCGCTGTACATGTCGCGCCGGGGTCAGGGCTTTGGCAACGCGAGCGCCGCGCGCGGCTACGTCGAAGGCGTCATGACGGTCACGAGCGCGGTCCTCGGCGACCCCGACCGAGACGGGGCCCGACTGTGCACAGTCTCGGGGACGATCATTGGGCCCGATTCGTCGCCCGCGGAAGTCTACGGACGGATCGTCGTGCCCGCTGGGGCTATCGAGCCGTACCCCGGTCTGGACCAGCCCGTCGTCTTCAAACCGGGCAAGGAGGATTCCACCTGGCGTTTCGGCACCCTGCCGGACTCGGTAGGCTGATTCAGTGCATCCAGAAGCCTCTGCCGACCTCGACTCCCTCGCCGCGACCCTCACCACCGTCGAGAAGGTGATGGACATCGGCGAGCTTCGCCGCCGCATCGACGAACTGGAGATGCAGGCCTCCGATCCGGATCTGTGGAACGACCAGGACCACGCGCAGAAGGTGACGAGCGAACTCTCGCACACGCAGGCCGAACTGCGGCGTGTCTCCGAGCTGAGGTCGCGGCTCGACGACCTGCCAGTGCTTTATGAGCTCGCCGAAGCCGAGGAGGGCGACGCCGGGGCCGAAGCAGTCGCCGACGCCGACAACGAGCGAGTCGAGCTTCGACGTGACATCGAGGCGATGGAAGTCAAGACGATGCTCGCGGGCGAGTACGACGCGCGTGAGGCCGTCGTCAATATCCGCGCCGGTGCGGGCGGAGTCGACGCCGCCGACTGGGCTCAGATGTTGATGCGCATGTACATCCGTTGGGCCGAACAGCACGACCACTCGGTGGAGGTGTACGACACGTCGTACGCCGAAGAGGCCGGGCTGAAGTCGGCGACGTTCGCGGTCAAGGCGCCCTACATGTACGGCACGCTGTCGGTGGAGCAGGGTACGCACCGACTCGTCCGCATCAGCCCGTTCGACAACCAGGGCAGGCGTCAGACGTCGTTCGCCGAAGTGGAGATTCTGCCGGTCGTCGAGACCACCGACCACATCGACATCGACGAGAACGATCTGCGCGTCGACGTCTACCGGTCGTCCGGCCCCGGCGGGCAGTCGGTCAACACCACCGACTCGGCGGTCCGCCTCACACATGTGCCGACCGGCATCGTCGTCACCTGTCAGAACGAGAAGAGTCAACTGCAGAACAAGGCTGCCGCGATGCGCGTCCTGCAGGCCAAACTCCTCGAACGCAAACGTCAGGAGGAGCGCGCCCAGATGGACGCGCTCAAGAGCGACACCGGTGCCAGCTGGGGCAATCAGATGCGGTCGTACGTGTTGCACCCGTACCAGATGGTCAAGGATTTGCGGACCAACGTCGAGAGCAACAACCCGAGCAATGTGCTCGACGGCGACCTCGATCAGTTCATCGAAGCGGGCATCCGTTGGCGGATGGACGAGGACTCGTAGTCGGCCCGCGATGACCTATCTCGTCGACGAACTCGGACTGCCGTCCTGGCTGCGGTCCATTGAACGGTGGCTGGCCGTCGACTTCGTCCAGATGCTGGTGTGGATCATCGGCGCGATTCTGATCGCCCGCTTCATCCGATGGGGCGCCGACCGATACTCACAGCGCGCGATCACACAGTTCGAACTCAGCGAAGACATAGTCCAATCCGAAGATCTCAAGCATCGCCGCGCGCTCGTCGATGTGATCGCGTGGACGTTGATCGCCATCGTCGTGATCGTCGTCGGACTCAAGATCCTGGCGGTGTGGGTCCCGACGTCGAGCCTCGTCGGTTTGAGCGCGGTACTCGGCGCCGCTCTCGGTTTCGGCGCGCAACGGATCGTGCAGGACGTGCTCGCCGGGTTCTTCATCATCGCCGAGCACCAGTACGGATACGGCGACGTCGTGAACCTGGCAGTGACCGGCGGCTTGGAAGCCGAAGGCACGGTCGAAGACGTGACGTTGCGCGTCACCCGGCTGCGGAACTCCGACGGTGAACTGATCACCGTGCCCAACGGCCAGATGATCAAGGCGACCAACCTGTCCAAAGACTGGGCACGCGCCGTCGTCGACGTTCCCGTTCCGCTCGACGCGGATATCAATGTGGTCAATGCGACGCTGCGCGAAGTGGGGCAGGAGTTCTACGAGAAGCCGCGCTGGCACCGCCTGTTGCTCGACGCGCCGCAGCCGCTGGGCGTGACGAACCTCGAACTCGATTCGGCGACGGTGCGGATGGTGGCCAGGACGCTGCCGGGACAGCAGTTCGACATCGGTCGTGCATTGCGGTCGGAGATCATCTTCGCGCTCGCCCGCCACGGTGTCACGGTGTCGAAGGAAGTCCGCAACGAGACGGTCGCTGAGACCGCCGCCGCCGCGGCCCCAGATGAGGCTCGGGACGGGGGCGAGGAATGACCGAGGAGCATCAGACACGCCTGGAGCGGCTCAAGCACGTCTACCGGACTAGGGTCCGTACGACGACTGTCGTGTTGATCGTCCTGTGGTTCGCGCTGTTGGCGCTGTACGGCTTCACGTCGCAGCACTATCCGCCCAAAGAGGCGGCGAGACCCACGCAGACCACCGAGCAGCCGGTGGACACGCAGGCCCCGGTCACCGAGCCGACCGAGACGACCTCCCAACCGTCGAGCACTACCGTCGAGTCGACGACGGAGTCCACTCCAGAGCCGACCGACGACACCGATCAGACGACGGGTCGGACTCCGTCGTCTAGCCAGTTGGCGCCGCGTCACACCGCGCCGCTGCAGACGCAGCTCATGCCGGCGCCCGACTCACCGGACGAGAGCGCCGACACGACTCCGGACAGCGGGAACGGGCGATGACCGCGTCGATCAGTACACTTGGTCACCGTGATCAAGCTGTCGAACGTGACGATGCAATACGCGAAGTCGAGCAGGCCCGCCTTGTCGGACCTGTCGTTTGAGATCGACAAGGGTGAGTTCGCGTTCCTGATCGGGCCGTCAGGCTCGGGGAAGTCGACGTTCTTCCGGTTGCTACTCAAGGAAGACAAGCCGACGTCCGGCGAAATCGAGGTCGGTGACTTCCACGTGACCGAGCTGCGCAACCGCGATGTGCCGAAGCTGCGGCAGTCGATCGGCTGCGTGTTCCAGGACTTCCGGTTGCTGCAGCAGAAGACCGTCGCAGCCAATGTGGCGTTCGCTCTCGAAGTGATCGGCAAATCGTCGTCGACGATCCGCGAAGCGGTCCCGGAGACCCTCGAATATGTCGGTCTGTCGGGCAAGGCCGACCGCATGCCGTTCGAGCTGTCGGGCGGCGAGATGCAGCGAGTCGCGATCGCGCGCGCGATCGTCAACCGTCCGCAGCTGTTGTTGGCCGACGAGCCGACCGGCAACCTCGACCCCGAGACGAGCGAGGGCATCGTTGAAGTGCTCGACCGGGTCAACCGCCGGGGCACCACTGTCGTGATGGCGACGCACGACCGCCATATCGTCGACGCGATGCGCCGTCGAGTCCTCGAATTCGATAACGGCAAGCTCGTCCGCAATGACGAATACGGCGTGTACGGCATCGGCTGACCGACGACTTCGCAGACTACGAGAGGCGAGCACGCATGCGCGCGAATTTCATTATCGGCGAAGTCCTCAACGGATTCCGTCGCAACATCACCATGACGGTCGCCATGATCCTGACGACCGCCATCACGCTCGGCATCCTCGGCGGCGGCATGCTGGTGATCCAGATGGCCGACAAGAGTCAGAAGATCTTCCTCGACCGTGTCGAGATGCAGTTCTTCATCAACGACGAGGTGACGGAGCGGGATCCGAACTGTCTGGAAGCCCCGTGCACGACCCTGCGGAACGATCTGGAAGCCGAGCCGGGTGTCGGATCGGTGACGTTCATCAGCCAGGATCAGGCGTTCCGTACGGCGAAAGCGTCGTGGGAAAAGGATTCGCCTGAGCTCGCCGACTTCATCCGCAAGGAGGCGTACCAGGGTGCGCTACGCGTCCGCATGGACGACCCGGACCGGTTCGGCGCGGTCCTCGACAAGTTCTCGAAAGCGCAGGGGGTCGACGGCGTCCTCGACCAGCGAGACCTGGTGAAACGCATCTTCAGTGTGCTCGATGGCGCGCGCAATGCTGCTTTCGCCATCGCAGCGGTCCTGGCGGTGGCTGCGATCCTGCTGATCGTCAACACCGTCCAGATAGCCGCTTATACGAGACGGACGGAGGTGTCGATCATGCGCTTGGTCGGCGCCACCCGGTGGTACACACAGTTGCCGTTCCTGCTGGAGGCGGTGATCTCCGCCGTCATTGGCGCGCTGCTTGCGATCGGCGGCCTGTTCCTCGGCAAGATATTCTTCTTCGACAAAGCGCTCGAAGACCTCTACGGTGTGAACATCCTGGCGCGCATCACGAACGCGGACGTGTGGTTCGTGTCTCCGTGGCTGGTGGTGGCGGGCATCGTCTTGGCCGGCATCACCTCGTACGGAACGTTGCGCGTCTACGTCCGTGAATGACGCGGGCAGTGGTGAACCGGTGCGCCGGTAGGACCACCCCGACTATCCCGTGGAGGAGAGCAATCGTGCCCAGAGAAAAGGGCAAGTCGGTGATCGCCAGCAACCGCAAAGCCCGGCACAACTACACCATTCTCGAGACGTTTGAGGCCGGCATGGTGCTCAAGGGCACCGAGGTGAAGGCGCTCCGTGAAGGCAAGGCGTCGCTCGTCGACGCGTTCGCGACGATCGACGACGGCGAGGTGTGGCTCAACGCCGTACACATCGCCGAGTACGGCAGCGGGACGTGGACCAACCATGCGCCCCGGCGTAAGCGCAAGTTGCTGATGCATCGGCGCGAGATCGACAACCTGATCGGCAAGATTCGGGACGGCAACCTCACGCTGGTCCCGTTGCAGATGTATTTCTCGGACGGCCATGCGAAGGTCGAGTTGGCGTTGGCTCGCGGTAAGCAAGCCCACGACAAGCGGCGCGACATCGCCGAGCGGACCGCTAAGCGAGAGGTCGAGCGCATTGTCGGCCGTCGCGTGAAAGGCATGTGAGACTCGCGGTGGCGGCGTGGGCGCGGTGGCTGGCGGTGTTGGTCGTCGCGGCGTGCGGAGTGTCGGTGTCTGCGTGTGGCGCTGACCCGCAGCCTGCTGAGGAACCGACGCCGGTGCTCGGCTGGGTCGTCGGTGACGGGTGCGCGACGCCGCCTGATCGGGTGCGCGCAGACGCCGACGGGATCGTCGCCCGCGGTGTCGCGGACGCCGGATTCCGATCGCTGTACGTGGTGTGCGACGACGCGCAGGCGCCGGCCGCGCTGGCCGATCCGGCGCTTCACGATCATCTTGACGATCTTGGGCTCCGACTCTCGGTGGTCTCGGCGAACGACGCCGATGTGAGCGCCGCGATGCGTGCCGACATCCCGTTGCCCGCGTTGCGCACCGCGATCACCCGGCATGTGATGGCGGCGCAACCACTGGTGTTCAGCGGTGAGGCCGCGCTCCTCGACGACGCGCATATCGCGACCGTCGCCAACCGCGACGTGTTGGCGATCGGACGCGACAGCAGGCGGACTGCGGGCGCGCCCATCAACGGCGACCGCGAACGGTTCTCGCGGGCGATCGGTTCGCAGGGGCTGATTGTGTCGCTGACCAATGGGGAGTCGATGGCGCGCGACCTATCGTTCGACCTTGTCGAGGTCAATCTGGCGGGCGATACCGTCGCCGCGACAGACGTGTGGACCGGGCGTCGAGTTCATGCGTCCGGCGGGACGATCACCCTGTCGTTGGCGTCTACCGATAGCGCCCTGCTGCGTATCGGCTGACCCGTTCGGCGGGACTTCGGCGATTCTGGGATGAAAGTGTCGGTCGAGTTCGTTATGATGGGGTGTCCGCTGGAAACAGGGGACACCACTCCGCTGGAAACAGGGGAGACCACCTAGGGGCCGATCGGTTTCGACTACGTGCATCGAGGTGGGGGAAGCGTGTCGGTGAAGGCTGGTGACCACCGTAAGCGTCGCAGCAAACTATTAAGCGCCGATTCCAATCAGCGCGACTACGCACTCGCTGCCTGATCAGCGAGGCTAGTCTGTCGGCCCGGTTCTAAGTTCCCGGAACCGGATGCCGGCATCAGCTAGGGGACTCACTGTTGGCGTCGGTCGCGGACGACGGCAGGACATCAAACAGCGACTGGGATCGTCATCCCGGCTTGTTCGCGAGACCGGGAGATCCAAGTAGAGACATAGCGGACTGCACACGGAGAAGCCCCACTGAAGTGACGGAGGACCCGGGTTCAATTCCCGGCGGCTCCACCCAAGCCTCCCACCTGTTAGCGCAGGTGGGAGGCTTTTTTGTTAGACGGGACACTTGAAAATCGGCCCCGTGAGCACATTTTGAGCACGGAGTTTGCGGTGACCGCGCGCGGCCACGCCGCTAGTTAGTCAGAGACGATCAATCGTGTATGGCCATCTGTATGACCTACCGAAAGGTGACCACCGACGACCACGCGACCAGCCTGGGCACCGAATGGGCGCTGGCATGATCCGCTACCTATCGCGCGCCGAGCTAGGCGAGCGGACCGGCCTGACCATCAACACCATCAACAGCTACGCCCGCAAGCGCCTACTGCCAGAACCGGACGCGATGATTGGGGACCGCGAAGGCTGGACCGAAGCGACCATTGACGAATGGGTAGCGAACCGTCCGGGATCGGGCGGGCCGCGTCTCGACTGTCCGTACTGGACCACCGTGGACGGGCGACGCGTTACGTGCCGCCGTCCACGCGACCATGCAGGGCTGCACGCCCACAACGGCCACGCATGGAAGTCGGCCCAGTCGCCGCCAAGCGGAACGCACTGGTACGGCAGGCCGTAGAGCACGACTCCTTCTCGTGCAGATGGCGAGGTGGTTCGGGCATGCGAGCTGGCGGGTGTTCGTCGTCGCTCGCCTCGTGGGCGAGATGGGACCGCCGAGCACGGGCGTTCCTCAGGACTTGGCAGGCTACCTGTACAGCGATAGCGCATGGACGTCCTACGTACCGCTCACCGATGTGACCACGTCCCGCGAGATCGACGAACACAAGCGCCCCACCTGCCGAGCAGGTGGGGCGCGAGTCTGTCAGTCGAGAGCCCTAGGCCAGCCCGGAGAAGACGTAGAGCAGAGCATTGAGCACGTAGTCGTTGCTGGAGATCGTGTCCCACAAGATGCTGTCGATCATTGAGAGCCCTTCATTAAGTCGATTGACGTACTGCGAACATACTAGACTAAATGGACCTCACTCGGTCTGTCGCTTGGCGAAGACTCGGAGCGCGTCCAGGTAGCCCGGCACGTATACGGACTTCGGCGCGAGAATCGAGCGTCCAACAGTGCGGATGTCGCGGCCGCGGTACTCGATGTCGTTGCGTGTCAGTCGATGTGTGCCTTCGGGAAATTCTTTCACCGTCAACAGCTCAGGCTCGATCCGGTCGCGGTAGACGCGTTCCGTCTCGGCAACGTCGACGGATCGGTCGCGGCCGCCGAGGAGTAGCAGCGTCGGGATGGCGACAGACTTGAGCGACGCCGTCGAATCAGAGTCGGCGTTGCGGGTGACGAACGCCCAGCGGTTGGCCGCCATCGGGTCCTCGTCGACGCGTGACGCCAGGTACTCCTGGTAGTCCGCTCCTCTCCTGCCCAATGCCGCACGCTTGGTGCGACGATCGACTGCGGAAGTGACCTCAGCGTCCGAATCGCCGTCAGCCACGGCTTCGGAGCGTGCTGCGAACTCGTCCTGGCGCAGCCAGTTGATCGCCGGGTCGACGGCGATCATAAAACGGAGATCGGGTCGTGCCCGCGCGACCTCAGGCAGCACCCAACCCGCTTGGCCGACGCCCCACGCACCTACTCTCGTCGGGTCGATGTCGTCTCGCGTGTGCACCCACGCGATCGCCGAGTCGACCTCCGTCGCGCGATCGTGCATCGACTGGTCGAGCCAATCACCGGGGGCGCCTTCGACGCCGGGCTTGTCCCACGCCAACGAAGCGAAGCCCGCGTCGGCGAACGCATCCCAGAGCGGTTTGAGGCGCTCGCCGTCGTCAGCGTCGACGGGGCCGTCGTCGTGGACGAAGACGACGAGCCCATACGGTCCGTCATCGTTGGTGGGGGTAGCGAGGACACCGTGGAGTTCGCCACGCGGCCCAGGGATCGTCACGCGCTCCTCATGGAACGCGTAATCGTTGGCGACGAGGATCCACACCGTGACGCCAAGGACGAGGGCGACGACGGTGCCGAGCGCCACCAGCGTCAATTTCTTCCTGCGGCTCACACAGCGAGTTTAGACGGGACACGCGAGTAGCCCCCTACAGGACGCCGCGCGTTCCTCGGCGAGTTGCGCGAACAGCGACGGCCCGCACACCGAAGTCGGTGCGCGGGCCGTCGCAGACAGCTAGGGGTCTATGCCAGACCGGAGAACATGAGGCGGAGTGCGCCCAGAAGTGCGTCGTTGTTCTGCAGTGCTTCCCACAGTGCTTGATCGATCATGATGTGCTCCTGTCACTTGAAGACCGATGACCGTTGCCACGGTACCGCCGGTTGTCTGAACTCGCGAACGCTCACACCTCAGGGTCACCGAGGACGGTGTAGTCGCCTTCCGCGTAATGCTTGCGCACACGCTTCTTGTCGAACTTGCCGACCGACGTCTTAGGTACCTCGGTAACGAACGACCAGCGCTCGGGGACCTGCCAGCGCGGCACCAGGTCTTCCAGGTACTTCTTGTGCGCTTCGATGTCGGCGTCGTCATCGCTGCGGACGACGGCGAGCACGAACGGACGCTCGTCCCACTTCTTGTCTGGGACACCGACGACGGTGGCTTCGACGACAGCCGGGTTCGAGGCAATGATGTTCTCGAGCTCCACCGACGAGATCCATTCGCCGCCGGTCTTGATCATGTCCTTGGCGCGGTCGACGATCGTCATGAAACCGTCCGGGGTGATCGTCGCGACGTCACCGGTGCGGAGCCATCCGTCGTGGAACTTCGACTCGTCGGTGACATTGCCTTCCGGCTGGTAGTAGGCGCCAGTAATCCACGGTCCGGACACTTCGAGCTCACCGACTGCTTCGCCGTCCCACGGCTGTTCCTGGCCGTCGTCACCGATGATGCGGGCGGCGACCGGCGACGGGAACCGGCCCTGGGTGACGCGGTAGGCGAACTCGGCCTCCTCGTCGGCCACACCCATCGGCGGGCGGGCCACGCTGCCCAGCGGGGACGTCTCGGTCATGCCCCACGCGTGGGTGATGCGGACGCCGTATCCGTCGAACTTCTTGATCATCGCGGGCGGTACCGCCGCACCGCCAACGACCACCTCGCGCAAATGTGTGATGTCCTGCGGCTTCGCGTCGAGCAGCGCCGAGACACCCTGCCAGATGGTGGGGACGGCGGCGGCCAGTGTCGGCCGCCCTTCAGCCATCATCGTCAGCAGCGGTTCGGGCTGCAGGAAGCGGTCGGGCATGATGAGCGTCGAGCCTGCCATCATCGCGGCGTACGGCAGACCCCACGACATGACGTGGAACATTGGGACGATCGCCAGCATCGTGTCGGTGCTCGACAGACCCATGCCCATTGTGGTCGTGACGATCAGCGAATGCAGGTAGATGCTGCGGTGTGAGTAGACGACGCCCTTCGGATCGCCGGTGGTCCCCGAGGTGTAACACATGACGGCCGCGTCGTTCTCGTCGATCTCCGGCCACGCGTACGTCGTCGGCTCGTCGGCGATCAGTTCGTCGAACCGGTGGACGGCGATGCCCTCCGGTGCGCTGATCGCGTCGACCGGCCCGTTGACGACCACCACGTGCTGCACGTTCGGTGTGCCCTGCAGGTACTGCGAGAGCAACGGTGCGACGGTGGCGTCGACGAAGATCACTTTGTCGTCAGCGTGGTTGATGATGAAGACGGCCTGCTCCGGAGACAAACGCAGGTTGAGGGTGTGGAGCACGGCGCCCATCGACGGGACGCCCGCGTAGATCGCCTGGTGCTCGTTGTTATTCCACATGAAGGTGGCGACACGGTCGCCACGCTCGACGCCGAGCTTGGCCAGCGCGTTCGCGATCTTCGCGCCGGTGTCGCCGATGTCGGAGAACGACATGTCCCGGAAGCCTTCGCCGGTCCACGTGCGAATGCGTGCTTCAGGGAAGATGCGACGGCTGTACTCGACCAGGCTCGAAATGGTCAGGGCGCCGTGTTGCATCGTGGACTGGATCATCGAGTCTCCTTCGTTTGCGCCGAGCGAGTCGGTCCGCACTTGTTTCGTCGAAAAGTGAGCGGCCTCACGCCGCTATCGACTAGTTTCCTACATTAGTCACACTTTGGTGCACCATTCCACCTAGATGGTGCATTGCCGTCGAGGAGATGAATCGCGAGTGAAGTCCGACGAGGTACTCGCCTTAGCGACTCGGCAGTTCGTGTTGGGCCGTCGGCTCGAAGTAGGGGAGCTCGCTACGGCTGCGGGCATCAATCGCAGCACCGTCTACCGCCGGTTCAACGGGCGCGACGGACTTCTCGGCGAAGTAATCTGGTCGTTGACGGAGATGACGATAGAGGCAGCGGCCCGTCGCGCCGTCGGGGTCGGCGGTGAGCGCATCGCAACAATGATGTGTGAATTCGCAGTACTCGCGAACAGTGCCGTGTATTTCCGCGACTTTCTGTCCCGAGAGCCCGAACGGGCATGGCGACTGATGACGACGAAAGTCGGCGGGGTGCAGCCGCGGATCGTCGATCGAGTCGCAACGTTCATCGACGACGAGGTCCTCGCCGGGCGGCTCGATCCGCCGATGCCGGTGCCGGATCTGGCGCTCATCCTGGTCCGCATCACCGAGACATTCGTGTACGCCAACGTGATCAGCGGGGAGGAGCCCGACGCGGCGAAGGTCGCGCAGGCGTGCGGAGCGATGCTCGGTGTGCGCGAGCGGATCACGCGGTGAGAGCGTCGACGATCACCGGGACGTGACTGTGGTCGACGTCCTTCGCGGCGGTCGCCAGTTCCACGTCGCCCGCCGCGGCGAGCTCGCGTAATTCGTCGAGAGCTTGCGCCGCCGGACCCGACGAGAGTTCCTCGCGGTAGCGGGCGACGAAGTCGTCGTACCGGTCGCGATGCGCGTGATACCACGATCTCAGCTCGTTCGACGGTGTCACGTCTTTGCACCACCGCCCGACGCGAGGGTCGTCCTTCGTGATGCCGCGCGGCCATAGTCGATCGACGAACACACGGCGGGTGTTCGGCGGATCGTAGACGCGGGCGACGGTGATCACGTCGTCGACGCTACGCCACGCGCACGCCTCTGCCGAGCTTGTGCGCGGGCACACGCAGGCGGCGGGCGGCGACCGCCAGTGACGCGACGCCGATGACGACTGTGACGGCCAACCCGATGTACCAGCTGTCGCCGATGTGGTTGGCGAGCCGTTCGTCGTCGTCAGTCAGCCAGGATGTCGTCAGTGCGTCGCACCCCTCCGACCTCACATCAGGTCCGGCGCGCGCGGACGATTGGAGGAATGCGAAGAAGCCTGCGCCGCCGAGGAACGGCGTGTTGTCGGGTCGGTCGACGCCTGCCGACAGGACGTCCGACACGATGAGCACTGGGTTCGGGGCCAGCAGCCACCACGTGTACTCGGTGTGGTTGAACCGCTCGTCACGTTCGTCGAGGCGGCAATCGGCGCTCGACCGGGCGTCGTCGAAATCCCAGCTGGCGACCGTTACCCGGTGAGTCTGTTGAGTCATCGGATAGGTCAGCCCGAACGCGACCGGTGACCCCAGCAGGAGCAGGAGCACCGTCGCCTGAGTGAGCATCGCCGATGCTGCCGGTCGGGAGGTGAAGGAGGAGTACGCCAATCCGATCGCACAGTAGGCGAACATGATCACGGCGGTCACGATCATCGCGAGGATCCCGAACATGATCGACGTGTGGCTCGAGACGACACCCCAGATCAGGTATGGCAGCGAGACACCGATCAGGGCGAGCGAGGCGAACCAGGAGCCCAAGAGCTTGCCGACGGCCAGATCCCACGAGGAGATTGGCGCCGCCTGGACGAGGGCAAGGGTCGCGTCCCGGCGGTCGCCGTTGACCGACGTCGCGCTCAACGTCGGCGCGGCCGCGAATCCGAGGAAGAGGACGACGGCCAAGGCGATGTCGAGGAGGTTGGACGACCAATCCCGGTATGTCTCGCCTGCGAGGGCCACCGTCAGATATAGCGAGCCGAGAACCAGGACGCTGGTCAGCGCGAACAGGAGAACCGCGGTGACCTTCCAGCGGGTGGAGCGGATCCGTTGACGGACTTCGAGGCCGACGAGGACGGCCACTGCGTTGCGGTTCACTCCGGTCACGTCCTGTCCGCATTGAGATCGAGGTAGGCCTGTTCGAGTGCATTGCCGAGTCGAGTGAACTCGGCGACCGGCGTGCCTTGAGTGACGTAGTGGGCGAGGTACGCGGCGGCGGCCGTGTCGTCGGCGAGCTCGACGACGACCGCCTGGTCGGCTTGCTGGTTCACCAGCCGCACCCGCCACCGGGCCATGGCCGAGGGCGCCGGTGCCCGGGTATGGCCGCCGGTCATCATCACGACGTCGTCGACCATCTCGTCGAGTTCGCTGAGAATGTGCGAGGACACGAGGACGGCGGCGCCCGCGTCGGCGACGGCACGCAACTGTCCGCGAAGTTCGATGCGCGAGCGGGGGTCCATGCCCGATGCGGGTTCGTCGAGCAACAGGATCCGCGGGTGGTGGACGAGGGCTCGGGCCAGGCCGAGACGCTGCTTCTGTCCACGGGAGAGACCGGACGCCGGATGGTCGGTGAACTCGACGAGATGGACTTGGGCGAGTAGTTCGCGGGCCCGCTGATCGGCGGTAGCCCGGTCGACTCCGTTGAGTCGGCCGAACGCGACGAGGATTTCGCGCGGCGTCAACGACTCCCACGTCCCGAACACGTCGGGCATCCATCCGATGCGGGCGCGCACAGCCTGCGGGTCGACGGTGCCGTCGCCGGTCGCGATGACGCCGCGGTCGGGGGCGAGCAAGCCGGCGAGCATCAACAGCAGCGTGGTCTTGCCTGCGCCGTTGGGGCCGACGAGTCCGGTGATCGTGCCCGGGTGCAGCGCGATGTCGGCGTGGACGACGGCGTGATGTGTGCCGAACGATCGTGCGAGTCCGGTCCCCGTCAGTGCGGGCGGGTGCGCGGTCATCTCGACACGCTGTCGCGCACGCGGGCACGCTCGAGTGCGTGTGAGATGAACGAGAGCGTTTCGGCGTGCCAGAACCCGATGTGGTCGAGCATCGGATGGCCACCGCCGGGTACCGGCACGTAGCTGGCGTCGAGGCCGCGCGCGGTGAGTTCAGCGATGCCCTTCGCGGTGCGCTTGGGTCGCGTGACGGTGTCGGATTCGCCGTGGATCGCGACGACGCGCGCCGCGTCGTGGATCTGACGCCAGTCGGCGAACTGCCACCATGGAGCCAACGCGAGGATGTCGGTGACTCGGTCGTCGCCGCCGAGTTGCGCGGCGATCCGGCCGCCCATCGAATGCCCGATCACGGCGATCGGCACACCTGCATGTTCGCGGGCGAGCCGTTCGAGGTCGTTGCGCGCGTATGGCATCGGGCTGGCCTGGCCGCCGTTCCAGCCGTACACGCGGTAGCGGGACTGGCGGACACGCACCCGTGCGCCGAACGCGGCTTGGATGGATGCGGTGAACGGGTACATGCGCAGTGCTGACCCTTGCATCGTCGAGAACGGGCGGTAGCTGAAGTCGGTGCCGCCGGGCAGGACCAGAACGGCCAGTTCGGGCCCCGGTATCGACAAACGCATGAAATCTCCCACATCCGGTGATCGGTCGCCCCCGACAATAGCCAAGTCGCGGTGGCAGAATCGTCCCCATGCCACACCCGAGAGCTGGAACCCCCGCCCGCGCCGACGACCTGATCGACGTCGTAGCCGTCGAGAATGCGTACTACGACCGCACTCCCGACGTTCAGGACCCGGGGCAGCGGGTGGTGTTTGGGACGTCGGGCCACCGCGGCTCCAGTGTGGCGGGGTCGTTCAATGAGGCACATGTTCTCGCGATGACGCAGGCCATCGTCGAGCATCGTCGGCGCGCCGGAATTGTGGGGCCGGTGTTCATCGGTTTCGACACGCACCTGCTGTCGAAACCGGCGTGGCGGTCGGCGATCGAGGTGCTCGTCGGCAACGGCGTCCCCGTGTTCACCGCCGTCGACGATGACTACACGCCGACGCCGGCGGTGAGCCGCGCGATCCTGCGTTTCAACAGTGAGAACCCCGGTGTCCAGGCCGATGGGATCGTGGTGACGCCGTCACACAATCCGCCTGCGGAGGGCGGGTTTAAATACAATCCGCCGAGCGGCGGCCCCGCCGACACTCCGATCACGACGCCGATCGCCGAGCGTGCCAACGAGATTCTCGCCGGCGGCCTGCGCGAGGTGCAGCGCGTCGGTTTCGAGGAGGCGAGAAGGTCCGACCTGGTGATCGACTACCCGTTTTCCGGGGAGTACGTGACCGCGTTGGGCGACGTCGTGAATCTCGCGGCGATCAGTGCGGCGGGCGTCGAGATCGGCGCCGACCCGCTGGGCGGCGCATCCGTGAACTATTGGTCGGAGATTAAAGACTTCTACCGACTGGACTCGATGACGGTAGTGAATCCGACGGTCGATCCGGCGTTCGGGTTCATGACGCTCGACACCGACGGCAAGATCCGGATGGACTGTTCGTCGCCGAACGCGATGGCGTCGCTGATTTCCCGCCGCGACGAATTCGATATCGCGACCGGCAACGACGCCGACGCCGACCGGCACGGCATCGTCACCGGTGATGCGGGTTTGATGAATCCGAACCACTATCTGGCGGTGGCGGTCGACTACTTGTTTTCACACCGGGACGGCTGGAACGTCGACGCGGCCGTCGGAAAGACGCTGGTGTCGTCGTCGTTGATCGATCGGGTGGTGGCCGGGCTCGGCCGCAATCTGATGGAGGTGCCGGTCGGCTTCAAGTATTTCGTCGACGGTCTGCTCGACGGATCTGTCGCGTTCGGCGGCGAAGAGAGCGCCGGAGCGTCGTTTTTGACGTTCGACGGTGCACCGTGGTCGACAGACAAGGATGGGATCATCATGGATCTCCTCGCGTCGGAGATCCTCGCGGTGACGGGCAAGACCCCGTCGGAGCGATACGCCGAACTGGCCGAGGCGTTCGGGGAGTCGGCGTATGCGCGCATCGACGCCCCCGCCAGCCGCGAGCAGAAGTCGCGGCTGGGTGCGTTGACTGCGAGCCGGGTGTCGGCGACAGAGTTGGCGGGGGAGTCGATCACGGCCATTCTGACCGAGGCTCCGGGGAATGGACGCGCGATCGGTGGTTTGAAGGTGACGACGCAGAACGCGTGGTTCGCGGCCCGCCCGTCCGGCACCGAGGACGTCTACAAGATCTACGCAGAGTCGTTCCTCGGCGCTGACCACCTCTCCCGCGTTCAAGAGCAGGCACAGTCTCTCGTCGACTCCGTCCTACGCTGACGCGCCACCAGCCCCCGGCTAGAGTCGAGTCCGTGGCCAAGAGCAGCGAACGCACCGACTCCAAGTACGAACCGCAGGCGACGTCGAGCATGACGTCGTACATCTTGATCGGCGTGGGTGTCCTGGTCGTCGTCGTTCTGGTGGTCGGCGGGTATTTGTGGCAGTCGAACAAGACGTATCCGCCGGTCGATGACAGGGTCCTCGCGGAGAACGCGTCGTTCATCGTCGGCGAGCGGACGGCGCCGGAGACCATCGACGTGTTTGAGGACTTCCATTGCCCGCACTGCAAAGAGTTCGAGGAGAGTTCGGGTGCCGCGGTCCAGGCCAAGGTCACCGAGGGGACGGTCCGCGTCCGCTACCACATGCTGAACTTCTTGGATGGCGAGTCGGACTCGGGTGACTTCTCGTCGCGCGGTGCGGCCGCAATCCTGTGCGTCGCACGTGATGACGGTCGTGACGCCTTCTGGAAGCTGCACTCGGCGTTGTTCGCTAACGCGGGCGACGACCCGTCGAACGCGGAGATCGCGAAGCTTGCCGCCGATGCGGGGGCCGGCCCGGCCGCGCAGAAATGCATCGCCGACGGCGGGCTGGTCGATGAGGCGCGATCGATGGCCGACGAGTCGAGCACTCAGCTCGCGAACTCGAATGATGGGAACGTCGCCACGCCGAGCGTGCTTTCCGCGGGCACCCAGGTCGACGGAATCATGGACGGTCCGGGTTGGCTCGACGAATTGATCGCGAACCCGCCGAAGTCATGAGGCCCTTCACACGGCGAGCGGTCCGTCGGTCGTCGTGATCGGCGGGGTGTAGCCGTCGGGTTCGCCTTCGAACATGGCGGAGATGACGAAGGCGTCGCTGCGTGAGCATTCCCAGTCTTCGCGCCACGACTCTGGCGGGGCGGTTAACAGTTCGCCGGGGGTGAGCCACTCGTAGAGTTCGACGTAAGTCTTCGATTCGTTTGGTCCGACGGTCCGCATCAACATTGACGCGTTGAGGTCGGCGAAGCTGTCGAGTCCCATCGAGGCGACGAGTTGTTTGGCGTTGTCGACGACGTTGCGTTGCAGGTTGTAGACGCGTTCGGTTTTGTCGGCGACGTCGAGTGCTCGCGCCCGCCGTGGGTCTTGGGTTGCGACGCCGACTGGGCATTTGTTGGTGTGGCAGGCCTGGGCTTGGATGCATCCGACGGCCATCATCATGGCGCGGGCGGCGAGGGTGAAGTCGGCGCCTTGGATGACGCGTTTGACGATGTCGACACCGTTGGTGACTTTGCCGGATGCGCCGATCCGGATCTGGCCGCGGAGGCCGGTGCCGACGAGAGCGTTGTGCACGGCCATCAGACCTTGCGTCAACGGCATGCCGACGTTGTCTTCGAATTCGACTGGGGCGGCGCCGGTGCCGCCTTCGGAGCCGTCGACGATGATGAAGTCGGGTGCGATCCCGGTCTTGTTGATCGCTTTGCAGATGCCGAGGAATTCGCTGCGCGAGCCGACGCACAGTTTGAAGCCGACGGGTTTGCCGTCGGACAGCTCACGCAGTTGTCCGATGAATTCGCACAGTCCTTCGGGGGTGTGGAATCGGTTGTGGGACGGTGGTGACACGACGGTCTTGCCTGCGGGCACCCCGCGCATCTGTGCGATCTCGGCGGTGACCTTCGGGCCGGGCATCACGCCGCCGAGACCGGGCTTCGCGCCCTGCGACAGTTTGATTGACACGCATTTGACGGAGGGCGCTTTCACCTTCTGCGCGAAGGTCTCCGGATCGAAGTGGCCGTCGCTGGTGCGGCAGCCGAAGTAGCCGGTGCCGATCTCCCAGATGAGGTCGCCGCCGGGTTGTAGGTGGTAGGGGCTCAGGCCGCCTTCGCCGGTGTCGTGGGCGAATCCACCGCGTGCCGCCCCGCCGTTGAGGGCGCGGATCGCATTGGCCGAGAGCGCGCCGAAGCTCATCGCGGAAACGTTGTAGAGCGCCATGTCGTACGGCTGGGTGCAGGCCGGCCCGCCGATGCGTACGCGCGGGATGCCTGCGGGGGCGGGTTTGGCGGCGATGGAGTGGCGGACGAATTCGGAGCCGATCTTGTTCACGTCGCGTTGGGTGCCGAACGGGTCGACGTCCTTGATGTCCTTGGCCCGCTCGTAGATGGTGCTGCGCGTGTTCCGGTCGAAGGGGGTGCCGTCGGTGTTCCGTTCGATGAAGTACTGCTGGATCTCCGGGCGGATCGATTCGAGGAGGAATCGGAAGTGTCCGAGAACCGGATAGTTCCGCAAGATGTTGTGTCGCCGCTGAATTAGGTCGTATGTACCGACGGCCGCGACCGCCGCGAGTGGGAGAGTCAGGAACAACCACCATGGGGAAATCCCGAACACGAGCGCCAGGGATGCGGCCGATACGACCCAGAGTGTCAATACTGCGAACCATCGGATCATGAGAACTAGACCTCCGTCGTCGTCGATCACGGATGGGGCGAGGACCGACCGTCCCACTCGCGGCCAGACTACGACCTTCCCGAGGTCAGGTGTTGTATAAGGCAACCCTGAAGTGAAACTGACCAGCGGATTTGGCCGCCGTTTACGCGGTGGGGTAGGTTAGCTAGCGCACCCGGAGACCGGGTACAACCGAATACGGGGCTATGGCGCAGCTGGTAGCGCACCACACTGGCAGTGTGGGGGTCAGGGGTTCGAGTCCCCTTAGCTCCACCCGAGAAGACCGCCCGCCACCTGCATGAACGCAGGGGTGGGCGGTCATTTTATATACGTACCGAGTGCCTAAGGTCTTGCCGCGGCGACTTCGATTCGAGATCCGGCGAGTGCGTTTCAGGTGCGTCTCAGGGCGGCGTTCATGCGTCGGTTGCAGACGGCAACCGCGAACAATCCGAGCATCGCTGCACCGACGCTCGATGCGACTGCGACGCCGGGGTGGAACCATGCGGGAAGGTCGGCGAACATATCGCCGCCGACGATGATGCCGCAAAGTAGGACCGGCGTCAGCATGATCCCGATGCACGTGACCGCCATGCTGAAGCCGGCCAAGAACCTCCACGCGCGAGCGCGCAATGCTCCCGGACCTTCGAAACGAGTCGGTTCCAGGGCTCTGCTCACCATCGGTGGCCACCCGACGACGAGCGCATCGTTGATGAAGTTTGGGTCGTGAGTGGTGTGACGGAAGCTGATGGTCTGTCCGATCAGGTCGCGACCGCTGCCGGGCATCGATATCGGGCACAAGACCTCCCGGTGGAGGATTCCATGACTCGGCACTTCGGCGTTGATGATGAGCATGTCAGCGCCCTGCACATCACTGCCGGGCCCTTCCTCGATCGCGTCGTCGATCACGCCGATGGCGAGATGCCCGTCGGCGAAATGTTCCTCGCTCGGTCGAGGGCGAGGGAGAGACGCAGGAGTCAACTCGTTAAGTGCGGCCTCCCAGACCCGCCGGGGGAGCGATGTACGTCCAGGAGCGCGTGAGGACCTACGACTCATACTCGGCTCCTATCGGTGTCGTCAGGCCATCCGTCGGCAGGCCGCGGGTGGTCAGGTGACTGGTGCTTGCGGTGGAGTTTGCGGCGAATCCTCCGCAGCTTCTTCTCTAGCGGCACCGTGGTGACGGTGATCTCTCGGCCATCGTCCACCGATGGGGTAATGAGCACCCACCGGTGGCCGGCGAAGTGGGCTGCGGTGTCCGACCCGGGGATCGTGCTGAGAAAGTACCCGTCGGCGGCATCGTCGCCGAACAGTTCGGCCGTGGCGATCGTGCCGCGATGGTGCAGAGCTCCCGAATCGAAGGCGACTTGCACAGCGTCGTCCGACAGCCAAGTATGTAGAGCCTGATAGAGCCTCGTCGCGCGCTCGTCGGTCACGCGGTGATCGATGGCGATGAACGTCGGCCAACTCCCGCCTTCACCGTCATCGGAGTCGAACGGGGACCGGTGGATTGTGTGCAACACACCGTGCTTGAAGATCCATTCGTTCTGCGCGTGCACATCCTTGATGAGGCTCAGGCGGAAAGCCAGCACACCGCTCGCGACGAGCAGCCATAGTCCAACACCGGTCCAAGCTATCCAGAAGTTCCACAGGTTCCCTGTGACGTCCTCGTCGAACAGATTGCCAGTCCAGCCGTCGCCCGGATGGACGAGTATTCCCCAGATCAGATAGCCGAGGACGGCGAGGGGCAGACACACCCAGAAGATCGGTGCGTAGATGAGTTCGGTCCGCCCGAGCCCATCCGGATCGTCCCAGCGGCCGACTTCGTCCGCCGACTCGGGCGAGGGCGCATCCCGCGGTCGGTCCAAGCGGGACGTGCAGGGCGAGGCCGTATTCGCCCAGATGGCGCCGAGATCGCCCGGTAACGGGACCGAAGGCGCCTCATGCCGCATGTCCTCGCCCTCCTGCCGGCTCCTGACGGGGGTACCAGCTACTTGCGACGACTGCGGACCCGCCGGATGAGTGCATTGTGCCATGAGTGTGCCCGGTCACAACTGTGTCAGTGCCGGCGAAGGTGTGGTCGAGCGGCCGGGCCAGGGCCTATTGTCTCGCAAGTGCCAGCGTGCGGCGGGCCGCCTTAAGGTGCGGCATATCCAGCATTCGTCCGTCGAGTGTCGCCACGCCAGCCTCGTCGGTGAACGCATCGACGACCCGCTGGGCGAAGTCGATCTCGTCAGGACTCGGGGTGAACGCCTCGTTGATGACGTCCACCTGAGCCGGATGAATTGCGATCCGGCCGCTGAATCCCTCGGCGCGTGCCTGTCGGGACGATTCCGCCAGTCCCGAGGTGTCACGGATGTCGACGTAGAGCGTCTCCACGGCCTCGACCGCCGCGGCATGGGCGGCCATGAGCATCATTGACCGAACTAGCTGATAGGTGGTTGCCCAGCGGCCGTCGGGGCCGAGATTGGTCGACGCGCCCAGTGCCGCACTGAGATCCTCGGCGCCCCAAGTCAACCCGTATAGCCGACTGATTCCGGCAGTAGCGAACTCACCAAGCCGAAAGGGTGCCGTCGCAGTCTCGGTCGCCACCGGCAACAGCTGAATCGACGCGTCGGCGAGCCCGTGTGCTGCCTCCAGGGCCTCGACATAGTGTGCGACGTGGTGAACGTGCTCGGGTCCGTCGATCTTTGGGATCATGATCCCGGCCGGCGCGGAGCCGACGATCGCGGCGAGATCAGCCAGGGCCTCACCAGAGTCAAGCGGATTGATACGCACCCACAGCTGCGGCAGTGCCGCGCGGTCCGCGTTGTCGTCCAGAAACGTCGACACCAGGTCGCGGGCTACCTGCTTTCTGCTTGAACTGACGGAGTCCTCGAGGTCGAGGACTATCGCGTCGGCGGTGGACCCGGCGACATTGCCGATCTTCTTCTCGCTATCGCCCGGGACGAAGAGGAACGACCGCAGTGGCCGGCGGCTCATTGAGGCTTCTTACGTTGCAGACCGGCCCGTTTGCACGAGGCCACTATGTCGCCGTGTTGGTTAAATGCCTTGTGCAAGAAGACCACAATGCCTTGATCTGGGCGCGAGTTCGACTCGCGAAGCTCCATTACCTCGGTGATCACGTGGACTGTGTCACCGTGGAAGAGCGGCTTGGGGAACCTCACCTCGTCCCAACCGAGGTTAGCTACTGCCGTACCGAGGGTGGTGTCTCCGACTGAGATCCCGACCATGAGCCCGAGCGTGAAGGCACTGTTCACCACTCGCTGCCCGAACTCGGTATCTTTCATGTACTCCTCATCTAGATGGAGCAATGCCGGATTATGCGTCATCGCAGTGAACAGCACATTGTCGGTCTCGGTCACCGTCCGTCTAATCGGATGCTCGAATACTTCACCGACGGTCAGTTCGTCGAACCACACACCTGCCATGGTCTGCCTCCTTATTCTGTGGTCAATGGTAGGACCATTTCATTGAATGGGTCAATTGTCACGGAGCCTCGGCGTGGCCCGACTGGCGGTCGGGTCTTGCTTGGGTGCCCCGGGGTGCCCCTGGGCGTCGCGGAATATCGGTGGAGATTGGTGTCGAAAGTGGGCGAGGGCTTGCTTCAATGGTCCAACCATTATATTCTCGGGACAATACTTTGGACGACTGTGAACGGATGATCCCCATGACCAGTGCACGAAAGCTCGGCCCCTACACTCCGGTGCAGATCGACCAGTTCTACGCTGACGGGGCGTGGGCGGACCTGAATTTCACCGAACTGCTGCGCTTGCAAGCTGAGGCCCGGCCCGACAAGGTCTTCATCACTGACGGCACCCATGCGCTCACCTATGCGGAGCTCTACGACACCGCCCAGCGACTGGCGGTCGGATTGCATCGGCGAGGCGTGGTCGCCGGTGACCGAGTAGCGGTGCAGCTGCCGAACTGGGCGGCGTTTGTGGTGGTGGCGGCGGCGCTGGCCCGGATCGGGGCAGTGATGGTGCCCATCATGCCGATCTACCGTAAGGACGAAGTCTCCCATGTGGTGTGGGACGCTGACGTTCGCATGGCGATCGCCCCCGCCGAGTTCAAAGGCTTCGACTACCTGTCGATGTTCGACGAGATCCGGCAGAATTCGCCGACTCTCACCGCCATCGTGGCGGTCCGGGCACCGGCAGGCCGACTGGACGCGCTCGCCGAGCAAGCGATCGACGTCCTCGAGGATCTCATCGTGCCTGCGGTCGCGCCGGAACAGGTCGACGCGGAACTCGACATCCGGCCTCAGCCCGATGACCCGTACGTCATCGTCTACACCTCCGGTACGACCTCGCGGCCCAAGGGGTGTCTGCACACTTTCAACACGTATGCGGCGGGGGCGCGCGCACTCGCGGTGACATTCGGTCACACTGAGTCGGACGTTCAGTTCGGCCCGTCGCCGGTAGCCCATACGACCGGCCTAGTCACCAGTGTTGTACTCCCATTGCTGGTCGGGGCCGCAACTCATGTGATGGCCGAGTGGAGCCCTGTGCGCGCATTAGCGGAGATCGAGCAGTTCGGGTGCACAGCCGCGGTGACGGCGACAACGTTCTTGCAGACCCTCTTAGCGGCCGCCGATGAACACCCGGAAGCGGACCTGTCGAGTCTGCGAATTTGGACCTGTGCGGGCTCGCCAATCCCGGCGGCCGTCGTCGAAAACGCGACCGCCAAACTGCCTGGCACCCGCGTGCTGTCCCAGTATGGCCGTAGCGAGAACCTCACGACCACTACCTGCACTGTCGACGATCCGCCAGAGCGCTCGGTCACCTCGGACGGTAGGTCGCTCATCGGCACCGAGGTGAAAATTGTCGGTCCCGACGGGGTAGAGGTGCCGCGCGGGACCGAAGGTGACATCGCGTACCGTGGTCCCTCCCACATGATCGAGTACCTCAACCAGCCCGCGGAGACCGGCGAACTCTATACCCGAGATGGTTTCTCGCGATCCGGTGATCTGGGTGTCATGGATGCCAAGGGATATGTGCGGGTCACGGGCCGGACGAAGGATATTGTCATCCGGGGCGGGATGAACATCAGTGTTCGCGAGGTAGAGGACAAACTTGCCGGGCACCCCGACCTTGTGGCCCTGGCAGTGGTCGGCATGCCCGATGCGAACCTCGGCGAGAAGGTCTGCTGCTATGTGGTGGCCAAGGAAGATGTTGCGGCGCCGACCGTTGAACAATTGCGTAACTATCTCACCGAGCGCGGCGTGGCGATCCAGAAGACTCCTGAGAAGGTTATCGCCGTCGACGAGCTACCGGTAACCGCGACCGGAAAGATTCAGAAGCACGTGCTGCGCAGGGACGTCGCGGAGCGACTCGGCCGGGACGTCGCAGCGAGGGCGCACTGACCAGATGGCCTCCCGTTCTTCGGAATTCATGGTCAGCGGTGCCGAGCGTCTGCTGCGTGTATCGGCATCGTCTGTAACCGCCGAGACCGGACAGTTTCAAGCAGAAGCCGGATCCTGGTTCGAGGATCCTGTGGTCGGAGTCTGCCGGGCTGCGCTTGGGGTCCTACTCGACGATGCCACCGGATACGTTGTCGCAAGCGGATCACCGGTCGACCAGCGACCGGTGAGCTTGAGTATTCGGCTCGATCTGCTCGCCGATCCGCCGAGGCGAGGCGCTCAGATGACGGCTGTCGGGCATCTGATGGATCGGGACAGTTCTGGTGCGACCACTTGTGGTGCGGTGCACAATGCGGACGGTCGCTTGCTCGGGCTGATCACGCACCGCTCGCACCTGCTCACCGTGCCGGAGGCCCCGCCGTACCCGAGCGACGGGATACCGTCGCCCGCGCCCGGAACCTCCCTACGCGAGGCTCTGGGAGTTCAGGAGAATGGTTGCGGTGCAATTGTGTTGCCGCCCAACCGGTACGCGGCCAATGGGATGGGCAACGTGCACGGCGGGGTACTCATTGCTGGCATGGAGTTCGCGGCAATGTCGGCACTAGGTGCCACCGGTGCGCTGCGCACCATCAGCATCGACACAGTGTTCGTACGGCCGTTGGACGCCGGTCGGACCACGACGTTTCGGACCACGGTGCGGCACCGTGGCCGATCCATGTCTGTGGTCGAGGTCGTCGCGATCGCTGAAACGGGCAAGTCCGGAGCGTTCGCGACTGTGATCGTGGGAGGGCCGCAGAATTGAAAGCGATCGTCATGCCGTCTTTTGGTGGTCCTGACGTGCTCCGAGTCGGCGAGCGCCCGGAGCCAGTCCACGAGGCCGGGTGGGTCGCCGTTGAACTGCGGGCCGCCGCACTCAACTGGCACGACGTCCTGGTACGTCGAGGGCGCTACGGCTCGATACTTCCGCACACGCCCGGTGCCGACGGGGCTGGGGTCCGAACCGACACTGGTGAGGATGTGGTCATCCTTCCCTCGCTGTTCTGAGGTAACCGCACTGACGCGCCGAGTCCGGAGTTCGAGATCCTCGGCGATCGCCGTCCGGGAACCTATGCCGAGCTGGTCACCGTTCCCGAGGAGTGTCTAGCACCGAAGCCTGTGGGCTATTCCTGGGAGGAGGCTGCCGCTCTTCCTCTCGTCGGCGTGACTGCGTACCGAGCACTGGTGACCCGAGCGCGCCTGACTGCCGGCGAGTCGCTGCTCATCGTCGGTGCGGGTGGCGGGGTGTCCACCATGGCGCTCGCGCTTGCACGCGCGGTGGGCGCGGAGGCTTTTGTGACCGCGTCGGACGAACCGAAACTCGCCCGCGCCCGCAGGGCTGGCGCGGTCGGCGGTGTCCTGCACGCGGACGACTCCTGGCCGGAACGGGCGACACAGATGTCGGTCGACGGTGCAGGATTCGACGTAGTGCTCGATCCAGTTGGATTGTGGGGCAAGTCGGTTCGAACTCTGCGGCCAGGAGGGCGGCTCGTAGTCCTCGGAGCTAACGTCTCCGAGCAAGCGCGTCTGGACGTCCGTTCCTTCTACTTCGGCCAGTACAGTCTGCTCGGCACCACTATGGGAGGGCCGGCAGATTTCCGCGGACTCCTCGATCTGGTCGACATTTCGAGCACCGCCGCGCCGGTGATCGCGGAGACCCACTCGCTCGGCGCGGCGCGGCGCGCCCACGAGCGTCTCGAGGCTGGTGGGCAGTTCGGCAAGATCGTCCTGTCCATTTGATCCGCAGGCCTCAAGCCACTCGTGGACTGTGAGCTACCGGGCGCCCCGGACAGTCGCAGTTCCGGAGACGATGGTTCGCCCGTCTGCAGTGGCCGTCAATTCGAGCTCGGCCGTGCCGGTCGAACCGTCGAATGCGATGACTGATCCAGCGAGCTCGAGTGTGTCTCCGACTCTCAGGGGACCGGCGAAGCGCACTGTGTACGACCTTAGATGTTCGACGTGGATCTGGTCTGTGAGGTAGGTGGCGAGCATCCCGGCCTGCATCTGTCCCATGGCGATTACATCGGGGAGCCCTGCTCGACGGGCGTAGTCGGCGTCGTGGTGCAGGGGGTTGAAATCACCGCTGGCACCGGCGTAGCGCACGATGTCGGTCTGGGTGATCGGGCCAATCCGGCGGAGCGGCAACTGCTGCCCGGCGGATAGGGAGATTGGATCTCGCATCAGGCGCCCCGCTCGATCAGGACCTCGCGCTGGGTCACTGCAGCCTGCCCGGCTGAGTCGACCCAGGCCGTCTCCAAGGTGACCAGGCGCATCAGGCCGCCCCGCTTGCCCCGCTTGCGTTCGTCGGACAGCACGCATCGGGTCCCGGTGAGTTGGTCGCCAGCGACCAACGGTCGCGCATAGTCCCACCTCACCGAGCCGACCACGATGCGCTTGATGTCCATGTCGAGAGCTCTGACGAACTCCTGCTGATTGCGGTGATGTCCGGCGACGACTACGTGGGTCGGGGTGGCGGCCACGGCGGTGAAGCCGGCCCTGATGGCCGTGTGCGGATCGGTGTGGACTGGGTCGCTGGCCTGGGTGGCGCGGGCGAATTCACCAATCTTGCCTGCTTCGACCTCGAAAGACACCACATCGAGTGTGTCGCCCGGGGCGAGTGGTGTGCCTGGTTTTGCATTCATTGCGAGCCTCCTAGTTTTATGGTCAGACCTAATGTACTCTTGGTCCATACGATGTGGGAGGTTCCTGATGGATCTGAATGATTCGCCGGAAGAGGCGCAGTTCCGTGCCCGTGTTCGAGACTGGTTGGAGCAGACCGTGCTGGCCCTGGACTGGCCGGAGCCGGTCCGGCTGGAGGACAAGCGAGAGTTCTGGTCGGGCTGGCAGCGCAAGCTCTTCGAGGGGGGATTCGCCGGACTGTCCTGGCCAGTTGAATACGGAGGTGCCGGAGCCGATGCGAAGCTGAAGGCGGTCTTCAACGAGGAGCTCGACCGCGCCGGTGCACCCGAACGGCTGAACATCATTGGTGAAGACTTCGCGGGACCCACGATTGTCGCGTTCGGTGGCGATGCGCAGAAGGAGCGCTACCTCGAGCCGATTCTGCGCGGCGATGAAATCTGGTGCCAGCTGTTCTCCGAGCCAGAGTCCGGCTCGGACCTGGCCTCTCTGCGCACCAAAGCAACCAAGGTCGATGGTGGCTGGCGGATCCAAGGTCAGAAGATCTGGACCTCGCGTGCCCAGATCGCCGACAACGCGATTCTGCTGGCACGCACTGGTGGTGGTGAACGTCATCGCGGCATCACCTATTTCTTGCTGCCGATGTCGGCCGACGGGATCACAGTCCGGCCGCTGGAACACATGCTCGGCGAGGCCGAGTTCAACGAGGTCTTCCTCGACGATGTATTCGTGCCCGACGAGGCAGTGGTTGGTGATGTCGACGACGGCTGGAAGGTCGCGATGGGCACGCTCGGTTTCGAGCGGGTCGGCATAGCCACCGGCCGGGTGAATACGACCCGGGCGGTCAATGATCTGGTGGCGCAGGTGCAGCGGAGCGTCGCCGAAGACGGCACTCCGCTCGCCATGAAACCTGGGGTGCGGCAGCGGATCGCTGATCTCTACGGACGCGCGCTGACCCATTACTTGATCGGTCAGCGGGTGGTCACCGGAGCCGCATCGGGCGAACCGCCGGGGCCGGTCACCTCTATCGGCAAGCTCTACTTCTGTCCGCTGGTCGAGGATATCGCTGACTTCGGCCTGGACATCGCCGACTTCGGCGGACAGTTCGGTCTGGTCCCCGACGCCGCGGCCGCCGACCCTGACCAGCAGCGGTGGCTGCGACTGGCTTACCAGGCTCGCGGCACTGCCATCGCCGGCGGCTCGACCTTCATCCAGCGCAACATCGTCGCCGAGCGCGTGCTTGGCATGCCCCGAAGCTGAGGAATGACACTTATGAGTGACTACGTGTGGCAGCCGACCCCGGCCTACCTTGAGAACGCGAACGTACTGCGCCTGGCGCGCGCCCACGGCATGAACTCGATCGGCGAGCTGCGTCGAAGGTCGGTCGAGGATGCGCCCTGGTACTGGGACGCTGCGATCCGTGATTTGGGTGTTCCGTTTGCCGTCGACTACGACCAGGTGCTCGACATCAGCGCGGGCATCGAGTTTCCGGAATGGTTCGTCGGCGGTCGTTTCAACATCGTCGACGCGTGTTTGACGCGCTGGCTCGACTCCGCCGCCGTTCGCCCGGCGATTGTCCACGAAGCTGAGGACCAGACCATCCGCACCCTCACGTTCGGCGAGCTCGCCGAGCAGGTGGCCAGGGTCGCGGCTGGCCTGGCCGAGCTCGGTGTGCGGGAGGGCGACGCGGTCGCCATCTACCTGCCGATGATCCCGGAAGCGGTCATCGCGTGCTATGCCGCAGCCGGGATCGGCGCCATTGTGGTGCCGCTGTTCTCTGGTTTCGCCGCCCCGGCGATTGCTTCGCGGCTCAATGACGCCGGAGTCAAGGTGGTCGTGGCCGCCGACGGCACAGTCCGCCGCGGCCGGACGGTCGCGATGGGTGACGAACTGGTCAAAGCACTGGGGTCGACCCCGTCGGTCGAGTCACTGATCGTCGTCGACAACCTAAGCACTGGCGATGGTGTCACCGTTCCCGACGCCAAGGTGCGCGTCACGGGCTGGCGATCCTTGATCGAATCCTGTTCGGGCGCCTACAATTTCACTCCGCTTCCGGCGATGCAACCACTAATGCTTGGGTACACCTCCGGTACTACAGGTAAACCCAAGGGGGCGGTGCACACCCACGCGGGCTTCGCCGTCAAGGTGGCAACCGAGGTGGCCTACTCGTTCGACATCGGCCCCGGTGATCGCTTCTGTTGGATCACCGACATGGGCTGGGTGATGGGGCCGCTGTCGGCATTCGGCGCTCACGCTAACGGTGCGACGCTGGTGCTGTATGAAGGTTCGCCGGACGTGCCGGACACCGGTCGGCTATGGGACCTTGTGCAGCGGCACCGGATTACTATGCTCGGCGTCTCGCCGACCTTGATCCGGGCGCTCAAGTCGACGTCTCTGACTCAGATCGCGGAACGCGATCTGAGTTCGGTGCACGTCCTGGGCTCGACCGGGGAACCGTGGGACCCGGACTCCTACGACTGGCTCGCGCGGGACGTCTTCGGCGGTCGGGTGCCGGTCATCAACTTCTCCGGCGGCACCGAGGTGGGCGGCTCTTTCCTGGCGCCCTACCCAGTTGAGCCGATTCCCAGTTGCTCGTTGGGCGGACCCTCTCTTGGTATGGCGGTCGACGTGGTCGACGACGCCGGGAAGCCGGTACGCGGTGAGATCGGCGAGCTGATCTGCCGACAGCCATGGCCTGCGATGACTCGCGGGATCTGGAGGGACCGGGAACGTTACCTGGAGTCCTATTGGACCACTTTCCCCGGCGTCTGGTGCCACGGCGACTACGCGCTGATCTCGGACGGCCAGTGGTACATCATGGGTCGCTCCGACGACGTGATGAACGTGGCAGGCAAGCGGGTTGCGCCTGCTGAGATCGAGTCGGTGCTGACCAGCCATCCCGCGGTCGCCGAGGCCGCGGCAGTTGGCATCCCCGACGAGCAGAAGGGCGAGAAGGTCTGGGCCTTCTGGGTGCCCCGGCCGGGCGCCGATACCACCGGTGTTTCGGCGGACTTGCGTCGGCTGGTGGCCGACGGCGTAGGTAAGCCTTTTGCTCCGGCCCAGGTATGGCTCGTAGAGGAACTACCTAAGACCCGCTCGGCCAAGATCTTGCGCCGTGCGGTGCGTGCGGCGGCGACGGGGGCGGATCCCGGTGATCTGTCCGGAGCTGAGAACCCCGGCGCAGTATCCGCGATCCGCGCCGCGGTCGCGGCCGGTGCCGTGGATGCGAATTGAGGAGACGTCATGCACTGGGAACTGTCTGAAGAACACGAGATGTTCGCGACCTCGCTGCGCGACTGGCTTGCGGCGAGATTTCCGCTGGAGACCGTGCGGCAGCTTGTCGACGGCGGTGAGCCGAACAGTTTCGACGACGATCTGATCGCCGACGGATGGTGGGGAGTTGGCTACTCCGAAACAGCCGGCGGCCAGGGCGGCGGAATGGTCGAACTAGCTTTGGCAGCAAGGGAATTCGGCCGGGCATCAGCAGCCGACACCCGGTGGCTCGCGGCCGCGCTGGTCGCGCCGCTGCTCACTCCAGCCGAACTCGCCGCCCAACTGAGTGGCGAGCAGCGGTTCGCGTTGGCAGTGCCCGCCGACCGGGTGCCCGAATGGCGCCCGCTGGCCCTCACTGGCGCCGGGGTCACCGGTACGGTTCACCATGTGCTCGGCGCGGTCGGCGCCCAGGTCTACTTGGTGCCGGTGACCGGCGACGACGGGGACGGGATTGCCCGGGTCCCGGCTTCGGGGGCGACCGTGGCCGCTGACGATTTGCTCGCCCGAATCCGGCAGACCGCCGACGTGAGCTTCGAGCTGGCCGCGGTTACCGAGGTTGAGCCGGCTGGTTCGACCGTGCTGGAGCAGGTCGCCGCGCGAGCTGCGGCACTCACCGCCGCTGACGCTCTCGGCGCCGCCGAGCGGATGCTGGAGTTGTCGGTCACGTATAGCAAACAGCGTAAGCAGTTCGGCCGGTTCATCGGTTCGTTTCAGGCCGTGCAGCACGCGTGCGCGCAGATGTTGGTAACGGTGGAGGCTGGCTTCTCCTCAACGCTTTACGCCGCTGCGGCACTCGACGCAGGCCGGGAGGATGCCGTGACCTTCGCGGCGGTGGCCAAGGCTCAGGTCACAGCGTCCGCGGCACAGCTGGCCGACAGTGCGCTAACCGTGCACGGTGCGATCGGTTACACCTGGGAGCACGACCTGCAGGTCTTCTACAAGCGCGCCAAGCTGGACCGCCCGCTCTACGGCACCCCGACGGCCTGGAATGAGCGGATTGCGACCGCCCTGCTCGGAGAGCCGGCGACCGCCTAACTATCGTTGGGTTATGGTCAGTCCATTGGTATTGTTATTTCACAAGCATGGGAGTGTTGACGTGGATTTCGAACTGACAGAAGACCAGATCACGATCCGGGACGCGGTGGCCGAACTGGCCGCCAAGTTCGACGATCAGTACTGGCAGGAAAAGGACGAGAAGCACGAGTTTCCGACCGAGTTCTACAACGCGTTTGCCGAGGGGGGCTGGCTGGGGATCACTACCCCGGAGGAGTACGGCGGTCACGGCTACGGCATCACTGAAGCTTCACTGCTGTTGGAGCAGGTCGCCGCCTCTGGCGCCGGAATGAACGGCGCCAGCTCGATGCATCTGTCGATCTTCGGTATGCATCCAGTGATCGTGCACGGCAGCGCGGAGCTCAAGCAACGCACGTTGCCGCGGATCGTCAGCGGCGACCTTCACGTCTGCTTCGGCGTTACCGAACCCGGTGCAGGTCTGGACACAACCAAGATCACGACGTTCGCGAA
Organism: Gordonia abscondita; assembly: GCF_032711245.1. Lineage (GTDB taxonomy): Bacteria > Actinomycetota > Actinomycetes > Mycobacteriales > Mycobacteriaceae > Gordonia. The sequence goes on from NZ_CP128986.1 coordinate 2,469,195, forward strand.
GCGCGAGGGTGACAAGTACACCGTCAACGGGCGCAAGGTCTGGATCTCTAAGGCGGTGGAGTCGGAGAAGATCCTGCTTCTGACCCGTACCCAGAAGGTCGATGAGTCGCCGCGCAAGACCGACGGAATGACCCTCTTCCTCACCGACCTCGACCGCAGCAAGATTGATATCCGGCCGATCAAGAAGATGGGCCGCAATGCGGTCACTTCCAACGAACTGTTCATCGACAATCTGGAGATCCCGGTCGAGGACCGGGTTGGCGAAGAGGGCAAGGGTTTCACCTACATCCTCGACGGGCTGAACCCGGAGCGGATGCTGGTGGCCGCTGAAGCTCTGGGTATTGGACGGGCCGCGATGCGCGCCGGCGTTCGCTACGGCAACGAGCGCGAGGTCTTCGGTCGCCAGATCGGCAAGAATCAGGGCATCCAGTTCCCGTTGGCCGACTCGCTTGCCCGCCTTGACGCCGCAGAGTTGATGCTGCGCAACGCCACGTGGCTCTATGACAACGGCAGACCTTGTGGCCGGGAGGCGAATACTGCCAAGTATCTGTGCGCTGACGCGGGCTTCGACGCGGCCGACCGTGCGCTGCAGACTCACGGCGGCATGGGCTACTCCGAGGAATACAACGTAGCCCGCTACTTCAGGGAGGCCCGTCTGACGCGGATCGCCCCGATCAGCCAGGAGATGATCCTCAACTACCTCGGCTCCCACGTCCTCGGCCTTCCAAGGAGTTACTGATGAACACGCAAGCAACCGAGACGGCGGTCCCGGGCGTCGAGATATTCGGGCTGACCGGCCGCACCGCACTGGTAACCGGGGCAGGCAGTGGTGTCGGTGCCGCCGTCGCCCGCGCCTTCGCTGCGTGCGGTGCGGCGGTGCTGGTGACCGACATCGACAAGACCGCCGCTGCCGCGGTGAGCGCGCAGATCACGGCCGGCGGCGGAACTGCGGAGCCATTCGCGCTCGATGTGACTGACCCCTGCGGCGCCCGCGATGCGGTGGCGGCGGCCGCAGAACTAGGCGACGGAAGCCTTCACATCTTGGTCAACAACGCTGGGGTGATTGCGCCGGCGATGTTCCCGAACCTCGACGAGACCAAGTTTCGCAGAGTTCTCGACACCCACCTAATGGGCACCTATCACCTGAGTCAGGCTGCGCTGGACCGGCTACCCGACGATGGCAGCGGGCGGATAATCAACGTCACCTCGGCGGCCGGGCTCACCGGCACCATCGGTCAGGCCAACTACGGTGCCGCCAAAGCGGCGGTCATCGGACTGACCAAGTCGTTGGCCAAGGAGTTGGCCCGCCGCTCGATCACGGTGAATGCAGTGGCACCGCTGGCCGCTACCGCGATGACCGAGAACATCCGCAGTAACGAGAAGTTGGCTGAGAAGACGTTGGCGCGGATCCCGCTGGCCCGCTGGGCGTATCCCGACGAGATCGCACCGACCTTCGTCTTCCTGGCCTCGGCTGCGTCCGGCTACATCACCGGCCAGATCCTTCCGGTCGACGGGGGGACGGTGATCTGACATGGCCGCAAAAGTCTCCGGGCCTTTCACTCAGTCCGGCCGTGAAGTGGTGATCGCAGAAGCGGTGCGCACCCCGATCGGCAAATCGCATCCCGAGAAGGGCTGGTTCCGCGATACCCATCCGAACGATATGTTGGGCGCCTGCTACCTAGACCTGATCGAGCGCACCGGGCTGAATCCGCTGGTAGTCGAAGATTTGCTCATCGGCTGTACCGCGCCGTTCGGCGAACAGTCGCGCAACATCGGCCGCAATGCCTGGTTGCAGGCTGGGCTCCCCCCGGCCGTCCCGGCCACCACGCTCGACCGCCGGTGCGGCTCGGCCCAGACCTCGGTCAACTTCGCTGCGGCGCTGGTCGCGTCCGGCGTGCACGACGTGGTCATCGCGGGCGGCGTCGAACATATGGGACACGTCCCGATGAACTCTCCGGCCAAGATCAGCGAGCTTTACGGCGACCCGTGGCCGACCGAGCTGTGGGAACGTTACGACTTCGTCAACCAGGGTGAGAGTGCCGAGCTGATCGCCGACCGCTGGAACATCTCGCGCACTGAGATGGACGAGTTCGCGGCCCGCTCACACGCGTTGGCCGCCGCCGCCATCGAAGCCGGTCGATTTGCCGAGGAGATGGTCAAGCTCGAACTCGACGGCCAGGTACGCCTCAGCGACCAGGCGGTGCGCCCGGCTACCTCGGTTGAGACCCTCGCCGGACTCAAGCCGGTGTTCCGACCGGAGAACGGCAGGGTGACCGCCGGCAGCTCCAGCCCAATATGCGATAGTGCCGCCGCGGTGGTGCTGTGCACTAGGGACGCCGCCGAGGCGTATGGGCTGAGGATCCGGGCCCGTATCGCTGACCAGACCACGGTCGGCGTGGATCCGATCATCATGCTCACTGGCCCGATCCCGGCCACCCGGAAGCTGCTGGAGCGCAACGACCTTTCAGTGAGCGACATAGACCTGTTCGAGGTCAACGAGGCATTCTCGTCGGTCGTTCTGGCCTGGCAACAGGAACTGAAGCCGGATATCGACCGGGTCAACGTGAACGGAGGCGCAATAGCGCTCGGGCACGCGGTCGGGGCCACCGGCGCGCGGCTGATCGCCTCAATCCTGTCGGAAATGGATCGACGCGATGTGCAACTCGGCTTGGTAACCATGTGCTGCGGTGGCGGTCTGGGCACTGGAACCCTGATCGAACGGGTCGATTAGATGATCGACTTCGGGGAACTCCTCGGCGGTACCGGCGTGTGGTGGGGACAAGCAGCCGCTGAGCCGCGGCCGTTGGTCGATGCGTTGCTTGAACCGGGGCGCAAACGCGGCCCGCTCCGTCTGTTCACAGGCCTGAGTTGGAACGACACACTGACGAGCGTGCTGGGGGACGACGACGAGATGATCTCGTACGGGGGGCTGGGTGCGCTGCGAAAACTCGGTGACCGGCTGCAGGTTGTGCCGTGTCACTACGGAGCCATGCCGCGCCTGTTCGCTGAAGGTCACCTGCCCGCTGATATCGGCCTGATCCAGGTCTCGCCGCCGGACGACGACGGCCGATGTTCGCTTGGTATCGGTTCGGATTACATGGCCGATGCGGCCGCCGTGACCCCACGATTGTTTGCCGAGATCAACAAGCAGATGCCCGCCGTGCCGGGGGCGCCCAGCTTGCCGTTGGAGCGATTCGCCGGGATGGTCGAGACCGATCGGCGGCTGGCGAACGAGACCGTGCGCGAACCAGAGGATGCCGACCGGCGGATCGCCGCGGGCATCGCCGGGCTGATCGACGACGGTGACACGCTGCAGATCGGGGTCGGCGCGATCGGCGCGGCGGTGCTCGAGGCACTGGTTGGGCATCGCGATCTGGGCGTGCACACCGGCATGGTCACCGACGGGGTGATGCGGCTGATCGATGCTGGCGTCATCACCAACGCCGCCAAGCCGATCGATCGCGGATTCTGTGTCGCCGGTACCGCGCTTGGGTCAACCGAGCTCTACGACCGGTCGACAGAACTGCCGTTTCGCTTTGCTGCGACCTCCTACACCCATGCCCCGCAGGTGCTTTCGCAGATCAGCAACCTGGTGGCCGTCAACTTCGCGATCGAAGTGGACCTCACCGGCCAGGTCGGGGCCGAACTCAGCCGAGGCAACTACCTCGGTGCGGTGGGCGGCCAAGTCGATTTTGCTCGAGCTGCCTCCTACACGGGCAAGCGGTCGGTCGTGGCGTTGCGGGCCGCCGTGCGCGGCCGCTCCTCGATCAAGTTTGTTCTCGAAGAGGGGGCAGTCAGTACCGGTCGCGCCGATGTGGACTGCGTGGTCACCGAATACGGAGTGGCCCACCTGCGCGGGCAGCCGCTGGCCGAGCGGCGTCGCCGCCTGATCGGTGTCGCTGCCCCCGAATTCCGCGACGACCTGGCGCGCAAGGTCGCCGAAGCTCGAAACAGTTAGTCAAACATTCTGTTCCATCGAAAGGACATCATCATGAGTAATCGCGTAGCCCTCGTCACCGGCGGCGCTCAGGGGATCGGCGAGGGTATCTCCCGTCGGCTCGGCGTAGACGGCTTCAAGGTTGTTGTGGCCGATCTGAATCTAGAAGTCGCTCAGCAGACCGCGGAAGCGATCGTATCTGAGGGCGGCATCGCCATTGCGGTGTCGATGGATGTTACCGACACAGCAGCGGTGCGCAGCGCGATCGAGCAGATCACCACGGAGCTCGGCCCAATTGAGATCGCGGTGAACAACGCTGGTTGGGACGACTTCATGAAGTTCCTGGACACCACTGAGCAGTTCTGGGACAAGATCCTCGACATCAACTTCAAAGGCGCATTGCGGGTCAATCACACGGTCGTGCCGGGCATGGTGGAGCGCGGCTTCGGCCGGGTCATCAACATCGGTTCCGACGCAGGCCGAGTCGGCTCGTCGATGGAAGCGGTGTACTCCGGAGCCAAGGGCGGCATTATCGCCTTCACCAAGACTCTCGCCCGTGAGGTGGCCACCAAAGGCGTCACGGTCAACACTGTGTGCCCAGGTCCCACCGATACTCCGGCGCTACGCAAATTCGCTGACAACTCTGGTCAGGATGCCGACAAGGTGCTCGGCGGCATGACCCGCGCGGTGCCGATGAAGCGGCTGGCTCAGCCTGCCGACATCGCTGCTGCGGTCGCCTTCTTCGCGTCCGACGACACCGGCTACATCACCGGTCAAACGCTGTCGGTCAGCGGCGGCTTGACCATGGCGTGAGTGGCATGACTACTGAGGTGCATGCCGTGGAGCCGGTGCAGTGGGATACCGTCCGTCGCTACGAGGACGTCGACTACTCGCGCACTGCGGACGGTATCGCGCGCATCATGATCTGCCGTCCGGAGGTGCACAACGCTTTCCGGCCGCAGACTCTCATGGAGGTCTCGGACGCATTGAGCCTGGCGCGCGAGGATCCAGAGATCGGCGTGATCGTTCTGACCGGTCAGGGTGACGCAGCCTTCTGCTCCGGTGGAGATCAGCGAGTCCGCGGCGACACCGGTTACTTGACCGAGCCGGACCGGCCGGACAGTGTGGGCCGGTTCCATGTCACCGACCTGCAGGTACAGATCCGTCGGTTGCCGAAGCCGGTGGTGGCGATGGTGGCCGGTTATGCGATCGGAGGCGGACACGTGCTGCAGATCGTCTGCGACTTGACCGTTGCCGCGGACAACGCCCGGCTCGGCCAGGTGGGACCCAAGGTCGGCTCTTTCGACGGCGGTTTCGGCGCGGGACTGCTCGCCGATATGGTGGGCGTCCGCAAAGCTAAGGAGATCTGGTTCCTGTGCCGCCAGTACGACGCCGCGGAGGCGCTGGAGATCGGCCTGGTGAACATCGTGGTGCCGTTGGCTGACCTCGAAGCCGAGACTGTGGTCTGGTGCAGGCGAATGCTGGAGCTCTCGCCGATGGCGTTGCGGCTGATGAAGGCGAGCTTCCACGCAGCTGAGGACGGTCTGTCCGGTATCCAGCAGCTCGCCCACGACGCGAACTTGCTGTTCTACGCCACAGAGGAGGCCAAAGAAGGGCGCGAGGCTTTCAAGGCAAAGCGCTTACCTCAGTTCGGCCGATTCCCTCGACGGCCATGATCAGAGAGCAGTACCGCCACCTGAAAGGATGAGTTGTGACGACTTTCGGAGTCAATGCTGCCGGCGTGGGTCGTGGGCGGCAACGGTTCGACACCATGACCGAGTTCGCGCGAGAGGCTGAGGCTGCTGGGTGTGCTGCGGTCTGGACGAGCGAACTCTATAGCCGCTCGGCCACGATCCCGATGGCTGCCTTGGCCGTTGGTACTGAGACCATATCGATCGGCACCAACATCGCCTACGGGGTAGGTCGCACTCCCTTGATGTGGGCAGCCGAGGCCCGCGACCTCGACGAACTGTCCGGCGGTCGTGTCATCCTGGGGCTGGGTAACGGAACGCCGAAGATGATGGAGGCCTGGCACGGGGTCACTGGTGAGGCGCCGGCGGCCCGAATGGCTGAATTGCTGACGGTAATGAAGAAGCTGTGGCGGTTGCACGACGGGCCGGTGGACCATGACGGGCGGTTCTATTCGATCCATATCGTTCCGGCCGCTGGCGTGCCGCAGCCGGTGCGCTCGGAGATTCCGATTTGGATCGCCGGTGTCAACAAGCTGATGCTTCGGGTGGCAGGCGAGCACGCCGACGGTCTGGTCGGTCATCCGATGTTCACCGCCGACTACGTTCGGGGGCCGGTGACCGAGGAGATCGCGGCGGGTGCGCGCCGCTCCGGCCGGGACCCGGCGGACGTCGCGATCATGGGCATTCGGATGTGCGCGATCGACGAAGATGTTGAACGGTCTCGCCGCCAGGCGGCCTATGCGATTGGGCAGTACGCGGCCTCGCGGGTGTACGACCGGCTGTTCGAACTGCACGGCTGGAGTTCGGCGCAGCAGGTGATTCGGCAGGCGGCTCGCGACGGCGACACCGAGGCGCTCGTCGCGGGGGTGACCGACGAGATGATTGACACTATTGCGATCACTTGCCGACCGCACGAATTGGCTCGGGAGCTGAGTCGGCTGCCCGCCGGATTCGACCACCTGGACTTGATCGCCCCGCCGTGGGGGCTCAGCGACGAGCAGACCATGCAGACCAACAGGCACATCGTGTCTGGGCTGCGCGAGCATCTAGGCGCGGGACAGCAGACTTGACTGTTCGACCCGACGGCTTACGCTTGGTCTCCGCTTGACTCGGGCAGGTCTCGGCGGCCCACATGCCGTGAAGACGTCGTCGCACCGGTGCGGTCGAGCGTGATCTCGGTGCGCTCCTCAACTTGCACCACCGCCTCGGCGTAGCCGTGGACGTGTTTGGTCATCCGCCGGGTTGCGGCCGCGGAATCGCCGGCCCGGATGGCATCGGTGATGCTCTTGTGCGCGCGATAGGTGGTCTTGCGGACCTCTGTGTCGACGAAGGCGGTGTTCTCGGTGGAGCTGTAGATGGCCTTCGAGAGTGCGGTCATGAAGCCGGTGAGTAACTCGTTGTGGCTGGCGCGGGCTACAGCGAGGTGCCAGTCGACATTGGCCTGCAGGAACTCCTCGAGCGGGAGATCGAGGTCGCCTACCGCGTCGTTGGCTGCATCGAGGGCGGCGAGGTCCTCATCGGTTCGATACTTGGCGGCCGGGGCGGCGCAGGCTGGTTCGACTGCTTCGCGAGTTTCCAGCAGGTCGGTGAGGCGAAGCTTCTGTCCGCGGATGAGCAAGCTTACTGAGGTCGCCACTGAGTCGCCGCCCGGCAACTGGACGAAAGCGCCACCGGATCGTCCGGTCTTGATCGTCACCAGGCCCTGTACTTCGAGGATTCGCAGGGCTTCGCGAACCGTGGTGCGGCTCATCTTGGTCTGATTGACCAGTTCCCGCTCGGGGGGCAGAGCGGTGTCGGCGGGGAAGTCGCCACGAAGGATGCGTTCTCGCAGGTCGTTGGCCAGCACGTCGGAGGCCTTGGGCACCGACATGGGCTGCAGCTGAACCGGGTAGCGCTCCACCGCGCTCGAGTTGGTTCCCTCTGGCATGAGTCTCCCACACGTTCGTTTAAATGGTCCTACCTAATCTACCAGCGATGTCCACGGACCTGGCTGTCGACTCGCCGTTCGCACCTCGGATATTTGGCCATACCAAAGTAATGGTTGACTTGATTGGGTCTCCGAGCTAGCGTCAGGCCAGCGGCATTCGCCGGGCAGGGCCGTTGAGGCACACGAGATGATTCCAGCGCTGCGGCGCGCAGACGAAGAGGTTGAGATGGCACGGCAGCAAGTGGTCACCTGGGACGAGGTAGAGGGTGGAATTCTCGAAGTTCGGATGAACGGACTCCCGGCCAACGCACTCGGCCTACCACTGCTCGACGGGTTGCACGGCGTGATGGATTTCGCTGAAGCCGCCGGTGACGTCAAAGTCATGATCATCAGCTCAGAAATTCCCGGATTCTTCGCTGCTGGTGCCGACATCAAGCACCTGGCCGCAATCGATGCGGTCAGCTTTATGGCCTACGGCGACAAAATGCGCGAAGTCAACGACAGGTTGGCGGCTTCGCCGTGGTTGTCGATCGCCGCGGTCGACGGCATCGCCCTCGGTGGCGGTCTCGAACTGGCGATGGCCTGCACGCTGCGAGTCGCCGGGGGCGGTGGCAAGTTCGGGCTACCCGAGGTCAAACTGGGCCTGATACCCGGTGCAGGCGGCACCCAGCGACTCCCGCGGTTAGTCGGGCGCAGCCGAGCGCTGGACATCATGCTCACCGCCCGGCAGGTACCGGCCGACGAGGCATACCGCATCGGCCTCGCCGACCGCCTTACCGACGGCGATGTGCTGGTGGCGGCTCGTGAGCTGGCGACCGAACTGATTGGGCCGTCGCTTCCCGCGCAACGGTCGGTGGTGCGCACCGTTGACGCCTCCTTCGACCTGCCGCTGGTCGAGGGGGCTCGCTACGAGGTCGACCAGATCCAGGAACTGTTCACCGACGGCGAGGCTGCCAATGGTATCGCAGCCTTCGTCGCCAAACGCCGCCCGAATTTCCGCTGACCACAGGAGCGACAAGCGATGCAGACCGTGAAGAAGACGTTCGAGACGATGCTGGTCGAGGAAGTGAAGCCGGGCATCGTCCTGGTGACCCTGAACCGGCCGGACCGATACAACGCGATGACCAACACAATGTTCCGCGAGATGGAGCAACTGGCGTGGGATCTGGGCGCCGAGGATGACTTACGCGTGGTGATCTTGACCGGCGCTGGGAAGGCATTCTGCTCCGGTTACGACCTCGCCGACGCCGACGATTTGCCGCACCTCGGCGCGCTGGGCATGCTCGATCAGCAGGAACGCGCAGTCCGGGCGCTCGTCGCGTTGCGAGGTATGCGCGTCCCGCTGATTGCCGCGGTCAACGGTGCCGCGGCCGGCGGTGGCTTCTCGCTCGCGCTGGCCGCTGACGTCCGCGTGGCCTCGCCGGGGGCGAAATTTCACGCGGCGTTCGTCAAGATCGGGCTATCGGCAGGCGACCTTGGTGTCTCATGGCTGCTCCCTCGGTTGATCGGCCCGGCCCGGGCCAGCGAAGTCTGCTTCACCGGACGCATGGTCGGTGCCGAGGAGGCCGTCGAGTTCGGCCTGGTCAATCACGTGACTGATGATGCGGTGGCGGGCGCACTAGAACTCGCCGAGCAGATCGTGAGCAACTCCCCAGGAGGGGTTCAGCTATCCAAGCGCGCCTTGCAGGCCAACCTCGAAGCCAGCTCCTACGCTGCGGCGATCGAGTTGGAGAATCGTGGGCAGGCCCTCCTGACGCGCAGTTCAGACATGCCCGAGGCGCTCGCCGCCTTCAAGGCGAAGCGGCCTCCAGTCTTCCAGGGCAACTGACCGCCCGGTCGGTCGCACACGTACCACCACCGAACATGAGAGGACGGGGACATGCCCATCGACTTCCCGAACCTGGAGACCCTGACCTTTACCGAAGCCGAACCTGGCATCGGCGTCCTACGGATGAATCGTCCTGAGCGGATGAACTCCCAGACCGTGCAAATGTTTCACGAGTACCTGGCGGCGGGCCGGGCGCTTCGGGACAGCGGTCTTCGCGCACTGATCGTCACAGGCACCGGCGAACGTGCCTTTTGCGCTGGCTTCGACCTAGATGAGATCTCGGTGATCACCGAGATGGGCGTGCGGGAATTCCTCAAGTTTCAAGAGACCGCCACTGGCGGCATCCAGTCGATCCGGCACCTGCCGTTCCCGGTGATAGCCGCGATCCACGGTCCGGCCGCTGGCGGTGGCTTCGCTCTGGCGCTGGCTGCCGACATCCGGCTCGCCGCCCCGACCGCCAAGCTCAGCGCGGCCTTCGTCAAGGTCGGGTTGTCGATGGGTGAGCTGGGTACTTCGGTGAACTTGGCCCGCATCGTCGGCCCGGCCCGGGCCGCCGAGATCGGCTTCACTGCGCGGTTGGTCAAGGCCGACGAAGCCAGGAGAATTGGTCTGGTGAACGTGGTAGTTCCCAGTGCGGACCTGATGGAGGAGGCACTCAAGATGTGTCGCCAGATCGCCGAGAACTCCCCGGGTGGGGTGCGGATGTCCAAGCGGGCCATCCAACGCAACGCCGAGATCGGTTCGTACGAGGCGGCGTTAGAGCTGGAGAACCGAGGACAAGCCTTGCTGACCCGCACCGATGACATGCCTGAAGCACTCGCCGCGTTCAAAGAGAAGCGCGCGTCTCAGTTCACGGGACGGTGAAGGGATGAGCTGGGAGTGGAGTTCCGCTGATCTGGGCCGACTGCAGACCTTTCTGGTCGACCGCGGCTTGGTTCAAGGGCAGATCGTCGCACGTCGAATCGGCGACGGACATTCAAACTTGACCTATCTGGTCACAGACGGCACGCAGCGAGTGGTCGTTCGGCGGCCGCCGCCGCCGCCGATTCCGCCTGGGGCCAACGACATGCTGCGCGAGGCCCGAATCATGTCGGCGCTGGCCGGTACCGAGGTGCCAGTTCCGACGATTCTGGCGACCGCCGACGCCGACGAGGTGATAGACGTCCCGCTCTACGTCATGTCCTTCGCGGCCGGACCAGTGGTCACCACCGCATTGCCCGATCCGCTCAACACTGCGGACCTCCGCCGCGAGGTCGGACACGCGCTAGTGGACACACTCGCCGCACTCCACAGCGTGGACTACGCGGCAGTTGGGCTGGGCGGCCTGGGCCGACCCGAGGGCTTCAACGCCCGGCACGTCGCCCGAATGCGTCGGCTCATCGAGGACGAGAATGGCGGGCTGCCTGACGAGTTCGTCGACGTCGACACCTGGCTGCGGGCGAACACCCCACCGGAATCCGGTGCCGCGGTGGTGCACGCCGACTTTCGGATCGGAAACGTGGTGCTGGGGCAGGACGCTCCAGGTCGCGTTGACGCGGTACTTGACTGGGAACTGTGCACCCTCGGCGACCCGCTGCTCGACGTCGGCTATCTGGCTGCGACGATCCCGGTCTCCGGTCACCACCCCAACCCCACCGCCGAGCTGGGTTTGGTCATGCTCGAACCAGGCTTCCCCACCAGAGAAGACTTGTTGGCCCGCTACGCCGAGCGCAGCGGGCGGGACCTGTCGAACCTGTCCTGGTACATCGTGCTGGCGTTGTGGAAGCTCGCCGTGCTCTACGAACACAGCCGCCGCCGGGTGCTCGACGGTATCGGTGACACGTACTACGCCGACCCGGAGTTGGTGCAGCGTTTCCTCGCAGACGCCGTCGACGTCATCGGCACGGGACCAGTGATCTCGTGATCGGCGATCCGTACGTGACTTCAGTCAGTATTTGATCTCAGCCAGCAATTAGGAGAGTTGATGTCTACGTCCACCACTCACCAGTTCCACGATCCGCTCGTCGGCAGGGAGACCGAGGGCCTATCGGAAGGCTTCTTCGACCGTTTCATGTTCAACATGCACCCGGTCGCGGGCGGGGGGCCGTCGATCATCATGGGGCATGGCCGGTATCCGCTGAAGGACACCGTCGACGGCTTCGTGGTGGTGAGCACCGACACCGATCAGCGCAACCTGCGGTATGCCAGCAAACTCAGCGCCGCCGACGTCGACGGTGCCGGACCATTCCGGTTCGAGCTGGTCGAACCCAATCAACAGTGGCGACTGCGCCTGGCACCCAACGAGATCGGCCTCGAGTTCGACATCACTTGGCGGGCGCGAACCCCGGCGTGGTTCGGTGAGGTGGCGGTGGAGAACACGTCGGGGACACCGACCTCTTTCGACCATCTTTTCCAGTCCGGTCTGTACACCGGGACTTTGAGTATCGACGGTGAGACGACCTCGGTGGACGGTTGGTACGGCCAGCGCGACCGATCGCGCGGGGTGCGGACCATGTCCGGTGGGCAGGGCGTGCACATCTGGTACCAGGCGCAGTTCCCCGAATTCGCCGTCGGTTTCCTCCTGGTGGAGACGCGTGATCATCAGCGACTCCTGCTCGAGGGTGCCGTTATGCACACCAACGGTTCGCTGGATCCGGTGGTCGACGTCAAGCACGCATTGAGCTTCTCCGATGGGCTGGATCTAGTGGAAGGCACAGTTTTGGTGCGCACCGCTGGCGGCAAGACCTACCGGATGAGCGCTGACGCCCGTTCCGGCGGCGGCTATATGGCCGGGGCCGGCTACGGCGGCCATCACGGCAATGACCAAGGTGTCGACCACGTCGAATCCAATGTCTTTCCGTTGGATGGGACGGTGTCGCCGAAGGTGCTCGAATCCGCTCTAACCGACCGGTTGTGCGTCTTCGACGTCGACGGCGTTTCTGGTTCGGGGATTTTCGAATTCGCGCTGACGCGCAGTTCGCGCTATCAGTACCGGCCTACCCTATAGGTCGTCAGTCGGATTGCGAGACCTCGGCGCAGTTCGCACAGCGTGATCCGTCTGGCAGGTGCGATGCGGTGTTGGCGGCCCGGTGTATTGCGAAAGCGATCACCGGGCCGTCGTCGACTTCGAGGTCAATGGGTTCGGCCCCGTCTGGAATTGGCCCCGTCTGGATCGCGACGGCAGGCATCGCGGCGCGCAATGGCACGAGAGTGCGGTCTCGAATGTCTCCGCGGCACAATGCAGGCCAGAGCAGCGTTGATTAAAGCGTCGCAGCATCGTTCGAAAGTCTCCGACGTACACGTCTGAAGTGCGTCGCATCGTCCACTCTGAACGGCTGCGTTCGGCCGTATAGGGTCGCGGATCGTGGTGTCGTCCGAAATTTCCGCGAACTTCTCGTCGAGCGGGGCGCCTGCCGATTCCTGTCTCAACGCGGTTGCGCCGCCATTGGCCGAACGACTGCAGGTAGCTGAACGGGGACTAGTTGATGCGGGTCAGGACGTTGTTGACGGACGTGCAGATTCCGCGTGCACCAGGCGTCGGGTGATCTCGATCTGAGCCACGCGGCCCTCCCTGGTGGTGATGTTGATGACAGCCAGGCGGTGGCCACCGGGTGCGATTACGTAGGCGGGATGGCCATTGACGAGCATGGGTGTACTGGCCCGGATTCGGTCTGCGAACAGCGTCGTCTCTTCGGTTACGGGGCGGGAGCCGGTGACCACGGCCGGTGTGCCCCGGGGGATAAGGGTGGTGTCGGCGACGCGCACGCAGTCTTCGGTCATTAGGTCGAGCATCCGGCGGATATCACCGCCGGCACTTGCAGAGATGAAGGCGTCTACGACGACACTGTCGACGGTAGTTTCCGCTGGCCTGATTTCTGTTTGCCTGATCCGTATACGGGCACGACTTGCGTGCTTCTTCGCGTTGTCTCCGCTAGTACCAAGCACTTCCGCGATGTCACTGAACGGAACATCGAACAGATCGTGCAGAACGAACGCAACTCGTTGATCTGGCGTTAGAGCGTTGAGAACCACCATCAACGCCCGAGAGATGTCTTCTCGCTTGAGGTAGCGTTCATCTGCTGCGACGGACTCCGCCGGAAGCAGGTCTGCTAGTACCGGTTCCTCACAGCGACGGCGCACCATTCGTAGTTGGTCGAGGCACACGCGGGTGAGCACGGTGGTCAACCAGGCTGCCGGGTTGCGGAGGGTAGTGGTATCTGTCACCGATGCTTTGATCCACGTGCTTTGCACTGCGTCTTCTGCATCGTGGATTGATCCGAGCAGCCGAAACGCTGTTGCGACCAATCGAGGCCGGACCGCTTCGAACTCCGCAAACGTAACCACAACATGTCACCTTTCCGAGGCGTGAGACGTCGAGTCAGACGAGACCACCAATCTCGCATCCGACAACCACGATCCCGAGGGGACGATCGCCAATGAGCGTACAGATGATCAGATTCCATACCAGCCTCGGCCGGAGGGCCGCGGTCATTGAACAGATCGAGGCGTTCTTCACCGGTATGCACGCAGCTGCCCCGCAGCAAATGCAGTACATCGCACTGCAGGCGAACGACGAACCAGTCTTCATCCTGGTCCTCGAACTTCCAGACGGAGTACAGAATCCGCTTCCGTCGATTCCCGCCGCTGCAGCCTTCCGCAGCTGGCTTCCTACTTACACTGATGATCATCCTGCGCCGCGCCCGTGCACCGTTGTGGGCAGGTACAGCGCATGACCACAACGCTCTTTATTGGCGCCATCGTGTGCATTGCGGCGAACGCCTTCATCGTTGTCGCCGATTACGCCAAAGCGGGATTCGTGCTGAAGAACTCCGCCGAAGTGAACCTATCGGCCAACGTGCTGCCTTACCTCGCGACATTGAAGCTGGCCGGAGCTGCTGGTTTAGTCGTTGGCCTCCTCGCTCTTCCGTGGCTCGGCGTCGCTGCCGGGATCGGGCTGGTCCTGTTCTACATCGGTGCCATCTATGCCCACATCAGGGCCCGCGTCTTCTACAACATCGCCTTCCCCGGCGTCTATCTGGCGCTGGCAGTGGTCTCGGCGATCTACATGGTCGACCTGGCGGTCGGATCGTGACGCACGCGAACGCACCGCTCACTATTGAAGGCAGACGGCGGCTTATCGAGCGATGTCGCACGAGCCCGATCTCTCACGTTGCCGCCGAAATGGGTATCTCCCGGGCGTGCGCGTCGAAATGGGTCAACCGGTATCGCCGCTCCGGTGGCACCGGTGTGCACGATCGATCCTCAACACCGGGTCATCAGCCGACGCGACCCCGTCGGAGATGGTTGCGCAGATCGAGCGATAGAGGCGCGACCACAAGTGGCCTGCTTCGCGGATCGCCTTCGAGCTCAACGACGATGGCACCGCGATCACCCGCCGCACCGTCTCCCGGATACTGGCCCGGCTCGGCCTCCAGCGGCGACGATTCATCGACCCCAACGGAGAAGGTAATCGCAGACCGCAGGTGATCGTCGCCAAACGGCCCGGGCACATGGTGCATTTGGATGTGAAGAAGGTCGGGCGTATCGCTGATGGCGGTGGGTGGCGCGTTCACGGCCGTGACTCCGAGCAGGCCCGCGCTGCGGCACGAACGAAGACCAAGACCGGCCGCCGGGGATACGTTTACCTGCACTCCGCCGTCGACTGTCACACCCGTCTTGCCTACACCGAGGCTCTGCCGGACGAAAAGCCGTGACCGCAATCGGATTCCTTCGCCGCGCCCTACACGGAGCCCGACACAAACGCATCCGTCCATACACGCCACGCCACAACGGGAAAGTCGAGCGCTACAACCGAATCCTCGCCGAAGAATTCCTCTACGCCCGGCACCTGGACTTCAGAGGACGAACGAGCACAAGCCCTTCAGATCTGGAACACTCACTACAACGACCATCCTCCTCACGGAGCCGCCGACGGGCAGCCGCCCGCCTCCCGAACGCCGGCTGGTGTAACCAACGTCACGACCTCATGCAACTAGTTACCGAAAAAGAGGATCGCCGTGGGCGGGCACGGAAGGCGCCACCCACGGCGAATGTGATGCGTAGACCGGATCAGACGGTACGCTGGGTTTTCGCTTGATCAGACGCAGCTTGGGTGGTCTCACGGACCTGCTTCCAGTCGGCATCGGTCAGTGAGGTCAGACCGGCGAAAGTTCCCGGCCCGGCGAGCATCTGACCCCCGTCCATGGCGATGGTCTGACCGGTGAGGTAGTCGCAGGCGTCCGAGAGTAGGAACATGCTCAGGTTGGCCAGTTCCTCGATGGTGCCGGCACGACCGGCCGGGATCTGATCGGTCTGCGTTGCACCCACCGAACTCTTGTCGGTCGGGTTGAGCATCTCCCACGCATAGTCGGTAGGGATCGGCCCGGGGGCCACAGCGTTGACCCGGATGTTGTACTTGGCCCACTCGACGGCCAACGACATGGTCATCGAATGGACCGCCGCCTTCGCCATCGCCGAGGGCACCACGAAGGCCGAACCGGTCCACACCCAGGTTGTCAGCGTCGAGATCACCGAGCCCGGCAGACCCTCGGCGATCCATCGCTTGCCTGCCGCATGGGTGGTGTGGAACGTTCCGTTCATCACCGTGCTGGTGATCGCCGAGAAGGCTCGCGGACTCAAGTCCTTAGTCTGGGCGATGAAGTTGGCCGCGGCGTTGTTGACGACGCCAGTCAACGGACCGTGATCGCTCCAGATCTTCTCCATGGTGTTGTCGACACTGTCGTAATCACGCACGTCGACCGTGTGGAAGTGCACCGAACCGGGGCCGTCGGCCGTGGCCTCGGCCGCCGCCTCGGCGAGGACGGACTCACGGCGGCCCCACAGGTGCACTTCGGCGCCGTGCTCTACCAGGTGGCGTGCTACACCGCGGCCCAGGCCGGTGCCGCCACCGGTGATGAGTATCCGTTTGTCGGCGAGCAAGCGGTCGGAGAAGGTGGAGTTGGTGCTCATCATTACCTCACTAGTGTCGGGGGATCGTGTTCGTTTGGTATCGTGACCGCGTTAGAGACCGATGGTCTTTGCGATGATCTCGCGCTGAATCTCGTTGGTGCCGCCGTAGATCGGCGGGGCCAAGGCCCGCCGAACCTGTGCTTCCATGCCGTACTCGCGCGTGTATCCGGCTCCGCCCATCAACTGCATCGCTTCGAGCGTGGCTTGTTTGGCGACTTCGGTGCACCGGAGTTTAGCCATTGCTGATTCTTTGGCCAGATCGTCCTCGGAGCCGGCGTCGACCTTGGCGGTGGCACTGTAGAGGTACACCCGGGCGAAGTCGACATCGGTCGCCAAGTCGGCAATTCGGTGTCGGATTGCCTGAAACGACGAGATCGGCCGATTGAACTGTTCGCGTTCCTTGACGTACCGGAGCGCGTCGTCGACGGCACGGCGGGCGGCCCCCACGCTCATCGCGGCGATGATCAGTCGTTCGATGGACAACCCGCGCATGAGCTGCCACCAGGCCCGGCCTGGTTCGCCGACCACGGCGTCGAGCGGAACCTCGACGTCGGTGAAGAAGACGTCGTTACACGTATGGGGCTCCATCGTCTCGATACCACGGATGGTGAGTCCGGCCGCGTCGGTCGGCACCATCATCAACGTCATGCCTTCGTGCCGGCCCCCGCTGGTGTCCTCACGGGTGAGCACTAAGATGTGTTTTGCCGTATGCGCGGCCGAAATCCACGTCTTCTGGCCGTTGATCACGTACCGGTCGCTATCGCGCCGTGCCGTGACCCTGATCCCGGCAAGGTCGGAACCGGCGCCGGGTTCGCTGAGGGCGATCGCCTCGAGTCTGCCCGCGACTAAGTTGGTGACGATGGTCTTCTTCTGCTGTTCGGATCCCCACCGAAGGTACGTCTGCGCCGCGGTGAGTCCGGTGGAGTAGGCGGTGACAGGTGCGAGCCCCCGCGTAGACTCCTCAAGGAAGATGCACTCGTCGACGAAACCTGCACCGGCACCTCCGTACTCCTCAGGGAGTGAGACGCCGAGCCAGCCGTGATCGGACATGGCGGCCAGGACCTGCGGGCTATTGGACAGGGTGCCATCGTTGGTGACCGCATCGCGCTGCGCGACCGTCGCGAGTTCGCGGCTGCAGTATTCTGCGACCGCGGCCGCGAACTCTCGCTGTTCGGGGGTGAACTGCATCGCTACTTCCCGCGGTACGGTGCGAAGTCCGGCTTGCGCTTCTCGTTGAAGGCAGTGATGCCTTCGCGGGCCTCCGGCGTGTCCCCGAAGATCTCCAGCGTGGAGTAGGCCATGCTGCCGATTCCGACGAAATGCTCGGTGTCGGTATTCATCGACTGCTTGAGTACCTTGAGGGCGGTAGGGGAGAAGTCGAGCATCTGGTCCGCCCAGGCTCGGACCTCAGCCGTGAGGTCCGCAGCCGGCACTACCTTGTTCACCAGGCCCCACTCGAGTGCCTCCTGTGCGGAGAGACGACGCAGCATGAACCAGATTTCGCGGGCGCGCTTCTCGCCGACAACTCGAGCGAGGTAACCCGAACCTAGGCCTGCGTCAAAGGACCCTACTCGAGGACCGTTCTGCCCGAACTGAGCCGTGTCCGCGGCGATGGTCAGATCACAGAGGACATGGAGTACATGGCCTCCGCCGATGGCCAGCCCGTTCACGGCAGCGATGACCGGCTTGGGGGTGTCGCGGATAACCCGATGCAAAGAGTCGACCTCGAAGAGGCCGCTGGCGGACGGACCGTAGTCACCGGTTTCCATGCGCTGCTTCTGATCGCCGCCGGCGCAGAAGGCCCTGTCGCCGGCACCGGTGAGGGCGATGACCCCTACATCGCTGCTGGCCCACGACTGCTTGAACGCCATGATCAGTTCGTCGACCGTCTGGGCCCGGAATGCGTTGTATCGGTCGGGGCGGTTGATGGTGATCGTTGCCAGCCCGTTGTCGACCTCGTAAGTGATGTCGGTGAATCCGGTCATCGGATCGGTGTCCTTTCGATTCGGGAGAGTGCCTCTTTGTGAGAGCGCTCCAAGTTGTGGTCATTAGGACTGACCATTTGAACGAGCGTATCTCGCTGGCGTATCGAGGCGCAAGGGGGTGGTGCGCCCGGCTGGTGCGATGGTCTGGTTTTTGGTCCAACAGTTGCATTCTCTAAGTCCATATGATTCCGTATTGTGACTCTGGTCATATTCGATCGGGAGTGGACGAAGTCCGAGGACCCCGCGGGAAGGCAAATCTATGAGTGTGCAGGCTACGGCCGGGCAGACGGTGAATCGATGGTGGTACGTCGCCACTGGATTCTTGACACTGCTGTTCGGTACCAGCACGGTGAACGTGCTGTTCAATGTGCTCGGAAAACCCATGGCCGACGAGTTCGGATGGGATCGCAGCGCAGTCTCCAACGGATTCTCGGTGGAGACCGTCTTCACGGGCGTGAGCATCGTCGCGCTCGGTTTCCTTGTCGACCGGTACGGTCCGCGCCTCCCGTCGATCCCGATGGCGCTCTGTTTCGGTGGGGGTCTGATGCTCATGGCGGCGATCCCGAACAATCAGACAGCCTTCTATGTTCTGTGCGCGATCATCGGCGCCGGAGCTGGTGCGGTCAACCCGGTGGCGCATGCGGCTGTCGTCAGTGCGTGGTTTGCCGATCGCCGCGGTCTGGCTCTCGGCTTGCTCATGGCGGGACTCGGGGCGTGCGGTGTGATGATGCCCTACCTCGCGAACTGGCTGTACGGGGCAGTCGGCTGGCGGTCAACCTTCCTCGTAATCGGTGCGTTGAGTACGGTCATCCCGGCGTCGGTTTACGCCTTCGTCACGAAGATGCCGACCAGCCATGACGCGGAACGGATGGCGGCGCGTGCACGCGGAGCGGTCGCCGGCGAATCGCTCTTGGTGATCGCCCGCGGCTACCGGCAGTTTTGGCTGCTCTGCTTGGCGATCTTCCTGGTGTCGACCGCGACGTTCGGTCTCATGTCGCAGGTGGTCCCGATGACAACGGACAAGGGGATCGACCGTGGGGTCGCCATCACCGCGCTGTCGGTCTTGAGCTTGGCATCGATCGGGGCCAGGCTGGTCGCCGGCTACTTACTGGACCGGGTATTCGCGCCAGTAATCGGCTGCGTCATCTTTGCGCTCTGTGGTGTTGGTGTCGTACTACTGATCTCGTCGAGTAGTCCGGCACTGCTCATGACAGGAGCTGTCCTGGTTGGTCTGGCGCTGGGGTCCGAGGGTGACCTGGCGGCGTACATGGCTAGTCGCTACTTCCCTAAGCACTCGTATGGCCGCGTGCTGGGATCGGTTTACTTCTTGTTCGCGATGGGGTCCGCGACCGGGGTATTCCTGCTCGGTCAAGTGTATGGAGTAACCGGCTCCTATTCTGCCGGAATAGTCCCGTTGGTAGCGATGGTTGCAATCGCAATTGTCTGTCTATTGGTCATGGGTCCGTACCGTTTCGGACTCGACGGCGACACCAGTCGGGAGGCCGGGGTTGACGGCACCGATGAGCGAGTCGTCGAGGGCTCACTTCCGTAACAGTGGCGAGCTGGGTTGCCAGCGACAATTACCGACAACCCGTGCGAGCGTCCGCCGGAATATTATGTGGCCTGCCAAGGTCATGGTGACTAAGTACGCGATCGTCGCCAGAACAACCCGATTACACCGAGGTGCCCGACGGGTGCTCGTCGGTGTAATCGGGTTGTTCTGGCGGTCGAATCCGACCCGGCCGCCCGGGCGACCAGCACTCCCTCCCAGTAGCAGGCGCGGCTCGCGTCACCGGCGTTAAGAAGAGGGTGGGGTAGGGCACTTGCGGGTGCGGCCGGCGAAGAATTCATCCCGCGACCGCGGGTGCTGACGATAGTCAACGCTCTCGCGCTCAAACACGTCGGTCGGCCGCGCGCCATACGAGAGGGCGGGCGGTAGCCTCTACGCATGTCGCTGCGCCCGATGGAGTTGGCGGTCCAGGTATTCGTGGCCGTGGCGGCCGCAGTATGGGCGGCAGTCTTCGCTGCGACTATGCCCGGATCGTCGACTGGGCTGGGCATCAGTGTGATCGCGCTGCTTGCCGCTATTGCCGGCGGCCTCGTCATACCGGTGCGCTGGCTGCTACTGACAATTGGCGCGTTCGCTCTTGGCGTCGCGGTCGGCGCGGCGATCACCGGGTTGTGGCTGCTCGCCGCACCGGTGGCGGTGATCGGCATCATCGCAGTGGGGGCGTGGCTGGTGCGGTTGGTACCGATACTGCGGCTGCACCGCACCGGGTTTCGAACCGCCGGTTTGGTCGTCGAGTCCGACGGGCAGCGGGCCGAGAGTGGCGAGACCACTCATTCGACGGTGAAGTTCCGTGTCGAGTTCACCGATGCCGACGGCGGACCGCGCAGCGTCGTGATGACGGACACATTCGCTGTGGACGTGCGGCCGAAGGTTGGCGACGTGGTCACCGTGTACGCGGACCCCGCTAACCCTGAACGCGCCACCGCGGTGTTCGACGCGCGGACGTAAGTATCCGGACCGGACCCACTTCGGCTGCGCTGGCGACTAGGGGTTTCGAGGTCATCACGGCGTTCGCGCACCGTGTCGTCAAAACGGTCGAAATGGCACACAATTTGGACACGATTCCAGGACAGTTATCGAAACGAAGCATTACGGTTGCGTTATGGGAGGAATCGGGTATGTGGGCGATCTTGATACCGGCGCTCCCGGCCCACAGATCGCTTGTCGTGCTGCATATTCCGGATTCAGCGCGGTTGACCCGGTGGCGGCTCGCCTGACTTGTCGCTCCCATGCTCCTACGGCTGCTCCAGGAATCGGGCAGCCGCCATGGAATCCCGTGCGCAGCGAACCCGCTCGTGTGGGACCTCTGTCCCCGTATCCCACCAGGAGGATTGATGCACTACAGCGCAGGCAACTACGAGGCATTCGCTCGGCCGCGGAAGCCGGACGGCGTCGATGACAAAACCGCCTGGTTCGTCGGGGCGGGACTCGCGTCGATGTCCGGTGCGGCGTTCCTCATCCGAGACGCTCAGATGGCTGGCGACAAGATCACCATCTTCGAAGAACTCGACCTTCCCGGCGGTGCGCTCGACGGTATCAAGGAGCCGAAGAAGGGTTTCGTCATCCGCGGCGGGCGCGAGATGGAGAACCATTTCGAGTGCCTCTGGGACCTGTACCGATCGATTCCCTCGATCGAGATCGACGGGGCGAGTGTCCTCGACGAGTTCTTCTGGCTCAACAACGATGATCCGAACTATTCGCTGCAACGTGTCACCATGGACCAGGGGCAGGATGCGCACACCGACTTCAAGTTCGGGCTCAGTGACAAATCCCAGAAAGAGCTTACGAAGCTGTTCCTCGCCACCCGTGCGGAGATGGAGAACAAACGCATCGACGAGGTGATGAGCGAAGAGTTCCTTGGCAGCAACTTCTGGCTGTACTGGCGGACCATGTTCGCTTTCGAGAACTGGCACAGTGCGCTCGAGTTCAAGCTGTACCTGCATCGCTTCATCCATCACATCAAGGGGCTTCCGGATCTGTCCACCTTGAAGTTCACCAAGTACAACCAGTACGAGTCGCTGGTTCTGCCGCTTTACCGTTGGCTGCTCGCCCAGGGCGTCAAATTCCAGTTCTCCACCACCGTGACCGACGTCGACTTCGACATCGACCAAACACGCAAACAGGCCACCCGAATTCACTGGACACAGAACGGCGAGGACGGCACCACCCAACTGGGGCCTAGCGATCTGGTGTTCATGACGATCGGTTCGCTCACCGAGAACTCGGACGAGGGCGATCACCACACCCCGGCAAACCTCAATACCGGACCGGCTCCGGCCTGGGACTTGTGGCGGACCATCGCTGCGAAGGATCCCGCGTTCGGGCGGCCCGATGTCTTCGCTGGTGATATCGACGCGACCAAATGGGAGTCGTGCACGGTGACCACGCTGGACAAGCGGATCCCGGAGTACATCCAAAAGATCTGCAAGCGCGACCCGTTCAGCGGCAAGGTGGTGACCGGCGGAATTGTGACCGCCAAGGATTCGAGCTGGCTGATGAGCTGGACGGTGAATCGGCAGCCGCATTTCAAGCAGCAGCCCGCAGACCAGATCGTCGTGTGGGTGTACGCACTCTTCTCCGAAGTGGAGGGCGACTATGTGAAGAAGTCGATCTCCGAGTGCACCGGTGAGGAGATCACCCGCGAATGGCTGTACCACGTCGGCGTTCCGGAGGCTCAGATCGATGAGCTCGCGGCGACAGGCGCTAAGGCCGTGCCGTGCATGATGCCTTATGTGACAGCCTTCTTCATGCCGCGTCAGGCCGGTGACCGTCCCGCCGTGGTGCCCGAGGGAGCGGTGAACTTCGCCTTCATCGGCCAGTTCTCCGAAAGCGCCGCGCGCGACTGCATTTTCACCACCGAGTACTCGGTCCGCACGCCAATGGAGGCGGTGTACACGCTGCTCGACATAGAGCGCGGCGTCCCCGAGGTTTATGGCTCCACCTACGACGTGCGTGAACTGCTCAAAGCGACCGCGCGGCTGCGGGACGGCGAGGAGGTAGGACTGCCCGGTCCGCACTTCCTACGTGAGAAGCTCTATGACAAGTTCCAGAACAACGAGGTCGGCAAGCTGCTGACCGAGTACAAGATCGTCGCCAACCCCTGATCCGCTTCTCCGGACGGATCAGGGCGGCGTGCCCACTGTGCCGACTCAGACCAGATTCGGCACAGTGGGGTCTGTCGGCACTTCGATGACCGTCGGCCCCTTCCGGTCCCAGGCCGCTGCGAGTGCCGCCCGCACCTGGGCGGCGGTCTCGGCGACGACCCCCTCTGCACCGTAAGCCTGCGCCAGCAGTGCGGGCTTGAGTCCGGGTAGGTCGAGACCGGGGACGTTGGGGCTCTTCTCCAGCACAGCGAAAGCCTTGAGGATTCCGTACTCGCGGTTGTTCGGGACGACGACCACCAGCGGGAGCTGGTGCTGGGCGGCTGTGTAGAGCGCCTGCGAGGAGAACTGTAGCGAGCCGTCGCCGATCACGGCGAGCACAGGACGGTTCCTGCCGAGGTCCCGCTCGGCCAGTGCGATGCCGACGGCCGCAGGCAGATCCCAGCCCAGTGCGCCGCTCGCCATCGCGAAATACGAGTCAGGCTCGGTGATCTCCCATTCGGCGTGCAAATCGGCGATGTTTGAGGGCGATTCCTGCACGATCACAGTGTCTGTGGGCGACGCGGCGCGCAGGACCCGGAAGAGTTGGCGCGGGGTGAGGGGACCGTCGTCGGATGGATCTGCCGCCTCGGCTTCGGCGGGCGGGTGCGGGGCCATGCGGTGAGCCTGGGTGACGACCGTGGCCTGGGTGGTACGAGCCGGGACAGTCGTGGTGAGTGCCTCGAGAGCGAGGCCGGCGTCCGAGACCAAGCTGTCGCCGACCGGTGCGCGTCCAGCCTCGGCCGGGTCGTCGGTGATGTGCAGTAACCGGGACCCTGCGGGAATGTAGTCGCCGGGGATCCACGGGTAGTAGCGGAACACTGGCGCGCCGACGACCAGGATGAGGTCGTGCCCCGCCAGTCGCTGGGAGAGCAGGCCCTGCGCGAAGGGCAAGCCGCCAGCATAGAGGGGATGATCCTCAGGGAACGGTGGCCGCTCGGAAGACGGAGCCGCCCAGACGGGCGCGCCGAGCCGCTCGGCGAGCGCAACGGCGGACGTCCACGCGTCGGCGCGGGCGATGTCGGAACCGAAGACCAACACCGGGTTGGCCGCGGCGGCGATAGCTGCGGCGAATTCGGCGAGGCGCTCAGGGTCCGGGCCGACGCGTCGCCCGACACTGCGGACCGCAGTTGGCACGGTGGCGGGGGCGTCCCAATCGTCCAGCGGGATCGACAGGAATACCGGACCGGCGGGCGGCTGCAGCGCCATCGCGTACGCCCGCATGAACGCGCCGGGTACGTCCTGCGGTCGCTGCGGCTGGTACGACCACTTCACCCACGGTTGTGCGAGCACCTCTGGCTGCGGGTTCACCAGCCACGGCTCGAGCAGGAGCATTTCCCGGGTCTGCTGGCCCGCGGTGACGATCAGCGGCGTCTTGTTCTGTGCGGACGAGATCAAGGTGCCCATCGCATTGCTGACGCCCGCCGCGGTGTGCACGTTGACCAGCGCCGGTCTGCGGGTGATCTGGGCGTAGCCGTCTGCGGCTGCCACGACGCTGGCCTCGTGCAGCCCGAGGATATAGCGGAAGTCCTCCGGAAAGTTCTGCAGGAAGGTCTCTTCGGTCGATCCAGGGTTGCCGAAGACGGTGGTCAATCCCAGTTCGCGCAGGAGATCGAGTGTCGCTTCACGGACGGTGTGCACTGATAATTTCCTCTCGGTCCATGCGGCCCAGCCCGCCGAGCGGGCGGGAAGAGGCCTCGAATGAGGAGTCATTTCCGCTACGGCCGATCGTAAGTGACACCGCCGATGAAGCTGCACGTTTGTCCGGATTGTCGACGCCGCGCCCCGCCGTCGCCTACCCGGGTTGGATTCCAGACGATTTGGGTACCCGCTGGTGAGAACGGCCATCACGGATGGAAGTAGATATGGACGCGCTGTCATTGCTGAAGGCAGACCACAAATATGTTCTCGGGTTGCTGGAGACAATGCTGGCCGGGCACCGCCCGGGAGCGGACGCGGGCGCTGAACTGCGTCGCCAGGTGATGAAGCTGGCTGTCTCGGCGACGCACCACGAATCCATCGAGGATGAAGTCTTTTGGCCAGTAGTGCGGGACGCGGTGTACGACGGTCATCGACTCGCCGACATCGCGCTTGCCCAAGAGCAGGAAGGCACGCGCATGCTCCGACGACTGGAAGACTGCGAAGCCGGGACAGCAGAATTCGAGCACGCCCTCGTCGGGTTCGCCGCCGTGGCCCGTGAACACATCGACTTCGAAGAACAGCAGGTCTGGCCGCAACTCCGCCGTTCATTCTCGGTTGAGCAGATGGAAGACCTAGAGCGACGGCTCGCGGCGGCGACCGCGCCGACCCGCCCGCATAGGCTGTCGGCCCCGCACCCGCGAAGGACATAGGCGGGTGCCGGATCCTGATTTTGGAGGTCGTGGCCTTTCGAGCGTCGACAACGACGTCGCCCAGGTACGTTGTGGAGGTGCGATCGCCGATTCCCGATTATCTGACCGAAGCCCTCTTGTCAGTCGAATTCGACCATTCCGGACAGACCGCCGACTATATTCCGGAACTCGCGACAGCAGACCCCGACTGTCTCGCCGTCGCGATGTGCACCCACGACGGACGGCTCTACTCGCAGGGCGACTGCGATGTGCAGTTCAGCATCCAGTCGATCTCGAAACCGTTCGTCTACGCACTCGCGCTCGCCGATCGGGGGTTCGACGAAGTCCTCGACAAGGTGAGCGTCGAACCGAGCGGCGACGCTTTCAACGAGATCTCCTTCGAGCCGGGCACCGGCCGACCACTGAACCCGATGATCAACGCGGGCGCGATCACGGCTCACACTCTCACCGGTCCCCGAGGAGCGACACCTAGCGAGCAGACGTCTCGGATCATCGACGGACTCAGCGCTTTCGCCGGACGGCGGCTGGAGATCGACGCAGCCGTCTACCAATCGGAGATCACCACGGCCTACCGCAATCGAGCGTTGGCGAACATGCTGCGCGCCAACGACATCATCGACGGTGAGCCGCTGGAAGCGGTGGTGGGTTACACCCGCCAATGCTCGCTCCTAGTGACCGTAGAAGACCTGGCTCTCATGGCCGCGACTCTCGCGAACCGCGGCGTCAACCCGGTCACCGGCGCACCAGTCGTGCCCGCGCCCGTCGTCCGCCAGGTACTCAGCGTGATGGCCACCTGCGGCATGTACGACGGTGCGGGGGACTGGATGACACGCGTCGGCATCCCGGCCAAGAGCGGTGTTGCGGGCGGGCTGATCGGTGCATTGCCCGGCCAGGCGGGCATCGCGACGTTCTCTCCGCGACTGGACCAGCACGGAAACAGTGTCCGAGGACTGGATCTGTTCCGCCGCTTCACATCCGAGATGGGAATGCACCTGATGGAAGTACCGCCCGCCG
Organism: Gordonia abscondita; assembly: GCF_032711245.1. Classification (GTDB taxonomy): domain Bacteria; phylum Actinomycetota; class Actinomycetes; order Mycobacteriales; family Mycobacteriaceae; genus Gordonia. The sequence goes on from NZ_CP128986.1 coordinate 2,495,586, forward strand.
GGCCGTCGGTGGTACGCGGACGCCGAGTGCTCGGCACCGGAGAACACGCGGTGCAGATCGTGTCACTACAGGGCAGTATCCGTTTCGCAAGCGCGGAACGCGTCCTCCGCGACCTCGAGGACGTGCCGCTCACCCAGAAGACAGTGGCGATCAGCTTGGTGCGGGTCATCTCGGTCGGTGACGTCGCCCGCCGCATGCTCCTAGAAGCCATCCGTCGACTGACTCTCGACGGGCACGACGTGTATCTCATCGACCCGGACCGCGTGCTTCCCGATCCCGACCCGGGAGACGGCGGACGGGTGAGGGTGGTCGCCACTCGGGAAGACATCACCGCACGGTTGAAGCGGTCCGCGACCTAAGCGAGCCGGGGCGTGCCGCGAAGCCAGCGGATACGAAGTGGGGCAGTCTGGTATCCATGCCGACATCGAAGAGAAGACCGTCCGCTTCGCCTGCCGAGAAGGCAGCGCGTGCTGATAACGCGGGGCCGTCAGAGTCGTCGGACCGAGCTGCGGCGAACACCGGCGCGCTAGCCGATCTACGGGTTCTGGAACTGGGAACCCTGATCGCGGGTCCGTTCGCAGGCAGGCTGCTCGGCGACCTCGGAGCCGACGTCATCAAGATCGAGGCGCCGGGCAAAGCCGATCCGTTGCGCACCTGGGGTCAGGCCGAACGCGACGGGGAGCACGCTTTCTGGACCGTGCACGCCCGCAACAAACGGGCCATCAGCCTTGATCTGCGCTCCGCCGAAGGGCGAGAGATCTTCCTCGACCTCGTCGACCACAGCGACATCATCGTCGAGAACTTTCGTCCGGGCACCCTGGAGAAATGGCAGCTCGGCTATGCCGTTCTAGCGGAACGGAATCCGGGAATCATCGTGGCCCGAGTCTCCGGCTACGGGCAGACCGGTCCGGCCGCGTTCAAAGCCGGATACGCCTCGGTCGCCGAAGGGGTCAGCGGCCTCCGCTATATAAACGGTTTCCCCGGCGGACCCGCACCGCGGATGTCGCTGTCCATCGGTGATTCGCTGGCCGGGATGTTCGCGGTGCAAGGCGTGCTCGCGGCGCTGCACACTCGCCACCGCACCGGGCGGGGCCAGGTGGTCGACGTGGCGCTCACCGAAGCCTGCCTGGCGATGCTCGAATCGACGATCCCGGACTATGATCTCGGCGGCGTCATTCGTGAACCGTCCGGCACCAGGCTCACCGGGATCGCCCCGTCCAACCTGTATCTGACACGGGACGAACGGTGGGTGATCATCGCCGCCAACCAGGACACAGTGTTTCGGCGACTGTGCACGGTGATCGGCCGGGAAGACCTGATCGACGACGAACGCACCAGGGACCATGTGGCCCGTGGCAAACACGAGGATCTGCTCGACGAGATCATCGGCGAGTGGGTCGCCGAGCGCGACGGTGCCACGGTCATCGAGCTGATGGCCGATGCAGGCGTGGTCGCCGGCCCGGTCAACACGGTCGCCGACGTCGTCGCCGACGAACAGTTCCAGGCACGCGACATGCTGGTGCCGCATCCGGACGAGCGGCTCGGCGGAACGGTCCTCGGACCCGGCGTGGTGCCGAAACTCTCGGCGACTCCCGGCTCCGTCCGGTCCTCCGGTCCCGCGCACATCGGCGAGCACAACACCGACGTCTACACCGGCCTGCTCGGCATGGACGAGGAACGGCTCGCCGAGCTCGCCGCCACCGGAGTGATCTGAACCGGTCCGGCCGGGCGGAACCCGCCGTATCGCGATCGACTCCGAGCGCGGAGGGGAGAGGTCAGCGCAGGTACGTGTCGGAGCGTCGGACCAACGCTGACGCGATGACGCTGATCGCCGACGTGGCGACCAGATAGCCGCACGCGAGCCACGGCGAACCGTGCGCGGCACCGAGGAGGGCGGTCAGGATCAGCGGGGTGAGACCCGACGCCCAAATGCCCGAGAACTGATAGACCACCGACAGCCCGGTGTAGCGGACTCGGGTGGGGTACAGGCTCGCGAAGAACGTGCCCTGCGCGCCGTAAAACCACGCGTGCACCACACCGAACACCACGACGAGGGCGACGGTGAACCACAGGAGGTTTCCGCTGCCGAACAACACGAACGCCGGATAGACGAGGACGCCGTACGCGGCAATGCCGGTCAGGTAGACCCGTTGCGGGCCGTGTCGGTCGGCGAGGATCCCCGACAGCGGCAGCAGCAGCGCCATCACGACCGCGGCGATGCTCACCGATACGAGGACGGGAACCTTCGGCATGTCGAGGGTTCCGGTCGCATACGTGATGGCGAAGACGCCCCATGTGTTGAACGCGGCGCCTTCGCCCCACCGTGCCAACAGACCCAGAACCGTGTTGCGGGTGTGCGGCGGGAGGACGACTTCCTTGAGTGGAGCCGACGACTTCTTCGCCAGCCGGTCGACCTCGGCGAACTCGGGAGTCTCCTCGACTTTGAGTCGCACGACGAAGCCGATCACGACCAGCACGATGCTGATCAGGAACGCGATGCGCCACCCGTACGCAATGAACGCGTCGTCGTCGAACACGGTCTGCAGTCCCGCGAACACGAGAGTGCCGAGCGCCAAGCCGACCGCGAGACCGACCTGCGGGATGGAACCGAACAGCCCGCGGCGGCGTGCGGGCGCATGCTCCACGGCGAGGAGGACCGCGCCAGCCCACTCGCCGCCCAGCGCGAACCCCTGCACGATGCGCAGCACGAGCAGCAGGATCGGTGCGGCGACGCCGACTTGCGCGAACGACGGCAGTACGCCCATCAGAGCTGTCGCGATCCCCATCGTCACCATCGTCAGTGCGAGTGTCCGCTTCCGTCCGATCCGATCACCGATATGGCCGAACACCATGCCGCCGACCGGACGCATCACGAAGCCGACCGCGAACGTCGCGAACGCGAGCATCGTGCCGACGAACTCACTTGTATCCGGGTAGAAGACGTCGTTGAACACGATGCTGGCGGCCGTCGCGTACAGGAAGAAGTCGTACCACTCGACCGTCGTGCCGAGCACGCTGGCGAGAACGACGTTGCGGAGACGACGGGGGTCTGTCGCCGGGCCGACGGGCGCAGTTGCCACGGCCGAGGTCTCGGAATGTTCGGTGAGAGTCACCGCGGTGATGCTAGGAACGTGACAGTGCCCCGCCAAGGTAAACAATCACGGTGGCGGAAACGTTTCGGCAGCGCCGTCGCGGGGGACTACGGTGATCTGCATCCTCGTGCCCTCTGTGGCGGGTCGGGGCAGTGGCACCGCTAGATGAGTTGAGGGAGTATCCCGATGGTGGCCACTGTCCAGGCGAGATGCCCGACGATCGCGGGGATGACGGAACCGCTGTAGGCGCGGGCGGTTCCGACCATGGCTCCGAGCGCCGCGGCGGCCAGCGTCAATCCCAGGTTGGCGGTGACCGCGGTGACCACCGTGTACAGGATTGTTGTCGCAGCGACGGTCCGGATCGAATCGCCGGAGAGACTTCGAGAAGCGACGTCGAACAGCGCGCCGCGAAAGAACATCTCTTCGGCGACACCGGTGACAGCAGCCACCAGGAACAGGGAGAGCACGAACGCATGGTCGGTTCGGGAGATGAGCTCGTCGATCTGATCGTCGAGAAACGGTACGCGAGCGGCTAGATATCCACCCACGATGAACGAGGCGGCGACGCCCAGCGCGGTAACCGTGGAGACGAACCCGACTCGGCGTGCACGTCCGCTGCTCGTCCCGAGTCGGACACCGCCAACCCACACCGCGCCGACCGCCCAGATCACACCTAACCCGAGGGAAAGAACATAAAAGGGGATAGACCCTTGTGCGACCCTCACCGAGAAGGCCAAGCACACTGCTCCGGCGACCATGACTAGCGCAGGGCGCATCCAATCGACCGCGCCCCGGCCGCTGATCACCGTTGTCCTCTCCGCAGAATGCCACTGACGAGTACGCGAGAGACGGTCGCCCCGACCGCTACCACGCCCGCGGAGACGACAAGCGGCACGCTGGTGCGGCGCGAGCGCCAACCAACTCCTCCTGTCGCTGCGCCCGTCACTCGGGATCGTCCCGCAGCGATCTCTACGTCACCGCCTGCCCAGTCCGCGTCGTGCGCGCGCAGCGCATGCGGATCTACCGATTCCGTCGTCCGCTCGTGGATGGCCGGTGCCAGGCTTGCGGCGAGCGCCTGAGATGTGGTGACGGACCCGAGCGCGCAGGGGTGCTCCTGCGGGCGGCACACCATGTCGTGACCGAGACTGTCGATCAACGATTGGACAAGACTAGGCGTCAAGTCGACGAAATAGCTCGCCATCGCACCGACGAAACGGTGCGGAAGGAATGGCAGAGGAAGGAACACTCTGTTCAGCCCCGCCGTAGCGCAATACGCTCGAACGAGTTCGGAGTACTTCATGGCGTCGGGGCCGCCGACGTCGATGGACGCCGGCGGGGGATCGGTTGCCAGTCCTACGTCAACGAGAATATCGAGTACGTCGCGGATAGACACCGGCTGCACGTGTGAGTTCAACCAGCTCGGAAGCGGCACAAACGGCACCCGCTCGGACAATTGTCGCAATAACTCGAATGATGCGCTTCCGGCGCCGAGAACAATTGCTGCGCGCAATGTCACCGACCCGACCGGAGACTCTGTGAAAACCCGTTCCACGTCCATACGCGAGTACAAATGATCTGACAGATCGCGGTCGTCGAGATCAGGTATCAGGCCCGAGAGATACACGATCCGGTTCACGTTGTGAGCGTGTGCGGACTGCGCGACATTCCGCGCCGCCTCGTGATCACGCTCGACAAACTTGTCGCCATCCATCGAATGCACGAGGTAGAAGACGACGTCCTGAGATGCTGTGGCGGCCGCTAGCGTCTTCGGCTCAGACACATCGACGGCGGCGACCACAACTGTGTCATTCCACGGAAAACTCTCAAGTTTTCCGATATCGCGAACACCGACGGTGACATTCACTCCTCGCGAAAGGAGTTCTGGCACCAGACGAGAACCGATATACCCGGTCGCCCCCAGGACAAGCGCATTCGTTCTCGCCGCTATTTCGTCGACACTATCTAATTCATCCCCCATGTCTGAAGCATAGCCGCGCAATCGCAAACCTGCCGCGACGCTTCCGGTCGTGCAACGCTTCGTCGTCGAGTCAATCCGCGGCAGACCGAAGTTGTGCAGCCTAGACTGAAGACTATGGCGAATCGGGACAACGCACGAACCACAGCGGGCGAGATCAGGGTCGTGTTCAGCCGCCTCCGGCGGCGATTCCGGGAGGTCGCCCAGTTCGACGAGCTCACGCCGTCGCAGACCTCCGTGCTCAGTCGGCTCGTCGGCGCCGAAACGTCGTCGAGCGAGCTCGCCGCCCACGAGCGGGTCCGCCCGCAGTCAATGGCCGCGACCGTCGCTGTCCTGGTCGAACGAGGCTTCGTCGAGCGATCGCCTGACCCGAACGACGGCCGCCGACAACTCCTCTCGCTGTCGACGGCCGGCCGCGCATTCGTCGACGGAACCCGACGCACCCGCGAGGAATGGCTCGCCGAGGCCGTCGCCGAACGACTCAGCGACGCCGAACGCGAGACGGTCGACGCGGCGTTGCCACTATTGGCCCGCTTAGCGGAATGGCCGAACAACCCCGAAACGGAACAACCCTGAACTCCGCACGACTAACGACAGGAACCCGATGCCGCTCACCCAGATCGATGAAAACTCCGCACTGGTCGTCATCGACCTTCAACGCAACATCGTCGGTGGCCTCGGCGACGCCGCCAACCAGACCGTGACGAATGCCGCAGCGCTCGCCGCCGACTTCCGCGCCGCCGGCCGAACGGTAGTGCTGGTGAACGTCGCAACCCGTCCGCAGGGGCGCACCGATGCGGGCGCCAGTAGCGCGGAGTTCGATGCGGCAGACATCGTCCTCGACGGGGCGCTCGGGTTCGATGCCGCCGACATCCACATCACCAAACGTGCGTGGGGCGCGTTCACGAACACGGACCTCGATGCTCGACTCCGCGAACGCGGCGTCACCCAGATCGTCATGACCGGGATCTCGACGTCGATCGGCGTCGAGTCGACCGCCCGCGGCGGCTACGAACTCGGCTACCACGTAGTCCTCGTCGAGGACGCGATGACCGACTCCGACCCGAACGCGCACGACTACTCGGTCGCCACGATCTTTCCCAAGCTCGGCGAAGTGACGACCACCGCCGACGTCAGTGCGAAGCTCCAGCACTGACGCGCCTCGGCCCACCTTCCGCCACGGTGACGGCGGCGCGGACCGTCGACGGCGCAGCAACTAACCTATGAGGCGACAACCGAAATTCGGCCGCTGTCCGCGGCCCGTGTTGATTTGGAGTGAGAGTGAACCTCATCGGCGTGATCGGTGGCGGCACCATGGGTGCCGGTATCGCAGAAGTGTGTGCCAAGGCCGGGAGCGACGTGCTCGTCCTGGAGACCAAACAGGAGTTCGCCGAAGCGGCGAATGCGCGGATCAGCAAGTCCATCAGTCGAGGAGTGGCCAAGGGCAAGATCTCGCAGGCCGATGCGGATGCCGCGATCGCACGTGTCCGAGTCACGCTCGACGTGGCCGAGTTCGCCGATCGCGAACTCGTCATCGAAGCCGCCCCCGAGGTCGAGGCCATCAAGCACGACATCTTCGCGAAGCTCGACGAGGTCGTGAAGCCGGAGACGGTCCTCGCGACCAACACGTCGTCGATCCCGGTCATCAAGATCGCCGCGCAGACCAAGCGGCCCGAGCGCGTGGTCGGCGTCCACTTCTTCAACCCGGTTCCGGTGATGCCGCTGGTCGAGATCATCTCGACCCTGCTGACCTCGGACGAGACCGCGGCGGCCGTTACCGCGTACGCGGACGACGTGCTCGGCAAGACCACCGTTCAGGCGGGCGACCGTTCGGGCTTCATCGTCAACGCGCTCCTCATTCCGTACCTCTGCCAGGCCATCGGCATGTACGACTCGGGTTACGCGACCGCCGAAGACATCGATGCTGCGATGAAGGGCGGCTGCGGCTATCCGATGGGCCCGCTCACCCTCTGCGATACCGTCGGCCTCGATATCTGCCTTGCCGCCGCGGAGTCGCTGTACGCCGAGTTCGCCGAGCCGCACTTCGCGCCGCCCGCGCTCCTGCGTCGCATGGTCGATGCCGGACGTCTCGGCCGAAAGAGTGGTCGCGGGTTCTACGACTACAGCTAGAGCAGACCTTCTGCGAGTACTTCGGCACTTTTTATCGGCGTCACGCCGATAAAAAGTGCCGAAGTCGTTTCACCCGTCGGCTTGCAGCCGTAGCCCGGCCAGTACTAGATCCAAGCCCGCGCGGAATTGGTCGGCGTCGTCGTGCGCCGCGAACTCGTCGACGATGTAGTGGATGAATGGATGCTCATCCGGGTCGAGCGAACGCCATTGGTCGGCTGCGCGCGCGATGAGCTCCTCGCCGGAGACAGTTCCGTCGCGCACTTCCGCGGGCACTTGCTGGCCTAGGTCGGTCGCGGTGCCGATCACGAATCCGAGGACGGCGGACACCCCGTGGAAAGTCTCGCGCGGACCTAGCCCCAGCCGCATCACCTGCCGACCGAGCGCCTCGTACATGCGCATTCCGTTCGGCTGAGTTCCATTGTCGCGCATCAGGTATCGCCCCAACCATGGCCGCTCTACGACGGCGTTGAACAAGGCGATCGCGATGGCGCGCAGATCGGCGATCGGATCGTCGGTGTCGGCGAACCCGTCGGTCTCGTCGACCACGTCGCCGAGTATTCGATCGGTCGCGCGGTCGAGCAGTTCGTCCTTGTTGTCGACGTACCAGTAGATGCTCGCGACTCCGCCGCCGAGCCGGGAGGCGAGCGCACGGAATGTCAGGGCTCCTTCGCCCGACTCGTCGAGCAGGGCGACGGTCTCGCCGATCACGGTCTCCATCGAATGCGATGCGCGGCGCCTGCCGCGGAGCGGCGGCGTTTGTGCTGTTCGCGGTGTCATTGAACCTCCTTCCTTGCACTCTATCGAACGTCGTTCTATCGTATGGAACGGCGTTCGATAACCGAACGCCGTTCGATAGAGAGAGGGGGTGTGTCCCATGGCCACCACCATGCAGACCTCGACCCGCACATATACCTCCCTGCGTGCCGCATGGATCCCGATGTTCGCGCTGTGCCTGGCCTTCTTCGTAGAGATGGTCGACAACACCTTGCTGACGATCGCGCTGCCGACCATCGGTCGCGACCTCGGTAGCGGCACCACCGCCTTGCAGTGGGTGACGGGCGCGTACTCGCTGACCTTCGGCGGCTTACTTCTGACGGCCGGATCGATCGCCGACCGCTTCGGACGACGGCGGGTACTCCTCGTCGGACTGGCCGTGTTCGGGGTGATCAGTCTCGCGGTCCTCGCGGTGTCGTCGACCGGGGAGTTGATCGCGGTGCGCGCCGCACTCGGTGTAGCGGCCGCTGCGATGGCTCCGATCACCAACTCGCTGGTCTTCCGACTCTTCAGCGATACCGCGCTACGTATGCGTGCGATGACGGTCATGATCGTCGTCGGCATGAGCGGCTTCGTCCTCGGGCCAGTCCTGGGCGGCACCATGCTGGCGCACGTCGGCTGGGAGTGGCTGCTGCTGGTGAACGCGCCGATCGCGCTCATCGCATGGGTCGGCGTCCGTATCGGAGTGCAGCCCGACCACGCCGACGATCTGACCGACGATCGACTCGACGTGCCAGCCGCGGTGTTGAGCATTCTCGCGATCGGACTCGGGTGCTACACGTTGACCTCAGGCATCGACCACGGCTGGGCGTCTGCGTCGACGCTGGCGGCCGCTGCCGGATCGCTTCTCGCGCTCGTGATGTTCATCTGGCACGAACGCCGCACCCCGCAGCCGATGCTCGACCTGCGGATCTTCGCCGACGGGACGGTGCGCGGCGCCGCCATCGCGCAGATCGCGACGTCGATCGCGATGGCCAGCGTGATGTTCGGGCTGATTCTGCACTTCCAGTACGCATACGGTTGGAGTCCGATGAAGGCCGGACTCGCCAACCTCCCCCTGATCCTCACGATGATCCTGGGCACGCCCGTGTCCGAGCACCTCGTGAAGAGGTTCGGCCACCGGGTCGCCTGCGTCATCGGTGCGGTGCTCCTCGGCGGGTCGATGGCGGGACTCGCGTGGGGCGTCGATCACGGCTACCTCGCGATCGCGGCGTTCATGGTCACCTTGACGCTCGGCCTGCGCACCGTGATGACTATCGGCGCCGTCGCGCTGATCGGTGCGATGCCGGAGAACCGAACCTCGATGGGCGCCGCGCTCAACGACACTGCGCAGGAGGTCGGGACGAGCGTAGGAACGGCGGTGGTCGGTACCCTCATCGCGGCTCTGGTCACCACAGTCCTACCCGCGGGCGTGTGGAGCAGTGAGCTCGTCGACTCCTTCTTCCACGGAGAACGAATCGCCTACGCGGTCCTCGCAGTGGTTGTCGGTGCGATCGCGTTGTGGGGTGCGTCGACGCTCACGGACTCTCGGGAGACCGACGAGCACCCGTGAGGTCCCGCACGATCAGCACGTGCCGTTCGAGGAACAGTCGTTCGTTGTACTTCTTGCGCCGCATCCACGTCGTCAGCTCGGTGTTGCACTTGCTGGCGTTGCACGACCGGCACGCAGGCACCACGTTTTCGATCGTGTACCGGCCGCCACGCGAGATGGGCTGCATGCAGTCCTTCTGTAGGCCGGGACCGGGCGCCGCGCAGTAAGCGCACCCGCCCCACGCGTCCTGCAATGACGTCCACTGCTCGTCGGTGAGGTCGTGGGTGTTGGCGGCCATCCGCGTCTTGCGGCGTCGGGCATAGCGGGCGGCGCGAGGACGAGGAGGCACGAGTGCAACCATATGTGCATGACCGCAACGCTCGTCGCGAAGGACGTCTCCGGCGGGTACGCGCACCGCGTCCTGTTCGATCACCTGGACTTGACCGTCGCGCCGGGCGATGTGGTCGGCGTCGTCGGAGCCAACGGTGCGGGAAAGTCGACTTTGCTGCGCATCCTGGCCGGTGAGCTGACTCCGTTGGCAGGGGCGGTGTCGCGATCGCCGGCGGACGCGTTCGTCGGCTGGCTTCCGCAGGAACACGAAAGGGTGCCGGGTGAGACCGTTGGACAGTACGTCGCCCGCCGGACCGGGTGTGCAGCGGCGGCGCGGGCGATGGACGATGCGGCAGCGGCTCTGGCCGAGCCCGACGCGGCGGGCCCCGGCGACCCGAACGACGTGTACGCTGCGGCACTCGACCACTGGCTTGCGACTGGGGCCGCCGATCTCGATGAACGGCTTCCGGAGGTGCTCGCCGACCTCGGGTTCGCCGCGGGCGACGTGGCGCCCGAATCGGCGTTGATGACCGGGCTGTCCGGCGGCCAGGCGGCACGCGTCGGCTTGGCCGCGCTGCTGTGTTCGCGGTTCGACGTTGTCCTTCTCGACGAACCGACGAATGACCTCGACCTCGACGGGCTCGATCGCCTCGAAGACGTCGTCCGCGGAATCAGGGGTGGCGTGGTGCTCGTCAGTCATGATCGAGAGTTCTTGGCGCGCAGCGTGACCCGCGTCCTTGAGCTGGATCTCGCGCAACAGACGAACACAGTGTTCGGCGGCGGTTACGAAAGCTATCTCCACGAGCGCGCGGTCGCGCGAAGGCATCGGCGCGAGGAGTACGACGAGTACGCCGACCGTAAAGCAGACCTCGTCGCTCGTGCCCGCACACAGCGCGAATGGTCGAGTCAGGGGGTGCGTAACGCGATGCGCAAGAACCCGGACAACGACAAGGTTCGCCGCCGGGCGTCGTCGGAGTCGAGCGAGAAGCAGGCGCAGAAAGTTCGTCAGATGGAGAGTCGGATCGCCCGACTGGAGGAGGTCGTCGAACCGCGCAAGGAGTGGGTGCTCGAGTTCACGATCGGAGCGGCTCCACGTTCGAGTTCGGTGGTGGCCACGCTCAATGAGGCGGTGGTGCGTCAAGGTGATTTCGTTCTGGGCCCGGTGTCGCTGCAGGTCGACGCGGGCGAGCGGATCGGGATCACCGGTCCGAACGGTGCGGGGAAGTCGACTCTGCTGAGGACGCTCCTCGGGCGGATCGCCCCGGACGAGGGCACCGCTCGACTCGGCGCGAGCGTCGCGATCGGCGAGATCGATCAGGCCCGCGCACTGTTCGCCGGCCCCGAACTGCTCGCCGACCGGTTCGAGCAGCTCGTTCCGGAGTCGACGACCGCCGAGGTCCGTACCTTGCTCGCCAAGTTCGGGCTGCGCGCCGATCACGTCGACCGCGCCGTCGACGACCTGTCGCCGGGGGAGCGCACGCGCGCAGCTCTCGCGCTGCTGCAGGCGCAGGGGACGAACGTTCTGGTGCTTGACGAACCGACGAATCACCTCGACCTCGCCGCTATCGAACAACTCGAGTCGGCGTTGGCGTCGTACGACGGCGCACTTCTCCTGGTGACCCACGATCGGCGGATGCTCGCGAACGTGAACGTCGACCGGCGTTGGCATGTGGAAGCCGGTCGCGTCACCCAGATGTGACCGCGCTTATCACAGCATGCGGACGACCATCGGCTCCGCGCCGTCGGTGCGCATCGGGGAGATCTTGACCGCCGAGCCCGAGTACGGGGCTTCGAGCATGGTGCCGTCGCCGAGGACGAGGGCGACGTGGGTGGTGCCGCCCGGGCCGTAGAAGACCATGTCGCCGCGCTTGGCCTCCGACAACGGGACCTGCGGTCCCGCCGTGTACTGGTAGCCCGAGTACTTCGGCAGGTCGATACCGACCCCGGCGAAGCCGTAGACCATCAGTCCGGAGCAGTCGTAGCCGACCTTCTGGTAGTCCCCGTAGCTGTCGGCGACGCCGCCGTCGCGTACGCCGAGGGTCGGCCCGTTCGCGTCGCCGCCGCCCCACGAGTAGGGGACGCCGAGCTGGGACTTCATCCGGTTGACGACTACGTCGATGGCCGCAGGTCCGCGCAGTCCGGGGCGGATCGCTCCGGGAGCGCCACCTTGGCCGCCGAACAGAGAGCCCAACGAGCCGTTGCCGAGGCGGGTGAACGTGTTGTTGTCGCCTTGTTCGAAAGGACTGGTCCCGCCGATCCCGATCTCGTCGAGCAGTTTCGAATGCGGGATCTGCTGCTGTCCGACGAGGCTCGCGAGAAGCGCCTGGCCGGTGTCGGTCGCAAGGGTCGACGCGGCTTCGGCGGCCTGTGCCAGCGCATCGTCACCTTCGACGGGTTTGGCGGGAATCGCATCGACCAGACGTCCGAGGCCGTCGGTGGCCGCCTTCGGCACTCCGGGAATGGCAGGTCGCTGCTTCGGTCCGGTGGACTCGGGAGCGGTGGCGACCGGTTTGCCACGCAGCTTCGCGAGCCGGTCCGCGAGTGAGTCCCGCTGGGCAAGAAGGTCGGTGCGTTTGGTCTGCTGATTGCGCATCGCCTGCTGGGCGGCTTGGTAGGCGGCAACGGCGTCGTCGCGCCGAGCAGCCGCGTCCTGAGCGGTCGCGACGCTCTGGCGCTTGGTCACCTCGGTGGCGGCGACCCGATTGGCTTGCTGGTTCCGCGCCACCTGGAGCTTGCGGATCACCCGTTGCTGCTGGCTGGTGACCCGGTCGACGGCCGAGAGCTGCTCGAGGACTTTGTCTGGGTCGTCGGACGCGACGTACTTGGTCATCGCGCCTCGACTTCCGCCTTCGCGGTAGACCGACCGCACGAAGGCGTCGAAGTCGCGTTGGGCGCGCTCGACCTCCCCGCTGACCGTCTCCAGTGACGACTTCGCGCCGCTGTTCGCTTCGATCGCCAACTGCCGTGCGGCAACCGCGTTCTGAAAGTCGACGAGCGCCTTGTTCACGGCGCCCTGTCTGGTCGCGACCGCGTTCGAAAGGTCTGTCAACGTCTGGTCGACGTCAGCGATCCGGTTGATCAACGACGCGACCGGATTGGCCTTGGTCGGTTCGGCGACCGCGGGCCCGGCGGTGAGCGTCGCGGCCATGATCATTGCGCCCGCCGCGCACCCGTGCGCGAGCCATCGCGCACCTGAATCAACCCGCATCTGCAGTGCACTTCCTAAACATTCGTCCCCCTCGTAACACGAGTCGTCTTCTGCACCGTACGTCACAGTGACGGTGTGTGAAACCTGGGAGCGGGAATAACAGATATGTAATTCATCGGCGACCTGGAGTGTCGTGCCGATGGCGGGCCTGCCATGCCATTTGTACTCGACCGGTCGGCGTCGAGTGGCCTCGTCAACGGGAAGATCGGGTAGAACGTGCTCCGGTCACCGTGACTCCGGTTACGCTCAGGCCATGGCCGACTGTAACGTGTTTCACTCGCCGATACCCGTCGTCGTATGGGGTACCGGAAATGTCGGTCGAGCGGCTATCCGAGCCGTCGATGCGCACCCCGACCTCACTCTCACGGCGGTGATCGTCACGTCGGAGGCGAAGTCGGGGCGCGACGCGGGGCGGCTAGCCGATCTCCCCGACGACCTCGGCGTGCGGGCCACACGCGACATCGGCGCCGCCCTGGCGAGTCTCGACGGAGCGGGCGCACTCGTGTACGCCGCGTCGGGCGAACTGCGGCCGGACGACGCGGTCGCCGACATCATCAGAGTCCTCGCCGCCGGCGCCGTCGTCGTCAGCACGTCGGTGTACGCGCTCTACGATCACCGCAGCGCGCCACCGGAACTGCGAGATCCCGTCGAGCAGGCGTGCGCGACAGGTAGATCGGCGCTGTTCGTCAGCGGAATCGACCCCGGGTGGGGCAACGACCTGCTCCCAGTCCTCGCCAGCGGACTCGGCGCGCGCATCGAACAGATCCGCTGCCAGGAGATCTTCGACTACTCCACCTACGACGCCGAAGACTCCGTCCGCTATCTCGTCGGCATGGGGCAGCCCATGGACTACGAGCCCCCGATGGTCGGTTCCGGTGTGCCGACCATGGTCTGGGGCGGCCAGATCCGCCTCATCGCGCGGGCACTCGGCGTGCGACTCGACGAGATCCGCGAAGTAGTCGATCGAGCGCCGTTGACCACGCAGGTCACCACCGCTCTCGGCGACTTCAGGGAAGGGACGCAGGGTGCGTTGCGATTCGAAGTGCAGGGCATCGTCGACGGTCGCGCGTTGATCGTGATCGAACACGTCACCCGCATCGTCGCCGACGTCGCGCCCGACTGGCCGACCCCGCCAGCAGGCGGCGACGGCGCACACCGCGTCGTCATCGAAGGCCGTCCGCGCATCGAGATCAACGTCGAAGCGACCGACGAGGACGGCAACCGGTCGGCAGGAGGCAACGCGACCGCCGCCGACCGCATCGTCAACGCGATTGCTTGGCTTCGCAGCGCCGAACCGGGACTGTACGACGGACTTGACGTTCCGCTAACACCCTCCGTCCACCTTCGAAGCTCCAGGAGTTGACCGTGATCATCGACATCCCCGACGGCAAAGACCCCATCGGTTACGTGTGGGGCGAACTCGTCCCCGGCATCGGACCGGCTGCCGCGACGCTGGCGACCAGCGTCTACGAGCACAGCACCCTCGGGCTCCGCGAGTTCGAGGCGGCGCGGCTACGGATCGCGCAGATCAATGGCTGTCTGTTCTGTCAGGACTGGCGTACCGAACGCGACGGACAGAAGGTCGAGGACACCTTCGACACCGCGGTCGAACAATGGCGCGTCAGCGACGCCTTCGACGAGCGCACCCGCCTGGCCGCCGAATACGCCGAACGGTACGCACTCGACCACCACGGACTCGACGACGAATTCTGGACACGAATGCGGGCATCCTATGCAGATCGAGAAATTGTCGAACTGTCGATGTGCCTGGGTTCGTGGTTGGCATTCGGCAGACTCAACCGCGTGTTGGGCATCGACGCGGTGTGCGTTCTACCCGGCCACGGGCCCACCGCCTGACGATGGGGGCGCCGTGGCCTAGACCTCTAGGCAGGCATAGTCCAATCCGTGAGTGATCGACGCGACGCGCCCGACGAGTTTCTGTGTGCCGTTCCCAGGTTCGGTCCGTAGACTCCGGCGCGGGGCGGGGTCGTGGGGTGAACGAGGACTCGCGGAGGTGTCGAGAGTGGAGCGGACCGTCGAGGAGACGGAGCGTGTGAGGACCGGCGAAGGGCAGACCGTCGTCGGTGACCCGCCGCCTGCGCCATCTGGCGCCGGGAGACTCGAGAAGCCAGCGAAACCCGCGCCCCGCACAGGTGGTCGCGCGCTGACCGCCGACTTCGTACGCGTCGTGCTGTTCGCGGGCGTCGTCGTCGCGCACAGCGTGAGCGGCATCAACACCGACCCGGACGTCCTGCGTTCGGCGCAACTCGTCGGCACCCTGTTGCACGTGACCCGCTACGGGTTCGTTGCGGTCACCCTGTTCGTCCTCGTGCTCAGCATGCGTGGACGGACGATGAGGCCCGTCCAGTTCTGGCGGCGACGATTCGGGCTGGTCGTCGCCCCGTACCTCGTGTGGACGGTCGCCTACACGGTGTCCGACCATCTGTTGATCACCGGTGACCAGTTTCCGGGGGTCGGCCAGTTCTTCCAAGACCTCGGTTGGGCTGTGCTCGCGGGCACCGGCAAATATCAGCTCTACTTCCTGCTCATCTCCATGCAGATCTACCTGTTCTTCCCGATGATCTCGTGGATTCTCGAGCGGACGATCAGGCACCCGTGGCTGGTGTTGGCGTCCGCGACGGCGATCCAGATTCTGATGTTCGCGACCTACCAGTGGTTGCCTCGGCCGGGTGGCTCCGCGTGGGATCAGGTGTACGAGCACGCCTGGAAGACGCTGCCGATGTACACGTTGTTCGTGGCGATCGGCGGGCTCACCGCGCTGCACCTAGACCAGGTGCAGAGTTGGTTGCGCGCCCACGTCGTTCCCGTCGTGAGTGCCTGTGTCCTCGGCGCCGGGGCGAGTATCGCCGTGTACTTCTGGATGACCGAGCCGGGCGACGTTCCGTGGCAGGCCACCACACCGTGGAATCCGCCGTTGCTGCTGTGGCTGGTCAGCGGCGTCGTCCTGCTGTGGCTGGCGGCGATGGGCTGGGACGCCCTCCGCGTCAGCGGCCGCAAAGTGGGTGCGCGGGCGGTCTCGTACGCGACTATCCGCGCATTCGGCGTGTTCGCCGTCCACCCATTGATCCTCGACATCCTCAACCGCGTCGGATTCACTCCCGAACTGTACGAGTGGTTCCCGAGGTCGGCCGCCACCCGTTCGACGGTCCTGGTGGTCGTCGTGCTCGCGCTCTCGCTGGTCCTCGTAGACCTGCTGCTGCGCACGCCCGCCGCCAAGTGGCTCGTCGCCCGCGACCGCATCCCGCTGCGCAGGAAGAAGCCGCAGTCGGCCGACTGAGCTGTCGCGGTGTACCGAACGTGGCCTGCCGTGAAGTGGAACAGTGGACACCATGATCGTCGCCTTCTCCGTCGCTCCGTCCGGTCCACCCTCCGATCCGGCAATCGCACCGTCCGCCGAGGATCAGGCCAGTGTCCATAAAGCAGTCGCCGCCGCGGTCCGGATCGTCCGGGAGTCAGGCCTGCCGAACCGGACGAGCTCCATGTTCACCGAGATCGAAGGCGAGTGGGACGAGGTGATGGATGTGGTTCGACGCGCCACTGACGAGGCCGGCCGGTACGGGTCGCGGATGTCGCTGGTACTCAAAGCCGACATCCGGCCCGGCCATACCGGTGAGATCGACGGCAAACTCGAGCGCGTGGAGAAAGCGCTCGCGAATCGGGACGCCAGTTAGCTGCCGGTCACGGCCGATGCACGTCACGACGATTTGTACACCTGCCGTGGTCTGCCGGTCCCGCCGTACTGCAGGCTCATGCCGAGGCGTCCCGCGGCGACGAGGTTCGCAAGATGCCTGCGCGCGGTCGGTGCGGCCACACCGATCTGTTGGGACACGTCGTCTGCGAATAGTGTCGCTCCGTCGGCGAACAAGCCGAGGATCCGCTCCTCGGTCGGTGACGTCATCGCCGTCCGGTCGTTGCTCCGCCCGCCGAAGCGGATGGCTGCGAGCGCGTCGTCCACCTGCGCCTGGTCGACGGCCCCGCCCGCCAGGAGCCGACGGTATCGGGCGTAGCCGGCCAGCCGTCGCGCTAGCTCGGTGTCGTCGAACGGTTTGATCAGATAGGTCAACGCGCCGGACCGGGTGGCACGTCGAACCGCGTCGCTGCCCGACTCGGCGCCCACTACGAAGCAGTCGCACGGCAGTTCCGCGACGAGGTCGATGCCCGAGCCGTCCGGCAGATAGACGTCCACCAGCGCCAGGTCGACAGCGACTCGCTCTTTGGCGACCGCGGCACGGGCGTCCGCCACCGACCCGACCTGCGCGATGACGCGGAAACCGGGCAGCGCATCGACGATCGCCGCGTGCAGGCGCGCCACGCGGAAGTCGTCGTCGAGAATGAGCACACCGATCTCGGGGCCGTCCGTCATCGCAGGTCTCCTTCGGTCATCACATCGGGCAAGTCGGCGACGAAGACAGTACGCTGCGACGCCCCAGGGCCGCCGGGATCAGCGATGCGGATGTCCCCTCCATGTCGGAGACAGATCTGTCTGGCCAGCGCCAGCCCCATTCCCCGCCCGGCCGGAGCCGACCCGCGGGCTTTGGACGAGACGCCTTCGGCGAACACGTCGCTCGGGTCGTCGAAGGCGATTCCGTCACCGGTGTCGGCGACCGTCACCCAGAGCGTGTCGCCATCGGTCAGCAGTTCCACGTCGACGGCGGCGCCCGTGCCCGTCGCCGCGGCGTCGATGGCGTTGTCGAGGAGGTTGCCGACCACCGTCGTCGCCGCAACCGGAGAAGTGAGCGTGCCAGCCACCCAGGTCTGCGGTCCGAGGGTGACCGCGACACCGCGTTCGCGGGCGAGGACCGCCTTCGCGTCGAGGAACGCGTGCAGGTGGGGCTCGACGACGTTCTCCAAGCCGCTCAGTCCGGACCGGCCTGCCGAACCGGTCACCTCGGCCAAGTAGTCGGCGGCTTCGTCGACGTCGCCTTGGCGCAGGAGACCGGCCAGCACGTGGAACCGGTTCGCCGTCTCGTGGCGCTGCGCGCGCAGCGCTTCGCTCATGGTGCGGACGGCGTCGAGTTCGCGTGTTAGATCCTCGATGTCGGTGCGGTCGATCACGGACAGCACCATGCCGAGGTCACGTCCGTCTGCGTCGACCCGGTGCGAGCTCATGACGACGACGCGGTCGCCGACTGTCGCCGCGATCGGCTCGTGCTGCGGAGCTTGCAGAACACGCCGGATCCGCGGAGACAGACCCAGCTCGTCGACATCGGTCTCCACCGGTGCGTCCACGTCGAGGAGTTCTCGTGCGCGGTCGTTGATCATCCGCAGCCGCCCGCGTTCGTCGATGGCGAGGACCCCGTCGGCGAGCGAATGCAGGACGGCGCGTTGCTCGCCGACGAGATCCACGAGATCGTCCGGTTCGAGGCCTAAGGTGAGACGCCGCCATCGGCGTGCGATCAAAACCGCTCCGACGACTCCGATCGCGAGCGCGGCTGCCGCGAGGCCGACGGTGACGGCGATGTAGTGGCGGGTGGCGTCAGCGACGCGCTGTGTGGAGATGCCGGTGCTGACGAAGCCGACTAGCTTGCCGTCGTCGTCGTGAACCGGGGCTTTGCCGCGCACCGACTCGCCGAGGGTGCCTCGGTCGGTATCGATGACGTCCTCGCCGTCGAGTACTTGACGGGGGTCGGTTGACACGTGCTCGCCGATCTCGTCGGGATCGGGGTGCGCGACGCGGATGCCGTCGGCGTTCGCGATCACCACGAACAGGACGCCCGTCCGCTGCGCGATGTCGACCGCCTCACGCTGCAGGACGCCCGAGGTGAGCGCTGCTGCGTCGAGGTCGCGCCCCTGCAGTGCTCCGAGGAGCTTGCGGACGTCGGGGTCGGCCGCGACTGCGCGGGACACCGCGAGGGCGCGTTCGGCGTGCTCGGTCCGCATGTCGTCGTCGACTTTGCTGATGTGCCAACCGAATCCGACGGTCAAGCTGACTACGAGTACGGCGATCTGCATCAACAGGACCTGAGCGACCAACGACACGCGCCCCGGTCGGCGGACGGGGCGCGTGTCGGTATTCGCTCGCGGCATGATGCCAGCGTAGGAGGAGTCTGGACGATTCAGAACGGAATGGCTCCGACGAGGCCGCCGACCAACAGCATCACCACGGACACGACGGCGGCCCGCCACAGGACCTTCTTGTGGTGGTCGGCCAGCGGCACGGCGGCCAGGGCGACGAGCAGGAGGATCGCCGGAACCAGGGGACTCTGCATGTGCACGGGCTGTCCGGTGATCGATGCGCGCGCCATTTCGGCCGGATCGATGCCGTACTTCGACGCGGTCTCGGTGAGGACCGGCATCACCCCGAAATAGAAGGCGTCGTTGCTCATCAGGAATGTCATCGGGATCGACAGGATTCCCGCGACGATCGCCATATGCGGGCCCATCGCGTCCGGGATGGCTCCGGTCAACCAGTGGGCGAGCGCTTCGACCATGCCGGTTCCCGCGAAGACGCCGGTGAGAACAGCCGCCGCCAGGACCATCGCGACGACCGACACGATTGACGACGAGTGCCTGACGATCGCCTCCTGCTGATCCTTGAGCTGCGGGAAGTTAATGATCAATGCGAGGCCGGCCGCGATCATGAACAGGACCGGGATCGCGATGACATCCGCGCCGAGTACGGCGAGGAGCCCCACCGTGAGCGCTGCGTTGACCCACAGCAGCTTAGGTCGGAGCGTTGCCCGCGCAGGGTCGAGGACACCGCCGAACGCGGTGTCGTCGCTGTCACGGTCAGCGTCGCCGGCGGAGCCTGACGGGCGCGACGAGATGCCGTCCGTGGGCGGCAGGCCGCTGCCGCCGGTCCCCACGGACGCTGTCGCGGACGCGAGGACGGACGGCGCGATCTCGATGCGGCCGATGCGCCTGCGTTCCATGATGCCGAGGTGGTAGGCGAACGCCAGCACGACGATCATGCCGACGATCAGCGAGGGAATCATGGGAACGAAGACGTCGGAGGCGTCGATGTTGAGCGCCGCGGCCGCGCGAGCGGTGGGGCCGCCCCACGGCAGGATGTTCATGGTGCCATTGGCCAGGCCTGCGGTGACCGTCAGGACAACTGGACTCACTCCGAGTTTGAGGTACAGCGGCAGCAGTGCGGATGTGACGATGATGAACGTGGTCGATCCGTCACCGTCGAGCGAGACGACGGCGGCGAGGACTCCGGTACCGACGACTAGGCGTGCCGGATCGTTCCGGACGAGGCGGACGACGGCCCGCACGATGGGATCGAACAGGCCGACGTCGATCATGATCCCGAAGAATACGATCGCGAAGAACAGCATCGCCGCGGTCGGTGCGAGATCTTTGATCCCGTCGGAGATCATGTCGCTGATGCCCAGGCCCGCGCCTGCGAACAGTCCGAAGGCAGTGGGGACCAGGATCAGCGCGACGACCGGCGTCGCGCGCTTGGTCATGATCAGAAACATGAACACGGCCACCATCGCCAGGCCGAGGACTACAAGCATCGTCGTCTCGATTCACTCGCGCCTGCCACCGGATTGTGGTTTGGCGTCGTCAACGAGTCTCGGAGTTGTCCACGTCACAGTCACGCTTGTGCGCGTAACTAGCTTTTCGATCGTTTTGCGCGGCGCGGGCGCGGTTAGCCCTGTCGGCCTTTGAAGCGTGGATTCTTCTTGTTGATGACGAATGTGCGACCCCGTCGCCGCACGACCTGGGCGCCGGGCTGATTCTTGAGTGACTTGAGTGAGTTCCGAACCTTCATGCTTCCAGAATATCGGTAATGACAACCATTAACAAAAGTCTGGCTGTGTTCCGCTCGATCTGTTCGAAGATCGCGTTGCACAACGGTTGTCAGCCGACCTTCGTGCAACGCGATCCCAACAGTAGCCACAAACGTGCGGCAATAGACTGGACCGATCATCCCCGGATATCCGGGTGGCCAGCTGACGAGAGGTGCATCCACCGTGCCCGAACCCGCCGCCGAAATACGACTCGTGGTCTGCGATATGGACGGCACGCTGCTCGACGCCGACGGTCTCGTGCCGGACGAGTTCTGGCCACTCCTGCACGAGATGACCGCGCGGGGCATCGCGTTCGTCCCGGCAAGCGGCCGCCAGTACCAGAGCCTGGTCAGATTATTCGACCGGTTCCCCGGAACGTTGTCGTACGTCGCCGAGAACGGGGCGGTCGCCGTCCGAGAAGGCAGACTGCTGCACGCGGACGCGATGGACCCCGAATTCGTGCGGCACGCGGTCCGCACGGTTCGCGCCGCGAACGCCGACGGCGCGCGGCTCCGGGCCATCGCGTGCCGAGCGGACGGAGCGGCCATCGAATCGTCCGACCCCGAATTCGCTCGCCACGCCGCGACCTACTGCGCCGTGCTGCATCAGGTCGACGATCTCGCTGCCGACACTGACGGGGTCGTCAAGATCGCGATCTACGACTTCGACGAAGCGGCGGCCACCGCGAGCGGCGTCCTAGCCCACCTCGGTGACGACCACGCGCTCGTCGTGTCGGGCGCCCACTGGCTCGACATCACCGGACGCGGTGTGCACAAGGGCGTCGGCGTCCGTCGGCTGCAACAGGACTTCGGGGTGAGCGCCGCGCAGACCGTTGTCTTCGGCGACTACCTCAACGACCTCGAGATGCTCGACGCGGCGGACTTCTCGTACGCGATGGACAACGCACACCCCGCCGTGACGGCGCGCGCACGGTTTCGTGCGCCGTCGAACGTCGAACACGGTGTGGTGACCGTGTTGAATGAACTCCTCGCATGAGTAGGGTGCACAGGCATGACCGCTGACAACCACGTCGCCGACAACGATCTGGCCGCCCGACTGCTCGACGCCCACGTCGAATTCATGTGCAGTCAGCTGACCGATCCGGATGAGTTCGCCGCATTAGTGCATGAGGAGATCACGCACGCGCTTGATGACGCCGCGCACCTCACCCTGTCCGAAGCGGTGTCGCGGGACCTGATCAAAGCCGTCGCACACAAGTATGCGATCGCGTTTCCGGTGGAGGGTGCGATACCCGAACTCGTCGGACGGGTCGCCGCACGGCTGTACGAGGACTCCGCATCCGACGACGTCGTCCTGGCCGAACTGATCGGCCGGAAGCAGGCCGACGACCTGACCGACGACATCGCGCAACTCGGTCTCTCGCGCAGGCTGTTCGAGCGGATGCTCGACTCTCCTGCGACCGTCGACACCTTCGTCGAAGCTGTCCAGCGGTCCGTCGATTCGTCGCGCCTGCCGAGCGGCCTGCGTCGTTACGTCGACGGCGCGGTCGAGTCGGTGACCCGGCGCGCAGCGACGTTCGTGTTGCGCGCCAACAGATCCGAATCCGACGAGCTGCTCGCGGACACGATGCGTGATCTGTCCCGGGCCGGTGCCGGGCCGGGCGTCGACGCCGTGAGCTCGCTCGTCGAACCCGGTGACGTGGAAGACGTCGTCGTGCTCGTCTTCGAGTTCTGGCGGCTCTTCCGCGACACCGACTACTTCGCCCGGCTCCTCGCCGACGGCGTCGACGAGGTCTTCGACACTTATGGGGACACGTCCCTCGCTGAACTCCTCGCCGACCTCGGGATCGGGTACGACGAACTCCTCGAGGAGGCCAACCGATTCGGCCCGCCGGTCATCGCCGAGATCGACCGCCGAGGCTTCTTGGCGGCCTCGCTGCGGCGGCGACTGGCACCGTTCTACGCTTCGCGCGCGTTCACCGAGGCCCTACAGCACCTGTGACAGGAACGTGCGCAGGCGGTCGCTCTCGGCGTCGTCGAACAGCTTCTCCGGGGTGCCGGTCTCAACGACCGAACCCTCGTCCATGAAGACGACGTTGTCGGAGACGTCGCGCGCGTACCCCATCTCGTGGGTCACGACGATCATCGTCATGCCTTCCGTCGAGAGTTCGGCCATCAGAGAGAGGACGCCCTTGACGAGTTCGGGGTCGAGCGCGCTCGTCGCTTCGTCGAAGAACATGATCTCCGGTTTCATCGCCAGCGCCCGCGCGATCGCGACACGCTGCTGCTGACCGCCGGACAGGGTGGACGGCCGGACGTCTGCCTTGTGTTTGAGTCCGACCGCGTCGAGTTGGGTGAGTGCCAGCTGGTATGCCTCGTCCCTGCTCAAACCGCGCAGCTTGCGGGGCGCGAGAGCGACGTTCTGCGCGACGGTCTTATGCGGGAACAAGTTGAACTGCTGGAAAACCATGCCGATACGGCGTCGGAGCTCGTCCGGGTTGTCGCCGAGGACCGAGCGGCCGTCGATGAGGATGTCGCCCTGCTGCGGTTCGTGGAGCCGGTTCAGGACGCGGAGCAGCGTCGACTTGCCCGAACCCGACGGCCCGATGACCGTTGTCGTGGTGCCCGCGTCCACGTGGATGTCGACGCCGCGCAGCACATGATTTTCGCCGAACGACAGGTGCAAATCCGTGCCGGTCAGCGAGATCGCGGCATCGCTGCTGACCAGCGGGTGGGTGACCGGTGGGGTAGGGGTGCTCATGGTGAGGTCAGGCCTTTCCGGTGCGCAGGCGCTTGTCGATGTAATTGACCAGGTGGGTCAGTGGGACGGTCAAGATCAGATACAGCAGGCCTGCGGCGAGCAGCGGCGTCAGGTTACCGCTGTTGGCGTTGAAGTCCTTGCCGACCGCGAACAAGTCGCGCTGGGTCACGGTGAGGCCCAGGAAGTAGATCAGCGACGAATCCTTGATCAACACGATGAACTGGTTCATCAGCGCGGGCAGGACGCGGCGGATGCCCTGCGGGACCACCACGAGCGACATCGATGACCGATACGAGAAGCCGAGCGCGCGGGAAGCCTCCATCTGACCGTCCTCCACACTCTGGATGCCCGATCGGAAGATCTCGCCGATGTACGCGGCGGCGAGCAACCCCAGCGCGATGGAACCGAGCCAGAACGGATTGCCGCCGGTGATGTTCTTGACCACCGGGCCGAAACCGAGGCCAACCATCAGGATGACGACGACGGCAGGCAGCCCGCGGAAGATGTCGGTGTAGACGCGGGCCGGCCAGCGGAGCCAGCGGGTGCGGGAGATGCCTGCCACCGCGAGCAGCATGCCGAGGACAGTGCCGATGACGCCCGACGTGATCGCGATCTTCAATGTGTTCGGCAGGCCGGTCTTAACCAGATCGGGCAGTGCCTTGCGGAACTGTTCGCCGCTGAAGAACGTGTCGCCGAGCTGCTGCAGGGTGCTCTTCGGGGCGACGGCCTCCGTCGTGGGCTTATTGGCAGCGTTCGCCTCGGCGATCTTCGCGAAGTCCGGGAGCTGCGGCGACGGTGCGGCCTTGGAGCCGGGCTTCCAGCCTGTGGGCAGTTCGCGGGGCGCCCAGTCCTCGTACAGCTTCGACCAGGTGCCGTCGGCGATGATCGAGTCGAGCGCGCTGTTGAGCGCCTCGGTCAACTTCGGGTTGCCCTTGTTTACCGCCCAACCGGTGAAGTTGTTGATGCTGAACGTGTTCTCCAGGATCGCGATCCCGTCGGACGCCTGGACGGTGCCTTCTGCCTGCTGGCTGGGTGCGACCCACGCGTCGATCTGCCCGGACCGCAGATTCGCGTAGGCGGTCGCGTAGTCGGGGAACTTGACCGGATCGAGGCCCAGAGTGTTCGCGACGTAGTCGTCCTGCACGGTGCCCTGAACGACTCCGATACGGGTGCCTGCGTTCAAGTCGGCGAAGCTCTGGACCTTTCCGTCGACCTTCGCGGCGAGCGCGAAGTAGCCGAAGTCGTAGCCGTTGGTGAAGCCGACGGTCTGGCGGCGTTCGTCGGTGGTGGTGATCGACGACGAGCCGACGTCGAACCGTTTGCCGGCGACCTGGGCGAGCAGACTGGAGAATTCGGTGCCGACGAACTCGACCTGCAAGCCGAGCTTGTCGGCCATCGCGCGCAGCATCTCATTGTCCATGCCGGTGTACTGCTGCTTGGAGTTGACGCAGATGCTCGGCGGAGCGTCGCCGAGGGTCCCGACGATGATCGTGCCCGGTTTGATGAGGCCGAGGTCGGAAGTGTCGATCTCCTCGAGCGGCGTGACGTTCGGCGTCGTGAACTTGTCGGGCGCCTGCGCGCTCGACGCCAGGTTGGTCGGCGCCGCTGATGCACTGTTGACTCCGGGCGGGGCGCACAGTCCGTCATCGCCGCCGCCGTCGTCCGACGACGAGGAGCCGCACGCGGCGAGCGCGCCGATCAGGAGCACCGCGATCAGCAGCGGCAACCACCTGCGAGGAGAGGGCAGTGCGCGAATCCGCCGCTGGGCCTTATGAAGGACAGTCATGGTTGGTCAGAATATCCTGGCCGAGTACCGCGACCTATAGATACAACCGGGGTGAGGAAAAGTGTCATCTCAAATGACTGAGCCCCGGACCACAAGGTCCGGGGCTCAGTCATTTGAGATGGGTGGAATCAGTGTGCCGCCTCGTATGCGGCGAGGACGTCAGCGGGAATTCGACCGCGGTCGCTCACCGGGTGGCCGTTCTCGTTCGCCCACTGGCGGATGACGCGAGTGTTCGCGCCCGGACGTGCCGATCCTGCTCCACGGCGCGGCGTTGCGCGGCCGACCGACCGCGACGCGGCGACATACGTGGCCACATGGTTACGGAACTCTTCAGCGTGCGCAGGAGACGTGTCGAACTCGAAGCTCTTGCCATCGAGACTCCAGCGAACGGTTTCGTATTCATCGAGCTCTGCACCGTCGATGTCGTCGACGATCTTGATCACGGTCTTCTTTGCCACGAGGCGCCCCTTAATAGAAGTCTATGGGTATTTCGTCGCCCACCTTACACATGATCAGCGCGTCGGTACCACACGAGAAGTAGAAGTCGAGGGAGCCGTTTCCGATTCGACTCCGGTCAATGATTCCGGTGCCCTTTCGTCTGCTCTGATCTCCGTGAATCCGTCGTCGGTCAATGCGAAACCTGATCCGCCGTCTGACTCGATGCAATACAGTCCCGAATCTTGCGACAGGCACGCGAATCGGGCGACGGAAATCGTCGATCCGGATGGGATGCTTCGCGATCGGAACAGGACGGAGTAACGGTTATCGCAGGCGCCCTCGGATACTCCGTCGCCGGACAGGACGGCGACTTCCCGATTCCAGGAACAGCCCTCATCTTCGCTGGCTGGCGGGCTCGTCGGCCCTTTCACCTCGTCGGAGGTGCACGCCAACGTATTCGCGCCGTTGTTGCCCGTCGAGCAACGGATTTCACGATCGGCCGAAGTGAAGTGATATCCGGATACGTCTTCTCGGCTTCCGTCCGCTGTGGACGCGCCGATCTGGAATTCAGAATTGCTCACTCGGGGTGCGCTTTTGATGACTCTTTCGTAGCTCCACTCGGACGGGACGTCGTTCGAATCCGAACGGGCGGTCGTCGGCGTCGCCGATAGCGTTGACGGTTTGGTCTCGGTCGACAGCTCGTCGGCGCTGGGAATGACGATCCGATCGGGGGTTCCCTGGTCAGTGAGGAGCCCGCAGCCGCTGAGCGTGAGCAGTCCGAGTAGGGCTATGGCGGCGATACCGCCGCGTGGTCCGTACCCTTGCACTGTGGCGACCCCCAAAATCGTATTGTTCTATGTGTTCACGCCGCTGCCCGACCCGGAGGCCATCCGTCTCTGGCAGCATCAGGTGTGTGAGTCCCTCGGCCTTCGCGGCAGGATCATCGTGTCACCCCACGGGATAAACGCAACAGTGGGTGGCGACATCCGTGAAGTGAAACAGTACGTGAGAGCCACCCGTGAGTACACGCCGTTCCGCGGAGTGGACATCAAATGGTCGGACGGGGTCGGCGATGACTTTCCTCGGTTGGTCGTGAAGGTGCGCCCCGAGATAGTCACGTTCGGCGCACCCGACGAGGTCGAGGTCGACGAGAACGGCATCGTCGGGGGAGGCACTCATCTGAGCCCGGACGAACTTCACGTGTTGATGCAAGAACGCGGCGGCGACGTCGCATTCCTCGACGGACGGAATGCGATCGAGGCGCAAATCGGGCGTTTCCGCGGGGCGATCGTGCCAGATGTGGAGACCACACGCGACTTCATACCGCTTCTGGAAAGTGGCGAACTAGATCACCTGAAACACAAACCGGTCGTGACATATTGCACGGGCGGAGTCCGATGCGAGGTCCTCACCGCGATCATGCGGCGTCGAGGATTCACCGACGTCTATCAACTGGACGGCGGAATAGTGCGCTATGGGGAGCGCTTCGCAGACCGTGGGCTGTGGGAGGGCTCGCTGTACGTATTCGACAAGCGAATGTCTATAGATTTCGGAGCGCCCGCGATCATCGGTCGATGCGCCGAATGCCAGACGCCGACATCACGCGTCGTCAATCATCCGGACCGGCACGGTCGCGAGTTAGCGGTGGTCTGCGAAGAATGCGTGCAGACCGGTGCGTGAGCGGCACATCCCGGTCGTTGTGTTGGCGGGATTCTTGGGGGCCGGTAAGACCACCCTGCTCAATCATGTCCTCGCCAATGCGGATGGACGACGGATCGGTGTTCTAGTCAACGACTTCGGATCGATCAACGTGGACGCACTGCTCGTGTCCGGGGTGGCGGGTGGCACCGTCACACTCGAGAACGGCTGCATGTGCTGCACTACAGACGCAGACGGTCTCGGGGAGGCGATCGGCGCGTTGTCCGCGCCGAGTGCAGGACTCGACGCGATCGTGATCGAGGCGAGCGGGATCGCCGAGCCGAGCGCGCTGATCAGGCTCGTGCTGGCGGCATGCGGGGCGACGGCGTCGTACGGGGGTCTGATCTACGTCGTCGACTCACCCGCGCTCGCCCGGACCGTCGACGAACACCCGGCAGTGCGCGATCACATCGGGGTCGCCGACCTGGTGGTCTGCAATAAGGCGGACCTCGTCGACGCGACGGTGCTCGCCGAGGTGTGCGACCTCGTCGCCGAACTGAATCCGACGGCGTCGACCGTCGTCGCCAGTGACGCTGCGGTCGACCCGGCGATGCTGTTCGACGAGGCGCCCGAGCGTGCCGCCGACGTCGGCGCCCGGCAGCTCACGTTCGACGAATTGTTCGCGGATCAGCCTGTGGACCATGACCACAGCGGTCACCTTCACGCGTCGTTCCAGTCCGCATCGCTCGCGACGGCGGACGCCGTGGACCCGCGCCGTCTCGCGCGCTTCCTGGAACGCCCGCCCGTCGGTGCATACCGCATCAAAGGCGAGGTCTACATCGATCTGCCCGGACATCGTGACCACGCCTACGTGATTCAGGCGGTCGGCGGCATTGTCCGCGTCACCACGCAGGCCTGGGCCGACCGGCCGGCCCGGACGTCGCTCGTGGTGATCGGCGCGGGCCTCAACGTTGCCGCGGCCGACCGGGCTCTCGCTGCGCTCGTCGGTCGGCCCGACCCCGCGGACGAGCACGGGATCCTGCACATCACCAGGTACATCGTCGACCGGTCGGAGCCGTCAGAACAGCGGTGAGTTGAGCCAGTCGGCGTGGATTCCGACCCAGCCGGCGGCCAGATCTAGGGCACCGGTGAGCCACAGGGTGGCGATCACGATCGCGCACGTCGCGATGCCGAGAATGATCTGCGCCATCACGTTGCCGTCGATGAAACGACGGTAGAACGCGTTGAGCTTCGCCATGATCCACTGCCGAAGACGGGCGGCCCATTCCAGTTCCTGCGACAGAATCAGCAGTCCGAGGAAGACTATCGCCCACCCGGGGCCGGGGTACGGGATCGCGACGACGCCGAGGGCGGTGACGAGGACGCCGACGACGATCGTCACGTAGCGCAGGACGAAGCCGTACCGATGGTTGTGTCGGAGATCGTGGTACTTGGCGCCGAGCTTCGCGAATACGTGTGGCTTTCGAGTCGTCTCGTTCGGTCGTTCGGACTCTGCAGACGGTGGGGTCACAGCGGGCTAACGATTCGGGGTCGCGGAAGGTTCCCGTTCGACAGCGACCCTCGACTACTGGTTCACTGTTACGCAAGTGATCAATGTGACGATTGATATGTCGTTTGGAAGGGGAGCAGCGCCGATGAACGGTGTCCGTGTACGTCGTGGAGTTCTTGCAGGGGCATCGCTGGCAGCGACCGCAGCGCTCGGTCTGGGGATGGTCAACGCACCGTCCTCGGACGCCGCACCCTTGCCGGGGGCCGGGAAAGCGCTGGCCGGAAAGACGATCTTCCTCGATCCGGGCCACCAGGGATCGGCGGCCGGTCACGACCTCGGCAAGCAGGTGCCGGACGGTCGTGGCGGTAAGAAGGACTGCCAGACCACCGGAGCTACCGCGGTGACTGGCAAAGCCGAGCACACCGTCAACTGGGAGGTCTCTCAGCTGGTGAAGGCCGCGCTCGAGGGCAAAGGAGCGCGGGTGGTGTTGAGCCGCAAGGACGACACCGGATGGGGTGGTTGCGTCGACGAGCGCGCCGAGGCGGCGAGTCGGTCCGGTGCGGCCGTCGCGGTCAGCCTGCACGCCGACTCGACGAGCACAGCGGCCGACACCGGCAAGCGCGGCTTCCACCTGATCGTGCCGACTCTGCCACTGCCCGACAAGGCGGCGGACACCGCGCAGGCGGGCGAAGGCCGCAAGGCGTCCAACACGATGCGCGACGCGATGGTCAAGGCAGGTTTCGCGCCGGCGGGCTACGCCGGCGCGGTTGACGGGATCCAGACGCGATCGGACATCGCGGGCGTCAATCTCACCCGCGTACCGGCGGTGTTCCTCGAGATGGGCAACCTGTCGAACCCGACCGAAGCGAAGTCGCTCTCGTCCGCACAGGGAGCGGCGAAGTATGCGGTCGCGATCACCGACGGGATCACCTCGTACGTCGAAGGCAAGGCCGGGCCCGCGAACCCGACCGCGCCCGTTCCCGTACCCGGCGACGACAAGTCGGGGCAGGGTGTGAACCCACAAGATCAGGCCGCACCCGAATCCGGCGAGAGCGGCGACGGCGTCGACCTCGCGGGCCTCGCCGCGATCGGCCCGCTGTTCGACAAGATCGCAGGCGCTAAGAGCGCCCAGGAGGCGCAGCGAATCCTGATGAGTGAAGGGCAGGACGTGTCCGCCGACGTGCTCAAGTCGATGCTGTCGGTGGTCTACGCGGTCTTCGGTGGCAAACTGCCGGTCTGACCCCGCCAGTGGTGATCCGAAGCGCAGAGAACGCATCGGGTTAGGGTTGTGACATGGGCCTCGATCCGCTGCGTACGCTGACCACGATCCGTGACCTGTTCTGGGTCCCGACCCCGGTGCCGACTCTGCGTGGTCGCACGGTGCTGATCACCGGCGCTGCCAGCGGGATTGGCCGTGCCACGGCGGTTGCGGCCGCACGCGACGGCGCGCACCTGGTCCTGACCGACGTGCACGCTGACCCGTTGACCGCCGTCGTCGCCGACATCGACGCCGACGGCGGCTCGGTGGTTTACCACGCGGCGGGCGACGTATCGGACTACGAGTGGGTCGCATCGTTCGCGCGTGCCGTCGACGCGGAGGTCGGCGTGATGGACGTCGTGATGAACGTCGCCGGAATCTCGGCGTGGGGGACCGTCGAACACCTCAAGCACTCGCATTGGCGCAAGCTCGTCGACGTCAACCTGATGGGTCCGATTCACATCATTGAGAGCTTCGTCCCGCAGATGGTGCGCCGCGGCGCCGGCGGCCAGGTGGTCAACGTCTCGTCCGCTGCCGGGCTCCTCGCGTTGCCGTGGCACGCCGCCTACAGTGCCAGCAAGTTCGGCATCCGCGGGGTGTCCGAAGTGCTGCGCTACGACCTCCGACGTCACGGCATCGGAGTGTCGCTGGTATGTCCTGGCGGTGTAGCGACGCCACTCGTCGGGACCGTCGAGATCGTCGGTCTCGACCGCGACGACCCACGAGTCGCGAAGCAGGTCGACAGCTTCGGAAAGATCGCGGTGACGCCGGAGAAGGCCGCGAACGCCATCATCCGCGGGGTCGTCAAAAACAAGTTCATGGTCTACACGTCGTTCGACGTCCGGTTCGGGTACTGGTGGGCGCGCAAGTTCGCGTTCCCATACGAGGTCGCGATGCGGATCGCGAACAACCGGTTCGACCAGCTCTCCCGGATCGCCGGCCTCGGCGCCTCCGACGGCGCGCCCGAGAGTGCGCCGTCGACTCGGACAGGGCGGACCGACTGACGTGAGCACGACCCTCATCGTCTCCGCGACACACGCTGAGGCGGCGCACATCGGCGCGCGCACGGACGTCCTCGTCACGGGGATCGGCAAGGTCCGTGCCGCGATGGCAGTGACCCGGCGACTCGAACGCGGCGACTACACGCGGGTGATCAACATCGGCACCGCCGGAGCCCTGCACGACCACCATGCGGGCCTGTTCGTTCCGTCGGCGGTCATCGAGCACGACATCAGTGCCGCAGCCTTGACCGCCATCGGCTACGACACCGTCGACCGGTGGGAGTTCGACGACGGCGACGGCACCGTCCTTGCCACCGGCGATACGTTCGTCACCGATCCCGCACACCGTGCACAACTAGCCAAACGCGCCGATCTCGTGGACATGGAGGGGGCGGCCATCGCGCAGGTGTGTGCTCGTTACCGGCTACCGCTCACCCTGGTGAAGGTGGTCAGCGATCAGGCAGACGACTCGGCGATGGAGTGGCCGCAGGTCGTCGACGCAGCCGCACGCCAACTCGCCGACTGGGTGCAGACCGTGGGCAATCTCCCGACGTGAATTAAACGACGCCGGACGGCAGTCGTGCCGGTCGACGTATCAGTCGTCGAGTCCCGCGGTCAGGTCCTCGACCGCACCACGCTCACGGAGCTGTTGTCCAGCTGTCCGCCGGGGGCGCGCCGGGATCTTCTGCGGCTGAGCTCGCCGCCGGTCGGATCGCTTCGTCTGGCGTTCTGCGGGAGCCGCAGCATCTGCGGGGGTCGCCGCCGGTCGAGCGGGGGCGGGCTCTGCGGCGGTCGGTGACGGCGCTGACGGCCGTGCCGAACGACGTGGTGCGGGAGCCTCAGCCGGATTCGTCCGGCGTGGACGCCGGGTGGGTTCGCGCCGGGCTGCGGTGCTTTCGGATGCCGATGCGGGTTCGGCTGCGGGCTGCGGGCGAGGCCTGCGGGTAGGTGTCGACGACGTCTTCTTCGACGGCGCTCTGGTCTCGGCCCGATCGGCGGGGCTCTTCTTCGAAGGCGTCGCGGCGGCGCGCTTCGGGTCGCCGGTCGAGGACTTCGCGGTCGCGGACCTTGCAGTGGTGGACTTCTTCGCCGTCGCCCTGGCCTTCGGTGCCGTGGAGTTCGGACTCTTGGACTTCTCGCTCTTGGCCTTCTGGCCGCTGGACGTCTCGGGCTTGCGAGTGGGCTTGCGTGTCGCGGCCTTCGAGCCGAACCCACCGAATCCGCCGAACGGGCGTTTGGACGGTGGGCCGGTGAAGAATAGTCGTGCGAGTACCACGGCGAGGCTCAGCACGAACGCGATCAGCATCCACGGGAAGCTCGTGGCGATCGGCAGCGCGACCTTCAGGATAAGAGTCTTCTTGTCCGATGCTCCGTCGCCTGCCTCGAGGTACAGGGTGATGAGACCGATGACGAACGCGATCAGCGGTGGCTGAACCGCCGCGGTGAACAAGGCGCGGCGTCGCACCGCGAGCGCAGCCAGGACGCAACCGATGATGAAGATGATCTTGAAGGCGCGGCCGAGCTCGCCGGACGGCGCGGAATCGATGAACGCGCCGATGATCGTGACGACCGTCGCGAGAAGGACCGCACCCCACCAGGGCAGTCCGCGCACGGTCGGTACGACGGACTGCTGGTCGGCGGGCAGGACGGAGCCGCTCGGGGATCGGGAAAACACACTTAGACGGTACCGGTTACCGGGGCCTAGTCGGTCGATCCCCGTCCGCGAGTTCCCAGCGCATCACAGATTCGGTGATGCGGATCTCACTGTGGCGTCCACAGGTTTGGGTGATCTGTCCGTACTGTTCGTCCGACCGGTCGACACGGCGAGCGCTTCCATGTCGGCGAGCTTGCGTGCAGTGACGCCGAGTCGGGTGTCGATGGCTCCGACCGCCGAGTTGTAGCTCTCGACGGTGCGCCGCAATGCCGAGCCGACCTTCTCCAGGTGTCCCAGCACCTGGTCGATCCGTTGGTAGAGCTGTTGGCCGAGTAGTTGGATCTGTTCCGCGTCTTCGGCGATCGCGTGCTGACGCCACCCGAGCGCCACTGTGCGCAACAGAGCGATCAGTGTTCCGGGAGTGGCCAGGACGACGTCGCGAGCGAACGCGTAGTCGAGCAGGTCCGGATCGTGCGCCATCGCGGCGTCGAGCACGCCGTCCCCGGGCAGGAACAGGACGACGAACTCGGGAGTGCTCGCTTGCGCAGCCCAGTACGCCTTCGCCGACAAGGAGTTGATGTGCGCGCGGACGGCCTGCGCATGCCGGGCCATTTTGTCGCGGGCAGCTTCCGGGGTTAGGCCCGGCGACGTCGAATCGAGGTACGCCTGCAGCGGAGCCTTCGCGTCGACCACGATTGTCCTGCCTCCGGCCAGGTGCACCACCAAGTCGGGACGGACGACCCGGTCCGGCGTTCGGCCGTGGACCTGCGTCGCAAAGTCGCAGTGCCGGGACATGCCGGACAGTTCGACGACTCGCTCCAGTTGGATCTCGCCCCACCTGCCGCGGATCTGCGGCGCTTGCAGAGCGCCGGCCAGCTTCGCCGTCTGCTCGTGCAGTCGGTGCGAGGTCAGTTGCATGCCGCGCACCTGCTCGCTGAGACCGGCGAACGCGTGGACCCGATTGTGCTCGGATCGACGCAGTTCCTCCGACAGATGCCCCAGTGTGTCGCGTAGGGGTGCGACGAGAGTGTCGGGCGGCATCGTCGAGGGCTGATCGCGGATCGCCCGACTATGGCCGAACCAGCCGAGGAACACCCCGACGACGAGGCAGACGGGTCCGATGACGGCTGCGATCGTAGTCATGACGCCATCATGGACCGGCCCTCCGACAAATTCAGGCCCGACAAATTCAGGCCCGACGGTTCCAGGCTCGGTCCGTTCCCGAGAGGATCGCGGTCAGGCTGTTGCCGCGGCTTCCCGGTCGAGCAGGGAGCGCTTCACGTCGAGGCCGTACCGGAAGCCGCCGAGCGTTCCGTCCGTCCGGACCACGCGGTGGCATGGGACGAACAGTGCGGCTGCGTTCCGGGCGCAGCACGATGCGGCACCTCGGAC
This sequence comes from Gordonia abscondita, assembly GCF_032711245.1. GTDB lineage: Bacteria > Actinomycetota > Actinomycetes > Mycobacteriales > Mycobacteriaceae > Gordonia. The sequence continues at coordinate 2,529,784 of NZ_CP128986.1, forward strand.
AGCGGCAGCGTTGCCTGCGAGTTCGGCGAGCCGCGTGTAGGTGACCGGCCCCCCGGCAGGGATCTCCCGCAATGCTGCCCACGCGGCGGTCAGGAACGGGCCGGATGTCTGGCGTACCGGAATCTGCGACGGTGCGGCGAGGTCGCCCGCGTAGTACGCGTCGACCGCGGCGATGACGTCTTCGCCGTCGGCCTCGGTGATCTCGTCGGTCCGCAAGGCCGGTGCGATGAGGACTCGCAAGTAGTCGGGGTCGTCGGTCCATCCGGACGCGAATACGGTGCCGCTGTTGTCGAACACGGCGGTGAAGCGTCCGTCAGGAGTGTCGACACCCGCCCAACGCAATGTTCGGGTCGGGGCGATTGCGGCAGTCTGAGTGGTCATGGCTGGGTTCCTCTCGATAGTGGTGGGGCGACGGCGTCGTCGATCAGGTGAGCGACCCGGTGGCGCCACAAGTGCATCGATGCGTACGACCGCCACGGACGCCACGATCGAGTGTCGGACGGGCTCGCGCCGAGGTCGACGAGAGCGCGATCGATCACGAGATCGCGGCGGGTGAGGACGTCCGGGTCGCCGGTCACCCTGACCACGACCTGGTCTGCGGTCCAGTCTCCGATTCCCGACAGGCGCATCAGGTCCGCTCGTAGGTTGGACGCATCGACCCCCGAGTGCAGTTCCATTTGTTGTGCACAGGCCGCTGCGGCGGCGGTGATCGATCGGACTGACCGGGCGGGTCCGGTCAACACGGTCGGACCGTGTTCGGCGATGGCTGCGGCGGTCGGGAACAGCCGATTCGGGCGGCCCGCTTCGTCTGGCCATCCGGTGGGTTCACCTAGGTCGGCGACGAGTCGTGCGATGCGTGTGCGCGCCGCTTTCACGCTCACCTGCTGTCCCATCATCACGCGGATGAGGGTTTCGACGCCGTCGACGCTGCCTGGGATGCGAATGCCGGGGTGAGCGTCCACCAGCGGGCGAAGTCGGCGGTCGTGGCGCAGCGATTCGTCGACGGCGACGGGGTCGGCGTCGAGGTCGAGGAGGCGGCGGACACGGTTGACTCCCGTGCCGAGATCGCGCATGTCGAGATGCTCGAACGCCGCGGAGACGTGGTCCGAGCCGATCGTGATTCGCACCGATGCGGCTCGGTGCGGCAGACGCAGGGTGCGCTCGAACGTCGCCGAGTCCCAGCGCTCAAGCCCGTCGACGGCGTGTGCCGCCAGACCGTAACGAGTCCAGGCGATGTCGTAGGGCTGCCGGAACGGGAGGCGGAGCGTGATGCGGTCGCCTGTGCTCGCGTCGTCGGTCCGGTTGCCGGACGCGCGCAGGCTGCTCGGTGTCGCGTCATAGAGTTCCTTGATCGTGTCGTTGAACTGCCGGATGCTCGAGAAGCCCGCCGCGAACGCGACATCGCTGACCGGCAGGTCCGTTCCGGTTAGGAGCATGCGGGCCGACGTCGCGCGGTGCGTCCGCGCCAGAGCCAGCGTTCCGGCTCCGAGCTCGGCAGCCAGCACCCGGGTGATGTGGCGTTCGGTGTACCCGAGCGCCGCCGCGAGCCCGCCGACCCCGTCGCGGTCGACGACGCCGTCGGCGATCAGGCGCATTGCACGGGCAGTGAGGTCTGCCCGGGTGTTCCACAGCGGCGATCCGGGGGTTGCGTCGGGCAGGCATCGGCGGCACGCGCGGAAGCCGCGGGCAGCGGCCGCGGCGGCGGTCAGCTCGAAGCGGACGTTGCCCGGTTTGGGTGTTCGTGCGGGACACGATGGCCGACAATAGATTCCGGTCGTCAGTACCGTCGTCACGAACTGTCCGTCGAACCGCGTGTCGCGCGCGGCGAGCGCGCGGTAGCAGCCGTCGAAGTCGAGTGGAGCGGTAGCGAGCGTCGTGGTCACAACAGCAACGCTGTCATGCGATCAAGGCATCGTCTAGCGGAAATCAGACACCGCGGTGCGCCGCGCGGCATTTGTCGTATCCCTGTGTGACGATGAGGGCGTGAACGAGCCTAACGAGCCTGCTGGCCCCGTAGACGACGCCGAGTCTGTAGCGGTCGGCGCCGAGCCGGTGGACGACACCGAACCTGAGGCGCAAGTTCGGACGCACCCGACTCGCGGCCGAGTATTTCTGGCTGGTCTGCGGTCGACGTCGATCGTCTGTTTGCAGATGATCCTCGTCTTGGTGTTCTTGTACGTCTTGATGATCGTGCTCGCCAAGTTCTGGGTCATCCTGTTGCCGGTGGTGCTCGCGATCATCGTCTGCACGGTCCTGTGGCCGCCGGTCCGTTGGCTGCGTGCGCGACGGGTGCCCCCTGCAGCGGCCGTGATCCTCGTCGTGCTGTTGGCGCTCGGTGTAATTGGCGGCATCATCGGTCTCATCGTTCCGTCGATCGTCGATCAGGCGCCGGATCTGGCGAACCGGGCGGGGGACGGCATCCAGAAGGTTCAGGACTGGGCGCAGGGTCCGCCGTTGAACATCGGCGACGAGCAGATCAGTTCCTTCGTCGACGAGATCACCCACAAGTTGCAGACGAGCGCGACCACCATCGCATCGGGCGTCTTCAGCGGGGTCGGTGTCGCGACGTCGGTACTCGTCACGTTGTTCGCAACGGTCGTCTTGGTCTTCTTCTTCTTGAAAGACGGACCGCGGTTCATTCCGTGGCTCAACCGCACGATGGGCGTCGCACCGGAGCGTTCGCACCTCGGCGAAGTGCTGTTGCAAATGTGGAACACGTTGGGCGGCTTCATCAGGACACAGGCGATCGTGAGTTTCGTCGATGCGGCGTTGATCGGCGCTGGGCTGTTGATCTTGAACGTGCCGCTGGCCGGAGTGCTGATCGTGATCACCTTCTTGGGTGGCTTCATCCCGATCGTCGGTGCGTTCGTCGCGGGCGCGCTGGCTGTGCTGATCGCGCTGGTGTCGGGGAGCGTGACGAAGGCGTTGATCGTTCTCGGGATCATCCTCGTGGTTCAGCAGTTGGAAGGCAATGTGCTGCAGCCGTGGCTGCAGGCCAAATCGATGAACCTGCACGCGGTGATCGTTCTGCTCTCTGTCACGCTCGGCGGGACGCTGTTCGGGATCACGGGTGCATTCTTGGCGGTTCCCGCCGTGTCGTGTCTGGCCGTCGCGGTCCGGTACATTTTGCAACAGATAGGCACGGCCGCGGGGGAGCAGGTCGCCGAGGAGGACGCCGAGGCATTGACGGCTGCGCGCGACGGATAGACTCGACGCCTGTGAGTCTTACCCTCGGAATCGTCGGCCTGCCCAATGTCGGAAAGTCGACCCTGTTCAATGCGTTGACACGCAACGATGTACTGGCCGCCAACTACCCGTTTGCGACCATCGAGCCGAACGTTGGTGTCGTAGAACTGCCAGATGTGCGGCTCGCTCGGCTGTCGGAGATTTTCGGCAGTGAGCGGATCCTCCCGGCGACGGTCAGCTTCGTCGACATCGCGGGCATCGTGAAGGGTGCCTCCGAAGGCGAGGGGATGGGCAACCAGTTCCTCGCGAACATTCGTGAGGCTGACGCGATCTGCCAGGTGGTTCGTGTGTTCGCCGACGACGACGTCGTGCATGTCGACGGTCGCGTCGACCCGCGCGCCGACATCGAGGTGATCGAGACTGAGTTGATCCTCGCGGACATGCAGACGCTCGAGAAGGCATTGCCGCGTCTGGAGAAGGATGCGCGTAAAAACAAGGATCTCGCGGTGTTGCTCGATGCGGCGAAGAAGGCGCAGGAGATCCTCGATTCCGGTAGCACGTTGTTCTCGGCGAAGGACTCGTTCGACCTGTCGTCGGTCCGCGAGCTGCATCTGCTGACGGCGAAGCCGTTCCTATACGTGTTCAATGCCGACGAGAGCGTTCTCACTGACGCGGCGCGTAAGGACGAGTTGCGTGCGGCAGTCGCGCCCGCGGACGCGGTCTTCCTCGACGCGAAGGTGGAGAGCGAACTGCTCGAACTCGACGACGAAGACGCTATGGAGCTCCTCGAGTCGATTGGCCAGGATGAGGCTGGCCTGCACCAGCTTGCTCGCGCAGGTTTCCACACCCTGGGCCTGCAGACATATTTGACGGCGGGTCCGAAAGAGTCGCGTGCGTGGACGATCCGTCGAGGCGATACCGCCCCCAAGGCCGCTGGTGTAATTCACACGGACTTCGAAAAGGGCTTCATCAAGGCCGAGATCGTTTCCTTCGAGGATCTCGACGCGGCCGGTTCGATGAGCGACGCGAAGGCTGCGGGCAAGGTCCGCATGGAGGGCAAGGACTACGTCATGGTCGACGGCGATGTCGTCGAATTCAGATTCAATGTGTGACGGCTGGGCAACACTTCATCGAATGATGTGGTCCGCCAGCTGATCGGTGATGCTGCGGGGCCTGCGGCCGAGGAGGCGGGGGAGCGTCGGGTATGAGTCCGAGAAATGTCCACTCCTTGTCGCCTGGAACATCGACAAGGTGAAGCGCGCGACCGCCTCGGGTACACCGCTGGTCGTCGCATTCGCTACCCACTCCTCGTCGTCGACGACGACCCGATCGACCCGACCACCGGTGAGCTCAGAGACGGCGATGGCGAAGTCCGCGAGAGTGACGGGCTCGGGCAGCGTCAGATCGATCGGCCCTTCATGCGGCTCGTCAGCGGTGATGATCGTGGCAGCAGCCTCCGCGGCATCTTGCCGATCGACCCAGGAGAAGGGGCCGTCGGCGGGCATCGCGATCACGCCCGTCTCCTGCCAGTCACCGAGCAACTGGGCGGGGTCTCCGTAGAAGCCGTTGCGCAAGGACGTCCAGGCGACCCCGGATGCCGCGAGGTGCTGTTCGGTGGCGGCGTGGATAGCGAGTGGCGGATAGGGAGTATCGAAAGCCGTCCCGTGGGCGCTCGTGTACAAGATCCGCTGTGCCCCCGCGTCGACGGCAGCATCAATGGCCCGGTGGTGCTGGGCGACCACGTCAGTAGTGATGTCGCTGGAAGAGACCAGGAGTACCTGGTCAGCGTCGGCAAACGAACGACGCAGAGCCGTTGGGTCGTCGTAACTCCCTTGCCGTACGCGGACACCTTGATCGGCCAGGTGTGTCGCACGCGCGGGATCGCGGACGCTGACGCCGATCTCGCGTGGAGGTATCCGTTTGAGGAGGTGGTCGACGGTGGCCCCGTTGAGGGAGCCGGTAGCTCCGGTGACGATGATCATCGAAGGGTCCTTTCGAAGGAGATGGTGGTGGTCTGCTGCGAGGGCAGGCGAGCAACTTGAGGCAAAGTTGACCATGGTGGTCAAGTTACTGCCGGCTCCATCCTGCAGTAACTTGACTGTTAGGATCAAGTTATTCGTCGATTCGAAAGGGGCTCATAACGTGTCCAACGCGCCAGGTGCGTCCACGCTGCGCTCGGATGCTCGCCGAAACGTTGATCGGATCCGACATGCGGCGGTGCAGGTGTTCCGGGAACAGGGGTTCTCCGCACCGCTCGAAGAGGTCGCCGCGGCCGCCAATGTGAGCAAGGCGACCATCTTCAATCGACTCGGCGGAAGGGTTGGGCTGATCGATGCCGTCATCGACGACGTCGTCGCGGCGGAGTTGCGGGCTGTCATCGAGGATGCGCGGTCCGTCGTCGAGGTCCGAGAGCGAATCTGCTCCTACATCGGTGCACTACGGGACTTGCAGTATCGACTTCCGGCAGTCAATGATGTTCTGCTGCAGGAGTACCGCGACTCCGAGCCTCTGCTCGCCCTCTGCCGTGTCGGGTCGACTTTCCACGACAGCCTCGTCGCAGACGGGCGTGCTGCAGGCGTCCTGGTTTCCGGTCTCACCTCCAGTGACTTTCACGCCCTCGCCCGAGACAACGCCCTGGCTCTCAAGCACGGTGGCCGGCCGCCCCGCGCTGACTACGATCGCCGAACCGCATTCGTCATCGGCGGGATCTGCAGGTCGGCCCGTCAATTGGCCTGACCTCGCGGGGTTGACTGGCTGTCGCGGTTAATCAAGCGTGCCGATGCGACTCGGTCGGAGATCGCCGGCTGTGCGGCGTCGGTGCAAATCGCGCGACTCGCAGCAGTGGTAGTGGTAGTTCGGGGACCCTGACCTGGATTTGATTCGTCGTGGCCGATCAGATCTTGGAGGTTGGCACGGAAACGGTGCCCGCACCCATCTTCGGCGAGCATATTGACCGGGCGGGGGCGCGGGCAGATGCTTGCGATATGAAACTCCTCGAGTTCGAGAGTGTCTCCTTGGCGGTTGATGAGTTCGGCGACAAAAGTGCCCCGCCGGTCTTGCTCATCGCGGGAGCCACCCAGTCCATGGACTGGTGGACCCCTGACTTCTGTGAGCGACTGGCCGCGGAAGGCCTGTACGTTATCCGGTACGACCAACGCGATACCGGGGCTTCGACGGCGAGCCCGCCCGGCCGACCAGCTTACGAGGGCATTGACCTGGCAAATGATCCGATAAGGATCCTGGACGCTCTCGGCGTCGACGCGGCGCATCTCGTGGGTCTGTCGATGGGCGGCGGCATCGCACAGTACCTCGGTGTCACCGCGCCGCAGCGTGTTCGAACGCTCACACTCATCGAGTCGTCACCGATGGGAGGCGACCCTGGAGAGTTGCCGCCCCCGGACTCAAGCCTAACCGCGGCCGAGAACGAACTCCCGGTGGTGAACAATTGGAACGACGCGTCGACGGTCATCGATTACCGGGTCGAGGCTGAGCGCCCCTACCGGGGCTCTTTCGGCTTTGACGAAGACCGTATCCGTGCAATCGCCACCATCGAGTTTGGTCGCGCGAAAAGTATTGAATCCTCGTTGCTTAACCACTTTCTCGTTGCAGGCGAGACCCATGCTGACCCGTCGGCGGTCACGATGCCGACTCTTGTCATTCATAGTGACTCGGACCCGCTTTTTCCTCTACCTCACGGGCTGGCACTCGCCCGCATGATTCCACGCGCCACCTTGTTGCGTGTCAACGGTATGGGGCACGAGGCACCTCCCCCGAAAATGTGGGATGTCGTCATACCTGCGATTGTCGACCACGTAGGGAGATATCGCGAGAACGACACATCGGAGTCACCGGCGCCGCCGAAGGACGAGAACGCGACACGTGGCGTGCCCACCTGGCTGACGGAAACCCGGACCTCGTATGACGTCGATGCCTCCGGTTACGCAGAAGAGGTCCAAGGGTTGCTCGATGTCCATCCGCATCTACGAGCACACTTGGACGTGTTCGCCGAACTCGTCCAGCGGGACGGAGGTGGGCGGGTGGCCGACGTAGGTTGCGGCCCAGGATATGTCACGCGGTACCTGCACGACGCAGGGGTCGAGGCGTTCGGGATCGACCTCTCACCGGCGATGATCACCCTCGCTCAGCGTGTGTACCCAGATCTACACTTCGAGGTGGGGACAATGACGAGCCTCGACCTGGCTGCTCACTCCGTCGCCGGCATCGTCGCCTTCTGGTCCACGATCCACATTCCTGACCACACTATGGCCGGGGTGATGAAGGAGTTTCACCGTGTCCTGCTTCCCGGTGGCCACGTCCTCGTCGGATTCCATGTCGGGGACAGCATTAAGCACGCGACCAATGGTTATGCGGGCCAACCGATCAGTGTCGATACTCACCTTCGACAGATCAGCACGATGTCGGACTGGTTGCGTGAGGCAAACTTTCAGGTCGAGTCGGAGTCCGTTTTCAGGCCCGACGACAATGTTCCGGGGGCGATAGTGCTTGCCCGGAGACATAGGTGAGCGCATTTCGGAAAGCGTGTCCACGCAAACGAACCAGATATGCAGCTAATGGACCGCAGTGGTTCAAGAATCAACCGTGAAGTTGATCGAAACCGCATTACCCAGACCGCCCTTCTTCAGTTCAGATGGCGTGTCACGTGCTGGTGATCCTGATCAGCGCAGCGGTATAGGGTGCCGGATCGACATCGCCGCACACGGCGAGCTGTTGGCTGTAACCACGGCAGAGTGCGATGAATGAATCGGCGACCCCCTGTGCATCCGTTGGCGCTCGGTCGGGCATGAGGGCAGCGATTGCCGCACGCAACTCGTTGAGCTGGGATTGCACCAGAGCCGCGAGCGGGTCGGAGACCGCAGCTTCGGCGTAGATCTGTGCGACCAGTCGGGCGTGATTGTCCTCTCGGGCCAATGTGCGGATGTGTTGGAGGAAGCCGTCGATGGATTCGGGAGTCAATTCGTTGGGGAGTGACTCGGTGGACTGATCGCAGATGGCTGCGACGATCTCATCCTTGCTCTTGAAGTACCGGTAGATCGCCCCGGTCGACATCCCTGAGTCCTCGACGAGGTCGCTCATGGAGGTCCGCGCGAAGCCCCGGGTCGCGAACAAGGCGCGGGCGGCGTCAATGATCTGCTGGCGGCGCGCGTCGAGGTGCGCTTGGGTGACCTTAGGCATATAGAGTGACCGTTCGTTTTTCTGCTAGGGTCTTCAACGTACACCACGTCGTCGTGCTTAAGGAGACTTCTCATGCGCTACCAGGCTTTTGGACGACGCAGCGGGCTGCGAGTCTCGGAGTACGTGCTTGGCACCGCAAACTTCGGCGCGGCATCGGCTGGTCTGGAGGGATCCAGGGAGATTTTCGAGGCGTTCGTCGAGTCCGGGGGCACCACGTTCGACACCTCGAACGTCTACCAAAGTGGCGAGGCGGAGACCGTCTTGGGTGATCTCCTGGGCCGCGATCGCGACGACTTCGTAGTGATCACCAAATACGGCAGTACCCGGCAGGCCGACGTCCGGCCGGGCACCACCGGCAACAGCCGCAAGGTGATGATTCGTTCGCTGGAGGCGAGCCTGCGTCGGTTGAAGACTGACTACGTTGACGTCTTCATGCCGCACTTTCCTGACGGCCTGACGCCCATGCCAGAAATCCTGGCCGGGCTCGACGAATTAGTTCGGGCGGGCAAGATCCGCTACGGCGGACTGTCCAACTTTCCCGCGTGGCGGGTCGCCGGTGGCGCCGTCAGGTCGGAGTTGAACGGGCACGCGCCGCTGGTCGGCATCCAGACCGAGTACAGCCTGGCCGAGCGGTCCGCAGACAGAGAGCTCCTTCCGATGGCGCAGGCCCATGGCCTGGGTGTGGTTCTCTACTCCCCGTTGTCAGGCGGTCTGCTGACCGGAAAATACCGGCGCGGCGAGCAGGGACGGCTCAGCGTGCAGTCGACGGACGCCAAGACGGTTAGCGAAGGCACGGACCAGCGCACAGCCGTGCTCGACGCCGTCCTGTCCGTTGCTGACCAGATCGGGACGGGCCCGGTCCAGGTCGCACTCGCTTGGCTGCGTGAACGCGCGACCAGGACGCGCGCCTCGATGATCCCGATCGTCGGGCCGCGCACCCCGGCGCACCTACAGGGGTACCTGGACGGGCTGGGCATCGAGCTCGATGAGGCGCAGTACCGACTCTTGGACGAGATCAGCGCGGTCCGGCTTGGCGCTCCGCACGAGGATGTGGAGCAGGGGCTGGCCAACGGATTCGACGGCGCTCGCAACCTCGTCGACGCCCCTGCCATCCCCGTGATCTGACCTGCACACCAGGAGTGCTCGGGCGGGCCGTCGTACTTTCACGACAGCAGTGTGCCGAACCTAGTGGCCCGGCACTCCGAGCCTCGCCCGGCCGACGATAAGATGCTCGGCGCTGGAGGGCGAGGTCGCTGGCGCCCGCACTTCACACGTGGCGGTACTCCAGGATGTCGCCTGGCTGGCAGTCCAGCGCTTCGCAGATCGCTTCGAGCGTGGAGAATCGGACGGCCTTGGCTTTGCCGTTCTTCAAGACCGAGATGTTCGCCATGGTGATCCCAACTCGGTCTGAGAGTTCGGTGACGCTCATCTTCCGCTTGGCGAGCATCACGTCGATATTGATGACGATTGCCATTCCTGCCTATACCGTGAGGTCGTTCTCGGTCTTCAAGTCCACGCCATTCTGCAGAACCCGTTCGAACATGGCTGCGCTCGCCGCGACAACCGTGGAGATCAGGGCGATGAACATGCCGATGAATACCCCGCCGGCCCGATCGTCGCTGGTGAACCCAAAGAATAGATAGAGTTCGGATACTCCGACGAACCCGATGACGGCGATTGCGCAATACCGGATCATTCGCAGTTCATTGATCGCGGCAGGGGAGAACATCTCGTTGTGACCGGCGTGTCCGATGACCTTTGCCGCTCGATAGACCGCGACGAAGACCGGTATCGACGCAACATAGACGCACACCAGGAACGGGTCGTTGAAGTAGATCTGGGTGAGAGTCGCGTGCTCGTTGCGGCCCTCAAGGTATGGTTCCCACACCATGAGGGCAAGGGCGCCGGCCCCGAGCGCTACGACGACAACCTGGAGGAATGTCGTGAGACCCCTGTTCATGAAGCCAACCCTATTGTGAAGACATATCGAATGTCAATAAACAATTACTGTTTTGCGACAAAGCATTGTGTGGTGAGCGGCCGTACGGCGGCCGACGAGCTCAGACGGCGGCGGCAATGCTGAGTGAGTGTTACGTGTTCGGGCAGCATCAGATCGATCGGTCCGTCGAGCGGACGTGCACGATGATTTTGCCGGACTCCTTCTCGGCCAGGTTGTGCGCCTCGGCGATCGCTTCCAAGGGCAGCGCGCGGTCCGCCCGGGGAGTGTAGAGGCCGCGTTCGCCGAGTTTCGCGCCGCGTTCCACGAGCGCGGACTCGTTTCGCGCGTCGACCTTCTTCGCGCCGAGGTCAGCGGCTCCCTCGGTGTCAATCACCGTGACGACGCTCGTGGGGTCCCCGACGATCTGCACGAGTTCGGGCAACGAGGCCGACGGGGCCGCGTGGAGAGCGGCGTCGATCCCCTTGGGGGCGAGTTCGAGCACGCGACTGGAAAGGCCCGGCCCGTAGGTCGAGGCAGTGATTCCGAGTCCGGCGAGGTAGTTCTGATTGCGTTCGCTGCCAGTTCCGATCACGGTGGCTCCGGCCGCACGGGCCATCGCCGCAGCCGCCGTTCCGACCGCGCCCGACGCGCCATCGATTAGAAGAGTCTTGCCTGCGAGGTCGCCGAGTTCCTCGATCGCGGCCGCTGCGGTGACCGAAGCGAGTCCGGCGGCGGCAGCCTGTTCGGTCGACCACCTGGCGGGCGCCTGACTCCATGCGGTGAGGACGGCGTATTCGCCTGCCGTATCGCTGATCCCGCCCAGGCCGAACACGCGGTCTCCGATGTGTGTGCCAGCGACGCCGTCGCCGACCTCGTCGACGATGCCGACAGCGTCTCGTCCGGTAATGGCCGGAAGATCGAGGGGAATCACGTCCTGGATGTCGCCCGAACGAACGATGTAGTCGATCGGGTTGACGCTGACTGCTTGTACGGCGATGCGGACCGAGCCCGGTATCGCGTGCGGTTCGGGAGCATCTTCGACTACGAGGACGTCGGGTCCTCCGTAAGTGTGGAAACGCGCTGCTTTCATGGGGCTCCTTGGTCGACACGCACAAGAAATACTTGCTGTGGAAACAAACTCTACAGGAATTGTTTCCGCAGAAAGTATCGATACACTGGCGCCTATGACGCGGGCGACACGACTTACCCCTCAGCAGGACCGCACATGGAGTCTGCTCGTCGGCGTGATGATGTGGCTTCCCGCCGAATTGGACGGATATCTGGAGCGCACCGTCGGATTGAGTCATTCGGAGTACCTGGCACTTCGGTGGCTTTCGCACTATGAGGCCCGGGAGATTCACATGGGCCGACTCGCTGCCACTGCCAGCGTCACGCCCTCCCACCTCTCACGCATCGTCGCGCGATTGGAGAAGTCGGGTCTCCTGGTTCGGGACGCGGACCCGACCGACGCGCGCCGTACGCTCGCTTGCCTAACGAGCGCGGGCGCTCGCATGGTGGATGAGGTCGAGCCCGCGTACGTCGCCGAAGTACGGAGATGTGTCTTCGACCGCTTGGAGCAACAGGGGGTCGAGCAACTCGAAGACCTCGCCGAGGCGATCCTCACGCCCCTCCGTGGCGACTGTGTGGCGAGCCTTCCGCCACGTGCCGCACAGGGGACGGACGTACAGCCGATCACCCAATAACGTCGATCGCGGACTCATCGTGGACTCATCGTGGACAGGTTCACCAGGCGATAGGTCCGTCGACGTCGGTGAAGCTCCCGGTGGGGCCGTCGGAGTCGATGACGGGGTACGTCGGATTCGTCACATCAACTCCAGTTAGGGCATTACAGTTCCGGGCTAAACGGTGCTTCCGCGCCCGCCGCCCGCCGCGCGCGGTAACGGCGGACTCGCTCGCGGTTCGCGCAGCCAAGACCCGGGCAAAAGCGGGTCGAGCCGTTTTTGGTCCGATCGGCGAGTAACCGGTGGCAGTCGTCGGCCGCGCAGATCCGTAACCGACCGCGGTTCTCGTCGAGTAGCAGGCCCATCAGTCCGACGGCGGATTCGGCGGCGATGTGCCGCCATGGCCAGTCGCCGGGGATGTGGTGGTCGATGTGCCAGTCGTGGCCGTCGTGGCAGGTCACTCTCGGTGTAGCGCCGGCGTCTGCGGCTATGTCGTTGAGGAGCGCGGCGGCCTGTTCGCGGTTGGTGGTTGCTGCGATTGCCAGCCGCGACCGGACCGAGCGCAGCGCCTGGACATCATGTCCGGTGGCGAAGCGCGATGTTCGGGCGCCCTGGGCCGCCAGCAGCGCGTCGACGTCCGCGGGCTCGGTGAGCAACTCCGCCCGGCCGAATTCCGGGGCTGAGTTGATGAGTTGGACCGCGAGGTCCACCGTCCACCATCGGTAATGGTCTAATGGATGATCGTCCATGTCGACTAACCTACCGCGGAAAAGTAGCGTCGGCGACATGACCGAACAGCTGGAGCAGAACGAGGGCGATGTCGCGGACGCGAGACGGCGATGGATCGCGCCTATGTGGGTTGCGGCAATCGCGGTGGCGTGCGTCGGGCTCAACTTGCGGCCGGGCATCACCGCCGTCGCCCCCGTCCTCGATCAGGCCCGGGCCCAGCTGGGGGTGTCTTCGACAGTCGCCGGTCTGATCACCACCACCCCGCTGCTGTGCTTCGTCCTGCTCTCCAGCCGGGTGCCCAAGGCGGCGCGACGATGGGGTCTCGAACGCACCGTGATGGCGGCGATGGGAGTCCTCGCACTCGGCTTCGCGGTCCGAATGCTTCCCGGCATCGTGGCCCTGTTTGTCGGGATGGTGCTGATCGGTGTAGGGATCGTCGGCGGAAACATCCTGCTGCCCACCGTGATCAAACGCGACTACCCGCACCAATCCGGCGGTCTGCTGGCGATCTACACCGCCTCGCTATTCGTCGGCCCCGCGCTCGCGGCCGGACTGACGATGCCGATCCAACATGCCTTCGATCTCGACTGGCGCGCGGCGATCTCCACCTGGGGCCTGCTCGTCGTCGTAGGCGCTGTCTCGTGGCTGCCGATGCTGCGCAGCCGGGCCGCCGCTCCCGACGTCGCCACGCCGACGCCGCCGGAGCGCGTCACGGCGGCGGTGCCCGGACTGTGGCGGATGCCACTGGCCTGGGCGGTGACCCTGTACTTCGCCGCCAACTCACTCGTGTTCTACACCGTCAGCGCCTGGCTGCCGGATATTCTCGTCGCCGGAGGCGTTTCCAAATCGGTTGCCAGCCTGGCACTTTCATTGACGAGCATGGTCGCACTCGTGCCCGCGCTACTCGTCGCGGTGTTGGCCCCGCGCGGGCGCCACCAACTGTGGGTGACCGTCCCCGGGGCTACCGTGACCGGTGTCGGTCTGCTCGGGATGATGATCGCGCCCGGTACCGTGACCCTCTTGTGGGTGGCGATCCTTGGTGTCGGGATCGGTGTGACCTCGGGTATCGCCTTCTCGCTTCCAGTGCTGCGCGCCCGCGCCCACGGGAGCACCGCCGAACTGAACGGGATGGCGCAGACCGTCGGCTACGCGATGTCGGCGTCGGGTCCGGTCCTGGCGGGATTCCTGCACGACCTCACGGGCGGTTGGACGGCACTGCTGGCCGTGCTCGTCGGGGTGGCCGCGATACAGGCGATCTGCGGGCGTCGTGCCGGTGCCGACGCGTATGTGGACGCGATGGCGCGGTGACGCCGCCGCACTGTCGCAACGGTGTTCCCAAGGCTTGCGCAATTTCCGCGCGGCGCGCCTACTTCACCTCGATCCGCAGCGTCGTGCCGCGCGCCGGCTGACGGTTGAGCGCCTGGGTAGGCGATCCATCACCGTACTTGCGGCGGTACGCCGAATCGATGGCGTCGTCGTGTGACGGGTCGTCTACGTACACGACGTCACACTGATGTCCGTTCCACTGGACCGCGCCGGCCATCTGGCGTCGCACGCCGACGTACCAGGCGGCATCGGGGCCGTTGACCGATCGCGCGTACAGGCCGCCGTCGACGACGACGTGCCAGATGATGCGGAAGCTGCGTAAGGTTCCATCCTTGCGCCTCCCCGCGACGCGAATCTCTTGGGAGCTGTCGAGGCTGTCGAGTTCTTCGGATGTCCAGGCTGCCATGGTGAAAGTGCTCGTCCGCCCGTGAGGCACTCGGCCACGGTGGGATTCGCCGTTGGTTACTCGCCCGGTGCGGGTTGGGCAGCGGACCACGCGGCCTCGATCATGCGGAAGGCCTCGTCGAGCGTGGCCTGCGGGTCCGCGGACTGCCGTGCCAGTGTGAAGGCGGCCATGGCGAAGCGGGCGATCGTGTCGGAAGCGACCTCGGATGCCGCCAGATCCGGCGCTGTGTGGATCTCGGCAGCGAGGGCGCGCGCATATCGCAATTCGAGGACCTGCGCATAGGCCGAGAGTTCGGGCTGCTGTTCGATCATCCGCCAGATTCCTGTCGCGTCCCCTGTCGTGCAGTGCTGCACGAGGCCCCCGATCTCCTCGCGCAGTGCACAGACGACGCAAGCTCGCTGAGTACGTTCGCTGACCGCAGCGATGAGGCGCGCTTGGAAGCCTGCGGCCTGTTCGAATACCAGAGCTTCTTTGGATGGGAAGTGCGCGAAGAGGGTCGTGACGGCGACATCGGCTTCCGCGGCGATCTCTCGGATTCCCACGGACTCGTATCCGCGTTCGCGGAACATGCGTAGGGCGGCATCGGCGATCGCACGTCGCGTCGCTGCCTTCTTGCGCTCACGGCGACCGGCGGGTTGGGAATCGTGACTCACGCCAAAATCATAACTGATATGAAACCCTAACCGTTAGTGTTAATGTCACGGGTATGAAGAAGGTCATCTACACACGCTTCGGTGGTCCGGACGTACTCCATCTCGTCGACAGCGAAGTGCCGCGGCCCGGACGTGGGCAGGTGCGGATCGCGGTCCGCGCGGCTGCGGTCAACGCCTTCGACTGGCGGGTTCGTGAAGGTCAAAAACTCGGTGCTCATCCGGTGCGGCTACCGGCCGGCCTCGGGTTGGATGCGTCGGGGGTTGTCGAAGCGGTAGGCGAGGGGGTCGCAGACGTCGGGGTTGGCGACGCTGTCTTCGGCGAGGGGATCGAGACCTACGCAGAATCAGCGCTGATGACGCAATGGCATCCGATGCCAACTGAGCTGACCTTTACCGAAGCTGCCGGCTATCCGTCCGTGGTGGAGACCGCGCTGCGAGTCCTCGACGAGGTCGGGGTCCGCTCGGGTCAGACCCTTCTGGTCAGCGGTGCCGCCGGGGGTGTCGGTTCCGCGGTCGTCCAGATCGCCCGATCCCGCGATATCGCGGTGATCGGCACTGCCGGACCGAACAACCAGGACTACCTGCGCGGCCTCGGCGTGCTGCCGACGACTTACGACCACGGCTGGGTCGAGCGCGTGCGCCGTCTCGGTCACGTCGACGCGGCCCTGGACCTCGCGGGAGCAGGGATCATCCCGCAGCTCGTGGAACTCGTCGGCACCCCGGACCGAGTGCTCACGACGGCAGACCTGGATGCCCCGGAGCTCGGCGTCCGCTTCTCCGGAGCGGCGGGCGACGTACGGTCGGCTCTCGTTGAGGCCGCTCGCCTCATCGCGGAAGGAGCGTTGCGGATCCCGGTGGCCGAGACCTATCCGCTGGCTGACGCCTCAGTGGCCCATGCCGACAGTCAAGCCGGACACACCCGAGGGCGGCGCATCATTGTGATGTGACCGCGCAACTGTCGGCCTCCGCCACGCTGTCGCCCAGCCGTCGACGCACGCTCACGGGACGAGGACCGCGCGTCCTTGGATTCGTCCATTCCGGAGATCCTCGAAGGCCTGCACCGCGTCGTCGAGTGCGTAGCGTGAGATCGCGACGCTGATCTTGCCCGCCCGGGCGAGGGCGACGGCCTGCCGCATATCGGCACGTGTGCCGCCGTAGGCCCGTTCGATGTTCACGCCCCAGGGCAGTCCGCCGCTGGCTGCGGTGTACTGGAACGAGCCGCCGCCCAGGCCGACGAAGCGGATCGCGCCGCCGCCACGCACGACGGAGACGGCCAGGTCGACCGTCGGCTGAACCCCGACGAAGTCGAATACGACGTCCGCACCGACGCCCCGGGTCTCGTCGAGGATGCGTGCCGCGGCGTCGCCGTCGCTCTTGAGTGCGAGGTCGGCCCCGTGCTCGCGGGCGTAGGCGAGCTTCTGCTCGTCGGTGTCTAGGGCGATGATTCGGGCACCGGTGGTCGCCGCGAGGATCTGCAGCGCCATGTGGCCGAGGCCGCCGAGCCCGATGGTGACGATCGTCGCGTCGGCGTCGAGCCGGTCTCGTACGGTGTTGATCGCGTGCATGGGGGTGAGTGCGGCGTCGGCCAACGGCGCCGCATCGACCGGGTCGAGGTCGCCGATGGGGTCGAGGTGGTGGGCCTTGACCGGGATGTAGTCGGCCATCCCGCCAGGGGTGCCGATACCGGGGGAGAGCGGGGCGAGGGCATCGCGGGGGTAGGCGACCTCGCACTGGTTGTCGCGGCCGGCCAGACACTCGCGGCACGTCCCGCACGAGTAGATCAGCGCGACCAGCGCGGCGTCGCCGACCTGCCAGCCCGTCACGTCGTCGCCGACCTTCTCGACGGTACCGGCGACTTCGTGACCGAGCGTGCTGCCGATGAGCGGGTTGTCGTCGCCGAGGCCGATGATGGTGATGTCAGAATGGCACAACCCTGCGCCGCCGACCTTCAGAAGCACCTGATCCGAACCGATCTCAGGCACCGGCTTCTCCTGGATCTCCACCGTGTCGGCCTTCACATAGGTCACTGCGCGCATCGAAGCTCCTTGTTTTCCAGCCGCGTACGACGGCTTCCGAGATGTGGGCGTAGGCGGCAGGCGCCCGGTCGCCAGGATATCTCCGAGGTCCGCTGACTGCAGAGTATTCGATGCGCCTCACCAATTTTCCAGACAGTGGCACGGAAGGGCTTGCCCGGTGAATGGCACGATTGACGTGGCCGCGAAGTTCGCAGCCAACCAACAACCTGCGAACCAAGTGCCGCGTGGCATCCGGGCAGGTCACGCGCAGTATTCTGGCCCGGTGAATACACTGCGAGTTTCGGATCGGGAGGGCGGAAGATGGCAGACGGCAACCGCGGCCGAGTCGCTGCGGCGGGGTCGACGCACGTCGTACTGACTGGGCGATTGACCTGTAGAGACGATAGGGAAGTCGCGGTCGTCGAGCAGCATTTGCGCGGTCACGTCGCGTTGACGATTGCCGAGGTCGGCTGCGTTTCGTTCGCGGTCACGCCGACCGCGGAGGACGGTGTCTGGGAGGTCGCCGAGGAGTTCGTCGACGCAGCCGCATTCGAGGCTCACCAGCAGCGTGTTGCGACTAGTGAGTGGGGACGTGCCACCGCTGGCATTCGGCGCGACTACACGATTCGAGGTGTGGTTTGATCGGCGCGTCGAGATGAGGGTCGTCTCGCGAATCTCATACAACCGACGGCTTCTGCCGCGTGCGTGAAATCGCGTCTATCGCTCTATCAGCCGCTCGATGACCCGCTGGATTCGCTTGTCCAGAGCGTCGTCGTTCGGCGCGGTCAGAAGCGGATGCAGAACGCTGTATTGCTCGGCCCGAGACAACGCGCTAAAGGCCGACCGCGCTTCGGGGGCAGCGTCGAAGGCGGCGGTGAGCGCGGCGGGCGGCTTCGCGCTCGACTGGCCCGGGTAGGCGCGGTGCCACCGTCCGTCGGCCTTCGCCCGATCGATCTCCGCGACGCTTCGCCGGCGCAGACGCTGTTCGGTCGCCAGGCGTTCGACGATCGCGACGTTCCGCTGCGACCACGCCGAACGGGCGCGGCGCGGCGTGAACCGCTGAATGAATGTCCGCTCGTCGAGTCCGCGTCGCTGACCATCGATCCAGCCACTGCACAGGGCTTCCTCCAGAGCACTCTGATAGGTGATCGACGTCGGAGACGTCACGCCCTTCTTCGCGAGCATCAGCCACACCCCGTCGGAGCTGTTCTCATTGCCGTCGAGCCATTTGCGCCAATGCTCGACGTCCGCTAGGACAAGCGGGTTCGCAGGGTTCGTCTGCTCATTCACGTGGTCAGCTTGCCAGAAGAAGAGGACTGTCTATGACCGCTACCGATCCCGGCTTCCATCCGGCTGTCGGGAGCGGTGGAGGCGTTGTTCGAGATCTGCGGCGGCGACGCTCAGCTCGTCAGGGCCGACGACACGGAAATCTGCGTCGAAGCGAAGTACAGCCGAGAGCAATCCTGCCCAGGACCAGGACCCGAACTTCACCCGAGTCGTGTGTTCGGTGAGAGCCTCCACCTCGCCGTCATGCACCCACCGCGCCACCTCTTGCGCGGGGACGTCAAGTTCGAACTCGCCGATGCAGGGCCACCGGTCCTGGTCGCTCGCCCCCTTCGCGCGCGCCGCTAGGAACGTGCTCGCATCACCGGTCGGAATCGGCCGTGGTTCGAAGCGCGGGCCAGACGGTGTGCGCGGGGTGACCCGGTCGAGACGGAAAATCCGCCAGTCGTCGCGGTCGAGGTCCCACGCCACCAGATACCAGCGCCCATTCCGCGCCACCAGGCCGTGCGGCTGCACCCGGCGGATCTCCGTGTCGGAGCTGCCGTAGACCATGCGGAGGGTCATCCGTTGCGTGACTGCGGCCCCGACCGCGACCAGTACCTCGGGCGCCACTCTTGCCGGAGGGGCGCTGCTGGCGAACTGCACTCCGTCCAGCCGGTGACGCAGACGCGATGGCATCAGCTGCCGGACAGTCGCCAGCGCGCGTTGCGAGGCCTCATCTGTCTCCACCCCGATCGCGGGGGCGCCGCGCAGCGCGATCGCGATGGCGACCGCCTGTTCGTCGTCGAACCGCAGCGGCGGCAGTTCGGCGCCTGCTTCGAGAAGGTAACCGCCGTCGGGTCCTTTGACGGCGCGGATGCGGTATCCCAGGTCCCGCAGGCGGTCCACGTCGCGCCGCACAGTGCGGGCGGTGACCTCCAACCGATCGGCCAGTACCGTGCCCGGCCAGACCCTCGGGACCTGCAGCAGCGACAGCAAGGCCAGCATTCGCGAAGGGGTTCCCGTCATGCCTCGATTATCTCCCGGTAGAGGACTCAACCTGTCCTCTACCTCCGCCAGGATGATGCCCGACGGAGAAACCGTCCTCGACACGCCACACGGCTAGGAGCATCCATGTCCCTTTCGACGACCACACACCTCAACTTTCCCGGCACCGCCCGCGAAGCGCTCACCTACTACCAGAGCGTCTTCGGCGGAGACGTCCAGATCACCACTTACGGCGAGCTCGGCATGCCGCCGGAGGCCCCCGACGCAGGCAAGGTCGTCTTCGCTCGGCTGGAGTCCGACAACGGCTTCCGTGTCATGGCCTACGACATCCCTGGGCGCGATGAGCCGTTCACCGGCACCGCTGGCCGCCAGAACGGCATGACGACCACGGACCAGCCGTTCTTCCTGTCTGTGCGCGCCGAGTCTCTCGATGAGGCCACCGAGTACTGGGACCGCCTTTCCGATGGTGCGACGATCGTCGAACCTCTCGCGGCATCCGCGTGGAGCGCCGGGTTCGGGATGCTCACCGACCGATTCGGTGTCACCTGGAGCATCGACGTAGCGACGAGCTGAACCAGCCTCGCCGCAAGGGTAGGTGCTGTGCGGCCTCGGGCAAGCGCGGAGTGCGCGCATGACAAGTTCAGCGGAAGCGTGACGGAGGTGCGCCGAAGGCGCGCGTGAACGCGGCGGTGAACGCCGCGGGGGAGGCGTACCCGAGCCGGGCGGAGACGTCGGTGACGGTCGACGTCGGCAACAGCCGGAGGCTGGCCAGAAGCCGGGCTCGGGTACGCCACGCCGCGGAGCTGGTGCAGGTCTGGGAACGGAATCGACGGTCGAAGGTACGTGCGCTCATGTGCGCCGCCCGAGCCCAGGTCTCGTTCGTCACGGCTAGGTCCGGGTTCGCGAGGTATGCCCGGCACAGCGACCGGAAAGGCTCGTCGAGCGGCAGCGAGATGGACAGTGCCATCGGAGTGAGGCGCCGCAACTCGTGCAGCACCAGGTTCACGACTGCGCCGTCGCGCCCCGCGACGTCGTAGTCGGGCGGGAAGCCGTTCGCTGTGCGAAGCAGTTCGCGCAGCAGAGGATCGACTTCGGCGACCACGCAGCGCGTCGGCCACCAGGGCACGGCGTCCGGTTCGATGTACAGGCTCCACGTGGTGACACGGTCCATCAGCACTTCGTGTGCCACGTCCGGCGGGATGAGGACGGCGCGATCGGACGGCACGGTCCACGATCCGTCGTCGGTCTCGACCCGCATCACGCCGTTCGCGCCGTACAGCAGCTGCGCCCGGCGATGCGCGTGACGGGCCAGGACATGAGCCGGTGGGTAGTCGGTCCCGATTGGGAGCACGTCGACTGGCATGCGGTCGATATCGGCCAGGCGAATATTGTGCACGGCATCATCGTAGTGGCGATAACTCGAAATAATATGATCAGTGATCGATTGCTCGCCTTGTTGCTGCGCGGTCGAATGAAGACGTGTTACTCCTGGTTCTGTTCCTCGTGGGCTTGGCGGTCGGAGTCACGACTGTCCTCTTCGGCTTCGGCGGTGGCTTCGTCACGGTCCCCATCATTCTGCTCGTTGACGCCGCAACGGGTCCTGATGCGCTGCGGATCGCGACCGCGACGTCGGCGCTCGTCATGGTCGTGAACGCGGCAGTCGCGACATCGGCGACGCCGCGGCGTGTTCTCGTGCACCTTCGCGGGCGGTGTCGGCTGTTCGTTCTGCTCGCCGTCGGCGGCGCGGCCGGAGCGGCCGGTGCGCTATTCGTGCCGGCCGTCGTCCCGCGATGGGGTTTCGTGGCCTACATCGGTGTCACCATCGTCGACCTACTGCTCCGTCCTGGGTTCTTTCGTAAACCCGGCATGGTCGGTCGGTCAGGTCGGGCGAGCCGCCCTATCCCGGACGGTTGGGGTATTCCGATCGGCGGGATCGCGTCCTTCCTGGGGGTCGGAGGGAGTGTGATGACCGTGCCGATGATGCGGCGCTCCGGCATGCAGATGGGGGTGGCGACGTCGCTGGCGAACCCGCTGACGGTCGCGATCGCGGTGCCGGCGACGGTCGTCGCGGTCGTGTTCGGTGGCGACGTCGCGTCCGCGTCGGGGCTGGTGGGAACGGTCGACGTCGCCTCGGCATCCGCGTTGCTGGCCGGGGCGATCCCGGTGATCGTGGTGCTTCGGCGACGACCACCGAGAATCCCGCAGGCCGTGCACAGTGTGGCCTACGTGGGGCTCCTCGTCGTGGCCGCGGTCGCCGTCGCTGTCGCCGGGTGAAGCTCGCCGCAAGTGTCGACTCCGGAAGGCGTCACCGTCTGTTCGGGCATGGTCAGGGAGTCGCTCGGGGCGTCCCGCTGGTCTCTCGGGTGATGAGTTCGGGTTGCAACACGATCGACGAGACCGGCAGTCCGTTGCGGGCGGCCAACAGGGTTTCGCATGCCTGGCGCCCCATCGTCGAATACGGGCTGCGGATCGTCGTGAGGGGTTGCGCGAGGTTGGACGCTGCGGGGATGTCGTTGTAGCCGACGACGCTCACATCGCGGCGAGGTATCAGTCCCACCTCGCGGAGTGCGCCGATTGCGCCGATCGCCGCGTCGTCATTCGCGACGAACAGTGCGGTGATCCCTGGATCCTGTTCCAGCAGTGCGCGAGTTCCGGCGTGCCCGTCCATCACATCGAAACCTCGGTGGATCACGTGGTCGTCGTCGAGCGGGATGCGGCGCTCGGCCAGGGCCGCGCGGAAGCCTGCGAGCCGGTCGAGTCCGGTCGAGCTCCAGGCCGGTCCGGTGATCACGCCGATCCTGGTGTGCCCGAGGTCGGCCAGGTGTGCCCCGGCGAGACGGCCCCCACGATTGTCGTCGCAGGTCACGGATAGGAGCCCGGGATAGCGCCGGTTGACCAGCACGATCGGGATTCCTCGCCGAGTGAGGGCGGGCAGCGACTCGTCGTCGAGCCGCGCGTCGCCGATCACCAGCCCGTCCACGCTGCGGCCGATGAGGAGTTCGCGGCGTCGCGCCTGCACCTCGGGGTCATCATGGGTGTTCGCAACGAAGCTCTCGTATCCGGCCTCGTTGGCGGTGGCCTCGATCGCGTCATAGACCCGCGATAGCACGATGTCGGTGAGCTGCGGGACGAGCACACCGAACGCCGACGACCGGTTGGTGGTCAGGCTCGCCGCGTTCGGATTGGGTACGTAGCCGAGGTCTTCGGCTAGCTGTCGGATGCGCAGGTCCGATTCGGAAGGCGCTGTGGCCGGTCGTCGAAGTACCCGGGACACTGTCGAAGCGTGCACCCCGGCCGCTTCGGCCACATCTTTCAAGGTCACTCGTTGCCGGTACACGTTCGCTCTGCTCTCTCCCCAGCGGATCGGTCCCCACCATCCTTGCCTATTGCGCAATCGATTGCCGACGGCACGCGGATGTATGGCGAGGCGATTGTCCTCGATGCCGCGACAGCGGGGAGTGACGCTGCTATCGTTGCGTGCAATCGATTGCACAATCGGTTGCAACCTTGGTCTGAGTGTGTGCACGCACCCGTCGGCCACCAGCGTCTGGAGAATGAAGCATGGCGAATGCAAGCACGACGCCCGCCGAGGATCCGACGGACTCCGACTTCGCGCACCGGCCGGTCCCCGAGTCGGCCCGCAGTTCGTGGCTGTCGGTGACCGGCGTGACTGTCGGCGTAATGGGCGCGATGGTCTTCCTGCAGGTCCCCGGCGATCTTGGGCTGCATGGAGGTGTCGCCAATACCGTGATCGCCCTCGTCTACGCGGTCGTCGTCGCTGGTGTGCTCGCGACGATCCTTGCGGTGGTCGCGGCAGGTCACGGCATCAACTCAAACCTGATCAGCCGAGGATCGGGCTTCGGCGTCGCCGGTTCACGGATCACCGGACTGTTCTACGCCGCGAACTTCATCGCACTGGCCGCCACCGAAGGCAGCATCATGGCCGGCGGTCTCCACGAGTGGATCCCTGCCGTCCCGCTCAAGGTGTGGATGGTGGTCCTCACCGTGATCAACATCTTCCTCAACTGGTACGGCATGGCATTGCTGGAGCGATTCCAGAAGTACTCCCTACCGGTGTACATCGCGCTATTGGTCCTGGCGATCGTCTGGGCGGCCAATACGTCTGGCTCCGGTCACGGCGCGCCGTCCGGACTCTCCGGGCAATCGATCGTGACCGCCATCGGCGTGCTCAACGGCATCGTCGCATTGCAGGCGCTGCTGACCGCGGACTACGCCCGCTTCATCAAGAAGCCGACCCTGGCGAAGTGCGCGGCTGTCGGGTTCGCCCCGCAGGTCGGCTCCTTTCTGATCGTCGGTTGTATCGGTATCTGGTTTGCGACACGGTTCGACGAGCCGAGTCCGGGCGTCTACCTGGTGATGGTGATGGGCGGATGGGGCGCGCTGTACACCGTGGTCAGCCAGATCCGTATCAATCTCATCAACATCTACAGCGGCTCGCTGTCGCTGCAGGCGACCGCTGCGTCGACCGGAAAGTATGCGCGCGGCATCTGGGTATCGATCACCGCCGTCATCGCACTCGCTGCGATGCTCGGCAATGTTCTCGGGCATCTCGGCGACGTCTTGACCTTCCTCGGCGCGTTCATGTTCGCGTGGGTGTCGATCCTGTTCGCCGACATTCTGTTCGCCCGTACCTGGCGGCTCGGGGCGGCCGCAGACGACTGGAGCGCCAGCACCGAGCGGTTCGACGTCGGCACCGGAATCGCACTGGTCGCCGGTGCCACGGTGGGTGGCGTCCTCGCGATCGGTGTGGACAACTGGCTGCTCAACGCCATCTCGGCGTTCGTCGCAGGCGGCGTGGCGTTCGTGCTGCACACCGTCAGCGCCTGGCTGCAGAGAGGACGGCTCGACGCCGGCACCACCCCTGCGCATGACCCAGTGAACGTCAACCAGTGACCGTCAACCAGTGATCAGGATGGGCCCGACGTGCAGACATCCGCGTCGTGCGGCGGGCAGTGAAGGGAGCAGACGATGACCGGCATGGGTGGACTCAACCCGACACCCGGGGCGCTGACCGTCGCCCTGGTCCAGCAGCAGGTGCCGAGTGTGGCCGAGCCCGGCGATATCGAGCGCGTCGCCGACGAGGTCGCCGAGATGTTGGTCGCACTCAAGACCGCGACTCCGGCAATCGATCTCGTCGTCTTTCCGGAATACGGTCTGCAGGGGCTTCGAAAGTCGGCGTGGGTGCGTGATGACATGATGCTCACGCTCAACAGCGCGCCGCTCGATACGCTGCGTGCCGCTTGTCGCCGTGCGAACGTGTGGGGCTGCTTCTCGCTGATGGAAGCGAACCCCGACGGTGCACCGTTCAATTCCGGAGTGATCGTCGACGGCACCGGCGACATCGCGCTCTACCAGCGCAAGCTGCATCCGTGGGTGCCGAAGGAGCCGTGGGAGCCGGGGGACCAGGGCGTACAGGTGTGCGACGGTCCGGCGGGATCCCGCCTGGCGTTGATCATCTGTCATGACGGGATGTTCCCCGAGGTCGCCCGCGAAGCGAGCTACCTGGGCGCCAATGTATTGCTCCGGACCGCCGGGTATCGACTTCCGTTCGCCAACGCGTGGCGGATCACCAACGAAGCTAACGCATTCTGCAACCTCGCGTACACGGCATCGGTCGCGCTCGCCGGCCACGACGGCAATCATGTCGCGTCGATGGGGCAGGCCATGATCTGTGACCACGAGGGGACCATCCTCGTGCGGGGCGACGCGACGGCCGACCGGGTCGTGATCGGTGAGATCGAGCCCGCCCGCGCCGACAACGCCCGCCGCGCCTGGGGGCCGGAGAACAACATCTATCAGCTCGGGCACCGTGGATTCACCGCGTTGGCCGACGGTCGCAACGATTGCCCCTATACCTATGTCGCCGATCTCGCCGCTGGGCGCTACCGGGTGCCGTGGGAGGCCGAGGTGGTCATCACCGATGGCACCGCCGACGGATACGGGCCTCCACGCCGGCCCGGTGATCCGACCGACACCGCACGCGGGGCTTACCCCCGATAGTCGCCGTGCCCGAACTCCGGGTACTGAACGAAAGGCCAGATATGAATGCGCACAAGGCATCCGAGAATTTTGCGGACGCGAGCGCACGCTACGTCGACGTCGCTGAACTAAGTGACGACGAGATCTACAAACTGCTCTCCGGTGCGGTGCAGCCTCGCCCGATCGCATGGATCTCAACGGTGAGCGAACGTGGTGTCCGCAACCTGGCGCCGTTCAGCTTCTTCACTGTCGCCTCCCGCAAGCCGCCCACCGTGGCGATCTCGATCAGTGAGCGGATCGGCTTCCCCGGCGAGACGAAAGACACCCTCGCCAACATCCTCAACCGCGGCGAGTTCGTCGTCAATATTCCGTCGGTCGACAACGCGGCCGCGGTGGCGGCATCGTCGGCGACGGTGACCGAGGACGTCGATGAGTTCGCGCTCGCCCAGGTGAACGCCGAGCCAGCGCAGCAGATCGATGTGCCGGCCGTCGCCGACTCGCTGGTTTCGCTGGAATGTCGACTGCGGGAATCGATCCCACTCGGTCTGGACACCCTGGTCCTGGGGACCGTGGTGGCGGCAACCGTCCGTTCCGGCTCGATCGACGACGACATGCACACCGACCCGGCTTCGGGTCGGTGGCTCGCGCGGATCGCTGGACCATACTTTTCCCGCGTCACGCCAGGAGTCAACCAGGCCGACATCGGTCCCGGCAGTCTCCAATGAGTTCACACAGTGGACCGGACCCATTGATCCACACCACTGTCATCCAGGTACCCGCGCCGGTAGCGCCCGCCGGTGACCGGACCCGCATGGTCGACGACCTGGTGGCCGACACTGATGTGCCGAACGGCGGAATCATCGTGATCCCGGAGTTCGCGCTCACCGGGTACGACCTCGCGTACGACCAGCACGAGCTGGCAGCCGAGGCGAACGACACGATCGCCTACCTCAAAGACCTCGCGGTCCGGACCGGCAACGCCGTCGTCACTGCACTGCCGCGGGACACCGGAGTCGCGATCGAGGACGCGTCGGTGGTGGTCGGTTCCGACGGCTCGGTCGCGTTCGGCGGCAAGCACTTCCTGTGGGGTGAGGAGGCACGCTACTTCTGTCCGTCGGCGTCGCCGGGGCTGCTGGTGCCGACTCCGTCGGCGGTGGTCGGCGTAGTGATCTGCTACGAAGCCGGGTTCCCGGAGACGGTGCGTCGACTCGCCCTCGACGGCGCGGAGGTGATCGCGATACCGGCGGCGTTCGGCCACGCGCGGCGACATATCTGGGATGTGCTCACGGTGTCGCGTGCCGTCGAGAACGGGTGCATCGTGGCGGCCGCCGGACTCTGCGGCACCAATGACGCCGGTGCGCGGTTCGCCGCGCGCAGCACTGTCGTCGACCCACGCGGCGAACGTCTGACTGTCCTCGATGACGGCCCGGGCGCGGTCGCGGTGTCGATCGAGCGGGACACCATCCGCGCGTCCCGCGCCGAAGTCCCCTACTTGGCTGATATTCGCCGCATGCAGGAGCGGATCTCCGCCACCCGACCGTAGAAGAATCGACAAGTGAAGGAAGTGTCATGTTTGATCTGAGTTCCGCCGACATCGTCGACGCATTCACCGAAGAGCTGCAACTGTGCAACGTCCAGAAGGGCGAGCACGTCGTCGTTCTCACCGAACCGGCCAGCCGCGGCGACTACGTGTCGGCGGCGTTCGCCGCAGCGAAGTCGTTGGGTGCCCACGTACTGGTCCTGACTGCTCCCGGGGGCACGCCCGCTCCGGTGCCCAATACGCACACCGGCGCCGGACCCGGACTGCAGTCGGTGCTCGATGACTCGGTGGCACAGAGCACTCTGGCGGCAGCGGATCTGGTCGTCGACCTGACGACGGAGGGGTTCATCCACGCACCGATTCAGGAGGAGATCCTCGCAGCGGGTACGCGGATCATCTTCGTCTGCGATGCGCCGGAAGTGCTGATTCGCAATATGCCCAGCCGGGCGGACAAGGTCCGCGTCCAGGCCGGTGTCGACCTGATCAGGAAGAGTTCACGGATGCACGTTCGGTCGGCGGCCGGCACCGACCTGGAGGTGGATCTGCGGAACTGCCATCCCGGATTTCAGACCGGATTCGCCGACGACAAGGGGCGCTGGGATCACTGGCCGTCGACGATGGTGATGTGTTGGCCGGAGATCTCGAACGGCACGATCGTCATCGACGAGGGCGACATTCTGCTGCCGTTCAAGGAGTACGCACGTTCGGCGGCGACCCTTGAAATCCGCGATGGCATGATCGTCGACATTCGCGGAGGCGCCGACGCGAAAATGATCGAGACGTTCCTGGCCGATTCGGGGGACAAGTGGGGAAGGTATTTGTCCCACATGGGCTGGGGTCTGATGAAGACCGCCGATTGGTTCGCGACCGCCATGTACGGCAAGCACGAGATCATGGGGATGGACGCCCGGGCGTTTGCCGGAAACTTCCTGTGGTCGACCGGCCCCCACCCGTTCCTGGGACGTGACTCGTACGCGCATCTCGACATCTCGTTGCGGTCGTGCACAATCACGGTCGACGGGCAGGAGGTCGTCACGGCAGGCGATCTGGTGGAGTAAGCGCAGACGGGCGGCGCGCCTTATGCGAAGGCGTGCGGGTACTCCGGTTCTCGACTCTGGAACCTCAGGATGCTCGGATTCTTGATCACACCGTCGTGGATCTCGATCGCGCGGGCGATCGTGAGGTTCCCGGTCCAGGAATCAGGCCCTTCCATGACGGTGCGGAGGAACGGCAGTATCGCTTCGCTGATCTCCCACGTGGCCGAGTCCCACAGGTATGAGGGGCTGTGGTCGACGGCGTAATAGTTGACTCCTTGGCCGACGGTGAACATCGGGTGGTCGAACCCGGTGGGCTTCGCCCATTCGAAGCCCATTCCCTCATCGCACGAGACGTCGATGATGAGACTGCCCGCGGCGAACTCCGACAGGTCGTCGGTGCGCAGGTACGTCAACGGCGCCGCCACGTCCTGGAGAGTGCAATTGACGACGATATCGTGCGATGCCAGAAACCTCGGGAGCAGGACGTCGCCGTCGTCGGTGGAGATCGTGCTGAGGTGGGTCGGACCGTCGTCGGTGTTGAGCTGGGTGATGTGTGCGCTGTGGATCGGCGAGCCGACCGCTGAAGCGCCACGCTGTGTCAGGACTTGGATATCGTGGATTCCGTGCGCCTTGAGCGCGGTGACGGCCCCTCGTGCCGTCGCGCCGAAACCGATCACGACAGCACTGAGCCGTGGTCCGTAGTCGCCGGTCGAGCCTCTGAGACTCAATGCGTGCAGTACAGAGCAGTAGCCGGCGAGCTCGTTGTTCTTGTGGAGGACGTGCAGATTGAAATCACCCTGGCGGGTCCAGTGGTTCATCGCTTCGAACGCGATGAGCGTGAGTCGACGGTCAACCGCCGTCTGCGTGAGTCCAGCATCTTGGACGCAGTGCGGCCAGCCCCACAAGATGCCGCCCTCGGGGATCGCGGCCACGTCGGTCGCCTGCGGCTTCGGCAAAAGGAGAACGTCCGCCGATCCGATCACCTCGGAGCGCTCGGCGACCTTACCCACGCGGTCTTCGACATAGCGGGGTTCCAGCTGAAAATCCGCCGCGTAGCCGCGTTCGACGATCATTCGCGCTCGAATGTCCGGGTCGATTCGGTCCAGGTGGTGGGGATGTAGTGGCAGTCGACGCTCGTTCTCCATCGTGGAACTTGCCAGCAATCCGAGCGAGAGCAGCCCGGTGCTCGGTGAAGTGGTGGAGACAGCAGCGGACGATCGAACGGTACCGGACATCCGGTCTCCCATCATTGGGGAACCGAAGCCAGCTCCTGGGGCCGACTATATGCCGAATCCCGCCGAAGCCCGACTGTGGACCCCGGTTTCGGCCGGTTCGACCGTGACGGGCACTCCGGCGAGATGCTGCCGGGAACGCGCACAAGTACTACGCGAACCCAGGGTCGAGCTACGTGTTGCGTCTGGGAAGTGAGGGCGTCGACATCCTCACGCCGATCGAGACCGGGCCGTGGGGCGAGCGCTACTTTCAGATGGTCGACGCCAACGGGTTCGTCTATCACCTCGTGCAGTGGGTGGAGTCGGCCGACGGTGCGTCATCGAGCGCGCGTCAGGTGTCCTGCGGTGACGAAATGTGAAGCCAAGTCGCGGACGGTGTCATCGGTCGGCCGCGGCGAGTAGCCGAGTTCGTCGACCGCCTTCGAGCGGTCGACCCGCGGCGACGCGGTGACTGTGGCCAGGGAGGCTCGGGTGAGTAGATCGGAGCCGAACGCCGCCGAGATCGGTTCGACGACGGGCACAACCGCAGCCAGCGCAGACAGCGGCAGGGTGAGGACTGGACCCCGTCGTCCGCACAAGCGGGCGGTGGTCCGTGCGATATCCACCAGCTGGTGATACTGCCCACCGAGCAGATAGTTCTCGCCGGTGCGGCCGTTGTCGGCCGCGGCGACCAGACCTTCGGCGACGTCGCGGACGTCGACGAAGTCGAATCCGCCGCGGATGAAGGCGGGCAATCGGCCGCGTGCGGCCTCGCGCAGAATGCTGTTGACGCGTGACATCGGGACGGTGTCGGTCGGGCCGAAGACTGCGGTTGGGTTGCAGATCACGGCGTCGAGACCGCGCTCGATAGTCTTCTGCAGCTCCTGCTCACCTGCATATTTGGACCGATCGTAGACTGGCAGATCAGGTGCCACTGACCGAAGTGAACGTTCGTCGAGCTGATCGCACTGCGCATGCTGATCGAATGAATGAATCGAACTGCAATGCACCATCCGGCTCACGCCGGAATCGAGCGCGGCCTGTGCGACGACCCGCACCCCTTCGGTGTTGATCCGCCACGCCAGATCGTTCCGCTGCGCAAGCGTGATCACCGCTACCAGGTGATAGACGACATCGATGCCGTCGAACGCCTTGCGCATGGCGTCCTGGTCCAGGACGTCTGCGACGACGCTGGTCACTTCCGGCCGGGCGTCCAGGTCCGGCGTTGGCGCCTTGTCGATGGCTATCACGTCGTGCCCGGAGCGCACGAGTAGGTCGACCAGATTGGTTCCCACGAACCCGGTAGCGCCGGTTACTGCAACCTTCATCTCGTCTCCAATTCGCGTGCGGGAAATCACTGATAGAATTAGAACACGTTCTATATCGATGGAGGGTAGCCGAGAATGCCGACACGGCAGGAATTGCTGGCCGCAGTCAACGCGTCACCCGCTGCTGTCGCTGAGCACGACAAGGATCGCTGGCTGTCCCTGTTCGCGCCGTCGGCGATCGTGAATGACCCAGTCGGCTCCGCACCACATCGGGGGAGCGCGCAACTCTCGCGCTTCTACGACACCTTCATCGCGCCCAACGAGATCAGTTTCCAGGTGAACCACGACATCGTCTGCGGATCAAACGTGCTCCGCGACGCCACGCTCGAGATCGAGATGAGCGACCGCGTGACGCTTTTCGTACCTGTGCACCTTCGCTATGCGATGACTGCGGATGCGCGGATCGACGGGTTGTACGCGCATTGGGAGCTGGCGCCGATGGTCGGCCAGCTCATCGGCAAGGGCCTGCCGGCTGCGGCCGTGTCGCGCCGACTCACCGTCGGTCTACTGCGGAATCAGCGGCTCGTCGGCACCGCAGGCTTCGCGCGAGGATTCGTCGGTGTCGGCGCTCGGGCCAAACGGCGGGCGACCGAACTGCTCACCGCGCTCGCAGCCGGTGACGCCGCCGACGCTGGGGCGGCGTTCGCGGGATCTGCTGCGCTTCGCTTCGGCGAGGACGACGCGCAGTCAGCAGCCGAGTTCAGCGAGCATCTCGCCGGTTGGCGAGTCGGTAAGACTATTGCAGCAGGTCACACCGTCACCGCGACCTTGACCGACGGCCAGTCGTATGCGCTGGCGATGCTCGAGTACTCGGGGCGCACGGTGTCGTCGATGTCGGTGTTCGTCGAGCGCTGACGCCGCAACGACACCGCTACTCGCGATGGCCCGCCCAGCGGTGCCTATTCCACAGGTGCCGAAGTGGTGAGCGGTGTGAAGAAGTTGATGAGGTTGCCGTCCGGATCTCGGACGAGAAGTGACCGGTTTCCCCACGGCATGTCCGTCGGCTCGTTCACGAACACGTCGACGATGCCCTGGAGAGCCTGGTAGGTCGCGTCGACATCGTCGACGAGGAAGTCCAGAATGACGCTGCGATTCGAGCGGGCATCGACGACGTCATCTCCGAGCATCGGGGCAGTGGCGCTACTAGCGATGGCGAGTGTGCCCGACGGAGTGCGAAGTTCGGCGAACATCGGGTGAATTCGGTTGGCGGTAACCCCGGTCGCCGCTTCGTAGTAGGCGACGAGCGCGTCGACGTCGTCGGTGATGATGCGGGTTGCTGCCAACTGCATGGTGGTCTCCTCGTTCGTTCGGTGAGCATCGTGACCGCGCGGATGCGATCACTGGTGGGACGTTAGAAGCCCTACCGGACGAAGACTGTCCGCTATCGATTCGTCACTGTTCCGCTGAGCCGCCGAGTTCCTGCGCGAGCCCGACGAGAATCCCTTCGGGACCCCGCACATAGCAGAGGCGGTACGCGTCCTCGTAGCGCACCACCTCGTCGCTGACGAGCTCGGTCCCGTGCGCACGAAGCCGGTCGAGAGTGTCGTCGAGGTCGTCGACGGCGAACATGACGCGCAGGTACCCGAGTGCGTTCACGGGCGCTCGACGATGGTCAGCGACGACGGCCGGTTCGATGAATCGCGACAGTTCGAGTCGGCCGTGACCATCCGGTGTCTGCAACATCGCGATCTCGACGCGTTGGCCCGGCAGCCCGGTGACGCGGCCCGACCATTCGCCGTCGAGCGTGGCTCGCCCGACGAGGTCGAGTCCGAGCTCAGAGAAGAAGCCGATCACTGTGTCGAGGTCGTCGACGACGATCCCCATGTTGTCCATCCGGGTGCTCATTGCGACACCTTAGCGATCACGAGATCCTCTCCGCCCGCGGGGCTGAGCCCGTCGGTGCGGTCGACGAAGTAGCGGTCGTGCAGGTCGTCGGAGGTGATCACCGCGACGTCGGCGAATCCGGCGTCGCGTGCGATCGCGGCCGCTTCGTCGGGCCGCAAGAGCGACAACCACGGGTGGCCCGAGGCGGCGGCACCTTTCGACGCCACCGCCAAGATCGTCCGCACCTCCGGCGGCGCCAACTCGATCGGACGCGAATAGCTGAACACCGTGACCGATCCGGGTGCGAGCGACGCCGCTTCACGCAAGGTCGCCGAGATGGCGTCGCGCGTGAGATACATCGTCACGCCGAGTATCGCGACGACAGTCGGCGCCGTTGGATCGAGCCCGGCCGCTATCGCTTCGGTGAGCCACGACTGGCCCGCTTCGAAATCGACCGGGACCAGGCTCAGGCGGGCAGGGTCCAGGTAGCCGAGTTCGTCGAGGCGCGCTCGCTTCCACTCCTGCGTTGCGGGCTCGTCGATCTCGAAGACCCTGACCTGACCGTCCTGGCGCTGGGCGAACGTGTCCAGGCCCGCCCCGAGCAGCACGTACTGATGTGAGCCGGAGTCCCGAAGCGTGTCTTCGGCTGCCCGCGATCGCGCCACGATCGACGCACGATTGGTGCGCGTCCGCTCCGGATCCATGTCCGGACGTGTCCGCCAGCCGTCATCGACGTCGGCGATCTGCACGCCGACGACGTCGTCGACGACATGCGGCGATTCATCGATCAGGACGTGGAGTGCACGCCACAGCGCGGTGCGGACGGCGGTGGAGTCGGCTCCCGGTGTCATGGTCCTCCCGCTTGGTCATCGCGCTTCGTTGACGGGCGCGCTGACGCGCGCTCACATACGAGCAATACCAGACGTCGGTGCCGGTCCGTGGCCGATGCGAAACAGATGCGCACGCGCGGTGGCCGATATCGTTGGGCGCATGCTGATCGCTGCGTCTTCTCCGCGTCGGCTCGGGGTGCCGGCCGACAACGCCCGAGTGCGGTTCGGCCCCGACGATCCGCACTCGCAGTCTCCGAATCGGAGTTTGCTGCTGGACGGGAGCCCGGCGTTCTCCTTGTCCTTCTGGTGCGGGACGTGTCCGTTCCTGTTCGAGCGGCGCAGCGGCGCGAACGAGACGCAGTCCGGCGTGACAGGAGGCGACCGCGTTCTCGACCTGGGACTCGACGAGGTGGATGACCGCGTCATCGACAGGTTCGCGACGCTGCTCGAAGAGGGGAACGTTCGAGACCGTCGTGGATGATGAGGCACATCTCTACGAATTCGTCGTCCCGATGGTTCCGCCCGCGTGGAACGACCGTGACCGCGTGAAGTTCTACATCGACGAGATGCGGAACGGGGTGACGCCGACCGCCGTCGCGGTATCGACTCTGGACGTGTGTGCTCCGGCGAGCACTCTCGACGGGACCGACAGCTACGCGCACTGGGGACTCAGCCACTTCCTTCTCGACGGTCACCACAAGTTCGAGGCGGCTGCACAGTCCGGTTCGCCTGTCAGGCTCCTCGCCATGCTGAGTCTGCGCGATGGACTCGCCGGATCGGCCGACGTCGAGCGGCTCCCGGAGCTGTTGGCACGCGGACATAGGAGGCGGGCAGAACTCGCCTGAGCTAGTCCGCGACGGGCTTGCGCCGGTTCGCTTTGACGGTGCCGCGTCGCGTCTTGGCGTCGAGACGTCGTCGTTGGGAGCCCTTCGTCGGACGCGTGGCCCGCCGCGAGATGGTCGGAGCGACTGCGTCGCGCAGCAGTTCGGCGAGACGCTGCCGTGCCGCGACACGGTTGCGGCGCTGCGCCCGCTCCTCCGATGCGGCGATCATGATGACGCTGCCGTCGAGTCGGGTCGTGAGATTGCGCAGTACGCGTGCTCGCTGCACATCGTCGAGTGCCGCCGTCGCTGCCAAGTCCAGGCTGAGTTGGACGCGCGAATCGGTGGTGTTCACGCCCTGCCCGCCGGGCCCGGATGACCGGGAGAACTGCTCGACCAACTCGGCTGCGGGGACACGGATGCCATGAGGCGCACCGGGGCCCGGCGAGATGAGTAGATCGTCCACGGAACCCATTCTGCTGGTCTCGGCCCGATCTGGCGAATGAATTCGTCGGCGGTCGTACGGTTCCCGTCAGGCGGTCGATGTCCCGAGGTCAGCTCCTCAGCATGGTGACCGCGTGATCAGCGACGACGTCGAGATCGTCGCCGAGATCGCCGCTCAGCCATTGTTGGACGAGCGCCGACATCGCGCCGGTGAACATGACGGCCCGGATTCTGCCGACCAGTGGATCGGGGGCGTGAGTGAGCGTCTCGGCGAGCGTGAGCTGGTGCAGCACCTCCTGCGTCGCCGACCGTCGTTGCGCAAGCACATGATTCGCCTGCGCCTCGGTGAACAGCACCCGGCCGCGGCGAGGGTCGGCCGAACTGAAATCGAGGACGGCGACGATCCCCGCGCGAGTCCGGACACGGACGGAGTCGGGGAGGTCTGCGAGATCTCGTTCGATGGCCTCGCCCAGGGCGAGGGCGGTCACGTCGTAGACGGCTCCGAGTAGCTCGTCGGTGTCAGTGAAACTCTCGTAGAAGTACCGGGTGTTGAAACCGCACGCGCGACAAACGGATCGGACGGACAACGCGGTCTCGCCGCCGGTTCCGAAGATGTCGAAGGCTGCCTCGATCAGTTTCGATCTGCGTTCGGCGCGACGATCCGCGAGAGGGACGCCCGCCCATCTCGTGGGGCTCGACACTCGTCCAGCATACTTAGGCGCCATCTGCGTCATCCGTGGCATTCGGCGGCGTTCGCGGCACGCCGACGGGCTGGGCGATCGCTCAAGTCGGACAACCTAGAACGTGTTACAGTTCACCTTGCTGGACGAGTGTCTAGTCATTCGTCCGTCACGGTTCGTCGGCGCGTAGGAGAAAGTTATGGAATTCGGGATCGTCCAGTTCACGAGTGATCGAGGGCTCGCGCCGTCGATCTTGGCGCCCCTCATCGAGAACGCCGGGTTCGGGGCGTACTACGTACCCGAACACGGGCACATTCCCACCCGTCGAGACGCCGCGCACCCGCAGACCGGCGACTCTTCGCTGCCCGACGACCGGTACATGCGCACCCTCGACCCGTGGGTGTCGTTGAGTGCCGCAGCCGCGGTGACCTCGACGATCCGTCTCGGAACGGCCGTCGCACTGCCCGTCCAATCCGACCCCATCACCCTCGCGAAGAGCATCGCCACGCTCGACCACCTGTCCGGCGGACGCGTGACCCTCGGCGTCGGATTCGGTTGGAACCTCGATGAACTCGCCGACCACGGCGTCCCGCCGAAACGCCGACGGACCATGCTGCGCGAATACCTTGAAGCCATGCGGTCGCTGTGGTCCGACGAGGAAGCGCAGTACTCGGGGGAGTTCGTGAACTTCGGTCCGTCGTGGGCGTGGCCGAAGACGGTGCAACAGCCGGGGCCGCCCACGCTCGTCGGGGCCGCGGGAAACGAGAAGAACTTCAAGTGGATCGCGCGTAGTGCCGACGGCTGGATCACGACGCCCAATGAACAGGACATCGAGGAGTCGGTGCTGCTCCTGCACCGGACCTGGGCCGACGCCGGACGCGAAGGCGATCCGCAGATCGTCGTCCTCGACTTCAAACCGGTCGCCGAGAAGCTCGACAAGTGGCGCGAACTCGGGGTGACGACCGTCCTATACGGGGTGCCAGACGACAGCGAGGAACGGGCGAGCGGATACCTCACCAGACTCGCGGGCAAGCTCGGAATCGAGTAGGACGAGGCGCAGATCATGACCGAACACAGCACGTCCGGACCCACGACAGCGATCATCGGCGCAGGAATCAGCGGTTTGACCGCGGGAAAGATGCTGGCCGACTACGGCATTGACTACACCTGTTTCGAAGTCTCCGACCGCATCGGAGGCAATTGGGCGTTCCGGAACCCGAACGGAATGAGCAGTGCCTACCGGTCGCTGCACATCGACACGTCCAAGCATCGGCTGTCGTTCAAGGACTTCCCGATGCCCGACGACTACCCGGACTTCCCACACCACGCACAGATCAAGGCGTATCTCGACGACTACGCGGACGCGTTCGGTCTCCGCGCGAACATCGAATTCGAGAACGGCGTCACGCACGCACGTCGGCTCGACGGCGGGGGATGGGAACTGACGACGCAGAAGGGCGAGAGGAGGACCTTCGATCTGCTCGTCGTCGGCAACGGTCACCACTGGGACGCTCGGATGGCCGACTTCCCCGGCGAGTTCACCGGCGAATCGATTCACGCGCACCACTACATCGACCCGCAGGAACCCCTCGACCTGCACGGTAAGCGAATCCTGGTCGTCGGACTGGGCAATAGTGCCGCCGACATCGCCGTCGAACTGTCGTCGAAGTCGCTGCAGAACGACGTGACGCTGTCGACCCGGTCCGGCGCGTGGATCGTGCCGAAATACATTGCGGGGCAGCCAGCCGACAAGTACTACAAGACGAGCCCGTACGTGCCGTTGTCGTGGCAGCGGAAGGTCGCCCAGTGGGGCCAGCCGATATCGGCGGGGCGTCCAGAGAACTTCGGTCTGCCGACCCCGAACCACAAATTCTTCGAAGCGCATCCGACACAATCCGTCGAACTGCCGCTGCGCCTCGGGTCGGGCGATGTGATTCCGAAACCCAACGTGTCTCGACTCGACGGCGAGAGGGTCCACTTCGATGACGGGACGAGCAGCGACTTCGACGTCATCGTCTACGCGACCGGTTACAACATCACGTTCCCGTTTTTCGACGAAAATGTGATCAGCGCTCCCGACAACCGCATCGACCTGTATAAACGGATGTTCAAACCGGGATTCGACGACCTCGTGTTTGTCGGGTTCGCACAGGCGACTCCCACTCTGTTCCCGTTCGTCGAATGCCAGACGCGTCTCCTCGGTGCGTATGCGGCGGGCCGGTACCGGCTGCCGCCGGTCGAAGTGATGAACGAGGTGATCGTGAGCGATCAGCACAAGTACACCGGACACATGCTCGATCGACCCCGCCACACCCAACAGGTGGACTACTTCATCTACGAGCACGACCTGCGGACCAAAGAACTGCCCGCGGGCACCGCACGAGCCGAACGACCCGACTTGCACGAGCGGGTGACAGACGAACCTGGGGTGCGCGACTCCGGCGACTCACCGACATCCTTCGTCAGCGGGGGGACGCGCTGTGCCGCCAGGCATTTCCCGGCGGGCACCGACGCTCTCGCCGGGCCGAACGGCAGACCCGTCATCGTCATGGCGCACGGGTTGGGCGGCACCATGGACTCCGGTCTCGCGCCGTTCGCGCAACGCCTGTCCGCCGCGGGAGCAGACGTTCTCACCTTCGACTATCGCGGCTTCGGGGCGTCCGACGGCCAATTGCGGCAGACGGTCCGGCTCGCCGACCAACTCGACGACTACCGTGCCGCGATTGCCGCGGCCGGAGCTATCGACGGCGTCGATCCTCAGCGGATCGTGTTGTGGGGCGTGTCGTTGTCCGGCGGGCACGTGCTCGCCGTTGCCGCGGGTCGCGACGACATCGCCGCCGTCGTCTCGATGACACCACTGGTCAATGGGCTGGCGGCCGGACGGTTGGCATTGGCGAACGGTCCGGCATCGGCGATGGCCGCGTCGACGGTGCGCGGCTACCGCAGCAAAGCCCGTCGTCTCGCGGGCCGCGAACCGCTAATGATGCCGATCGTCGGCGATCCCGGTGAACCCGGCGCGTTGACATTGCCGGGCTACCGTGAGGACTACCTCGCGATCGCCGGACCGACGTGGCGCAACGAAGTCGACGCGGCGCTCGGCACCGAGATCGGCGGCTACCGCGCCGACAAGCATGCCGTCGACGTCGCCGCTCCGGTGCTCATGCAGATCGCCGACTTCGACCGGAGCGCTCCGCCGCACGCGGCGGCCGAAGCGGGCGTCAAAGCGCGTGCGCAGGTTCGTCACTATCCGTGCGACCACTTCGGGATCTTCCCCGGACAGCCGTACTTCGACGCGGCGTGCGAGCATCAGATCCACTTCCTGACACGCACCCTCGCCTCGTCGAACTGATCAGTGGCGAGACGGTCGTCCGGGTCGCCAGACGGCGCTGAATCGACTTCGCTGCAGGGCCCCGGCCATGCCGGTCATCGTCACACTAGACCAAGATGCAGTTCGCGTTTGCCTGAATTTCGACCCGGAGGTTCCCACTCGTGACAACAGCCAACGAATCGGTGTCTGCGTTCCGCGCGGCCGAAACAGACTTGACCGCACCGGCTGGACCGTTCGCGGTGACCGATGCGGTGGTCGGCGGTGAGACGATGCGCGTCTACCGCGACACACCGACGAGTTTCGACGAGGTGTTCGCCCAAGCCGTCGGACGGTTCGCCAACGACACACTGTTTGTCGAGGACGGCGTCTCATACACCTACCGGCAGGTGTCCGACGCGGCCGGTGTGCTCGCCGGATCGTTGGTACGCGATCACGGTGTGGCCGACGGAGACCGCGTCGGCATCGCGATGAAGAACAGGACGGAATTCGTCGTATCGCTCGTCGCCATCGGACGGTGCGGCGGCGTGGCAGTTCTGTTCAATGGCCGCGAGAGCGAAGCCGAACTCGCCGGTGCCGTAGCCGACGCCGCGTGCGTCGTAATCATCGCCGACTGCGACCGGGCCGCCAAGATTCGCGCGCGAGACGCGACGACCGACCTGGTCGTGGTCGGCGCGGACCACGAACTGCCTGCGGCGCCAGCCCGCCGCTACGACGAACTCGTGGTCTCGGGCGAACCGATCGCCGCACGCGAGGTGCCCGATCCAGACTCGGTGTCGTGGATTTTGTTCACGTCGGGGACGTCAGGGCGCTCCAAAGGCGTGCTGTTGACCCATCGGAACGTCTGCACCCTGGTGGTGAATCTGCGGTTGATCAAGGAATC
The DNA here is from genome assembly GCF_032711245.1 of Gordonia abscondita. Classification (GTDB taxonomy): domain Bacteria; phylum Actinomycetota; class Actinomycetes; order Mycobacteriales; family Mycobacteriaceae; genus Gordonia. The sequence goes on from NZ_CP128986.1 coordinate 2,569,107, forward strand.
GAACATCATCCTCAACGCGCGCAAGTACGGGATGGAGCCGGACGCGCTTCGCGGGCTGATGCCGAAATTGTCGGCGCTACTGATCTTCCCGCTGTTCCACACGTCGGGGCTGACATCGTTGCTGACCACCATGTCCGCAGGTGGATTCTCGGTGATCATGCCCCGATGGACTGTTGACGTCGCGATCGAACTCATCGCCGAGTACAAATTGTCGATGCTCGCCGGGCCGCCGATGGTGATCGTCGACCTGTTGGCCGCCGAGCCGCCCGCCGAGAAGGTCGGGACTCTGATCAACGTCTCGCCCGCCGGTCAGGCGACACCACCAGACCTGGTGAGCAGGATCGAGCGGGTCCTGCCCAACTCTGCACGCGCGGTCGGGTGGGGGATGACCGAGACCACCGCCAGCGTCAGCACCGCGGGCGGCGACCTCCTGTCGACCCACCCGGAGACCTCGGGGCCTGCCAGCCCGGTGATGGAGGTACGCGTCGTAGACGCGGCGGGTGAGGTCCTCGCCGAGCCGGTCGCCGTCGGTGAACTTCAGGTGCGCGGGCCCCAAGTGATGGCCGGCTATCTGAACCGGCCCGACGAGACAGCCGCTGTATTCGACGGATCCTGGTACCGCACGGGCGATCTCGGATACCTCGACGCCGAAGGTCTGATCTATGTCGTTGACCGCAAGAAGGACATCGTGATCACCGGTGGCGAGAACGTCTACTGCGCGGAAGTCGAATTCACGCTGCTGGCGTCCGAGCAGTTCACCGAGGTCGCGGTGTTCGGCGTGCCCGACCCGCGGCAGGGCGAGAGAGTGGTCGCCGCCGTCACCGTCGCCGAAGGACTGACCCTGAGCGCAGACGATGTCCGCGACCTGGTCCGCCAATCGCTCGCCGCGTACAAGGCGCCGACCGACGTCGTGTTCGACCTCGGTCCGTTCCCGCGCAACGCGACGGGCAAAATCCTCAAGCGCAAGATTCGCGAGAACTTCCTGAGCTGACCTTCGCGCCGGAGGCCGCTCAGTGTGAAGGGCGTAGGTTAGCGGGGGCTGCCGGAGGGGTGTTCGCCCCACACCGCGGCGAGCGTCTCGGCGGCCGGACGGAACGCCATGCCCAGATCGTCCTCGGCGGTCGTGTTGTCGGGGATCGGGGCGTGGACGAGGTAGCCGATCGCCGCCTCGCTCAACTGGGACAGCGACCGCGGGACCACCGCGGGCACGCGATCGGCGACTCGGCCGGCCCAGGCGAGCACCGAGTTCGGGATCGGCCAATGGCGGATGCGTCGACCGGTCACCTCACTCAAGCATCGAGCCAGGTCGGTGTCGCCGAGTCGGTGCCCGCCGGCAACGTATCGTCGCGGACCCCGGCCTGCCACGAGGACGCGAGCGTGCAGTTCGGCGACGTCGCGGACGTCCACGATCGTCAGTGCGGCCGTCCGACCGACGACACCGGTCTTGCTCAACGTGATCACCGCGTCGCCCGCCTCGCCGAACAGGCCGTGCGCGGACGGCCCCATCACGGCGGTCGGGTAGACGATGACCACGGGGTGTCCGGCGTCCTGGAGTTCTCGCGCGTACCGTTCCCCGGCCGCCTTCGACTGTCCGTACGCGTCCGGCCCGCCTCGCACCGGGAGGTCCGGCGCGAGGCCCGGTTCCGCCGCGTCCCAGAGTGCCCCCGAACTCGACACGTAGACGATCGGGTCCATGCCCAGGTCGACGGCCTGTCCGAGCACGTTTCGACAGGCGTCGACGTTGCGTCGAACCAAGTCGTCGGCCGGTACCGTGTGGAGCGCGACTTCGGCGGCGGCGTGAATCACCGCGTCGCACCCGGTGAGGGCCCGCCGGACGGCGACGCGATCGCCAATATCGCCGACGACGACGTCCGGCTCGAAGCCGAGGAACGGCACTGCGTCGGCGACCTTCCCCGGGCTGCGCGCGAGGAGCCGGACCTCGTGGCCGTGGTCGTGCACCGTCTTCGCGATCCAACCGGCGACGAATCCCGTCGCACCCGTCACCAGGACGCGCATCCACTCTCTCCTATGTCGTCCGCCTATGTTCGTTCGCCTCGCCGTCAGACCGTTCGACACTCAATCCGTGGCGCGTTGCGCCCGCGCATGTTTGTCGATGACCCCGCCGAACATCATGTTGAGCGCCGAACCCCGCGGCCACCCGATGTAGTAACAGAGGAACAGGGCGATCTCGAGGAGTTCGTCTCCGTCGAGTTCGCCGTTGCCGAGGGCCGCGCCCGCCTGGATCTCGGCGACATCGATCTGTCCGGTTGCGGCGAGTGCACCCAGCAGTAGTAGGCGACGGTCGCGGATGCTGAGTCCCTCACGGGCCCACACCTCGCCGAACACCTGGTCCGCGGTGTGGGCGAAGAAGTCGCCCGGGCCGTCCTTCATCTCCCAGCCGTACACCTTGGACATCATGTCCAGCCCCTTCTGTCGCTGCGGGGAGGCCTTTTGGCCTGCGGTCTCCGGAGTGCTCACTTGTCGTCCTTTCCCACGCCGAGTCCATCGGCGAATCGTTCCAGTGCCAGTGCGGTGAGAGGCAGGTCGACGCCGAGTTCGGCGCCCAAATCGAGAGCGAGCCCGAGATCCTTCTCGCCGAGTCCGCGTACGTGGTCGAACACGTCGTACCAGAAGTCGTCGCGCGCAATGGGTGCGGCCGTGTCGCGCAGCATGATCGCGCCCGCACCACCGGTGATCGCATCGGTGTGGCGGACCACCTTGCCGAGCTTCACCAAATCGATACCTGCGGCCTCGGCCAGCCGGGACGCCTCCGTCGTCGCGGTGAACGAGATGAAATGCAGTAGGTTGCGGGCCAGCTTCATCGTGGTTCCCGACCCGACCGGGCCTGCATGGATCAGCATGTCGGACACCGCCGCGTACGGCGCTTTGATGCGCAGATAGGCGTCGCGGTCGCCGCCGACCATGATCGCCAGCCTGCCCTCCTTCGCGCCCTGCGCGCCACCGGAGACGGGTGCGTCGAGCACTGCGACACCCTTGGCCGCGCACACCGCTTCGAGGTCGACGGCGGTCTGCGGGCCGATAGTCGAATGGATGACGACCACCGTGCCGGGGCGCGCGGTCTCCAGAATGCCGTCGGGCCCGGTGACGACAGTGCGAACCTGCTCGTCATTGAGGACGGTGATTCCGATGACGGTCGCGGCGGCCGCGATCTCGGCGGGCGACGCGGCGCGTATCGCGCCGTCGACCGTGACATCGGGACGGACATCGCTGACGATCAGTCCGCCAGGCCAGGCGGCGAGGCGTTCGGCGATGGGGGCGCCCATGTTGCCGAGGCCGATGAACCCGATCGGCTCCGGCGTGGTCGCGTCGATCTCGCTCATCACCGGATGATCTGTCCGCCGTCGACGTTGAAGATCTGCCCGGTGATCCACGCCGCCTCGTCCGAGAGTAAGAACAGCAGCATCCCCGCCATATCGTCCGGGGTGCCCATCCGCGAGAGGGGCAGCTTGTCGACCATCTCGGCGACCATGTTGCCGGGCGTCGTGGTCTTCGTCGCCTCCGTGTCCGTGGGGCCGGGCGCGATGGCGTTGATCCGGATGCCGGAGCCGCCGAGCTCGGTGGCCAACTGCTGGGTGAGACTGTTGACGCCAGCCTTGGCGACGCCGTAGAACCCGCTGTACAGCCAGGCGGCGGTCGACGACTGGTTGATGATCGCGCTGCCCGGCTTCATCCTGCCGTAAACGGCGCGCGTCACGTTGAGTGCGCCGTCGAAGTTCACGCTCATGAACTTCTTGTAGTAGTCCCACGGGACGGTGATCAGGAAGTCGAGCTTCATGCCGCCGTAGATTGCAGCGTTGTTGACGAGGTAGTCGATCTGGCCGTACTTCTCGATCGTCGCGTCGGCGAGCGCCCGGGCGGACTCCGGGTCGGCGACGTCGGTGTGGACGTAAAGCCCGTCGATGTCCGACGCGACGACCTGTCCTGCCTCGTCGTTGAGGTCGGCGACGACGACGTGACATCCCTCGGCAGCGAGACGGCGGGCATACACTTCGCCGATGCCGCCTGCGGCGCCGGTCACGATTGCGGTCTTTCCTTCAAAACGCTTGGTGTTCATGGGGTTCCCTCTGTAGTGGTGTGGTGTCAGGCGGGGGTTGCGACGGCCTTGGTCTCCAGGTACTCCTCGAATCCGGCGACGCCCATCTCGCGGCCGATGCCGGACTGTTTGTAGCCACCGAACGGGACGTCCGCCGAATACCAGATTCCGCCGTTGACGCCCATCGTTCCGGTGCGGACACCGTCGACGACCTTTTTGATCCGGGCGGGGTCGGTTCCCCACACCGCGCCGGACAGGCCGTACGGGGAGTCGTTGGCGATGGCGATCGCGTCGTCGTCTCCGTCGTGGGCCAAAATCACCAGGACGGGGCCGAAGATCTCCTCCTGGGCGACGCGCGCAGAATTGTCGAGACCGGAGATGAGCGTTGGTTCGACGTAGAAGCCCTTCTCCCGGTCGGCCGGTCGGCCACCGCCGGTCTCGATGACGCCGCCCTCGCTCTTAGCCAGTTCGATGTAGCCGAGGACGCGGTCGCGCTGGACGGCGGAGATCAACGGTCCGCAGATGGTTCCACCCTTGCTGGGGTCGCCGGGCTGCAGGCCGGCCATCGAGTCGCGGACCAGGTTGATCGCGTCGTCGTACTTGTCGCGGGGGACGAGCAGTCGCGTGGTGATCGCGCAGCCCTGACCCGCGTGAGTGACGATGTTGAACGCGGCCATCGAACAGGCCGTCGCGAGGTCGGCGTCGTCGAGGACGATAAACGCCGACTTGCCGCCGAGTTCGAGGAAGACGCGCTTGAGGGTCTCCGACGCGGCGGCCATCACCTTGCGTCCGGTCGCGGTGGATCCGGTGAAGGAGACGATGTCCACGCGCGGGTCGGTCGACAGGAGAGCGCCCACTCGGTGATCGCTCGACGTGACCACGTTGAATACCCCTGGCGGAATGTCGGTCTCCTCGGCGGCGACCTTGCCGACGAGCGCAGCACACCACGGGGTGTCGGGGGCGGGCTTGAGGACGACGGTGCAGCCGGCCGCTAGGGCGGGGCCGATCTTGGCGAAGTTGATCTGGTGCGGGAAATTCCACGGTGTGATTGCGCCGACGACACCTGCTGCTTCGCGGCGCAGGCGTCGGTCGTTGGCGATGCCCATCGGTTCCGCGCGGCCTAGGTCGGTCTCCCACTCGAAGCTCTCAGCGAGGTCGGCGAAATAGCCGAGGTCGCTGATCGGGCCTTCGAGTTGTGGCCCCGACGTCAGGAACTTGGGGGCGCCGACTTCGGCGATCGTGATCTCGCGGAGCTCGTCGACGTGGCCGAGGAGGGCATCGCGCAGCTGGCGGAGACACGCGGCGCGGAAGGCGGGATCACGCGACCACGTCGTCGTGTCGAAAGCGGTGCGCGCGGCCGCGATGGCGGCGTTCATGTCGGCCTCGCTGCCGTCCGCGGCCTGCCCGATCACCTCTTCGGTCGCCGGGTTGACGACGTCGAACCTGCCGGCGGAACCGGGTACCAATTCTCCGTCGATCAACAGTTCAGAACTGCTTTCTGGCTTGAGGGGCACGCCTGACTCTCCTTCTGGACAACTGTCTGGACTTGCGTATGAACCTAATGTAGCGTCGGGTCAGATGTCCAGTACTCACAGGAAGTTGGTCGCCGACATGGCATTCGATCGCGCTGAACTCGATGAGATGAAGGAGCGTTGGCTGCAGGCCAACATCGACGTGGAGAAGGCCGGTGACTGGCGTCCACTCGCTGACTTCTACACCGAGGACGCGACCTACGGATGGAACTATGGACCCAAGAACGACTTCATGGCGGTGGGGCGTGACGAGATCCGCGACATCGCCATCGGCTTCGAGATGGACGGACTCGACGGTTGGACGTACCCGTACCAATCGTGGGTGGTCGACGAGCAGACCGGCGACATGATCGGCTTGTGGAAGCAGATCAATGAGGCCACCCGCGCCGACGGCACCCACTACGCGCTCAATGGGGTGCAGGGCAGCTGGTTCAAGTACGCGGGCGACTTCACATGGAGCTGGCAGCGTGACTTCTTCGACTACGGCAACGTCACCGCGCTGTTCGCCGAGATGCTCACCGACGGTGTGATTACCGCAGGCCTACAGGGGCGGATCGACCGTGTCCTCAATGCCGACGGGCTGCTTCCCGGTTGGTACCCGATCGGGCAGACGCCCGTGCCGATGTGGTGACGCCGACCGATTCGGTGCTGCGCGGCAAGCGGGCCGTCATTGCGGGTTCGAGCCGTGGAATCGGTCTAGCTGTGGCGAAAGCCTTGGTGGCCGAGGGTGTTTCGGTGATCGTCAATGGTCGGGACGAAAGCGTCGCACAGAATGCCGCAGACGAACTGTCGGCAGCGGGTGGTGCAGCCGTCCCGGTGGCGGGGAGTGCCGCAGACCAGGCCGTCGCGCAGGCGATGGTCGACGCCGCCGTCGTCGAGTTCGGCGGAGTCGACATCGTGATCAACTGTGCTGGCACCGCGGAACCGGTCGGCTCCTCGATCCTGACGACGACGAGGCACGAGTTCCTCGCGCAGCTGGACGCCCATCTCGTCAGTTCGTTCGAGCTGGTCCGAGCGGCAGCGCCCCGACTCCACTCCCAAGGGTCGGGCACCGTGGTACTCACCGGGTCGGCGGCGTCGTCGGGCATGTTCGGCGGCATCGGCTACCCGGCAGGCAAGGGCGGCGTGAACAGTCTGGCCATGGCGCTGGCCGCCGAACTGAGGCCGAGCGGTGTCCGAGTGAACGTGGTGTGCCCCGGCGGGAAGACCCGATTGTCGTCGGGCGACGACTATCGGGCCCACATAGACGATCTGTACAAACGCGGGCTGCTCGACGAGGCGCTGCGCGACATCGCGCTCGATCCCGCACCCGCCGAATACGTCGCCCCGCTGTACGCATACCTCGCGAGCGACCTCGCCGCCGACATCACGGGCGAGATCTTCAGTGCGGCAGGCGGATTCATCGGGAGCTATCCGCCGTTCCAGCCTGGGTTCGTCGCGTACCGCGGCCACGACGACCAGCCGCCCTACACGGTCGCCGAAGTCGCCGCTCTCATCGCCTCCCGCTGATCGAGCGGAGTCGAGACCGAATCTCCCCGCGCCGTCGTACGCTGGAACCGGGTCGGACCGGGCGCGTTAGCTGAGGGGCGCAGTCATGAAGATCATTCGAGCAGGAGCGGTAGGCGCGGTTTTGTGTGGCGCGTTGATCGCTGTACCGGGTGTCGCGCAAGCGGCGCCGATCGTCCCGTTTCAGATCAATCCGGCGTTGTACGGCAACCCGAACGGCAGTTTTGATGTTCCGGCGTTCCGCTGCGGAATCGAGCGGACGGGCCCAGGAGTCATCACGGTCACCGGAACTCAGCGCGACAATTGGGGTTGCCTGTTGAACACGCCGCTGCGGTGGGCGAACCTGTCGACCGGCCGTACCGGCGCGGCGCGGACGTCGCACGGGCTGAACGGGCATCCGCCCGAAGCTGTCGTTCGCTCCGGCCGGGGTCGAGTGGTGCTCATCCTCGACGCCCGACTCCCGATGACGCCGGGCGTCGCGACGCTCGACGTACGGTAGGCGAGTGGAACGTGTCTCAGTAGTGGGGTGTTCGGGTTCGGGGAAGACGACTCTCGCACGTCGCCTCGCCGCGGAACTCGACGTTCCCTTCGTCGAGTTGGACCAGACGCACTGGGGACCGAACTGGACGGCGGCGTCCGCAGATGAGATGGCAGCCGCTGTCCGGCCGGTGACGGCCGCGCCCTCATGGGTTATCGATGGCAACTATCAGAGCAAAATCGGCCGTCTGGTGTGGGAGCGGGCCGACACGGTCGTCTGGGTCGATCCGCCGCGCCGTCTCGTCATGTGGCAGTCGCTGACCCGCACTGTCCGCCGCGTCGTCACCCGAACTGAACTGTGGAACGGCAATCGTGAGAGCTGGCGCGCCCTGCTGGTGTGGCGGCGGGAGGAATCGATCCTGTGGTGGGCGTGGACGTCGTTCACGCGGACCAGGGGGCGTTACGCGGCGGCGATGACCGACCCAGAGTGTGCGCATCTCACGTTCCACAGGCTGCGGACTAGGCGCGAAGTCGAACGGTTCCTCGCATCCTCGGCTGGAGTCTCAGAAGATCGTGGGTGGGCCGTCGAGCATCGCGACGCATGCGCGGGTCGCAGGCTCGATGATCGCTGACAACGGGGTGCCGGTCTCCACCGAATTCGCCGTCAGCTCTCGGATGCCGCCCCAAATCATGATCGCGGTCGGGCGTGACACCGGTGCGACTCCTTCAGCGGCCACGAGCGGTGTGGACGTCATATCGACGAAGAGGGAGATCCACGCGTCCATCGCTGCTGCTTTGAGCTCTTGTGCGGGCTCGTCCAGCGCGGGGAGCTCGCGGATCCAACTCAAGGTGAGTTCAGGGTGCGCATCGTTCACGTCGACATACGCGGCGACCGCCTGCCGCACCTGAACTGCCAGCGGAGATGATCCGTCGACGGCGGCGGCGACCGCTCCGATGATCTGGTTGTTCGCGGCGTGTAGGACGGCGACGAAACAGGCCGCCTTATCGGTGAAATGCTCATAGAAAGACCGCCGAGACATGCGTGCGACACGAACGACGTCGGCGACGGTTGTCGCGCGGTAACCGACATCGGCGACACACGTGCTCATCGCGGACATCAGACGTGACCGAGCCGCCGAGTCGGGGACTGCGATGGGCTCGGTCGTGCTGGTCAAACGTCCCTCGCGCTGATAGGCCACGGATCCAGGATAGGCCCTTGTCGTTGGTGGTACGTCAGCGTACCGTTCGTTGGTACGTTGACGTACCACCTGAGCGGAGTGTCTGATGACCACTGACCTGTCCGAGAAGTCGTCGACCTCGGCGATGCCGCCGAAGGTTCCGTTGCCGACCTGGGTGCAGGGGGTTGGATTCCTCGGTGCCCGTCGTGGTGTCCTCCGCGCCTGTCGTGCCCGGTATGGATCCGTGTTCGAGCTTGAGGTTCCGGTCTTCGGGAAGATCGTCGTGATCGCCGATCCGGCGATGGCCAAGCAGTTGTTCACCTCCGGCGCCAAGACGATCAACGTCCAGCCGAATCTTGGTCGTGTTCTCGGCTCGGGGTCGATCTTCGCGATCGAAGGCACCGACCATCGTCGTCGGCGGAAACTGTTGACTCCGCCGTTGCACGGCAAGCGAATCCGCGCTTATGAGCAGATCGTCGAAGAGGAGACCGGCCGCGAGACCGCGACGTGGACGGCCGGGAAACGGTTCGCGACGATGGAGCCGATGATGCGGATCACGCTCAACGTGATCTTGCGGGCGGTCTTCGGCGCCGACGGCGACGACTTCGATGATCTGCGCGCGCAATTGCCGAGTCTCGTCGCGGCCGGATCGCGTTCGGCTACGATCCCGCAGCTGCCTCGTGTGTTGAGCCGCGTAGACCCGAACGTGCACCTGCGTCACCGCCGTGCGCGGTATCAGGAGACGATCCTCCGGGTCATCGGTGAGGCGCGTCGCGACCCGGAACTCGCCGACCGAGACGACATTCTCGCGCTGATGTTGCAGAGCAGCTACGACGACGGCAGCGTGATGACGGACGACGAGATCGCGGACGAGTTGCTTACGCTCCTCGCCGCTGGCCATGAGACGACGGCGACGACTCTCGCGTGGCTGTTCGAACGGGTCCAACGCCATCCGGCGATCCTCGACGCGCTGGCGGTCGAAGCCCAAGGTGACGGCGACGAACTCCGTCACGCGGTGATTCTGGAAACACAGCGGTCCCGTCCGGTGATCGACTTCGCGGGACGGCATGTCGTCACTGACGACTTGGAGATTGGACCGTGGCGGATTCCGAGCGGACACAACGCCATGGTCGCGATCTCGTTGCTGCACGACGACAGCGAAGAGTTCCGCGACCCGGAGCGGTTCGATCCGTACCGTTTCGTCGGGAACACTCCGTCGGCTGCCTGGCTGCCGTTCGGTGGCGGTACGCGACGGTGTATCGGTGCGGCGTTCGCGACTATGGAGATGGACGTGGTGGTACGGACGGTGCTGCGTGAGTTCCGCATCGAGCCGTCGACCGCGAGGGCCGAGGGAGTGCATTCGCGTGGTGTCGCGTTCGCGCCGAGGTTCGGCGGCCGGATGACTGTGCGGCGACAGTGAGCCCGGTAGGCAGTCGTCGGCGGCGATAGCCAGGGTCAGAAGTCGCCGCAGGTGGCGACCGATCGATCGTCGAGCAGTGCGAGCGTGTGATGGCTGCCCGCTGCGACGTTGGTGACATCTCGCCAGTCGGACACGTCACATGCAGGGCCGCCGCCTGCCGCGACGGCGGTTCCGTCGGCGAGAAGTCCGACCGAGTGCCAGTCGCCACAAGCGATGGCGACGACATCGCGCCAGTCGACAACGGCGCATTGGCGTTCGCGGTCCGACCGGTGGCCAAGGCTGTCCCGTTCGGCGCGGCGCCCGACCCAGTGTCGTCGGCCCGCAGCGAGCGCGATGAGCATACTCATCCGCCGTGCTGGACGAGCCAGTCGAGCAGCGGTCGCGTTTGTCGCCAGTGGGTGCGGATTTCGTCGACGAGATCCGAAGTGTGGATGATTCCCTCGAACCCGTAGTCGCGGTTGACGATCAACGACCGGTGTCGGAGGAGTTCGATCCGCGGGTGGTCTATTGCCCACCCGCGGGGCGCGGTCTTGAGTTGGTCGCCGTCGATGTCCCACCCTCGTCGCTGCAGTCCGTCCACGAGTTTCTCGAGTTCGGCACCGTGTAGATCGTCGTCGATGGCGCGGCGCAGGAAGGCTAGGCGTTCAGGTTCGGCGTGATAGAAGCCTGCCCCGACACGCACGCCGGGGGCGCCGATCTGGACGTAGTAGCCGGTCGCAGGCGCGACGGCGACGAATGCTCCCTGGTGGGTCTTATACGGCGTCTTGTCTTTCGAGAACCGCACGTCGCGGTACGGGCGGAAGATCTTCGCGTCGCCGAACTCGTCGGCCAACTCGGCGGCGAGGGCGGCCATCGGCGCGGCGACGGCATCACGGTAGACGTCGCGGTGCGCGTCCCAGAAGGCTTTGCTGTTGTCGATCTCGAGGTCGTCGTAGAAGTCGAGGGCCGCTTCGGGGAAGCCTGTGAAGCTCATGCGTCGAGGGTATCGACCGGGTGTACTACGAGTTGGACACCGGGTTCAGCGGCTTCGGGTCGGGCGGGCATTCGACAACTGAGCCAGCGTTCGATGCGTGATCCGTGGGATCGGATCTCGCGGACGTGAGAAGGGCGAGGCGGTTCGCGTCCAGGTGGCGCCGTGGGGCCGGGTTCTTGCCGGAGGAGTTTGTCTGGGTGAGCGGAGTGGTTCACCTGCCAGGGATCACCGGATCCGGTGCGGCGCCAGCCTACGCGGCCTTGATGGGGGCCGTGGGTGATGATCACAGTCTCCCAACCGCCGGGCTCGCTCCGGACGCTGCGGTTGTGGCCGCCGCACGCGGCACCGAGATGGTCGACGTCGGTGGGGCCGCCGTGCTGCCAGTCCGGCATGTGGTGGGCTTGGGTCCGGACGAACGGGGTACTGCAGGCGGGAGCTGTGCAACCCCGGTCGCGACCGAACAGTGCGAGTCGTTGGGACAGTGACGCGAGTCGCTTCCCGCGTCCGAGGTAGAGGATCTGCGACGTCGCGTCGGCGAACACTTCGAGCCACGGAGTCGCGTCGGCGGCGAGGTCGACGAGGTCAGCGACCGGCAGTCGCGTGCCGGTCGCGGTGAGGGCGACGCCGGCACGGGCTTCGAGGTCTTTCAGGTCGGCGGTCACTACGAGGTGGGCGGGCAAGTTGGACGGCCGGCCGAGCGCACCGTCGCTGATCTGCGCGGTGAGGAGAGCGTCGAGCGCGTCGTGGTTGCGCTGCTCGGTGGAGCGGAAGTCTCGTGCTGCCGCCGCGCCGACCGCTTCGGGGTCGAGGCCTTTGGCGCTCGCCGGGCCGCGAGGGGACTCGGGGTCGTCGGGATTGTTCATCCCCGGGGCGGCCCACTGGATCAGCAGTGCATCGACCTTGGCGCGCGCCTGCGGGGTGAGGGTTCCGGTGAGTGTGGACATCAGGCGACGGTCCTGCGCGCCGAGGGTGAGGCTGCGTTGGCGTTGACGATCGTGTTCGTCGGTGAGCGCCCCGTCTGGGTCGAGGCGTTCGAGGAGGGCGTTGCCCGCGATGGTGAGGTCGCGCGGGGTGAGCGAGGTGGCGACTTCGGCGAGCTGAGCTTCCGCATCGACGGTGAGGTCGACAGGGATGCTGGCGGGGATCTTCTTCATCGTGTCGGCCACGACGAGTACATGGTCGACACCGATCTCGCCCGCGGCGACCGCGTCGGCGGTGGCCGGGAGTACCGGCTCAAGCGGCTCGCCGTGAAGGCTATGGAACGCGCCGATCGAGGCGGCGGCGAGACGCCGACGTTTACCGGCCGCGGCACCGAGCCGCAGGACGCCGTCGTAGAACTGGTTCTGGTTGGTGCAGCCGACCTTGATGAACGCCTTGCGGTCGGAGACCTCCACGTACAGCTTGGCGTCGACGCCATCGTTTCGGCGGTGCGTGCGTTCGAGCGTAGTGACGGTGTCCACGATCTCGGAGTCGGTGAGCGGAGTGAGGTTCGCTCCGGCGAGCGCGACGGCGACTGCGTCGGCCAGTCGGGCGAGCTCGAGTGGCGACTCGGGGAGGGCGAACGTGTCGGCGGTGGTCATGTCGGTCCTCCTGTCTGAGTTCGTGTGGACTGCTAGGTCCATTCTATCCAACTGTTGTCTATCTAACAATAGATGGGCAACTATGTTCGATTATCAGAGTTCGACTCGCCGACTCGATTTGCCTGCGGCGCGGGCGCGGCATGCGTCGGTACCGCCGCGAACGGGTGCTTGCTCGTGAAGCGCGCCTCAGGCCAGTGAATCGTGCAGAAGTGTCGGCCACTGCGCCAGGTCGTCGGGGGTTCGAGCGACGGTCAGCGATGCGTTAGGCAGCGTGTCGACGAGTGTCTGCGCCGTCGACAGGGGGTGCGCGGGGTCGTCGATCCAGGCGAGGATCGTCGTGGGCACGGCGATCGCGGTGATGTCATCGAGCGATGGCAGGTCGCTGAGCGCGGCGCCGCGCAGCACTGAGGGCAGCAGCGATTCGGCGACGGCGGGCAGGGTCGGAGGTGCGTCCGCTGACGCTGGAGGACGTGGACTGTCGGCTCCCGACGCGACGAATGCACTCAGCCCCTTCTGTTCGACGATGTCGGCCGACCGCCGATACTCCTCGGCTTTGGCGCTGCGGGTGCCCCATGCCGTCGCGGGGACCATCAGAGTGAGACTCGAAAACCTCTCGGGTTCGCGGACGGCCGCATGCAACAGCGTTCCGGCGCCCATCGACGGACCGACACCGTGGACGCGCTCGCCGGGGAACCAGTGGTCGAGGAGTCGCAGGAGGTCGTCGGCGAGATTGGTCCACCGATAGTCATCGGGCACCATCGCGCCGGTCGACTCGCCGTGGCCGCGCGCGTCGTACCGCAGTAGACGTGTGCCGGAGAGGCCCCGGCCGAGGTCCATGCCGAGCACGCGGTCGCGCGAGCGGCTCGACGTCAGACCGTGGAGTTGGACGACGGGCTGTCCGCCTTCGTCGCTGAACTCGGTGGCGATTCGGGCTCCGGGAACATCGAACGCGAGCACGGTCTCTCCTGGAGTTGCGGCGGTCTGGATGAGGCGTAGCGTACACCGGCATGCGTCTCACCAACGTCGGCCACCTGCGACTCCCTTTCGGCAGGCTGTGGGGGTACGACGTGCATGTCGGTGACCTTGGCACCGAGCAACCGGTCTCGTTCGACCAGCGGCGGCACGTCGGTGCGGGGGATCGACCCGGGTCGTGGATGGCGCTCTCGTTCCGGCTCGACCAGCCGGTGGATCGCGACGTTCTCGCGTCGGCGTGGCTCGCCGTGATCCAACGGCACGACACGCTGCGAACGGTGTTCACCCCCGGTGACGACGGACCACGACTGTTCGAAGTCGACATCAGTCCGGGCGGCTGGGTCGAGCATCCGATCGGGCCGGGCCAGGCGGTCAACGAAGCTCTCCGTGGCGTCCTCGACGTCGCGTGCTCGCCGCACGCGTCACCTTCGCATCGTCTGTGTGTGTTGGAGACGGCGACGTCGTCGACGATCGTCGTCGCGGCCGACCATTCGCACGTGGACATGTGGTCGATGCTCGTCGTCGCCAGGGATCTGCTCGCCGGGATATCGGCGGGCGGTTTCCCGTCGCTGCCAACAGCCGCGGCGTTTGTCGACCACACACGTGTGCTCGCGGCGCGTCCGACAGCCCCGGCCGACGTTCACCGCCGGTGGGACGAGATCCTGACGGCAGGCGGCGGCGTGATGCCGTGCTTCCCGCTGGCGTTGGGGCCCGCCGAACCTCAGCCCGAGCGTGTCGAGGTGCGTGACGTGTTCGACGTCGACGACAGTGCGAAGTTCTCCGCGCAAGCCCGCGCCGACGGGGTGTCGACGTTATCGCTCGCGGTGTCGGTGATGACCTCGGTGACCCGTGACCTCGCGGACGCACCGCTGCGCGCGGTGTTCCCGGTGCACAGCAGATACGAAGACACCTGGCACGAGTCGGTCGGCTGGTTCATCACGAACTCGGTGCTGGAATCGGCCGATCCCGATCCGACGGCGAGCGCCGACGCCGTACGCGAAGCGGTGCGACTCGGTTCGTGGCCGCTGCGCGACGTCCTGGACGCGTGGGGCGGCGACATGCCGGAGAGAGCGGGCATGTTCGCGATCTCGTGGCTCGACCTCCGGCGCCTCCCAGTACAGATCGACTCGCGGACGATCGACGCGCAGTACGTCGGCGCGGTCATCCGCACCGATGGCGTCATGCTGTGGTTCATCCTCGACGACGCTGGACTGCATCTGCGATGCCGATACCCCGACACGGTGGACGCCCGCCGCAATGTTGGTGGCTGGCTCGACGTCCTCGTCGAACGAATGCGGTCGCTGGCCCGTTCATCGTGAGAGCGGAGCACGATCGACGACGAGCGTGACGAACAGTTCCCGGTCGAGCGTGTCCGCTGGAGTACCAGCCGGCACAGACGCGACGATAGACCACAGCCCGCTCGCATCAGGAATGAACATGCCCACCTGTTCGATCACACCGCTGACGACACCGGCGACACCGAACCGATTGCGCGAGAGCCCGACCCGAGGGTCGGCGAGGTCGATGCGCAAGACATCACCGCGGGCCGGGACGACGTCGCCGAAAGCGGTCGCGGGCCCGTTGAGGCTGATTGCGCGGGACGCCCGTTCGATCTTCGCCTGATAGTTGGCAATCTCTGCGGTAGTCGGCTCAGTGCACGAATCCGGAACGAAACCGACCAGCAGACCATACGGTTCCCGGTCCATGTCCATGTATCGTTCGACAACATCGACTCGTCGATACGTCTTCGGGGTCGTATCTCTCGGTGCCCCGGGCACATCCGCGCCGTAGGTGATCTCGTACGTCTGGATCACCGACCCGGTCACGCTAGGATACGTCGCCGCTGCGTCGTCGTGCCACGAAACGCTGAGTCCGATAGGTTGCGCCGTCGGGTCGCCGTCGGCGGGATTCCAGTGCGCCGAATAGTCGGCGAACCGGAGGAGCTCGAGTTCGCGGACCCACGAGAACGGTTGGCTGACAACGAACCGGTCGGGCGCCGACACTGGTTGCGCGGTCAGAATCCCGTCGATCCGCGCTCCGGGAACGGGCACCTCGCCGCAGCACCCCCACTCCCACGGTGATATCGACGCGTACTCGATGCCCTCAGCGGTCCCCACCGTGGCGATCCTACTGGCGGAGCACGACCGCCTGTGATGCTTAGTGGTTTCCACGTGAACCAGGTAACAAGCGAGACACACGACGAGGGTAGATTCACCTCCGCTGCACAACGCACACTTAGAGAGGAACGCCGGTGACGTCTACACCGCAGAGTGACAAGGCTGACGACACGAGCGTCGACGAGGGCTATCAGAGAGGCCTCACGTCCGGCACCGTACAGATGATCGCCATCGGCGGCGCCATCGGCACCGGTCTGTTCTACGGTGCGGGCGGCGCGATCGAAAAGGCGGGCCCGGCGCTGATCCTGGCGTACGCCGTCGCGGGTCTGGCGATCTTCATCGTCATGCGATCCCTCGGCGACCTCCTGCTCTACCGGCCGATCTCCGGCGGCATCAGCGAGTACGCCGACGAATTCCTCGGTCGATTCATGGGCTTCAGCCAAGGGTGGACGTACTGGGCGGTGTGGGTCACCACCTGCATGGCCGAGATCACCGTGGCGGGCAAGTACATCAACTACTGGTGGCCGTCGATCCCGGTGTGGGTGACGGCGCTCGTCGCGCTCATCGTGCTGTTCGGCGCGAACCTGATCTCCGTCGGACTGTTCGGCCGCGCCGAGTTCTGGTTCTCGGCGATCAAGGTAACCGCCATCCTTGGCATGATCATCATCGGCATCGGCGTACTGCTCCCGATCTCCGGGCTGGGACCGGACGTCGGACCATCGGTGACGAATCTGTGGAGCGATGGCGGCTTCTTCGCGACCGGCTTCACCAACGCGCTGCTCAGCTTGCAGATCGTCATGTTCGCGTACGTCGGTGTCGAGCTCGTCGGCGTCACCGCGGGTGAGGCGCAGAATCCGCGTGTCACGCTCCGTCGCGCCATCAACTCGGTGCCGTTCCGCATCGGCATCTTCTACGTCGGTTCGCTCCTGGTCATCCTGTCGGTCCGTAGTTGGAAAGACTTCCACGAGGGCACCAGCCCGTTCGTCGCGGTGTTCCAATACATCGGAATCCCGGGTGCGGCAGGCATCGTCAACTTCATCCTGCTCACCGCCGCGTTGTCGTCGTGCAACTCGGGCATCTACTCGACCGGGCGCATGGTGCGATCGCTCTCGCAGCGCGGCGACGCGCCGAGTGCCCTCGCCAACTTGTCCGGCCGCCAGGTCCCAGTCTCGGGCATTGTGCTCAGCGCCGTCGTCATGGCGATCGGCGTGATCGTCAACGTCGTCGACCCGGATCACGCGTTCACCTACATCACGTCGGTGTCGACGGTCGGCATCGTGGTCGTCTGGGCGACGATCGTCCTGTGCCAGGTGGTGTACCGCTTCAAAGTCCGCGCCGGAGTGCTGCCGGACTCCGGATATCGCGTTCCGGGCGGCCTCGTCAGTTCGATCATCACCATCGGTTTCCTGCTGCTCGTCATCATCCTGCTGTTCTTCAACAAGGACGGCCGAATCGCACTCGTCGTCGGCGCCATCTGGTTCACCATCGTGACGGTCTGTTACTTCGGGTGGACGGGCGGCAGACGTCGACAGGTCAAGCGTTCCGGAACGCCTGCCGTGATGCGCTGACCGCAGGTCACGATGGATTGGAGTATCCCGCGGTCGTCGGCGGGGGTTCTCGTCTCACTGGGCCTCGCCCGAGACGCCGGATTGTCCGACGAGCAGACGCTTGCCGGGACCGGACTGAACGTCGACGTCGTGACGAGCCCGGACTCGGAGGTTCAGCTCCGGCAGGAACTTGTCGTCGTCGGCAACCTGGTCGACGCGCTCGGCGACCGGACGGGCCTCGGCGTGCGAGCGGGCGCCCGCTACCAGCTGACGACGTACGGGATATTCGGGTTCGCACTCATCAGCAGTCCAACCCTGCGGAGCGCCGTAGAGGTCGGGCTGCGCTATTACGACCTGACGTTCGCGTTCTCGAACATCGAGCCGCGTGACGTCGGCGACCGGTTCGAGTTGGTGTTCACCGCACCGGACGTTCCCGCGGCGTTACGACGATTCGTCGTCGAACGGGATCTCGCCGCGGTACGGACGATAGCGCGTGACCTCGTCGCCGACCCGGACCGCCCGCTCGAGACCCGGTTCGCATTCGGCGAGCCCGACGACGTCGAGCCGTACCTCGACCTGTTCGACGCCCGGCCTGTGTTCGGGTGTGACGAGACGTTGCTGCGTTTGCCGCGAGACGTCATCGACGAGCCGTTGCCGCGCGGCGACGCTCAGGCGGCTGCGTTCGCGCAGGCACAATGCCGTGACCTGCTTCGTACGCGGGCGGCCCGGTCCGGGCTGGCGGCACGCGTCCAAGATCTGTTGACGATCGACCCGGCGAATCCGCCGACCGCGGACGAG